>CAVSMU010000007.1:0-296844 GCA_963729075.1 uncultured Solirubrobacterales bacterium | reverse complement strand
ACCTTGCGCGTCTACCAGTTCCGCCACAGCCGCTTGAGGGAAGGCGATTCTAGACGGACTCGGCGCCTCGCTCGCGGCCGCAGCCGGCGTGTTGCATCCGTCCGCAGGGGGGTCTACCATCCCGAACATGTGTTCTGGTCAAGGCAACGTCGAGCGTCGTCCGAGAGGAGCGAGCGAGCAGTGGATCTGACCAAGCGGCAGAAGGAGATCTTCGACTTCATCGGCAAGTACGCCGCCAAGTACGGCTATCCGCCGACGGTCCGCGAGATCGGCAAGGCCGTCGGCCTGCACTCGTCCTCGACGGTCCACGCTCACCTCGCGAACCTGGAGAAGATCGGGCTCCTGCGCCGCGACCCGACCAAGCCGCGCGCGATCGAGCTGCTCGTCGACAAGGCGAAGAAGGCGATTCGCAGCCCCGGCCTGCCGCTGGTCGGCGAGGTCGCCGCGGGCGAGCCGGTGGTTGCCGAGGAGCGAATCGAGGAGTACCTCGAGGTCCCCGAGGTGATCGGTGGCGAGACCGGCGACTACATCCTCCGGGTGAAGGGTGACTCGATGAAGGATGCCGGGATCCTGGAGGGCGACTACGTGATCGTCCGGCCGACCCAGGTTGCCGGCGATGGGGAGATCGTCGTCGCGCTGATCGAGGAGGAGGCGACCGTCAAGCGCTTCTACAAGGAGAAAGAGCAGGTCCGCCTCGAGCCGGCCAACAAGGCCTACAAGCCGATCCGCACCAGTGACGCCCACCTGCTCGGCCGGGTCGTCGGGATGTTCCGAAGGGTTTGACGTGAGCGCCGTCGCGACAAGCGAGCGGACGGTGCTCGGCGACGATCCGTCCGCGGCGCCGCGCTCGGCGCCGCGACTGTTCCAGCCCGGCGAGATCTCGCTCGAGGACGTGGTCCTCGGCACCTGGGAGGGCCTCGCCAGCAGCGGCCGCGCCGAGTGCCCCGTTTGCGGCGGGCGGATCGCGCGCGAGACCGGCTGCGAGGGCTGCGGGTCCGAGCTCTCCTAAGCCGGCGGCGGTTCCGCGGAACCGCATCGGCGCCGTACAATCAAACCGCTGGCTGTGCAGTCGCGGGAGGTGAATGCCCCTCGAGGAAAGTCCGGACACCATAGGGCGAGGGCGGTGGGTAACGCCCACCCGGGGAAACCCGCGGGAAAGTGCCACAGAAACAAACGGCCGATGGCGCGCCAACACGTGAGGCGCGCACAGGCAAAGGTGAAATGGTGCGGTAAGAGCGCACCGGCGTCACGGTGACGTGGCGGCCAGGCAAACCCCGCCCGGTGCAAGGCCAAGCAGGATCGACGACCCGGCCCGGCGAGATCCAGGTAGGCCGCAGGGCGAAAGCCCAGCCGGGACCTAGGACCCGGCTAGAAGGATGGCTGCACCCGACAGAATCCGGCTTACAGGCCAGCTAAGGGAAAGCCCCGCTCCGGCGGGGTTTTCCTATGGGTCGAGAAGCTAGGGACTCGTCACGTTTTCGCTGCGCGGGTCACAACCGGCCGACCCGATTCAGGTGGGCGATGACGCGAGATCAGGTCGCGCGGCCAACGAAGCGGTGCCACGCCTCGCTCGCGTGACAAGCAACAGTGCGCTCCCGGTGCTCGTCCAGAGCGGGAGCGCGCCACATACTTCCCCGCACTCAGCGCAAGGCTCCTTGTTCTCCGGCGCTCGCGAACGGAGGGTGGGTCGCCAGCAACCAACGAGGCCGCGACGCACACGCCGAGGATCAGAAGCTCGGTCTCGTGCGCGATCAGCCAGCGAAGCGAGGCGCGCTTCTGGGCCGGCGCGACGATCCGCACCACCAGGGCAGCCTCGCGGCGCTTTCGGCGCAAGACCGCCGCCTGGGCTCGGCGCTGCTCGGTGGCTTTCCTGGTGCTTCTGGGCCAGCTTCCTTCCGCAAGTTGCGGCGAAAGGGCCCGAGGAGTGGCGAGATCCCAACCATGTGGGGTCCATGCGTGGTAGGCATGAAATCCGGTACATGTCTCCAACTCAAGAAAGGGGAGATCATGGGCCTGATGCAAGCGGAGCGCGAGGTGGCTGGGATGATTCATTCGGGCACCCCGTTCGATGTGATCGAGGATCAGATTCACGCGATCCCCGGCCTGGTCGACGACGAGCGATCTGCGTTGTGGCTGTACGCCTGGTCGCGACAGGGGCGGAACTGGCAGCGGAATGCGGCGGCCCAGCTGCTGGTGTGGGTCAGGAGTGCGTAGATGCCCGGTGTCGCGGTAGCTCACGTTCATGCCTCGACGCGGGCCTAGGTCTGGAATCCGCTGAGGCTGCGGCTCGGCCGGGCCCGGCGCTTTGTTTCGGGTCTGCGGCGATCGGGGTAGTCTGTCGGTAGACCGACCGCTCCGCGGTGGCGTTCGTCAAAGCGAGTCCGTACGAGTAGCCGGCCTGCATTCAATGTGGAACGGACCGCGTCCATCCGGGCGCGGGAAGGGCCGCGCAGGAGGTACACACTCATGTCGGACCACACTTGGCCGACCGGCGGGGGCCAGGCTTTCAGCACCGCTGCTGATGAAGCACGCGACCGGGCCTTTCAGGGCGACGTCGCGAGAGGCGCGCCGGTTTCCGCGAACGGGAACCGGGATCAGGGGGTCACACACCGCCTGCGCGTTGCGCCGTCGCGCAGCATGAAGGCGACCACCGGCGAGGTCGAGGCACTGCTCGACGGCTTGGAGGAGAGCTCGCGCCGCAGCTGTGGCCTTTTGGCGAGCGAGCTGATCGCCCAGGTCACCGGCCAGGCGCCGGGTTTCGACGGCGAGCCCATCGGACTCACCGTTCAGCTGCGCGAGGATGCAGTTCGCCTGGAGGCGAGGGGGCCCGTCGCGCCATCGGTTCAGGCGACGGCCGACCATGACGTAGTCCCGACCGACCCGTTTGCTGATTGGGGGCGGTTCATCATCGACCGGCTGGCCGACCGCTGGGGCGTCGGCGACGGCGCACGGCCGAATATCTGGGCCGAGATCGAGGTACCGGCCTCGGCACCGCATAGGAGTCTGATCGACGCCTAGGTGAGACACCTGGCACTGCGAGTCCGATGGACGCCGTGTTGGCGGAGCCAACCCCCGTCGGGGGCCTCCTAACCCTGCTCGGGACGGAGCGCTACTGTTGGCTCGGGTGCGGTTAGGCCGCGAGGGGACTGCCTTGGACGGCCGAGATGAGACCCACGTGGCAACGCCGCACCCCGGCATTGCCGCGGCGTGGCGGCCATCGGAAGGAGCGCACCGTGAAAGACGACGACCTTAATTCCGGGGAGACACCGGAGACGGACGAGCCCGGCGGCGGGGATGGCGCCCTGCGCCAGCAGATATCGAACGCGGTGGTTGCCCTCTACAAGCAGCACTACGGCAAGGGGCCGACCCGCTGTCGCACGTATGTGCAGCCCGAGCTGGTGGTCGTCGTCTTGGGAGGGGGCTACACGGCGAGCGAGCAGACGCTGTTCGAGGGCGGCAGGTGGTATGAGGTGCGCGAGGCCAGACAGCTCTGGCAGGACACGATGCGGGCACGGTTCGTCGAGACGATCGAACGACTGACCGCGCACAACGTCCGGGCCTTCATGAGCGCCAACCACCAGGACCCCGACTTCGCGGTGGAGCTGTTCGTGCTCGAGAGCGAGCAAGCCGCCGACGCGCCTCCCTCGCTCGGCTCGTAACCGATTCAAACGTCGGGTCGTAAGCGGCTGCTGTGGACCGCCAGGAGGATGGGGAAGGAAGCGGACCTAAACAGGCGCTCCCAGACGTCTGCCCTGATGCAAAAGCAGACGCCCGGGGCGCGAGGCTGAACAAACCTTGCGGTTTGAGAGCTAGGTCGTGGTCGGGGCGGGCCTCCCGGACCACCGCCGTGCGGTCGTCGACGACGTAAGCCACGATCAGCGCGACCGGCCAGAAGAACAGGCTGAAGATGAAGAAGCCCAGGAAGCTGTGGCCCTTGCGGCCGGCAACCCGGGCCGGCCAGAAGGCCAAGGCCACCCAGATGATCGCCAGGATGATTATGAGAAGAACGGACATGAAACCCTCCAATCAGGGGGCAGGTGTTGGATAAGCGTATCATGTTATTCGTATCTAGTGATATAAAGCTAGATACTCATCGCGCTGATCAATGCCGAGGCTCGCTCGCGACCCGAGGAAGCAGATGCCCGACTACCAATTCCTCACCAACCACGCTCTAGTCCTGCTCTGCGTCGCGCACGACCCCGGCATTCGCCTGCGCGATATCGCCCAGACCGTGGGGGTGACGGAGCGAAGCGCTCATCGGATCGTCTCCCAGCTGGTCGAGGACGGCTACGTCGTTCGGGAGCGAATTGGTCGGCGAAACGTCTACAAGGTCAGGCCCGAGCTACCGCTGCATCATCCCCTGACGCAGGAGACGGAGCAGCGGAGGGTTGGCGATCTGCTGGGAGTTCTGCTCGGGGAGGACGGGCAGGATCCGGCCCGACGCTTACACCGAAGTCCTTGATCGCCTTGCGGCGAGGAATTTCGGGACCGACCACCGAGAGGAAGGGCTCGAGGTCGAGCTCCTCGATCGCCTCGATCACGAACCAGTGAGGGTCTTCCTCCACCACTCGGGCAGGATCGACAGCCCCGATGCGCCGTTGGACGAGGGCATTACCAGTCAGCACGGCTGATGGAGTCGGGGCGGGTCACGCCGCTCTGGCATCACGCCTCTGCCGTTCGCTCTCCCTTCGCGCGACGAGCGACAGTCGGCTCGCTCCCGGAGCTCGTCCAAGCGCTACTTCTGCCCATCCGGACCTCTGGCCGGTCGGCTAGCGAAATCCGGATCGAAGGGCTGCTGATTCGGACTGGCAGACCGTGCCCCTCGGCGGGGTGATCAGCTCGGTCAGGTAGTCGGTAATCGCCTTGTTGACGCAGGCGCTCGGGTTCTGGGAAGTCGTGTGACCGTAGCCCTCCTGGGTGATCAGGACCGCGTTGCCCAGGAGCTGCTCGGCGTGCACGGCGTTGGCATATCCGGTATTCGGGTCGAAGGTCGAGTTGATCAACAGGATCGGATTCGGGGTCGAGGCGGTCCACGGACCGCGGTAGGTGTCCTCGCCGCGGACCGGCCAGGCGGCGCAGGGAGCCCACTGCCACCAGCCCTGTAGCGCGCCCTGGAGGCGGCTGATCCGAGCGAATCTCGCGATCACCGACGGCCAGGCCCGCAATCTCCGGTGGGCGCTCGCGTCGGCGCACTGGATCGCCGTCGACGGCGTTATGAGGGCCCAGGCGCCGGGCGTGTAGGAGGCGGTGGCCGCGCTCTCGAGCGTCGATCCGTCGCCTCTGAGCGCGGCGGCGAGATTCGCGGCATTGGTCGGCCACGTCCTGGGAGCCCTGATCGGCATAGAACTGGGAGATCAGCAGATCCGCGTAGCCCAGCTTCTGGGGTGCCGAGAGGGGCGGCTGCGCGCCCAGGAGCCGGAATCGGCGCGCGCTTTAGCCGCGCTGAAAGCCGGTCGAAGCGCTCGGCCGCCGTGTGGCGGCCGCCGGCGAGCGCGCAGCGCTCCGGTCCGGCGCTGTCGCAGAGGGCCAGGAACTGGTCATAGACCGCGTCGGACGGTCTGACGGTGGCGGCCAGCCTCGCCTCCGACCCCTTCGAGTACGCGACCGGATCGACGATGCCGTTGAGCATCATCGCCCGGATCCGGTCTCCGAACATGTTGGCGTAGGTCTGGCCGAGGTAGGTGCCGTAGGAGAGGCCGAGGTAGGTGAGCTTCTCCTCGCCCATCAGGACGCGCAGGTGCTCGAGGTCGCGGACGGTGTCGGCGGTCGAGATGTGAGGCAGAAGCCAGCCGCTGACCTCGCCGCAGCGCCTGGCATAGGCGGCGGCCGTGCGCTTGTAGCCCTCCGATTCCGCCTTGGTGATGGGGATCGAGACGCCGGCCCAGAAGCGCGACTCGCTGCGCTGGCTGGTAAAGCACTTGACCCGGGTGCTGGCGTGGGTGCCGCGGGGATCCCAGCTGAGGACGTCGAAGCGACCGTCGCCCAACGCGTCGAGCCCATCGGGATCGCCCTGCACCAGGCCGACGCCGGTGTCGCCGGGCCCGCCCGGGTTGGCGAACATCGTGCCGATCCGCTGCTCGGGCTTGCTGGCCAGGTGGCGGATCAGCGCGAGGCTGATCGTGCGCCCGTTCGGGCGATCCCAGTCAAGCGGCACCCGGATCCGGGCGCATTGGAGATCCGGCCCGGGGGGATCGCATACGCCCCAGGCGATCGGGGCGCCGACGCCGTTCGCCCGCGGGGTGCGGTCCGGCGCGCCGGCGGCGCCCGCGTCGCCGGCCGAGAGCGCGACCAGACAGACACCAGCCAACGCTGCGGCGGCGAGGAGCACCTTGCGCACCGAGCCCGCGACGGGGCCCGTGGTCGATGAGTTCGTGGAAATCCCTTCCAGCTACTGGTGATCCAGTGGCTCTGTCCACCCTAGTCGCCCAAAGACCGCACGTCAAAGCGATCGGAGCCTGGCGCCGGTGCCGCTGCCAACCCGGGTTACCGACTCCACGCCTTCTCTTGGTGCCGAAACAGAAGCTAGCGTCGCCGCGCCCGCTTTCTCTTAGAGCGGGAGTCGAACGTCAAGCACCGTCGGTATCGCTTCGCGAAAAGGGGCAGCACGGACGAGTTGCCGCGAGCCAGCCCAGGCGCCGGGTGCGCTCAACGGCACGCGCTGAGTCAGCGCGCGAATCTGAGCCGCTTGACAGCACCGCGCAGCTCGTGAGCGGTGACGCGCGTGTAGCGCTGGGTGGAGTCGAGGTGCTTGTGTCCGAGTAGCTCCTGGATCTGGCGCACGTTGGCTCCGGAGCGCAGGAGCTCAGAGGCGAACACGTGTCGCAGCGTGTGTGGGGTCACGCGCTTGCGGTCGCTGACGCCGGCCGTGCGCGCGTAGCGGCGGCGACGGGGCCCCTTCTAGTTCTCCCACGGTCGCAGCCGCGGGATCCAGCGGCGCACGTTGGCCGTGTAGCGGTCGTAGTCGGCGCCGAACCGGCGCCGCAGCGCAGGCTCCTCTACCAGCGGCAAGTAGAGCGCGTTGACGCCGACGAACACCGCGAGCCAGATCGCGATCCCGCCCGACGCGAGCGCCAGCGCCTCCCCGGCGAGGATCAGCGCGACCCCGCTGATCATCGGATGGCGCAGATGACGGTAGGGCCCGCGGACGACGAGCCGTCGCGGCGGGTCCCAGGGCGCCAGCGTGCCCCGGCCGACCGCCGCGAAGAGCCTTACGGTGGCGACGAACAGCGCGAGCCCGGCGCCGATGAGCCCGGCGCCGGCCGCGATCGCCGCCACCCGTAGGGCTCCGCCTCCCGACCCGACCGCGTCGGGATCGGTCGCGACGATCAGGGCCGGGACGATGACCGTGGCCACGAATGGAAGCGGCAGGATCGCCCGCGCGACCCGCCAGACGCTCGGCGGCGGCGCGCCGCCGCCCGCCCGCGACTCAGGGCCCGCCGCCACCCTCGATCCGCTTCTTCCAGCGTCGCTGGCGGCGCTGGGCGTCTCGCATCCACAGTGGCAGCAGCCGCACGGCCAGCCCGGGGAAGGCGTCGAACGCGCGCACGAAGCCAGCCCGCCAGCGCGGGATGGTGAGCACTGCGCGGGGGCGATCGAGCAGCTCGACCGTCCGCGCCGCCACATGCTCGGGGCGGAGCAGCACGCCTGAGAACGATGGCGCGGCGTCGGGGTCGTCGAGCTTGTCGTGGAGCATCGGCGTCCAGATCCCGTCGGGGCAGACCGCGGAGATCCAGACGTCGCGTGACCCCGAGCGGCGCAGGTCGGCGAGCGCCCCGAGGCTGAACGCCATCGCGCCGTGCTTGGTGGCCGCATAGAGCGCCTCCCCGGGCGGAGCGCCGAGCCCGGCCAGCGAGACGACGTTGATCACGTGTCCCCGGCCCGCCGGCCGCATCAGCTCGAGCGCCGCGAGCGTCCCGTTTATCGTGCCGAGCGCGTTGACGTCGAACAGCGCGCGGCGAAGCTCGGGGTCGTGCTCCCAGACGTGCCCCGTGGCCAGGACACCCGCGTTGTTGACCCAGACGTCGAGCGACCCGGCGCGACTTGCCGCCTCGCGCGCGATCGCGCGGCAGGCCTCGGCGTCGCGCACGTCGAGCGTCGATCCCCAGGCGGCGCCGCCGATCTCGGCGGCGGCCGAGTCGGCGGCCGCGGCGTCGACGTCGGTGACGTTGACCGCAAGACCGCGCGCCGCCACCGCGCGGGCGACCTCGAGCCCCAGCCCACGTCCCGCCCCGGTCACCACCGCAGCGCTCACAGCCCGATCCTACGGCCGGGGGTGCAAGCGAGCGTGCGCGAGTTGGGTCCCCGAGCCCGACGGGCGAGACCGGTAGTAGCGCACCCGATCGTGGCGAACAACACTTGGTTAGCAAGCGCTCACAAGGTGCAAACTCCAACCTCATTCTTTGCTAGGCTGCGCGGCGCTGAATCCCCGCCGTACATAGCGGGGAGCGGGGGACCCACGTCAAGGGGGATCCCTTCTTCGGGGCGAATCGCAGGCATCCGCCGCGTAGCGCCATCTCTTTCGGCGCGAGCCCGTCAGCTAACCCCGCAAGCGATCGAAAGAGCGATGGACGAGCTTCGCACCCGCCGCGCTGCGGCAATGGACAACCGAAACGGCAGCCGGAATAGGCGCCCCGCGAACCGCCCGGACCGCATCGCCCTGTGGGCGGTCGCAATGGCCGTGGTCGCGATGATCGCCGGCGTCGCGAGCGCTCGCGCCGGCTCGTCCGGCGGCATCGGTGGTGGCGGCGACGCTGGCGGGACCGGCGCCGGCGCGACCGCGGCTGGCACCACCGACTGCACCGAGAAGGAGCGCGCCGCCGAGTGCGACGAATTCGCCACCTTCGACTGGGCCCGGCAGCGTGCGACCTGGTACGGGCCTGGCTTCTTCGGCAACCAGACGGCGTGCGGCAAAACGCTCGCCCGGCGCACCACGGGCGTCGCCCACAGGACGCTCCCGTGCGGGTCGAAGGTGGTGATTGCGTACGAGGGCCGCTACGTACGCACCAAGGTGATCGACCGGGGCCCGTTCGCCAACGGCGCCAAGTGGGACCTGACCCAAGCTACCGCGCGAGCGCTCGAGTTCGAGTACACCGACCACATTCGCGTCGCCAAGCTCGGCACCTAACGCGCTCGCAGCGCAGGTAGACGCGGCGTCGGCGCTATCGCTAGGCGGCGTTCGGAAGCACGGCCGAGTCGGACTGGTCCTGGGGCAGCGCGGCAGCGTTGGCGATCAGGCTCTGGAACTCGTTCATCGCCAGGTGGGCGACGGCCTCGAGCAACTCCTCATCGGTCCAATCGTGCTCCCGCGCCTCCTCGGCAAGGTGCTGGGACGGGCGCCCGTCGGCGGCGACGAGCGCCTCCAGGAAGCTGAGCAGCGCAGCCTGCTTCGGATCGGATGACTCGAAGCTCCGAGCGCGGGTGATCTCGTCGAGCCCGAGGCCCGCCGCCCGCGCGGTCCTCGCGTGCTGGGCGATCGAGTACGGGTCGCCGCGCAGCTCCGCCACCGCGAGGCCGATGCGCTCGCGCGTCGCCTGGGGCAGCGAGCCGCCGCGCAGCTCGTGACGCATGCGGGCATAGGAGCGGAGCGCGGCCGGCGCTCCGGCGAGCACGCCGATGAACTTCGAGATCGAGCCGCCGGCGCCCTGGACCCCCTTGAGGATCGTGACGCTGCCGTCGGGAGCCGTGAGCTCGTCGTGGATGTCGAAGCGGCTGATATCGGTCTTCACTGTCATTCGGTGTGTCCTCCGTTGTCCCGCCGGTCTCCTTACCTAGCCGTTAGACCGCCTTTACTTTACTTTTAGCTAGGTACTTACCGGACGTAAGTCAGAGTAGCGCAGGCGTCAATACCGTGCGGTGCGGGATAGGGTTGGCGCCCCGACAAACCGCCCGAGCATCCGGAGGAGAGATGGCCGACCAGCCGCTTCGCACCGAGACCGCAGACGACGTGATGAACGCGGTGGATGACAACGACGTTCGCTTTATCCGCCTCTGGTTCACGGACGTGCTCGGCCAGCTGAAGTCGTTCTCGATCAACTCCTCGGAGCTCGAGGACGCGTTCGAGGGCGGGATGGGCTTCGACGGGTCCTCGATCACCGGGTTCAACCCGATCGAGGAGTCGGACATGATCGCGATGCCCGACCCGTCGAGCTTCGCGGTCCTTCCCTGGCGCCCCGAGGAGAAGGCGACGGGACGCATGTTCTGCGACATCCAGGTGCCCGGCGGGGAGCCCTACGAGGGCGACCCGCGCTGGATCCTTCGGCGCGCGCTCGAGCGGGCGGCCGACCTCGGCTTCGACGGCTACAACATCGGGCCCGAGCTCGAGTACTTCTACTTCAAGGACGCCCGCCCGCCGGGCGGGACGCCCGAGATCCTCGACGAGGGTGGCTACTTCGACCTGACCACGCTCGACGCCGGCTCCGACGTCCGCCGGGAGACGATCCTCGCGCTCGAGCAGCTCGGGATCCACGTCGAGTACGCGCACCACGAGGTCGGCCCCTCACAGCACGAGGTCGACATGCGCTACAAGGACGCGCTCGCGATGTCCGACGACTGCATGACGTACCGGATCGTGGTCAAGGAGTACGCGATGAAGTACGGCTGGCATGCGACCTTCATGCCGAAGCCGTTGTACGGCGAGAACGGGTCGGGAATGCACGTGCACCAGTCGCTGTCGAAGGAGGGCCGCAATGCGTTCTATGACGCCGATGACCAGTACTACCTCTCGGCGACCGCGAAGTCGTTCATCGCCGGGCAGCTACGCCACGCGCGCGAGATCGCGCCGCTGTTCGCCCAGTGGGTGAACTCCTACAAGCGCCTGGTGCCCGGGTTCGAGGCGCCCGTGTATTTGGCCTGGTCGCGGCGCAACCGCTCGGCCCTGATCCGGGTGCCGCTCTATCACCCCGGAAAGGAGCAGGCGACCCGCGCCGAGCTGCGGTGCCCCGACCCGGCGTGCAACCCCTACCTGTGCTTCGCCGGCATGCTGCACGCGGGCCTCGAGGGCATCGAGCAGGGCTACGAGCTGCCGGAGCCGATGGAGCAGAACCTCTACCACCTGACGCCCGAGGAGCGCGCCCAGCGCGGCATCGAGGAGCTGCCGGAGACGCTCGGCGAGGCGATCGAGATCGCCGCCGAGTCCGAGCTCGTGCTCCGGGTGCTCGGCGAGCACACGTTCAAGCGGTTCATCGAGATCAAGCGCGAGGAGTGGGAGGAGTACCGGGTCCAGGTGACGCCCTGGGAGATCGAGAAGTTCCTCTCGATCCTCTAGCGCGCCGCCCGCGACTCAGCCCACGCAGTGAGGGCGGGGGTGGGGTCAGCCGCGCTCGCGCAGCTTGCGCACCGCGTCCGTCGCGGCGGTGAGCGCGTTGACCGAGCCGAGCATCAGCTTCTCGCCCACGGATCCGGTTGGCGGCATCGCGCCGAGCTGGCGGCCCATCTCGGCGGCGTTGGTGTAGGCGAGGTTCTGGTGGATCTTGGCGTCGCGGACGGTCAGCAGGTCGATGCCCTCCACCTCGACCCGGGCGCCGTTCGGATTGAGTCCCTCGAACCGCGCCGGACCGGTGAAGGTGCCCGTCGCGCGCCAGCGAACCGCGGCCTGCTCGCCCGCGGCGACGATGTCGAGGGTCTCGAACGCGAAGTCAGGGAAGGCGTTGAAGAGGTTCCGGAACCAGGCGCTGTAGGTCCCGGGGACCTCGAGCTCGACCATGCCGTAGATCGAGCCCCTGCCGCCCGGCTCCCACATGGACATCATCTTGTCGACGTTCTGGGCCGCGACCGCCTCGAAGTACTCCTTGGCGACCGCCTTCGCGCCCTTCTTGCGCTTGGGCTTGCTCTCGGTCTTCGCCTCGGCCATACCTGGAATCTACCCAAGGATCAGGCGTCCAGCGCGGCCACGAGCTCGGCCGGCCCGGTGACCGGCGCCCTGCACGCGAACCCCTCGCAGACGTAGGCGGCCGCCCGGCCCTCGACCGCGACCCGCTGGCGCAGCAGCTCCGGCCGCTCGCTGCCCTCCGCGCCTCCCGCGAGGACGACGTGCGGCCGATAGGCGGAGCGGACCGCGGCGGCGAGCGGATCGAGGCCATCGCCGGCCTCGGGTGAGACCAGGGCCACCTCCCGGACCGTGGCGAAGTGGAAGTCGATCGCCCGCAGGAGGTGGGCGACCGCTTGCGGGTGGCGGGCGGCGACGCGCGCGAACAGACGGAAGACCGAGACCGCGTGGCGCTCGTACTCGTGCTCGCCGGTGAGCGCCGCGAGCCGCAGCAGTCCGAGCGCCGCCGACGAGTTGCCGGAGGGGATCGGGTGGTCGTCGACGTCCTTACGACGCGCGATCAGCTGTTCGTGATCGCTGGAGGTGGTGAAGAAGCCGCCGTTGTCCGGATCCGCGAAGCGATCGATCATGGCGTCGGCGGTCTCGCGCGCGGCGTCGAACCAGCGCACCTCGAACGTCGCCTCGTACAGCGTCAGCAGCGCCTCGACCAGGTACGCGTGGTCCTCCAGATAGGCGTTCAGCTTCGCCTCGCCGTCCTTCCAGGTGCGCAGGAGGCGGCCGCCTGGGTCGCGCATCCGCTCCCACACGAACTCGGCGCAGGCGCGCGCCGCGTCGAGGTAGTCACCGCGCCCGAGCACGGCCCCTGCGTCGGCCAGGGCGCCGATCGCGAGCGCGTTCCAGGAGAGCAGGCGCTTGTCGTCGAGGCCGGGCCACGCCCGCTGCGCCCGCGCCTCGTAGAGGGCTCGTCGCGCCTCATCGAGCCGCGGCGGCGGCTCGGCGCCGCCGCCGGCGGGGAGGTGGAGGACGTTGCGACCCTCGAAGTTGCCCCGCTCCGTGACCCCGTAGTGGTCGATCACCTCGCCCGCTGTCTCGCCGAGGCCGGCCGCGTCGAGCACCGCGCGGATCTCGTCCGGCGTCCAGACGTAGAACCGCCCCTCCTCGCCCTCCGAGTCGGCGTCGAGGGCCGAGTAGAAGCCGCCCTCGTCGCCCCGCATCTCGGCGAGCATCCAATCCAGGGTCCGCTCGCAGGTCAAACGCCAGCGCGGGTGACCGGTGGCCTCGTAGCCGTGGAGATAGGCGCGTGCGAGCAGCGCGTTGTCGTAGAGCATCTTCTCGAAGTGGGGGACCAGCCAGACCGCGTCGACCGAGTAGCGGGCGAATCCACCGCCGATCTGGTCATTGATCCCGCCCGCGGCCATCGCGTCGAGCGTCACCTCCACCACGTCGGTCCGGCCGCGGGTGAGCAGGAGCTCGAGCGCCGACGCGGGCGGGAACTTGGGCGCCCCGCCGAAGCCGCCGTTGCGCATGTCGGCCGCCGAGCGCAGCTGCTCGACCGCGGCGCCGACGATCTCGTCGGAGAGCAGCTCGGTCGAGGGCTCGATCCGGGCGACGCCGGCGAGTTGGGTGCGGATGCGCTCCGCCGACTCGCGGATCCTCTCGCGCTGGCCGGCCCAGGACTCGACCACCGCCTCCATCACCATCCGGAAGCTCGGCATCCCGTGGCGGGGCTCGGGCGGGAAGTAGGTGCCGCCGTAGAAGGGGACGCCCTCCGGGTCGCAGAACGCGGTCAGCGGCCAGCCGCCGTGTCCGGTCATCCCCTGCACGGCCTCCATGTAGATCGAGTCGACGTCCGGGCGCTCCTCCCGGTCGACCTTGACCGGGACGAAGTGCTCGTTCATGAAGCGTGCGGTCTCGGGGTCCTCGAACGACTCGTGCTCCATCACGTGGCACCAGTGACAGGACGAGTAACCGATCGACAACAGGACGGGGCGGTCGAGCTCGGTCGCCCGCTCCAGCGCCGCCGGGCCCCACGGATGCCAGTCGACCGGGTTCTCCGCGTGCTGGAGCAGGTACGGGCTGGTCTCGGCCGCGAGGCGGTTGCTCATTCGGGTTGAGGTTAGAGTGGGCGCGGTGGCCACTGACCTCACGGTGATCCTCGCGGACCGCCCCGGCGAGCTCGCCCGGCTCGGTGAGACGACCGGTGACGCCGGTATCAACCTGCTCGGGATGTGCGCGTTGACCGGCGAGGGCAAGGGGTTTATCCACATCCTCGTCGACGACGCCGACGCGAGCGCTGTACGCGGCGCCCTCGAGGAGGCCGGGATGGGGGTCGCCGACGAGCGCGAGGCGCTGGTGATCGACATCCACGATCGCCCGGGGACGCTCGGCGAGGTCGCGCGCACGCTCGCCGACGCGAGCGTCAACATCGAGCTCGCCTACACGACCTTCGGCGGGGTCAGGCTGGTAGTCGTCACCGACGACCTCGCCTCGGCGCGCGCGGCGCTCGCCTGAGCCGGATCAGGGAGCCTCGGGCCCCCGGGCGCGGATCTCCTTGACCACCTCGCCCAGCGCCGCGGCGGCCTCGCCGATCCCGGCGCCGGTCTCGCGCATGTAGAGCTCCGCTGCGCGCTTCTGCTCACCCGCCTCGAGCAGCAGCCGCACCTCGTCGGAGACCGGCGGGGCCGCGTCCGCCGCGGCCTCCCAGTCGCTCGCGCCGGTCTGCTCGAACAGCACCGCGACCCGTCGCTCGAGCTCGGCGACCCGGGCGCGCAGCTCGGCGAGCTCGTCGTCCACGTCAGTAGGCGCGCGGGCGCTCGCCGACGCGCTCGATCCAGGCGGCGAGGTTCGGGTGGTCGTCGCCGAGCGGCTGCTCGTCGGCGAGGATCACGTGGAAGAGCTCGGTGTCGTCGGGGTCGCGGTGCGCCGCGTACTTCAGGAACGGGTAGGCGACGCAGTCGGCGGCACCGAAAGTGTCCCCGAGCAGGTACTCGCGGCCGGATAGCAGCCGCTCGAAGACGTCGAGCCGCGCGCGCATCTCGGCGCCGCGGCGCTCGAGGACGCGCTCATCGGGATCGTCGCGCTCGAGCTGGTCCTCGAGCTCGTTGGGGGCCGCCTTGTAGACGCGCTCGAACCAGTCGATGAACACGTCGACCTCGGCCCGGGCGGCCGGATCGGCGGGGAACAGCGCGGGCTCCGGCCAGCGCCGTTCGAGGTGGCGCAGGATCGCGACCGAGTCGTTGACGACCTCACCCGCGTCCTCGATAACGGGCACCAGGCCCTGGCCGCTGATCGCCTCGACCGGCCCGCGATCGTCGTAGCTGATCAGCACCGACTGGGCCTCGATGCCCTTGTGCGCGAGCGCCAGCCCGACGCGCTCGCAGTTGGTCGAAAGCTCGGCGCGATAGAGGCGGATCGACGGCCCCCCGGCCATCACGCTCCCCGATTCGCCGTCAGGACGCCGTGACGTCCTTTGCGAACGCCTCGAGCGCGTCCGCGAACCGCTGCAGGTCCTCCTCGGAGTGGGCGATCGACAGCGTCCACTCCTCCTCGACGCCGGGGGTCATGAACACCCCGTTGTTCATGTGGTAGAGCCAGGCCAGCTGCGCCAGCTCGCCGTCGACCTTGCTCAGGTAGTCGCGGTACTCGCGCAGCGGCTCCGGGGCGAAGATCACGCAGCCCTTGGCGCCGAGGGCCTGCGTGTAGCACGGCAGGCCGTAGCTCTCGATGATCTCGTCGCAGCGCGCGAGGAGCCAGTCGTTCGAGGACTCGAGCTTCGCGTAGGCGTCCTCGGTCAGGACCTCGGTGAGCGCCGCCTGCGCGGCGGCCATCACCAGCGGGTTGCCGTTGAAGGTCCCGTACTGGTGCACGCGACCGTCGGCGACGAGCGCGGCGATCTCCTCGGTCATCCCGATTGCGCCGCCGGGGTACCCGCCGCAGATCGCCTTCGCCAGGGTCACCATGTCGGGCTGCACGCCGAAACGCCTTGTGGCGCCGCCGCGCGCGATCGTGGCGCCGGTCTTGACCTCGTCGAAGATCAGCTTCACGCCGTGGGCGGTGCAGAGCTCGCGCACGCGCTCGAGGTAGCCCTCAACCGGCGGGATGATGTTGATGTTCATCATCGCCGGCTCCATGATCATCCCGGCGACTTGGCCGTCGAGCTTGGAGAGCACGCTCTCGAGCGCGTCGGCGTCGTTGAACGGGACTGCGCGCGTGAGCTCGGTGAGCGCCTTCGGATAGCCCTCGCCGTAGACGACGGAGCGCGGGTCGTCGCGATCGCCGAGCGCCTCGAGCGCCGGATAGACCGAGACCATCACCGCGTCGTGGTGACCGTGGTAGGAGCCCTCGATCTTGAGGATCACGTCGCGACCGGTGGCGCCACGGGCGAGGTGGACGGCGTCCATGGTCGACTCGGTGCCGGAGTTCGTGAAGCGCCACTGGGGGAGGCCGAAGCGGTCGGCGAGCTCCTCGGCGACGACGATCGAGCCGTCGGTCGGCGCCGCGAAGTGGGTTCCCTGATCGTGGCGCGCCTTGACGGCGGCGCCCACCCGCGGGTTCGCGTGGCCGACGCACATCACGCCGAAGCCGTTGTGGAAGTCGACGTACTCCTGGCCGTCGACGTCCCAGACGCGGGCGCCCTCGCCCCGCTCGAGATAGACCGGCCACGGATCGTTCTCCTGGAACGACGAGGGCACGCCGCCGGGCATCACCTTGACCCCCCGCTCATAGCGCTCCTTCGACTGAGGTGTTCGATCGGCGAGCTTCTTCAGCTCGCGCTCGGTGAGCGCGGCGAGCTTCTCGCGATCGATGCTGGACGTACCCTGAGTGGTCGCTTCGAAGACAGTCATTGCGGGAGCGTAGCGGGCGGCGAACGGCCGCTTCGTCCAAGCCTCGCTAGTGGGGTTGGCCGAGCAGGCGAGTCCAGAGCGCCGCGAGCGAGTCGAGCTCGCCGGGCTCGAGCTGGGTGAGGAAGTGCCTGCGCACGCCGCTCAGGTGCGCCGGGCGCGCCGCGTCGAGCTTGGCACGGCCGGCGGGGGTGAGGACGGCGTTGAAGCCGCGCCCGTCGCTCTTGCAGCGCTCGCGCACGATCATCCCCTGGCCCTCCAGGCGGTCGACGAGCCGGGTGATCCCGCTGCGGCTGAGCAGGAGCCGGTCGGCGAGCTCGCCCATGCGCAGGCGCTGGCCCTCGGCGTCCGCGAGGTACATGAGCACCTCGTAGGAGGTGAGCGGCAGGCCGTGGTCGCGCTCCAGCTCGGCGTCGAGACGAGCGATCAGGTTCGCGTGAGTGGCGAGCATCCCGCGCCAGGCGGCGAGCTCGCGAGCGGAGAGCTGGGCGGAGGAGGAGGTTCCCGTCACCCGGCTCAGGGTAGCAATGCTTGATGAAGCAACTATCTGATATAGTTGCGCATGCAATCAGTTTCCACTAGGAGAAGAGGCAGCGATGAAGCTCGAGGGCATCCACCACATCACCGCGATCACCGGCGACGCGCAGCGCAACATCGACTTCTACGCCGGGACGCTGGGACTGCGGATGGTGAAGAAGACGGTCAACCAGGACGCGCCCACGGTCTACCACCTCTTCTACGCGGACGAGAAGGGCAACCCGGGGGCGGACCTCACGTTCTTCGAGTTTCGCGGCGCCCCCCGCGGACGCGCGGGCGCGGGCATGGTCCACAGGATCGGCTGGCGGGTCGGATCGGTCGAGGCGCTCGACTTCTGGGAGGAGCGGCTTCGCGCGGCCGGTCACGAGTCCGAGCGCGACGGCGATCGCCTGCGCTTTGCCGACCCGGAGGGGCTCGAGCACGAGCTCATCGTCGCGACCGTCGACGACCAGCCACTGATCGCCGACCACCCGGAGGTGCCGGCGGAGTTCGCGCTCCAAGGGTTCGATTTCGCGCGCGCCTACAGCGCCGACCCCGAGCGCAGCGCCCCTTTGCTGGACGCCCTCGCCTTCGACCCCACCGGCGACGGCTACGAGGTGCGGGGCGCCCAGCGCGGCGGCACCTGGCACTACGACGAGCCGCCCGCGGAGCCCGGGATCGAGGGTGCGGGCACGGTCCACCACATCGCGTGGGCCTCCAGCATGGACGAGCACCTCGACTGGCGCGAGCGGGCGATCGCCGGTGGCGCGCATCCAACCCCCGTGATCGACCGCTTCTGGTTCCGCTCGATCTACTTCCGCGAGCCGAGCGGAGTGCTGTTCGAGATCGCGACGCTGGGCCCCGGGTTCGACGTCGACGAAGACGTCGAGCACCTGGGCGAGAAGCTCATCCTGCCGCCGTTCCTCGAGGATCGCCGCGAGGAGATCGAGGCCGCGCTGGTCCCGGTCCAGAACCCCCGCGCCATCATGCGGCGATGAGCGCGGAGCCAGCACAAGAGAGCGGTGCTGTTCGGCGAAGCGCGATCCAGGTGCGATGAGCGAGCTCGTCCACCTGCTGCGCGAGCCGGCCGGTGAACCCGCCGGCGCGCTGATCCTCAACCACGGGCGGGGCGCCGACGAGCGCGACCTCTACGACCTCCTCGACGTGCTCGACCCCGAGCGCAGGCTCCTCGGCGTGAGCACCGGCGCGCCGCTCACGGACGTGCCGCCCGGGGGTAGGCACTGGTACCTGGTGCCGCGGGTCGGCTATCCGGACCCGGCCACCTTCGCGCACAGCTACGAGCTGCTGACCGGCTTCCTCGACCGGCTGCTCGACGAGCGCGGGATCGACTGGGACCGGACCGTCATCGGCGGGTTCTCGATGGGCGCGGTGATGTCCTACGCGGTAGGCCTCGGGCCGGAGCGACCCTCGCCCGCCGCGATCCTCGCCTTCAGCGGCTTCGTGCCCACCGTCGAGGACTGGGCGCCGGCGCTCGATGACCGCGCCGGGCTGCCGGTCCTCATCCACCACGGCCGCAACGACCCCGTGATCCCGGTCGAGTTCGGCCGGCGAGCCGCGGAGCTGCTGGCCGGCGCCGGCCTCGACGTCCGCTACCTGGAGTCGGACGCCGGCCACTGGCTGCCGCCGGAGATCCTCCCTCAGGCGGTCGAGCTGGTCGCTGCGGTCACGGCCAGGGCGTCGTCCGGAACGACGTAGGAGAGGTTCACGGCGTCGCTGCCGTGCTCGGCGAACTCGGGGAAGCGGAGGCCCGGCAAGACCTGGACGTCGAAGATCTCCTGGACGAGGTCCTCGAAGCGCAGGAAGCCGACTACGTCGCCGGTCTCGACGTTGACGATCCAGACGCCGCACTGACGCTCCTCGAGGCGTCCGGTCAACGGGAGGCCGCCGAAGGTGGTCGCCTCGCGCACCTGCGACAGGCCGACGAAGGCGAGCGGCCCGGCGAAGGCGAGCCCGCGGGTGAACCCGGGCAGCTCGGCGACCGTCTCGACGCTGCCATCGGCGAGATCCACTGTCGCGAGCGTGCCCTCGCCGGACTCGAGGATCCAGAGCCGGTCGCGATACCAGCGCGGCGAGTGCGGCATCGAGAGGCCTGAGACGACCGTCTCCGAGCTGTCGACGTCGATCAGGACCCCGCCGGTCGCCTTGTGCTCGCGCCAGCCACCTGCCTCGTCGCTGGCGCCGAGCGCGGTCACGTAGCGGGGGCGCTCGTCGATCACGCAGAGGCCATTGAGGTGGCAGCGGTCGTCGGCGGCCAGCGCGGTGATGAACGGCGGCCGCCAGCGAGGGACGAAGCTGTGCTCGTTGTCAAGGGTCGCGAGGCACGAGAACCGGGTCGCGACGATCCACAGCTCCCCGCCCGCGTAGGCGATGTCGTGGATGCGAACGTCGCCGGTGTAGTGGGTGCGGCGAGGGACGAAGCAGGCGTCGTACGGCTCGGGCCCCCGCTCGAGCTTGTCGATCACTTGCGGCAGGTTGCGGTACTCGACCACCTGCGACTGGGTGCCCACCGCCAGCAGGCCGCCATCGCGCGCGATGCCCATCGGGGTCTCGAGGTTGCGAAAGTGGGTGTTGAGCCCCTCCCCGGCGCGGCGGGCGCAGATCAGCTTCCCGGTCTGATAGGTGCTCACGAGAAGCGAGCTCTCGAGCTGTCCAAGGATCTGCGGCACGCTGCCGGTATTGACGCTGCGAAACCGCGCCGCCGCGGCCGCTTGCGGCTCCGGGGGCGGAGCGGGTACGGCGGGCGGGTCGGCGACGCGGCTGCGGGCCCGCTCGGTGAGCTCGGCGAGTGCCGGTAGCAACGGCTCCAGCAAATCCTCGTGCCGCCTCCACTTCTCCGGCTCAGGCGGGGTCACCGTGTGCCGCGCGGTCGGCAACGGTGTCTCGAGCCGGGTGTCCCACTCGATCCCGGCGAACTCGCACAGGCGCTCGATCTGCGCGTCGGGGTCCGCGACCAGCGCGTCGTACTCGAGCCCGATCACCCGGCCAGGCGGCAGCCGGTCGAGGTCGGCGAGCAGGGTGGACGTCGCCTTCGCCCACTGGTCGACGACGATCTCCGGCAGCGGCCGACCGGCCAGCTTGCGCCACTCCGGGGTCAGAACCAACGACCAGGGCGGGCCTGGCCAGTCGGGCAGGTCGGGATACGTGACGAACCGCCCCGACTCCCATGCCTCGATCATGCTGCTCAGCCCCTGGCGGGGGTCGCGGTAGAGGTAGACGAACAGCGCTCGCGGGAACACCGCCTGCAGGAACGACACCCGGATCGAGTTCTTTGGGGTCTTCTCGAGCATCCGAAGCCCGGTCGCCCCGTCCGGCGGCGGGTTTCCGTCGCGGTCGCGAAGCTGCGACAGAAAGGCCGCCCGCAGGCGTTCGGCCAACCCCGGTATAGCGTCGGTGGGCGTGAGCCTGTTGCTGTCCCAGCCGCGGTTCGCCGGGTTGAGCCCCGGCAGCGACTCGATCACCCGATGGCTCTCGCCGCCGACGGTCCACAGACTCGGCGAGCGCGCCACGGCCTCGAACAGGAGGCTGGTCCCGGAGCGCGGTGGCGCGACGATGAAGATCGGGCGGTCGAAGCGATGCTGGGTCACGGAGCGCGAGACACCGCGCTCGACGCCGACGCGGGCGGCCTGCCCGGCCGCGGCTGCGGGCGGGCGTGGCGCCGACTCGTTCGCCCCGTCGACGAGCTGCGGGTTGAGCGCCGGGCGGATCAGCATTTGACGCGCGATCTCGACCGCGTCGGTGCTATTCGTGAGCTTCAGCCGGCCCTCGAGCGGCGCGATCGCCGTCTCCGCGCGCTTCAGCAACTCACCGTAGGTGTCCCACCCCTCGCGCGACTGTCCGTGCAGGGCCCAGACGACGCGCCAGTCGCGGCGCAGGGCATCGATCGCCGCGCCGAAGGCGCTCGCGTCGCCGGGCTCGGGATCCGCGGCCAGCTCCTCGATGATGGAGTCCGCGAGCAGCCCCTGCTCCCAGGGGCTCATCACGAGCGGATAGTTCGCACGCTCCGTGGCCAGCCGGGCGTCGCGGCCCGGCTCATGGGGGACGTGGCGGGCCGGCGCGGGCTCGTCCCCGTTGTCGCCGAACGGCCGCTCGCCCCGGGCCACCAGGTCCCAGAACGTCGCTGAGCCGACCGTGTCGGCGACCAGGTGGATGCGCTGGTCGCCCGTCGGGTTGAGCACGTTGTGGAGCCGCCAGGCGTCGAAGATCCAGGCCTCGCCGGCGGGCATGTGGACCGAGCGCTCGTTGCAGGTGAACTCGATCACGGGGCTGGTCAAGATCGGGACGTGGATGCGGACCCGGTCGGCCCAGTAGTAGTTGGTGTCGACGTGGAGCGTGGCCTCCGACTTGCCCTCGAGGCGCATCAACCTCGAGCGCCCGAAGACGGTCTCGAAGCTCGCCAGCACCTGGCGCAGGTACTCGCACTTCTCCAGATGCGGCGTCGGCAGCATCGTCCCCGCGACACCGTCGTCCATCGGATCGCCGTTGAGCGCGATCAGCGGCAGGGCGGAGTTGCCCGGATGGCCCTGCGGATGCGGGCGCCAGTCCGACTCCGGTATGGCCTCGACCTCGGCGCGCATGCGCTCGACGTCGAAGGTGAGCGGCAGCTTGATGAACTCCGTATCGAGCTTCATGGCTCTGAGCGTCCCCGCGGCGGCTCGAGTCCCGGTCGCCGCGGCCTAGCCTACTCGCGCGGGCGCGCTTGACAACCTCCGACGGACCGGCGTACCGTCGGTTTGCAGGCGCTGGTCGGCTGAGCCGGACCGGCAAGGACTACTGAAGTTCGGGAGGGATCGTGTCGGAGCGTCAGATGCGCAGGGCCCGTCGGCATCGGATCGAGCGCGACGAGAAGCGGCGCCGACCGCTCGGTGTGAACTCGAAGGCGGCGCTCGCGGCCGGCGCGGGAATCGGCGCCACGGTCGTCTTCGCTCCGGCGGCCGACGCGGCCTTGTTCACGGTCGCGAACCTGAACAACGACGGCGCGGGCAGCCTGCGCCAGGCGGTAGTCGACGCGAACCGGCTCGACGGCGACGACACCGTCGTCTTCCAGTCGGGGCTCAGCGGGACGATCACACTCACGGGCGCCGACAGCGACATCGAGATCTACTTCGACGGCATCGACATCCGGGGGCCGGGCGCGAACCAGATCACCGTCGACGGCAACAACCTCGACCGGATCTTCTCCGCCACCGACTTCGACACCCCGAACCGGCCGGTGCGGATCTCGGGGCTGACGCTGACGCGCGGCCTCTCCGGCGGGCTGGGCGGGGCGTTCTACAGCGACAACACGGGCGCCGTCGCGCCCAACTTCGCGCCCGACGTGACGATCGCCGACTCCGTGCTGACCGGCAACCGGGCCGAAGGCGGCGGCGCGATCCGGGTCGACTACGGCTCCCTGGCGATCCTCGACTCGGCCCTGACCGGCAACGTCGCCACCCTCTACGGCGGCGGGGCGCTGTACATGAACAACGCCGATCCCGGCAAGACCGCGTTGACGATCCGCAACAGCACGTTCAGCGGCAACGCCGTCAACGGCCCGAATCACGGCGGCGGCGCGCTCAAGTTCTACGCGCAGAACGACACCGACGGCGGCGCGCTGATCGAGCACTCGAACTTCGTCAACAACTCGTCGGCGAACGACGGCGGCGCGATGGTCTTCTACGGCTACAACGGCCAACTACATCGGCGACGTCACGATTCGCGGCACCACCGTCGCCGGTAACAGGGCCGTGGATCGCGGCGGCGGGATCCTCGCCCGCTCGATCGAGGGCGCGCTGAGGATCGAGAAC
Source organism: uncultured Solirubrobacterales bacterium (assembly GCA_963729075.1). Taxonomy (GTDB): domain Bacteria; phylum Actinomycetota; class Thermoleophilia; order Solirubrobacterales; family 70-9; genus WHSW01. The sequence goes on along the minus strand of CAVSMU010000007.1, from coordinate 273,919 downwards.
TCGACCATCTCGGGCAACACCGCGGACTCGAACGGCGACGGGAGCGGCTACGGCGGCGGAATCGGCAGCTTCAACGACCCCGACAAGCCGCGGACGATCCTCAACTCCACGGTCGTCGGCAACCGCGCGGGGGATCGAGGAGGCGGCATCTACGCGTTCCGGGCCGACGACCCGGCGCGGCCGGGGTACGACGTCTTCGGCGTCTCGAGCACGATCGTCGCCGCCAACACCGCGCCGCTTGGCCCCGACCTCGGCGAGAACGCGATCCCGGATGAGCAGTTCAACGTCGGCTACAGCCTGATCCAGAACCCGGCCGGCGCGGCGATCACCGAGACCCCGCCGGGCACGAACATCACCGGCGTCGACGCCCAGCTCGGCCCGCTGGCCAACAACGGCGGCCCGACCCAGACCCACGAGCCGCTGTTCACGAGCCCGGTGATCGACGCGGGGGTGGCCAACGGGCTGACCACCGACCAGCGCGGCTTCCCGCGCACGGTCGAGATACCCTCGATCCCCAACCGCAACGGCTCGGACGACACGGACATCGGCTCGGTCGAGGTCCAGACCTGCCGCGACCTGCCCGCGCACGCATTCCCGGCCAGCGCCGTGGACGAGACGCTCAGCGGCACTCCGGAGACCGACCTGATGATCGGCGGGGCCGCCAACGACACGCTCAACGGCCTCGCGGCCACCGACTGCGTCTTTGGCGGCGACGGCGACGACACCGCGAACGGCGACGAGGGCGCCGACCTCGTCACCGGCGACGCCGGCAACGACACCGCGACGGGCGGCGCCGGCAAGGACAATGTGGACGGCGGCGACGGCAAGGACCGCCTCAAGGGAAAGGGCGGCAAGGACAAGGTCAAGGGCGGCGATGGCAAAGACAAGGTCGCCGGCGGCGCCGGCAAGGACCGGATCAAGGGCGGCAACGCCAAGGACGAGATCAAAGGCAACGGCGGCAAGGACAAGATCAACTCGATCGACCGGACGGCCGACAAGGTCAACTGCGGCGGCGGCAAGGACACCGCGAAGGTCGACTCGATCGACCGCGTCTCGCGCAACTGCGAGGTGGTCAAGGAGAAGGGGCGCTAGGGACCGGGCGACCGGTCGGGAGAGCGCGAACGAGTCGCGGGCGAGCTCGCCCGCCGGGTCCGCGAGCTCGGGGAACCGGATTCCGGCCAGCAGCGCCACGTCGAAGACCTCGGTGATCCGCTCCTCGAAGCGCAGGAAGCCGACCTGCTCGCCGCGCTCGACGTCGACGATCCACACGCCGCAGAAGCGCTCCTCGAAGCGCCCCGCGACCGGAAGGCCCTCGTAGCCCGGGCCTTCGCGCAGCCGTGAGAGCCCGACGAAGGCGAGCCGGCCGGCGAGGGCGAGCCCGCGTGCGAAGCCCGGCAGCTCGAGCACGATTTCCTGCTCGCCGCCGTCGGGATCGAGCGTGCACAGGGCGCCCCTCCCGGACTCCAGGAACCACAGGCGGTCCGCGTGCCAGCGCGGGGAGTGGGGCAGCGAGAGGCCCCGCGCGACGACCTCGCCGGAGGGCACGGCGATCACGCAACCACCGTCGAGCTTTCGCTCGCGCCAGCCGCCGGGAGCGTCGCTTTCCCCGAGTGCGGTGACGAAACCCACTCGTTCGCCGACGGTTGTCAGGCCGGTGAGGTGACAGCGATCGTCGCCGGCGAGCTCTGAGACGAACGGCGGCCGCCACCGGGGAACGAAGCTGTGCTCCCGGTCGAGGGTCGCCAGGCAGGAGAACCGGGTCGCCGCCAGCCACAGCTCATCGCCGGCATAGGCGAGCTCGTGCACGTCGATGTCGCCGGTGTAGTGGCGGGCGAGGGGGAGGAACAGCGCATCGTTCTCGGTGTCCGCAGCGCCGCCCGCGGCGACCGAGAGTCGATCGCGGTAGCTGTGGACCTCGGCGCGGGTGCCGACCGCGATCCGGTCGCCGTCGGCGGCGATCCCGGTCGGCCGGGCGAGCGTGCGGAAGTGCGTGTTGACGCGGGCGCCGTCGCGGCGAACGCAGATCAGGCTGTCGGTTGCCCCGGTGCTGATGAGCAGCGAGGCGCCGAGCTCCGCGAGTACGCTCGAGACGCTGCCGGTGTAGACGCTTCGCAGCGGGGACTCGGCATCAGGGGTCGGCGTCGGGCGTCGCGAGACCGGAGCGGCGAGCAGGTCGCGGGCGCGCTCGGCGAGGCCCGTCGTGCGCGGGAGGATCGCCTGGAGCAGCTCGGTTCGCGCGGTCGCGGCGCGCAAGCTCGGGATCGCTGTGTGGCTCGCCACGTCGCCCAGCTCGTCGAGGCGATCGGGTGCGCGGAGCTCCAGGAACGCGCAGATCCGCGCGACCTCCGACGATGGGTCGGCGGCGAGCGCCGCGTGATCGGCGACGCACCAGCGCTCGGGGGGCAGCTCTTGCAGGTCCTGGAGCAGGACCCGGGTCGTGGTCAGCCATTGCTCCGCGGCGATCTCCGCCACCGGCCGTCCCGCCAGCTCGCGCCAGCCCGGGATGAGCAACAGCGACCAGGGCGGGCCCGGCCAGCCGGGAAGCTCCGGATAGGTGACGTAGTCCGCGGACTCCCACGCTTCGACCATGCTCGCCAGCGTGTCCCGGGGCTCGCGATAGAGGTAGACGAAGCCGGCATCCGGGAAGAGGGCGTCCAGGAACGGGACGCGGAGGGCGTGGCGGGCGGTCGCGTCGACCAGCCGCAGCTCCCGCTGACCGGGATCGTCGATTCGCCGCTCGAGCAGCCGGCGAAGCTCCGCACGCAGCCGCGCGGCGACGTCCGGAGTCGCGTCCGCCGCCGTGCGACGGTTGCTGTCGTAGCCGCGTGCCGACGGGCCGAGGTCCTCCGCCAACTCGAGCGCCGCGCGCCCGCGCACGCCCAGTACGCGCGCGTCCGGTGACCTGCCGAGCGCCTCGAACAGGTACGTCGCCCCCGACTGCGGCGGCGCGACAACGAAGATCGGACGGGCGAGCTGGTCCATGCGCCTCTGGAAACTGACAGACCCGCTCGGGCCGGAGTGGCGACCCGGCTAGCCTGTGACCGATGGTCTCGCTCCGCCTGATCGACGGCTCCGCCACCGCCGACGACTCGAGCGCGCACTCGGCGTTCGATGTTCCGCTCGCCGACGAGGCCCTGGACCAGCCCAGCGAGGCGGAGGCGCTCGACGCGTATTCCCGCGCCGTGTCCGGGGTCGCCGAGCGGCTCTCGCCCTCGGTCGCCAGCCTGCGGGTTCAACGCCAGACGCGCCGCGGCCGCGTGCAGTCGGGGGCGGGGAGCGGTGTGGTGCTCACCCACGACGGGTTCATCCTCACCTCCGCCCACGTCGTCGCCGGCAGGGACGCGGGGGGATCGGCGCGCTTCACCGACGGCCGCGAGCTGCGCTTCACGGTCGAGGGCCGTGACCCGCTCTCCGATCTCGCCGTCGTGCGCGCCGAGGGCTCGCAGCTTGAGCCGGCCGCCCTCGGGGACGCGGAGAGCCTGCGCGTCGGGCAGCTCGTGGTCGCGATCGGCAACCCGAACGGGTTCGAGGGCTCGGTCACCGCGGGCGTCGTCTCGGCGCTTGGCCGCGCGCTGCCGGCCCGCGCCGGCCGCGGAGTGCGCGTGATCGACAACGTCATCCAGACCGATGCCGCGCTCAACCCGGGCAACTCCGGCGGCGCGCTGGCGGACGGCCGGGGGCACGTGGTCGGTGTCAACACCGCGGTCGCCGGCGTCGGGCTCGGGCTGGCCGTGCCAGTGAGCGCGACGACCCAGCGGATCATCGCTGCCCTGATCTCCGACGGCAGGGTGCGGCGGGCCTACGTCGGGATCGCCGGTGGGCCCCGCCCGCTGCCGCCGCGGGCCCGTGCCGATACCGGCGCCGAGCGGGGAGTCGAGGTGGTCGAGGTGATCGACGGCAGCCCGGCGCAGCGCGCGGGCCTGCGCGTCGGCGACGTGATCTTCGAGCTGGACGGGGCCGCCACCGAGTCCGCCACCGACCTGCAGCGGCTCATGGTCGCCGAGCGGATCGGCCGCGACGCGACCGCCAGGCTCGTCCGCGAGGGCTCGGTCCTCGCGCTGACCGTGGTCCCGACCGAGCTGGATACCTCGCTGCTCTGAGCCGGCGGGCTACTCGGCGGCGAGCGCCGGCTCGCCCGCGCTGCCGGCGGGCGCCGGGGCGTGCCTCGCGGGCGAGTAGGCCAGCCGCCTGGGGATCGCGAGGGCGGCGACGAACGCGCCCGCCATTCCGACCGCGGAGACCACGAACGCGAGCTCGAAGCCGGCGGCTTGCGGCAGGCCGGTCGCGAGCGCGACGTGCGCCGCGACGATGCTCGCGGCGATCTGGCCGCCGAGCGAGCCGCCGATCGTGCGCATGATCGTGTTCATCCCGGTCGCCACCCCGGTGCGGCTGGGATGCACGGCCTCCACCACGAGATTCGCCATCGATGCGAAGGCGAAGCCGATCCCGAGCCCGAGCGCGGCCGAGGCGAAATAGATCCCGAGGCGGCTGTCGTAGGTGAGCAGCAACAGGACGAAGCTCGCCGATCCGACCGCCGTCCCGATCAGCAGCGGCAGACGCGAGCCGTAGCGCGAGCCGAGCCAGCCCGCGAGCGGTCCGGCGAACAGCATCATCAGCGCCGACGGGGCCATGAAGACGCCGGCCTGCGTCACCGTCGCCCCGAACCCGAAGCCGCTCGCCTGAGGCGTCTGGACGAGCTGCGGGATGAGGATGAAGGAGCCGAACATTCCGAAGCCGACGAGGAGCGCCGTGAGGTTCGTAGTCGCGACCGCCCGCTCGCGCATCATCGCGATGTCGACCAGGGGCTCGGCCTGGCGACGCTCGAAGGCGACCCAGGCGGCGCCGAGCACGACCGCCCCGGCGAACAGCGCGAGGATCGGCGGCGAGCCCCAGCCCCAGGAGTTCGCTTCGCTGACCCCGACGAGCAGCGACACGAGGGTCGCGGACAGCAGGCCGGCGCCGATCCAGTCGATCCTGGCGGGGCTCTTGATCGGCGACTCGGGAACCCAGAGGAACGTGGCGACGATCGCGACGGCGATGAACACGAGCCCGAGCCAGAAGATCCACTCGTAGGCGAGGTTGTCGACGATCACGCCGCTGAGCACCAGCCCGGCGCCGCCGCCGATCCCGAACGTGGCCGAGATCAGCCCGATGCCCGTCGCGACGCGCTCGGGCGGGAACTCGTCGCGGATGATCCCGAAGGCTGAGCGGGAACACCGCGGCCGCCATGCCCTGGATCGCGCGGCCGGCGATCAGGACCTCGATCGAGTGCGAGAGCGCGCAGACGAGCGAGCCGAGCGCGAAGACCGAGAGCGCGATCACGAGCATGCGCTCCTTGCCGAACATGTCGCCGAGCCGGCCGACGATCGGGGTGGAGACCGACGCCGTGAGCAGGAAGCCGGTGAGCACGAAGGTCACGGTCGTGGTCGATGTCCCGAACTCCTCCTGGATCGCCGGCAGCGCCGGCGCGACCATCGTCTGCTGCAGGGCGAAGGCCAGCGCGGCGACCAGCAGCACACCGAGGGTGAGCCCGTAGTGCTGGCGCCCCGGCGAGTGGCTCATCTCGTCTCCGCGATTGCGGCGGCCAGCGCGCGCAGGACGGCGGGGGCGCGCTCGCGGTCCTCGGGCGCCAGCGAAGCGTACGTGGCGTCGCGCTTCTTCTCGACCAGTGCCCGCTTCCGGTTCAGGAGCTTCCGGCCGCGCCCGGTCAGCCGCACGCTGACGCTGCGGCGGTCCTCGCTCGAGGGCCGGCGCTCGACGATCCCCTGGCGCTCGAGCCCGTCGAGGGTCCGCGTCGCGGTGGGCGGCGCGACCCCCGCGGCCTCGGCCAGGGCGCCAACCGAGAGGCCCTCGCCCCGGTCGAGGTCGGCGAACGGATAGATCAGCTGGAACTGGGCGATGCTGAGACCCTCGCGCTCGGCCTCCTGCTGGGCCCGCCCGCGGGCGCGGCGCATGGCGCCGAGAAACTCGTCCCAGGCGGCGTCGAAGTCGGTCCTCGTGTCGGTCTCGGTCGCGGTCATCGCGAGCGAGTGTAGCAATAGATAGCTAGCTATATATTCGCAAGCTATCAGTCTGCAGCGCCGGGGTTCGTCCGCGCGATCTGCGAACATGTGTTCGTGCGTTGGGAAAACCTCGAGAAGGGAGCCTGCACGCAGGGTGCGCTGCCCGGGGTGGGTGACGCAGTGGTTCGCACGTTCGACGCTCCGGAGGCGCTCGGCGTTCGCTTTCACGAAGTGGAAGCGCGCTCGGCGCTCAATCACGTTCCGAAGCGCTCGCGCATGCCGTTCCGCTGGACCATCAACCCGTACCGCGGGTGCACCCATGCGTGCGTCTTATAGGTCTACTGCTTCGCTCGCCCCACTCACACCTACCTCGACCTGAACGCCCGCGAGGACTTCGAGCGCGAGATCGTGGTCAAGGTCAACGCGCCCGAGGTGCTGCGCACCGAGCTGCGGCGGCCGTCGTGGAAGCGCGATCACGTCGCGCTCGGCACCAACACGGACCCGTACCAGTGGGTCGAGGGCCGCTATCGGCTCACCCGCGGCGTCTGGGAGGCGATGCGTGATTTCTCCAATCCGTGCTCGGTGTTGACCAAGTCGCCGCTCCTGCTGCGCGATCTCGACGTGTTCCGCGAGCTGGTCGAACGGACCGAATTCAGCGCGAACCTGTCGATCCCGACGCTCGAGGAGAAGGCGTGGCGGGCGACCGAGCCGCACACGCCCCATCCGCGCAAGCGGATCGAGGCGGTGGCGGAGCTGGTCCGCAGCGGGATCCCGACCGGGGTGCTGGTGGCCCCGCTGATCCCCGGCGTCAACGACGACCCTGAGCAGGTCGAGGAGCTGCTCGGGCTGCTGGGTGAGGCGGGCGCCGAGAGCGTGAGCGGCATCGGCCTGCACCTGCGCGGAGAGGTCAAGGAGATCTGGTTCGACTGGCTGCGCCAGTATCGGCCCGACCTCGTGCCTCGCTACGAGGAGCTGTACCGTCGCGGCGCCTACCTGCCCAAGGACGAGGCCCGGCGGCTCTCGGATCTCGCGCGCGGGCCCTCGCGGCCGCGCCGGCTGCGCGTGAACCCGGCGGCCGAGCCAGAGCCCGCTACGGAGGGGCCGTCGCCGGCACCCCAGCCCAAGCTCTTCTGAGCGAGAGCGCGACCGTGACGGTCCCGAGCGCGCATGCCGCGGCGAGCACGAACGCCGCCGAGTAGCCGCCGACGGCGGCAGCGGCCCCGGTCAGCGGGCCGCCGAGCCCCATGCCGAGGTCGAAGAACGCGGTGAACGTGCCCATGGCGACGCCGCGGCGCTCGATCGGGACCCGGTTGATGACGAGCAGCGCCAGCGACGGGAAGAGCAGCGAGAAGCCGGCCCCCATCGCGATCGCGCCCACCAGCGCCGCCCCGAGGCTGTCGGAGGCGGCGATCGTGAGGAGCCCGGCGCATTCGACCGCACCGGCGCCGACGGCGCACCGGATCGGGCCGTAGCGGTCGGGCAGCCAGCCGCCGACGACCCGCGTCGCGACCACGGTGGCGGCGAACGCTGCGAACACCGCCGCACCGTGACCCACCGCGCGCTCGTCGAGGTGCAGGACGACGAACGCGGCCATCGCGGCGTAGCCGACGATCGCGAGCGATAGCCCGAGGCCCGGGCGCAGCGCCTCGTGGGCGAGCAGCGAGCGCTCGTAGTCGAGGCCCGTTCTGGGGCGGAAGCGCTCGGGGATCCGCATCGCCACGAGGGCCCCGACGAGCGGCGCCGCGGTGGCGAACGCCCAGACCGCCTCGAAGCTCGCGGCCTGCAGGATCAGCTCACCGATCGGCGGCCCGAGGGCCAGCCCGCCCCAGATCGCGAGCCCGTAGAGGCCGATGATGCGGCCGCGGCGGTCGGGCGGCGCCAGATCGACGATCCAGGCCGCGCCGGCCGTGTAGACCGCCCCCTCGCCGGCGCCCAGGAACAGCCGCGAGACGATCAGGCCGGGCACCCCCGCCGGGACGAACAGCAGCAACCCGGAGATCACGGTCGCCAGCGAGCCGAGGATGACCACGCGGCGCCGGCCGCGCCGGTCGGCCAGGTGCCCGGCCAGCGGGCGGCAGGCGAGCCCGGTGATCGCAAACGCGCCCGTGACGATCCCGACCTCGAGGTCGCCGCCGCCGAGCGGGCCGGTGACGTAGCGCGGCAGCACCGGCAGCGTTGCGCCGACCGAGAGCAGGCCGAGGCCGGTCACGACGAAGATCCCAGCGAACGCGATGTGGGCGGGGGTGAGGCGGGCCGCGAGCGCCGTCATGCCTGAATGGATACCTGGAACGGCGATTTCGGCGATTTTGGTTTGTCCCGCGGCCCGTTGGGAAGTGGGGGAGGGAGAGGACTCCGGGAGGACCGGGGGGCTCCCGGGGTGAGAACCCCGACAAGGGAGCAGAGATGGCTGACACAGCTGTGGGGGCGGCTGTGGGGGGATCCGCGCACCATCACGAGATCGACTGGGGCGCCGCTGCGCGCACCCCTGAGTTCAAGGAGCTGGTGCACAGGCGCCGCTCGTTCGTGATCCCGGTGCTGGCGTTCGTATTCATCTGGTACTTCGGCTTCATCGCCCTCGCGGGCTACGCCCCCGACTTCATGGGCGAGCGCTTGATCGACGGCTTCACCGTCGGCTACGCGCTGGCGCTGACCCAGTTCGTGATGACCTGGTTCCTGGGCTGGCTGTACCTGCGGCGCTCCAACCGGATGTTCGACCCGCTCGCGAAGCGGGCTGCTGAGCGGGCGGTGGAACTGTCGTCGACCAGGACGGCCGGCGGCAATGGCGCTCGCACCGATGGCCACGGTAACGGCGGCCGGGAGGTGAGGCACTGATGAGCTTCCTCCCACTCGCAGAGATCAATGTCGAGGCGGTCTCGATCTTCGCGGTGGTCGTCGCGATCACCCTCGGGATCACCTACTGGGCCTCGAAGCGGACCAAGGACGCGACAACGTTCTGGGCCGCCGGACGGGGGATCACCGGGGTGCAGAACGGGTTCGCGATCGCCGGCGACTACATGTCGGCGGCATCGTTCCTGGGCATCGCCGGGCTGATCTTCCTGTTCGGCTTCGACGGATTCCTGTACTCGGTCGGCTTCCTGGTCGCATTCCTGATCGTGCTCTACCTGCTGGCGGAGCGGATGCGCAACTCGGGCAAGTTCACGATGGCCGACGTCCTCTCGTTCCGGCTCAACGAGCGCCCCGCCCGGGTCGCCGCTGCGCTCGGGACCCTGGTCGTCGCGGGCTTCTATCTGATCGCGCAGATGGTCGGCGCCGGCGCGTTGATCCAGGCCCTGGTCGGGATCGACTTCAGTCTGGCTGTGCTCATCACGGGCGGGTTCATGCTCTGCTACGTGATCTTCGGCGGCATGCTGGCGACCACCTGGGTGCAGATCATCAAGGCGGTGCTGCTGATGACGGCGACGATCGTGCTGTCGCTGTTCGTGCTGGGCAAGATCGGCTGGAACCCGATCGACATCTTCGACCGGGCGGCGGAGCAGTCCGACGACGGCGGGGCCTATCTCGCCCCGGGCCTCAACTTCACCAACCCGATCGACACGATCTCGCTCGGGATCGCGTTGCTGCTCGGCACCGCCGGGCTGCCGCACATCCTGATGCGGTTCTTCACCGTGCCGAACGCCAAGGCGGCGCGCTCGTCGGTCGTCTGGGCGGTGGGCCTGATCGGCGCCTTCTACGTGATGACGACGTTCCTGGGCTTCGGCTCACGGGCGCTCCTCGGCGAGGCGGGCACGACCGGAGCGGTCGACGAGGCCGGGAACCTCGCCGCCCCGCTGCTGGCGCAGAGCGTCGGCGGTGGAGCCGGGTCGGTCGGCGGCGACGCGTTCCTGGCGATCATCGCCGCGGTCGCCTTCGCGACCATCCTCGCGGTGGTCGCGGGGCTCGTGATCTCGGCGTCCGGAGCGGTCGCTCACGACGTCTGGTCCAACGTGATCCGCAAGGGCCGTGACTCGGAGAAGGAGGAGGTCCACGTCGCCCGGATCGCGGCGTTTGCGATCGGCGCGATCGCGATCGCGATCGCGATCGTCGGCGGCTCCGACCTCAACGTCTCCTACATGGTCGGGCTCGCGTTCGCGGTTGCCGCAAGCGCCAACTTCCCGGCGCTGTTGCTGGCGTTGACCTGGAGACGGTTCAACACCACCGGCGCGGTCACCGGCGTGCTGTTGGGAGTGGTCAGCTCGGTCGGGCTGGTGCTGCTCGGGCCCGACGTTCGAACGTCCGACCCGCTGATCGAGCTCACCCAGCCGGCGATCATCTCGGTGCCGCTCGGGTTCCTGGGCTGCATCATCGGATCCCTGCTCTCGCGTGACGAGACGAAGGCCGAGCGTGGGTTCGACGAGCTCCACGTGCGCGCGGAGACCGGACTCGGCGCCGAGGCGCCGCTCGAGCGGCCGGCGGAGGCGCCAACGCCACCGCCGCGGACGCGTCGCCGCGAGCCGGTTGCCGCGATGACGGAGCACCAACACCGCCGGACGTAGGAGAATCGGGCCGCGGGCCTTCGGTCTGGCCCGCGGCCCAACGTTTCGACGACGCGAGGAGGGCTGATGGAGGCCGCAACCGGCAAGGCGCAGGAGGTCCTCGAGGCCGAGCTCAGCGAGTTGCTCGAGCGCGAGCGCTTCGAGCCGTCCGACGAGTTCGTCGCCTCTGCGCTCGTCACCGACGAGTCGTTGCACGAGGAGGCCGCGCGCGATCCCGAGGTGTGGTGGGCGAAGCTGGCCCGCGACCTCGACTGGTTCGTGGAGCCGAGCGAGGTCCTCGACGAGTCCAACCCGCCATTTTTCCGCTGGTTCGCCGACGGCAAGCTGAACGCCTCGCACAACTGCCTCGACCGTCACGTGGAGGCCGGGCGCGGCGAACGGGTGGCGTTCCACTGGCGCGGCGAGGAGGGCGAGGAGCGGGACGTCACCTACGCGGACCTTCTCCACGACACCCAGCGACTCGCAAACGTGCTCAAGGAGCGTGGGGTGCAGGCCGGAGACGTGGTCGGCATCTATCTCCCGATGATCCCCGAGGTCGCGGTCGCGATGCTCGCCTGTGCGCGCATCGGCGCCCCGCACAACGTCGTCTTCGGCGGCTTCTCACCGGATGCCGTCAAGGAGCGGATGCAGTTCTCCGAGGCGAAGGCGCTGATCACCGTCGACGAGGCACGGCGCAAGGGCAAGGCGACACCGATCAAGCCGGCCGTCGACGAGTTCCTGGCCGACGTGCCATCGATCGAGACCGTGGTCGTCGTTCGCAACACCGGCGCCGAGGTGCCGATGACCGATGGCCGCGACGTCAACTACGACGAGGCGATCGAGGCCGCCGACGCGGAGTGCCCGCCGGCGGAGCTCGACGCCGAGCACCCGCTCTACATCCTCTACACCTCGGGTTCGACCGCGAAGCCGAAGGGGATCCTGCACACCACGGGCGGTTATCTGACCGGGGTCGCGTGGACCCACAAGTACGTCTTCGACCTGAAGCCCGACGAGGACGTCTACTGGTGCGGCGCCGACGTCGGCTGGGTGACCGGGCACTCATACATCGTCTACGGCCCCCTGCTCAACGGCGCGACGTCGGTGATGTGGGAGGGCGGGCCCGATTATCCCGACAAGGACATCTGGTGGGAGATCATCGAGCGGTACGGCGTGACGATCTTCTACACGGCGCCGACCGCGATCCGCGCCTGCATCAAGTGGGGCGTCGAGTACCCGGCGAGGCACGACCTGTCCTCGTTGCGCCTGCTGGGCACGGTCGGGGAGCCGATCAACCCGAAGGCGTGGCTCTGGTACTGGAAGGCGATCGGCGGCGAGCGCTGTCCGATCGTCGACACGTGGTGGCAGACCGAGACCGGCGCGATCATGATCACGACTCTGCCCGGCGCCCAAGTGGCGCAGCCGGGCTCGGCGGGGGAGCCCTTGCCGGGGATCGAGGCCGCCGTGCTGACCGAGGACGGCGAGGACGCCGGCGAGGAGCAGGGACTGCTGGCGCTGACCAAGCCGTGGCCGTCGATGCTGCGCACGCTCTACAAGGAAGACGAGCGCTACGTCGAGACCTACTTCTCGAAGTGGGGCCCGGAGACGTACCTGGTGGGCGACGCCGCGCGCAAGGATGAGGGCGGCTACTTCTGGATCATCGGCCGGGTCGACGACGTGATCAACGTCTCCGGGCACCGGCTGTCGACCGCCGAGGTCGAGTCGGCAATCGTCTCGCATCCGAAAGTCGCCGAGTCCGCGGTGATCGGACAGGCCGACGAGCACACGGGCCAGTCGATCTGCGCCTTCGTCACCCTCGAGGGCGAGCTCGAGGGGACCGAGGAGCTGGTGGGGGAGATCAACGAGCACGTCGCTGTGCGGATCGGCAAGTTCGCGCGCCCGAAGCGGATCGTTTGGGCCCACGACCTGCCGAAGACCCGCTCGGGGAAGATCATGCGCCGGCTGCTGCGCGACATCGCCGAGGGCCGTGAGCTCGGCGACGTGACCACGCTGCGCGACCCCGACGTGGTCGAGGAGCTCGACGAGGTCGTCAAGCGGCGCGTGAGCGAGGGCGAGGAGGAGTAGCCGGCCGGAGAGTCAGCAGTCGGTCGCCGCGCCCGCGATCGCCGGCCGCGCCTCGACTGCGCCCGGCGCCGGCTCCGCCTCCGGAGTGGGGGCACCGACCAACGTGTCGGCCGGGTTGCGCTCACGCCGCGAGAGCCAGATGAACGGGACAGCGAACGCCGCGATCCCGGCGCTGAGCAGATACGACGGCGCGTAGCCCCAGACGTCCGCCGAGCGCCCGAGGACGGGCTGGGCCCAGACGCCGCCCGCGGAGGCCATCAGCGAGTCGAACGAGAGGATCGTCGCGCGCTGCTTCGACGGGATCATCCCGTTGATGTAGGCCTGGCGGATCGGCATCTCGGCCGCAAACAGGAGCCCCCAGACGACGATCAGCGCGATCACGGCCGCGAACACCTCGATCAGGCCGATCAGCGTCAGGGCGAGTACGCCCAGGGCCGACATCCCGAGCAGCGCCGAGGTCCGGCGATGAAACAACCTGCGGATCCGCGGCGCCGCGATCCCGCCGAGGATCTGGGCCCCGGCGACGATCGCCGCCACCAACCCGGCGACCGAGTACGCGGTCGGGTCGCCGTAGAGCTCCAGCAGGTAAGGCTGCAGGGCGTAGAAGGCGTAAAAGCCGACGCCGCCGCTGAACAGCGAGCTCAACATCAGCCACTTGACCGCCGGAACCCGCCAGCCGTACTCGATCGAGTCGGCGGTGATCTCGCGCATCTCGGCGACCGGCCGCCCGCCTTTCTTGGGGGTGAAGCCGACATCGTGCATGAGCCGGAACGCCACAACGAACATCACCGCAAGCACAGCGGCCCGGACCACGAACGGGACGCCGAGGCTGGTGGCCTGGGCGATCAGGCCGCCGGCGACCGACCCGGTCAGCATCGCGATCCCCGAGACGATCTGTCCCTTCCCGAAGACCGACTCGAGGTCGCCGGTAAAGCCGGTCGCCGCGAGCGCGTCGACCAGCCACGCCTCGACCGCGCCGGAGAAGAAGGTGAAGCCGAGCCCGAGCAGCATCGACGCGACGGCCCACTCCCAGAACGGCGCCTCGATCTGCCAGAGGAGCACGTACAGGGCGGTTGACGCGGTCAGCGTGAGCGTGCCCAGCAGGTAGGAGACGCGGCGGCCGATCGTGTCGGCGACCACCCCGGTCGGGACCTCGAAGATCACCATGCCCGCGGTGAAGAACGCGTTGGCCGCGAACGCCTCGGCGTTCGAGAGCCCCGCGTCGAGGAGGAAGATCGTGTTGATGCCCCAGATGAACGAGGCCGCCAGCGTGTTGCCCAGCATCAGCGTCAGGTAGGTCCGCTGGATCGACCGCGGGGTCGGCATCGCCCTTGACGTTACGAGAGGCGGAGCTCGGCGCGCTTGATCTTCCCGCTCGCGGTCCTCGGGAGCTGGTCGGCGAAGTCGACGATCCGCGGGTACTTGTAGGGCGCGGTCTCGGACCTGACGTGCTCCTGCAGCTCGCGGACCAGCTCCGGCGACGGCCCACGGTCGCGCAGGACGACGACCGCGCGCACGACCGCGCCCCGCTCGGCATCGGGCGCCGGGACGGCGGCCGCCTCGGCGACCGCGGGGTGGGTGAGCAGCGCCGACTCGACCTCGAACGGGCCGATCCGGTATCCGGCCGAGAGGATCAGGTCGTCGTTGCGGCCCTCGTACCACAGGTAGCCGTCGGCGTCCTCGCGGACCACGTCGCCGGTCGGCCACCACTCGCCGTCGAACGGGTCTGCGTCCAGGTAGCGGTCAAAGAACGTCGGGCAGGTCGCGACCCGGACCTGGAGCTCGTCGTCGGCGATCCGCAGGTCGAACCCGGGCAGCGGCCGGCCCATCGAGCCCGGGCGAACCTCATCGCCGGCGAGGTTGCCGGTCAGATGGCCCGTCTCCGTCTGTCCGTAGCCGTCGCTGATCGCGAGCCCGGTCGCCTCGCGCCACGCCTCGATGACCTCCGGGTTGAGCGCCTCGCCCGCGGAGACCATCCGCCGCAGCGACGGCAGCTCCCGCAGTACCGTGCGCTTGGCCAGCGCCCGGTACTCGGTCGGTGCCTGGCAGAGCACGTCCACGCCCTCGCGCTCGATGAGCTCCAGCCGCTCGTCGGCCTCGAAGCGGCCGTCGACGATCATCGCCGCCGCGCCGCACAGCCACGGCGCGACGAAGACGTTGCGCGCCGACTTCGACCAGCCCGTGGCGGTCGTGCACCAGACCAGCTCACCGGGACGGGCGCCGAGCCAGTGCTCGGCCTGCGCGCGCTGTCCGGGCAGATAGCGCTGGGAGTGCAGGGCCGCGCGGGGCTCGCCCGTCGTCCCGGACGTGAAGACGATCAGCGCCGGGTCGCCGGGGCCGAGGTCGGCGACGGCGGCCGGCGGCTCCTGTGGGCGATCCTCGTCCAAGGCGGCGCCGACCTCGGCCAGGGTCATGTACGGGATCCCGTCCGGCAGTTCGCCGAGCAGGTCCTCGTCCCCGACGCAGAGTGCCGGGCCTGCGGTCGCGGCGCGCAGCGCGAGGTCCTTGCGGCGCAGCTGGGCGTTGCAGGGCAGCGGTACCGCGCCCATCCGCCAGCAGGCGAGCATCGCCAGCACCCACTCCAGGCGGTTGCCGACGAGGGTCATGACGACGTCGCCGTGGGCGATGCCGCGGGCTGCGAACGCCCCCGAGAGCCCGGCGGACATCGCGATCAGCTCGCCGAAATGCCAGACGCGCCGCCCGCCGTCGCGCGAGATCGCGAGCAGAGCCGGCGCCGACGCGGGAAAGCGCTCGAGGACGTCCTCGGTGAAGTTCACTGAACGGCAGTGTTCCGCACGAGGCTCGGCTAGCAGCCCTCCGGGGGCAGGGTCACGTTGAGCGTGCCCGTCTGTCCCGCGGCGCGGGCCTCGACGGCCAACGTCGCCTGGTCGCAGGCCTGGGACGCGAACTCGAGCACCTCGCGCTTGCGGGCGCTGAGCGGAAAGCGGAGCTTCGCCTTACCGCGCTTGAGTTGCTTGGACTCCGGGCCGAGCTTGAGCGTGTGAGGGGGGAACAGGTCGACCACCAGCGTCGCCTCGCCGCGCACCTGTCTGCCGCGCTTGGAGCTCACCGCGACCTTGATCGACCGCGTCGCGAGCGCCTCCTGCTGGCTCGCGGTCCGCAGCTCGAGCTTCGGCTTCGGCGGCGGCTTCGGCTCATCCGGCTTCGCGAAAGCGCCCGCGGCGATGGCGAGCGCAGCCGCCGCACCCAGGCCTCCGGCCACGATCCCGAGTCCCCACCTCATGGACCCCAGGGTAGCGATGAGCGGGGAGCGGCACCGCGGCGTCAGCCGCGCCGCAACTCGGTGCCGTCGTAGAGCTTCTTGACGACCACGGTCCCGGGGGGCGCGGCCTCGAGGCAGAGCTCGCAGAGCACGCATTCGTCCAGGTTCTCGCGTACGACCTCGGTGCCCGCGTCGGTCGCCTTGAAGATGTCGACCGGGCAGACCTCCTCGAGCTTGCGGGCGAGCTCGGGATCGTCGGCAGCCTCCGGGGCGAGCTCGACATCGATGAACGTGCCATCAGTCATCGGCGAACCCTGACATCCCCGGACGCGAAGCGGAGGAGATGTCAGGCATTGATCCTCTGCTGGACCACGTCGGGGATCTCGTGGATGCGCTCGACCACCGGGATCCCCGCGGCTTCGAGCCTCGCGATCTTCTCGGTCGCGGAGTCCTCCTTGCCCTCGACGATGGTGCCTGCATGGCCGAAGCTCATCCCCTGCATCTCCTCGTCGTCCATGAACCTGCCCGCCATGAACGCGACGATCGGAAGTCGCGAGTCGTTGGCCTCGCGCCAGTCGACCAGCTCCGCCTCCATGCGCCCTCCGGGCTCGGTGTAGATCACGATCGCCTCGGTCTGCTCGTCGGCCTCGAAGAGCGGCATCAGCTCGGCGTAGGTGGAGCCGATGATCGCGTCGCCGCCGATCGAGACCGCGGTCGAGACGCCGAGGCCGGCGGCGGTGAGCGAGGAGGAGATCTCGGTCGTCATCCCGCCCGAGCGCGACATCACTCCCACGCGGCCGGGCTCGTACGCCTTGCGCGCATCCTTCGCCGGCCCGCCGATGCCGCCCATCTTCGCGACCCCGGGTGCGATCACGCCGAGGCAGTTGGGGCCGATGATCCTCGCGCCGCGCTCATTCGCCAGCTCGACCATCTCGGCGACGTCGCGGCGCGGGATCCGCTCGGTGACGACGACGATCAGCTTGATGCCGTTCTCGATCGCCTCGAACACGGCGTCCTTCGTGAACGCGGGGGGGACCGTGGCGACGGCGCCGTTCGGCGGGGAGCCGTGGTGCTCGACCGCCTGCTCGACCGTGTCGAACACGGGCACGCCGTGCACCTCGCGGCCCTTCCGCCCGGGCGTGACCCCGCCCACGACCCGCGAGCCGTAGTCGAGGCACTCGCGCGTCAGGTTGACCGCCTCGCGCCCGGTGATCCCCTGGACCATGAAGGTGAAGTCCTCGTGGAGCAACACGCTCACGGCCCCGCACCTCCTTGAATTTTCTCAACGGCGGTCCCGGCCGCGTCCCACATCGAGGTCCCGCGGTCCGCGTACTCGACCCCGTACCTGTCCAGGATCTTGTAGCCCTCCTCCTCCCAGGCACCCGGGATGCGGAAGATCGCGATCGTCTCGGCCGGGTCCTTGCCGAGCTCGAGGCAGGCCTTGATCACTCCGCGGGCGACGATGTCGACCCGGGTGTTGGAGACGATCGACATCATCACCGCGATCTTCTCGACCCCGTCCTTCTTCAGCACCTCCATCGCCAGCCCCTTGGCCTTGGCGACCGAGGGATTGCCGCCGATCTCGGCGTAGTTGGCGGGCCTGCCGCCCTGGCTGCGCACCGCGTCCGTGAGCGTCAGCGAGCCGCCACCCGCGCCGATCACCAGGCCGAGGTCGCCCTCGAAGCCGTGATCCTTGCCCTGGATCACGCCGCGGTGGTCAGCCGCGTCGATCGCCTTCACGTTGCGCTCGAACGCGCTCGGCTCGTAGAGCTCGCGCGGCTCCTCGAGGTCGACGCCGATCTCGGCGAGCATCGCCTTGTGGCGCCCGATCGCCTCGTCCTCCATCTCCATGTGGGCGTCGAGGGCGACGAACGAGCCGTCGGCGAGCCGGGCGAGCGGGTTGATCTCGGCCAGGGTCATGTCGTACTCGCGCTGAAGCCGCGCGAGCTTCGCGAGCACCGCGGTCGCGCGGCCCAGCTCGCGACCGGTCATCCCGCAGCGGGCGACCGCCTGCTTGGCCTCGAAGTCGGAGACGGGGTGGAGGTTCGAGAGGTGCTGGCGGCCGACGTGGTCGGGGTGCTGCTCGGCGACCTGCTCGATGTCGATCCCGCCCATGTCGCTGAACAGCATCATCGGCCGCTTGGCGCGCCCGTCCCAGAGCACCGCGGCGTAGTACTCCTGCTCGACGTCGGCCTTCGGATCGACAAGGACGCCTACCGGCATGTGGCCGTTGATCTCGAGCCCCAGGATCTCGGCCGCGTGCGCCTCGGACTCCTCCGGCGTGTCGGCGAACTTGACCCCGCCGGCCTTCATCCGCCCACCGGTCAGGACCTGCGACTTGATCACCGTCGGGCCACCGATCCGCTGGGCGGCCTCTCGGGCCTCGGTTGCCGTGGTGCAGAAGCCGTACTCGGTGACCGGGACCCCGGCCCGCTCGACGATCCGGCGTGACTCGTATTCGTAGAAGCGCATCGTTTGTGATGAGGTGCTTTAGCACCGAAACGAGCATGTCAGGCGGCGAAGCCGCCGCAGGTGGTTCGGCGGCGCGGGAGACTAGTTGATCGAGGGATAGGCTCGGCGCACGATGGAGCGCCGGGACGTCGACGTGGTGGTGGTCGGGGCCGGGCTTGCGGGGCTCGCGGCGGCGCGGGCCCTCGCAGGGGCCGATCGCGAGGTAATCGTGCTCGAGGCGCGCGACCGGGTCGGCGGGCGGACGCTCAACGAGCCGATCGGCGACGGCAAGGTGGTCGAGATCGGGGCCCAGTGGGTGGGCCCCACCCAGGACCGGGTGCTGCGGCTGATCGACGATCTGGGGCTCGAGACCTTCCCCACCTACACGGGCGGCGCCAACCTCTTCGAGCGCGGCGGCGAGCTGGCCCGCTACTCGGGCACGATCCCCCGCGCGAACCCCGTCGGGCTGGCGGAGGTGGGAGTGGCGATGTGGCGGCTCAACCGGATGGCGTCAGCCGTTCCCCTCGACGCCCCCTGGACGGCGCCGAAGGCGGAGCGCTGGGACTCCGAGACGTTCGCGTCGTGGATGCGGCGCAACGTCCGGACCGAGGTCGCCCGCGACATCCTGCGCCTCGCGATCATCGGCGTCTGGGCGTGCGAGCCGCGCGACCTGTCGCTGCTCCACGTCCTCTTCTACATCCGCTCGGCGGGCTCCCTCGAGCGGCTCACGGACACCGAGGGTGGCGCCCAGCAGGACCGCGTCGTCGGCGGCACCCAGCTGATCGCGCTGCGGATGGCCGAGCAGCTGGGCGAGGGCGTCGTCGAGCTGTCGACCCCGGTGCGCGGGCTCGCACACGGCGACGGGGTCACGGTCACCTCGGACCGCCACACGGTCGGGGCCCGCCGCGCGATCGTCGCGGTGCCCCCGACGCTCGCGGCTCGGATCGCCTACGACCCGCCGCTGCCGGCGATCCGCGACGGGCTCAGCCAGCGGATGGCCCAGGGGAGCGTGGTCAAGTGCATGGCGATCTACGAGCGCCCGTTCTGGCGCGATCACGGCCTCTCGGGCACGGTGATCAGCGCCACCGGCCCGGTCTCGGTCGCGTTCGACAACTCGCCGCCCGACGGATCCCCGGGAGTGCTGCTCGGGTTCCTCGAGGGCGCCGCGGCCCGCGCGCACGCCGACCTGCCGGTCGCCGAGCGCCGCGCCGCGGTCGCCGTCTGCTTCCGGCGGCTCTTCGGGCCCGACGCGGCGGAGCCGATCGGCTACGTGGACCGGGCGTGGGCGGCCGACGAGTGGTCGCGAGGCTGCTACGGCGGCTTCATGCCGCCCGGCGCGTGGACGGACCACGGCGCGGCGCTGCGAGCACCGATCGGCCCGATCCACTGGGCGGGTGCCGAGACCGCGCTCGTCTGGAACGGCTACATGGACGGCGCCGTCGGCTCGGGCGAGGACGCGGCGCGCGCCGTGCTCGCATCGCTCGACTGATCCGGCACGATCCACGCGCCACCGGTGCGCCGACCGGCCCGACGCTGCCGGCATGGCCGACGCACGACGCCTTTCGGACGCATGTGGTGGCAAAGTCGCCGTTCGTCGAGAACGGGGGCTCGCCGATCTCGCGGCGCGCCAGCACGGGGTGGTCTCGCTCGAACAGCTGGTGACGATCGGGTTCTCGCCGCGTGCGGTCTCTCGCCGTGTGCAGAGCGGGCGATTGCACCGGCTCCACCGAGGCGTCTATGCCGCCGGCCATCCCTCCGTCTCCCTCCGGGGCCATTGGCTGGCGGCGACGCTCGCCGGCGGCGAGGGCGTTGTCCTCTCGCATCGTTCGGCTGCCCATCTGCGGAAACTGATCGACCGCTCCGGCGCAGCCGAGATCACCTCCAGCCGCAAGCTCAGCCCACGGCGGGGCATGGCGTGTCGGGTGTTTGGAAGCCTGGCCCAGACTGATCGGGAGGTCGTCGACGCAATTCCCTGCGCGAGCGTTCCGCTAACGCTGCTCGGCCTCGCCGCCACGGCCCCGGCGACGCTTCCGGGGGCGCTGGCCAGGGCCGAGCGACGCGGGCGGCTCGACCTCTCCGCGATCGCCGAGCTGCTCGGTCGCAGGCCCCGGACGCCGGGGAGTCCCGCACTGCGGCGGGCGCTGCGTGCCTACCGAGTCGAGTGGGAATGGACCAGGGGCGAGCTCGAGCGCCGGGCGCTAGCGCTCTTCGGTGCCGCGGGGATGCCGCGGCCGGACGTCAACGCTTGGATCGCAGTTGCCGGAGACGGCTGCGAGGTCGATTTCAGCTGGCCCTCGCTGCGATTGGCCGTCGAGGCAGACGGGTGGGAGACACACGGCGACCGGCGCGCATTCGAGGAGGACCGCCGGCGCGATGCGGCGCTCGTAGCCGCCGGCTGGCGCGTGCTGAGGTTCACCTGGCGCCAGGTCGTACATGAGCCGGAGGCAGTCGTCGCAATCCTGCGCCAGCTCACCGAAGCGCGCGGTACCGCCGGCCGCCGGTCGCACGCCAGATAGCAGGTAGAGGATGAGCCAGAACCAGTCCATTTCGGTGACCAGCCGGGTTCCCCGCTCGCCCGGGCCGCAAACGCCGGCGGCGCCAGGCGGGCGCCACTTCGCCGCCTCGTGCGCCACAATGGCGCCCCACTTCCGGGACGAGTGGCCCCACCAAACGCGCCTCGAGCGCCGCGAGAGAGGAGTTGATCCACAACTTGAGCGAGACCACGGCCGCGACCCAGGCCCCGACCAAGAACGCGAAGTTGAGCGCATGGGTGGAGCGGGTCGCCGAGCTGACTCAGCCGGACTCGATCCACTGGTGCGACGGCTCGGCGGAGGAGTACGACCGTCTCTGTCAGGAGATGGTCGAGAAGGGGACGTTCGAGAAGCTCTCGGACGCCAAGCGGCCGAACTCCTATCTGGCGCGGTCCGATGCCGGCGACGTCGCCCGGGTCGAGGACCGGACCTTCATCTGCTCGGAGCGCGAGGAGGACGCGGGGCCGACCAACAACTGGCGCGAGCCCAAGGAGATGCGCGGCGAGCTCGAGGGCCTGTTCCGCGGCTCGATGCAGGGGCGCGTGATGTACGTGGTCCCGTTTTCGATGGGCCCGCTGGGGTCGCCGATCGCCCATATCGGCGTTCAGCTCACCGACTCGCCCTACGTCGCGACCTCGATGCGGATCATGACCCGGATGGGGGACCGCGCGCTCGAGGTGCTCGGTTCCGACGGCGACTTCGTGCCCTGCCTACACAGCGTCGGGATGCCGCTCGCGGACGGCGCGGAGGACGTCCCGTGGCCGTGTGACGCGGACAACAAGTACATCGTTCACTTCCCCGAGACCCGTGAGATCTGGTCCTACGGCTCGGGCTACGGCGGCAACGCGCTGCTCGGCAAGAAGTGCTTCGCGCTGCGAATCGCCTCGGCGATGGCCCACGACGAGGGCTGGATGGCCGAGCACATGCTGATCCTGAAGCTGACGTCGCCGGAAGGGCTTGTCAAGTACGTAGCCGGCGCCTTCCCCTCGGCCTCGGGCAAGACCAACCTGGCAATGCTGATCCCGACGCTCGAGGGCTGGACCGCGGAGACGGTGGGCGACGACATCGCCTGGATGAAGTTCGGCGAGGACGGTCGCCTGTACGCGGTCAACCCGGAGGCCGGCTTCTTCGGGGTCGCTCCGAACACCAGCCACAAGACGAACCCGAACGCGATGGAGACGATCGAGCGCAACACGATCTTCACCAACTGCGCCCTCACCGACGACGGCGACATCTGGTGGGAGGGGATGACCGGCGAGCCGCCGGCGCACGCGATCGACTGGCACGGCAACGACTGGACCCCCGACTCCCAGGAGCCGGCCGCCCATCCCAACGCGCGCTTCACGACGCCGGCGGCGCAATGCCCGTCGATCGCGCCCGAGTGGGAGGACCCGGCCGGCGTGCCGATCGACGCCTTCCTGTTCGGCGGCCGGCGGGCGACGGTGGTGCCGCTGGTCAGCGAGGCGTTCGACTGGGAACACGGAGTGTTCCTCGGCGCGACGATGTCGGTCGCGACGACGGCGGCGGCCGCGGGCGAGGTCGGCAAGCTGCGCTTCGACCCGATGGCGATGCTGCCGTTCTGCGGCTACAACATGGGCGACTACTTCGCCCACTGGCTGGAGGTCGGGAAGGCCCACCCGGACAAGCTCCCCAAGGTCTTCCTCGTCAACTGGTTTCGCAAGGACGAACGGGGCAAGTTCATCTGGCCCGGGTTCGGCGAGAACAGCCGGGTGCTCGAGTGGATCTGCCGCCGCTGCGACGGCGAGGGCGAGACGGTCGAGACGCCGATCGGCCTGGTGCCGGCGGAGGGCGAGATCACGCTCGACGGGCTCGACGTCTCCGACGAGCAGATGCGCGAGCTGCTTAGGGTCGACGCCGACGGTGTCCGCGAGCAGCTGCCGCAGGTCGAGGAGTTCTTGGCGCAGTTCGGCGACCGTCTCCCCGCCGAGATCGGCGAGCAGCTCGAGGCGCTGAAGCGGCGGCTGGACGCGTAGGCGGCGGGTCCGCTCCGGCGGCGTCGCACCGGCGCGCTAGAGGTCGTACGCGGTCGCGAGCTCCGGATCCTTGCGCGCCAGCATCTCGGCGAGCTCGACCATCACCTTGCACTGCTTCCAGGTCGCGTCGTCCTGCATCTTGCCGTCGATCATGTGCACGCCGCGGCCGTCGGGGATCGCCTCGATCACCTTCTTCGCGAAGCGCACCTCGTCCGGGTCGGGGCTGAAGACCCGCTTTGCGATCTCGATCTGGACCGGGTGAAGCGACCAGGCGCCGACGCAGCCGAGCAGGAACGCGGCCCGGAACTGGGTCTCGCACCCCTCGACGTCCTTGATGTCCCCGTAGGGGCCGTAGTAGGGCAGGATCCCGGCCGACGTGCAGGCGTCGACCATGCGCGCGATCGAGTAGTGCCAGGGATCCTGCTGCGCGGTCACGCGCGGGGCCTCGGGATCGTCGGGGTCGGGATCCTCGATCACCCGGTAGCCGGGGTGCCCGCCCCCGACCCTGGTCGTCTTCATGCGGCGCGAGGCCGCGAGGTCGGCCGGGCCGAAGCTCATCCCCTGCATCCGCGGAGACGCGGTCGCGATCTCCTCGAGGTTGACGACCCCGAGCGAGGTCTCGAGGATCGCGTGAACGAGCAGGGGGCGATCCAGGCCGGCCTTGGCCTCGAGCTGGGCGAGCAGCCGGTCGACGTAGTGGATGTCCCAGGCGCCCTCGACCTTCGGCACCATGACCACCTCGAGCTTGTCCCCGATCTCGGCCACCAGCGTGGTCAGGTCGTCGAGGACCCACGGGCTCTCGAGCGAGTTGATCCGCGTCCACAGCGCGGTCTGGCCGAAATCGGTCTCCTTCGCGACGCGGACCAGGCCCTCGCGCGCGGCCTCCTTGCGGTCGGCGGGGATGGCGTCCTCGAGATTGCCCAGCAGGACGTCGGTCTGCTCGACCATGTCGGGGACCTTGGCGACCATCTTCTCGTTCGAGGCGTCGAGGAAATGGATCATCCGCGAGGGCTTGACCGGCACCTCGAGCACGGGATCGGGGGCTCCGATCGCGAGCGGCTTGGCGAAGTCACGTGGGTTGCGCACGGGGTCTCCTGGTCGTCGTTTGGCGCCGGGAACGCTAGCGTGCGCCACGTGGCCTTCGAGGTCAGAGCGGCGCGAGCGGGGGAGGAGGAGGCGATCGTCCCGCTGTATGAGTGGCTGTTCGCGCCCCCGGGCTCGCGACCCGCGGCCTGGGACGAGCGCCGGGCGGCCGTGGCGCTTCGCCAGGCGATCGATTCGCACGACGCGTGCGTGCTCGTGGCCGAGGACGACGGCGCCCTGGTCGGCTTCTGCACCGGATACCAGGACCTGCACTCGGTCCGCTTCGGCTACCGCGCCTGGGTCGAGGACCTGGCGGTCGACCCCGAGCGCCGCTCAGAGGGGGTCGGCAAGGCGCTGCTCGACGCGGCCAAGGCGTGGGGCCGCGAGCGCGGCGCCACCCACCTGGAGCTCGACTCGGCCGAGGCGCGCGCAGACGCCCACCGCTTCTACGAGCGCGAGCGCCCGAGCTATCGGTCGGCCTGCTTCGGCTGGGAGCTCTAGGGGCGGGCGCGGGCGCGGGGCCGCCTCTACCACGACCCCCCGCCACCGCCGCCCGAGGCTCCGCCTCCACCGCCCGAGAAGCCGCCGCCGCCTCCCGAGGACGAGGACTCCGGCGCCACGTGCGACGAGAAGCTCGAGCCGAAGCTCGAGCCGTCGAGCGAGTGGAACGTGCTGCCGGTGAACGCGTACGCGCTCCAGCCCGCCCCGCTGGTCGCCTCCGCGGTGACCGGTGCCGGGATCCGGCCCGACTCGATCATCCGCTCGGCGGTCCCGAAGGCGACGGCGTAGACGAGGATCCGCTTCCAGAGCGCCAGGGTCGCCGGCGGGTCGTCGTCGAGGCGGGGGAAGTCGTCCGTCCAGCGGGCGAACGCCTTCCAGCTCGCGTTTCGCTCCCTGCTCTTGGCGCTGAGGCGCTTGAGGTTCTTCGACGGATAGACGAGCAGCGCGAGGCAGGTCGGGATCCCGATCACCAGCGGCCAGATCAGGTTGCCGCGCACCTCGACCGACGCGATCGCGAGCAGGACGAACGCGGCGCCGACCGGCAGCAGCGCGACCAGCTCCCAGCCGGCGTAGCTTCGATCCCATTCCAGCTCGCCGCCCTCGACCTCGTCGAGGGCGTTGGTCATCGTCGTCCAGCGGGCACGCCAGCCCGAATCGTGCTTGGGGACGAGGTCCTTCATCTCGCTGAGGGCCACGGTCTTGTCGTCGATCAGCTCGTCGAAGAACGAGAGCGTGATCCGCTCGTGCGTGGCGAGCTCGCCGTCGGCGGGCCGCTGCTCACTCTTCGTGATCGCGAGGTCGAGCTTCTCGTCCTCGGTCGTCGCCGAGGAGACGTCGTAGTAACCGCGATCGACGAGGTCGAGCAGGGTCGCGAGCACGGTGTCGGTGGAGTCCTCGCCCTCCTCGGCAAGCGCGTAGGCGAGCGCGGGCGACGTCGCGTCGTCGGGCGGGCCGGGGAGGTACTTTGGCACCGAGGTCGGGCGCTCACGCGCACGCAGCCAGAGCACCGCGAGGAACCCCAGCGCCAGCGCGGCGACGATCAGCGACAGCAGCGGGGCGTTCTCGCCCAGGAACCGCTCGAGGCGCGCCCACGAGTAGCGGTAGTCGTCGTCCTTTGCCCCCTCCTCGGCGAGGATCTTCCCGAGCCCGTCGCCCTCCTTCACGCGGGCGGCACTCACGTTCTGGCCCGGCGTGCGGGGCACCAGCACGCGCATCTCGACGAACTGGCCGGCGGGGATGTCGGTGGCGGTCAGCCGCGCCACGCCCGGGTCGCGCTCGGTCTCTCCGCTCTGCACCTCGCGCGGGTAGCCCCAGACGCGGTAGCGCTCGTCGTCGGGGTCGAGCGCGGGATCGGCGAGGCTCGCGGTCAGCTCGGGCAGCCGCTGGTCCCATTCCGACCCCCACACCTGCCACCGCACGTCGAGCACGTCGTCGTAGGCGACGACCGCGTCGATGACGCGGTAGGAGATGTCGAACGTGCGCTCTTCGTCGGACGCCTTGTGGTGCCAGACGATGCGCACCCCGTCCGGGAGCTCCGCGACCCCGAACCGGTTCGGGAACGGATCGAAGCAGCCGAGCTGGGCGCAGCCGCCCGGCCGGTACTGCGGTCCGCCGGGCTCCGACACGGCGATGTCGCCGATCCGCTCGCCGAAGTTGAGCTCCAGCTCGCGGTAGGAAGCCTGAAAGTCGCCGTCGTAGTCGAAGGTCAGCCGCTCGTTGACGAGCAGGCTGGCGTCTGGTGCCAGGCGCAGCCGCACGTCGGCGTCGGTGACCTTCGCCTCCTTCGCCGCCGCGGCGGCGGGCGCCGCGACGAGCGCCAGCGCAGCGAGCGCCGCCGCCGCGATCCCCCGGCGCGCCATCGCTACGTCTCGCCCCCGGCGGGGCCGGCGGGGATCGTCACGGCCGGAGCCTCGGCCTCGGCCTCGCGGATCTGGAAGAACTCCCGCGGGGCGAAGCCGAACGCCTTCGCGACCAGCACCGCCGGGAATACCTGGACCTGGGTGTTGTAGGTCTGGACGGTGTCGTTGTAGACGCGGCGGGTGATCTGGATCTGGTCCTCGGCCTCCCCGAGGTCGTCGGCGAGCTCGGTGAAGTTGCGGCTCGCCTTGAGGTCCGGATACGCCTCGGCGGTGACCAGCAGCCGACCCAGGCGGGCGCCGAGGACGCCCTCGGCGCGTCCCTGTCGCTCCGGCCCCGCACCCGCGCGCTGATCCGCGACCGCGTCCCCGCGCGCCTCGGTCACCCGCTCGAGCGTCTCGCGCTCGTGTGACGCGTAGCCGCGCACGGCTTCGACGAGGTTGGGGATCAGGTCGTGGCGGCGCTTGAGGGCGACGTCGATCTGCGCCCAGCTGTTGTCGACGTTGAGCCGCAGTCCGACGAGCCGGTTGTACATCAGCCAGACGAAGCCGGCGACCACGATGACGCCCACCACGATTGCGATCGCGACGATGGTCAAGTCGTGCGCAGTATCCCCTAGCCGGCGGCGCGGCGGAGTGCCTCGTCGCGGTCCAGGTGGAGCTCGACCCTGACCAGGCGCTCGCCGTCGAACTCGAAGATCGCCGCTGCGGGCTGCTCGACTTCGAGCTCGGTCCCCCTGGGGACCCCGATCACGGTGACGAGGTCGACTACCACGGCGTCGCCCACCTCGATGATGTCCTCGAACTGGATCCGCACGCTCTCGAACGAGCGCAGGAAGTCGTCCCAGCCCCGGCGCAGGCCCTCGATCCCGGCGTACTCGGTGGTGATCGCGCCACCGCTCAGCCGAGACCGCAGCTCCGGGTCGGCGACCGGTCGAATGACCTCGATCAATCGATCCCCGGCGGCGCCCGCGTCCGGGTCAGCCCCGAACGCCTCCCGCAGGCGGAGCACCAGCTCCAGGTTGTCGCTCATCGCTCCCGCAGTATCCTCCGCGCGCGGAACGACCAGACCTCGAACGACAGGAGCCATGGCCGTAGCCACCGCGACCTATCAGGAGAAGACGGACGAGCAGAAGGCGATCACCGAGATGGTGCGCCAGTTCGTCGACAACGAGATCATCCCCGTCGCGGAGGAGTTCGACCACGAGGACAAGTTCCCCGAGGCGATCGTCGAGCACATGAAGGAGCTCGGCCTGTTCGGCGTGACGATCCCGGAGGAGTACGGCGGGATGGGCCTCGACATGACGACGTACGCGATGATCGTCGAGGAGCTCTCGCGCGGCTGGATCTCGATCTCCGGCGTCGTCAACACGCATTTCATCGGCTCCTACCTGTTGATGAAGTTCGGTACCGACGAGCAGAGGGACCTCTACCTGCCGAGGATGGCGACCGGCGAGGTTCGCGGCGCCTTCTCGCTGTCGGAGCCGGAGGTCGGCTCGGACGTCCAGGGCATCAAGTCGACCGCGACCGAGGTCGACGGCGGCTGGGAGATCAACGGCCAGAAGATGTGGGTCACCAACGGGCTGCGCTCGGGGCTCGTCTTCGTGCTGGTGAAGACCGATCCGAAGGCCGACCCGCCCTACCGGGGTATGACCTGCTTCATCTGCGAGAAGGAGCCTGGCCAGTCCGAGGTCCCTGGGCTGACGATCCCGCCGAAGATCAAGAAGATGGGCTACAAGGGCGTCGAGTCGACGGAGCTCGTTTTCGACGGCTTCAAGGTCGACGACGACCACGTCCTTGGCGGTCGCGACGGCATCGGCGAGGGCTTCAAGCAGATGATGGACGCGCTCGAGCTCGGCCGTGTCAACGTCGCCGCGCGAGGCGTCGGCGTAGCCCAGCGCTCCCTCGAGCTGGCGCTGCGCTACAGCCAGGAGCGCAAGACCTTCGGCAAGCCGATCGCCCAGCACCAGGCGATCACCTTCAAGCTCGCCGAGATGGGCACTCGCGTCGAGGCGGCGCGCCTGCTGACGATGAAGGCAGCGCGGATGAAGGATGCCGGCCAGCGATCGGATATCGAGGCCGGGATGGCGAAGCTGTTCGCTTCTGAGGCCGCGAAGGAGAACGCCGAGGAGGCACTCCGAATTCACGGCGGCTACGGCTACTCCAAGGAATACGAGATCGAGCGCATCTACCGCGATGCGCCGCTGCTTCTGATCGGCGAGGGCACCTCCGAGATCCAGAAGATGGTGATCGGCCGAAAGCTGCTCGAGAGGAACAAGATCTGAGCGTCGCCCTGGTCACGGGGGCGAATCGCGGTATCGGCCGTGAGATCGCCCGGCAGCTGGTGCGCGACCACGGGTTCACCGTGCTCGCCGGGGCGCGCAACCCGGGCGAGGTGGTCGCGGACGAGAACCTCATCCCGCTGCGGCTCGATGTCCGGGACCCCGACAGCGTCGGCGCGGCGATCGCCGGGATCGAGGCGAACCCGGGCTCGCTCGACGTGCTCGTCAACAACGCCGGCATCTACGGCGACCCCACGGGCGCGGCCGACTACGACCTCGATGAGGCGCACGAGGTGCTCGAGACCAACATCTTCGGCCCCTGGCGGCTGATCCAGGCGTCGCTTCCGTTGCTGCGCAGCAGCGCGTCGCCCCGGATCGTCAACGTCTCCAGCGGCGCCGGACAGCTCGCTGAGATGGACGGCGGGCACACCGCCTACCGGCTCTCGAAGAGCGCCCTGAACGCGCTGACGCGGACACTCGCGGTCGACGAGCCAAAAATCAGCGTCAACTCGATCTGCCCGGGATGGGTGCGCACGGACATGGGCGGCTCGCGCGCGCCGCGATCGGTCGAGGAGGGCGCCGACACGGCCGTCTGGCTCGCGACCATGGCGGACGACGTGCCGAGCGGCGGGTTCTTCCGCAACCGCGAGCCGATTCCCTGGTAGAAACGCGACGTGGCGACGAGCACGGCCGAGATGATCCGCACCGCCGTCGAGCGCCTCCAGGAGGAGGTCCCGGCCCTGGCGAAGCTGAAGCTGGTATTCGGCCTCGAGATTCGCGCCCGTGGCGACGTGCAGCCGTACCGCGTCGAGCTTCCGGGGCCGAAGATCTCGAAGGGCTTCGGCGACGACGAGCGCGTCCACGTCTCGGTTCCGCGCTCGCACTTCAACGAGTTGGTCGCCGACGGGACGATCAAGCACTGGCATGACGCGTACGACCTCGGGCACGTCAAGGTCGAGGGCGATCCGAACATCCAGAGGCTCGTCGGCCAGGTGATCGCCCGCACCGAGGCGCGCGGAGCGCTGCGGCGCTCCCGCTGAGCGTCCGGAGCGACCGGCCTTGGCCCCGACCAGCGAGCTGATCATCGTCGCCGTTCAGCGGTTCCAGGCGCAGGTCCCGGCGCTGGCGGGCTTGAAGCTGGTGGCCGCGCTCGAGCTCACCGGCGGCGGCCTCACCGGCCCGCAGCGCTCGGAGCACTTCCGGAT
Organism: uncultured Solirubrobacterales bacterium; assembly: GCA_963729075.1. Lineage (GTDB taxonomy): Bacteria > Actinomycetota > Thermoleophilia > Solirubrobacterales > 70-9 > WHSW01. Next base: position 244,237 of record CAVSMU010000007.1, on the reverse strand, counting down.
CGAGGTGCCGGGCCCCGACGTGAGTGAGGGGGAGGCCGACGACGCCCGGATCACGCTCTCGGTTCCGCGCGCGATGTTCAATCTGCTCGCGGAGGAGGGCGAGCTCGCCGACTGGAAGGACGCGTTCTACACCGACCACCTCAAGGTCGAGGGCGATCCCCGCGTCCGGCGCCTGCTCGGCAAGGCGATCGAGCGCGGCTAGCTTGGCCGGACCACGGAGCGACCGGCGGGGGCTCGCGCGGGCGCGAGCCGCCGCGCAGCTGCTGGCCCGGCCGACCGACGTGCGCCACCCGGCGGACGTGGCGCGGCTTGCCGGGCCGATCCAGGCGCAGGAGCCGCGCGCGGCGAAGCTTGCGTTCCGGGCCCGCGGCCGCGGACTGACGGCCGCGGACGTCGACGCGGCACGGACCGAGGAGCGCTCGCTCCTGCGCGCCTGGATGATGCGCAAGACGGTTCACCTGGTCCCGGCCGAGGACGCCGGGTGGATCGTGCCCCTGTTCGCGCCGATCATCGTCCGGTGGTCGCGCAAGCGGCTCGCCGACTTCGGCCTCGACAGCAACGCCCAGGACCGGGCGCTCGCAGTCCTGGACTCGGCCGTCGCCGAGGACGGCCCCCTGACCCGGACCGAGCTGGCCGAGCGGCTCGAGCGCGAGGGGTTCGAAGCCGCAGCGGAGTTCAAGGTCCACCTGTGGCTGCTGGCGACCCTCGACGGCGAGCTCTGTCTCGGCCCCGACCGGGGCGGTCAGACGTGCCTCGTACGCACGCACGATTGGCTCGGCGAGCTCGAGACGCGCTCGCGCGAGGACTCGCTCGCCGAGCTCGCCCGCCGCTACATCCGCGCGTACGGGCCGGCGTCCGAGCGCGACCTCGCACGCTGGGCGGGGCTGCCGCTGCGCGACTGCCGGCTCGGGCTCGAGCGGATCGCCTCCGGGCTGCGCGAGCGGCGCGCCGGCGACGCGGTGCTCCTGGAGACCCGCGATGCTCGCCGGCGCTTGCGCTCGCCGGTCGTCCGCCTGCTGGGCGCGTTCGACAACTACAACCTCGGTTACGTGAGCCGCGACTTCGCCGTCTCGGAGGCGGACGCCAAGCGGATCCTCCCCGGCGGCGGGATCGTCCGCCCGACCGTCACCGTCGATGGGCGGTTCGTCGGCACCTGGTCATCGAGGCGTAGCGGGCGGCGGCTCGCGGTGACGATGGAGCCGTTCACGCCGCTCGGCGCGGAGATCGAGCGCGCCGTTGCCGCCGAGGTCGACGACATCGGTAGGTTCGAGGGCCTCGATGCGACCCTTGCCTGACGTCGTCGCTACGATGCCGCGCCGATGAACGACACGGACCACACCCTCTCAACTGGCCAGTCGGAGCGCGAGGCCTCCGGTGCCCACCCCTACGGCCGCTACCTCGAGGAGTTCGAGGTCGGTGCGATCTACAAGCACTGGCCGGCGAAGACCGTGACCGAGGCAGATGACCATCTGTTCTGCCTGATCACGATGAACCACCACCCGCTGCACATCAACGACGTCTACGCGTCCGAGTCGCAACAGGGCCGCAACGTCGTCGTCGGGCCCCTGGTCTACGCGCTTGCGCTGGGGATGTCGGTCTCCGATGTGTCGGGAAAGGCGATCGCGAACCTGGCGACCGAGGAGCTCTCCCACCCCGCGCCCGTGTTCCACGGTGACACGCTCTACTGCGAGTCGGAGGTGCTCGATGTGCGCCCCTCGACCTCGAAGCCCGACCGCGGCATCGTCCGGGTCCATACGCGGGTCTTCAAGCAGGACGGGACCCTGGTCGCCGAGTTCAAGCGGGCGGTGCTGATCCCGAAGCGCCCCGACGGCGGCGACTCGCCGAAGGCCGAGGCCGACGTCGACTAACGCCGGGATCTTCCTCGCGCGCCCGCCGTCGCCGGGCGAGGGCCGCGCACTCGCGGTCAAGGACCTCTTCGACACCGCCGGGCTGACCACCACCTATGGCTCCTTGGTCTTTCGCGACCACGTCCCGGCGCGCACGGCCGAGGCCGTGACGCGGCTCGAGACGGCCGGCTGGGCAAACGTCGGCAAGGCGAACCTCCACGAGTTCGCGTACGGGATCACGTCGCAGAACCCGCACTTCGGCGACGTGCCAAACCCCGCCGCCCCCGGTCGGGTCGCAGGCGGATCGAGCGGCGGCAGCGCTGCGGCGGTCGCCGCCGGGTTGGCTGAGGGTGCGCTCGGGACGGACTCGGGCGGGTCGATCAGGATCCCGGCCGCCTGGTGCGGCGTGGTCGGCTTCAAGCCGAGCCACGGCCTGGTGCCGATGGACGGCTGCTTCCCGCTGGCGCCGAGCTTCGACACGGCGGGGCCGATGGCGCGCGACGTCGGGGTCTGCGTCCAGCTCACCGAGGCACTCGTGCCGGGCTTCGAGCCCGCCCGGCTCGACTCGCTCGACGAGCTGCGAATCGCAGTCGTGGGCGACATCGACCTCGATCGCCCCGAGCGGATCACGCTTCCCTCCATCCGTGACGTCTACCCCGGCTTCATGCGCGAGGTGGCCGAGGTTCACGAGCCGATCTTCGCCGAGCATCGCGAGCGCTACGGCGCGAACGTGGCGGCCAAGATCGAGCGTTGCCTGGCCGTTTCCGATGCCGACTACCGGGAGGCCTGTCGCCGGCGCGACGAGCTGCGCCAGCAGTACGACGAGCTGTTCGAGCGCTTCGACCTCCTGCTGACGCCGACCGTGCCAATGGCGCCCCCGCCGGCCGACGTCGACGAGCTGACCATGCGCGAGCGCGCGATCAGCTACACCGTCCCGTTCAACGCCATCGGCGCTCCGGCGCTCGCGCTGCCCGCGGCTGTCGGCGGTCCGGCGGGCTCGCTGCAGGTCGTCGGCGCCCCGGGCCGCGATGCGCTCGTGCTCGCCGCCGGAACCCTGTTCGAGCGGCTCTCGCGGCGATAGGCTCGGGCGAGCGAACGAGAGGAGAATGGCGATGGAGGCTGCTACCGGGACGCGGATCGGCGAGGGCGCCGAGCCGATCGAGAGCATGGAATGGCTGCGGGAGTTCGGCGAGCGCTACGAGGCCGCGTGGAACTCGGGCGATGCGGCCGCGGTCGCCGCCTGCGCCCACGAGGACGTGATCTGGATCGACCCGGCCCTTGCCGAGCCCGCGATGGGGCGCGTAGGCGTCGCCGACTTCGTGCGCACCTCGGTACAGGCCTTCCCCGACCTGACCTTCAGCGAGCCGGGCGAGCCGGCGATCGCCGACGACTCACTGGCCGCCTACGTTCCCTGGCAAATGACCGGAACCAACAGCGGGCCGATCGATCCGCCAGGGTTCGCCGCCACCGGGAAGCGGATCGAGGTCAAGGGCTTCGACGTCTGGCAGTTTCGCGACGGGCTGATCTGGCGCTACGAGGCGATCTACGACTTCTCCCAGCTTGCTCGCCAGCTCGGCCTGTTCCCGCCGCGCGGCGGCTTCGCCGAGCGGGCGCTGGTCGGCGCCCAGCGCCTGCGCTCGAAGCTGCCGCTCTAGAGGAGCTCGGCGACCGCCTCCAGGGTGGCGTCGAAGTCGGTCCCGGGCACGCCGCCGACGCAGGGGGAGGTCACCCCCGCGTCCTGGTAGCGGCGAACGGCGCCGTGGACATCCTCCTTGCCCCCGATCCCGGCGAGCTCGCCGAGCATCCCCTCCGAGAGCCCCGCCTTGGCTCGCTCGACGTCGCCCGCGGCCATGCCGTCGTCGAAGGCTGCGATCTCCTCGCCGAAGCCCGACGACTCGAGCATCGCCCGGTAGAACGGAAGCGACGCGTAGGGGATCAGCTCCTGGCGGAAGGTCGCGCGGGCGGCCTCCGCGTCATCGGCGAGCGCGGCCGGGACGGCGGCCACGACGTCGAAATCGTCGGGCGAGCGGCCGGCCCGCTCGAGCCCCTCGCGCACGGTCGGGATCACCGTCTCGCGGATGTAGGCGGGAGAGCAGAGCCACAGCATCACCCCGTCGGCCAGCTCGCCGGCGAGGCGGAGCATGTTCGGCGACAGCGCGGCGACGTAGACGGGCAGGTCGGCCCGCGCCTCGTAGCCCATGAACGCGAACCGGGTCGGAAAGCGCTCGGACTCCGGCGGCTCCTCGCCGCGCAGGATCGCCCGCACCGCACCGAGGTACTCGCGCATCTGGGTGACGGGCTTGTCGATCTTCGCTCCGTGCCAGTTCTCCACGGTGACCCGGTGCGAGACGCCGAGCCCGAGCACCATCCGCCCACCCGAGAACTCGTCGATCGTCGCCGCGGACTGGGCCATGGTCGCCGGGGTGCGGGAGAAGATCGGCACGACCCCGGTTCCGAGCCTGATCCGGTCGGACGCGCTCGCGTAGGCCATCAGCACGGTGAGCGAGTCGCGCCCGGCGATGTGGGTCGTGTACGCGGCGTCGAATCCGAGCCGGTCGGCGAGCGCCACCCGCTCGAGCGTCCTGGGGAGCCTGCGCCCCGGGGAGATGAAGGCGCCGATACCCGCCAAGCGGCTAGTGCGCCTCGTCGGCGGCGTGCGCCGGCGGGCGCGATTCCTCGGCGAGCGAGGTGAGCTCGAGCGTCCCCCGCGAGGCGCCCTCGAGCACGTCGGTGGCCTCCTCGGCTGAGCGCGCGTACAGCTCGACCAGCAGGTGGACGATGATCCGCTCCTCGTCGTGCTTGTGGAAGCGCACGTGGGTGAAGAACTCGCGCGTCCCGGGATCGCCGAACGAGGCGTAGGTGAGGCTGTCGGCGGCCTCCGGCCCGGAGCAGGTCTCGACCTGGTCCTGGTCGACGGTGACCGTGCACGAGGCGACCCAAGGCGTGCCGGCGACCATTCGCTCCCAGCGGTCCTGGATCGGGACCACGTGCCCCTCCTCGATCGCCAGATGGGGCTGGTCGTGCATGCAGTCGAGGCACTGCACGACCGCCTCCTGGACCTCCTCGACCCGCTCTGCGGTCTCGCCGGAGTCCGGGTCGACCCGGATGATCGCGTCGTAGTGCACCTGCGCCTCGAGGCGCGTCGACCAGCACCGATAGCAGCGAAGCCAGGCGCTGCGGTCGCCGTTCACCTCAGGAGGCGGGAACCCCGGATCCATCGCTCCTAGCGTAGCGCCGTCGGGCGCGTGCCCGGAGGTCGGATCGCCCACTCGCACACCGGGTCGCCGGCGCCCTGTCCGGGGGCCGACCCCGGCGGCGGGCTCGGCTAGATCGTCGGGACCTCCTGGTGGACGGGCTAGCGGCACGAGCAAGGGTCCGCCGGGACCGCCCGAAGGTGGTCAGGCCGCGCCCGCCAGCCGGAGAGCCGAGGCCCGCACGCACCGAACGTGACCCGCCGCCGCGGCTAGCGCGGAGCGGTCATCTTCGGTTCATGACGGGCCGGTAGACCAGGATCTATCGGCGCTCGGCGTCCGGTTCGTTAGTTCCAGCTGTCCCAGTACGTGAGCTTGGCGATAAACCGTGCGAACTTGCTGTCCGGGGACGTGCCTGGCGTGAACGTCTGACTGTCGCCCTGCGAGTTGAACGACGCGGCCTGCTGCTGCGTGTTCTTGATGGCGTTCGAGTTGGTCCCGCAGAACGCGGCCTCCCAGGTGGCGAACGAACCGCTGTTGGGCGTCGACCCGAACGCTGAGGCGTTGAGCTCGGCCGCCAACAGCTGCTGCAGGAGCTGCATCTTGGCCTGCGAGAGCGCGCTGCGCTTCTGGCTCCGCCAACGGCAGCGTCAGCCTGGCCGGTCGGCGAGAACAAGGCCTGCACGATCACCTAGTGCGCCGCTTCACTCGGTAGAGTAAACCTAAGGTCGAGGTAGACGTGTGCCAGCCCGGTCGACCGCCGGAGGTCGCCCGGCAAGAGTGAGTACATGAGCATGTCGCGGCGCTCGCCGCGGATCGGCACGAACGAGCGCAGCAGGCCCTCGCGGTGAAAGCCGGCGACCACCGCCACCCGAAGCGACGCGGTGTTCGTGGGGTCGATCCAGAGCTCGATCCGCTGGACGTCCAGCTCCTCGAACCCGTAGCGGCAGAGCAGGGCGAGGGCACGGCGCGCGACGCCACGCCGGCGCTCGGGCGCCGCGATCCAGTAGCCGCCCGTGCAGCGGCCGTTCTCCGGGTCGATGTTGTGGAGGGCGATGGTGCCGAGTAGGTGGCCGTCGTCCGCGTCGACGATCACCGTCGCGAGGTCGGTCCCGGCCTCACGGCCGGTGGTCGCCATCCGGTGAAAGTGGCGCCCGTCCTCCTCGCTGTAGGGGTCCGGGACCCGGGTCCAGCGCGGGATCTCGGGGTCCTGGACGGCGTCGACGATCGCGGGGATGTCGGCTTCGGCGATCAGCCGCAGGTGCACGACGCCGTCGCTTAGCCCGTCGACCGGGAACTCGATCGGCTTTGGGCTCAAGCGGGCGCGCCGGCCTCGGCGCGCTCGCCGACGAGGTCGACGATCTCGCCCATGATCCGGGTGACGTCGAAGTCCTTCGGGGTGTAGACGCGGGCGACGCCGGCCGCGCGCAGCTTCTCGGCGTCGGCGAGCGGGATGATGCCGCCGATCACGACCGGCGCGTCCACCTCGTGCTCGCGCAGCAGGCGCACCGTCTCGGGGATCAGCTCCAGGTGCGAGCCGGAGAGGATCGAAAGCCCGACGACGTCGACGTCCTCCTCGACCGCCGAGGCGGCGATCTGCTCGGGCGTGAGCCGGATCCCCTGATAGATGACCTCCATGCCGACGTCGCGGGCGCGGACGGCGATCTGTTCCGCGCCGTTGGAGTGGCCGTCGAGGCCCGGCTTGCCGACGAGGATCCGCGGCCGGCGTCCGATGCGGCGAGCGAGCTCGTCGACCCGCTTGCGCACTGCCGTGAGCTGCTGCTCGTCGCTCGGCGCAGCGGCGCCGGAGACGCCGGTCGGAGCGCGGTAGTCGCCGAAGACCTCGCGCAGCGCGCCCGCCCATTCACCGGTGGTCGCTCCGGCCTTCGCCGCCTCGATCGTCGCCGGCATGACGTTCTGCGACTCATCGCCCGCTGCCTCCGCCAGCCGCCCGAGCGCCGCATCGACGGCGGCCTGGTCGCGCTCTGCCTTCCAGACCTCCAGCGCCTCCACGCACTCACGCTCCACCTCTGGATCGGGCCTGAGGATGCCCCCGTCGGCTCCCGCCGTCAACGGCGAGTCCTCGGTCTCGGTGAAGCAATTCTGGCCGACGACCTTGATCTCCTCGCGCTCGATCCGCGCGATCCGCTCGCGGTGCGACTCGACCAGGCGCGCCTTCATGTAGGCGACGGCCTCCACCGCGCCGCCCTGGTCGGCCACGATCCGCATCTCTTCCTCCGCGCCTTCGACCAGCTCGGCGACCAGGCCGTCCATGACCTTCGACCCCTCGAAGATGTCGGGGTACTCGAGCAGGTCGGTCTCGTACGCGAGCACCTGCTGGATCCGCAGGCTCCACTGCTGGTCCCAGGGCCGCGGCAGTCCGAGCGCCTCGTTCCAGGCCGGGAGCTGGATCGCCCGGGCACGGGCGTTGCGCCCGAGGGTGACGGCGAGCGCCTCGAGCACGATCCGCTGCACGTTGTTCTCGGGCTGGGCCTCGGTGAGGCCGAGCGAGTTGACCTGGACGCCATAGCGCATGCGCAGGAACTTCGGCTCGGTCACCCCGTAGCGCTCGCGCCCGAGCCGCTCCCAGATCTCGCCCATCGCTCGCAGCTTCGCGTGCTCCTCGACGAAACGGACCCCGGCGTTGACGAAGAACGAGATCCGCCCGAAGACCTTCGGAAAGTCCGCCTCGGCCACCTGTCCACGCGCCTTCACCTCGTCGAGGACGGCGATCGCGGTCGACATCGCGTAGGCGATCTCCTGCACCGGGGTCGCACCTGCCTCCTGGAGGTGATAGCTGCAGACGTTGGTCGGGTTCCATCTCGGGATCTCGTTGACCGCGAACGCGACGGTGTCCGCGATCAGGCGCATCGACGGTCCTGGCGGGAACGCGTAGGTGCCGCGGGAGAGGTACTCCTTGATGATGTCGTTCTGGGTCGTGCCCGTCAGGGCCGCGCGATCGATGCCGTTCTCGTCGGCGACGGTGACGTAGAGCGCGAGCAGCCACGCTGCGGTCGCGTTGATCGTCATCGACGTGTTCATCTCGTCGAGCGGGATCCCGTCGAGGAGCGTGTGCATGTCGCCCTTGTGCGCGATCGAGACGCCGACCTTGCCGACCTCGCCGCGGGCGAGGACGTGGTCGGGGTCATACCCGGTCTGCGTGGGGAGGTCGAAAGCCACCGAGAGGCCGGTCTGGCCCTTGGCCAGATTGCGGCGGTAGAGCTCGTTCGAGCGCCGGGCGTCGGAATGCCCGGCGTAGGTGCGGATCACCCAGGGCCGGTCGCGCTCCGGCAGGCGGTGCTCGGTCATCGGCAGAGATTCTAAGCCGGGGCCGTGGGGCGGTCGGCCACCACCGGGCATGGCCGCCGACCGGGCCGGGTAGCTTGCTGCCATGGTCCGCGAGATCGACGTCTTGCACCTCGGCCGCGACCGGGTGATCGGCGTCCACCTGGTCCGCGGCCTGCTCGTCGACCCCGGCCCGGCCTCGGCGCTCGACAGCTGGATCGACGAGCTCGAGGAGGAGCCGCGCGGGCTCGTGCTCACCCACATCCACCTCGACCACGCCGGCGCCGCCGGGGTCCTGGTGCGGCGCTTTCCGAAGTTGCGCGTCTATGTGAGCGAGGTGGGTGCCCCGCACCTGGCCGACCCGTCGCGGCTGCTGCGCAGCGCCGGGCGCCTCTATGGCGAGGAGAACATGGCCCGCCTCTGGGGCGAGGTCGCCCCGGTGCCCGAGGGCAACCTGATCCCGCTCGCCGGCGGGGAGGAGGTGGAGGGCTTTCGCGTCCTGCACACCCCGGGGCACGCGAGTCACCACCTCTGCTATCTCGACCTGGACACCGGCGACGCCTACGTCGGCGACATGGCCGGGGTACGGATCCCGCCGACCGGGTTCACCCTGGCGCCGACGCCGCCGCCGGAGATCGACGTCGCGGCCTGGCTGGACTCGGTCGACCGCATCGAGGCCCTGGAGCCCGCCCGCCTGCGCCTGACCCACTTCGGCGCCGCCGAGGACGTCGGGGCGCAGCTCGAGCGCCTGCGCGAGAGCCTGCGCCGCAGCGCCGAGCTCGCGAGGCGCGGGCGTGCCTCCTTCCTCGAGGCCGTCGAGGCCGAGCTCGACGCCCACGCCGACCCGGAGACGGCTGAGCGGGCGCGCCAGGCGGCACCCCCCGAGCAGCAGTGGCTCGGACTCGAGCGCTATTGGAGCCGCCGCGAGGACGGCAGCGCCGACTGAAATTCTCTGACCGCACCCCAGCGGTCGCGGCGGTGTTCAGGGTTCTCCACGGCTACGCTGCGGCGGAGCCGGTGCCCCGATGAGGAACCTCAAGCTCACACGAAGCGTGTTCGCGCTCGCGGCGGCGGCCCTTGCGGCCGCGGCCGTGGGTAGCGCGATGGCGGCCGTGACCGTCTACGACAACGGCTTCGGAAGCCGTGCCGAGTTCAAGGAGATCATCAAGTCGGGCGGCGGCAAGCGCTGCGACCGCAGCTGGCGCAAGAAGGGCAAGTCGATGCGGGCGGCGGTGAAGCGGAGCCCGACGACGTGCTCGTTCCGGCCGCCCGTCCAGGGCGACACCGAGCTTCCCAACCACTCCGTGACCGTCGCGGGGAAGATCCTGAAGCGGACCGACAAGGGTCTGCGTGGCGGCGCGTTCGTCGAGCTCACCGTCCGGGCCGGCGGCGGCGGGGTCGGGTACACGCTCAGGGTCTTCCCGCAAAAGAAGCGCTTCGAGCTCCGACGCGGACCCTCCGCCGGCGGGTTCCCCGTACGGGGCACGAGCAATGCAATCTCCAAGATCAACGAGCGCAACCAGCTCCGGGTGATCGCCTCGGGTGCGGTGGTCCGGGCACTGGTGAACGGCAAGGAGGTCGCCAGGGTCGACGACCCCAATCCGGGGCAGGTCTCCGGCCGCAAGATCCGCTTTGCCGTCGGCAGCCAGAAGCAGAAGAGCGGGAGTGTCGCCGCGACCGTCAAGAAGGTCGCCGTGGCGGTCCCGTAGCCGGGAGGCGCGATCTCAACCGAGACACTCGAGCGGCCCAAGGGTGCAGGCCCCGGTGAAGGGCTCGGGGGAAACTGGCTCGTGATCGTCCTCAACGACGATCACAACACCTTCGACCACGTCGCCCGGACGCTCGCGAACGTGATCCCCGGGGTGACGCTCGAGGAGGGGCATCGGTTGGCCGACCGGATCCACAACACCGGCCAGGCGATCGTCTGGACCGGCGCCCAGGAGCCGGCTGAGCTCTACTGGCAGCAGCTCAAGGACGCCGGGCTCACGATGGCCCCGCTCGAGCAGCATTGAGGCGGCACCGGGACGGCGGGGTGACCGTCCCGGTGCTCTTACTGCCCCAGCGAGGCGGGGGCGTGATCAGCCCCAGCGGGGGAGCCGGATGATCGAGCCGGCGGGCGCGCCGCCGACGGCGGGGCGGCTGCGGCGCGGGAGTCGCAGGCCGGGCTTCGAACGGCGCCGGCGCAGCTGCACGGCGCGCGTCTCGAGCAGGGGTCGCAGCTCGGCGGTGCGGCTGAACGGGTCGGCGATCACGTCGCCGGTGGTGAGTGAGATGGCCGCGAGCAGCGTGCCCTCGACCTCGGCTCCGAGCACCGGCCCGTCCGGGGCACGGCGCGAATCCAGATCGGCGAGCTCGGCGACCGAGTCGCGATCGGCATCGGCGAGATCCATCCTGCGGATCGTGATCTCGCTGTTGATCGTGGGGGCGGTGTCGTGCCTCATGTCATTCACCTCGCTCGCTTCGTGGTCTGTCTCTGAAACGGCCCGGGGTGGCGGTTTCGTGACAAGTGCATCGTCCTGCTGGGTGGCTATTAGCGCAACATCGATTCCTGTCCGACCTGATAAGGTCCACTTATGCTCGATGTGAAGCGCCTGCGGATCCTGCGCGAGGTCGCGCAGCGCGGCTCGTTCTCGGCCGCGGCCGACGAGCTCTACCTCTCCCAGTCGGCGGTGAGCCAGCAGATCGCGACGCTCGAGCGCGAGGTCGGGATGAAGCTTCTCGACCGCACGCGCGAGGGCCCGAAGCTCACCGACGCCGGCCGCGTCCTCGTCTCGCACGCCGACGCCGCGATCGCGCGCCTCGAGGAGGCCGAGCGCGAGCTCGCGTCGATCGCCGGGCTCGAGGGCGGCGAGCTCCGGCTGGCCAGCTTCCCGTCCGCGAGCGCGACCCTGCTCACGGAGGCCGTCTCGATCTTTCACGAGCGCCACCCGAAGGTTCGGCTGAGCATCGCGGACGCCGAGCCCGAGGAGTCGCTGCCCCGCCTGCGGGGCGGCGAGCTGGATCTCGCCCTGTCGTTCGATTACCCGTCGGTCCCCGAGTCCGAGGAGCGCGACCTCGAGCGGACCCTGGTTCTGACCGAGTCGATGCACCTGGCGTTGCCGAGTGGGCACAAGCTCGCCGAGCGCCAGGTCGTCGCACTGGCCGAGCTGTCCGACGAGGAATGGCTCTGCGGGTCGGGCGCGAGCTCGTGCGGCGAGGTGGTCATCCGGGCCTGTCGCGATGCGGGCTTCGAGCCGAAGGTCGGATTCTGGAGCGACGACTACGGCGTGATGCAGGGCTTCATCTCGGCCGGCCTCGGCTTCACCCTGCTACCCGACCTGGCCCTGCCGACGCTGCGCGACGATCTCGTCGTCCGCGCGACCGATCCGCCCGCGCCCGAGCGCCGGGTCTGGGCCGTGACCCGCGCCGAGGGCGCGCGGCCCCCGGCCGCCGAGGAGATGGTCTCGATCCTGGTCGAGGTCGGCGAGGCGTTCGCGCTGCGCAGCCGCGAGCGGCTCCGCCTCGTCGCCTAGGTCTGGCCGTTGGACGCCTGTACGGCGGCGTCAGCGATCCGCGCGTGCCAGTGCGCGTCGATCGGCTTGTGGTAATAGGCGAGCGCCTCCTCGCGCAGGGCCGAGAGCTCGTCGGAGAACCACCAGCGCTCGTGATCGGCGCGGTCCTCCCACATCGTCACCTGGCGGATGTGCAGGGTGTCGTCCTCGTTGCGGCTGAGGAAGGCGCCCTTGGCGCCGAACGCGAGCGCGCGGTCGAGGGCCGGGCGCCAGATCTCGAGGAAGCGGTCGCGGCGGAACGGGACGATGTGCCATTCGATGTAGTGGACCTCCATCGCCGCGAAGCCTATTCCCTGGCTAGGCGCCGACCTCGGCCCAGATCGCGCCCGCGCCCTCCTCGTGCTTGCCCTGGGAGTCGTCGGTGGCCCCGACGCGAATCGAGATCTTCCCCGAGTGCCGGTTCTCGTGGAGCATCTGGTGGGCCTCCGGGACGCCGTCGAAGTCCATCACCTGCGAGAGGACGGGCCGGACCTTGCCCTCCGCCATGAGCTGGTTCGCCCGCATGCACTCATAGGCGTTCGCGAAGTGCGAGCCGAGGATCTCCTTCTGCTTCATCCATAGGTAGCGCACGTCGAAGTCGAGCGTGTAGCCCGAGGTGGCGCCGCAGATCACGACCTTGCCGAACGGCTTCACCGTGAACACGGAGGTCGGGAAGGTTGCCTGCCCGACGTGCTCGAAGACGATGTCGGGCGCGTCCCCGAGGATCTCCTTGACGCGCTTGGCGAAGCCGCGCGACGCCTTGAAGCGCTCCTTCTCGGCGTCGCGATCGACGAACGGATGGTTGTCGGTGGTCCGCATCATCTCGCCGAACTCGCTGCGGTTCACGTAGTCCACGGCGCCCAGCTGCTTGACCAGCTCGCCCTTCTCGTCGGAGGAGACGACGCCGACGGCGTTCGCCCCGGCGGCCTTGCAGAGCTGGGTCGCGAACACGCCCAGCCCGCCGGCCGCGCCCCAGATCAGCACGTTGTGGCCGGCCTGCACCTTGCAGCGGTCGAACAGCATCCGGTAGGCGGTGAAGTAGGTGAGCCCGTAGGCCGACGACTCGACCCAGGACAGGTTCCGGGGCTTCGGCAGCAGCTGCTGCGCCTGCACCTTGGTGAACTGGGCGAACGAGCCCCAGGTCGTCTCATAACCCCAGATCTCCTGGCTCGGGGCGGCCATCGGGTCGAGTCCGTGCACCTCGACGTCCTCGTATGAGGCCTGGTTGCAGTGGATCACGACCTCGTCGCCGGGCTGCCAGCGGGTGACGCCCTCGCCGACCTTCCAGACGATCCCGGAGGCGTCGGAGCCGCCGATGTGATGACCGTACTCCGGGTGGTCGCCGTAGTTGAACACCGAGACCGGCTTGCCGAGCGCCGCCCAGACGTTGTTGAAGTTCACGCCGGCCGCCATGACGCGGACGATCACCTCGAACGCCCCGGGCTCGGGAACCTCGATCTGCTCGATCTGGAAGGCGTCCTTGGGCTCCCCCTCGCGGTCCTGGCGGATCACCCAGGCCGCCATCGTCTCGGGCAGGGCGCCCGGCTCCACGTCGAGCTTGGAAACCTCCGCTACGTCTACGGCCACGGCTCTCCCTCAGGTCGGTGCTACGAGCGCGGGCATCGTAGCGGCGCGGCGACTCCGCCACCGAATCGATTGTCGCGTTAAGCACGCATACGGTGCTTAACACGACAGTGAACGCGAAATCGGGCGATCTCGCCGCGGCAGGCCCCGCCCTCGGTCGCGAACCCAAGCCAAGGGGCGAGTCATTGCAGCGTCAGCTTTGTGTCCGGGGCCCCGACTACCTTCGTGAGTCCCCATGGAAGCGTCCGAAAGACCCCAGCTCCCGTTCGACGAAGGCCCCGGCGGCGACGGGTCCGTGCGCGCGATCGACGACCGGCTCGTGATCGAGCGGCTCGAGATCGACGACAGGCGCGCGGCGAGGCTCGTCCGCGAGCGCGCCGAGGCCGGCCACCCCGCGACCGAAACCGTTCGCGATGCAGTCGAGATCGGCGCCCGGGTGCTGGACAGTGAGGAGACCGCCGCCAATGTCGACTACGTCCGCCGCGAGCTCGAGAGCGGGCTCGGCGAGCTCGACCGCAAGCTCGGGGGGACGCTCGAGGAGGCGGCGGAGGCGCTCGCCGAGCGCATCGCCACGACCTTCGGTGCAGAGCGCAGCGACTCGGTCCAGGCCCAGATCAAGGAGATCGTAGGCGCCGAGTCGCGCGCTCACCGAGAGGCGCTGCTCGGCGCGCTCACCGCCGAGGACGGGTCGAATCCGCTGGTCGCGATCCAGGCCCGGCTCGGCAAGGCGATGCTCGAGGCCGAGGAGCGCCACCGCCACGAGGTCGAACGGCTGCGCGAGAGCCATCGCGAGGAGGCCCGCGCGATGCACGGCCAGGTGGGCGAGCTGCGCAAGGAGCTCGCCCGGCTGCTCGAGCGCGAGGACGCCGACCAGCGCGTCGCCGAGGAGGCCCAGCGTGGAACCGCCAAGGGGCGCACGTTCGAGGATCGCGTCCATGCCGCGATCGAGCGGATCGCTGTCGCGCGCGGCGACTGCGCGCTACACGTCGGCGACGAGCGCGGCGAGGGCGGCTCGAAGAAGGGCGACACCGTCGTCGAGGTCGGCGCCGCCGACGGTGCCTGCCTGGGCAAGATCGTGTTCGAGGACAAGGACGACCAGCTCTCGCGCAACGCCGCGTGGAACGAGCTGAACGCAGCGATGGCTGAGCGCCAGGCCGACTTCGCAGTCCTTGTGGTCGCCGGCGAGGAGAGCATTCCCGCCAAGCGCGAGCAGCTGCTCGAGTACGAGGGCAACAAGCTGATCGTTGCGGTCGACCCCGAGCTGCCGGATGAGATGGCGCTCGAGCTCGCCTATCGCTACGCCCGGCTGCGAGTGCTGATGGCGCGTGACCGAGCGCTCGAGGTCGACGCAGCCGGCGTTCGCGACGCGGCCGAGGCGGCGCGGTCTGCCCTGAGCCGAGCGCAGAGCGTACGCCTGGCGCTGACCAACGTCGACAAGAGCTCCGCCAAGGCGCGCGAGGGGATCGAGGCGATTGTCTCCGACGTCGAAGCCGAGCTCGCGCAGATCGAGGCGCTCGTGGCCGACGCGGCCGCCGAGGCCGGCCCGGGGGACACGGACTAGGGCAGCAGCAGCTCGTTCTGGGAGCTCTTCCGCTCGGGCCCGACCTCGAGCGAGCTCTCGCGCGGGTCCGAGACCCCGGTCGAGACCACGTAGTCGCCCTCCTCGAGCGCGACCTTCATGCTGCCCGTGCCGCCCGGCAGGATCTCGTCGCTCGCCTCATCGGTCGGGCCCTCGAGAACCAGCGCCGCCGGCTCGGTCGACTGGTTCGAGATCGTGAAGGTCGCCAGCCCGGCGCCGACTGCCGCGGCGGTGCTCGGGCTGACCTTGACCTTGCTGTCGTTGATCAGCGCGGTGAGCTCGATCGGCGACGGCGGGCGGGGATTGTTCTCGAAATCGTCCTCGCCGCAGGCCGAGATCGCGAACGCGGCCGCGACCGCGGCGACCGGCAAGATGAGCCTGCTCCCGACGCTCATTCGCGGGCAACACTAACCGAAGCCCTGGCGCCCGAGCGCTGGTTCGTCGCCTCAGAACGGCAGGTCGACGACCTCGGCGTCGGCCCCGTCGCCGACCGCGACGGTTGCTCCCGGCTCGGCCTCTCGGCGGACGATCGCGAGCGCGATCGGGCCGCGAGCGGGGGAGAGGACCGCCGTACCCACCTGGCCCAGCTCGCGCTCGCCCAGGCGGATAGGGTCGCCGGCGGCGACCGGGGCCGAGAGCCGCAGCCCGCGAAGGCTGCGGTTGGGCTTGCCCTTGTAGTGCAGCCTGGCGACGGTCTCCTGACCGATGTAGCAGCCCTTGGTGAAACTGACCGCGCGCTCGTTGATCCCGGCCTCCTCGGGGATCGTCGCGGTGGTCATCTCGCGACCGAATCGCGGGCGCCCGCTCTCGACGCGAACGATCTCCGCCGCCTCCTCGCTCACCGGCTCGGCGCCGGCGGCCTCCAGCGCGGCGAGCGCAGCCGACTCCTTCGCCGCCTCAACGACCAGGTCGACGCCGAGGTCGGTGGCGACCGCGCGTGCCCGGAGCTCGCCGAGCCGCACCTCGCGGTGGCTGTGCTCGGAGCCGGCCGGCCCGGCGAGCACGATCTCCGCCGCGCCCGGCCCGATCACCGAGATCACCGCGAGCTCGGAGCTGCGGTCGGTGAGCGAGACATCGCGGCCGATCTTGTACATCTCGAGGTGGCGCATGACGGCGGGTGCGGCGATCTCCTCGGTGCCGATCCCGAACCCGTCGGCGAGCCGCAGGACCCGCATATCGCCCTGCATGCGGCCCTTGCGGTCGAGCAGCGCCGAGTAGCAGCCCTCGCCGTCGGCGAGCGCCTCGACGTCGTTGGTCAGTTGGCCCTGGAGATACTCGGCTGCCTCGGTGCCGCCAACGTCGAGCACGCGCCGCTCGGTGCGCCTCAGCACGCCGGCGCTCTCGCGCAGCGCCCGATACTGCCCGTCGAGCTCGATCGACGTCGCGGTCTCCATCGGCCCGATTCTGACAGGCGCTTGCGGTGGGGTTTTTGATTTGTCAAAATCTCGGTTGTGAGCGACCGAAACAACGGCAAGGGCTTCAGCCGGCGAAAGCTGCTCGCGGGCGGCGTCGTCGCGGCGCCGACCCTCGCCCTCCTGCACGAGACGATCCCGCATCAGGGCCTGCACGAGGCGCTCGGCGGCGGCGAGCACCCGACACCGGCGCGGGCTGCTGACGCGCCCGCGAGCGGGCACGCGGCGCACGCGGGCATCCCGACCCACGCCAACGGCATGGGCACCGCGGGGCCGACGTTCCGCGGCGGCGAGACCGTCGATCACCGCGCGAACGGCTTCAACCCGACCGAGATCCTGCGCGACTTCGACTACGGCCGCACCCGGCGGCTGGCGAGCGGCCGGCTGCTCCGCGAGTGGGACATCGTCGGCGCCGACAAGGAAATCGAAGTTGCCCCAGGGGTCAGCTTCCCGGCGTGGACGTACAACGGGCGCGTCCCGGGTCCGACGCTTCGCTGTCGCGAGGGCGATCGACTCCGCATCCGGTTCACCAACGGCTCGGAGCATCCGCACACGATGCACTTCCACGGTCTTCACCCGGCGGCGATGGACGGGATCCCCGGCGTCGGCGCCGGGATCATCGAGCCCGGCAAGTCGACGGTCTATGAGTTCGACGCCGAGCCGTTCGGGCTTCATCTCTACCACTGCCACGTGGCCCCGCTCGCCGAGCACATTGCGCGCGGTATGTACGGGACGTTCATCGTCGACCCGAAGCAGGGCCGGCCCGACGCGGACGAGATGGTCATGGTCCAGCACGGCTACAACACGACCTTCGACGCCGAGGGCAACCAGTTCTACGCCGTCAACGGGATCCCGTTCCACTACATGAACGAGCCGATCCACGTGGATCGCGGCGAGCTGGTGCGGATCTACCTCGTCAACGTGCTCGAGTACGACCCGATCAACTCGTTCCACATCCACGGGAACTTCTTCCACTACTACCCGACCGGGACGTCGCTGGAGCCGACCGAGTTCACCGACACCGTGGTCCAGGGACAGGCCCAGCGGGGGATCTGCGAGTTGCACTTCCCGAACGCGGGCGCGTTCATGTTCCACGCCCACAAGACCGAGTTCGCCGAGCTCGGCTGGATGGGCTTCTTCGAGGTCGGCTGACCGGATGGAGGCGAGGACCGAGACAGCGAGCGGCGTCGGCGGCGCACTGGGCCGCCTGCCCGGGTGGGCGCTCGCCGCCGGTGCGCTGGCGCTGATCGCCGCGGCCCTGGTGGCGTTGGCGCTCGCCGGCGGGGACGCGCTGCCCGAGCGGACCGGGCCGCCGGTCGAGGAGCTGGCCGTCGAGCGCACCGTGCTCGAGCCGAACCGGATCGAGCTCAGCCTTCGCAACACGGGCCCCGACCCGGTCGAGATCTCCCAGGCGTTCGTGAACGACGCGTTTGTCGACTTCCAGGCCGACGCGACGCGAATCGGCCGGCTGGGTTCCGAGACGATCACGCTGGCATACCCCTGGCAGGACGGTCAGCCGTACATCGTTTCGCTGGTGACCTCGACCGGAGTGGTGATCGAGCACGAGATCCCCGCCGCCGTCGAGACTCCGGCCGCCGACGGCGACTTCTTCGGGCTGATGGCGCTCCTCGGCACCTACGTCGGGATCATCCCGGTGGTGCTGGGGATGCTGCTGTTGCCGGCGATGCGCCGGTTCAGCAGCCGCTGGGTGCGGGTCTTGCTCGCGCTCACCGTCGGCCTGCTGGGCTTCCTCGCCGTGGACGGCGCCCTCGAGGGGCTGGACCTCGCGAGCGCGTCGGGCGGGGCCTTCGGCGGCGCCGAACTCGTCTTCTTGGGGGCCGGACTCGCGTTCCTCGCGCTCACCGGCCTCGACCGCTACCTGGAGGGACGCCGCGAGCGCGCGGCGGCCGCCGGGTCGCGCGGATTCCAGCTCGCGCTCATGGTCGCCATCGGAATCGGCCTCCACAACCTCGGCGAGGGTCTCGCGATCGGCTCGGCGTACGCCGTCGGCGAGCTCGCCCTGGGCGCCTTCCTGGTCGTCGGCTTCGCGATCCACAACACCACCGAGGGGATCGCGATCGTCGCGCCGTTGATCCGCGAGCGCGCCACGCCGCCGCGGCTACTGGGCCTCGGCCTGATCGCGGGCGCGCCCGCGATCCTCGGGGCGCTGCTCGGCGCGTCGATCGACAATGCCGAGCTGTCGGCGTTCCTGCTCGGAGTGGGGGTCGGCGCGATCGTCCAGGTGATCGTCCAGATCGCGCCCGCGATGCGCGACTCCGCCGGCCGGATGCTCGACGCGGCGAACGCGGTCGCGATCGCCGCGGGCGCTCTCGCCCTATACCTGACCGGGCTCCTGGTCACCGTCTGATGGCCACCCGCCCGCATCCGCACATCCGGGGCGATCGCGGGGTCGCCGACACCGAGGCGATCGAGGACTACGCGAAGGCGATCTACGCGCTCGCCCGGCGAGCCGGCGGCCCGGTCGGCACCTCCGCGCTCGCAGAGCGGCTCGGGGTCTCGCCGGGGACCGTTACGGCGATGCTCAAGCGGATGGCCGAGGCGGGCCTGGTCAAGCACGAGCCCTACCACGGCGTTGCGCTGAGCCCCGCGGGCGAGCAGGTCGCCCTGGAGGTGATCCGCCATCACCGGCTGCTCGAGTCCTATCTGGCCGACGCGCTCGGGATGCCCTGGGACAAGGTCCACGACGAGGCCGAGGTCCTCGAGCACTACATCTCCGAGGACCTCGAGGAGCGGATCGCGGCCGCGCTGGGCGATCCGAGCCGCGACCCTCACGGCGACCCGATCCCAGACCGCGCGCTCGGGCTCGCCGAGGACGGCGCCGTTGCCCTGAGCCGGCTTGGTCCGGGCGAGACCGGCATTTTCACGCGCGTGTCCGACTCCGACCCGGAGATGCTGCGTTATCTCGATCGGCGCGGCATTCGGCCGGGCGCGGAGGTCTCGGTTCGCGAGGCGGAGCCGTTCGGGGGCGCGTTGATGATCGTCGTCGACGGGCGGGCGCACGCGATCGGCGCGGAGCTCGCCGGGCGGATGCTGGTCAGCCGCCGCCGCGGGGCGGCCGACTAGCACCACTCGTACTAGGCTCCGGCCATGGGTCTGGCCGACGACTTCCAGCAGGTCCTCGACTCGCTGCCGGACGACTGGACCGACATCGTCTGCGACCTGCGGCTCAGCGACGAGGACCTCTACGTCGACGCCGCCGTGCTGATGACGCAGATCAACGCACAGCCCTACTCCGAGGCCGAGTGGCACTTCAGGATCAACGTCGCCCACACGTTCGGACACGCCGCTGCGGCCGAGACGGTCAAGGGGACGTTGGCCCTGCTCGACGAGGAGGGGATCGAGGGCGAGCTGATCGTGCGCGACATCCACGAGGGCCGCGCCGAGGTCGTGCAGATGTGGGGCCGGCCGGAGTCGGTCAGGCGCGAGTTTCGCGCCCGCCGCTCGCTCTGAGCGGCCCGTCGCGGCGGGCTCGAGAGCTGGCTAACCGCTGGGGAGGTCGAACGCGAAGGCGCGGTCGACCTGCGGCGGGCGGCGGACGATGCCGTGCCTTGCGTCCCATTCCGCCCATTGCTCGAGCAGTCCGTCGTCGAGGAGCACCCCGGCGCCGATCGCGTCGGCCGCCAGGAGGGCGTTGAGCTGCGCGCGCTGCTCGGCCTCGGAGAGCTCGGGGACCGCCTCGAGCAGGTCCGCCAGGGCGGCGTCGGGATCGGCCAGTACCGCCTGCTGACCCTCCTCGAGCGCGGCGCGCATCCCCTCGACCAGCTCCGGTCGCTCGGCGACGGTGCGCGCGGTGGTGGCGAGCACGAGCTCGGGATAGGGAGGCGCGCCGAAATCGTCGACGCGGAACTCGCGCGTCGGAACGCCGAGGCGCCGCAGGGCGACGCCCTCGGCGTTCCAGAACGCGGTCGCGGCGTCGACCCGCCCGGCCGACAGGGCCGCGATCGAGTCGAAGCCGATCGTGACCCGCTCGACCGACTCGGGGTTGGCGCCCCCGGCGGCGAGCACCGAGTCGAGCACGGCATCGTCGGACGGCAGCCCGGTTACCCCGGCCGTGCCGCCCTCGAGGTCCGCCGGCGTCCGCACGGCCTCGCGGTCGCCCGCGATCACGGCGGCGAGCGGGCGCTGGACGAGGGCGGCGACACCCACGATGTCGAGTCCCCGCTCGCGGGCGATCGCGAGGTCGTGGATGTCGAGCACCGCGAACTCGGCACGGCCGGTCTCGAGCAGCTTCGGGCCGTCGGTCGAGGCGGACGGCTCGCGAACCTCGAGCGCGATCCCCTCGCGCTCGAACTCCCCCTCGGCCAGCGCGGCGTAGAGGCCGGTGTGGACTGCGTTCGGCGTGAAGTCGAGAACCAGGGTCACCTCGTCAGAGGCGCCCGGTTCAGCACCGCCGTCGCCGCACGCCGTCAGGGCGAACGCGGCGAGGGCGGCCGCCAGCGACGCAGCGACCCTTGCCATCGAGCGCCGCAGGATAGCCTTGCCGGGCGATGGCCGAACATGGGCTCACCGACGAGCTGCTCGCCTTCATCGAGATCCCCAAGGGCTCACGCAACAAGTACGAGTTCGACGAGGAGATCGGAGCCGTGATCCTCGATCGCTTTCTCTCGTCCTCGATGGTCTACCCGACCGATTACGGCTATTTGATGGGTCACTGGGGACGGGACGGCGACCCGCTCGACGCGATGGTGTGCGTCTCCGAGCCGACGTTCCCCGGGTGCGTGATCGCGGTCAAGCCGATCGCGCTGTTCGTGATGCGCGACGAGAAGGGCGAGGACGACAAGGTCGTCTGCGTGCCCACGCACGATCCGGGCTGGAACACCGCCGAAACGCTCGACGACATCCCCGAGGCGCTCCAGCGCGAGATCACCCACTTCTTCTCGGTCTACAAGCAGCTCGAGGGCAAGGAGGTCGAGGTCGAGGGGTGGCGCTCGCGCGAGGAGGCGCTTGACGTGATCGCCGACGGGCGCAAGCTCCAGCTCGAGCGCGAGCGGGGCGGCTGACCCCGCTGGGCCTGTATACACTGCCGCGCGCACCCGACCTAGGAGGATTTTCGCAGTGCAGGATCGAGGGCTGGCGGCCTACATCGCCGAGCTGATCGGGACGTTGCTCCTGGTCTTCGCCGTATGCACGGTGGTCACGCTCTACGTGTCGACGAGCCCGACGTCGCAGACGGGCTCGGACTTCGCCGTGGTCGGCCTCCTCCACGCGTTCGTCCTCTTCATGCTGATCATCGCCTTCGGGCAGGTCAGCGGCGGGCACTTCAACCCGGCGATCACCGTGGCGGCCGCCGCGATGCGCCGCATCGACCCGGTCGACGCGGTCGTCTACATCCTCGCCCAGCTCTCAGGCGGCGTTCTCGGCGCCCTCCTCGTCAAGGGCATCCTGCTCGACGAGGGCCGCGCGAGCGACTACGGCAATCCCGAGGTTTCGCCCCTCCTCGGCTCGAACTTCCTCGGCGGCGTGGTCGAGGCGATCGGGACCTTCCTGCTCGTGATGGCGGTGCTCGCGGTCGCGATGAACCCGCGCGCCCGCCAGGAGTGGGCGCCGCTCGCGATCGGTACGACGCTCGGATTCGTCGTCTTCATCTTCGGCCCGCTGACCGGCGCCTCGGTCAACCCGGCGCGCTGGTTCGGGCCGGCGCTGATCAGCAGCTCGATCGACGCCAGCGACCTGCTCGTCTACGTGCTCGGGCCGCTAGTCGGCGCACTGGTGGCACTAGTGGTCTACAGGTTCGTGATCGCCGGGCCGCAGTACGCCGAGGGCGCGGAACCGCCGACCTCCGACGCGCGCGGCGTCGGCCAGGCCATCAAGGACGCGGAAGTTCGCGAGCGCAACAGGTAGTGCCGGGCTGACGCGGCGGTACGCGTGTCCGGCGTGAGACGGGTCACCTTCTCGCGCAACTACACGCTCTCGCTGTCGCGCACCTGTCGCTGCTACTGCAAGTACTGCTCCTTCGCAACCCACCGGCCTCACCTCTACGCCCCCGACGAGGTCGAGGAGCGCCTCGAGCAGGCGGTGCGCCGCAACACCAAGGAGCTGCTCGTGCTCACTGGCGAGGCGCCGGAGATCAACCCGGTGGTCGCCGAGCGCCTGCGCTCGTACGGGCATCGCGACTTCGTCTCCTACGTGGTCTGGGCCTGCGAGCGGGCGCTCGAGCGCGGCCTGCTGCCCCACACGAACCTCGGTGTGCTCTCGCGCGAGGACCTCGCTCGCCTGCGCGAGGTGACCGCATCGCAGGGCCTGATGCTCGAGTCGGCGAATCCCGATCTCGTCGTCCACCAGGGCTCACCGACCAAGCATCCGGAGGCGCGCCTGGCCACGATCCGCGCGGCCGGCGAGCTGCGGATTCCGTTCACCAGCGGGATCCTCGTGGGCATCGGTGAGACCCGCGACGACCGGATCGCGGCGCTCGAGGCCCTCGCGGAGGTCCAGGCCGAGCACGGCCACATCCAGGAGCTGATCCTCCAGAACTTCGTGCCGCACCCGCGCTACTACGGGCGTGAGG
Source organism: uncultured Solirubrobacterales bacterium (assembly GCA_963729075.1). Taxonomy (GTDB): domain Bacteria; phylum Actinomycetota; class Thermoleophilia; order Solirubrobacterales; family 70-9; genus WHSW01. Next base: position 221,283 of record CAVSMU010000007.1, on the reverse strand, counting down.
TCGCTGAGATCGCGGATGCTGCGGCGCAGGAGCGGTGGGGGCTGAGTCCGCAGTCCGCAGACAGCAGTCCGCAGGGGCAAGGGCTGACTGCGGACGGCGGACTGCGGACTGCGGACTTGCCCGGTTGGGCGACCCAGGTCACGCTCGACGACATGAGATCGCTGGTGCGCGAGACCCGGCGGCTGCTGCCGGACGTCGGCATCCAGATCCCGCCGAACCTGGCCGACTGGTGGCTCGACCTCGTCGAGGAGGGCGCCACCGACCTGGGCGGGCTGTCGGCGAACGGCGACCACATCTCGCCCGAGCAGGCGTTCCCGAGCCCCCACCAGGTGCGAAAGCGCCTCGCGCCTCGCGGGTACGCGCTCACCGAGCGCCTCTGCGCCTACCCCCAGTACCTCGACCCGGAATGGATCGAGCAGGGCGTGCTGGACGTGGTCAAGCTCAAGTACTGGAGCTTCATCCCGCGCCGTGGCTCGGGCCGGCGCTCAGAGCGCCAGATCGACCCCGAGCTCGCCCCGCGCGCGATCGAGCGCGGTCGGGCCGGTGAGCCGCTGAGCGACGACGAGCTCACGGCGCTCTTCGCCGAGACCCGCCCTGAGGTGGTCGAGGAGATGCGGGTGGCTGCCGACGCGCTGCGGGCCGAGCTCGCCGGCGACGTCGCCACGTTCGTGGTCAACCGCAACATCAACTTCACCAACGTGTGCGTGGTCGGTTGCGCGTTCTGCGGCTTCGGGCAGGGCAAGCGATCGCCCGACGCCTACCACGTCACCCCCGAGGACTTCCAGGCCCGGATCGCCGACGCGGTCGCGTTCGGCGCCACCGAGATCTGCATGCAGGGGGGGATCCATCCGGACTACACGCTCGAGCACTACGGCCGCTGGCTGCGGCTGGCCAAGGAGGCGGCGCCGCAGCTTCACCTGCACGCGTACTCGCCGATGGAGATCCACTACATGTGCGAGCGCTCGGGCCGCACCCCCGAGCAGGTCTTCGACTACCTGCTCGAGTGCGGGCTCGGCTCGACCCCGGGGACGGCCGCCGAGGTGCTCGACGACGGCGTGCGCGCTCGGATCTCCCCGAACAAGCTGCCGGCCGCCCGATGGGTCGAGATCATCGAGGCCTGTCACCGGGTCGGTCTGCGCTCGACCTCGACGGTGATGTTCGGCCACATCGAGGAGCCTTGGGAGCTCGCCCGCCACATGCGCGTCATCCGCGAGCTTCAGGAGCGCACCGGGGGGATCACCGAGTTCGTGCCGCTGTCGTTCATCCCCTTCCAGACGCTGCTCGGGCGGACGCACGGGATCGAGGAGATCTCGGCGCCCGAGAACCTCAAGCACACGGCCGCCTTCAGGCTCGCGCTCGGGCGCACCATCCCGAACCTGCAGGCGAGCTGGGTGAAGATGGGACTCGAGGCGGCCACGGAGAGCCTGCGCTGGGGCGTCAACGACCTCGGCGGCACCCTGATGGAGGAGAACATCTCGCGCATGGCCGGCTCGCAGCACGGCGTCCGGCTCGAGCCCGAGCAGCTGATCGGCGCTGCACGGGCGGCGGGCCGCGCGCCGGCGCAGCGGACCACGCTCTACGAGATCGTCGAGACGTACTGATGCGGGCGATGGTGCTCGGGCGCCAGCGGGAGGCCCCGCGGCCCGCCGAGTTGCCGGAGCCGCAGCCGGGGCCGGGGCAGGTGCTCGTCGGCGTGCGTGCCTGCGGCGTCTGCCGGACCGACCTGCACATCGTCGATGGCGAGCTTGCGGAGCCCACCCTGCCTCTAGTGCTCGGACACCAGGTGGTCGGCGAGGTGGCCGAAAGGGGGGAGGGGGCGGAGCGGTTCGAGGTGGGCGAGCGCATCGGCGTCCCGTGGCTCGGCTGGACCTGCGGCGAGTGCCGGTACTGCCGCTCGGGGCGCGAGAACCTGTGCGTGCGCGCCCGCTTCACCGGCTACTCGGTCGACGGCGGCTATGCCGAGCTGGCGGTCGCCGACGAGCGCTACTGCCTCCCGCTGCCGGCCGGCGGATCGGACGCCGAGACCGCGCCCCTGCTGTGCGCCGGGCTGATCGGCTATCGGGCGCTGCGCCTGTGCGGCGAGCCCGAGCGGCTCGGCCTCTACGGCTTCGGAGCATCGGCGCACATCGTCTGCCAGGTGGCGGTGCACCAGGGCCGGCGGGTGTTCGCGTTCACGCGACCCGGGGACATGGCCACGCAGGCGTTCGCGCGCGAGCTCGGCGCCGAGTGGGCAGGGGGCTCGGACGAGCGCCCGGAGGAGCTCGACGCGGCGATCATCTTCGCGCCGGTCGGCGAGCTCGTGACGGTTGCCCTGCGAGCGCTGGCGCCCGGTGGCGCCGTGGTCTGCGCCGGCATCCACATGACGGACATTCCGAGCTTTAAGTACGCGGACCTGTGGGGCGAGCGACAGATCCGCTCGGTCGCGAACCTCACGCGCCGCGACGGCGAGGAGTTCCTCGAGCTGGCGCCGCGCATCCCGGTCAGGACGACGGTGACCGAGTACGCGCTCGAGGCGGCCGGCGAGGCGCTGGACGACCTGCGCACGGGTCGGCTCACGGCGTCCGCCGTGTTGAGCGTCTAGCGAGGCGGAGCGAAGCGAAGCCGAGCCGCGCCGCCGTTGAGGCGCCTTGTTTATGTGACGGACGTCACGCTTCGGGCCCCTCCGGATCGCGGACGGCCGGATGTAGAGTTGGCCGCAATGGCCGACGTCACGGTCAAGCGGACGGAGGACTTCGAGCCGACCTACCACGGCGGCATGCTGAGGGCGCGCGCGGGCCTCGGGGTGACCTCGTTCGGAATGCAGATCCTCCGCCTGCCGCCGAACACCGATCGCTATCCGGAGCACGATCACTCCGCCAGCGGCCAGGAGGAGGTGTTCACGGTGCTCGACGGGGCGGTGACGCTCTTGGCGGGCGACGAGGAGTACCGGCTCGAGCCCGGAGCCTTCGCCCGCATCGGCCCGAACGAGAACCGCAAGCTGCTCACCGGCGACGAGGGGGCGACGGTGCTTGCGCTCGGCGGAGTGCCGGGCGCCCCCTTCGAGCCGGTCACCTACACGAACGAGGGCGAGCCGGACCCGCTCGATGGCTGATGTCACGGTCAAGCGCCTCGGCGAGTTCGAGGCCATCTTCGGGGGCGGCTTTCACCGCGTCCGTGCCGGCCTCGGTGTGAGCTCGATGGGGATCGCGGTCATGGACTTGCCGGCGAACTACGGCGAGTACCCGGAGCACGACCAGGAGCACGACCACCAGGAGGAGGTCTATACGGCGCTCTCGGGCCGGGCGACGATTCGCGTCGGGGTCGAGGAGTACACGCTCGAGCCCGGGGTGTGGATCCGCGTCGGCGAGGCGGAGAAGCGCAAGATCGTGACCGGCGGGGAGCGGGCGAGGGTGCTCGCGATCGGCGGCTCGCCCGGGCGCGCGTACGTCCCTCCGGAGTTCACCGAGGAGGGCGCACCGGATCCCCTCGGCGTGAAGCACGCGCTGTAGGCGCGGCCAAGTCGCGCCGGGTGGCCCGGCTAGCGGAACAGGTCCTCGGCGGCGGCGCGCTGGAGCGCGGCCGCGGCGCCCGGCCCGTCCTCGTCGGTCCGCCAGGCGCCCGCCCCGCGGACGAGCACCGCCGGTCCGCCGGAGGCCTTGTCGCGGGCCAGGTCGGCCGCCGCGGCCAACTCGTCGGCGATCGCGACCACCGTCGCGGTGAGCTCGCGGCCATGGGCGTCGATCCGCCCGCGCCAGTCGTCGAGCGCCCGCAGCCCGGCGCAGCCGATCGCCGCGTCGGCCTGCCCGATGCGCCACGGGCGCCCGAAGCTGTCGGCGATCACCACCGCCGGGCGCCGACCGCATGCGGCGGCGATCGCGGCCCGCAGGCGGCGCGCCGAGGCGTCGGGATCCTCGGGCAGCAGGACGACGGTCCCGTCGCCGGGAACGTTCGATGCGTCGATCCCCGCGTTGGCGCAGATCCAGCCGCCGTGGGTCTCGACGATCAGCACCCCGCGCTCCGCGCGGACGATCCGGCGCGACTCCGCTAGCACGAGCTCGACCAGCCGGGGATCCTTGCCGAGCCGTCCGGCGAGCTCGACTGCCCGCTCGCCCGGCTCGACCTCGTCGAGACGGCGCACGCGTCCCTCGGCCTTCGAAACCACCTTCTGCGAGACGACGATCGCGTCGTCGTCGCTCAGCGGGACGCCCACGCGCTCGACCGCACTCGCCAGCAGCTCACCGAGCTTGGCGCCTGCGGAGATCTCGGGGAGCCCCGGCAGCGCGACCAGCTCGAGGTTCGCGGTCACGCCTCCACGCTCGGGGTCGCGCCCAGCCGCTCGAGTGCGGCCGCCGTCCCCGGCGCGCGCTCGGGACGCGCGGCGAGCGCGCTCGTCAGGGCGGCGAGGTCGTCCGGGGTGTCGAGGTCCAGCGCCAGCGAGTCGAGCCGCTCGACCGCCACGTCGTGGCCGGCTCGTCCCGCGCGGTCGCGGTGGCGCTCCATGCTGCCCTCCCCGAAGGCGGGGCCGATGGCGTCGGCGGGCGCGAGGAGCAGCGCGTTGGTGCCGGTGCCGTGGCGGTCGGGCACGACTGCCACCCGGCCCGGGCGCATCCGGTCCAGCGCCGCGTCGAGCTCGCCGGGGTCGAGCAGCGGGCAGTCGCCGGGCAGGAGCGCGGCGCAGCCGGCTCCGTGGGAGAGGGCGCGCACGATGCCCAGGGTCGCCGCCTCGGAGTGGCCACGATCGTGGGGCTCGCGCAGCACCTCGAACGGCGTCCTGACCCGGCGGGCCTGAGCGAGCGCGATCCGCTCGGCGCGGCCTTCGCCGGTGACCACGATCACGCGCTCGACCCGCTCACTTGCCGCGACCGCCGCGAGTACGTCGGCGAGCATCGCCTTCACCAGCGCCGCGCGCTGGGGCCGGTCGAGCGAGTCGAGCAGTCGCTGCTTGGCTGCGCCGAAGCGCTTAACCGGGATGATCGCGGTCGCCCTCATCCGCCCATCATCCCCCGCGGCGCGCCGATCAGAGATCGCGGGCGAAGTCGAGCACCGCCGTGGCGAGCTCGCGGCGCCCCGCCTCACCCTGCATCAGGGTCGGACGCGACAGCATCGGGATGTCCTCGGGGCCCGGGTCGCCCTCGTCGACGACGATCCCGTCGATCACCTCGGCGTACAGGGAGGCGATGCCCGCCGCCGTCAGCGGGCGGCCGAGCGCGGTGACGAATGCGTCCGTGGGGCCCTTGACCGCGTGGCCGCCGACCAGCGGGCTCACGGCGACCACCTTCCCGGGGGCCGCCGCGATCGCCTCGCGCATCCCGGGTACTGCGAGGATCGGCCCGATCGAGATCACCGGGTTCGACGGGCCGACGATCACCGCTTCCGCCGCGGCCAGCGCCTCGAGCACCTCAGGCGTCGGCGTCGCCGCGGCGATGCCCTCGAGCTCCACCCCCTCGATGGGCGCTTCGCCTCGGTCGAGGATCAGGAACTCCTGCAGCCCTCTCGTTCCCGCGGGCGTCCGGACCCGGGTCCGGACGGGCTGTTCGCACATGGGCAGCACCGCCGCGGCGGCGCCGAGCGCGCGCGAGATCTGCGCCTGCGCGGCGGTCAGGGTGCCGCCCTCGGCGATGAAGTGGGTGCGGTACAGACAGGTGGCCAGGTCGCGGTCGGAGAGGCGGAACCAGCCGGGCGCCCCGAGCTGCTCGAGGCGCTCGTGAAGGACAAAGGCGTCGTCGCGGATCCCCCAGCCGCGCTCCTCGTCGATCTCGTCCGCGAGCCAGTAGGTGATCAGGTCGGGATCGGGGCAGACCAGCAACCCGTGGACCTCGGTGTCGTCGGCCGTGTTCGCGATCACCGCGAGCTGGCCGCCGACCAGGTCCTGGAGCCCGGCGGCGAGCTTCGCGCCCCCTGTGCCGCCGGCCAGGCAGACGACGGTCATCGCCGGCCGGTCTCGTCGACCGGCCCGCTCACGCCCAGTGGTCGGCGTCCGGCAGGCCGCTGATCCGGATTCCCGCGTGCGTCTTGTAGCGGGCGTTGATCGAGATCAACAGGGGCGTGAGCTGCTCGACGATCCGCGCCATCTCGAGCGGGCCGGCGTTGACCGCCCGCAGGCCGGGGATCTCCTCGATCAGCCCCGCGACCTGAGCCTTGTCGGACTTGCGGTCTCCGCACAGCAGGACGTCCTCGGCGAGCTCGGCGCCGGTGTCCGCCAGCATCGGGGCGCTGATCGTGTGCAGCCCGGCGACAACGGTGACCCCGTCGGGGACCATTTCCTGGGCCTGCTGGGCGGCTGACCCCTGCCAGACGCCGAGCGAGCGGGTCGCCTTGCCGCTGACCGCGGCGGCGAGCGGCACCGTGCAGTCGACCAGCAGCTGGCCCGGCTCCAGCGACTCGCGCAGGTTGTTGAGGTTCTCCGACTGGGCGCGGAAGGGAACCGTGAGGAAGACCACCGGGCCCTGCCTTGCCGCCACGTCGTTGCGAAGACCCTCGATCTCCGCGTCCGGGGCGAGGTTGGAGAGCTTTCGCGCGGCCTCCGCCGCGCGCTCCTCGCTGCGCGAGCCGATCACGACCGCGCGACCGGCCCGGGCCCAGCGCAGCGCCAGGCCGTAGCCGAGCGCGCCGGTGCCGCCGATGATCGGGATCGCTTCGCCGCTCACGCGGGCGGCAGTCTACGAGAGCACCGGCGTCCGGCTCACCGGCCAAACGCGTACAGCTCGACGCGATAGCCGTCGGGATCGAGGACCTGGACCCGGACCGTCACGTCGTCGTCCTGCCACTCGACCTCCTCGACGCCCGCCTCCCGCAGGCGCTCGCGCGCCTCGCGCACCTCGTCCGTGGTGGCGACCTGGAAGCCGAAGTGGTTGGTTCGCGGTAGCCGCGGAGGGTCACCGACCGAGAGCGCAAGCACCGAGCCCTCGGCCCCGCCCAGAATGAACAGGTGCTCGTCATCGTGCAGCCGCTCGGTGAGGCCGAAGTGCTCGGCGTAGAAGCGGGCCGACCGCTCGCGGTCGGCGACCGTCAGCGACACGTGGTTGAGCGGCACGGCGGAATGATCGCATCGGCTCGGACCACCGGCGCATATGCTCCGCCGTGATGAGGCTCGAGGGGCGCAGGGCGCTGGTCACGGGCGGCGGCCGCGGGATCGGAGCCGCGATCGCCGGCCGGCTCGCCGCTGAGGGCGCCGACGTGGTCATCGGCGACATCGACGACCAGAGCGCGGGCGAGGTCGCGGGAGAGATCGGCGCCACCGCGACCGGCCTCGACGTCACCGAGCCGGATTCGGCGAGCGCGGCGGTCGCAGAGCACGGGCCGTTCGCGATCCTGGTGAACAACGCCGGCACCGACGAGTTCGGGTTCTTCACCGACACGGACCCGGGGCAATGGGAGCGTGTCCTCGCCGTCAATCTGGTCGGCGTCCTCGCCTGCACCCACGCCGTCCTCCCCGGGATGCAACAGGCGGGCTACGGACGGATCGTCAACATCGCCTCGGAGGCCGGTCGGGTCGGCTCCAAGGGCTCGGCCGTCTACTCGGCGGCGAAGGGCGGCGTGATCGCGTTCACGAAGGTGATCGCGCGTGAGGGCGCGCGTTACGGCGTCACCGCCAACTCGATCGCGCCCGGCCCGATCGAGACCCCCCTGCTGATGCGGGCGCTCGAGCTCGGGGAGCTGGGCGAGAAGATCATCGACACGATGAAGGCCGGCACGCAGCTGCGGCGGCTCGGCCAGCCGGAGGAGGTCGCCGCGGCGGTGGCATTTCTCGCCTCCGACGACGCCTCGTACGTGACCGGCGAGACGCTCGGTGTCTCGGGCGGCCTGGGGATGGTCTAGTGGGCTCACCGGAGGATCGCCGCCCAATGCCGTTGCGGGATGTCATTCCCGAGCTCGAGCGCCCGAGCGAGCCGACGCTGGCCCCGGGCCTCGAGCGCATCGACGAGTTCGACGTCGCCGACCGCCTGCTGACCGATGTCGGCGGCACGATCGGCGTCAAGGTCCTCTCGACCCCGGGACTGATCGCGGTGATGGAGCGCAACTCCGCGGTCCTCTCGCTCGAGAATCTGCCGGAGGGGCAGGCGACGGTCGGGTTCGAGGTCTGCGTCAAGCACGTCGCCCCCGCGGCCGAGGGCGCCCGTTGCACTGTGCGCTCGACACTTCGCGAGATCGTCGACGGACGCAAGCTGCGCTTCGACGTCGAGGTCGCCGAAGGCGACCGCACGATCGGCGTCGGCACCCACGAGCGGCGCGTGATCGACGTGGGCGCATTGGGATAGCCCAGGCGGCTGCGTGTCACGCAGGGCAGGTAAGGGGGCGAATCCGGCACCCCTGAACCGTTGTACCCCTTATGGCGGGGAGAATCGTTCAGCCTTGGAGCGCGGCGGCGTGGGCGCTCGCGGGACGGCAGCATGGCGTGGTGGCGCGGCGGCAGTTGCTGGCGCTCGGGCTGGGTGCCAAGGGGATCGAGCACCGGCTCGCGATCGGGCGGCTGCATTCGATTCGTCGCGGCATATACGCCGTGGGCCGCCCCTCGGTGACGCGTGAGGGCCGCTGGATGGCCGCGGTGCTGAGCTGTGGCCCGCGGGCGTGGCTCAGTCACGGCAGCGCGGCGGCGCTATGGGGAATTGGGGAGGAGGAGGGGAAGACCGAGGTCTCAGTCGATGCCAGTCGCGCTCCAACTCGGTCGGACCTTCGCGTCCATCGTCGGGCGACCCTCACCCTCACTGATCTCACGGTGGAGCGGAACATCCCCGTAACGGGGCTGGTGCGCACGCTCGTGGACCTCGCCGTGCGGCTCGGCCGAGCCAAGCTCGAGGCCGCCATCAACGCGGGCGACCGGCGGGAGCTGATCGACCCCGAATCGCTGCGCTCCGCGCTCGATCAGCTCGCCGGGTCAGCCCGGCGTCGGCCGCCTGCGTGGCGTGCTCGACCGCCGCACCTTCGTCCTCACCGATTCCGAGCTTGAGCGGCGGTTTCTACCGCTCGCGCGGGCGGCCGGGCTCCCGCCACCGACGTGAGCTCGAAGTGTGTGGATTTACGCCCGGACGCCGGGCGTAGATCCGCGCACTTCGCCGACCAGGCCCTCATTGCTACCGACTGCGCCCACGCGCTCCGCGAAGGCCGGAGCGGGACACCGCCCGGGTCGCATCACCACGCGTCCGGCGGCGCCTAACCTCTCGGGCATGACCGATCTGCCGCCGTCGGTGCTCGTCCGCGAGGTCGGGCCGCGCGACGGGTTCCAGAACGAGCCCGAGGTGATCCCGACCGAGGAGAAGCTGCGCCTCATCGACATGCTCGCGCGGAGCGGCCTGCGCCGGCTTGAGGTGACCTCGTTCGTGCGGGCCGACGTGATCCCGCAGCTCGCCGATGCAGAGGAGGTGCTGTCGCGCGTGCCGCGTGTCGACGGCGTCGCGTACTCGGTCCTGATCCCAAACGAGCGCGGGCTCGAGCGGGCGCTCGCGCATCGCGACCGCTTCGACGAGGTCAACCTCTTCCTCTCCGCGTCGGAGACCCACAACCGCAAGAACGTCAACCGCTCGATCGAGGAGTCGCTCGCCGGCCTCGAGGCGGTGATCGAGCGCGCCCTCGACGAGGGGCTGCGCTGCGAGGGAGTGATCTCGACCAGCTTCGGCTGCCCCTACGAGGGCGACGTCCCGCTCGAGCGCGTGCTCGGGATCGCCGAGCGCCTCGCCGGCGCCGGCTGCGCGGAGGTCGCGTTCGGCGACACCACGGGGATGGCGAACCCGCGGCAGGTGGAGGAGTTCTTCGCCGCCGCGCGGGACCGGCTCGGCGAGGTCGAGCTCACCGCCCACTTCCACAACACTCGCGGCCAGGGCCTCGCCAACGTGCTCGCCGCCCTGCAGCAGGGCGTCGCGTCGTTCGAGTCTGCCTTCGGCGAACTCGGCGGCTGCCCCGTCCCGCCGGGCTCGACGGGCAACATCTCGACCGAGGACCTCGTCTCGATGCTCGAGGAGATGGGCGTGGCCACCGGGATCGACCTGGTGCGGCTGATCGAGGCGTCGCGCGCTGTCCAGGAGCTGCTCGGCCGCCCCTTGGGAGCCCACGTGCTGCGGGCCGGGCCGGTCGACTGGACCGGCACCACGTAGGCGCTTGCGGGCCTCGCCGAGATCACCGTCGATGCGCAGCTCGCCACCTAGCTGGTTAGGCTGCGTCGGCATGCGCAGCGACGCCTTCCGAGCGGCCGCCGAGGCCAAGGACTTCTCAACGATCGACGAGCTGTTCGCGGAAGACGCGGTCTTTCGCAGCCCTGTCGTCTACCGACCGTATTCGGGGCGGGAGGCGATCAAGGTGATCCTGGGCGCCGTGCTCAACGTGTTCGAGGACTTCCGCTACACCACGCAGCTCGAGGACGGCGACACCGCCGTGCTCGTCTTCGAGACGCGGGTGGGCGAGCGGGAGGTGCAGGGGGTGGACATGCTCACGTTCGGCGCCGACGGCCGAATCGTCGAGCTGACCGTGATGGTGCGGCCGATGAGCGGCATGCATGCGCTCGCGGAGCGGATGGGGGAGCTGCTCGAGGCGGCCGGCGCACCGCCGGCGGCTTGACGGGCGCTCGCACCCAGGTAACGGTTCGCGCCGCGCGGGCGGCCGACGTCGACGCGCTCGCCGACACCGCGATCTCCGCGTGGGAGGAGGGGTTTCGCGGCATCGTGCCCGAGCGGGTGGACCCGCGGACGGCGTGGCGCCCGGAGCGGATCGCGGAGCGCCTCGCCGGCACGCCGGCAGACGGCAGCGAGATCCTCGCGGCAGAGTTCGAGGGCGACGTCCGCGGCCTGGTCCTCTACGGGCCGAGCCGCGACCGCCACGCGGCGCGCTCGGAGGGCGAGATCGTCGCGCTCTACGTACATCCCGAGAATTGGCGCAGCGGCATCGGAAGAGCGCTGGTCGCCGCCGCGCTCGACGCGCTCGCCGATGCCGGGCACTCCCAGGCGATCGTCTGGACATTGGCCGAGAGCCCCCGCAATCTCGCCTTCTATGAGTCGCTCGGCTTCGCGCGCGACGGGGGCACCCAGCGACGTCCGAGCTTCGGCAGCCCGCTGGAGGTCCGCTTCCGGCTCACCCTCGCCGACCGCGACATCGGTCTGTAGGCTCCGCGCCCGCTTCAGGCAGAAACCGACTCGGAGGATTCGACACACAGATGGAGATCGCGAAGGTAGGAGTGGTCGGCTGCGGCCTCATGGGCCACGGGATCACGCAGATCTGCGCCCAGGCCGGCTGGGACGTGGTCGTTCGCGAGATCGACCAGAAGCAGCTCGACAAGGGGATCGGCAAGATCGAGAAGCAGCTCGGCCGCGCCGTCGACAAGGGCAAGCTCGAGAGCGCCGACGCGGACGCGGTCCGCGCCCGGATCACGCCGACCCTCGACTATGCCGACCTCGCTGGTTGCGACCTGGTCATCGAGGCGATCACCGAGGACCTGGACGCGAAGCTCGCGATGTGGCGGGAGGTGGACGAGATCGTCAAGCCGGAGGCGTTCTTCGCCACCAACACGTCCTCGCTCGCGGTCGCTGCGCAGGCCGAGGCGACCGGCAGGCCGGAGAAGTTCCTCGGGCTGCACTTCTTCAACCCCGCCCAGGTGATGCCCCTGCTCGAGGTCGTGCGGGCGGATGCGACCGGCGACGACGCGGCCGATCTCGGCTTCTCCCTCGGGGACGAGCTCGGCAAGACCACCGTCGCCGCGCGCGACAACCGCGGCTTCATCGTCAACCGGCTGCTCGTCCCCTACATGCTCGACGCAATTCGCGCCTACGAGCAGGGCGTCGGCTCCGTCGAGGACATCGACACCGGAATGATGGCCGGCGCGAGCCATCCGATGGGTCCGCTGACGCTGGCCGACTTCGTCGGCCTCGACACGCTCGCATCGATCGCCGACGTCATGGTCGACGCCTACGGCGAGGAGCGGTTCGCCCAGCCGGACACGCTGCGCACGCTGGTCGAGGCGGGCCACTACGGCCGCAAGTCCGGCCGCGGGTTCTACGACTACTCGGGTGAAAAGCCTGTCGCAGCCGACCCCGCCGGCTAGGCGAGCCGGACGACCGGCTCGGTACCCTCGGAAGTGATCGACCCCCAGTGCACTGCGAGGAGGTAAGCCTTGGACGCGCACTCGATCAACAGGATCCGCAACGCACGCTTCGCCCACGCGGTTCGCGGCTACGACCGCCACGAGGTCGACCAGTTCCTGAAGGAGCTCGCCGACTGGCTCGAGCGCGACGGCGCCGTCGGTGACGTGTCCGAGCGGGTCCGGGCCGAGCTCGCCCGGACGGGCGAGCAGGTCGCCGACATCCTCACCGAGGCCCACGACGCAGCGCAGCAGATCCGGGAGGAGGCGTCGAGGGAGACGCGCCAGAGCCTCGTACAGGCGAACGCGACCGCCGAATCGCTGCGCAGCCAGGCCGACGAGTACGCGGACGAGACGCGCGAGGAGGCCGACGCGTACGGGCGGAAGGTCCGCGGGGACGCAGACGCCTATGTGGACCAGTCCCGCGAGGAGGCCGATGCCGCGGCGGCACAGTCGCGCGAGGGGGCCGAGGCCGAGGCCGAGCGGATCATCGACGACGCCAACCAGCGTCGGCGTGACGTCGAGGCGGTGATCTCCGACCTCGAGGACCGTCGCGACGCGGTGCTCGCCGAGCTCGAGCGCCTGGCGAGCGGGATCACGGGAGCCGCGACCCAGCATCGCACCCCGCCCCGCGCGGCCGAGTCGGCCGATCGTAACTCGGACGAGGACTCCGACGAGGATTCCGACGAGGAGGCGGCCGCGAAGGCGGCGTCCGCCGAGTGAGCGAGACCCGGTCCGAGACGGAGTTCGAGGCGGCGCTCGCCTCGGCCCTCGCCGGGGGCCCCGAGCGCCACCACCAGAAGACCGCCCAGCAGGGCAAGCTGCCCGTTCGCGAGCGTGTCGAGCGGCTTGTCGATCCTGAGTCGTTCTCCGAGGAGGGGCTGCTGGCCAACTGGGACGCCGACGGCCTCGGCGCCGACGGCGTGGTCACCGGCTTGGCGCTGGTCGGCGGGCGAAAGGTCGCGCTGATGGCCAACGATCCGACCGTCAAGGCCGGCTCCTGGGGGCCGAAGACGGTGGAGAAGATCCTGCGGATCCAGGAGCGGGCGATGAAGCTCGGGATCCCGATGATCTACCTGGTCGACTCGGCGGGGGCGCGGATCACCGACCAGGTGCAGATGTTCCCGGGCCGTCGCGGTGCCGGGCGGATCTTCTACAACGAGGTCGTGCTCTCGGGGCGCGTGCCGCAGGTCTGCCTGCTGTTCGGCCCCTCCGCCGCGGGCGGCGCCTACATCCCCGCGTTCTGCGACGTCGTGATCATGCGCGAGGGCAACGCCTCGATGTACCTCGGCTCGCCGCGGATGGCCGAGATGGTGATCGGCGAGCGCGTGACGCTCGAGGAGATGGGCGGGGCGAAGATGCACACCGGCGTCTCGGGCTGCGGTCACTTCCTGGTGAAGAGCGACGCCGATGCGATCGACGTCGCCAAGCGGTATCTCGCCTACATGCCGGCGAACTGGCGCGAGCAGCCGCCCGCGGCCCCGCCCGCCGAGCCCGCCGGCGAGCGCCCCGTGTCCGAGATCGTGCCCGCCGACGAGAAGACGTCGTTCGACGTCCAGGAGCTGATCGCGGCGCTGGTCGACGCGGACACCTTCTGCGAGGTCCACGCGCGCTGGGCACGCGAGCTGGTGGTGGGCTACGCGCGAATCGACGGCCGCGCGGTGGGGATCGTCGCCAACCAGCCGCGCTACAAGGGCGGCGTCCTGTTCGTCGACTCGGCCGACAAGGCGGCGCGGTTCATCATGACGTGCAACGCCTTCAACATCCCGTTGCTGTTCCTCGCGGACGTGCCCGGGTTCATGATCGGCACCGACGTCGAGCGCCAGGGAATCATCCGGCATGGGGCGAAGATGATCAGCGCGGTCTCGGAGGCGACCGTTCCGAAGCTCTCGGTGATCGTCCGCAAGGCCTACGGCGCGGGCCTGTATGCGATGGCGGGGCCTGCGTTCGAGCCCGACTGCTGCATCGCGCTGCCGACCGCCTCGATCGCGGTCATGGGCCCCGAGGCGGCCATCAACGCAGTCTTCTACAACCAGATCCAGGCGATCTCCGATGAGGCCGAGCGCGAGCGGTTCGTGCGCGAAAAGCGGGACGAGTACGCCGCGGACATCGACATCCTGCACCTCGCCTCCGAGATGGTGACCGACGCCGTGATCGAGCCGGACGAGCTGCGCGCGGAGCTGATCCGCCGCTTCGCCTTCGCAGCCGAGAAGGACCGCCACTTCTCGGAGCGGCGCAACCCGATCACCCCTGCGTAGGACACATGCTGCCTCAACAGCGGCAGGGGCCGGCTACGCCTCCCAGGGGTCGTCTCGCGCTGGTCGCCGGGAGCTCGCTGCGCCGGGCGCAGCTGCCGCAGGGCGACTGGGAGACGCTCCAGCGCCACGGTGAGGCTGCCGCGTACGTGCTGCCGCACCGCATCGACCACGTCGCCAACATGCGCGCGCTCGCGGAGGCGGGCTGCGACCGGGTCTTCGCGCTCGGCTCCGTGGGTGGCCTGCGGCCCGAGCTCGGCCCGGGGACGTTCGTCTGCCCGGATGACTTCATCGCCCTCACAGGGCCGCCGCTGAGCGCGCTCGAGGGTGCCGCCGCGCACCGTCTCGCGGGGTTCGATCCCGAGTGGCGCCGACGCGTATGCGAGGCGTTCGCCGAGGTCGGGGTAGAGGTGCGCGACGGCGGCGTCTACTGGCAGACGCAGGGCCCGCGACTGGAGACAGCGGCCGAAATCAGGGTGATCGCCCCGCACGCCGACGTGGTCGGGATGACCATCGCGAGCGAGTGCTCGGCCGCCGGCGACCTCGGCTTGCGCTACGCGGCGGTCTGCGTCGTCGACAACCTCGCCAATGGGATCGGCGACGACGATCTGACGATCGAGGAGCTCGAGCGCGGTCGCGAGCGCAACCGCACACGGCTGGTCGAGGCGCTCTCCGGGGCGCTGCCACGCCTGAGCTAGGCTGTCCTATGGCGCTCGCGATCACCGGAGCCCGACTCGACGGCAACGAGATCGGGCTGCGGGTGGCCGACGGGCGGATCGACGAGCTCGGCGCCGACGTCGAGCCGCAAGCGGGCGACGAGGTGATCGACGGCTCCGGGCTGGCGCTGATCCCCGGGACGGTCAACGCCCACACGCACGCGGCGATGACCCTCTTCCGCGGCTACGCCGACGACCTGCCGTTGATGGAGTGGCTCCAGCGGTACATCTGGCCCGCCGAGCAGCGACTCGAGCGCGAGGACGTCTACTGGGGCACGCGGCTCGCGTGCCTGGAGATGGCGCGCGCGGGGACGATCCGGTTCTGGGACCACTACTGGAAGCACGCCGCGACCGCTCGGGCGGTGAAGGACGCCGGGCTGCGCGCGGTCGTCGGCGCGCTGCTGATCGACGACAAGGACCCCGACAAGTCGCCGAAGCTGCTCGCGAAGGCGCGCCGCGCGCTCGACGAGATCGAGGAGGCGGGCGAGGGCGCGGTGCGCCCGGCCCTGGCGCCGCATGCGATCTACACCGTCTCCGAGCCCTCGCTGCGGGGGATCGCGGAGATCTCCGAGGAGCGCGACGTCCCGATCGAGATCCACCTCTCCGAGACCGAGCAGGAGGTGGTGGACTGCGTCGCTGAGACCGGGCTGCGGCCCGCCCATTACCTGGACCGGACCGGGATGCTGGGGCCGCGCACGCTGCTCGCCCACTGCGTCTGGCTCGACCAGTCCGAGATCGAGCTGATCGTCGAGCGTGGGGCGACGATGGTCACGAACCCGGTCGCCAACCAGAAGCTCGGGGTCGGCGGGGTGTTCCCATACGCGGCCGCGCGCGCTGCCGGCGCCCAGGTCGGCCTGGGCACCGACGGTGCCGGCTCCAACAACTCCCTCGATCTGCTGGACGACGTGAAGGCGTTCGCTCTCATCCAGAAGCACATCGCCGCCGACCCGGCGGCGGTAACGGCCGCCGAGGCGTGGGAGATCGCCACGGGCCAGCGGGCGAAGCTGATCGGCGGCGCCGCGCCCGCCGTCGGCGCGCCGGCCGACTTCGCGCTCGCGCGCCTCGACTCTCCGGGGTTGGCGCTCGGCCAGCTCGACGCCGGGCTGGTGTACGCCGCCGACGCCTCGGCGATCAGGTTGACCGTGGTCGGTGGCCAGGTCGCCTACCGGCAGGGCGATCGCGGAGCGCTGGACGAGGTCCTGGGCCACGCCCGCGAGCGCGCCGCGCGGCTCGGGCTCGTCACCGATTAGAGGCCGGACGCCCCGGCGGCCGCAACCGCAGCGCCGCGGGCGCGGGCGGGCTCGCGCCAGTGCGTCGGGGCGGGCAGGCCGGGCGCCGGCGTCCGAGCCGGCCGCACGCCTGCCCACCCCGGTCGCGCCGCGGCCCGGGCGAGCGCGCCGTCGAGGTAGTCCTCGAGCAGGCGCAGGCGTTCGAGCCCGGGTACGGCAGCGATCGTCTCGTCGATTCCGCGGGCCTGCTCGCGGCCCTCGGTGGAGTCGCCGAACAGATAGAGGGCCAGCGCGTCGACCTCCTCCTCGGTCTTGACGCCGGCGCCGACCGGCGTCCAGAAGCGCTCGAGCACGAAGCGGACGAGCCGGCGCGCGGTGCGCGAGCGCTCCATCCGCGCCTTCGCCTGGGCGCGATAGAAGGCGAAATGGCGGCGCTCGTCCTGGATCACGCGGCGCAGCAGCTGGTGCAGCACGGGGTGGTCGGAGCGGCGGATGAGCGCGTAGTACCCGGTCAGCGTGGTGAGCTCGTTGACCGCTCCCCACATCATGTGGATCGCGGCGAAGTCGCGAGTGGCGAGCGAGCCGAGCAGCGTCGGGACCAGCCCGAGCCCGTTTCCGACCCCCAGCGAAACGCGCAGATCGCGCCAGCGGTTGCTCCGAGTGGGCAGCGGCGTGCGCCCGTCGGGCAGGCGCGGCTCGATCGGTTCCTCGATCCCGTAGGAGCGCAGGAAGTCGGAGAAGGCCTCGCCGTGCCAGAGCTCCTCGTAGACCCAGCAGGAGAGGAACGCGGTGATCTGCGGGTCGGCCGCCGCCCGGGTCGCGAGGAGGTCGCGCAGGTAGATCACCGTGTGCGCCTCGATGTCCATCATGTAGTGCAGGCACATCACGTCGCCGTCGCTGAGCGGGTGATCGGGGATCCGCTCCCATTCGACCCCCGAGAGATCGACCTTCTTCGAGTTGCGCAGGTAGCGGTCGAGATCGAACTCGACGAGCGCCGGTTGCTTTGTCATGCCCCGTCCTACGCGTGCGAGCCGAGCCTGGATGACAGCTCGACGAACCAATCCAGAGCCGCGGGGTTGGCGAGCGAGTCGCGAGAGGCCGCCTGCTCGGGCGGGGTGCCGGTCAGGATGCGCTTCACGGGTACCTCGAGCACCTTGCCGGAGAGCGTGCGCGGAACCTCGGCGATCGCGTAGACCTCGTCGGGCACATGGCGGGGGGAGCACTGCTCGCGGATCCGGCGGGCGAGCTCGCCACGAAGGTCGTCGCTCAGCTCGACGCCGTCGCGCAGGACGACGAACAGCGGCATCCAGCCCTCGGTGCCCGGGCGCGGGATGTCGACGACGAGCGCGTCGGTGACCTCCGGCACGGAGGCGACGGCGCGGTAGATCTCGCTCGTTCCCATGCGCACTCCGGAGCGGTTGATGGTCGAATCCGAGCGCCCGTAGATGACCGCGGTGCCGCGGGAGGTGATCTCGATCCAGTCGCCGTGGCGCCAGACGCCCGGATACATGTCGAAGTAGGAGGCGCGGTAGCGCGAGCCGTCCTCGTCGCCCCAGAGGAAGAGCGGCATCGAGGGCATCGGCTCGGTCAGCACCAGCTCGCCGACCTCGTCGATCACCGCGTTTCCGCCCTCGTCGAAGGCCTCGACGGCGCAGCCCAGCGAACGCGCCTGCAGCTCGCCGCGGTAGACGGGCAGGATCGGGACGCCGCCGACGAACGCGGTGCAGACGTCGGTGCCGCCCGAGGTCGAAAACAGCCAGGTGTCGGCGCCGACGTGGTCGTAGATCCACTGAAAGCCCTCGGGCGCGAGCGGCGAGCCGGTCGAGCCGACCGAGCGCAGGGCCGAGAGGTCGCGCCCGGAGCCGGGCTCGACGCCGGTCTTCATGCAAACGGCGACGTAGCTGGCACTGGTGCCGAAGCAGGTCATCCCCGCGTTCGCGGCGAGGTCCCAGAGCACTCCCGTGTCCGGGTGGGCGGGGCTGCCGTCGTGGAGGATGATCGACGCGTCGGTGTGCAAGACGCCGACGAGGAAGTTCCACATCATCCAGCCGGTGGTCGTGAACCAGAAGACGCGGTCGCCCTCCTGCGCGTCGAGGTGCAGGCCGAGCTTCTTCAGCTGCTCGACCAGGATGCCGCCATGGCCCTGGACGATCGCTTTCGGCAGACCGGTGGTCCCGGATGAGTACAGGACCCAGAGCGGATGGTCGAAGGCGACCTGCTCGAAGTCGATCTCGCCCGGCTCGCCGGCGGCGAGCAGCTCGTCCCAGGCGATCGGGTTCCGAAACACCGCGACGTCCGGGTCCGGGTCGAGGTAGGGGAGGACGACCGTGTGGTCGACGGACGGCATCGCCGCCAGCAGGTCGGCGACCACGTCGCGGCGGTCGAAGTCGCGACCGTTGTAGCGGTAGCCGTCGACGCAGACGAGCACCTTGGGCTCGATCTGGGCGAACCGGTCGATGACGCTGCCGGGCCCGAAGTCGGGCGAACAGCTCGACCAGATCGCACCGATCGAAGCGGTGGCCAGAAAGGCGACGAGCGTCTCGGGAATGTTCGGCAGATAGGCCACGACCCGGTCGCCGGGCGCAACGCCGAGCCCGCGGAGCGCTGAGGCCGCGCGGGCGACCTGCTCGCGCAGCTCGCCCCACGTGAGGGCGTCGAGCTCCCGGAGCTCGGAGGCGTGCTGGACCGCCAGGCGGTCATCGGGCTTGCCGGCGAGCAGGTTCTCGGCGTAGTTGAGCCGAGCGCCGGTGAACCACTCGGCCCCGGGCATCTCGCGGCTTGCGAGGACCCGGTCGTAAGGCGTCGACGCCCGGACCTCGAAGTAGTCCCAGATCGAGGCCCAGAAATCCTCGAGCTCGTCGACCGACCAGCGCCACAGCGCGTGATAGTCGCCGCCGAAGTCGAGGCCGCGCTCGGTCTTCAGCCAGCGCATGTAGCGGGTCATGTTCGAGCGCTCGACGGCGTCGGTCGAGGGGGTCCAGAGCAGCTCTCCCCGCTGCGTGGGCACGGTCGGGTCGCTCACGTGCCCGTTTCTATCACCGCTCGCTTGCCCCGGCGCGCGCCCGGCGGCGCCGGGCGCGCTTGGGCTTCGGCCCGGTGCCGGCGCGCCGGCCGACGTCGACGTCGAGGCGGCGGATCAGCTCGAGCGCGAAGCCGTGGGCGCGGTCGAGCGCCTCGGGCTCGATCGCCTCGGGCACGTCGGCGGCGGTGTGGTAGTTGGCCGGGACCATCGCGCCGGGCGCGAGGCAGGTGATCGTGGTCGCGGGAATGCCGGCGAGGCGCGCCGGCAGGGCGTCGGTGGCGAAGCCGTGGCGCAGTGGGGCTGCGCGGAACGCGTTCGGGCCCTCGGCGTCGGCGTCCGCGATCGCGGCGCAGAGCTCAGTGAGGCGCGAGCCGAGCTCGTAGGTGACCGCGGGGCCTTCGCCGACCTCGAAGCGGACGTCCCCGGCGCCGACGGAGTCGAGGTTGAGGACGTACGTCGAGGACCGGTCCAGCTCGCCGCGATGTGCGCGAACGAACGAGCGCATGCCCTGCATCAGGCACTCCTCGCCGCCGGTGAGCACGATCCAGACGTCGAGGTTCGAGGGCGGCTCGGCCTTCAGCTCGGCCGCGAGCGACAGCGCGGTGGCGACCCCCGAGGCGTTGTCGTTCGCCCCGGGAACGATCGGCGAGAGCTCGATGTCGATGAGCGCGAACACGCCGACGAGGAGCACGAGCGTGGCGGGCAGCTGCAGCACCGAGAGCAGATCGGAGTCGACGCCGGCCGCGCGCACCCCGAGGACCGGGACCAGGTACGCCAACGACCAGAACAGGACCCGCGACGGGCTGAGCGGGAACGGCATGGCGTTCGCGACGCGCTCGAACAGGCGCACCCACTTCGGCGAGTAGACGGCACCCGTTCGCGCGGCGTCGAGGTGCGCGGTGATCACGAGGCGGGCGGGAGCGTCGGACCGCCCGCCGTTCGAGACGACGTTCTGGGACGCCCGGCGAAAGAACAGTTTGCGGACCAGATAGAGGCGCGCGTTGAGGTCGAGGTACATCGACGTCGCGGCCAGCAGCACGAGCGCGAAGCCGACGACCGGAAGCTCGACCGCCAGCAGGCTGCCGGCGAAGCCGAGCGCGCAGTGGGCCGCGTAGACGAGGCCGATCTGCGGCTGGACGTGGATCGGCTCGATCGCGGCGCGCCGGCCGGTGTCCCGAAGGCGCTCGGCCATGCGATTGGCGGCGCGCCGCTCCGCGTCGGTGCCCGCCAGCCGCCCCTCGAACGAGCACAGCTCGCGAACGATCTCCATGCGTCCGTCGGCATCCACGAGCGGCGGATTATCGCCTGCGGCGTGAGGACCGGCCGCTACCGCTTCGATCCCGATGACGTTCGATCCATCAACGCGACGGAGTGACTCGGTGCCAATCGTGGACATGGGTCGCGAGCCGGTAAGCCGCGAGCAACGCCAGGATGGCGAGGCGCGCGCGCCGCGCCGGCGTGAGGCGCTGGATCGTCCGACCGCATAGCCGGGCAAGGCCGACGCGACGCCGCCAGTTCGAGCCGATGCGGTGCCTTCGCGGGCAAGGCCTGTCAGTCGCGAGATCTGGCAGCTGTTGGCCCCCTGAGCCACGAGGGCGAGCACGCGCTCGACCTCGCCTGGCGCCCTGGTCATGGCATCAGCCGATCGATGCGGCGGGTGGGATTCGAACCCACATGCGCTTTCGCGCAATGGTGTTTGAGACCATCGCCTTTACCAGTTTGGCCACCGCCGCTCGTCCCCACATTCTGACGACCGTGGGCCCGCGAGCCGATCCGTTGCGCGCGGTCGGTGTCAACTTTGCGCCGGGTCTGGGGACAAACGCCGCTACCTTCGAGGACACCATGTGCGGGCGCTACACGCTCACGAACCCCGACCCGGTCGGGCTACGCGCGCGGTTCGACATCCTCGAGTCGATCGAAGTCGATGACGAGCCGCGCTACAACATCGCGCCGACGGACCCGGTGCTCGCCGTCCGCCGGTTCGGCGACGTTCGCGACCTCGGCCGGCTGCGCTGGGGGCTGGTTCCAGGCGTCTGGGCGGAGAGGAAGGGCCAACGCCCGCTGATCAACGCCCGGGTCGAAACCCTTGCGACCCAGTCCGCGTTCGCCGAGTCGTTTCGTGAGCGGCGCTGCCTGATCCCCGCCGACGGCTTCTACGAATGGCTGACCGACGAGCGGGGCAAGCGCCCACTCTGGTTCAGCCGGCCCGACGGCGAGCCCTTCGCGTTCGCGGGTGTCTGGGCCGAGCTGCGGCGACGCGGGAGCGACGACGTGTTGCACAGTTGCGCGATCGTCACCTGCCCGCCGAACGAGCTGATGCGCCCGATCCACGACCGGATGCCCGTCGTCCTCGACCCCGACGCCGAGGGCGCGTGGCTCGACCCCGACGGCGCCGCCGATGGCCGTCTCGACCTGCTCGTCCCCGCGCCCGACGACGCGCTCGTCGCGCGCGAGGTCTCGGACCTGGTCAACGACGTGCGCAAGGACGGGCCGGCGCTGATCGAGCCCCGCGAGGAGCAGGGCGCTCTGTTCTAGCGGGCCCGCGCCGATCAGGCGGGGGCGGGGGCGGCGCCGCTGCGGTCGCCCTCGCCGTGCAGGGGCTGACCGCCGATCGGGCGCTCCTCCTCGACGTGCCAATCCTGGTTGAAGCCGATCATCGCCACGATCACCAGCAGCAGCTGCACCGGGACGACGATCAGGGTGAGAAGGCCGAGCAGGTCCTCGGGCAATGCGGGAGAGTCAAGTCCGTCCTTCGAACGCGCGAACCAGTCGGGAGCTGCGATCGCGGCAAAGATCGCGAGGATGATTGCGAGCGCTGCGGCTACGGGCAGGATGCCACGGCTCCAGCGCATCACGAGGAACGCGAACAGGACGTAGAGCACCGCCCAGATGATCGTCATCACCGCGACGCTGGTGCCGAGCAGCCGCTCCCACCCGCCGATCGTGACCACGAGCAGAAGCCCGGCGCTGACCAGCAGGACGAACGCGACGACGGCCTTCATCGCCTTGCACTCGGCCTTCTCCCTGTTCGGACGCCAGAGCTCGTAGCCCGGACGGGCTTCCGCAACCTGCATCGACGCAAGCATATGCGCTGCAGCGGCCATGCGCGACGGTTCCGAAAGCGCTCGGTGCATCCCCGGATGCGACCTACAATCGACCACCTGCGGACGTGGCGGAACTGGAATACGCGCCAGGTTTAGGTCCTGGTGGGCTCAGGCCCGTGGAGGTTCGAATCCTCTCGTCCGCACTCCGCCGGATCCGACGGCCGACGCCTAGACTTTCGGCGCCCAGGGGGACTGGTGTAACGGCGAACATAGCGGTCTCCAAAACCGCAGCTCGAGGTTCGATTCCTCGGTCCCCCGTCATCGCAACTCCGCACGCCGAGCCGGGTTTGAATCGGTGAGCGCGCCGGCAGGGGCGCGCTTTTTTCAATGCCGATGACGACCATGATGCAATGGGCGCGACAGCGAAGGCTGATCGTGGTAGGGGCGCTCGCCGCGGTCGGCGTCGTGCTGCTCGTGGCGATGGCGGTCGCGCCACGGCCCGGTGCCGGGGCGGCGATGGCGGTCGAAGATGGCTGCCCGGGCGCGGGGGAGCCTGCCGCGCAGCGGAGCGTCAAGCCGCTGCAGCGGTCGATCCGCTGTCTGATCAACCTGGAGCGCGGGAAGCGCGACCTCGGCCGGCTCGCGCGCGACAAGGACCTTCAGGAGGTCGGGCTCGCGCACAGCGAGGTTATGGTCGAGACCAATTGCCTCGCGCACCAGTGCGCCGGCGAGGAGGACCTCGAGACCCGGCTGCGCGAGGCCGGCTACTTCGACGGCGCGGAGATGTGGCAGTTCGCTGAGAACACCGGCTGCGCCCTGAGCGCCGAGGCGATGGTCGCCAACTGGATGGCGACCAGGTTCCACCGGGTCAACATCCTCGAGCGCCGCTTCCACGAGATCGGCGTCGGCGCCGTCGAGGGGCGGGTCAAGGATCACTGCAAGAAGGGCTACGCGACGTTCGTGGTCGTGCTCGGCTGGCACGACGGCGGCACCCCGCGCCACTGAGCGGCTCGGCGAGTGGGTCCGGTGTCAGGGCGCAGGCGCCTATCATCGGCCCATTGCGGGCGTGGTGTAGTTGGTAACACTTGAGCCTTCCAAGCTCACGTCGCCGGTTCGATCCCGGTCGCCCGCTCTAGCACGTGCGGTCTTCGGATAGGGGACGCGGAACGAGCCTCGCCTAGAACGAGCCTCGCCTAGCGGGCGCGATTTGCGAGGCAGTGCTCGTGGTGGTTGGCGGCCTGACATTGGCGGACACAAAGTGGCGCGCAACCGATTCGCTCCCGTAACATCTGGCCCCGTCTCGGGGCGTGGCGCAGTCTGGTAGCGCATCCGGCTGGGGGCCGGAAGGTCGCTGGTTCAAATCCAGTCGCCCCGATACCGATAAACCCGCTTGAAATACGGACTTAGCGGGGACAGGCGTTCCTTTTGCGTCGGACTCGCGGACGCTCCCGACGGCCGCCAGGGGCCCAATAGGGGCCTAATTTGTGGGCCGTCGCAGCCATCGGAGACGGTCGGCCAGGGCGGGGGGCACCCGGGCAGCAGTGTGAAGCCACACCGGCGCTCCCGCCCCTCGTCCGAAGCGCTACTTCTGAGATTCCGACAGCCCGGCGGCTTTGAGGGCCTGTTCGCGGGTCGCGTACTCGCGGCCGCGGGCGATCTTTCCGTCGCGGATGTTGAAGACCGTCCAGAGGGCCGACTCCGTTTCGACGCCGCTGCCGCGCTTGGCCCGTCCGCCGTACCGCTCAGCTTCGACCACGGCGTCTCCACCTGCGTCGATCAGTTCCACAAGCTCGATCCTGAACCCGTCGAACATGTCGATCCATTCCTGCAGCCATGCCCGCACGGCTTGCTTCCCATGGATCGGACCGTCGTCGTCGGGAGCACCCTCGATCGACCGGTACTCGATGTCGTCGGTGAAGTGCTCCATGAAGGGATCAAGACCTCCACCGGCAAGCGCCTCATAGGCCACCTTCACGATCTCCACGTTCTCCTGCGACATCGCCCGCACAGTATCTCGCGAATGTGTTGTGCTTTCCATGCGGAGAGTGCCTTTCGGAACCTTCGCTCGCTGTTGCCTTGCGCGATCAGCGAGAGCCCTCGAATCGCTACCGCTCGTCGTCCGATGCGGGAGCGGGCCAAGAGCCGCTGCGACCCCCGCAGGTCGTCAATCTCGAAGCCGTTGACGCCACTGAGCGGGCCCGCTGAGACGCCCCGCATTCTTGGCGCATCGCAGGACGGTGCCGGCGTCAAGGGTTCTAGTCAGCGTCGAGAAAGCCCAGCACCTCGACGGTAAAGAGCTCGGTGCCGGTATCCATCGCGGCATGTCGCTGGCCGCGCATGACCGCAACGCGACAGTCCCGCAGCATCTCCCGCACCGCCTCCGCGGCCTCCTTGAACGGGGCGGGGCTGTCGCCGCCCTGGAGAAACAGCGTCGGAACGTCGAGCCCTTGAAATCGATCCGGGTCGAAGTCGTATTCCCTGTTCGCTCGCTCCTCGCGCGGAATCGTGTGGGCAACCGCCAGCCGCGCCTCCCACGCGGGCAGGGAGCGCAGCAGTTCGACCTGATCGGCGGGAAGACCGGCCACCTCGCTCATGAAGAAGGCCACCAACTCGTCGCGCCTGTCCTCTTCGAGCAACTGCTGAAGTCGATTGACGACATCGGGCGGCGACTTCAAGAATCCCATCGGCGGCTCGTACAGAACGAGCTTTGAGATCGCGTCGGTGAGCAGGGCCGACTCGAGCGCGCAGATGCCCCCATAGGAGTGCCCGAGCACGTTTACCTCGTCGCCCGCCGATTCGACGACCGCAGCCACGTCCTCGTACTCGCGCTCGATCGCGTAGTCGTCCGCATCGCCACTCTGCCCGTGGCCGCGACGGTCAATCGCCAAGACGGTGAAGCGCGCCTCCAGGGCCGGGAGCACCGGGGCCCAGCGGTTGTGGTCGGCGGCGGCGCCGTGGACCAGTACGAGCGGCGGCCCCGCCCCGCTTCGCCAGACGGCGATCGGCGTGCCGTCCTGGGAAATGATCTCCTTAACAACGACGGTACTCACAGCAAGAACCTACATCTGCCGCGCTCGCGCACAAGCCTCTCAGTCTCCGCAGTCCCGCTTGAGCATGCGTTCGCGGCGGCTGCCGCTTCGCCCGATGAGTGCGAGCCGCTGGACTCGCTACCGCTCGTCGTCCAGAGCGCTACTTCTGGACTACTACTGCAGCCGGGCGGCTTCGACCGGTCCGATTCTGGGCGCGGGGGCCTAGGAGTCGTACTGGCCGACGAACTCCGCGGGCTGGAGCCGTCTTTTGTACCCAGCTTCTTGAATGATCGGCGGGACCTCTGGGTCGGAGAGGAAGCTTTGTAAGCCCTCCTCATCCCAGTCGTAAAGCACCCAGAATCGGTCGTCCTCATTGGGATCGCGAAAGACGGTCGCACCCTTGGACCCGTGCTGCTTTCGCTTCTCAGCGCCCTTGGTTGAGAAGACACTCAAGAAGCGATCGAAATCCTCGACCGTCGTCGTTGCCAGGATCAACTCGGTCCTCCTCTGTCAGAAGTGTCGTCGCGCACCCACAACATCGCCCGCGCAGTATCTCGCGAAGAGTTGCGCTTCCCATGGAGGCTGTCGCGAAAACTCGCTGCCGGCCGCAGAAACAGGGCAGCAAGGGAGGGTGATCGAGGGTCGGGTCCGCTAATGCGGCCGATCAGGCCGCCTGAGGACTCAAACCGGCCCGATAGAGCTTCAGGAGGTTGTGGGTCGCCGCCGTCAGACGCCACTCGGCGCGACACGCGGATAACCCTCGCCGTGAGAACCGCGCGGCCCTCTGTCGCAACTTGATCTGGGCAAAGACCGGCTCGACCATCTGCTGTCTTCGCCGGTATGCCTCCTCGGCCTCGGGTTGTCGAAGCCGCCTTCGCATTCGCTCGTAGTCGGGGCCCGATCTGATCTTCGTCGGTGCCTTGCGGCTGTCGGCGTCGGGCGGGCAGAGGACCCTGGTTCCGCTGCGCTCGAGCTCGTCGATCTGAGGCCTATTCCAGTAGCCGGCGTCGGCGAGGACGAGCTCTGGCTTCTCGGTCACCCCGGCCTTGGTGAGCTCTTCCTCGGCGGCCCTCGCCATTGGCTCGAGGCGGTGGCGCTCGTTGGCACCGGCGATCAACTCGGCGGCGACGATCACCTGCTCGGCGGTTGCCGCGGCCTGGGCGGTGTAGCCCTGGATGAAGCCATGGCGAGTCTTGACCGGGCGCGAGTCGGGGTCGGTGACGTTGATGCGCTGGCCTTCCTTGGGCGGGATCGGGCGCGGCTTGGGCGGGTTGTTCTTGCGCACGTAGCCGGTACGCGCGGTGTGCTCGGCCATCGCGACCTCCCAGGCGGCCATCTCCGCCTGCTTGGCCGCGTGCTCTTCGTCGAGGCGGCGCTTGGCGTCGCGCAGGCGCTGGCGGCGGCTCTGGCGATCGCCGGGCAGCTCGTCGCCGCGCTTGTCGCCGAACTTCTCGTCCTCGGCTGCGTCGACCTCGGCGGCCTCCTCGAGGATCTCCTTCGCCAGTTGCTCGTAGGTGCGGTTCTTCCGATCGGCGGCGTCGGCGGCGATCCGGGTGCCGTCGAGGGCGAGCGTGCCGACCGAGACCAGGCCGGCCTTGCGGCAGAGGACCAGTACCTCGGAGAAGAGCTCGGCCAGCTCGTCGGCGTGGCGTGCGCGAAAGCGGGCGATCGTCGTGTGGTCGGGCACCTGGTTGGCGGCGATCACCCGGAAGGCGATGTCCTCAGAGCAGCGGCGCTCGATCCGCCGCGAGGAGCGCTCGCCGACCGCGTAGGCGTAGAGCAGCAGCGAGACCATCATCTCGGGGTCGTGGGCTGCTCGACCCCAGCCGTCTTGCCGGTAGCCGGCGAAGAAGCGCTCGAGGTTCATCTCGGAGACGGCGTCTAAGACGAACCAGGCGAGGTGATCCTCGGGAAGCCACTCGCGCAGGTCGGCCGGCAGGAGCATCGGTTGATCGCGGTCGCAACTGAGGAAGTTCTGAGCCATGTCCGGATCCTGGGCCGCGGATCGGACGGGAAAGGACGCTCAGCAGGGGGTTTGTGCAACAGGCTCCATGCGGAGCGGGCGTTGCTACTCGTTCTCATCCGAAGCGAATGGTTCCGGGACCTGCCCATGCGACCAGCGAGCGAAGTACGTTTCGTCTGCGCGATGAACTCGACCGATCGTGCTCAGAATCCCGTTGGCGCCCGGCGTCGACCTACCCGCGCGCAGCGGCGAGACAACGTCGAACTCGTGACGAGCTATCGCGAGACGCAGCTACGGCAGCTCCTCGACCACCTGCGTGACGGCTTCCGTCGCTACGAGGAAGGCAAGCTCGATCCGTTCGAGCTCGACGACGTCGTCCATCAGTACACCGGTGCGGCGCGAGAGCTGTGGAAGTTCGCGGCGATCTCAGCGGCTCCGCCGCCGCATCGACTGCCCGGGCGTTGAGGGCGATGCATGAGGAGGCCGAGCAGATCAACTGGTGGGAGCGGGGACGACCACGGGCATCTGAATAGATGCTCCTCGTCCAGAGCGGGAGGGAGCGAGTTCGACGGGCATGCGCCTCCCGCACTTGCAATCACGCGAGAGGAGGCGTCTGCCGCTCGCTGTCTGACGCTGCTCCTGCGTATCGAAAGCAGCGGTCTCGCCAGCTGAGCAACTCACCGCTGCGGTTCGAGAGGCATTCAGGTTCCTGCGTTGACCGGGGAGAACGCCCCGGTGTCGACGGGCGCGATAGCGTGGCCGTTGCGCGACTCTGGCCCTCCGACCATCCGAGCGCGGCGCCTCGCGCGATCACCGAATGGGAGCCACGAATTGGAAAGCCTCGGACGCGAACCCAGCGGCCGTCGCCGATCAGGCGAAGGCCGAAAACGGCGCAATCCGCCCCTTTGACATAGATATCCCGGAAGAGAGGCTGGACGAGCTGCGTCGACGTGTCGCGGCCACACAGTGGCCCGAGAAGGAGACCGTCGCGGATCAGACGCAGGGCGTGCCGCTCGCGATGGTCCAAGAGCTGGCGCGGTATTGGGCGACGGACTACGACTGGCGCAAGTGCGAGGCGAGACTGAAGGCCCTGCCGCAGTTCATCACCGAGATCGATGGGCTCGACATTCACTTCATTCACGTTCGTTCGAAACACGAAGACGCGTTGCCGCTCGTCGTCAATCACGGATGGCCCGGGTCGATCATCGAGCAGCTGAAGATCATCGATCGGCTGGCCGATCCCACGGCGCACGGGGCCAGCGCATCGGACGGCTTCCATGTGGTGATTCCGTCGATGCCCGGCTACGGGTTCTCTGGCAAGCCGACCAGCACCGGCTGGGGTCCCGAACGCATGGGCCGAGCCTGGGCGGAGCTCATGAAGAGGCTGGGCTATGACCGCTACGTTGCCCAAGGCGGCGACTGGGGTGCTTTCGTCGTCGACCAGATGGGCTTGCAGGCACCTGACGGATTGCTCGCCATCCACACCAACATGCCGGCCACCGTTCCCGCCGACGTCGACGAGGCTCTCCAGGCCGGCGACCCGCCGCCATCCGGTCTCTCAGCTGAGGAAGGACGCGCCTATGAGCAGCTGGAGAGAACGTTCAAGCAGGTCGAGTACGCCAGGTACATGGCCGCGCGCCCGCAGACCTTGTACGGGATCGCGGACTCACCCGTCGGCCTGGCCGCCTGGCTTCTCGACCACAACGATGCCGACGGCCAGCCAGCCGCAGCGGTCGTCGAGGCTCTGGACCGGACCACGAGCGCGAAAGGGGAACTGACGCGTGACGAGATCCTCGACAACATCACGCTCTATTGGCTGACGAACACGGGGCTCTCTGCGTCTCGTCTCTATTGGGAATACAAGGGCGGCTTTTTCAACGCGAAGGGCGTCTCAATTCCGGTCGCCGTGAGCGTCTTTCCCGGCGAGCAATACGAGGCGCCGCGGAGCTGGACGGAGCGGGCGTACCCGAATCTCATCCACTACAACGAGGTCGAGAAGGGCGGTCACTTCGCGGCCTGGGAGGAGCCGGATCTCTTCTCGGTCGAGCTCCGGGCAGCGTTCAGCTCGGTGCGTTAATCCGGCGGAGAGGAGCGTCAACGTGAGTCTCTGGCGTCGCTGCTGCTCTGGACGCCTAGCGATAGCCAAGTGGCACCGCCAAGCCGCTCCTCTTTCGCGCGAGGAGGATTAGGAGGCAGCGACGGCGTGACCGCTTTCGCTTTGAAGCGGGACCCGCTGCCTTACCGCCGTTCCAAACGACGCGGAAGGCGGCAGCAGGCTTTGGTCAACGATCCGATGCTTGGGAGCCCTGGCATTACGAGACGCGTTGATGGAACAGGGCCGACGAGCGGGGTCCGCGGCGTCAGAGTGTCGCCCTCACGCGCAAGCAGAAGTGCTGCTTGCATGGATTGCGGGCGCTCCTGCTTCTCGCGCCGAGCCAGAGGACGTTCTCGGTTGCGACACGCAGAACCCGTCCGGGCGTCGGCGGGTCGACGAGAGCAGCAAGGAGAAGCGCCCCCAATTTGGGGGCGCTTCGAGTGCCGCTCGGAAGCCCTACTACGCGCGTGCCGCAATAGCCTCCGGAAGGCCCATTGCGCGCTCCTCGTTGACCTCGAAGTACGTGTTCTCACTCACGCCGGCGGTAGCCGGATCGAGGTAATTTCGGAGCGTGTCGATCGAGTCCGCCTCCCACAGGCAGACGGCTACCGACCCGTCCTGGGACGGGAAGAACTGCCGCCCCTGGACACCCGGGGGCCCTCCTCCTGCAACCTCCTCGGCGTTCATCGAGAAGAACTTCTCCGGATCGGTGATCCGGTGCTTTGCAACGATGTTCATAAAGTCACCTCTGTTGAGTCATTGGTCTTGGCTGTCTCCACCGCTGGAAACTGGCCGGGAGGTCGCCGAGGCTCTTTGCCTGGTCCCAGACGGCCGCACGAAAGTTCAGTAGCGGCGATATCGGCCTATGCGAGCAGTGTATCATAATTCATGAAAACTATTTCTAGAAAAGGGTTGCGAAACATGGCTACCCCCGAAGAGTTGCTCGCCGTCGTGGCTCAGGTGCGCAACGAGCTGACCGAGATCCAGAAAACGTTGTCGCTCGAATTCGCCTTCACGGAGGCCGAGCATCAGGGCGCGCTGTTCGCGTTGCAGACCCACCTACAGTCCGTCGAGGGGCTGATCGAGGATCTCGGGTCAGGGCTTGTGGCGATGACGGAGGCGAGCCGATGACCAACGGATTGAAACGGGCCCTCGCGTCAGCGTCGTGGTGTCGCTGGTCCTAGGAGGGAGGGTCTAGCGAACCGGCCAGCGAAAGTCATTTCAGTAGTTCTCGCAACTGAGAGACAGGCATGTCATCCGGGATGAGACCTCTACCGCCGCAGGTGCGGCACTTCTTGGTCTTGTCGCCAACGACGTGGCCCGCTTTGACCCTCTGGATGTAGCCCAGACCGCCGCACTCTTGGCACGGCACCTTGACGGAGACCGTCAGTTCTCTTGAAGAATGCTCCCCACCCTCCATCTCGGGAGCAAATGTAGCCGCTCTAGTGCGCGACCGACGCGACCCGCGCCCTGGCCCCGGCGCGAGCGGTTCCGCTCGCCGCGTAGCCCGCTCGGCAAAGACTGGCCGCAGTCGATCCTGCGCGTCTCAGACTGCGTTGCCTCGTCGCGCTACCTGGCCCGGGATGAACCCCACGCTGAACCCCAACGAGACATCTCGAGGAACATCGCCGCGGCCTGCCTGGGAAGCTCGACGACAAGACGGTGGCGAGAACGTCGCCGGCAGGTCGAGAACGCCGCGGCCCGAGCCTGACTAGACCCCTTCGGTGCGATACGAGCTCTGCTCGGCCTCGCGAAAGTAGGCAATCCGCTCGGGGTTGACGTAGACGGTTGTCGGCTGGACCTTGTGTCCCTCCCCGGCAATCTGGGTTAGTCGGACCATCCCTGAGACTCGAGCTGCGGGACTCATTGCAGCCACAGCCGACGCGAGGTCCCCCTCGACGTGGATGTGGTCGCCCCGGTTACCTGAGAACGCGATGAAGGCGGGCATTGGGAACTCCATTCAGTTGCTTCCCCGCGATCGTTTCACGCACTCGTCATCAACAGCGGGGCGGTCGCCGCTGACGGCCTTCCCGATCTGGCAGCTCGGAGGAGCCGTCGCGCGCGCGGCATCCGTTCAGGGGGGCGTCCCGTTCAGGGGGGCGTCCATGCGGTTGGCCGGTGGTGCCTCCGGCCGGCGCGCCAACCGTCTAAGGCTCCATAGGCCGATCGGCCAACCCTAGGCGTCGCTTTCGGCGAGCCAGGCCTTTGCGGCTTCCAACTCCGCGACGGGGAACGCCCGCGCCTTGCCGGGAAGCATGAACGACAGTCCCCGCATCGCCGGGCGCATCCAGCTCTCGTCGCTGACCACTGCGACCCGATCGAACGAGGTCGCATAGCGGGTGCGAAAGCCGGTGTCGGCGGTCATCGCCTCGCCCTCGACCTCGCGGGCCTCGGGGCCAAGCAGGTAGAGCAGGCGGATCTTGCGGCCGTCGGCCATTTCGCGGCGAAGCACCGGCTCGACCTGATCCTCCCAGTCCTCGTCCTCGACCTCGCCGATCGCCTCGAAGCCGAGCGTTCCGGACGGCATGTCGCTGATCGGACGCAGCATGTGGATCGCTCCTCTCTGGGGGCCCCCCGCTACGCGGAAAGCGCCTTTGCCTTGATCGCGTCGAACTCCCCCTGGGTGATCGCCCCGGAGTCGAGCAGCTCCTTCGCCTTGGCGATCTCGGTCGCCGAGCCGCCGGCGGTGTCACGAACGTACTGGTCCATCGCCGCCTGCTGGGACTTGGCCTGCTCGATGCTGCGCTCGCGCATCGCATCGTGCTGGGCGATCAGATAGACGAGCACGCCGAGGAACGGGATGACGATGATGAACACGACCCAGGCGGCCTTGTGCCCGCCGCCGATGTCGTGGCGGCGGAAGATGTCGATGAAGCACGTGATCGCGATCCAGATCCACGCGATCCAGGCGAAGAAGACGATCATCGCCCAGAGGAATTCGAGGAACGGGAAGTCGGCTTCTGCTATGAGCATCCCGAGCTGCTCCTTGTCTCGTGGTTGTTGATTGACTCAGGCACGCTGGCGGTTGACTCGTGGTGGGCCGAGCCTATTACGAGGCGGTGACGAAACATCGAGCCACCGCGAATCGTGCCGCTTTCCACGCGGCGCTTCCGTCAGGCCGCGAGGCGGACTCTCTCGACGATCCGTGCGTCGTAGCGAGAGACGTATCGGGCCACCTATCGGATTTAGGTACGACGCACGGATCGCAGTGCCTGCGATGAGTGCCCGACTCTTGGCTGCAGCATCTCCTGCTCACGTCCCCCACCCTGCGCAAGGGCTACGCCAGCCGCGCTATCGCTTTAAAGAGAGAGCGGCACGGAGGCGCTGGCTTCTCTCCTCGACAAGCGAGAGGCCCTGCGCTCGAGCGGCACCGTCCCGCGCGGCCCGACTGCCTGATCACGAACCTGCGTGAAACGGCCAACGGCCAGTTTGTGGGCCCCGACTTGATGCCGACATGCGGCCCCGGCGCGCCGTGAGCAGGACGGCAGCGCGAGTGCCTATCCGCGCGGCTTTCGCGCCCCGATGTCGCCGAAGCGCATCCGACACGCGATGGTTCGCTCCGCCTGTTGCGCCGCGATCACGCCGCCCGCCGGAAGCACGTCGGCGGTCGTGTAGAGAGCCGCGCCGCGGCGGCCGCCCTTGGCCCCAAAGGCCCATGTGTGAAAGCCCGGGAACGAGCCTGAGTGGCCCTGCACGCCGCAGGCGCTCGCCCAGGTGAAGTGGATCAGCCCGAGCCCGTACGTTCCCACGCCGCCTCCCTCGACCGGGCTTGACGGGGGCGTCCCGTTCAGGGAGCCCGGCGCCGCGATCTTCATCTCGCGCAGGAGGCTCTTGGGGAAGAGGCGACCGGCGAGTAGCGCACGCATGAACCGCTGCAAATCTGCCGGCACCGACACGATCGCACCAGCGCCCCAGGCGATCGTCGGGCTTGTCGCGGTTACGTCGAGCGGCCAGTTTCCCCCGGCCAACACGTCATAGCCGTGGGCAAAGGGCCGGGCGATCGTGGAGCGTTTGCCGAGCGATGTCCGTTTGAGCCCCAGCGGGTCGAAGATCATCCGCTTGTAGCTGCTCGTGAGCGAACGGCCGGTGGCCTGTTCGATGATCATCCCGAGCAACACGTAGTCCGTGTTGGAATAGGAGAAGCCCTGACCGGGCGGAAACGTCGGGGCGGCTCCGACCCCGATCTCAACCAGCTGCAGCGGGGTCCAGGTCCGCGTCATCTCGGATGGGGGAGGCACGCAGAGTGTGCTGTCCGGCGGCACGGCGCAGTATTCGGCCAATCCGCTCGTGTGGTTGAGGAGCTGACGAACCGTGATCCGTTCACCGTTCGGCACCAACCCCGGCAACCAGCGCTCCACAGGCTCATCGAGTGCGACCCGGCCTCGGGCGACCAGCTTGAGGATGGCGGCCGCCGTGAACGTCTTGGTCACGCTGCCGACTCGGGCCCGGTGGTCAGGCGAGAGCGGCACGCGCCGTTGCAAGTCCGCCACGCCGGCGGCATAGCGCTCGACCCCGCCTGGACCGCGAATCACGGCCGTGGCGCCGGGGATGCCCGCTGCGACCGAGCGCTCGAGTGCGTCTTGGACGTCCTGGCGAGAGGGGGCGCTCGCCGCCAGGGCGGGCGTCGGTGCCAGGAGCCAGAGCGCGAGCGTGGTCGCTACGGCGATGCCGGGCAGCGCAGGCATCCGCCGCCGATCGCTCACCGAGGGCCGGATCACATCATCGTGCTCGTACGATTTCATCTGGGCTGAAAGGCCATCTCGGGCGGGCTGGATGGATCCCGTTCGGCGGCTGCACATGCCGACCCTACCCCGACCGCCGGAAGCCGGCAAGCTCGGCGGCACGGAAGCGGGTGAGCGGATCCGGACGTCGTTGGGTTAGCAGCTGTACGCGTGTCGCTTCCGGGGGTGAAGGCGACACTCTGACGCCGCGGACCCCGCTCGTCGAGCTATTGCATCAACGCGTCTCGTAGTGCTTGGGCTCCGGCGCGTGATCGCATCTCAGCTCGCCGGCTACTCCTCGTCGCGCGAAGCGACAGCCGGTGACTGGTTAATCGCGGCGGCCGTCGAGCCGGATCGTCCAGGAGTCGACCGACTCTATTCGCAGGTGGCTCTCGCTCCACGGATCGCGCGCGAGCGTGGCACGCACCTCGTCGTCGGACTCGGCCTCGACGACGTGGACAACCCGATGCTCGTCGGCGAGTGGGCCGCCGAGGAGGATGAACCCCTCGGCTACCAGCCCGTCCATGAACGAGGCGTGGGCATCCCAGTCCGATTGCTCCTCCATCGGACGCGACGAATCCCAGTCGGGTCCGGAGCGACTGAGCGTGACGTGGAACACGGCCACGATCGTGTTGTAACGGATCCCTCTGTCCGTCTGCCGCTCGCGTGAAGGCGAGCGTCAGCGGGGCCCCGCCGAACCGGTCCGCTCGCTCCCGCCCAGGACGAAGAGCGATAGTCGCACGCAAGGGGAGGTCAGGAGTTGGCTGCGTGCAGAGCACAGACCGCCGACACCGCGCAGAAGACCGAGCAGACCAAGGAGAAGCTGAGGTGACTTCCTTGCGACGGCGCCTACTCCAACACCCCGGCGGCTTTGAGCGCTTCGGCCTCCGTCATGCAGTTGCGGGTCGCTGGTTCAAATCCAGTCGCCCCGACTGTGCGAAAGCCAGCGCCCACGCGGACTGTCGGAATCTCGGGGGTACGGAGACGATCTTCTTGCCGCGCTGGGCTGTCACCTCCTTGACGAACGGGCGTGGGTTGCGGTCGGGCTACCGCTTGACCAGCTTGATGCTCTTGCTCTTGGTGTCGGAGGTGCCGCCGTCGGGGGTATAGGTCACCTTCGCCTTCACGGTCGCCTTGCCCCTCTTGTTCAGCCTCTTCTTTGCCTTGCCCCTCGGCTTTACCGTCAGCTTCTCCTTGCCCGACTGCTCGGCCCGCTGTGCGTGGCCCTTCAGGCTTCCGGTCCTTGCGAGCTTGAGCTCGCCGGGACCCGCCACCTTGACCGTGAGCTTCGCCGACCCCTTCTTGTTCACTTTGACGCCGCGGAAGCCGAACTCGTTAGAGGGCGGCGGCCCGAGCGCGTCGAGCGCCAACCCGGTCGGGTCGCTGCCGCCGAAGGGGTTGAAGCCGGTGATCAACTTGTTGGTTACTCGGCTGCCGTCGAGGTTGGCGCGCCCGATCGCGTTACGACTCGGCCCCACGTTGCCGATCCAGTAGATGTGGGAGCCGTTGACCGCAATCTCGTACATGACGGTGTCGATCCGCTGCAGGTCGATGAATCCATACTCGGCGCCCGCGCCGTCGATGTTGGCGCGGTTGATCCACGTGGCGACGCTCCAGTAAACGTGGGCGTCGTCGACCGCCAACCCATTGCCGCCGCCGGGTTCGATGAAGCTCTGATCGACGCCCGTGCCGTCGAGGTTGGCGCGCCCGATCGCGAAGTCGGACACGCTTCCGGTCGGCGTTACCGTCGTGTGGGTGTCGTCCCAGTAGACGTGGGCGCCGTCGACCGCCACCCCGTGCGGGGAGCCGATCCCGCTGATGAAGTCCGGGTCGACGCCCGTGCCGTCGAGGTTGGCGCGCCCGATCGTGCCGGTGTTGGACTGCCCGAACGGGTTGGTCGGACTGGGATCGCTCACCTTGCTGACCCAGTAGATGTGGGCGTCGTCGACCGCCATCGCGTTGCCGGCGTAGGTCCGGGTGGAGATGAAGTCCGGGTCGACGCCCGTGCCGTCGAGCTTGGCGCGCCCGATCGTGCCGCCGGGATCGCTTGTGCAACAGGGGTTCGCGCTGACCCAGTAGAGGTAGCCGTGGGTGGTGTCGACCGCGATCGCCTCGGGATGAACGAGACCCCGGATGAAGCTGCGGTCGACGCCCGTGCCGTCGAGGTTGGCGCGCCCGATCGTGTCCTTGGCCCCGTCGGTCCAGTAGACGTAGGCATCGGCGCGGGCGGCGAGCGCGAGGGTCGCGAGCGCCAGGGTCGCGAAAGCAAGCGCGGCCCAGCCCACGAGACGCGATCGTGGACCGTGAGCGACCCGCGCCCCTTCAGTAAGACGAGGCGATCCCGTCGCGACGCACCGTGCTTCCATGCGAGCTTCTCCCTCCCTAGGCGCCCGGAGTCATTTCGGGCGCTCGCTTCCAAGTGGTCGCCTAGCCTAACCGGGCTTACGTCCTGGTCAAGAGGTGGCGCAGTGAGCACCGAATCGCGCCCTCGATCCAACCGGCGCCCCTCGGGGCACCACTTTGGTACCGACTGATACGTCCAATGCGTCCAGAACGTCCAGGACCGTGGACGATTGGGACGCATGGGACGCTCCGGGACGCACCTACACCGATTGCCCTCCGGCTGGGGGCCGGAAGGTCGCGGTGGTAGCAGCTGGCGCTTTTCGCGGATGCCGATCGGACGACCATCGGCAAGGCAGCGGAGTACGACGTCGCGCTCGACACGATCCGACCAGCGACGTCTTGAAATCCGGCTCTGCGAGCGAGCTAGAGTGGTCGCAAGCCAACAAGGAGGACTCGGTATGACTCGAATTAGGATGGCGGTTCCGGCGTTAGCAGCCGCAGGTGTACTCGCCCTCGGCGGCGGCAGTGCCTGGGCGTACAGCAACGGTCATGCCAATCCGGCCGCCCCGGGTCAGGCCCAGGCCGTCGCCAACTGCGAAAACCAGGTCGACCGTCAGCTCACCGAGGGTGTCTCGCCAAACGGCGGTCCGAAGGCGGGGTTCGCCCCACTCAACTGCAACCACTTCTTTGGCCCGGGCGGCCAGCCTCCGGGGTAATCCCCCTGGGGAGGAACTCCCCGGGCGATCAGCGGGCCGAGATTGCGATTGAACCAGGCACGCGTGACTACGCGTGTCTCGTTCGCCTCAGTGGCGAGATCGACCTAGCGAACTCGGGCGAGTTCGCCCGTGCGCTTCTTGGCTTGCTCAACGACGGTGTGGCCCGGGTGGACGTTGACCTGGACGCGGTCGAGTTCATGGATGCCTCGGGAGTTCACGCGCTGCTTCGTGCCGCTCAGCAGGAGCGCGCTAGCGGCCACCAGCGACGGATCATCAATCCTGTGGACCCGGCCGGCTGGCTCCTCGCGCTCACCAAGGCCGAGAGCGTCCTAGTCATCGTCGACCGATAAGCCAGGGGACCGTTCGCGGTCCCGGGAAGGCAGCCAAGTGGACAGCGGGCCAGCACCATGGGGACCGAGCGAGGGCTCGTCCGGCTTCGAGCTCTCTCTCGAGAGCGTGCCGGCTGCCCGGCGGAGAGGCGCGGCGCCACCTCGCTGGACTGGCTGACCACCTCCCTGCCGCCGCCCTTGGCGACCTGCGCACGGTAGTCAGCGAGCTGACCCGCCGGGGTAGGTAGGGCCAGCCCAGTTGCGAAGCACAGCGATGTCCGCGGTTCTGTTGGAGTCCGTAGACCTTTCCGAGCCAGTGGCGGTCGCGCCCAACCGGCCGGCCGGCCGAACCACCACCTCCTGTCAAGGACCCGTTGTGCGACGTCCTCGACGACCCGCTCGCCACGGCCGCTGCTACCGTATGTGTAGCCGCGCATCTCCGCCCGGCGCAATCAGTGCCCGCGCTCGCAGTCGCTGCCTCACCGCATCCTCCGCGCTCGCTCGCACCATCACGTGGAGGAATTCATATGTCCACTGGAACCGTGAAGTGGTTCAACGACGACAAAGGCTTCGGCTTCATCACCCCCGATGACGGCTCGAAGGATCTGTTCGTCCATCAGAGCGCGATCGTTGCCGACGGCCACCGCACCCTCGCCGAGGGCAGCAAGGTCAGCTTCGACTCCGAGGCCGGCGACAAGGGGCCGCGCGCAGCCAACGTCCGGGTCGCCTGAGTAGCTCGCAACCGCGATCGGCGGGCCCGCCGGGCCGGCCGCCGCTGCCCAGTCGAGATCCGCAAACCGAACGGGAGTAGGCCTTGAACAATCAGGACCTGTCGAGCCTCGAGGCCGAGGCACGGCACGCGCGCGAGCGCTTCCAGCTTTATCGGGCCGAGACGGTCGGTTCGAAGCGGCCGGATGCCGCGCGGATGCGCGAGCTCGAGCGCTCCTGCCAGCGGGCGGCGATCCGGCTGCGCCGGGCGCACACCGTCCCCGAGCACAACTGAGAAACCAAGCGAGGAGAACGATGAAATCGACGATCACCGAGGACCAACTCGTGGGAGCCGCGAAGGAGCTCGGCCAGGAGGAGTTCACCCGGGCCGACGTTGCCAACCGCCTCGAGGTCGAGAAGCCCGAGCTCAAGCGGGCCTTCGTCCAGGCGCGCAAGGCCGGTCGCATCGCGAAGGTGCGCGACGACGAGGAGAACACGGGCCACTTCCGGCTCACCTGAGCCGGCATCCAGCGGACTAGTCCGAGCCGCGTGAGACCCGAACCGTGGACACCTGAGCCGGATTCACTCCCACCGGCTTGTCGGTGTCGGCGTCCGTCAACCAGGCGAGGCGCGTCTGGCCCGACCGCGCCGCATCCGAGATCGTCTTCTCGACCTCCTCGTGCGTCCCCTTCACCGTAAGGCGCTCACCGTTCGCCATGTTGAGGTCGGTCCGGGTCACGGGTCGGCGGGCACCCGAGAGCGCAAGTGCCCGCTGTGCGCCAGGTCCCTGCGAACCGGAGCCACCTGCGCGCTGCTGCACTTTGCTCGGCGAGCGACCTCGGCGTCGGTCGCGGCAGGTTCGCGCAGCAACTCGAAGCGGACAAGCGCCCGCCGCCGCTGCTGGGCCTCCGTGCCGGCGCCCTCGACGGTCGGCTGGTTAAGGACCGCTTCGCGCTGACAGCGAAGGCAGTGCCAGCCGCGCTCGTCGGCGACCCAGTGGTCCGGCTGCGATTGGGTGGGGGCGGCGGCTGGCGAGTCCCGGCCGGCGGCGAGGTCGAATCTCACCCGGACCCCGCAGTCGCTGCACTCCCAGTCCTTGGCGCTCATTGCGCCGTGCCTCTCCTGCTCGAGGGACAAAAACCCGCGGTCCTGGCCTGGTCGCGCATGCGACCTCCAATCGGTGATCGATCGCCGCGGTTCGAAGAAGCGACCGAGGAGTACACGACAAATGTACTGCGCCGAGATGACGCGTAGACCAGCTCGCTCACCGCAAGGCATGGACAGCTCCGCGCATGCCAGACATGCTGGCGCCACCTCGCGGGCCCAAGGTCGCCAGAGGTGAGACGGCGCACCACTCCCGGAGGCGCGAGCGGTCACCGAGTACCCTTGGTGTGCGGCTGTCCTCGGGTCCTTTCTCCTTCCCCTCCGCCCATCGACAGCTTTTGTCCTCGAGGGGATCGAGATCGGCCACCTCATGACTGACCAGCACATCCGAGTCCTTACTGGGCAAGATGAGTTCTGACCCGAACAGCGAGATCAACCGCCGCCTCGCCGAACTCGAGGCGGAGGCCCGGCATGCCAGCGAGCGCTACCGGCTCTATCGCGCAAAGGTCTACGGCCCGCGCCTGACCAGCTTCGGGCGCCTTCGCGAGCTCGAGAGAGAGTCGAAGCTCGCGGAGAGCCGACATCAGCGCGCGGAGACCGAGCAAGGCGCGCGCCCTCCTCGCTCGAAAGCCAGCGCCGGGAGCCACGGCGCCGAGCAGGGCGCCAAGGGCTCGGCCGCGAAAATCCAGGCGCTTTAAGGAGAAGACATGGCCTCAGGCAACAAGCGGAAGACCACGATGGCGAAGCGTGACCGCGAACGCCGGCTCCTCGAGCGTCGGCAAGAGAAGCAGGCCAAGAAGGCTGCGCGGAAGCAGGCGGCCGCAGACGCCCGCGCCACCCACGACTAGCTAAATCCGCAACGTCACGTGTGTCGGTCCCACCTCTCTTCCGCTTCGGATGAAGGCAGGAGTCTCGGCGCGCTGCTGGCCGGGGCCGCCTCGGCGCAGGTTGTTTGAGCGTCCCCCTGATGCGGGTAGCTTCCTGGCGGTTGTAGTAGCGGGGGATGGAAGCGATGGGAGGCCTGAATGGGCACGTCGACGCGTGGTTTGAGGTCGGGTTTGATCGCGGGGATCGTCGTTGGGGCGCTGATGATCGGCGTACCCGCGACGGCACAGGCACAGCAGCAGGCCTGCACGCCCGGCGCGTCCGGGGTCGGGGACGAGTACTACCCCGAATACGGCAACGGCGGCTACGACGTCGACCACTACGACCTCGACATCGCCTACAACCCGTCCAGTGACCGCCTGAAGGGATTGGCGACGATCTCGGCGACGGCCACGCAGAACCTTTGCAGCTTCAATCTCGACTTCGTCGGGCTCCGCATTCAGAAGCTGTGGGTCGACGGCGAGAAGGCGCGTTGGTCTCGCGACGAGCACGAACTGACCGTCCTCCCCGACCGCGACCTGGAGCTCGGCAGCGACTTCGAGGTCGTGGTCCGCTATGCGGGCGAGCCGACCGAGTTCGTGATCCCCGGCTTCGAGCCCCCTATCCGGACCGGCTTCATGGACACCCCCGAAGGGGCGACGGTCGCCGGACAGCCCGAGGTCGCGGCGGGCTGGTTCCCGGTCAACGACCACCCGATCGACAAGGCCTCCTACTCGTTCGACGTAACCGTGCCCGACCCCTATGAGGTGGTCGCCAACGGCTTCCTGCGCGACACCGAGCACCACGGGCACAAGACGACCTGGGAGTGGGAGGCAACCGAGCCGATGGCCTCCTACCTGGCGACGATCGACATCGCCGACTGGGACGTACACGAGTGGACCACCGACGACGGGCTGCCCGTCTACGACGCGGTCGACACGAACATCACCGGGGGCCTGCGCGCCGAGATCGACTCCTCGCTCGCGCGCCAGGGCGAGATCATCGACATGCTCGAGGACTTCGCGGGCCCGTATCCGTTCAGCACGGTGGGCGGGATCGTCCCCAACCAGGACGACCTCTTCTTCGCGCTCGAGACGCAGACCCGGCCGGTCTACTCGAAGCTCTTCTGGCTCGACAGCGAGGGCAATCCGGCAGAACGGCGACTTCGTGGTCGTCCACGAGCTGGCGCACCAGTGGTACGGCGACGACGTCGCGGTCGAGCGCTGGAAGGACATCTGGCTCAACGAGGGCTTCGCCACCTACACCGAGTGGCTGTGGGAGGAGCACGAGGGTCGCGCGACGCCGCAGGAGACCTTCCAGGCGACCTACGATGCGATTCCCGCCGACGACCCGTTCTGGCACATCGTGGTTGCCGATCCGGGCGTCGAGGACCTGTTCGGCGACCAGAGCTACGTGCGCGGAGCGATGACCCTGCAGGCGCTGCGCAACGAGGTCGGCGACGCCGACTTCTTCGAGATCGCGCGTCAGTGGGCCCAGAGCCAGAGCGGCGGCAACGGCACGACCGAGGAGTTCATGGCCCTCGCCGAGCAGATCTCGGGCGAGCAGCTCGACGACCTGTTCGACGTCTGGATCTTCACGCCCGAGAAGCCGCCGGCATCGGCGACGACGGCGGGCCTGAGCCGCGCGGCACAGCCCCCCGCGCAGGCCAGCGCCTCCTCGGATCGCTGGCTGGACGACGTTCAGCGCCGCCTGCGGATCGGCCGCTACTGAGGTTGTCGGCGCCTACGGACGGCTAGGCGCGGCCGGAATTCCGCCGGCCGCGCCTCTTCCCTGCCCTCGCGGGGCCGCGTGCGCTTCCGACGGGATTGATGGGCTTCGGCTGGCCTGGGGACGATGTGTGAGGCACGCGTCAGAGCCCGCTTCGGCAGCTAAGTAGTAGCCAAGTGGTAGCCGGCGGCGTGGTAGATGCTGCCCGACTGGTAGCTGCGCGATCGTTGCGCTTTGCATCGAGAAGCGGTATGTCTCCGAAACCGTGACCTCTGCATCAGAATGGGGTCGCATGCAGGTCGACGTAAACGGGCAGCGGCTCTGGTTCGACGTCGAGGGCCCCGCGCTCGTGCCCGACGGCCGCGAGATGCGCGAGCGGCCCACCATCGTGCTACTGCACGGTGGGCCCGGGAGCTTCGACCACTCCTACCTCAAGCCCGACTTCGCACGGCTCTCGGACGTGGCGCAGATCGTTTACCTGGACCTGCCCGGTCACGGCCGTTCCGAGTGGGGCGATCCGGCGAGCTGGAGCTTCGAGACGTGCGCCGACACTGTCCGTGACTTCTGCGACACGCTCGGTATCGCCGGGCCCGTTGTCTATGGGCACTCCCTGGGCGGCTCCGTCGCCATGGTCTATGCGATACGCCACCCCTGCCAGGCCCGGGCGCTGGTGCTCCAGTCCGCATTCGCGCGGTTCGACCTGGGCCGGACCGTCGAGGAGTTTCGCCGAGCCGGTGGCGACGAGGTTGCCGCGATCGTTGAGCGCGTTTACGGCGGCGACAGCGCGTCGGTCACGCCGGAGGAGTGGGCCCCCTGCTGGAGGCTTTTCGGCCCCTGGGTGGTGGGCAGGCAGGAACGGGCCCGCACGGTCGTCAACGCGGAGCTGAATGCACCCGGCCTCGAGCTGTTGCGCCGGTTCGACGTCCTTGATCAGTTGGCCCGGATGAATGTCCGACGCTGGTCTGCGTGGGCGAGCTCGACCCCATCGCTCCGGTGGACGCTGCCCGAGAGATCGCCGACGCCCTGCCCGGGCGGGTCCCGCAGCTCGCGGTCGTCGAGGGAGCGGG
Source organism: uncultured Solirubrobacterales bacterium (assembly GCA_963729075.1). Taxonomy (GTDB): domain Bacteria; phylum Actinomycetota; class Thermoleophilia; order Solirubrobacterales; family 70-9; genus WHSW01. The sequence goes on along the minus strand of CAVSMU010000007.1, from coordinate 178,310 downwards.
CCACTTCACCTGGAAGGACGCCCCGGATCGCTACTGGCCGCTGGTCACCGATTTCGTGACGACCACGGCGGGTACGAAACCACCTCAGGTCCGCTCCAACCCAGGGATCAGCGGGGGCAGGATCTGAACTTGCGGCCTCCGGGTCATTACCGCTTGGCCGAGACCCCGACATTGTTCGTCTGCCATGGCGATGACGGCGGCCCGCGGATCCACCCGTGTCGCCGCGTGCAGGAGGCGCTGCGCGCTTCCGGGATCGAGTACGAGAAGGTGATCGCCGCCCATGGCAGTCCGATCCCGTTCCTGCGCAAGGGCTCGCGTGACGAATTGCGCGAGGCGACCGGAGCGACGAAGTTGCCGGCGCTCAAGCTGCCCGACGGGACGGTCATCACCCACTCCCGCGCGATTTTTTCCTGGATCGAGCAGCAGAAGTAATCCCGCCGACGCCGGTCGGCGCCCGGCGTCCGGCAAGGAGCGGCGCGATCACCAGGTGAATCGGCGACGCAAACCAGCATCGTCGCTTCACGGTCGGGGGTGGTGGAGATCCGCGATCCACCGCAGCAGATCGTCCGCCACCCTCGCGATTGGCTCGGTGGTCGTGAGGACTAGATCGGCCGACGCCGGATTCGTCCGGATGTCGAGGGCCCGCGCGGGTAACGTTGGCGGCCCCGCCAGTGCCTGAGACGCCCTCCTTCACCGTCAACTCCCTCGAGACGGTCGAGGCGGAGCCGCTTCCGGAAGAGTTCTCTTCCTCGCGGCTGCGCCACTCGCTGCTCGTGCTGGCGGCGGTCGCCGTGGTGGTGGTCGCCGTCGTCGTCCTGGCTCCGGGCCTCGCGTCGCTGAGAGAACGGTTCGCGGGCGCGGAGGCGGGCTGGTTGGCGGTCGCGGCCGGCCTGCAGGTGCTCTCGTGCGCGTCCTATGTGCTCGTCTTCCGCGCCGTGTTCTGCCAGCGGATGAGCTGGCGCACGAGCACCGAGATCGGCCTCTCCGAGCTGGCCGCGAACTCGATCCTCTCGGTCGGCGGCGCCGGCGGCCTCGCGCTCGGGGCATGGATCCTGCGTCGCGGGGGGGTCGCGGTCGGCCACATCGCCCGCCGCACCGTCGCCTTCTTCCTCCTCACCAGCCTCGCCAACGTCGGTTTCCTCATCCTCGGCGGCATCGCCCTGGCGACGGGTGCTTTGTCCGGAGCTCCCAGCGTGCTCTACGGGATCGTTCCCGCGCTCGGGGGAGTCCTGCTGGTCTCGCTCGCGCTCGGCGCGCGGTCGACGGCGGGCAGGCTGGCGCAACGCACGCAGCGCGACCGGGTCGCCCGCGTGTTTCGAGTTGTCGGCGAGGGCGTCGACGAGGCGCTCGCGCTGCTGCGCGCCCACGAGCCGCTGATCATCCTCGGCGCCGCCGGCTACATGCTCTTCGACGTTGCCATGCTCGGCGTCTGCTTCGCCGCCTTCGGCAACGACGTGCCGCCGGTCGGGGTGCTGTTGCTCGCCTACATCATCGGCCAGTTGGGAAGCCTGATCCCGCTGCCGGGCGGCATAGGAGGCGTCGACGGCGCCCTGATCGGCACGCTCGTCATCTACGGGATCGACGTCACCGACGCCGCGGTCGCCGTGATCGCCTACCGCGGCCTGCTGCTCTCGATTCCGGCGTTGCTCGGGCTGCCCGCCCTGGCGGTCCTGCGCCGCCGCCTGCAGACCGAGGCGCACGACATCGCCGCCTGCGTGCCCGGCGACGAGGTCGACGTGCTGGGGCGCGGGAAGATGCGGGTCGCGTACCCCGGCGCCGTCAGCGGTAGCCGGGCGGGTCCGCGACCGACGGGCTAACGTGGCAGCGGCGACGGCTGTATCCGACAGCTCGCACCGCTTCTGCTAGGACGAGGAGCGGTAGCGGTCAGGCAGGGTGCGAGCTCTGCCGGGGGTCCTGCCGCCCGACAGCCGTGAGGGCTTGCTGTTTTGTCGCGAATTCCTCGACTCGCGTGATCCTCCCCGCACGCACGGTGAACAGCCAAGCTTCCCGGCCCTCGTCGAAGTCCACGCCGCTGCCCTTGCCACGCCCGCCCCAGCGAAGCGGAGCGAGGACCTGCTCTTCACCAACCGCGATCAGTTCCTGGTGCTGAAACCACATGTCCTCCATCACTTCATCGAAGTGGGACATGAGCTCCCGGATCCCCTCGTGTCCCCTGTAGAGCCGGGCATCCGGGAGATCGGTCCGGACCTTCCATTCGATCTCGGGGGCGAGGAAATCCAGGACGGCGACCATCCCGGCTCCTTGCCACGCCTCGAACGCAGCTCGGACGATCTCCACATTTCGCTCTGACACTCGTGCTCACGATATCCGCGTTCTCCTCCGACATCGACGCTGAACACACGCCGCGAGCCGCTCCCGCTCAGGACGCGCAGAGTACGAGTCTCGGTTCGAGACACCTGGCGCCAACGGATAGGGTCGGCCGATGTTGCTGGTGAGCGAGCGTGAGGTCGAGGAACTCCTGGATCTGGATGACCTGATCGACGCGCTGGCGGGCGCCATGGCCGACTTGAGCTCGGGTCGCGCCTCGGTTCCGAACCGCATCGCGGCGCGCGTGGATGAACGGGAGGGCCTGTTGGCGGCGATGCCGGGCTATGCGCCGTCCGCCGGTGCCCTGGCGAGCAAGCTGGTCACGCTCTTTCCCCATAACGCCGAGTCCGGCCTACCAGCACACCAGGCGGTGATCGCCGTTTTCGACCCGGACAACGGAACCCCCACGGCGCTCCTCGACGGCACCGCGATCACGGCGATCCGAACGGGCGCGGGTTCCGCTCTCGCCACCCGCCTGCTGGCACGCGATGACGCTGAAACGATCGCCATCCTCGGCACGGGCGTCCAGGCCCGCTCACACGCACGCGCGGTTACGCGAGTTCGGCCGCTTGGAGAACTGCGCGTCTGCGGGCGTGACGGTGCTAAAGCGGACGCCATGGCCAAGGAACTGGCCGGCGAGCTCGACTTGGAGGTGCGGGCGGCCGGGTCGTGGGAGGAGGCGTGCGACGGCGCTGACATCATTTGCGCCACCACCCACGCCATCGAGCCGGTGGTTAAGCGCGAGTGGCTCGCGCCAGGCGTGCACGTCACCTCGGTCGGCTACAACCCACGTGGGCGGGAGGTGGACGACGCGACCATTGCCGATGCAGTCGTAGTCGTCGAGTCGCGCGAGGCCGCGCTGGCAGCGGTGCCTCCCGGGTCTAACGACCCGAGATCGAATGACCTCGTCCAGCCAATCGAGCAGGGGTTGATCGACGCGGATCATGTAGCCGAAATCGGTGAGCTCGTGGACGGAACCAAACCCGGCCGCACCTCATCGGAGCAGATCACGCTCTACAAGTCGGTTGGCGTGGCCGTCCAAGACGGGACTGCGGCAGCCCTGGTGCTGCGAGCCGCCCGAGAGCGACGCGCCGGGCGCGAGGTGGAGCTCTAGGCATGCCCGTGAGGTAAGCGGCATCTACCCGCCGATGCCGACAGCGCTTACCGCTTGGTGACGATGATCGTGGTCGTGTTGGTGAAATCGATGGGATCGCCGAAGAGGGTGCCGACGACGTGGATGACGAGCTCGTGCGTGCCCTCGCTCAATCGGCCCAGGAAGCTCGTCGAGTTGCTCGGCAAGCTCAGGCGCTGCACGGGATCACGCTGCATCGTCGAGGCCGCCGTCCCCGCCCCTCAACGGGCGCACCGCCCGGCGAGATGACCGCCCTTCGCTCAGCTCCGTGATCGGCTCGATCACTGGCGGCCTTCGGCGGCGGCGATGCGGACGCGTCTTCCCGCCGTAGCCTCACCCACTATGCACGGCGGCGAGGCAACCTCCGGCCTGCTCCCCACGGGAACGCCGCTCGGCCTGACGAGCAGCGAGCGGCCGGGTGCGATCCCCAGAGCCCGCGCGGTCATCGCCGGCAGCGCTCGAACTGTGAGCGGCGCGGAACCGTTGGTCGGGGTCGGAGCGTCGATGTCCGCGTCCGGGCCCGTGAACAGGGTCAGGCCATCGCCGACGAGGTCGAGCGTCGACACGCGCCCACCGTCCGCTTCGACCCACAGATGCGCGATCCGCCCGCCGAGGTCGATGTGGGTCTCGTCGACCGGTTCCCGGTACGAGCCTCGCTCGTCGATCGAGCGCTCGACGTTGTGGGCGACGACCGGACGGCGCTCGGCCTCGTACGTCTCAAGCAGCTCTTCTCGAGCCCAGCCCCTCAGCACCCAGCCGAGCTTCCAGCCGAGATCGTGGCCGTCGGCGATCGCGGCGTTCATCCCGGTACCACCGCGAGGGCTCACGCGGTGCGCCGCGTCGCCGATCAGGAACGCGCTCCCCGACCGGAACCGGTCCGCGATCTCAGCGGCGAACTTGAACGTGTTGACCTGGTGGATCCGCGGCCGCAGGTCGGTCACGCCGGCGGCGGTCCGGATCAGGCGCGTCAGCTCCGGCTCGTCGATCGAACCCACGAGGTCCTCGCCGATCCCGAAGACCCAGTCGTCGCCGGTGCCCGAGGGCACGAAGACGCTGGGGATGTCGGGACGGACGATGGGGTAGAGCCCGTAGCGCCGCCCGCCGACGAGATCCCAGAGGGGAGCAGAAAACGCAACGGTGACCGAGACGTCGTCGATCTCGCCCGGCCCGGCCATTTCGATTCCGAGCGCGCTTCTGACGATGCTGTGCGCGCCGTCGGCGCCGATGACGTAGCGGGCGCTCACCGCACGCGTGCCATCGCCCTCGCGGATCAGCGCCTCCGCGCCGTCGTCGCCCCCGTCGAGGCGCAGGACCTCTTGGCCGAAGGCGACCTCGACCCCGAGCGAGCGCGCGTGAGCCAGCAGTACCGCCTCCGTGTGATGCTGCGGCGCACACAGCGGCGCCGTCGGGCTCAGCACTGCGGCCTGATCCTTGGTGGGCAGGCCGAGCGTCGCGAGCTCGCCCCGGTCCGCGTCGGCCAGCGTCTCGGTCACGAGCGCTAGCCACTCGACCTCGGGCATGCCGCCGGCCTTGATCTCGTCCTCGAGCCCCCACGAGCGCAGGAGCTCCATCGACCTCGTGCTGACGACTGTCGCGCGGGGGTGTGTCGAGAGCCTGCGCTTGCGATCGACCACCTGCACCACCGCTCCGTAGCGTGCCAGCGTCGCCGCAGCGGTCAGCCCCGCAGGGCCCGCACCCACCACCAGTACATCGACCTCCTGAGCAGCCATTCCATTCTCACCTTTCATCGGACAGATTGTCTTGTCAGTACGCAGCCTGACATTCACAAGACAAGCTGTCAAGTGAAAGTGATAGGGTTCACACAACGTGGCCCGCGCGTACGAGCAGAAGGTCCGGGCGGAGTCGGCCGCGGAGACGCGGCGACGGATCATCGACGCGGTGATCGACCGGCTGCGAAAGGCGCCGGCGGAGCGGGTCAGCGTCGACGCGGTGGCCCGAGAGGCAGGGGTCGCCCGCTCCACCGTCTACCTCATCTTCGGCTCGCGCGCGGGCCTCTTCGACGCCGTCGCCCTCGAGGTCTACGACCGCGCCGGGTACCCCCGCCTGCTCGAGGCGGTCCGGGTTCAGGATCCCCGGGACACCCTCCGCGGTGGGATCACCGCCGGCGTTCATATCTTCGCCGCCTACCGCGACGTGTTCCGGGCCCTGTACTCGATGGAGGAGCTCGAGAAGGAGGCGACCGGCGGAGCGATCAGCCGAGTCGAGGAGAACCGGTCGGACGGGATGGCGTGGCTCGCCCGCAGACTCTCACGGCACAAGCAACTGCGGCCCGGCGTCGGCATCACCCAGGCTGCGCACGTGCTGTGGATCGCGGCCAGCTTCGAGGCGTTCGATCTGCTTTACACCGGCCGCGGCCTATCGGCGGACGAAACGGCCCGGATCCTGGTCGAGAACACCGAACGCGCGATCTGCCGCTAACCGGAGAGTTGCGAGCCTCGGGGTGCCGCGAGCTGGTTGAGTACTTTCTTGAGTGGTTTAGTCTACAAAGTAGATGCAGACCGATAGCGAGGAGTAGAGGGATTCCGACGATCTCGATAATCGGCGGGGGCACCGGCGGAAACCTGCTCGCCGCGCGGCTTCTCGAGGGCTCCGACGACGGACAGCGGCTGCAGGTAATGCTGATCGAGGCGCGTGGGCGTGCCGGCCCGCGGCTGCGCGGGGTGGTGAGAGAGGCTGAACGGGTGGCGCGGGGCGCATTTCTGACCCGGATCCGCGGTAAGGCGAGGGCCGTCGGCCGCGCGCCGGGCGAGCGGGTGCGCGTGGTGCTGGACTCTGGACGGATCCTGGACGTCGATCGGGCCGTTGTGTTGACCGGCAGCGTTGCCGCCGCCTCGCTCGATGAGGTTGATGTCGCTGGCGTGCACGCACTGCCCTCGGAGGGCGACGACGAAGTGCTGCGCCGCGCCGTCGACGCGCTCGCCGCGGTGTTGATCGACGAGCTGCGCGTCAGTTCGACCGCGTGACCGATCAGACGTCGACGTAGCTGCATCTCTCCCAGAACCCAGCCTGAGCGACGGCGGCACGTGCTTCGGGGACTCGGGGGGTCCGAACTTCCTCGGCCCTCGGTGCAGGCTTTCCTGGACGAGTTCGTCGACGTTCCCGGCTGAGGACCCAAGGCCCGACGGTCGGTCACGGCTCGAGGGCCCTGATCAGTACCCCACTGGCGTCCTGGCGGATGCGAATGCACCGCCCCCGAGAAGCTCGCTACCGTCAATCCACTCAAAGCGAAAGGGGCGTCCGATGGCTGACGAGTCGAAAGCCGGCGCGGATGGGATCAGTGAGCGTGAGGAGCGACAGATCCAACAGGCCAACGCGAGCGGACGGACGCCAGTCGTCTTCATCCACGGCCTCTGGCTCTTGCCGTCGAGCTGGGACAACTGGGTCGCTTATTTCGAGGAGGCCGGCTACGCGGGCGTGACGCCGGACTGGCCCGACGACCCGGAAACCGTCGAGGCGGCGCGCGCCCACCCCGACGTGTTCGCGAAGAAGACGCTTGGTCAGGTCGCCGACCACACGGCGGCGGTGATCGGCCGTCTGAACAAGAAGCCGGCGGTGATGGGCCATTCGACCGGCGGCCTGCTCGCCCAGCTGATCGCCGACCGGGGGCTCTCGGCGGCGACCGTGGGCATCGATGCCGGCCCGTTCCGCGGCGTGCTGCCCCTGCCGATCTCGTCGCTGCGGTCGTCGCTACCGGTGCTCAAGAACCCGCTCAACCGCGGCCGTGCAGTGACCCTCACCTTCGACCAGTTCAAGTACGGATGGGCGAACGCCCTCGGCGAGGAGGAGACCAAACGGCTCTATGAGAGCTATCACGTGGCCGCCCCGGGGGTCGCCCTGATGCAGATGGCGAACGCCAACCTGAACCCGTTCTCCGAGGCGAAGCTCGACATCCGCAATCCCGGACGGGGGCCGCTGCTGATCATCCAAGGTGAGAAGGACCACACGGTGGCCCCGGCGATCGGGAACGCGGCCTACAAGCGCCAGCGCCACAACAAGGCGGTCACCGAGATCCAGAGGATCCCCAACCGCGGCCACTCGCTGACGATCGACAGCGGCTGGCGCGAGGTCGCCCAGGCCGCCCTCGACTTTGTGAAGCGATTTGCGTAGCAGAGGGCCGAGGGCCCCATTTGGCTTTGTCTGGGTGCGCTACCTCTATAGCCGCCGCCCGGCTCGCTGACCGGGTATGGCGAACCTGGCACCCGTCGGGCCGGACGATCACGTGACCGGGGCGTCCGATCCAAAGCTGACGCTGGTCGAGTACGGCGACTTCGGCTGCCAGTTCTGCAACGCGGCGAAGCTTCCGATCGAGTCGTTGCTCGAACGGCACCCGGAGATGCGATTGGTCTGGCGGCACCTTCCCGATCCCGAGCTCCATCCCGGCGCGGACCTGGCCGCGGAGCTCTCGGAGGTGGCGGCTAGGAACGGGAGGTTCTGGGAGGCGCACTCGCTTCTCCTCACCGGCCGCAGGGAGTTCTCCCGCGACGCGCTCCTGGAGATCGCCGAGGAGCTCGAGCTGGAACGCGACGAGGCAGTGGCCGCGTTCGAGGAGCGCACGTTTCGCGAGCGCGTTCTCGCCGACGTCGCGGCGGGGAAGCGAGCGGGCGCCCGAAGCACGCCGACCTTCTTCCTCGACGGCGAGCGGCTCGAGGGTCCGTGGCGCGAGCTGGCGCGGCTGGTCCCTGCGAAGCTCGCGAGGCGTTAGACGGAGACCTACTGCTCGTAGTTCTCGACGGTGTCCGCGTCGCGTGCGTGGACGTTCTCGGGATCGAGCCCGAACTCCTCACGGCCCTGGCGTTGACGGAGCAGGTCCCAGCAGCGGTCGAGCTCGATCCGCAGCTCCTCGAGCCGTTCGTGCCTCGGTTCGTCCGCACCCGCACCGCCCGCATCCCGGAGGAGCCGCTGCTCCTCATCAACCATCGACTCGATCCGATTGCGGATGCTTTCGTCGTCCATGCCACGACTCTACGCCTTCGCCAGCTTGCCGTCGCGCGCGGTCGAGACGTCGTCTCGACGGATCAGAGATGCTTAGGCGGGCATCCGTTGGGTCAAGCGCCGGCATGGACAACCGAAAGGAGTGGCGGCTTGGGATTCGACCAATACCACGAGCCACCGGAGGAGCTCTCGCAGGAAGCGCGCACGTTCGCAAGGCTATGCGCGTCGGTCATCGAGGAGGCGGAAGCGATCGACTGGTATCACCAGCGTCTCTCCATCGAGCGCGATCCGCAGGCGCGGGCGATCATGCGCGACGCGCTCGGCGAAGAGTTCAAACACTTCTCGATGGACCTCGAGTTCCTGATGCGGCGCACGCCCCTGTGGCGCGAGATCGCCGAGGGCATCCTCTTCACCGACGGTGACATCGTCGAGCTGAGCGAGGCGTCAGAGGAGGCGGCGACCGAGGAGGAGGCGGCCAAGGGGGCTCCGCTCGTCGGCAGCGAGTCGCTGGGCATCGGCAGCCTGAGGGACGCGGCCTGATGAGCCACCTGCTGCGTGCGCATGCACCGATCACCGAGGACGGGTGGCGGGTCCTCGACGAGGAGGCCCGGGACCGGGTGACGCCCGCACTCGCAGCCCGCAAGCTCGTCGACTTCGCTGGGCCCCATGGCTGGGCCCACTCGGCGACCAACCTCGGCCGCTCCGAGGCGCTTGGCGACGCGGCCGGAGAAGCCGTCTCGGCCCGACAGCGGCGCGTGCTCGGGCTGGTCGAGCTGCGCGTGGGGTTCGCGGTCTCGCGCGCCGAGCTGGACGACGTCGAGCGGGGCGCGGAGGACGCCGACCTCGAAGCCCTGGACCACGCCGCACTGCGGATCGCCGCGGCGGAGAACGCGGTCGTCTTCCACGGCCTGGAGGCGGCCGGGATCACCGGCGTGATCGAGGCCTCGCCGAACGAGACGATCAGGCTTGGCGAGGATTGCGAGCGCTATCCGCGTCACATAGCCAAGGCCGTGGACGCACTGCGAGCCGTCGGCGTCACCGGGCCGTACGGCCTCGCGCTCAGCCCCGAGGCCCACACGCGAGTGCTCGAGACCAGCCAGCACGGCGGCTACCCCTTGCTGGAGCACCTGCGCGAGATCCTCGACGGCCCGATCCTCTGGGCGCCGGCGGTGCAGGGCGGCGCCGTGCTCAGCCTCCGCGGCGGCGACTTCCTGTTCGAGTCCGGACAGGATCTGTCGATCGGCTATCTGAGCCACGACGACGAGTCGGTTCAGCTCTACCTGGAGGAGAGCTTCAGCTTCCGGGCGACGACTCCAGAGGCGGCGGTGGCGCTGATCCCGTGAGAGAGCCGCAGCTGCCGCAGCACCGCCGCTTGACCCGAAGGCGTAGAGCGCGATCATGAACTCCGAAACCTCCGGTGACGAATTCGTGTTCGTCGCCCTCGCCAACAATCAATCCGAGGCCGAGTTCCTCGAGAACCTGCTGCAGGCCGAGGGCGTGCCGACTCTGGTGCGCCGGGCAGCTGGATTCGACGTGCCCGACTTCCTCGCCGCGGGACCCCGCGAGGTGCTCGTCCCGGCTTCCCTGGAGGGGGTGGCCCGCGACGTGCTGCTTCAGAACCAACCCGACGACGAGGACCCGTCAGCCCGACGACGAGGACCGCCCCTAGGGAGCGGCGACGGCCTTCGCCTCTTCCTCCGCGTCGAACTTCGGCTGCTCGACGCCGGCGACCTCGTACGCCTCAGCCTGCTCGAGCGTCTCCTTCTCCAGGAGGGCTTCCGCCAGGGCATCCAGCCGGGCTCGCTCGCGGCGCAGCAGCTCGATTACCTCGGCCTCGGCCTCCTCGACGATCCTGCGCGTCTCGTCGTCGACGAGTTTCTGGGTCTCGGGCGCTGGAGTCGCCGCTCCGGGGAGGAGCGCGCCGTCGGCGCGGCCGTCCGTCACCGCGAGCGGCCCGATCGCCTCGCTCATCCCCCAGCGCCCGACCATTCCCCGCGCGACCTGGGTCAGGTTCTGGATGTCGGACTCGGCGCCGGTCGTCACCTCGTCGTAGACGACCTGCTCCGCCGCGCGCCCGCCCAGCGCCACCTTGATCTTCGCGATCAGCTCACCCCGCGCGTAGCTGTAGCGGTCGCTCTCGGGGGTGGACAAAGTCACGCCCAGCGCCATGCCACGCGGGATGATCGAGACTTTCCGAACGGGGTCAGCGCCAGGCGTCAGCATGCCGACGAGCGCGTGTCCTCCCTCGTGGTACGCGGTGCGCTTGCGGTCCTCATCGCTCATCACCACCTGACGCTCGGTGCCCAGGATCGTCTTCTCGATCGCGTCGGTGAAGTCGCGCTGCTCGACCGCCTTGTGACCGCGCCGCGCCGCGAACAGCGCCGCCTCGTTGGCGATCAGCGACAGATCGGCGCCAGTGGCACCGGGCGTCGCCGCCGCGATCTGTTCGAGATCGATATCGGCGCCCAGCCTGATCGAGCGAGTGTGGATTCGCAGGATCTCCGCGCGGCCGTTCTTGTCGGGCGGCTGCACGGCAATCCGCCGGTCGAAGCGTCCCGGCCGCAAGAGCGCCGGGTCGAGGACCTCGGGCCGGTTGGTCGCGCCGAGGACGATCACGTTCGTGTCGGCCTCGAACCCGTCCATCTCGGTGAGGATCTGGTTGAGCGTCTGCTCGCGTTCGTCGTGGCCGCCGCTCAGGCCGCTGACGTTGCCCGAGCGCGCCCGGCCGACGGCGTCGAGCTCGTCGATGAACACGATCGCCGGCGTCGCCTCCTTCGCCTGCTTGAAGAGGTCGCGCACGCGCGATGCTCCGACGCCGACGATCGCCTCCACGAACTCGGACGCCGAGAGGGAGAAGAACGCCGCGTCCGCCTCCCCGGCCACGGCGCGTGCCAGCAGCGTCTTGCCGGTTCCCGGCGGCCCGTAGAGCAGGACGCCGCGGGGGATCCGCGCGCCCAGCGCGCGGTAGCGCTCGGGCCGCTTGAGGAAGTCGACGATCTCGACGAGCTCGTCCTCGGCCTCGTCGATCCCCGCGACGTCGTCGAAGGTGACTCGCTCCTGCTCGCCGTGCTGGAAGCGCCGAGCGGTCGCCCGCCCGAAGCCGCCGAGCACGCCCCCGGAGCCCCCGCGCAGCTGGCGACGCGCGAGCCAGACGAAGAACCCGATCAAGAGCAGGGTGGGCAGGAAGCCGAGGAGCAGCGTCGCCCACAGCGAACGTCCCTCGTCCGGCGGCTCGGCGTTGATCACCACTTCCTGGTCGGTGAGGAGCTCGGTGAGCCCGGCGCGATCGATGAACGCCGGCACCTCGGTTTCGAAGCTCGTCACCTCGACCGGCTCCTCATCCCCGGGCGGGTCGTAGGTCGCCGCCTCGCTCAGCTCACCCTCGATGGAATCGGCCTGCGACGTGATCTCGTCGACGTTTCCGTCCGTCAGCTGGTCCACGAAGAACGGCTGGTACGGCACCCGCTCGCGGTCGCTCGGACCCCCGGTCATGAACGAGATGACGAGGTTGACGATCAGCAGCCCGACCACCAGCGCGATGAACGTGCCGCTGCGCGGGATCAGCGGCGGCCGCGAGGGCGCGTCGCCCTCCTTGGCGCGTTGCGTCGTCGGCGGCGGAGCGGGATCAGGCAAGCGGCTCTAACTCCACCACATGTCTGATGGGTCCGCCACCGTCCGGCTTGCTCGCATCTCAGCCCGAGCGGTGATAGTTTGAACGGCAGTTCAGCGTTCGGGCGAGGAGAGACCGGCGTGAGCCCGCGTCCGCAGATCGACCATATCCGTAGACCGCAGTTGCTCAGGGCCGCAGCAGACGTGATCGTCGAACGCGGCCTTGCGTCGACGCGGATCGCGGACGTCGCCGAACGAGCGGGCACCAGCCCACCGGCGGTGCTCTATTGGTTCCGGTCGAAGGACGAGTTGCTCGCCGAGGCGCTGACGGTCGACGAGGAGCGCTTCTACGTCGAGATGCGCGAGCGCATTCACCTGTTGGAGCGCCCGCGCGACCAGTTGCGGTTCATGATCGAGGCTTCAGCCGAGGAGTACGACTGGACCCTGTGGATCGAGCTTTGGGCCCGCGCTCTTCGTGATCCCGCGTCGCGACAAGCTCGTCAGCGACTGGACAACCGCTGGCGCGAGGAGATCGCGGCCGTGATCCGAGCCGGGCAGGGGGCGGGTGAGTTCGGTGACGCCGATGCCGACGAGGTGGCTCTGCTGCTCGGCTCGCTCCTCGACGGACTCGCCGTCCAGGCGACGCTGCATGACCCCGATGTAGCTCGCGAGCGGATGCTTCGCTGTGCGCTCGAGATGGCCGAATCGCTCCTCGACTGTGAGTTGGGGGCGGCGGCCTACGAGACCGCGGCGGGGGATGGATCGGGGGCAGCAAAATACGCTGTCCGTGAGACCGTGCCCCACCTCGCGGACACCGAACTCAGGAGGGGACTCGAATGACGCACCACCCGAAGGAACGGCCGAACTCCCTGAGCAGGCGCGGTTTCCTGCTACGAAGCGCAGGTGCCGCCGCGGCCTTCTCCGGTGCTGGCCCCCTGCTCGCCGCCTGCGGCAACACGACGAGCGAGAGCACCGGCACGGGCGGCGAACTCGCCGGGCCGGGAGGCCTGCCACTCGCGAGGCCCGACAAGCGCGTGACCCTGCCGCGTTGGGAGGATCCCATCGAGTCGGGGCTCGAGCCGGAGACAGGCGGGACGTTCACCGTCTTCAACTATCCCGCCTACCTCTACAAGAAGCTCCTCACGGAGTTCGGGGCCAAGTACGGCGTCGAAGTCCAGTACACGCCGTTCGACAACGTCAACTCCGGACTCCAGCGGCTTGCCTCCGGAGCGGTCACGCCCGACGTGATGGAGATCACGCCGGACACGCTCGATATCGGCGTTGCCGGCGAGCTGATCAAGCCGCTCAACCTCGACTACATCCCGAACCTCCAGAAGAACATCTGGCCGCAGCTCGTCGACCCGTTCTACGACGGCGAGTCGCGCTACACCGTTCCCTACACCGTGCTACGCCACCGGCATCGCATGGCGGACGGACAAGATCAAAGAGGACATCGCCGGCATGGAGCAGCCGTGGGACATCTTCTGGGAGTCCCAGGCGTACAAGGGCAAGGTGGCGCTGCTCTCCGAGAACCGGGAGACGATCGGCATGGCGCTCCTGCGCAAGGGGATCACGGACATCAACACCGAGGATCCCGGCGCTCGTGAACCAGGCGGTTTCCGACCTCAAGGAGCTCTACGACGTCTGCAACATCAAGGTGGACGACCTCCAGTACCAGACGGTCCCGGAGGGGTCGAGTTGGCTCCACCAGGCGTGGTCGGGGGACATGATCGCGGGCTACATCTACTACCTCCCGAAGGGCACCCCGGCCTGCGCCGCTCGCCTATCTGGAAAGCGCCCCACGGAAAGGTGCCGGTCCAGAACGACTGCTTCGCGATCTGCTCGACGACGGAGAAGCCGGTGCTCTCGCACCTCTTCCTCAACTACCTCCTCGACAACGGCGTCGCCTATGAGAACTTCGTCGACTTCAACGGGTATCAGCCCCCGCTGAACGAGATCGACCCGAGCACCCTGGTGCAGAAGGGAGTCGTGCCCGAGAACCTGGAGAACAGCGTTCTGACGAACGAGGATCTCGGGCCCGACTCGCTGCAGTACGGGACGCTCACGTCTCAGGGACAGCAGCTGTGGCAGGACGGCTACTCGAACTTCCTCGCCGGAGGAGGGAGTTGACGGGTCCGGGGCGCGAGCGTTAGGGCGTCGTGTACCGGCGCTGGTTGTGGCCCAGCTCTTGCGCTCCCGGGCGTTCTCTGGCTCGTTCTCCTCTTCGTCGTTCCGTTCTATGCGGTCCTCGGGGTCGCGCTGGGAACGGTCGACCCGATCCTCTTCCAGCCGGTTCCCGATCTGGAACCCGCTCGAATGGAACGTGGGTTGGCTCAACGAGGTCCTCGGCCGGCTCGCGCCGGGAGGAATCTGGTTCGACGTCGGGGTCAGGACGATCGTTTACGTCCTCGTCTCCCTGGCCCTCTGCCTGCTGATCGGGTATCCGGTCGCCTACTTCACGGCCCGGCACGCGGGGCGGTGGAAGGGCGTCATTCTCATCCTGATCATCCTGCCCCTCTGGATCAGCTACATGATGCGGATGCTCGCCTGGGTGAATCTCCTCCAGACGGACGGCTGGGTCAACGACTTCCTGACGTTCACCCACGTGCTCAGCCAGCCGCGGGACTGGCTCGGCGGGAGCGCGTCGACGGTCATTCTCGCCCTCGTCTACGGCTACATCCCGTATCTGATCCTGCCGCTCTTCGCCTCCCTCGACCGCATCGACCGAAGCCACCTCGAAGCGGCACGTGACCTCGGCGCAAGCCCGTGGTCAGCGTTCCGCACGGTGACGCTCCCGCTCTCGAAGACGGGCATTCTCGGCGGCGCAGTCCTCATCACGCTGCCGATGTTCGGCGACTACTACACGCCGAACATCGTCTCCGGCGCGCCGAGCACCTCGATGATCGGCAACCAGATCGACCTCTACTTCCACGGCGGGCCGCAGCCGACGATCGGCGCCGCGCTGACGATCGTCCTTGCGGCCTTCCTGACGATCCTGATGCTCTACTACATGCGGAGCATCCATCGCGCCCAACGCGAGGCCGGGACGGTGGGGGCGCTGTGACGGCCGTTGCCGAGCCGCGAGCGAGGCCGCAGCCCTCGACCTTGACCCGCTTGCGCGGCTGGTTCCGCAACCCATGGGGAAAGCCGCGCTTCCTGGCCGTCTTCACCTGGGCCTACATCCTGTGGTCGATCGTGCCGGTGCTGATCGCGGTGCAGTTCTCCTTCAATGCGACCCGCTCGCGCACGGTCTGGGACTCCTTCTCGACACGCTGGTACTGGGGGGATCCAGTGGACTCGGTCTTGCACGACCCGACCCTTTCGCATGCTCTTGTTCAGAGCTTCAAGCTGGCGGGAGCGGACGTTCTCATCGCTGTCCCGATCGGGGTTTTGCTCGCCCTCGGTCTCGCCCGCTGGCGCGGTCGCGGCTCCGGCACCTCCAACTTCATCATGCTTTTTCCGTTGGTCACGCCCGAGATCGTCATGGGCGTGTCGCTCCTCCTCGTCTTCAGCCACGTCTTCACATTCGTTGACACGGGAACGCGTCGCCCAGATCCTCGGCCACGTGACCTTCTCGATCTCCTTCGTGGTCGTGATCGTGCGCGGTCGGCTGTTCTCGATCGGCAGGCAGTACGAGGAGGCCGCCGCCGACCTCGGGGCCTCGCCGTTCGTCGCGTTGACGCGCGTCCTCCTGCCCTTGCTCACCCCGGCGATCGTCGCCTCGGCCGCCGTGGTGTTCGCCATCTCGGCCGACGACTTCGTCATCAGCCAGTGGCTGTCAAGCGGCGGACCCACGGACACCGTCCCGATCCAGATCTACGCAGCGACGCGCGCCGCGCCGTTACCGTCTGTGAACGCGATCGCAACGATCATGATGGTGTCAACCCTCCTCATTGTCACGGCCGGCTTCCTCACCTGGCGCTTCTTCACCCGCGGAGAGCGTCGGGCGGGCAAAGCGGCGGAGGACATCGGCGGCGCCTTCAACCTCACCTAGTTTCGGGAGACCAATGGCACGCGGCGAAATCGAATTGAGCAAGCTGACCAAGCAGTTCGCCGAGGTGACCGCGGTGGACGGCATCGATCTCCACATCCCGGGTGGTGAGTTCTTCTCGCTCCTCGGGCCTTCCGGCTGCGGGAAGACGACCACTCTGCGAATGATCGCCGGCTTCGAGCAACCGACTTCCGGTGAGATCCTCCTGGACGGCACAGACGTTGCCTACACACCGCCTCACCAGCGCAACGTCAACACCGTGTTCCAGAACTACGCGCTCTTCCCGCACCTGAACGTCTACGACAACATCGCCTTCGGGCTGAAGCGGGCGAAGCGGCCGAAAGCCGAGATCCGCGAGCGCGTCGGCGAGGCGCTTGAGCTCGTCCAGCTTCCGGGCTACGAGAGGCGCAAGTCGTCCGAGCTCTCGGGCGGGCAGCAGCAGCGCGTTGCCTTAGCGCGCGCTCTCGTCCTCAACCCGGCCGTGCTCCTTCTGGACGAGCCGCTCGGCGCCCTCGATGCGAAGCTCCGCAAGGCCCTCCAGATCGAGCTCAAGTCGCTCCAGCAGGAGGTCGGCATCACGTTCCTCTACGTCACCCACGACCAGGAGGAGGCGCTCACGATGAGCGACCGCCTCGCGGTCATGAACGGCGGGCACATCGAGCAGGTCGGGGCGCCTCAGGACGTCTACGAGGATCCCGAGACGCTCTTCGTCGCCGACTTCCTCGGCGTGTCGAACCTCATGCAGGCCACCATCGTCAGTGCCGGCACGAGCGCCTGCCGCGTCGCGCTGGACGGCTACGAGCTCGAGACGCGCGGAACGGACCGCGACGTCACGGGGGAGGCGAAGATCGTCATCCGACCGGAGCGCATCGAGCTCGAAGAGCACGGGTCTCCGTCGGGGCCGAACCGCATCCCGGCCATGGTGGAGCGCGTCGTCTACGTGGGCTCGGCGATCCAGGTGATCGTCCGGGGCGCCACCGGGGAAGCGCTCCAGGCGCTCGTTCAGAACACCGGCGGCGGAATCCCCTACGAGCAGGGCACCCCGGTGCAGCTCCACCTACCCGTGGACGCGCTGCGCGTCCTCCCTTCGGGCATCGGCGATGCGCCTTCCCTCAAGGGTGAGGAGCCGGATCCGGAGACTATCGCCGCCGGCTGAGCTCAGCGCGGCGCCTTGCCGAGCGCGGGCATCAATGCTCATAACCCGGAGGTCGTGGGTTCAATGGTCGCCCAGACCGCCAGCACGACGGTCTCCTCCCCGAGGCCGCGAGCTTCCGGCGCGCCGGCGCCGGATCCGGCCGGGATCAGGAGCAGCAGCGAAACGCCGATCGCGAGCATGGCGGCAAGGACCGCGCCGCAGCGGATCGGAACTGAGCTCACCGCCGGCCCCGCATGCGGTTCGACTTAGGCCTTAGGCCCATTCGTTACCTCGGAGATCGACACTACCAACGCCGTCGGGGCCTAGTCAACTAACCTGCCCGACCGCGTTCCGACGGCTGGCCGCTCTGGTAGCGACGAGGTGCGATCGTGCGCGCGATCAAGCCGCCAGGCGGGCTCGTTCGACTATCCGCGCGTCGTAGCGAGAGACGTATCGGGCCACCTATCGGATCCAGGTGCGACGCACGGACTTAGCGTGGCAACGGCTGCTCCATTTCGCGCGGAGCGGCAGCGCGGATGTCCGCTAGACGCAGCTGCGCGTTCCGGCGTCGCCGAAGGCCGGGTCTCCGGGGAGACCGACCCAACTGAACTCGTAACTCGTGTCGTGCAGCGTCATCTGCAGCACTCCGAACGCTTTGTTCTGGGTCGCGACGAGGTTCGCGGGCCGGGGCTTCGGCCCGAACGGGTAGAGCGAACGCCCGCCCGTCCCGACAGTGAACTGCGTGACGCCGTTCGGGTCGCGAACTCCGTCGCCGTCCTGGGGCGCCCAGCGCTGGTAGATGTGGTTGTGGCCGACGAGTAGTACGTCGACCCCGGAGGCGTCCATCAGATCCCACAGGTCGACGTATGGATCCGTCTCGGATCCACTGTTGCTGATCTGGCCCTCGTCGTCGATCCACTTCTGGAACGGGCGCCAGTCGTACCGCGGGTGGTGCTGGACGGCGAGCGTGCAGGCGACCTCGTTCTCCGCGAGATCCGTCTTCAGCCACTCGTATTGTGGCGATCCGGGACCACAGCCGGGCTCGTCACCGCAGATTTCGGAGTTGAGCGAGACGATGTGCCAGGCGCCGAGGTCGAACGAGTAGTAGCCGGTCGGGGGATTGGACACGGGACCGAAGTAGTCGAAATACCCCTGCGCGCCATCGGTGCCGTACTCATGGTTGCCCGGGGCTGGCATCGTGATCGGCTTCAGGTGCCCGAACTGCACGTCGTACACCCGCTCGAACTCTCGGGTGGTGCCGTTCTGGTACTGGATGTCGCCAAGCGGCAGGAAGCGATCCGGCCCAAGGCCTGTGACCAAGTCCGCGATCTCATCGGAGCGGCACGCTCCCTGACCGTTGCCCTGGGACAGGGACTGGCAGGCGATGTCGCCCACCGCGGCGATCACCGGATCCGGCTCCGCCGAGCGCGCAGCCGTGGGACGGCTGACGGCGACGAGCACCGCGACGGCGACAAGGCAGAGCAGTGCCGAAGCGACGCGCGCGGATACTGATCGGCACTCCGCGCTGAACGAAGCGCGATTGCGCTGGCTCTGGTCCTCCATGACCTTTCGCATCCACGATCCCCTTCCGGTAACTGCATTCCTATCGCGCGGGCGCGTCCACCCTATACGCGACAGCGTCGAAAACGCAAGGCCACGGCTACCCACCGATCATGAGTCGTTGGCACCCCCCCGCCCGGCGTCTGAGCCAGCGGTCTTCAGTTCACGACAGACTTCGGACTGCGGGCCCGCACCCCTTGCCGGTTGCGCTCACATCAACCACGGAAGGGCGCGAGCCGAATGCTTAGGTCGCTCATGGCGAAGCGGTGCAGGTACCAGGCGCGGCCACGAGGGACTTGCTTGGCCTCGGCTCGGAGAAGCTCGGCGAACTCCCGCTTGAAGCCCAACCGCGGGTACTCCTGGATGACGCTCTGGCGGACTGCATCGGGTATTTCGTTGCTGCGTAGGCCGAACACATCGACGGCTGCGCCGGCAGATAGGAGGTAGGCCTCGGCACCGGATTCGAGGCCAACGCCGGGGGTGTAGTGCATGGCGATCGCGTTAGCAACGAGCTCGCGGATATCGGCAGGCACGCGGTGGCTGTCGGTGAACTCGCGTGCCAACGCGGCGCTGCGAACCGTGAAGTCGACGTCCGGCACCGGGCTCGGGATCCCGGTGTCGTGGAACATTGCAGCCAGGTACAGGAGCTCACGGTCGAACGTGATCCCGTGAAGTGCGGCGATGGCCGCGCCCCACGTGTAGGCACGACTCGAGTGGTTGAGGAGTGCCGGTGTCAAGAGATCGTGCGCCGCGACCTCGGCATCTCTTGCGAGAGGGGAGTCGGGAGGCACCAGGCTCGCCAGATCGATGGAACTCCGGCGTCCCGAGTGCAGTCGGAGCACCATCGCGAGACGGCCGGCAAGAATGCTGAGCTCCCCCCGCAGCAGGGGCCGGGCAAGTGTTAGGCATTCCCGAGCGGTTAGCACTCCCCCGGTGCGTTCGGTCCATCCAATGGATCCGATCGGATCGGTGGGTCGTGGCTGGCTGATGGGGGCCTCTCAGTTCGGTGGCGTCGCGGTCAGGTGGGGGGACAAGCACGCCGATGAGTCACCAAGCCGGCGCCGGGGCCCGAGCCCTGGTCAGTATCTCAGCGTCGCCGATAGGCGCGACCGCGAACAATCAGCCGGAAAGCTAGCCGGCCCCCGGAACCCGTCAACAGACGGGGTCGTCAGGCCGGCAGGCGCGCCCGTTCGACGATCCGTGCGTCGTGGCGAGAGACGTATCGGGCCACCTATCGGATCTGGCTACGACGTACGGACGCAGGCGTGGCGGAGGCGTCCGAAGCCTTCCGTCGGTCTACAGAGCGCACGCGGATTCCCACCCTTGCGAGTGAGGGGGTCGGGCTTAGTCGGGCAGCCCTGACGCCGCCGGGTGCCGGGCGACATGGCGGCGGGTACTATCAACCGGCCCCAGCGAGCAAGCTTCCCGGAACGAGCGAGAAGGAGGCCGGGGTGCTCGACAGGCTTTTCAGCCCGCTACGCATCGGCTCGGTCGAGCTTCAGAACCGGATCGTCTCGACGGCCCACCAGACGACGCTCGTCCAGGAGCATCTTCCGACCGAGGACTTCGTCGCCTATCACGAGGCTCGTGCCCGCGGGGGCACGGGGCTGATCGTCCTCGAGGCGACGGCCGTGCATCCGTCCGGCCTCCTGACCTCGCACACGCTCGCCGGCTACCGCGAGGAGATCGTGCCGGGGCTCGCCCGCGTCGGCGAGGCCGTTCACGGGCACGGCACGCGTCTTTTTGTGCAGCTCTTCCACGGCGGGCGGGAGCAGATCTCCAGTCCGCCTCGCGAGCCCGCGCTCGCGCCGTCCGCGATCCCGAGCCTCCGCTTCCACGTCGAGCCGCGGGCGCTGTCCGCGGAGGAGATCGAGTCGATCGTGGACGGGTACGCGCGGGTCGCGGCGCTGGCGGCAAAGGCCGGGCTCGATGGGGTCGAGATCTCGGCGGCGCACGAGTACCTCGCCGCGCAGTTCTTCACGCCGGCGCTGAATCGGCGCGACGACAAGTGGTCGGAGCCTGCCAGCTTCCTGCTGTCCGTCCTCGGGGCCGTGCGCGCCGCGGCTCCCGGGCTCGCCGTCGGTGTGCGCCTGTCCGCGGACTCAGAAGTGGCGGCAGCAGTCTGCGGCGAGGTGGCCCCGTCGGTGGACTACGTGAGCGTTGCCCTGGGCGGTTCCTCGACCTACCGGGGCTCGGTCGGCATCGTCCCTCCGCCGCCTCTGCCCGAGAACGCGATCGCCGCGCTGACCGGGCCGTTCCGTGCCGGCCCGCCGCTCGTCGCCACCTCGCGGATCGTCGACCCGGTCGAGGCGGACCGGCTGGTCGCCGAGGGGCGCTGTGACGCCGCGGGGATGACTCGCGCCCTGATCACCGATCCGGACCTGCCGCGCAAGGCGCGGGAGGGACGGCTCGACGACGTCCTCCGCTGCATCGGCTGCAACGCGTGCATCGCCCACTACCACGCCGGCACGCCGATCGCCTGCGCGCAGAACCCGCGCACGGGCCGCGAGCGCAGGATGGGTCCCGCGCGATCTGCAGTCCGGCGCCGGATCGTGGTCGTCGGCGGAGGCCCGGCCGGCCTCGCTGCAGCTGCCGAGGCGGGGTCGGCCGGACACGAGGTCGTGCTCGTCGAGCGCGGCGACCAAATTGGCGGTCAGATCGCGCTGGCCGGGGCCGCGCCGATGCACGCTGAGCTCGCGCGCTCATTGGCGCGCAACTACCGGCATCTGCTCGAGAGCGCGAAGGTCGAGACCCGTCTCGAGACCGAGGCGGATCTCCAGACCATCACCGCGTTGGCGCCGGATGCGGTCGTCATCGCCACCGGCGCTCGCCCGCACGAGCCAGACCTTCCACACGGCGGGATCGAGGTCGTGCAGGCGTTGGACGTGCTCCGGGGTCCACTGCCGCGCGGCCGGCAGGTAGTCATCGCCGACTGGGGAGGAGACGCGTCGGGCCTGGCCTGCGCTGACCTCCTCGCGGCCGCTGGCAACGACGTGACCGTGGCAGTGGGCTCGGCCGCGCTCGGCGAGACGCTCCATCAGTACCAGCGAAACGTCTACGCGGCGCGCCTCTACCGCGCCGGGGTCCGGCTCTCCCATCACCTGGAGCTCATTGGCGCCGACCGGGGCCGGGTGCGCTTCCGCAACCTCTTTGCGCCCGAGCTGGAGTCGGAGCTTTCAGCCGACCTCCTCGTCGTGGCGCTGGGGCGCATCCCGGACCGGGCTCACGTGGAGTCGTTGGCCGACGTCGGCCTCGAGGTGCACGAGGCCGGGGATTGCCGCGGCCCGCGGGGCCTGGAGGAAGCGATTCTCGAAGGGACGCTCGCTGGGCAGAGCGTCTGACTGGGTCGCTGTCTTCCACATGGGGAAGGTCGGGGGGCACTTCCCGGTTCGCGTGAGACGGGAAGCGATGAGGGTCACGCCGCGAGGCGCACCCGCTCGACGATCCGTGGGTGGTAGCGAGGAACGAATCGGGCCCCCGATCCGGTGGCCGTGATCGGCGACGCGCTCAGGCCGAGGTCGTGAGGACGCAGCGTTGCTCGAGGCGGTGTGGCCCCCCGCAGAGCGGACAAGGCGGCGGCCGGGTCGGCTGGGGAACGGCGAGCATCTGAAGGAGCTGCCGGCCCTGCTCCTCGGTGAGCCGCTTCGCGGTCAGCATTTCCTTAACCGTCTTCATCGCGTCAATGAGTGTGCGAGTTCGGGCAATAACCGGATCACCGATCGGGACGGCGACCGGCTTACCGCCCCGCCGTCGAGGCCGTCCGGGTCGTAGTCGACATGCTCGACTGCTTCGAATTCTGAGCTGAACGGCGCGGCGACCGCCAACCACCCTCGGCACCCGAGGGCGGGCCCCGGCGGCGTCACGGCTTCGGCAGCTTCACCGCCTCGCCGTCGAGGTCGTCCGGGTCGTAGTCGACGCCCATGGTCGTCAGGATCGTGGGCAGCACGTCCACCAAGCGCATCTCCCGGTTCGGATCCTTGGAGCCGATGCCCGGCCCGTATAACACCATCGGGATGTTCTGGATGAGCTTGTTGTGGCCGCCGTGGTCGCCGATCACGCCGTAGGTGACGTTGTCCGCGAGCAGGCCGACTACGTCGGGGCCGGAAGGCTCGGCCATCGTGTCGACGAGCTCATCGCCGTGCCTGACGAACCAGCTGCGCTCACTGCCTCGCATCGGGTTCGTTCCGAAGCGGAGATAGTCGTCCTGGGCGCCGTTGGTGTGATAGCTCGCGATGACGCCGGGCATGTCGAGCACCGCCGCGGCCGCGTCGCCCTTCTTGGCCTGCGAGTTGTCGTGCAGCCAAACCGCGATGTGGCCGTCCTCGTAGGAGAAGTCCAGGTTGCCCCCGAGGGCGTCCCTGAGCTCCGCCACCGCGGGGCTCGGATCCCGGTAGATCTCGTCGGCGTCGCTGCCGAAGTACCAGTTGCAGTCGGATCGGATTCCGGTCGATGGCGGCGCGCACGTGGGGTTCTCGACCCCCGGCGCGAGGACGCCATGGAAGGGACGACCCGTCATCGCGGCGTGGTCGGCGGTGATCACGATCAGGGTGTCGTCGAGCAGGCTGCTGGCCCTCAGCGCATCGACGATCCGCCCGACCTGCTCGTCGGCGTTCTTGGCGATGAACGGCAGGTGGCGCATCTCCTCCTCCGACCCGGGAGCGGCGCCGGGCTCTCCCTCGTCCTCCGGCCCCCACATGTGACCCAGCTTGTCGATCCCGCCGAGGCTGACCATGAGTCCGTGCCAATCCGGCTCGTTCTCGATGAAGCGGATCGCGGCGTCGGCTGACCAGGTGTCGCCGCCGATGTGATCGGGGTCGAACCCGGGCACGAACCGGTTCCCGTCCAGCGGATAGATGTTCGCCGGCGAGATGCCGCCGGTCCCGTAGGCGCCGGCGCCCTGGAAGGTCCACCAACGGTCGGTGCAGTTGTCGGTGAACCCGAAGTAGGCGCGCGGGACACCGATGTACTCGGGTCGCCGCCAGCCATCGCCGCACAGGCTCGAGACGTTGCTGCCCCGGATCTGGAAGATGATGTCCTCCGGATCCGGCGTGGCGGTGCCGTCATCCACGGCCGACCCGGTCTGGCCGCTGGTGCACGCCGACGTGCGCTTCTGGGAGATCGAGGCGAACGCCGACGCCTCGCCGAACCCGGAGTCGAGGTAGTCCTGGAGCTTGGGGTAGCCGCCGGCGTCGATCAGCTGCCCGAACTCCGCGCAGCTCATGCTCGACGTCACGTAGTAGGCACCCGGAGTACCGAGGACGTTCGCGGAGTCCCGGTAGACCTCGTCCGACCAGCCCATGTCCTTCGGAAGCAGGCCGCTGGTGATCACGTTGTGGCTGATCACGGTCTCCGCCGCCATGTGACCGACCAGGGCGTTCGGAAAGCTCGCGCCCCGGCGCTGGAGCTCCTGGACGTTCTCCATGTCGTAGCGATCGATCGTGTCCGGCCGAGCCTGATCGAGCACGATGATCACGACGTGTGAAGGCCGGTTCGGCTGAGGTTGCGCCGGCGGCACAATCAGCGCCACGGCCGTCAGCGAAACCACAAACGCTACGAACAGCATCCGACGACGAGACATCTCACTCCCTCCGCAAAACGCGTGCTGGCAACGACCCTACTCCTAGCTCAGAGTGGAAGCAAGCGCTCCTTTTGCAGGCCGAATGTCGCCGCCCTCATCGCGCTCGTGCGCTGCGAGTCGGGGCTACATCAGAGCTTCGGCGAGCAGCGTCGAGACGTCGACCACGCGTAGCTCATCGCCGCGTTGGCGCGCGCCGTCATCGAGCATCACGGTGCAGAACGGGCAGGCGACGGCGAGCGTCTCGGCGCCGGTCTCGGCGGCCTCGCGCACGCGCTCCTCGTTGATCTTGCCGGCTCGTTCCTCCATCCACATGTGCGCGCCGCCGGCACCACAGCAGAAGGTGCGCTTGCCGCTGCGCTCCATCTCGATCGGCTTGCCCACCGCGGCCACAAGCTCCCGCGGATCGCTGAGCACGTCGTTGTGGCGAGCCAGGTAGCAGGAGTCGTGATATGTGATTCGGTCCTCGGCGGCGTTCGGTTGCAGCCTTCCCTCGCGTACCAGCCCGGCCAGCAGCTCGGTGTGGTGGATCACCTCGTAGTCGCCGCCGAAGTCCGGGTACTCGTTGCCGATCGTGTTGAAGCAGTGGGGGCAGCTCGCCACCACCTTGGTGACGCCGGCATCGTTGAGCGTCTTGACGTTCTGCTCCGCGTAGGACTGGAAGAGGTATTCGTTGCCCATTCGCCGGGCCGGGTCGCCGGTGCAGGACTCGCGCGGGCCCAGAATCGCGAAGTCGACGCCGGCGGCCGCGAGCAACTTGGCGGTCGACTCGGCGGCGGTGCGCGCGCGCTCGTCGAAGGATGCGGCGCACCCCACCCAATAGAGCACGTCGGGTGGCGGGTCGCCAGGTTCGAGGACCCGGACGCCGAGGCGCTCGGCCCAGTCGGCGCGCTCGGTCTGGGGCCTGCCCCAGGGATTCGAGGCACGTTCGACATCGCGCAGCATCGGCTCGGCCTCGGCCGGAAAGCGCGAGTCAACCATCACCAGGTGGCGGCGCAGATCGATGATGTGGTCGACGTGCTCGATCGATACCGGGCACTCGCGCACGCAGGCGCCGCAGGTGACGCAGTCCCAGACCACGTCGTCGGTGACCGCCCCTGGGACGAGCGGCTGCGGCTCGAAGCCCTCTTCGCCTCGCAACAGCTTCGGTCCGTCCGCAAACACCTGGTCGCGCAGCGCCATGATGAGCAGCTTCGGCGAGAGCTCCTTGCCCGTGTTGAAGGCCGGGCAGACGTCCTGGCAGCGCCCGCATTCAGTGCACGAGAAGGTGTCCATCGTCTGCTTCCAGGTGAGATCGGGAACGGTGCCCGCGCCGAAGCGCATCTCCTCCTCGGCGACATCGAAACGCAGTGGCTCGAGCCGGCCCCCGGGGCGGGTGTGGCCGAAGAAGACGTTCACGGCCGCGGTCACGATGTGGAGGTGCTTGGAGTGGGGGAGGTAGGCGAGGAAGGTGAGGATGATCAGCACGTGGGCCCAGACGAAGACCCGCTCGAAGACCTCGGTCGCGGAGTCATCGCCGAAGAGGCCCGAGAGCGCATTGGACACGGGCGACCACTCGGCCGGCCATTCGTTCAGATCCAGAGCGATCCTCGTCGCGTGCCAGAGCAGCAGCGTCGAGACGATGCCGGCGATCAGCCCCAGGATCAGGTCGGCTTCGCCGATGTGGCTGCCCTCGAACCGCGCCGGTCGCTGCACCTTGCGGATCAGCACGGCACCCACGACTCCGCCCAGCACCAGCACCGCGAACAAGTCGACCATCAGGGCGTACCAGCCCTGCGTGGCCCAGCCACGGCAGCGTCGCATCGCGATCGACCGCCCCGATCATCGCGATCAGGATCGTCGGGAAGAGGACGAGGAACCCCCAGAAGATGGCGGCGTGGATCAGCCCGGGAACGAGGCGCTGAAGAAGCTTGCGTTGGCCGAGGACTATCACCGCCTCGTTGCGGGTCCGTCGCGGAAGATCGTCGGAGCGCTCGGCGGGCTTGCCGAGCCGGACGAGGTCGGCGAGGAGCTTGGCGCGGCGGCCGAACAGAAAGCCACTCACCGCGAGAGCCGCGGTGAGGGCGATCGCTCCGATCGCCACGTCTATGGGCCGCCCGCCTTCCTCAGCTCGGCGGTCACCGCGGGCACGATCTCGGTCAGGTCGCCGATCACCGCGTAGTCGGCGCTGGCCATGATCGGCGCCTCGGCGTCGGAGTTGATGGCGAGGATCTTCTTTGCTCCCTTGCAGCCCGCGATGTGCTGGGTGGCGCCGCTGATGCCGCAGGCGATGTAGAGGTCGGGCGAGACCTTGGTACCAGTCTGGCCGACCTGGTCGGTGTGCGGGCGCCAACCGGAGCTGGTTACGACCCTGGAGCAGCCGACCGCGCCGCCGAGGAGCCCCGCCAGCTCCTCGAGGATGCCGAAGCCCTCGGCCGAGCCGACGCCGCGGCCGCCGCTGACGATGACCTTGGCCTCGGCAAGCGATACGCCGCTGGTCTCCGTGCTCACGTGCTCGGCCACCTGCACCAGCAGGTCGGCATCGTCGAGGGTGGGCGTGAACGCCTCGATTGCGGGTGCATCGGCCCCGTCCGCGGCCAGCGCCGCGACCGCATGCGGCGCGACCGAGAGCAGCGCCGGGTCGCCGTGCAGGTGCGCCTCCTCGAGCAGGCTCCCGCCCCAGCGCATGCGGGTCACCTCCAGGGGCCCCTCGCCGGTGACCTGGATGCAGTTGGCCGCGAACGGCTGGTCCATCCGGGCCGCGACATGACCCAGAACCTCGTTCCCGCGGTTCGTTCCCGCCGCGACGACCGCGCTCGGCTCGAGCCGATCCACCAGCTCGATCACGCTCGTGGCCCACGCCCCAGGCGCGTACTCGGTGAGTCGCTCGCCCTCGGCGATATGAGCGGTCCCAACTCCGTGGGCAGTGAGCGGGGCCGCGGCCTCACGGCCGCCCGCTCCGACCAGCAGCGCGCTGACCGGCTCGCCGGTGGCCAGCTCGCGCGCGAGCGTGATTGCCTGAAGCGACAGCTCGTCGACCTCGCCGCCGTCGTGCTCGACCAGGACGAGTACCACTAGGCCACCCCCAGCTCGCGCATTACGTCGACGACCGCCGGCGCCGCCTCCGGGCCGTTACCGAGGATCTCCGCCTGCTTTCCCTGGCCCGGCGGAACCCGGAGGCGGACCATCTCCAGGCGTGCTTCGGGTCGCTCGGGGGTGCTCGTCTCGACCGGCTTCTGCCTGGCGCGAAGCTTCGCCGGCACCGACGGGTAGCGCGGGAGGTTGATTCCCTCGAGGACGCTCACCACCGCGGGCAGCGGAATGCGATAGACGTCACGGCCCCCGGGCACCTCCTGCTCACAGCGAGCGAAGCCGTCCTCGATCGAGAGCCCCTTGAGGCCGGTGACGACCGGGAGCCCGAGTGCGCGCGCGACCCGGATCCCGACCTGGTAGTTGCCCGAGTCCGCCGACTCGTTCCCGAAGATGATCAGGTCGTGAGCCCCGCCGCTGGCGCGCTCGGCCTCGATCGCGTCGAGGATCGCCCCCGTCGTCGCCTGCGGGTCCCATTCCTCGCCGCCGGTAACGAGCACGATGCCGCGATCCCCCCCGATCGCGAGCGAGTCGCGGATCTGCTCCTCGGCCTCGGCGGGCCCGAGCGTCAGCACGGTCACGTCGCCGCCGTGCTGCTCGACCAAGCGCACCGCCTGCTCGACCCCGCACTCCTCGTGGGGGCTGATTGTGAAGCCGAGGTGACGCGTCTCGAGCGCCCGCTCGTCGTCGGTCAGGACCATCCGACCCCCGGTCAGCGGCACCCGCTTGACGCAGACGAGGATCCTCATCGGCGGTCGGCCACTACGAGCGGACCCGATCGTTGTCGGGATCGAACAGCGGCGTCGAGTCGGCTCGCTCCACGGTCACCGGGTAGCGCTCGCCCATGTACTCGACGGCCAGCGCCTCGCCGACGTTGGCGTGCTCGGGTGGCAGGTAGGAGAGCAGGATGTGCTTGCCGAGCGACGGGCCCGCCCCGGCGCTGGTGACGAACGAGCGGCGGCCGTCGCGGTCAGTGAGTGGAGCGCCCTCCCGGGTCAGGATGGGTTCTCCGCCCAGCATGTAGCGCTTCTGCCCGTTGCTCGAGGTGTGGTCGTCCACCGTGAGCGTGCAGAGCACCGCCGTCGGCTCCTCCTCGCGGTGGCGCACGTGCGCCTCCTTGCCGACGAAGTCCTGCTCCTTGACCTTGCCCCATGCCATCCCTGCCTCGACGACGTTGTACTCGCCGTCGAGCTCGAAGCCGTGGGCCCGGTAGCACTTCTCGAGCCGTCCGGTGGTGCCGTAGACGCCGATGCC
The DNA here is from genome assembly GCA_963729075.1 of uncultured Solirubrobacterales bacterium. GTDB lineage: Bacteria > Actinomycetota > Thermoleophilia > Solirubrobacterales > 70-9 > WHSW01. The sequence continues at coordinate 149,704 of CAVSMU010000007.1, read as the reverse complement.
GGCGGGGACGATCCCGTGCGGGCGGCCGGCCTCCCGGACGACGTCCCAGAGCCTGGCGCCCTGCTCGATCGGGACGTAGAGCTCCCAGCCCAGATCGCCGACGTAGGAGATGCGCGACGCCAGCGTGCGTAGGGAGTCGATCTCGATCGTCCGAAAGGTGGCGAATGGGAACCCCTCGTGCGAGACGTCGTCGCTGGTGATGCTCGCGAGCACGTCGCGCGCCCTCGGGCCCCAGAGCCCGAGGGTGCACCAGCTCGAGGTCAGGTCGACGATCTGGGCTGTGCCGTCGTCCGCCAGGTGGTCGGAGAACCATTTGAGGTCCGCCATGCCGGAGGCGCCGCCGGTGACGACCCTGAAGTGGTCGTCGCCGAGGCGCATGATCGTCAGGTCGGCGCGGAAGCCGCCGCTGGGGGTGAGGATCGGGGTGTAGACGACCCGCCCATGCTTGACGTCCATCTGGCGTACGGCGACCCGCTGCACGCTCTCGAGCGCGCCGGGGCCGACGACGTCGAAGATGCAGAAGGCAGTGAGGTCGATCATCGCGACCCGATCACGCATGGCCAAATGCTCAGCGTTGATGATCGGCGACCACCAGCGCGCGTCCCATTCCGCATCGCGCTCCGAGACCCGGTTGGCGTACTCCTCGAGCAGCGGCTTGTTCGACTCATACCAGTGCGGTCGCTCCCAACCGGCGGCCTCGAAGAACACGGCGTCCAGCTCGCGTTCGCGCGCGTAGAACGGTGGCAGCCGGACTTGGCGGTCCGACTCCCACTGCTCCCCGGGGTGGACGATGCCGTAGGTCTTGTTGAAGCCCTCCGCGGCGCGCGCCTTCACGTGCTCGACGCTCTTCTGGCATTCGTGGAAGCGGGCGACGTCGGCGCCGTGCACGTCGATCTCGGATTCGCCGTTGACCATCCACTCGGCGACGGCGCGACCGACGCCGGGGCCCTCCTTGACCCACACGGCGGCGGCGGACCAGAGCCCCTTTACCTCGGGCGTCTCGCCGAGGATCGGCATGCCGTCCGGCGTCAGCGAGAGCAGGCCGTTGATCGCGTACTTGATCCCGACCGACTCGTCTCCGACGATCTCCGGCATCAGCTCGAGCGCGTGCTCCATCTGAGCGGTGAAGTCGTCCTGCGTGAACGGGAACTCGGTCGGCGACAGCGCGGCCTCCTCGACCGAGGGGATCTCGTCGGGATCGTGGAGGATCGGGCGATGCGCGTAAGAGCCCACCTCGAGCCCGCTGCCGTCCTGGCGCTCGTACATGTTGGTGTCCATGTCGCGGACGATCGGGAACTCGATCGCGCTCTTCGCGTCGGCGAAACGCGGAACCGGGCCGATGTCGATCATCTGGTGAACGGCCGGCGTCAACGGGATCGAGGCCCCGGCCATGTGGGCTACCCGTGGGCTCCAGACGCCGCAGCAGATCACCACCGCCTCCGTCTCGACATCGCCCCTGCTCGTGCGGATCCGCCCGACCCGCCCCCGCTCGACGTCGATGCCGAGCACCTCGTTGTTCGCGGAGACGGTGAGGGCGCCCGACTCCTGGGCGGCCTCGCGCATCAGCGTGCCCGCGCGCAGCGAATCGACCACGCCCACGCCCTCCGAGTAGAAGCCTCCGACGATCACGGTCTCGTCGATGTAGGGCACGAGCTCCTTGATCTCGGCGGGCGTCACCAGCGAGACCCCCTCGACCCCCCACGATGCGGCGGAGGCCATCCGGCGGGCCAGCTCCTGCATGCGCTCCTCGGTTCGGGCGACCTCGATCCCGCCGCAGACCGTGAGCACGTCGAGCCGCGCGTACTGGTCGACGCTGTCGCGAGTGAGGGCGGTCATCTCACGCGAGTGGTCCACCGGGTAGATGAAGTTCGAGGCGTGCCCGGTCGAGCCGCCCGGGTTCGGCAGCGGCCCCTTGTCGAGCAGCACGAGGTCGCGCCACCCGAGTCGGCCGAGGTGGTACGCGATGCTGTTGCCGACGATGCCGGCGCCGATCACGACCGCGCGGGCCGTCGCAGGGAGGGGGTTGGATCGTTGAACCTCGTCCGCCAAGAGATCACCTTGGTCCACGCAACGCCGCATGACCGCCGCGTCGCCATCATAAGTCGCGAGATCGAAGGCACGAGCTTCGCATATCACCCCGCGGGGAAGGATGGCCCGGACCAGGTCACCCGAGCGCGTGCCTCGTTCGGTGCTCCTTCGTGCCCACTCACGCCGAGCGGCCGGTCCAAGCGATGGCGGAGTACCGGGCCGACGATCAGGTGTGAATGAGGACCGTCTGGAGCTCGGTGAGCGTGTCCATCGGATAGGGCCCGCCGACGCGGCCGATGCCGCTCTCCGAGCGACCTCCGCCGCCCCATGGCAGGTGGACCTCCCAGTAGTTGGTGGTCTCGTTGACGTTGACGAGCCCCATCGGGATCGCATCCGCGAAGCGGAGGCCGGCCGCCAGGTCGCCGGTGAAGATCGCCGCCATGAGCCCGAACGTCTGGGCATTCGTCTGCGCGATGGCATCGTCGAGCGAGCTCACCGAAACGATCGGGGCGATCGGCCCGAAGGTCTCCTCGGTGACCGCGATCGAGTCCGGCGGCACCCGGTCGAGCACCGTGGCCGGCCAGTAGAGCCGCGTCGGGAAGCCCTCGGCTCGGCCACCACCGGCGACGACCTCCGCGCCGCGGTCGACCGCGTCGGCGACGTGGGCGTCCATCTTCGCGGCGCCCGGCTCGTTGTTGAGCGGCCCCAGCGTCGTCGTCTCTTCCAGCGGGTCGCCGAGCCGGATGTCGCGCTCGACCTGCTCGGCCAGCTTCTCGACGAACTCCTCGCGCACCGCCTCGTGGACGAGTAGGCGCTCCGCCGCCGAGCAGCTCTGGCCGGCGCCGAAGAAACAGCCGACCACGGCCGCCTCGGCGGCAGCCTCGAGGTCGGCGTCGTCCATGACCACGAACGGGCCGTTGCCCCCCATCTCCAGCAACTGCGCCTTGCCGGCCGCCTGGCGAGCGACGATCAGCCCGGTCTGGGTCGAGCCGGTGAAGGCGACGGCCCGGGTGCCCGGGTTGACCGCCAGCTCGTCGCCGACCTCGGGACCCGGGCCGAGGACGAAGTTGAACACCCCGGGTGGCAGGTCGGCCTCGACCACGCACTCGGCGAGCACGCCCGAGCACACGGCCGTCGACGGCGCCGGGGTCCAGACCACCGGGCAGCCGCAGGCGAGCGCCGGGGCGAGCACCTCCGCGGGCATCGTGTAGGGCCAGTTCCAGGGAGTGATCAGCCCGAGCACCCCCACCGGCCGTCGCAGCAGCAGCACCAGCCTCCCCGGCGCCGCGGTCTCCGGAATCTTGCCCTCGATCCGCTTGGCGTCCTCGGCCGCCATGCGCCAGAACTCGATCAGCTCCCCGACCTCGACCTCGGACTCCGCCTTCAGCGGCTTGCCCTGGTCGAGGGTGCAGATCCGCGCGAGGTCGTCGCGACGGCGCTCGCAGGCGTCCGCCACCCGGTGAAGGAGCGCCGCCCGCTCGAACCCCGTCCTCGCCGCCCAGGCCCCGAAGGCGGCGTTCGCCGCCGCGATCGCGCGCTGCGCGTCCTCGCGGCTCCCCTCGGCGACCGGCCCGAGCGACTCGCCCGTCGCCGGGCTCGTGGCCTCGACGGTGGCGCCGCTGGCGGCGTCGCACCACTCGCCGTCGATGAACATCCGGGTCGTCATCGTCGTCGCCACGCCCGGCTCAGCTCGCGGCGGCCTCGGCGAGCTTGCCGGCGTCCTCCTTGACCATGTCGGCGCACTTCTCGCCGATCATCGTCGTCGTGATCACCGGGTTCGGGGCGACGAGGATTGGCATGATCGACCCGTCGCAAACGCGCAGCCCGCGCACGCCCTTGACCCGCAGGCGAGGGTCGAGCGGGGCGTCGGGGTCGTCGGCGCGCACCCATGCGGACCGTGCAGGACGGGTGGTAGACGGTGTTGTGCGTCTTGTGGATGTAGTCGAGCAGCTCGTCGTCCGACTGCGCATCCGGCCCCGGCGCGAGCTCGTCGCCCCGCCAGTCGTCCATCGCCGACTGCGAGACGATCTCGCGCGCCAGCCTCACCCCGTGGAGCATCACGCGCTCGTCGTGGGGGTCGGTGAAGTAGCGCGGGTCGACCTTCGGCTTGTCGCGGAAGTCGCGCGTGCGCAGACGCACCGTTCCCCGCGAGCGCGCGTGGGTGACGTTCGGCGTCAGGCAGAAGGCGTTCTCGGTCGTCGGGTAGCCGCGACGGACGAGGTTCATGTCGAACGGGACCGAGCCGTAGTGGAACATCAGGTCGGGCCGGTCGAGGCCCTCCTGGGTCATCGTGAAGATGCCGATCTCCCACCACTGGGTCGAGGTGGTCACCATCGGCTTCTTCGCGTCCCACATCACCAGGCCCTCGGGATGGTCCTCGAGGTTCTCGCCGACGCCGGGAGAGTCGACGACGACGTCGATGCCGAACTCGCGCAGGTGCTCGGCGGGGCCGATGCCGGAGAGCATCAGCAGCTTCGGATCATCGATCGACCCGCAGCTGAGGATCACCTCGCGGCGGGCGCCGACCTGGATCGCGTGGAAGAGGTCCTCGCCGATGTACTCGGCGCCGATGCAGCGCTTCTCGTTGTCGAACAGCAGACGCTTGGCGCGACACCCGGTCCGCACCTCGAGGTTCTCGCGCTCGTCCATGATCGGGTGCAGGTAGGACTTCGACGACGAGGAGCGGACGTTGTTCTCGTCGGAGGCGATCTGGAACCAGTTGGCGCCGTGGGTGACGGTCTCGCCGGAGTTGAACTGCACCGTCGGGATGCCCGCCTGCTCGCAGGCCTCGAGCAGGGCCACGCCGCAGGGGTCGTCCGGGGGCACGTCGCGCAGCTTCACCGGGCCCTCGCGGCCGTGGTGGTCGCCCTCACCGCTGTTGTTCTCGAGCCGCTTGAGCAGCGGGAAGCACTCCTCCGCGCTCCAGCCCTCACAGCCCATCGAGACCCACTCGTCGAGGTCCTCGGCCGGGGTCCAGAAGGCGATGCAGGAGTTGTGCGACGAGCAGCCGCCGAGCACCCGGGCCCGCGCGTGGCGCATGAACGAGTTGCCCCGCTCCTGGGGCTCGATCGGGTAGTCCCAGTCGTAGCCGGACTCGAGCAGCGCCATCCAGGCTTCGAGGTCGAGGATCGCCTGGTCGCCGACGTCGGACGGCCCGGCCTCCAGCAGGCAGACGCTCGTCTCGGGGTCCTCGGACAGGCGCGCCGCGACCACGCAGCCCGCGGTGCCGCCGCCGACGACGACGTAGTCGAACTGATCCATGTTCTCTCCTCTCTGGAGCCGGCGCTTCCCGCTATTCGGCGGGGACGCCGGGGACGACGGCTCCGGCGCCGCGGCTCCTGTCTGCGTGCCCAGCGCGTGCGACGCCAGCACGCCGGTCTTGTGGCGCTGCACGAACCAGTAGTAGGCGAGCCCGCCGAAGAAGACGACGCCGATGAACAGGAACGCCCCGTACTGCAGGTACCAGTGGAAGGGCTCGGTCGCGTTGTAGATGTCCTTGCGCGGCCAGGCCAGGTTGAGCGCCATGAAGGCGCCCCAGGACACGGCGATGATGTTGATCGGCAGCCCCCACTTGCCGAGCGTGAAGAACCCCTGCTCCTTGGCGTCCTTCGGCGGCCACTCGCCGCGCAGCCGCTTGCGCAGCATCGGCACCGTCACCAGCATGTAGGCGATGTAGATCATGATGATCCCGATGCTGGTGATCACCAGGAAGATCTGCGGCTGGTTGATGTTCACGACCAGGATCAGGATCGCCAGCAGCCCGGTGATCACGGCGGGGACGATCGGCGTCTTCGTCTTCGGGTGGACCTTGGCGAGCCGCTCGCCGAGCGGCAGGTTGTTGTCGCGCGCCATCGCGAAGATCATCCGGATCGTGGCCGTCTGCACGGCGAGGCAGCAGACGGTGATCGCGATCACGACGCAGATCAGGAAGATCTTCCCGACCGTGTCGCCGAGCACGTTGAGGACCACGAACTGGAGGCCGCCGACGCCGATCTCGGGGCTGTTGATGTTGGAGACGCGAGAGGATCGCGAACAGCAGGATGCAGCCGCCGAGGATGAACGAGGCGATCACCGCCCGCATGATCGCCAGCGGCGCGGTCTTGCGCGGCTCCGTGGTCTCCTCGCCGAGCGAGCTCGCGGTGTCGAAGCCGTACATGACGTAGGCCGAGGCCAGCGCGGCGGCGAGGAAGGCGCCGAGGTAGCCCCAGTCGTGGCCCTCGCCGAGGCCCTGGGTCTCGAAGAGGACGTCGGGGCCGCGGGTGATGTTGGCCGCGAGCAGGATGATCAGCAGGATCGCGGCGATCAGCTCGATGAACACGCCGGTGCTGTTGATGCGCGACATCAGCTTCACCCCGAGGGCGTTGATCACGGTCGTGAAGATGATCAGGACCGAGCCCAGGATGACGGCGTTGGCGGCGAAGTCGTTCTCGCCGGTGCCGTCGCCGTAGAACTGGAACGCGCTGTCGATCTGCGGCAGGGTGATCTGGTAGGCGAGCGCCACCGCGGCGATCGTGACGATCGAAGCGGTGAGCATCATCCAGCCCCCGAGCCAGGCGACGGTCGAGCTCGCGAGCTTCTTGCCCCAGTTGTAGATCGACCCCGCGACCGGGAAGTTGGCGGCGAGCTCGGCGAAGCAGAGCGCCACCATCAGCTGGCCGACGAAGACCATCGGCCACGTCCACCAGTAGGCGGGGCCGCCGAAGGCGAAGCCGAAGTAGAAGAGCTGGAAGGTGCCGGTGAGGATCGAGATGTAGCTGACGCCGGCGGCGAAGCTCGCGAACCGCCCGATGCTTCGGTCGAGCTCCTGCTTGTAGCCGAACTCGGCGAGCTCGTCGGACTGGCCTTGGGCAGCTTCCGTCGTCACCGGCGACCTCCCTCGGGCTTCTCCGGCCCGTTTGCGGACTGGACACTCGAATCCATGCGCGGCGGGGCGAGAGTCTTTCAGCGCCGTGGGCCCCTGTCAACAGTGATATAGCTGGTCCCCTCGCCGGAACCATGCACGAGATCGCCGAGCACGAGATCGCCGAGTTCCTCCGGCACCATCCCCCTTTCGACACCCTGGACGAGGAGGAGCTGGCGGCCGTCGCGTCGAGCGCCGAGGTCGAGAGCTACCCCGGACGAGCGACGATCCTGGACAGCGCCGCCGCCACCTCCGAGTCCGCGTACGTCGTCCGGCGCGGCTCCGTCGAGCTGCTGATCGAGGGTCGCCTTCTGGACCTGCTCGGCGAGGGCGAGATGTTCGCGTTCGCCTCCCTGCTCGAGGAGCAGCCGCTCGGATTCGTCGCGCGGGCCGCCGAGGACACGCTCGTCTACCGGATCCCCGAGCACGCGATCCGACCGGTGCTCGAGCGCCCCGCCGCCGTGCGCTTCGTCGTAGGGTCGCTGTCGAAGAGCGTTCGCCTGCTGTCGGGCCACGAGCGCGACCCGCAGCCGGCCGCCGGACGGCCGGTCCGCGAGCTGATTCGCGCGCCGGCGCTGGTCTGCGCGCCCGGCATGCCGGTGCAGCGGGCGGCCCAGCAAATGGTCGAGGCCGGCGCCACCTGCGTGGTGGTCGATCTGGGCGACGGGCTCGGGATCGTCACCGACCGCGACATCCGCACCCTGGTGGCCGACGCGGCCGCCGGGCCGGACACGCCGCTCTCGGCGGTGATGACCGCGCCGGCCTGGACCGTGGCCGCGGACCGCTCGGAGACCGAGGCGCTGTTCGAGATGCTCGACCACGGCATCCGCCATCTGCCCGTGCTCGACGCCGGCCGGCGCCTGGTCGGCGTGCTCGACGACGTCGACCTGATCGCGAGCGAGCGGCGCGCGCCCTTCCGCCTTCGGTCGCAGATTGCCCGCAGTCCCGACGCGGCGGCTTTGGCCGAGGCGGCCGCTGAGCTTCCCGAGACGGTGATCGCCCTTTATGACTCCGGCGCGCCGTCCGCGGCGATCAGCCGCACGATCGCGAGCATCCACGACACGATCACCCGCCGGATGATCGAGATCGCGGAGGAGGAGCTCGGGCGACCGCCGGCACCGTACACGTGGCTGGCGATGGGCAGCTTCGGCCGCCGCGAACCGTTCCCGAGCTCCGACGTCGACTGCGCGCTGGCCTGGAACGACGCGGACGATCCGCAGCTGCGGGAGACGATGACCGGCCTGGCCCGGCGGGTTCTGGAGGGGGTGTCGGCGTGCGGTCTGCGCTCCGACCCCCAGGGCGCTGTCGCGTCCAGCCCGCTGTTCGCGCGCTCGATCGGCGAGTGGGAGAGCGCCGCCCGGTCGTGGCTCGAGGACCCCGATCGCGACCGGGGCCTGATGCTGCTCTCGGTGGTGGTCGAGAGCGATCCGGTCTGGGGCGCCACGACCGTGGCCGAGCGTCTGGCGGCGGCGTTCGCCCGGACCCCGAACCGCGAGCACGCGCTGAACCGCCTCGTCGCCGCGGCGCTGGCCGAGCGTCCGCCCACCGGCTTCTTTCGCGACTTCGTGCTCGAGGACAGCGGCGAGCGCAAGGGCGTGCTCGACATCAAGCGCGGCGGCCTGCTGCCGATCGAGGCCCTCGCCCGCTGGGCCGGCCTGGCGGCCGGCGTGGGCGCTGCGTCGACGACGGCGCGCCTACGAGCCGCCGAGGCGGCGGGAACCCTGGAGCCGGCGGACGCCGCCGTGCTCCGAGACGCGTTCGAGCTCACCTGCGCGCTGCGCATGGAGCACCAGGTCGAGCAGCTGCGCGCCGGAGAGCCGCCCGACAACCTGATCGACCCGAAGCGCCTCACGCCGCTCACCAGGACCTCGCTCAAGGAGGCCTTCCGCGCGGTGGCGAAGGTCCAGCGCGGGATCGGGGCCAAGCTCGGCTTCAGCTTAGGCTGAGCGCAACCCTGCCGGCGTACAGTTTGGGTCATGCGCGTCGTGGCTTCGGACCGCGCGGTCGAGCTCGTCCGGGAGCGGGGCGGTCGCCTCTACGTTTGGCGCACGCCCCGCACGCCCGGCTGCCAGGGGATGGCGTTCCTGCGCGCGTCCGAACGACAGCCGGACGAGGTGGAATTCGACCGCGTGCCGTTCGAGCCGTTCGAGCTTCACCTCGGCCGCATGGACGCGCCGCCGTCCACGCTGCAGCTCGACGCTCGCGGCGACCGGGTCAAGGCCTACCCCGAGGGGTCGGCCTGGGCGATCTAGCTGTAGTGCCCGGCGAGGCGGGTCAGTCCTGGCCGCCCGCCGTGCCCGCGAGCTCCTGCTTCGGCGTCTCCTTCTTCGGGTCGATGAACGGCTTCTCGACGATCACCGCGGAGGTCCGCTCCCGCCGGCGTCTCGACCTCGAGCTCGGTGCCGAGGTCGGAGTGCTCGGTGGGGACCATGGCGTAGCCGATGTTCTTCTCGAGCCGCGGCGAGAAGCAGGCCGAGGTCACCTTGCCGATGCGCTCGCCGTCCCTGTCGACCGGAAAGAAGTCGACCATCGCGCCGTCGTTGTAGGCACCCAGCGGCTCGCCGCCGATCTCGACGCCGACGAGCTTGCGCTTGGCGCCCTCCTGCTTGATCCGCGCGAGCGCCTCCTTGCCGATGAAGTCGGAGCCCTGCTCGAGGTCGACCATCCAGTCGTAGCCCATGCCGACCTCGTAGGGGTTCGTGTCGTACCACATGTCCGCCCCCAGAGCGAGGATGCCGCCCTCGATCCGGCGGATGTGGCACGGACCGATCACCGCCAGGTCGTGCGGCTTGCCCGCCTCGAGCACGGCGTCCCACAGCTTCTCGCCGTTGCGGCTGGCCTCGTGCAGGTAGATCTCGTAGCCGAGCTCGCCCGTGTAACCGGTGCGGGAGACGAGCACGTTCATCCCGTCGAGCTCGTAACGGCCGAGGTAGTAGTAGGGGATCTCGAGGATGCTCTCGCCGAACAGATCGACCATCACGTCCTTGGACTTCGGCCCCTGGACCTGCACGGGGCCGAGGTCGATCTCCTTGATCGTCACGTCGAAGTCGGAGTTGTGGGCGACGCCCCTCGCCCAGAGCTCGACGTCGCTGTCGGCGAGCGAGAGCAGGAAGCGGTTCTCCTCCACGCGCATGAGCACGGGGTCGTTGATGATCCCGCCGTCCGGCAGGCAGAAGAAGACGTACTTGCACTGCTCCACGGCGCACTTGTTCAGATCGCGGGCGACGAGCAGGTTGGTGAAGTCGAAGGCGTCGGGCCCGCTGATCTCGATCTGCCGCTCGACTCCCAACGTCCCAGAGCGTGACCCCGTTCAGCAGGTGCCAGTACTCGGCAACCGGATCGCCGTAGTGCCGGGGGTGGTAGGTGTGGTTGTAGACGCTGTACATCTGCACGCCGTGGCGGCGCGACGCGTAGTAGTACGGGGACTTCCGAATCCGGGTGTAAAGCAGGATCTCCGGGTGCTCGTTCACCTGTGGCAAGGAGTCGTTCCTCCTCGCTACTCGTCGTTGTCTCGGGTCAGCTGCTCGACGAGCTCGCGGCGCCAGTTCTCCGTGCGCTCGAGCTCGTTGAAGGTGTAGACGTGAAGGCCGCCGATCCTGGCGGCCGGGTCGGCGATCGTCGGCGCCAGTCGCAGCAGCAGCTTGGTGGGCGAGTAGGCGCGCGGGCGCAGCAGGCGCGCGAACCAGCCGCGGTGGGCTCCGAGGAAGCGGGCCGACTCGCCGAGCCCGATCTTGAGCGAGATCCGCAGCAGCCTGCGGTTGTCGGTCACGCCCGGGATCCCGATCCAGATCGGCAGACTTCGTTCCCCGGTCGCGCACCCGGCGGACCCAGATCGCGATCACGTCCGTGTCGAAGCAGATCTGGCTGACGATGTAGGTCGCCATCGGCTCCTTCTCGAACATCGCTTCGATCGTCGTCTCGTCGCTGATGAGGTGATGGCTCTCCGGGTAGCCGGAGATGCCGATCTCGGCGAACCGCCCCCGCAGCTCGTCCATCGCGGAGAGCAGACCGGCCGCGCCCGCGAACTCGCCCGCCGCCTCCCGCGGGTCCCCTGCGATCACGAAGACCTCGCGCACGTCCGCCGCCTCCAGCCTCTCGATCACCTGCTCGAGATGGCTTGCGATCGCGGATCGAGCCGCGCCGACAGGTGCGGGACCACGTCGTAGCCGCGCCGCCTGAGCCGCTCCGCGAGCTCAAGCGTCGGCTCCATTCCCCTGCTCGGCGAGGCGGTGATCGTCAGCTTGACCTCGGCGGGAACGTGCCGGGCGACCTCGTCCTCGATCCCGTTCAGGGGCAGGATCTCGTAGCGGGGCCGCTTCAGGCGGTCGAGCAGGGACCGCGTCGGCGGCCGTCGGACGCTCCGGCGATCGCACCTGGGCCATGGTCATCGAGCGGCCGCCGGCGCGATGTCGCGCAGGCGCGCCATGGTCGGGTCGAAGAGCGGCTCGGCCGCGACCGTGGCCGCTTCCCGCCGCCCCTCGCTGTGGATGCTCACCCGCAGCGGGACGCCCTCCGAGCTCGCCACGTCGAGGAGGCGCTTCGCCTCCTCGACGATGTCGGCTCGGATCTCGCCCACACGGCGATGCTATCCGGCGCCGGGCGGATGCCTGCCGAGGCGGGCTGCGGTCGGCGTCGACGGAGTGACAGGCGGCCGCCGCGTCGCACAGGGATAGCATGCGACCATGCTGGAGCGATCCGGTTGCGTCCGTCGCCTCTGTGTCTCGGCGGTGCTCGGGTGCGTCTGCTCGGCTCCGGCGATCCTGAGCCCTCCCGCGACCGCCGCGGTCCCCGACCCGCTCAAGCCGGGCAACCTCGGGGTCAACGTGGTCGAGTACGAGGCGGGCGAGATCGCGCTCACGATCCCGCAGGTCGACGGCACCTCGGCGAGCTTCACGCAGCCGCTCGAGGGATCGGTCACCTTCCCGACCGGCCCGGGGCCGTGGCCCGTGGTGCTGTTCCTGCACGGGCGCCACGCGACCTGCATCGACGCCGCCGGCCTCGAGTACATCCCCGAGGCCGACGCGCCGGAGGTGCAGTGCCCCGACTTCTTCGGCCCGAACGGCGAGCAGCTGCAGACCCGGATCGACAGCTACGCGGGGTACGGATACCTCGCCTCGCTGCTGGCCTCGCACGGGTACGCGGTCGTCTCGCCGAGCGCCAACGTGATCGCCTCCTTCGACGGCGAGGGGGTGGACGGCGGAATCGCGGCGCGGACCCAGGTGATCGGCGCGACGCTCGACCTGATGCGACGCTGGAGCAACGGCGCCGGCCCGACCGTCGCCGGCGATCCGGAACACACCATCGGCACCAGGCTGACTGGGAGGCTCGACCTCACGCGCGTCGCGTTGATGGGTCACTCGCGCGGCGCCGAGGGCGTGACCCAGTACATCGCCTTCAATCAGGAGCGCTCGACGGTCTATCCGCTGAACGGCGTGATCTCGGTCGCCCCGATCGACGTCACCTTCGCGGACCCGTTCCGCAACGGCGGCACCAACCTCGCCGAGCTGCTGCCGGCGTGCGACGGCGACGTGTTCTTCCTCGCGGGCGGGCACGTGTTCGAGCGGGTCAAGTACTCACCGCAGGGGGGGCGGTTCACGAAGCTCCAATGGCTGGTCCAGGGGACCAACCACAACTTCTTCAACACGGTGTGGAGTGGCACCGACGAAGCCCTCGAGAACCCGGTGACCGCGATCGACAGCGCGTGCGACCCGGCCAGCCCGGACGGCGTGAGGCTCGATCCCGCCGATCAGCGTCGCGTCGGAATCGCGTTGATGGCCTCCTTCATTCGACTTTTCGAGGGTGGCGAGGGGCGGTTCCGGAAGATCGTCACCGGAGCCGCGTACCCGGACAACGCCTGTCCGCGGGGGCGGTCGGTCCCCTGCGATTCGCTCGTGCGCACGTCGGCGATCGTGCCCAGGCGGCGCACAGTGATCGAGCCGGGAGGCGACGCGCCGACGCGGCGGAACGCGCTCGGCGGGGGAATCCGGGCGAACGGCCTCTCGCTGGAGCTCTGCGACCCGACCTCGTCACAAACCGACGTCGCGGGCCCCCTCGGCTCGGTGCTGAGCCTGGGGGCTCCACCGGTGATCGCTTGCCCGGGGCCCATTCCGAGCATTGAGGATGTCTTGGAGATCGTCGCCGGGTTGGTTGCCCCGCCCGATCCCGTGGTTGATCCGCTGTGGGTCAACCGCTCCTGGACGCGGCAGCTGGTGGCTACGTGGCGTGGACGATCGGCTGTCGGCACGACCATCCCGCGGCAATTCGAGGACGTGCACGGCTTCCGCGACCTGGTGCTGCGCTCCGTGACGACGCTCTCACCTCGCAACGCCGCCGCCGTCGACAACGAAGCCGGCCCCGCTACACAGCGCTACGACGTCGTGCTCATCGACCGGCGCGGCGCTCGGGATCGGCTCCCGGCCGAGCGCTTCTCTGCGGCGCTCGAGCCGGCCCTCGGCGACTCGATGCGCCAGCTCATCCTCTCCGACGTGCGGATCCCGCTGCGGCGCTTCGAGGGCGTGGACCTGCGCAACCTTCGCGCGGTGAAGCTGCGATTCGGAGTCCGAGGTCGGCGCCAGGGCCAGGTGCAGATCTCCGATCTCGCCTTCCAGGGCCGCGCCGGGGGCCAGGCAACTCCGCCGCCGGCAACCGCGAGGGTCGTCCGTCGAGGGTCCGGGACGGCCGTCGACGCCATCCCGCTCGACGCCGCGACCGACCCGGCCGGCGTCGCCGGTTGCGGCGACTCGGCCGCCCCGACCCTCACGATCCAGCGCCCGCCGACCCTTGCGGGCGACCGGCTGTCAGCCGCGGGCGCAGCCGCCGACGCCGGGTGCAGCGGGCTGGCGCGGGTGCAGGTCGCGGTCACCGATCCGGTCGCACGCGGCTGCCGCTTCCTTGGCGCGGACGGTGAGTTCGGCCCGGTCGCCGACTGCGCCCATCCGTACGCACTGATCGCGGCAGGCGCGGCGCACTGGTCGCTGCAGGTGGAGGCAAGCCGCCTCCCGAAGGACGCGGAGGTCGCGATCTGGGCCCTCGACCGGGCCGGCAACATGAGCGCGCTGCGGACCTTCGCGATCCCGTAGCGCGTCCACGCGGCAGTGCGCGAGCGCGGGGTTGCGCACGCGACCGCCCAGCCCGGCTACTCGCTACTCACAGTCCCGGAGGACGGAACGTGACCGCGCGTTCAGTCGCCTCATCCACCTGTTCGGGGGTGAGCAGGACGGTCGTCTTCACCCTGGCTCCTCCCGACGCGTTGACGATCAGGGCAAGGGACGCGGCGCTCTCGTTGTCGGGGAGATCGACGATCGAAAAGGCGTCGTGCTCGCCGAACTCGTAGTACACGCACTCGAGCGTGCCGCCCACGCTCTTCACGGTGTCGGCGATCGCATTCCGCCGATCCGTCCCGCCCTTGGCTCGCACACCCTCCTCGCCGGAAACCGTGTATGAGGCCTGGATCAGGTACTTCGGCATAGCTCCTCCTGGCAAGTTGCGGGTCGGGCGAAGCCTCGCATCCTCGAGGCGTCACTGCAAGGCACGCGGCCGAGGACGAGTGCACGTTCGACACAAAAACGTCCCGCCCCCCGAGGAGATCGGGTTAGAGTCGGTGAGAGCAGCGACAAAGGAGTGCTTTGATGTACGCAGTCGTCGTTACCGTCGCCATCAGCGACCACGAAGTTGCGGAGAACCATCTGCGCGAGAACATCGTGCCCGGGGTGTCGCAGGCGCCAGGGTTCGTAGCTGGGTACTGGACACGAAAGGACGAGTCTGGAGTGGGGATGGTCGTCTTCGAGTCCGAGGACGCCGCCCAGGCCATGAGCGAGAGGGTCCCGTCGATGGTTCCTGACGTGGTCACGCTCAAAGACGTTGAGGTGCGCGAAGTCGTAGCGCACGCCTGACCGTAGGACGATCATGGGATACTCGCCGCGATGAAAGTCGTGCGTCGGCTGTCACGGGACCCCAAGATCGAGCGGCTATCGCAGGCTCAAATCTTCTCGGCGTGCAACAAGCGGGAGCTCGCCCGGATCGCGGCGCTCAGCGTCGAGGTCGAGGTCCCGGCCGGCCGGGTTCTGATCCGCCAGGGCGATTTTGGACATGAGTTCTTCGTGATCGAGGCGGGCAGCGCGAAGGCGATTATCGACGGCCGCAAGCGCAGGACGATGGGGCCCGGTGAATGCTTCGGGGAGATGGCCCTCCTGCACCGGGCGCCGCGATCCGCCACGGTGGAGGCCGAGACCGACATGCATCTCCTGGTGCTCAACTCGAGGGAGTTCTCGACCCTGATGGAGGATGTTCCCAGCGTCGGGCGGAAGGTGCTCGCCGCTGTCGCCGAGCGCCTCCGCGAGGCCGAGCGGGCCCAGCCCCACCATTAGCCCCGGCCTCGCCCCGTTTCGTCGCTCAGACGGAATCCCGGCCCGCCACCACGACGCCGGCACGCCAGCCCGGCGCGCGACCGCCGGCTGGTGGGTTGATCGCTTCCGGGTGAAGGCCGCTGCGGGAGAGAACCCAGGCGATCACCGAGTTCGAGTTCCACATCTCGCCGGTGCCGAACTCGTCGCGGCCCCAGACCAGCCTCGGGACCTGCCGGACCAGGTCAAGCACCTGGCGGGCACGGGCCTCGTCGTCAGTGAGCCGCCGCGGGCTATCGACGGCCTCGGCGATGTCGGGGATGTTTCCTCCCCGCCAGACCCGGATCTCGTAGCGGAAGATGCGAAACCGACCTGCCCAGCGGGCCCCCACGGGACCCTCCGCGACGACGCCGCGCCGCTCGCCACTGAGGTCAGGTTCGGGGGCCTGTTCGATCACGTACGCATCACCCTCCAGGTGGACCTGAAGCGCGGCGTGGTAGAGGTCGAACCGCGGGCGGCCTTCGAGTCGCGCCTTGATTGCCTCATAGACCCGGCCGTTCCACTTCACGGAGTGGCCACCGGCGCCGAGCGGAAGCCAGTACAGCTCAACGACAGCAGACCGACCCACGCCGCGAGTATCCCAGCGCCTCGATCGCCTCGGCGAGGATCAGGGTCGCGGTCCAGAGGTTGAGCTAGGGCGCCTCGGTCGCGAGGCGCTCGGCGCGTTCCTTGATCCCCCGAAGCATCTTGCGCTCCATGATCAAAGAGCCAGGCTCCATGACCAGCATTCCGAGCCGCTGGCCGGCGGCGGCGCCCTTCATCGAAATCCGGTTGCGGCTGATCAGGCGCGTCGATCCGTCCTCTGGAACGAGCGCAAACGTCCACACCCAGTCGCCCGCCTCGGAGCGGTTGCAGAGCAGTCGTTCGGGCTCGAAGATCTCGACCCGCATTCCCGGTCGATCCTCGCGACCGCGGATCACGTCGCCGACCCCGAGCTCCTGCCACTCGGGATGGATTCGGTCGGCGCTGTGCATGTCGAGCCCGAACAGGTTCTCGATGAAGTCATAGGTATAGGCGCCGGCGCGCCCGGGGCCCATCTGCACGAGCCAGGGCCAGATCGCCGAAGGCGGTGCGTCGATCCTGATCGCCCTGGTCGCGACAATGTCGGCGGCGGCGAGCAGGTCGTCGCCGGGGAGTGGAGCCGTGGCCTCCTCGGACGTCGCACCCCAGGTCAGCACCCGCGCTCGCAACCACCGCCGGTAGACCTTCTCGGCCACCGCGGCGCCTACGGCCGCCACTGCGACGAACGCGCCGACCTTCACGACCTCTCGCTAGGCGTTCGGAAGCAAGCCTTCGCGGTAGCGGGCGGGCACCGGCGGCGAAAATCGCGCGTAGGCGAGCGCGTTGTCCTGCGTGTCCTCGGGCGGGCTCGCGTTGTAGCGGGCGGCGGTCTCATCGGCGGAGTAGTAGCCCCACGGGCCGTCCTTCTGGAACTGTCGCGAACTCGCGCACAGCAGCACGCAAGGCCCATCGCCCGCGCCGACGAACGCGTGCCGCGTTTCGGGTGGGCAGTGCACGAAGTCCCACTGCCTCAGTCGGCGTTCCTGCCCCTCGACGATCAGGAGCGCCTCGCCCGAGAGGACGAGGAAATCCTCCTGCTCGGTCTCCCAGTGGTACGTGTCGGTCGGCTCCCCGGGGTTCACGACCCGGATCGCCATCCCGAGCATCGGGAAGAACGTCTCGGCCTCGTACTCGTCTGCGCCGGTGAGCGGCAGGCTGTGCCCTCGTCCGGGCTGATCGCGCCAACGCGCGTCGCGCGCGTTCATCACGAACCAGCCCACTGTCGCCGGCACGAGCCCCGCCTCGGTCTCCTCGAGCCTGGCTTCAGCGACCATCGTCGGATCGTACAAGGCGGCGTTTCATGCCCCCACCCTGTCTTGAGGTGGGTGACGCCGGGAGCTTCGACGGTCCGGACCTGCTCGAGCTGCACTTCCGTGTCCCCGAGGTTGTCGAAGAGGCGAGCACCGTCGCCGAGCAGGACCGGAACGACGTGGAGCTCGAGTTCGTCCAGCAGTACCGCTGCCAGGTACTGCCGAGTTCTCGCGCGATTCCTCGACTATGGAGCCGCTCGCTGCTCGTCGGGTTCACCTCGCTCTGGTTCGGGTCGGCGACGAAACCGTCCAGAGAGATCGAGATATGACACCTGAGCTTGCTCATCGTGCCTCCTCGGCAGGCCGCGGCTGCACTCGTCGGTTCTCGACGCCTGTGACCGGTCCGCGCCGGAAAACTAATCGCGGCGGCGCTGCCAGCGCGGCTTTCGGCAACTTGAAGTAGGCCCTGACACCTGGTCACCGATCGCGTTCCTGCTCGCGAGTGCCGGGGGATACCGATGCGGGGAATGAAAACGGAGGTCGAGATGAAGCAGGGACGGATGTGGGATGCGCTGGGCTTGATGGCGCTCGCGGCCGGCATCTTGGCGCTGACGCCCGGGACGGCGTTCGCGGCCACGGCCGACCTCTCGGTCGACAAGTCCGACGGGCCCGACCCGGTCACGGTCGGCTCCGAGCTCACCTACACGCTCGCGGTGGCGAACGCCGGCCCCGATGCGGCCTCGGGCGTCGAGATCGAGGACATGCTGCCGAACAGGCACGACTTCGTCTCCGCCGTCACCTCGCAGGGGACCTGCGCACTGCAGGGCTCGCGGCGGGTCCGCTGCGCGCTCGGCTCGCTCGGCAGCGGCGCGAGCGCCTCGGTCGTGATCCGTGTCGTACCCCGCGCTGAAGGCGAGTTCGTCAATAGCGCGACCGTCTCCGGCGCCAACACCGACACCGACCCACAGCCCGCCAACAACACCGCCACCGAGACGACGACCGTCGTACCGGCCCCGCCAGCCCCCAAGTGCGGCGGCAGCGAGGCGACGATCGTCGGCACGGACGGCAACGATGTGATCGTGGGCACCGACGGGCACGACGTGATCGCGGCGCTTGGCGGCGACGATCAGGTCCGCGGCCTCGGTGGCAAGGACCTCGTCTGCGGCTTCGGCGGCAACGACCGGCTCAAGGGCCAGGCCCACAACGACGAGTTGCGTGGCGGCGGCGGCGACGATCGCCTCGGCGGTGGCAGCGGTAACGACCTGCTGCGCGGCGGCACCGGCCGTGACACGTGTCGCGGTGGTGGCGGCAACGACGTCAAGCGAAGCTGCTGACTCGGAACGTGGTCGCTGCCCGTGTGATTGACGGGCCATCGCAGTCGTGCGGCAGCCCGACGACATCGAAGTCGTCGGACACTGGGATGTAGTCGTTATCGGAAGGCCGGCGGCGCGCTTGACGCGCCGTGATCCCTCGGTTTAGGCTGGCGCTACCACCAGGAAGCGGGTGCTCGGAGGAACTTTGGGCGCTCGGAGAGGGGAGTTGACATCAAGGCAACCGATCTCGGTTGCAGCGGGCGCTTGAGGGCCGCAGGCTGGCGGCTGCCCGGTGCGCGGCGCTTGCCAGCGTGAGCCCGCTCGCCGCAGTCTCCGCCTGGGTCCGTGAACGGCCCACGAAGCGTGCCCAGCGAGGGGCGTGGAACCGCTACCGGGTCGCCGGCGAGGTTCTCGACGACGCGCGGCAGGAATTTAGGTCTGCTCCGAGCCCCGTGACCGCCGACCAGCTGCGCTGCGCCGAGATCGCATATGTCGACGCGATTGCGATCGCCGGTGAGTTCGAGGTCATGAACCTGCCCTGGGAGATTCCCGAGCCCTCGCACGCCGGGTGGGATGCGGCAGATTCGGATTGCCCGTGATCGGCGGCGCCGAGGCGCTCACCGACGAGCTCAGCCGACCTGCCATCTGTAGGCGTGGGTGGGTTCCTTGGTGCAGTGGAGCTGCAGCTGGTACGAATTCGTGCCGAGCGTCCAGTTCGTCGCGCTCGAGTTGAGACCGCCCGTCAAGGTCCCGTACGTGTACTCCCAGGTCGCGTCAAAGGCCGCGATCTGCTCCGTCTTGACGCCCGTGATGTTCATGCCGATCGGCCCCAGCCCCAGGACCCCGACGCCCGGCGGCAGCACGGTGCCCTGGGGGTTGTACCGCTCGTTGTACAGCCAGGGGTGAGACGAAGGGCATTTGTAGGCGGGCACGTACTCGTTTGCCCATAGCCCGGAGAGGCTCCGCGCTGCGAAGAGGGGTGTGACGCAGTCGACGGCCGTCGGGTCGGTGCACTCCGCCGTGTAGGGGTCGTCGTTGGTGCCGCTGCCGCTGACGCGTTGTGGCTGGGTGGCGTTGGCCGCCCGGGCGTCGGCCGCAGGCGCTCCATTCGAGGGCCGCCGGTAGCTGACGCGCGAGGCCGCCCCGCGACAGTCGGGGTGAAGGCGGTCGCCCCGGTCAACGACGATGCGGTTGGTGGAGCCGTCCGCGCAGAGCACGCGGTCGCGGTTGCCGTCGGCGACGTCGATGTAGTTTCGTCCCGGCCCGCCATCAGCGACCGTGGCGCCCTGCCTGTCGATGAGCTGGTCGTTGCCACCGCCGCCCTCGAGCCGATCTTGCCCGGCGCCTCCATGGATGCGGTCATGGTGGTGGCCGCCGCGGATGTGGTCGTTGCCGGGACCGCCGTGGATGTGGTCGTGGCCACGCCCGCCGTGGATGTGGTCGTGGCCGCGCCCGCCGTGAATGAGGTCGTGGCCGTGGGCGCCCCGGATGCGGGCGCCGGCGCCCCCGCGGGCGCCGATCTGATCGTGGCTGGCGCCGCCCACGAGCCGCTGGCGGACGCCGAGCCCGATTATGAAGTTCACCCGACGTTGCGCGCCCGAGACGTGCGCCCGCGCAGCGGTGGCCACCTGTGTATTACCGCCAACCCGCGCGCCGGGATCGAGCCGCATCAGCCGGGCCGCGAGCTCGTCCCTGTCGAGGGCCGCCCCCGCATTCCCCAGCAGCGCAGGTACGGCCGCCCCCAAACAAATCACCACCGCCGAGGTCCCAACCAGCGCCCGCTTTCCGCGCCGAAAAGCCACCGCTAGCATGCCTCCCTCCTAGCTCGAATCGCAAGCCCGCGGTCGCACGAAGCTGACCCGAGCCTGCCAACCACGGATGCCGCCGACTCTATCAGCGAGCTAGGCCCCGACTGCGACGAGCACCCACCCCGGCCCGCTACCCTGCCACGGTCGTTCGGGCGACGGGGGACTGGATTTGCTCACAACGGACCGAAAGCCTGGGTGGGTCGCGCTCTGCGCGGCGCTCGCCGCCTGCGCCGCCGCGACCCTCGGCGCCCCCGCCGCGGCCTCTGGCCGCCCCGGTCTGGGGCGTCGTTCCCCAGGACGGCGAGCTGCCCGCGAGCGCCGACCTCGAGCTGATGGCCGGCGGCGGGGTTGCGAGCATCCGCCTGATGGCCACCTGGGGCGAGGTCGAGCCCTGGCGCGGAGCCCGCGACTGGGAGGCGCTTGACGAGCTCGTGCGCGAGACGACCAGCCGCGGCATCCAGCCGCTTTTGTTCCTCTATGGCACCCCGCAGTGGGTGGGCGCCGAGGAGGGGCTAAAGTGCGCCCACGTCGGCTGCTCGGCGACCCCCCCGAGCCAGCCGCCGACGATCGCGGCATTCGCCGAGTTCGCGCGCGCGGCGGTTAGGCGTTACGGGCCCGGGGGCGAGTTCTGGCAGCCGGGCGCAGACCCGGCGCTCGGCACCCAGGCTCCCTGTCGGTGCACGGTCGCCTCGCCGATCCGCGTCTGGCAGATCTGGAACGAGCAGAACTCAGCGAAGTACTTCAAGCCCAAGGTGCGGGTCGGCCGCTACGCGAAGCTGGTCAAGGCGGCGGGCAAAGCGATCAAGTCCGAGGACCCCGGCGCCGAGGTGATGCTCGGCGGCATGTGGGGGCCGCAGTCGCTTAAGCAGGGCAACAACAAGCCCGCGGTGATGACCTACGTCGACTACATGAAGCGCCTCTATGCGGTCCGCGGGATCAAGCGCTTCTTTGACTCGCTGGCGATCCATCCCTACTCGGCCAACATCAGGGGGCTGATGGTCCAGCTTCGCCAGGTGCGCGAGCTGGCGCGCGCGCATCGCGACCGCCGGATCGGGCTCTGGATCACCGAGCTCGGCTGGGCCTCGGGGGGACCGCCACACGAGCCCTACGTCAAGGGCCTTTCAGGCCAGGCCGAGATGCTCGGCAAGGCCTACAGCCTGCTCGAGCAAAAGAGCGCTGCGCTTGGGCTGCGGGGAGTGTTCTGGTATTCGTGGCGCGATCAGCCCGAGAGCCGGTTTCTTTGCGACTGGTGTGCGCACTCGGGGCTTCGCAACCCCGACGGCTCAGCGAAGCCCGCCTGGCAGACCTTCGTCGAGATCGCCTCCGGCTGAGGCGGCGATCCGCCGCGGGCCGCGGGGCGCGAGGCTCAGGCGGGCGCGGCGGTGATTGACAGCGCCTGATCCTGGTCTAGGGTGAGGCGCGACTGGAACATTCCGCGGGAGGTGTTGGACGGTGAGAACAGGAGGTCGCGTGGGTGCACGGTCTATGGGCGGGTCGCCGGGCATTGTCGGGGGAGTGGCCGGTAGGCGGGGCCCGGGGTCGCTGCTCGTGCGTCCTGCCGCGGTCGCGCTCGCGACGCTCGCCCTTGTCGCTCTCGCGCTCGTCGGCCGCGCGGATGCCTTCGTCTATTGGACGGAGAAGGGGATCAACACGATCGGGCGGGCCAACCTCGACGGCACCGGCGCAAACCTGACCTTCGTCAGCGGCCTCGACGAACCCCAAGCGATGGCGGTCGATAGCGGCCATATCTACTGGGTCACCGGTTTCAGCTCGATCGGGCGGGCCAACCTCGACGGCACCGGCGCCAGCGAGAGCTTCATCCTCGGCGCCTTCGGCGCCCAAGGGGTGGCGGTCGACAGCGGACACGTCTACTGGACGAACAGCGGCCCGAACGGAGACAGGATCGGGCGCGCCAATATCGACGGCTCGGCCCCCACCCAGAACTTCATCAACACCGTGGTCCCCGCCGCCGGGGTGGCGGTCGACGGCTCACACGTCTACTGGGCGAACAGCGGGATCAACACGATCGGGCGGGCCAACCTCGACGGCAGCAACCCCACCCAGACCTTCATCGTCGGCGCCGACAATCCCCAGGGAGTGGCGGTCGACGGCGCGCATATCTACTGGGCCAACGGCGATTCCGGCTGGATCGGGCGCGCCAACCTCGACGGCAGCAGTCCCAATCAGTTCTTCATCTTCGCCGGCGCCGTCCAGGGGGTCGCGGTCGACAGCTCCCACATCTGGTGGACGAACGGGCGCCCGTTCTACGCGATCGGGCGCGCCAACCTCGACGGTTCGCTCCCCAATCAGCGCTTCATCAACACGCTCTCCACCCCGACGGGGATAGCGGTCGACGCCCTCGCCGCGCCGTCTCCGGGGCCGGGCCCCGGGCCGCCGCCGACGATCACGCAGCTGGTCGCCGACGTGCAGGGAGCCGGACTGCCGCGGGGCGCCGAGCGCGGCCTGCTGGCCAAGCTCGGCGTCGCGCAGCGAAAGCTGGACGCTGGAAATCGCCCGGCGGCCTGCGGCAGCCTCGGCGCCTTCAGCAACTCGGTTGACGCGTTGAGCAAGCGCAGGCTGAACCGCGACGAAGCCGCGGAGCTGATCGCCGACGCCACGGAGATAAGCCAGCTGGTGGGCTGCGGCGCGGACTAACACCCGCCGGGCAGCTGATGCGCCTGCGCCTGGCTGAGCTGATCGCGGCCTTGTCGTTGGCGATCGATCTCGGGCTCGGTATGCCGCAGGAGCACGTCCTGCGCCAGTGCCGGATCGCCCTCGCGCTGGCGGAGCGGGTGGGCGTCGATGACGCCGAGCGCGCCGCCGTCTACTACACGGCGATGCTGGCGTGGGTGGGGTGCACGGCCGATTCCCATGAGCTCGCCGCGCAGTTCGGGGACGAGATCGCGTTTCGCGCGGCCGCCCACGACGTCGATCTCGCCGGCCTGCCGATGATGGGCTTCCTGCTCGGCCGGGTCGGAGCCGGCCGCCCGCCGCTGCGGCGAGCTCGGATGGCGACCGAGCTGGTGGCGACGCGAGGCCGCGTCGCCGCCGAGGCGATGACGGCGCATTGCCAGGTCGCCTCCCAGGTCGCGCGGCGCCTCGGGCTCGGCCCCGAAGTCCAGGAACCCCTCGTGCACGTCTTCGCGCGCTGGGACGGCAAGGGGATCCCGGGCGGCGCGCGCGGCGAGGAGTTGCCGCTGGCGATCAGGCTGGTCCAGATCGCCGCGATCGCCGAGGTCCACCACCGCAGTGGCGGCGTCGACGGCGCGGTCACGGTCGTGCGCGATCGAGCCGGCTCCCAGTTCGACCCGCGCCTGGTCGAGGCGTTTGCCGACTGCGCCCCCGAGCTGCTGAACGGGCTTGCCGACGAGTCGAGCTGGGACGCGGTGATCGCGGCCGAGCCGGGGCTGGTCAAGCCGCTGGTTGGCGAGCAGCTCGACACGGCCCTCGAGACGCTCGCCGACTTCGGCGATTTGAAGTCCCCCTGGTTCACGGGTCATTCGCGGGGTGTCGCCCGGCTCGCGGCAGCCGCGGCGCAGGAGGCGGGGCTTGCCGATGACGCGGTCACCGAGTTGCGCCGGGCGGCGCTCGTCCACGACATCGGTCGGACCGGGGTGCCGAACACGATCTGGGACAAGCCCGGGCCGCTGACCGACGCCGAATGGGAGCGTGTGCGCCTGCACCCCTACTACGCGGAACGGATGCTGGCCCGCCCGGAGGCCCTCGCCCGCCTCGGGGCGATCGCGGCCTGCCACCACGAGCGGCTCGACGGGTCCGGCTATCACCGCTCGCTGCCGGGATCCGCGCTCTCGCCCTCCGCGCGTATCCTCGCTGCGGCGGACGCATACCACGCGATGACCGAGGCCCGGCCGCACCGGGACGCGCTCGAGCCCGAGCAGGCGGCCGCCACGCTCCGCGGTGAGGTTCGCGCCGGGCGGATCGACGCCGACGCGGCCGAGGACGTGCTCACCGCGGCCGGCCACCGTCGCGCCGGCACTCGCGAGCGCGCGCGCCCCGCCGGGCTCACCGCTCGCGAGCTCGAGGTGCTGCTGCTCGTCGCTCGCGGGAGCTCGAGCCGCGATGTCGCGCAGAAGCTGACAATCGCCGAGAAGACCGCGCGCAACCACATCGAGCACATCTACGCCAAGCTCGACGTCTCCACCCGTGCCGAGGCGTCGCTCTATGCGATGCGTCACGGACTCGTCGACTGATCCTCCCAAGTTGAGGCGAACGCCTCATGACATGCCTCGGACCGAGGCCTACGGTCGCTTTGTGCTGCTTCCACCAAACCCAAGAGCAATGAGCCCCCTCGGTCCGATCGGCCGCCTCGGCCGGCTGTCGGCGGAGCATCGCGGACGGGTGTTCATCGCCTGGGCGCTGATCGCCGTCGGTCTCGGCATCCTCGCCCCGCGCGTGGAGACGGCGCTCTCCGGCGCCGGCTGGCAGGCGAATGGCTCGCAGTCGGTCGAGGCCCGCGAGCAAATCGATCGCAACTTCGCCGGCGCCGGCAGCTACGCGCTGCAGGTGGTCGTCCACTCGCGGGACCTCGTGGCGACCGCGCCCGGGTTCCGGGAGACGGTGGCGCGTTCGCAGCGGATTCTGCGGCGCGATCCCGCCGTGCGCCGGATCGCGCCGCCGCGGGCGGGCCTCTCGATCTCGCCCGGCGGCCACACGGCTGTGATCCGGGCCGGCGCGGGCGCCGATCCGAACGCGATGGTCGACGCCGCCGACCGCCTCAAGACCAGGCTCGCCGACGCCGCTCGGCCCGGAGTTGCCGTCAGCCTGACCGGCGCGCCAGGCATGTGGTCGGACTTCAATCAGGCGAACCGGGAGGCGATGCTCAAGTCCGAGTTCATCTCCTGGCCGCTGACGATGGCGATCCTGGTGCTGGCCTTCGGCTCGCTGGTGGCCGCGGGTCTGCCGTTGATGCTGACCATCACGGGCCTGATCGCCTCCGCCGGCCTGCTCTTCCTCGGAACATTGATCTCGCCGATCTCGATCTGGGCGATGAACTTCGCGCTGATGTTCGCCCTTGCGCTGGGTATCGACTACGCCCTCTTCATCGTGATGAGGTTCCGCGGCGCCCATTTCGGCCAGGGGCTCAGTCCGGTTGAAGCTGTGGCCACGACGATGGACACGGCCGGCAAGGCAGTCCTCGTCTCGGCAATGACGGTGGTCGTATCGCTCTCGGCGGTGATGCTGGTGCCGAGCCCCGCCTTCCGCTCGACATCCCTGGGGATCATCGTCGCGGTCCTCTTCGTCCTGGCCGCCACGCTGACGCTGCTGCCCGCGGTCCTAGCCAAGCTCGGCCCCCGGGTCGACCGCCTGTCGCTTCCCTGGGCGCGCAGCGGCGAGCATCGCTCTGCCCGCTCCGCCCGCTGGGGCGAGCTGCTCTGGCGGCGGCCGTATCTGTTCGGTGGCCTCGCCGTGGTGGCGCTGGTCGTCCTGGCCCTACCGGTGCTGTCGATGCGCACCGCGATGCCGTCGATCAAGGTGGTGCCTCAGGACGACCAGTCCAGGCAAGGCTATGAGCAGATCCAGGCGGGCTTCGGGCCGGGCGCACCGGGCGCCCTTCAGATCGTCGCCCCGAACGCCGGCCGCCAGCGCGTCGTGAGGGCGGTGCAGGCCGACCCCGGCATCGCCCAATTGCTGCCGCCCGAGCGGGGCGGCGGCGGCCAGGTGCTGATCGAGGCGGTCCCGACCAGCGATCCGTCCAGCCCTCAGCTGGGGGCGACGATCGATCGCCTGCGCTCGCGGCTTCCCGCCGACACCCTGATCGGGGGCCCCGCGGCCGAGAACCACGATCTCGAGGCGGCGCTCGCGGCCAAGACACCCGTGGTCATCGGGGTCGTCCTGACGCTCGGGTTCCTGGTGCTGCTCGTTGCGTTCCAGGCTCCTGTGGCCGCCGCGATCGGCGTGGTGACCAACCTGCTCGCCACAGGCGCCGCCTTTGGGATCGCGAAGTGGATCTTCCAGGACGGCCACCTCGCGGGATTGCTCGGGTTCGAGCCGCAGGGCTTCCTCGATGCCTGGGCGCCAGTGTTCTTCTTCGCGATGATCTTCGCGATCTCGATGGACTACACGGTCTTCCTGCTCTCCTCGGCGAAAGAGCGTTGGGACGCCGAGGGCGACGCTCGCAAGGCGATGGTTGGCGGCCTTGCCGACTCCGGGCGCGTGATCTTCGCGGCCGGCGCGGTCATGGTGACGGTGTTCTTCACCTTCGCCCTGTCCGGGCCGCTGCCGCCCAAGGAGATGGGCGTCGTCCTCGGGATAGCCGTGCTGCTGGATACCTTCGTGGTGCGGCTCGTGCTGGTGCCGGTGCTGCTCCGGCTCGCGGGGGCCTCCGCCTGGCATGTGCCGCGCTGGGCCGATCGGATCCTGCCGGACGTGCGGGTCGGCCACGGCGTCCGGATGCCACGGCCTGCCGGCCCCACGCCATCTGTGAGCTCGGGTAGGGTCGATCCAGAGACGATGAGGTGCGCCCCCTGACTTCCGCTCGGTGGCCGCCGCTCGCGGTGGCCCTCGCCGTGGGCCTGATTTGCGCCCCACCGGCCGGAGCCGATCGGGCACCGAGCCACGAGGCGGGTGCTCAGAAGGTCGGCCCCGCCGCGGGACATGGCCCCTTCGCCGGCCGCGTCGCAATCCGCGGCGATCGCAGGCTATACCTCGAATGTCGCGGCAGCGGGCGTCCGACGGTGATGCTCGAGGCCGGCACCGGCAACCTCGGGTCGATCTGGACCGAGCCCCCGGACGGCCCGGGACCGGCGGTCCTGCCCGCCGTGGCACGTTTCACCCGCGTCTGCGCCTATGACCGCCCGGGCACCTACACGTACCCCGACACCTTAGCCGAAGCGACCCGGTGGCGATGCCGCGGACCACTCTGGACATCGTGCGCGACCTCCACGCCCTGCTGCGGGCGGCCGGCGCCCCCCGCCCCTTCGTGCTGGCCGGCCACTCGTTCGGCGGCATGGTCGCGCGCCTCTACGCGACGAACCATCCCAGGGCGGTCGCCGGGCTGGTCTCGGTCGACGCTCAGAACGAGGACTACGCCGCCGCGTTGAAGCGGCTGTTGCCCCCGGACGTGTACGCGGCCAACGTCCTCGACCCACAGCCCCCGCCGGGGCTGAACTACCCGGCGGTGGAGATCCTCGACCTCGAGCCGAGCGCCGCCCAGATGCGCCAGGCACAGGCCGACACGCCGCTGCGCCCGATGCCGTTCGTCGTCCTCTCACACTCCCGGACCATCCCGAACCCGTTCGGCTTCCCGCCCGAGTTCCCGATCGAGGCGCTGGACAGCGCATTTCAGGACTCACAGGACATGCTGGCTGAGCTCGTGCCGGGCGCCAAGCACGTGATCGCCACCGAGAGCACGCATTACATCCAGCTCGATCAGCCCACGCTGGTCACGGATGCGATCCGCCGGGTGGTCAGGAAGGTCCGCAGGCGATGAACACAACGGTCAACTGCCACGGCTGAATGGCCGCGCGCCGGACCGGGATCAGCGATCGGGCTCGCCGATCGGATACTCGGATTCGCGCAGCGGTTCGTTTCGCAGGAGCTTCGAGCCCCGGAGGGTCCAGATGTGGGCGGTCCGCTCCGAGAGCGGAGCACCGCTTCCCTTCCCTCTCATGTGCATGGTCATCTCGATCAGGACGCGCCCGTCCGTCCTCGGCACCACCCGATGCACGTCGACCCTCCACTCCTGCCAGGCCGAGGCGATGTCCTCGAAGTACTGCCGGATGCCGGCGTGGCCCCGGTAGGCCTTGCCGCTGACCGCGAGCACCGAGAGAAACTCGACCTCCGGGTCGCACACCGACACCGCGGCCTGGACGTCGCGGCGATTGATCGCCTCCGCGAGGGCGCGCACGGACCGCTCGGCCTCGGCTCCCATGGAAGCTACGGCTCGACCGGCTCCTCGAAGGTCCAGGGGAAGGAGACGACTGCGCTGCAGTAGCCGAACGAGTCGCCGTCGCCGACGATGCTCGGCGTCGCACGCGCCTCGTAGGTGCCCCCGGCCTGCGCGATCGTCCACTCGCCGTTGGCCTCGGTGAGATTCCAGCCGACGAATACCGGCTCGGAGCTGATCTCGTAGAGCTCGATCCGCCGTCCAGGCTCGCAAGCTTCCACCGACGAGCTGAGCGCGCCTCCGAAGGCGCCGCCGCTCGGGCCGCCCGTAAGCGTCGCCTGGTCGAATGCGATCTCGATCGTGTCGGCCTCGCAGCGGCCCTTTCGCGCCGCCGTGACGAGGACGCTCGAGGCGCCGGCCGGAACGTCGGCCAGCCCGAGCGAGAAGGTGCCGTCGCGATCGGTCGACGAGGTTTGGAACGCGTCGGCGTCCCCCTCCACGACGAACGAAACCGTGCGCTTACGCAGGCAGCTCCGCGCCTCGCTTTCGAGCTGGAGCGCGATCGCCGCACCGTCGGTTCCGACGACTGCGGTCTCGGTCGGCTCGCTCTTCGCCTCGGCAATCGCCGGGATCGCAAGGACGCAGCAGCCGGCGATGAACATCCTTCGCCACATGCGGGCCGCATTCAACATCATCCGAGGCGTCCGTAAGCGCGCCCGCAGCGGGTCGGCCGCGCCGTGCTAGCTTCGCCGGACCGTGACGGCTCGCGCTGACGACGCTCGCCCGCGACCGGAGACGGTCGCGGTAAGCGCCGGCCGCGGCGAGCGGCGGCCGGGTGACGCGCTCAGCCCGCCGCTGGTGATGGCGTCGAACTACATCGCCGGCAGCGAGCGCGACTACTCGCGCGGGGGCGGGAACCCGACCTGGGACGCGCTCGAGGACGTCATCGGCGCGCTCGAGGGCGGCACCGCCGTCTGCTTCTCGTCCGGAATGGGGGCCGTCGACGCCGTGCTCGACGACGTGCCGCCGGGCGCGCCGGTGGTGCACCCGGAGGTCGCCTACATGAACATGCGCGCGAACATCGCGCGGCGACAAGAAGGCGGCCGGCTCGAGGCGCGGGCGGTCGACATCACCGACACCGACGCGACGCTCGCAGCGTGCGACGGCGCGAAGCTGTTGTGGATCGAATCGCCGACCAACCCGCTGCTCGGCATCGCCGACGTGCGCGCCCTGGTGGCCGGCGCGAAGCAGCGCGGCCTCGAGGTCGCGTTCGACAACACCGTCGCGACGCCGCTGCTTCAGCGCCCGCTCGAGCACGGCGTCGACATCGTCGTCCACAGTGCGACCAAGCTGATCGGCGGTCATTCCGACCTGTTGCTGGGCGTCGCGGTCTGCGCCGAGCCGGATCGTGCCGCGCGCCTGCGCGAGCTCCAGAACCTCGCCGGCTCGACGCCCGGCACGCTCGAGTCCTGGCTGGCGCTGCGCGGCGTGCGCACCCTGCACCTGCGCCTCGACCGCTCCCAGCACAACGCGCACGAGCTGGCGCGACGGCTTGCATCCCATCCCGAGGTCGACCGCGTCCGCTACCCGGGCCTGGAGGACGATCCGGGCCATCGCCGGGCCCGCGAGCTCATGCGCGGCTTCGGCTCGATGCTGGCCTTCGAGCCGCGCGGCGGGCCCGACCGGGCCGACGCGATCTGCGACCGGGTTCGGGTGCTGGTCTCGGCGACCAGCCTCGGAGGGATCGAGACCCTGATCGAGCGCCGGGCGAAGTGGCGTGGCGAGGAGCTCGTCCCTGCATCGCTGCTCCGGCTCAGTGTCGGCTGCGAGCACGTCGAGGATCTCTGGGACGACCTCGAGGGAGCACTCGAGGCGACGAAGTAGTCGGGCCTCAGCCCTGTTCCTGAACGACCTCGTTCGGGACGGTCGGCCAGCCGGAGCCGCGCAGCGTCTCGACGAGCCCGGGGCGGGCGGCCGGTGACTCCGCCGACCCCAGTCCGCGCAGCCGCTCCAGCTCCGCGCGGAGCGCCGGCACGAAGGCGCAGTCCGGCACGCGCTCCTCGATCATCGTCACGCTCTCCTCGTAGTGGCCGGCCATCGATTCGATGGTCGTCCCCATCCGCGCCTCGATCGTGTCCTCGAATCGCTCCACTCCGGTCGTGAGGCCGCGGATGTCGGAGAGCTTGTCGGCGGCGAAGATCGTGACGGCGCGGTCGCCCGCCGCCGAGACCTGCTCCCGGAGGGCCTCCTTGCGGTCGCCGAACGAGTCGATCGAGGCATCCTCGGTGAGCGCGAGTACGAGGACGCAGATGTCCTGGTCCATCGCGCTGCGCAGCTCCGGCTCGCTGAGCGTGCCGCGCTCGACGGCATCGTGCAGCAGCCCGGCGGCGACCAGCCGCTCATCGAAACCGGCTTCGTCGAGGAGCCTCCCGACCTCCGTCACGTGCTCCAGGAACGAGGTGCGGTCGGTGGCCCGGCGCTGGTCGCCGTGCGCCGCGGCGGCGAGGGCGTGGGCGCGAGCGAGCAGGTCGGAATCGGCGATCCACGCCGGACGAGCGCTCGCCCGGTCCTCGGAACCGTGCTCGTCCGTGACATGCGCTTGCGCCAATGCTGCCCCTTTGCTCGTGCCGGCCCGGCCTCAACTGCGAGGGACCTCCGAACGGCCACCAGGAGGCGAGCCAGCGCGTGGCCGGACCCTATAACAACGGTCCACGCGCGGCGAGCGAAATTTCTGGATCGATCGCGGCTATTGCTCGATGGCGAACGTGTTGCCGTCCGGGTCCCGGAACCACGCGACCCGCCCGTCGGGCGTGGCCGCGATCCCCCTCTCGTCGGTGCTCAGGGCGGGCTCGTCGTAGCGCTCGAAGCTCAGACCGTTGGCGGTCAGCTCGTCGACGACGCGCTCGAGATCGTCGACGTACCAGGTGGCGAGTGTGGCGCTCCCCTTTCCCGCATGGGCGGGCGAGGCGTACACGTGCAACGAGGTACCGCCCCCACAGGGATAGATGCGGCTGTCGTCGGCCTGGACGCGCTCGGCGGCGAGCCCGAGCTTGCGCTCGTAGAAGTCCACCGCCGGGCCCATGTCCGAGACGGCGATCGAGGTCCGGACCTCGTAGCGGGCCAAGCTCATTTCTTCGTCCTCCTCGCAGAGTGGATGGGTTCTCGTCGAACAGAGACCCGGGCAGTCCGCGAGACTCATCGCCGAAGCGGGCGGATGCAGGGCTCAGCGAATCCGCGCGACCTCGGCCGCGAACCAGACCGAGAGCCCGCCCGCAACCCCGCGCATCGCCCGCGCGAGGCGAGGGTCGATCTGGTCGGAGGCGGAGGCCTGGGTCGCGGCGACCCAGGTCAGCCCCGCCCCGAGGCCGAGCGCGACCGCGCGCCCGGCGCGCACGACCTTCTGCTCGAGCCGTGCCGACGTGAACTTGACCTCCAGCTGCCGTCCCGGCCGGCTTCCGACCACGGTCGCGAGGCCCTCGGAGATCTGGCTCGCCCGGTAGCGGAGCCGCTCCACCTCGTAGATGATCTGCTGCGGGTCCAGGCGTCCGACGAACCTTCGCGAGATGCTGCGCACGAAGAATCGCCGGGCCTCCTCGATCGGGTCGAGCTCCGGGGCCAGCTCCGACACCGTCCCGTCGACCTGGCCGAGCGCCTTGCCGACCATCACGAACGCGGGGGGTAGGGGCACGCCGTGACGAACCGAGATCACGGTCAGCTGGTTGAGCAGCTCGACGAGGTTGAGCTCCTGCAGCGATCGCCCGCGGATGTCGGCCATGACCCCGGCGATGTCGTTGCGGTAGTCCTCGATGTCGACGTCGGAGCCGTCGGCCACCCCGCTGAGATCGAGCGTCACGTCGGCGAGCAGGTCGACGTCGCCCTGGGCGAAGGCGAGGAGCACCAGGAAGAGCTGGCGGCGGGTCTGCGCGTCGAGGCGGCCGACCATGCCCAGGTCGAGCAACCAGATCCGCCCGTCGGCCCACAGCATGTTGCCGGGGTGCGGGTCGGCGTGGAAGAACCCCTCCTCGAGCACCTGCGAGTAGTAGGCCTGCATGAGCTGGCGCGCCGCCTCGGTGCGCTCGGGTCCCTCGGGGGCCTCGAGCAGCGGGACGCCGTCGACGACCTCGTCCATCACCAGCAGGCGACGAGTCGAGAGCTCGCGGTGACAGCGCGGGACGCCGAGCCGGCCGTAGCCGTCGACGATCTCGCCCATGCGGACGATGTTGCGCGCCTCTTCGCCGAAGTCGAGCTCGTCGCGCAGTGCGCCGGAGACCTGGTCGACCAGCGATGGGATGTCGATGATCCGGTTCAAGCGCCCGGAGCGTGACGCCGGGCCGACGATCTTCTCGAGCAGGGCCAGATCCGTCTGGACGACCTCCTCGGCCTCCGGGCGCTGCACCTTGACCACCACCAGGTGGCCGTCCGTCATGCGCGCCCTGTGGACCTGGGCGATCGTCCCGGCGGCGAGCGGCTCCGGGTCGATCGACGAGAACACGTCCTCCCACGGCACCGCGAGCTCGCGCTCCATCATCGCCACCACCTCGGCCTCCGCCATCTGCGGCACGTCCGACTGCAGGGCGGCGAGCTCGGCGACGTACTCCTCCGAAACGAGGTCGGGGCGCGTGGAGAGGATCTGGCCGAGCTTGCCGAAGGTGGGCCCCAGCTTCTCGAACGCCTCCCGCAGCTGACGCGGCCCCTCGCCGTCGCCGTCCGTGCGCAGCACCCGCTCGGAAAGCTGCCGGACCCCGAACGGGCCGAGGACGCGGCTGATCTCGCGCGCGCGGGTCCTCAGCGGGCCGGAGTCGGGCGCGGTCTCGGCCGACGCCTCGCCGGTGGTCGTGTTGACGACGACGACGGTGCACTCCGCGAGGTGGGTGACGCGATTCGCCACGTTGCCGAGCAGGAACTGCTTGCGACCCCGCATGCCCGAGCTTCCGACCACGACGACGTCGGCGTCCGCCCGCCCGGCGGCGTCCAGGATCACGGCGGCGATGTCGTCGCCGGACTCGACCACGGCGCGGGCGCGGATCCCGTCCGCCGGCAGCGAGCCCTCGAGCTCCTTCAGCAGGCGTGCGCGGTCGGCGTCGCTGAGCTCGGCCGGCTCTGCCGCGTCCGTGGCGGTGGCGCCGTTCCCGGCGGCGGCGTCGAGCTCACCGCCGTCGGACGGGGGCGACGCGACGACCTGGATCGCGAGCAGCTCGGCGTCCAGCGATCGTGCGAAGTTCGCCGCCCACTCGACCGCGAGCGCCGCCCCCGCACTGCCGTCGGTGGCCACCGCAACCAGGTTCGTCTCCGTCGCCATCAGGCGCGAGGATAGGTCGGTACGCCGGCCGACGCGGTCCCGCGTTGGCGCGGTGACGACCCGCCGCCGGCCAGCCGCGGGACCTGGGGGGTGCTCTAGCCCCTCAGCGCGGCTGCGGGACGATCCGGATGTATGGCTTCGGCGACTCCCAGCCGTCGGGATAGGTCTCCTTGGCCTCGTCGTCTGACACCGAGCCGGCGATGATCACGTCCTCGCCCTGCTGCCAGTTGACGGGCGT
This sequence comes from uncultured Solirubrobacterales bacterium, assembly GCA_963729075.1. Taxonomy (GTDB): domain Bacteria; phylum Actinomycetota; class Thermoleophilia; order Solirubrobacterales; family 70-9; genus WHSW01. Next base: position 116,059 of record CAVSMU010000007.1, on the reverse strand, counting down.
CGCGACCTTGTGCTTCGCGGTCAGCTGCAGCGAGTCGATCACCCGCAGCACCTCGTCGAAGTTGCGGCCGGTCGTCATCGGATAGACGAGGATCAGCTTGATCTTCTTATCGGGACCGATGACGACGACGTTGCGCACCGTCTGGTTGTCGGCCGGGGTGCGGTCGGCGGCGTCCCCGGAGGTATCGGCCGGAAGCATCCCGTAGAGCTTCGAGACCTCGAAGTCGGAGTCCCCGATGATCGGATAGTTGGGCGCGTGCCCCTGGGTCTCCTCGATGTCGTTGGCCCACTCCTCGTGCCTGCCGGTCGGGTCCACCGAGAGGCCGATGATCTTCACGTTGCGATCGTCGAACTCGGGCTTGATCGAGGCCATGTAGCCCAGCTCCGTCGTGCAGACGGGGGTGAAGTCCTTGGGGTGTGAGAACAGCACCGCCCAGCTGTCGCCGATCCAGTCGTGGAAGCTGATCGGGCCTTCGGTGCTGTCGGCCTCGAAGTCCGGTGCGGTGTCGCCAATCTGTAGAGCCATCGCTGTCCTCCTCGTCTGAGTGCTTAGAGTCAGCTTACGACCCCGCCGATCGCGTCTGCGATCGGGCCGGCCGGCGGGGCCGCAGCCGGGCATTTACCCTGGTGGGGATGAGCGCCGATCCCGCCACGTCGACCACGCCGCAGCGGGAGCTCGATGCCGCGCGCAACGGCGACGAGGACGCTTACCGCGACCTGGTCGAGCCCCACCGTTCCGAGCTTCGGGCGCACTGCTACCGCATGCTCGGCTCCGTCGACGACGCCGAGGACGCGCTCCAGGAGGCGCTCCTGCGCGCGTGGCGTGGGCTGTCGGGCTTCGAGGGCCGCAGCTCGCTGCGCTCGTGGCTCTACCGCATCGCGACCAACACCTGCCTCGACGCGATCGCACGACGGCCGAAGCGGGTGCTGCCGGTCGACTACGGCCCCGCCACCGATCCGCACGACGGCCCGGGGGAGCCGGTGGTCGAGTCGGTGTGGATGGAGCCGTACCCGGACGAGCGGCTCGAGGTCGAGGACGGATACGCCGCGCCCGAGGCCCGCTACGAGCAGCGGGAGGGCGTCGAGCTCGCGTTCATCGCGGCGCTTCAGCACCTGCCGGCCAACCAGCGCGCCGTGCTGATCCTGCGCGAGGTGCTCGCCTTCTCGGCGCGGGAGGTCGCCGAGGCGCTGCAGACCACGGTCGCGGCGGTCAACAGCGCCCTGCAGCGCGCGCGCAAGGCCGTGGAGGAACGGCTTCCCGCGCAGAGCCAGCAGGCGACCCTGCGCACCCTCGGCGACGAGGGGCTGCGCGACGTCGTGGACGGCTATGTCGACGCCTGGGACCGTGGCGACATCGACGCGGTGGTCGCGATGCTGACCGAGGATGCGGCCTTCTCGATGCCGCCCCTCGCGAGCTGGTTCGGCGGGCCCGAGGGTGGGCACGAGGAGCTTCGGGCATTCCTCACGCTGGGCCCGCTCTCGGGCGAATGGCGCTGGCGTCACCTTCCCGTCCGCGCGAGCGGGCAGCCGGCGCTCGCCTTCTACAGCTGGGACGAGCGGGAGCGCACCCACCTTCCCTTCGCGCTCAACGTGTTCACCCTTCGCGACCGGCGGATCAGCGACGTGACCGCCTTCGTCTGCCGGTCGATCGAGCGCTCCGATCGCGCCGCATATGCCCGCTGGCCCGAGCAGCCGGCGGATCCCGGCAGGCTGAACGCGTACTTCGAGCGCTTCCGTCTCCCCGAGCGGGTCGACTGAGTCCATGCCCGAGCGCCTCTACTTCACCGATTCCGACGAGGCCAACGCGCTGATCGCCGCCGAGCCGCTCGCGCTGCTGGTCGGCTTCGTGCTCGACCAGCAGGTCACGGTGCAGAAGGCCTTCATGGGGCCGCTCGTCCTGCGCGAGCGCCTCGGGGCCTTCGACGCCGAGACGCTCGCGTCGGCGGATCTCGAGCCCGTGTTCCGCACGAGGCCGGCGATCCACCGGTTCCCCGGGTCGATGGCGCGTCGGGTGCACGAGCTCGCCGTCAACGTGCGCGACCGCTACGACGGCGCCGCCGAGCGCGTCTGGACGGATGCGGCCGACTCGAGCGAGCTGCGGGCCAACATCGAGGCATTGCCCGGCTTCGGCGAGATGAAGGTGAAGGCGCTCGGCGCGGTGCTCGCGAAGCGCTTCGGCGTCGCGGTGGCATATGACCTCGTGCCCCCGCATCCAACCCTCGGCGACGTCGACTCCGCCGAGGCCCTGGCCGAGTACCAGGCCGCCAAACGCGCCCACAAGGCCGAGTTGGCGGCGGCGCGCGCACGCCCGTAGGCAGCCGATCGCGACCGGCCGGCCGGATAGCCCGTTCCGCCCTGGCGTAGCGTTACGGCGTGAGGCTCGCGCTCGCCGGAGACACGATGCTGGGTCGGGGGGTGGCCGAGCGGCTCGACCAAGCGCCGCCGCAGGCCCTGTTCTCGGCCGAGGTCGTCGAGGCTGCGGCCGGCGCGGATCTGCGCATCGTCAACCTCGAGTGCTGTATCTCGGAGCGGGGGCGACCGGCCCCCGGGCGCGTCTTTCACTTCCGTGCGCCGCCCGCGGCCGTGGAGGCGCTGGCCCACCTCGATGTCGACTGCGTGACGCTGGCGAACAACCACGCGCTCGACTTCGGGAGCGACGCGCTGCTGGACACGTTCGATCACCTGCGGGCCGCGGGCATTCGCTGGGTCGGCGCGGGCGCGGACGAGCGCGAGGCGCGCGCGCCCGCGGTGCTGACGGCGGGCGACGAGCGGCTGCGGGTGATCGCGTTCTCGGATCATCCCGCGGAGTACGCCGCGGGGCACGGGCGTCCCGGGATCGCCTTCGCCGACCTGAGCGGCAAGCGACTCCCCGATTGGCTCCTCTCCGAGGTTACGAGGCCGGGTCCCGAGCCGACGCTCCTCGGCCCGCACTGGGGCCCGAACATGACGTCGTCGCCGACGGCGCCGGTTCGTCGTGCGGCCGCGGCGCTCGAGCGCACCGGCGTCGCGCTGATCGCCGGCCATTCCGCGCACGTCTTCCACGGCGTCGCCGGGCGTGTGCTCTACGACCTCGGCGACTTCATCGACGACTATCGCGTCGACCCCGTCCTGCGCAACGACCTTGGCCTCCTGTGGCTCGTCGAACTCCACCGCGGAACGCCGGTTGCGCTCGAGGCGCTGCCGCTGAAGCTCGATTACTGTCACACGCGGGTCGCCGACGGCGACGACGCCGCCTGGATCGCCCGGCGCCTGGTCGATGCGTGCGCGAGGCTCGGGACCGGCGCCCGCGTGCGGGGCGACGGCCTGATCGCCGTCGATGTGGGAGCCGGGGCGTGAGCCCCGCCCGCCGCCCAAAGTCCCATCGCTCGGGCTCGCGAAGCCGGGCCCATGGGACTTTGGGTCGAATAGCGACCCGAAAGCCCATCGATCGAGACGATTGGCCGGGCGATGGGACTTAGGGACGCGCCCGCCTTGCCACGAGCGCCCGAACGCCACCGACGCTCTCCACCGCCCACCCGATCCGCTCCGAGGCCGATCGCCGGGCGCTCACGTCTTCGGTTGCCAGAACCCGACCTCGGCGCCAGCGGGCGAGGCGATCACGCTCCGCCACCCCGCGGGCCCCTCGCGGGGCTCGAGCAACACCGCAGCACCGAGCCGGCGCGCCCGCTCGGTGCTCGCGGCGACATTCGGGACGTCGACGTAGGGCATCCACATCGGCTGCGAGGTCCCGCACTCGACGACGCCGCCACCCACCCCGAGTCCGAGGTCGAGCCCGAGATACGAGCTGCCGCCGGCGTCGATCCGCTCCGTGCGCCAGCCGCACAGCGCGCCATAGAAGGCGCACGCGCGGGCCATGTCGCCCGTGTGGAGCTCCAGGTGGATGACACGGTTGGAGGTGTCTCTGACCACGTCTTTGAGTACCGACCCAACCGGCCGCCGAAACTCATCGGCGGACTGGACCGCGCCGCCCCCGGGAGGCTGCAGGCGTCAGGTTGTCCGTGCTCACGCGCCAGGCTCATGGGCGGGCCGGATACCCTCCGGGCGGTGGCCGTCAAGCGGGTCAACATCGCCAATCCGGAGTTCGAGTACGACCCCGAGGATCCCCCCGGGTTCCGGTCCGGGATGTTCCGCTTCGGCCCGCAGCTCGGTGCCTCGCAGCTCGGCGCGAGCGTTTACGAGCTGACGCCCGGCCAGGCGATTTGCCCGTACCACTACGAGTACGCCGAGGAGGAGTGGCTGCTGGTCCTCCAGGGCCGGCCGTCGCTTCGCCATCCCGAGGGCGTCGAGCAGCTCGAGCCCTGGGACGCCGTCTGCTTCGTGCCCGGCCCCGACGGCGCTCACGGAGTGCGCAACGAGACCGAGGAGCCGGTGCGCGTGCTGATGTTCTCGACCGTGACCCATCCGGCGGCGACCGTGTACCCCGACAGCGACAAGGTCGCGATCTGGACCGGCAACCGGGCCGACGACCTGATCGCCACGCGCTCGAGCGGCGTGGACTACTACTTCGGAGAGACGGGGGCGGGCGGGTCCGACTCGGCCTCGTGAGGCCCGGCCGTCCCGGGCTGCCGAAGGGATACGGGTAGCCGCACTCGCGCTCGGGTGCGGACCCCATGGCCGCAGGCGCGGACGGCGGGGATCATCCTCGTCATGACCGACACCACTCACGTGAGGGCTCGCCGCCGGACCCGCAGGCGCGCAAGCCGGGTCATGGGCGCCGGCCTGCGTGGGTTCTACGCCGCCGACTCCCGGCGCGGCGCCTCGGCCGAGCGCGACCTCGGCCTGCACTGGCGAAGCGCCCACGGAACCACCTACCGCGCTGCCTGGATCGCCGACACCGAAGAGCTCTACTCGGTGCGCCACGGGGGCGAGGGGGAGCCCGCCGAGGTGACGGTGCTCGCGCGCCTCGGCGCCGAGGCGCTCGATTGCGCCCTCGCTGGGTGGCGACGCGTCTGCGACAGCGACCAGCCCGGCTCCTACGAATGGCTGCTCGAACGCGCCGCGGCCGCCTGGCGGGCGGCCGCGCCGGCGTTCTGAGTCCTAGGACCGCGCGGGGAGCCCGAGCCCCGGCGGGTCGTAACGGCTGGCGAGCCGCGCCAGCGTCAGGGCGCCGAGCATGAGCCCGAAGTCGCGCAGTGCGATGTCGTAGTAGTCCGAGACGATCAGCAGGTTGACGATGATCCCCGCGAGCCAGGCGGCGACCAGGTACGCGCCGTAGCGGGGCTTTGCCGCCACCGCGATGCCCGCGGCGATCTCGATGACGCCGACCGCGTACATGGCATCCGCTGCGCTGCCCGGGATGAGGTCGTTGATCGGCGACGCGAGATAGATCTGCCAGTCGACCATCACGTCGAAGAACTTGTCCAGGCCGAAGAGAATCGGCGCCACGGCGAACCCGATCCGCAGCAACAGGAACGCCTGATAGCCGGGATCCTCCTTGAGGCGCTCGGTTAGCGAGCGCGCCTGGGTTGCGGGCGCACGGCCGGTGAGGGTGGCCGTCGACATACGTGCCTCCTTTGGGGGTGATTACTCGGTTCGCTGGTGTTGGCGTCGCGAGCGCGCCGTCTCTTACGAGGGCTCGCGCTCGAGCAGCGCGCGGAGGCTGCGGTGGTCCTCGTCGCACGCGCGGCAGCCCTCGAGGTGCGCCCGCATCCCGGGGACCGCGAGATCGGCGTCGGCGCCGCCGAGCTCCAGCTCGACGTAGCGGTCGAGTTGCGCGAAGCATTCCTCGCAGCTCAACTCGGGCTCGCCGGGGCCGAGCAGCGCCTCGATCGCGTCGACCTCGTGGGGTCGTCGTTGCTCGCTCATCGGGTCACCTCCTCTGTCTCACCGGTGAATCGAAGCCCAGCGCTCGCCAAGTGGGCGCGCAGCTTCTTTCGTGCGTCGTGGACGGTCTTGTAGAGCGCGCCGCGGGTGATGTTCAGCCGCTCGGCGAGGACGTCGATCGGCACCCCGTTGAGCGCGATCGCCACCAGCACCTCGCGCTGATGCGGGGTGAGCTCGACCCTGATCGCGTCGGCGAGCGCGCCCAGCACCTCCCGGTTCTCGGCGCTGGTCGCCGGTGCAACGTCCCCATCGGGCAGGACCGACCACTGCTCGGGCTCGAGCGGAACCTCGCGCCCCTGCCAGGCACGGCGCCGAAGCCTCACGGCCGCCTCCAGCAGCGCGAACTTGTACGCCCAGGTGGTGAAGCGGCTCTCGCCCCGGTAGTCGTCGAGCTTCCCCAGGATCGCCAGGAGCGCGTCGTCGGCGGCCTGGTGCGCGAGGTCGTCGAGATCGCCGCCGCGCAGGTGCGAAAGCGATCCCCGGCGGCGGTTGATCTCGAATCGCGCCGCTCTCAGCAGCAGCTCGTGGAGCCGGCGGCGGGCGTCCTCGCCGTCAGCTCCGCCTGCGCGCAACCCGCGCAACCACGCTCGCGAGTCCGCGTCGGGGCCGCGGACGGGCGCGGCTTCGCTGGGGTGGCTCATCGCAAGCTCAGGCGGGGGCTCGAGCGGGGCCTCGACCCTAGCAGCGGCGCTGCGCACCGCCGTCAGCACGACTCGCCCTCGTCCTCGGGCGGCGCGAGCGCACGCTTGGCTTGCGGCCACATATCTCGTTGGCGACCAGTCGCGGGCGTTTCTTACAACCGCCGGCGTAAGAAGTTCGCTCCCGCCGACGCAGACGGGTAGCGGACGAACGAGACCGAGCCGTGTCCGGCCGGAAAGGAAGCAGATGAGCGCACAACTCCAGACCTTCGTCATCGTCGGCGGCGGCCTCGCCGGAGCGAAAGCGGCCGAGACACTGCGCGAGGAGGGCTTCGACGGCCGCCTCGTCCTGATCGGCGATGAGGCCGAGCGGCCATACGAGCGCCCGCCGCTGTCCAAGGAGTACCTGCGCGGTGAGACCGCCGAGAAGCCGTACGTGCACGGTGAGGACTTCTACGCCGAGCGCGAGATCGAGCTCTGGACCTCGGCCCGGGTGACCGGCGTCGACGCGGGCCGGGGCGAGCTGCGCCTCGAGGACGATCGACGGCTTGGCTATGACCGCCTCCTGCTCGCGACCGGCGCCGAGCCGCGCCGCCTCGACGTGCCCGGAGCGGAGCTCGCGGGGATCCTGTATCTGCGCACCGTCGCGGACTCCGAGCGGATCGCAGAGCGATTCGAGCGCGGCCGACGCGTGGTCGTCGTCGGCTCGGGATGGATCGGCGCGGAGATCGCCGCCTCGGCGCGGATGAAGGGATGCGAGGTAACGATGATCGAGATGGCCACGCTGCCGCTCGAGCGGGTGCTCGGCCCCGAGGTCGGGCAGATCTACCTCGACGTGCACCGCGACCACGGGATCGAGTTCTTGCCGGAGACGACCGTCGAGCGCTTCGAGGGCGAGGGCTCGCTCGAGCGTGTGCTCACCCGCGACGGCGCTCTGATCGAGACCGATGTCGCCATCGTGGGCGTCGGGGTGACCCCGCGGGTCCAGCTTGCGGAGGCGGCCGGGCTGCGCGTGGAGAACGGCATCCTCGTCGACGAGCGCCTGGAGAGCAGCGTTCCGGGGGTGTTCGCTGCCGGCGACGTAGCCAACGCCCACCACCCGTTCTACGAGCGCCGACTGCGGGTCGAGCACTGGGCTAACGCGCTCAACCAGGGGCCCGCCGCGGCCCGGGCGATGTTGGGCGAGCCAGTCAGCTACGACGAGATTCCGTACTTCTTCTCCGACCAGTACGAAACCGGGATGGAGTACGCCGGCTTCGCCCCCGAGTGGGACGAGGTGGTCTTTCGCGGTGACGTCGCGGGGCGCGAGTTCATCGCCTTTTGGCTGGCCGAGGGGCGTGTGGTCGCCGGGCTGAACATGAACGTATGGGACGTCAACGAGGAGATCCGTGAGCTGATCCGCTCCCGGCAACCCGTCGACGCGAAGCGGCTTGCAGATGCCGACGTCGGGCTCGAGGAGCTCGCCGGAGTGACGCGATGAGCGCCGCCCTCAACGGGCGCCCACCGGCGGGCGCGACGCTGGTCGACCTCTCCGGCGCTGAGCGGGCCGCTGCCGACCTGTTGACGGCGCTCGGGGCCGATCTCGACTCGGAGCACCTGCGGGAGACGCCGCGCCGGGTCGCGCAGGCCTATGCCGAGCTGCTGACCCCGGCGCCTTTCAACGCGACCACGTTCCCGAACGACGAGGGCTACGACGAGCTCGTCCTCGTGCGCGACATACCGTTCCAGTCCCTCTGTGCCCACCACCTGCTGCCCTTCCACGGCACGGCCCACGTCGCCTATTTGCCGGGCGAGCGGATAATCGGGCTCTCGAAGCTGGGTCGGGTGGTCGACCTGTTCGCGCGCGACCTACAGGTGCAGGAGCGGCTGACCACACAGGTCGCCGAGTGGCTCGAGGAGCTGCTCGCACCGCGTGGGGTGGGGGTCATCGTCGAGGCCGAGCATCTCTGCATGTCGCTGCGCGGGGTGCAGAAGCCGGGCGCGCTCACCGTGACCTCGGCGCTGCGCGGCATCGTCCGCGACGATCCGCGAACCCGGGAGGAGTTCCTCAGCCTCGTGTCCGGCTCGCGCTGACGGGCCACCCGATCACCGCCCGCCGCGACGCGGACGGAGATAGATTCGACGCCGATGACGACACGAGGCTCGGGCGGATGAGCCGGGCGCGAACCGGCCTGCGTCTCGCCAGGCCCCCGGCGACGAGCTACCTGCGGGACTTCATCTGTTCCAGGTCGCCCTCGAGGCGAGGGCCTTCCTCTCGGGGCTCGGCGTGAACCTCTCCGGCGAGCAGCAGACGAAGACGAATACGGCGCTGGAGTACTTCTCCGGGCGCCTGGGCGACGGCGAGCCGGCGACGGCCTAGTCGTCCGCGGCCCCCTCCTCGGAGTCCTCGGCGTCGGCCTCGCCGCCGACGACGTTGAAGTCGCGATCGAGCTGCACGTCGACCTGGCTGCCGTCGTCGAGCGTGACCTCGACCTCGTAGTAGCTCTCCTCGTCGCCGACCTCGGTCTCGGTGACCTCGCCGCCGCCGGTGTGCTCGAGCGCGGCCGCGCTCGCGCGATCCAGCGCTGTGCCCTCGATCGGCGCCTCCGAGTCATCACCGCCGGTCGCGACCGCGAGCCCTGTGCCGGCAGCGGCGACCACGACCGCGATCCCCCCGATCGTCAGCAGCTTCGATCTCCTCGTCATCTCTCCGTGGCCTCCTTCGGACTCGAGCTCTGGAGGGCTTGTAGCCACGCATTATGAGAGGACGATGAAAGCCGCGGCCGTGGCATGGCACCCGTGCGCGGTACCACACGCCGATCGGTTGCGCCGATGAATCTCGCGGACGAGCGGGCTCTGCTCGATCGACGCCAACGGCCATGCGTTCTGGCCCAAGGTCATCCCGGCCCTCGGCGTCGCAGCGGGCGACCGCCGCCACGACCACGGCGGCGCAGTCCTCGATCCAGTGAGCGAAGGGCGTTGACAGCGCGCGCCGATCTCAGGTCATAATGCGGCCGTGCCCGCGAGTTCATCGGGGACCGCCGAGCTCGACTTGCAGCTGCCCTCCGAGGCGGGCAGCGTCGCCGTCGCGCGCCGGGCGGCAGCGGATCTCGCGCGAAGCGTCGGCGCTCCCGAGAGCGATGTCAAGCTCGCGGTCAGCGAGGCCGTGACGAACGCGATCCTCCACGCGTTCCGCGATCGCAAGCCGGGGACGATCCTGGTCAACGGGCGCCTCGATCGGGGCAGGCTGATCGTCGCCGTCGGCGACAACGGGAGCGGCATGCGACCGAACCTGGAGAGCACCGGACTGGGTCTCGGGATCTCGCTGATCACCAAGCTCGCCGCCGACGTTCGTTTCGACTCGTCGGAGAAGGGCACGACGGTATCGATGAGCTTTCCCGTCGACGCGGGGGGGTCCGGGCGATGAGAGACGCATCAGAGGGCCTGCAGGTCTCAGTCGAGCGGCGCACCGTGGACGCCGGAGAGGTCGCGATCGTGCGCGCGCAGGGCGAGGTCGACCTCGGCAACGCCGACGAGCTCGCCGGCGCCCTGCAAGGGGATCCATGCGACGGTTGCGACGGTGTCGTGCTCGACCTGCTCGGAGTGCCGTTCATGGACTCGAGCGGGCTCCGGGCCGTGCTCGTCGCCGCCGACGGGCTGGAGTCCGGCCTGGTCGTGGTGCTCAGCCCCGGGTCGCCGGTGCGTCGTCTGTTCGAGCTGGCAGAGGTCACCGACCGGCTGCCCGCCTACGCGACCGAGGACGAGGCGATCGATGCACTCGCCGACGGAACGTCGCGCTCTCGCTGACGCACGCAGCGGCAAGGCGCCGCGGCCTTTCGCCGCCCGCGCGGGCTGCTACCGGTCGATCACTACGCCGCGGTCGTCGAGTTCTCCAGCGACGCGATCCTGACGAAGAACGTTCGCGGGATCATCACGAGCTGGAACCCGGGCGCGGCCGGCATCTACGGCTACACGGAGGAGGAGGCGGTCGGCCGGCCGGTCTCGATCCTGATCCCGGAGCACCGCGCGGGCGAGGAGCGGCGAATCCTCGACCGGGTGCTCGCCGGCGAGCACATGGACCACTACGAGACCGAGCGCGTGACCAAGGACGGCCGGCTCCTCGTGGTCTCGCTCTCTGCGTCTCCGATCCGCGACGAGAGCGGCGAAGTGGTCGGCGCGTCGGTGATCGGGCGCGACATCACCGGCATCCACCGATCGCGCCAGCTCGCCGATCCGCCTCCAGGCGCTGACCGTCGGCGCTGTCGAAGGAGATCAGCCCGCGAGGCGCTGTGGACGTGTTGCTTGCCGAAGCGGTTGCCGGACTTGGCGCGGACGCTGGGACCGTCGGCCTGCTGGACCGGTCTGGTGCCGAGATCGAGCTCGCAGGAAGCGTCGGCTACTCCGAGGAGGGTCTGTCCGGCTGGCAGCACTTCCCGCTCGACGCCGAGCTGCCCATGTCGAGGGCGATCCGATCGGGCAAGCCCGTCTGGACCACGTCGGCGGCCGAGCTCCAGTCGCGCTTCCCGCCGCTGCGCGAGTCATCGGTTCCGTACGCCTCGCTGGCCGTGATCCCCCTCGCCGTCGAGGGCGCCCCCTTCGGGGCCCTGGCCCTCAGCTTCACGGCCCCCCGCGAATTCGACGCCCAGGATCAGAGCTTCCTCCTGGCCGCGGCCCAGCAGGCGGCGCAGACGCTCGATCGTGCGCGCCTCTATGAGGCTCAACGGCTGGTCAGCGAGCGCCTCTCCTACCTCGCGGAGGCGAGCGAGCTGCTCGCCCGCTCCCTCGACCCCGACGCGAGCCTGCGCCAGCTCGCCGACCTCGCCGTTCGGCGGGTCGCCGACTGGTGCGGGATCGAACTCGTCGACGACGACGGCGACCTGCGCAACGTCGCGGTCGCGCACACCGATCCGAGCCGCGTCAGGCTGGCCGAGGAGCTGCGGGCTCGCTACCCGGTCGATCCCGACGCGCAGATCGGCGCGCCGCAGGTGATCCGCACCGGCGAGTCCGAGCTCCACTCCGAGATCAGCGACGAGATGCTGGTGGAGACGGCGCGCGACGAGGAGCACCTGCGCCTGATGCGAGAGCTCGGCATCGTCTCCGCCATGGTCGTGCCGCTCAGGGCGCGGGGCCGAAGCCTCGGCGCGATGACGTTGGTCGCGGCCCAGTCCGGGCGCCACTTCGACCGCGGCGACCTGGCCCTTGCCGAGGATCTCGCCCGCCGTGCCGGGCTGGCGATCGACAACGCGATGCTGTTTCGCCGCGAGCACGAGGCCGCCGTGACGCTGCAGCGCTCGCTGTTGCCGCAGTCCCTGCCGCAGGTCGACGGGTTGGAGTTCGCAGTCCGCTACGAACCGGCGGCGCCGGGACTGCAGGTGGGGGGCGACTGGTACGAGGTCGTCGCCTCCGAGGGCGGGCGCGTGGGTCTCGTGATCGGCGACGTCGCCGGCCGCGGGATCCATGCCGCCTCGGTGATGGGGCGGGTGCGCCCGGCCCTGCGCGCCTACGTGGCCGACGGGCGGCCCCCGAGCGAGGCCATCGAGCGGCTCGATCGGCTCCTCAAGGAGGCGGAGCGACCGGAGATGACGACCGTCTTCCTGCTCGACCTCGATCCCGCCACCGGCAGGGCGGAGTACGTGCGCGCGGGACACCCGCCGGCCCTGCTTCGCCAGCCCGACGGGCAGGTCGTTGCGCTCGCGGGAGGGGGGACCCCGCCGGTGGGCATCTTCGACGAGTTCGAGTGCTGCCCGCACTCGGTCGAGGTCCCCGCGGGAAGCCTGCTCCTGCTGTACACGGACGGCCTGATCGAGCGCCGGGGCGAGAGCCTGGAGGTCGGCCTCGAACGCCTCAAGGAGCTGTTCGCGCGGGCGCCCGAGGACCCCAGTCGCTGCCTGGAGACGTTGGCCGAGGATCTCGGGGCCGACCTGATCCCCGACGACGTCGCGATGCTGGCGATCGCGACCGGCAGATGAGCGCCTGAGTCGGCCCGATCCGCTTCAACGCGGCAATTGCGGGTATGCGCTCCTCGGAAGCCGCCCGCAGCGAAAGGACTCGGAAGATGAGCGCAGTCGTAATCGTCCTGATCGTGATCGCCGTGCTGGTGTTGATCGCGGTGGTGGCCGCGTCGCGCCGGCGCGCGCGCGAGCGCCAGCTCGAGGACCGTCGACAGCTCGCCGGCGAGCACCGCGAGGAGGCGGCCTCGCGTCGGCTGGCGGCCGACAAGGAGACCGCCGCGGCCGAGGAGCAGGCCGCCCGCGCGAGGCGGGAGGAGGCCGAGGCGGAGGAGCGCGCACGTGCGGCCGCTCGGGAGCGTGAGACCGCGACCGCGCATGAGGACCACGCCACCGAGGTCGATCCCGACGCCGATCGCGATCGCGGGCCCGTCTCCGACTCGACCACCGAGCAGCGCCCGCGCTGACGCGGGTCAGCCGATTGCGGCCTGGGCCGCCGCCACGCGTCCGATCGGCACCCGATAGGGCGAGCAGCTGACGTAGTCGAGGCCGATCGAGTCGAAGAAGCGGATGCTCGCGGGATCGCCGCCGTGCTCGCCGCAGATGCCGCATTTCAGCGACGGGTTCGCCGCGCGCCCGCGCTCGGCGCCGATCCGCACCAGCTCGCCGACGCCCGGGCCGTCGATGGTCTCGAACGGGCTTCGGTCGATGATGCGCCCGGCGAGGTACGACGGCATGAAGCTGCCCTCGACGTCGTCGCGTGACAGCCCGATCGTCGTCTGGGTCAGGTCGTTGGTGCCGAAGGAGAAGAAGTCGGCGTGGTGGGCGATGTGGCCGGCGATCAGGCACGCTCGCGGGAGCTCGATCATCGTCCCGACCGAGTACGGGATCTCGCTCGCGGCTCCGCGCCGTGCCTCCTCGGCGACGTTGACGACGTGCTCCCGCAGCTGGCGCAGCTCCGCCTCGTATGCCACCAGTGGGATCATGATCTCGATGTGGGGGGTGTTCCCGGCCGCGGCCGCCTCGGCGGCCGCCCCGATCACCGCCCGCACCTGCATCTCGTAGATCTGCGGGTAGAGGAAGGCGAGGCGCACGCCGCGCGTGCCGAGCATCGGGTTGGCCTCCTGCAGGTCGCGGACGATCTCGGCCACCTCGCGCGCGTAGGCGACGCGGTGGTGCGAGGTGGCCTCGAGCCGTCGCACCTCGGCCTCGAAGTGCTCGAGCGGAAGGAACTCGTGAAGCGGCGGGTCGAGTAGGCGCACGGTGACCGGAAGACCGCGCATCTCGTGGAGGATCGCGACGAAGTCGGAGCGCTGGAGCTCGCCGAGGTGGTCGAGCGCCCGGTGGAATTCGGCCCGGGCCTCCTCGAGCTCGGGCGGCGCCGGCCCGTCGTCCGCGGCGGCCTGGACCTCCCCGCGGCGCCAGCGGGCGGCGGCGATGAACATGTCGCGCACCAGCTCGCCGCGGTCCTCGCCGAAGAACATGTGCTCGGTTCGGCAGAGCCCGATCCCCTCGGCGCCGAGCGCCCGCGCCTTGGCCGCGTCCTCGGCCGTGTCGCCGTTCGCGCGCACGCCCAGCCTTCGGAACTCGTCCGACCAGGCCAGCACCTCGGCGAAATCGTCGCCGAGCTCCGGCTCGATCAGCGGGACGTCGTCGTCGGTGACCTTGCCGGTCGTCCCGTCGATCGCGATTTGATCGCCCTCCGCGAGGTCGACCTCGCCGATGCGCACGACGGCCGCGTCGGCGTCGACCTTGACCTCGGACGCGCCGGCGACGCACGGCCGGCCCATCCCCCGCGCGACGAGCGCGGCGTGGGACGCCTTGCCCCCCTGAGCGGTGAGGATTCCCCGAGCGGCGTTGAACCCCGCGACGTCGTCGGCCTCGGTGAACGGGCGCACGAGGATGACGTCCTCGCCGTCGGCGGCGCGCCGCACCGCCTCCGCCGCGCTGAGCACGATCGCGCCCCTCGCCGCCCCGGGCGAGGCCGCGACCCCTGTGGTCAGGACCCGGAACTCGTGCTCGGGGTCGAAGATCGGGTGCAGGAGCGCCTCGAGCGCGTCCGCGTCGATCGTCATCAGCGCCCGCTCACGGGTCAGCAGGCCGTCCGCCACGGCGTCGCGTGCGAACCGGACGGCGGCCTGCGGAGGCCGCTTCGCGCTGCGGGTCTGCAGCAGGTAGAGCCGGCCCTCCTCGATCGTGAACTCGACGTCCTGCATGTCCTCGTAGTGGGCCTCGAGGGTCGCGAGGTCGTTGAGCAGCTGGGCGTGGGCAGCGGGCAAGCTCTCGGCGAGGGCCTCGAGGTCCTCCGGGTTGCGGGTGCCCGCGACCACGTCCTCGCCCTGGGCGTTGGCGAGGAAGTCGCCGGACGGCGTCGGTGCGCCGGTGCGCTCGTCGCGGCTGAACGCGACCCCGGAACCGGACGTCCGGCCGCGATTCCCGAAGACCATCTGCTGCACGTTGACCGCCGTGCCCCAGTCGTCGGGGATACCGTTGATGCGGCGGTAGGCGACCGCCCGCTCGCCGTCCCAGGAGTCGAAGACCGCCGTGATCGCCCGCTCGAGCTGGCGCCGTGGCTCGTCGGGGAACGGCTCGCCGGTGTGCTCGGCGAACATGCGCTCGAACGTCTCGGTCAGCTCCCGCAGGACCTCGGCGTCGAGCTCGGTGTCCGCTTCGACCCCGGCCCGAGCCCTCGCGTCCGCGAGCTCGGACTCGAAGACCGAGCCCGGGATGCCCTCGACGACGTTGCCGAACATCTGCACGAACCGGCGATAGGCGTCCCAGGCGAAGCGCTCGTCGTCGGTGCTGCGGGCGAGTCCGGCCACCGACTCGTCGTTCAGGCCCAGGTTGAGGACCGTGTCGAGCATCCCCGGCATCGAGACTCGCGCGCCGGAGCGCACCGAGACCAAGAGGGGGTCGTCCGGGTCGCCGAGTCGCTTGCCGGCGCTGCGTTCGAGCGCCGCCAGCGCCTCGTCGACCTGGTCCGCCAGCCCCTCCGGCGGCTCGCGGCCCGCCTCCATATAGGCGACGCAGGCCTCGGTCGTGATGGTGAATCCGGCCGGGACGCGGTCGGCGCCCAGCACCCGGGTCATCTCGGCGACGTTGGCGCCCTTGCCGCCGAGCAGCTCGCGCTGTTCGCGCGAGCCCTCGGAGAACTCGTGCACCCACTTCATCGCGCCGGCGTCCCCGCCCTCATCCGGGCGCGAGCATACGACTCCCTCCAGCGAAACGGCGCCGCCTGCCGCTCGTGTCAACCGGAGTGGACGGGATGGCAACCGTCTCCGATGATCTAGCGTCAGCCCCGTGGACCTGATTCCGCCCCCGATCTCACACCTGGGCGCCGCCGCACAGAACGCGTTCGAGGTCGCGCGGTTCGGCGGCCTGGAGACCGACGAGCAGCCGTCGCCGTTCGACGTCGTCGCCGCCGGGCCGGCGTACCGGTTGCGGCGCTACTTCCCCGACCGCGCGGTCGGGGCCCCGGTGCTGCTGGTGCCGCCGCTGATGCTCGCCGCCGACGTCTACGACGTCTCGCCCTCGTCGAGCGCGGTCTCGGTCCTGCACGAGCACGGCGCCGACCCGTGGGTGGTCGACTTCGGCGCCCCCGAGCACGAGGAGGGCGGCCTCGAGCGAAACCTCGCAGACCATGTCGTGGCGGTCGCCGAGGCCGTGGGGCGGGTGCGGCGGTCGACGGGCGCCGACGTCCACCTCGCCGGCTACTCGCAGGGCGGCATGTTCTGCTACCAGACCGCCGCCTACCTCCGCGGTGAGGGCATCGACACGGTGATCACCTTCGGCAGCCCGGTCGACGCCCGCGGCGCGCTGCCGCTCGGGATCCCGGAGGAGATCGCCGAGGCGGGCGCCGGGGTGCTCGCCACGGTGTTCGGGCGCACCGCGGTGCCCGCGTGGATGAGCCGCACCGGGTTCCGGCTGCTAGACCCGGTGAAGTCGCTGCGCCAGCAGGTCGACTTCGTGCGCCAGCTGCACGACCGCGAGGCGCTGCTCCCGCGCGAACGCCAGCGCCGCTTCCTCATGGGGGAGGGGTGGGTCGCGTGGCCGGGGCCGGCGGTTGCCGACTTCCTGCGCCAGTTCGTGGCCCACAACCGCATGCTCCAGGGCGGCTTCGTGATCGGCGATCGCACGGTGACGCTGGCCGACATCGACCGCCCGGTGCTCACCGTCGTCGGCATCGTTGACGAGATCGCGCCCGCCCCGGCGGTGCGGGCGATCGTCCGCGCCGCCCCGCGGGCCGAGGTCTACGAGCTGGCGCTGCGGGCCGGCCACTTCGGTCTCGTGGTCGGCTCGCTGGCGTCGCAGACGACCTGGCCCACGGTCGCGGCCTGGACGCGCTGGCGGGCCGGAGAGGGTGAGCTCCCCGGTTCGGTCAAGCCGGCGCACGCCATCGAGGACGCGGACGATCCGCCCGACGTCGGCACCCGGCTCGGGGTCGGGCTCGGGCTAGTCGCCGGCGTCGGCGCTGGGCTCGCGCGCTCGCTCGCCGGGGTCGCCTCGCGAACCGTCGGTGGCGCCCGGGTGCTCGCCGAGGAGCTGCGCGGCGAGCTCCCGCGCCTCGCGCGCCTCGGCCGACTGGGCCCCGACACCCGGGTATCGCTCGGGCTGCTGCTTGACGAGCAGGCCCGCCACTCGCCCGAGGCCGACTTCTTCCTGTTCGAGGACCGCGCCTACAGTCACCAGGACGCCAATCGCCGCATCGACAACGTCGTCCGCGGGCTGCTCTCGCTTGGCGTGCGCCAGGGCGAGCACATCGGCGTTCTGATGAGCACGCGACCGAGCGGCCTCTCGGTGGTCGCGGCGCTCAACCGGCTCGGGGCGGTGGCGGTGCTGATGCGTTCCGACGGGCCGGTCGAGCACGAGGCCGAGCTCGGCCAGGTGAGCCGGGTCGTCGCGGACCCCGAGCTCGCCGGCCGTGCCCGCGCCGCGACCGGCGGCGAGGTGCTCGTGTTGGGGGGCGGCGGCGCCGAGCGCGATCTAGGCCCCGGCGTGATCGACATGGAGCGGATCGACCCCGACCATGTCGAGGAGCCCGCCTGGTATGAGCCGAACCCGGGCCGCGCCAGCGATCTCGCCTTCGTCCTGTTCACGGGCGAGGGCGAGCGCACCCGCGCCAACCGCGTGACCAACGGCCGCTGGGCGCTCTCGGCGTTCGCGACCGCATCGGCCGCGGCGCTGTCGGACGCCGACACCGTCTACGCGGTGACCCCGATCTACCACCCCTCGGGGCTGCTGATGAGCATGGGCGGCGCGATCGCCGGCGGCGCGCGCCTGGCGATCGCGCGTCACTTCGACCCGGCGACGTTCTGGCAGGAGGTGCGCCGCTACGGGATCACCGTCGCCTCGTACACCTGGACCATGCTGCGGGAGATCGCGAACGCGCCTCCCGACGCAGCCGAGCGCCATCACCCGGTGCGGCTGTTCATCGGCGCCGGCATGCCGCGCGGTCTCTGGCGCCGGGTCGCGCGGCGCTTCGCCCCGGCGACGGTGCTCGAGTTCTACGCCTCCACCGAGGGCGAGGCGATCCTCGTCAACCTGAGCGGGGAGAAGCCCGGCTGCAAGGGCCGGCCGCTGCCAGGCAGCGCCGAGGTCCGACTCGCCGCCTACGACGTCGAGAGCAACCGCCTGCGCGAGCGCCCGGACGGCTTCGCGGTCGCCTCCGGGCCCGGCGAGGTCGGCATGCTGCTGACCCGGCTGCGCGGGGTCGTCTCGACGAGCGAGAGCCCGCTGCGGGGTCTCTTCGAGCCGAACGACGCCTGGCTTTCGACCGGCGACCTGTTCCGTGCGGACGACGACGGCGACCTGTGGCTGGTCGACCGCGCCCAGTCGCTGATCCGCACCGCGCACGGGTTCGTCGCCTCCTTCCCGATCGTCGACGCGCTCGGCGACCTCGACGCGATCGACCTCGCGGTCGTCTACGGGGTGCCCGCCGAGGGCGCCGAAGCGTCGCTGGCGATCGCGGCCGTGACGCTGCTCGACGGCGCCGAGGTGGACGGCGAGGACCTCGCTGCGGCACTCTCGGCGGTGCGCGCGGACGAGCGACCCGATCTGGTCACGGTCGTCGACGACATCCCGGTCACCACCTGGTACCGGCCGAGCACCGCCGCGC
The DNA here is from genome assembly GCA_963729075.1 of uncultured Solirubrobacterales bacterium. GTDB lineage: Bacteria > Actinomycetota > Thermoleophilia > Solirubrobacterales > 70-9 > WHSW01. The sequence goes on along the minus strand of CAVSMU010000007.1, from coordinate 97,557 downwards.
TCCGCGACGCCGGGGTGCCCGCGGGCGCCGGCGTCTGGCGCCGCGAGGGCGAGAGCTACGTCGCGGGCTGACCGGCGGGTTTCGGAGCGGCCTTCCCTAGCGCTCCCTCTGCAGTCGAACCACTCCCGCCGACTGATCGGCCGTGCCGGGCTCCAGATTGCGCCGCTACGGCTCCAGCTGCCGCAGCAGCCAGTCGGCGTGCGTCAGCAGCCGATCGATCGGATACTCCTCGGGGTCCGTGAGCAGCAGCCGCGCCGCCTCGTCGGCGATCGCCGACAGGGTGCGCGCCGTGAGCTGGGGGTCGGGCGAGCGGGAGTCGGCGCCGAGGCCGGGGCGGACCGCGTCGGCGAGCGCGGCGACGACCGCGTTGCGGCCCGCGGTGATCTGCTCGCGCAGGACCTCCGGCGCCCCCTCCGGGGGCATCAGCCGGCTTGGGCGGGGCGATCCCCGGGTACCGGTGCTGCCGTGGCGTTGCTCGGCGACCGCACGACCCCCGCCTCGGTGCGCCTGCTGCGCGCCCAGGAGGCCGAGCGGGTGCCGCAGACCGGCGCCGTGGCGTCGGTGCAGGAGGCCGAGCTCACCCTCGCGCCCGGGGTCGTCGAGCGGATCTGGACCCAGGAGAACCTGGAGCGTCTCGCCCGGGCCTACTGGCGCCATCTGAGGCGCGCGACGTTCGGGCTCGTGCGGGTCGTCTACGGCGAGGACTCGCGCTCGGTGGTGCTGCTGTGGCGGCGGCTCGTGCTGCTGCGCTTTCGCGCGCCCGAGTACGACGTCGGCGCCGACCGCGCCGGCGTCACCTGGTGGATCGCCCGCGGCGTGCTGGTCGCGCCCCAGGGCCGCGACGGCGGCTTTTTGAGGATCGCCGTCGAGCGGGCGCCCGGTGCCGAGCACGAGGACGGCGAGCGGCGCGTGCTGGTGCGACTCGAGGTCCGCAACTTCTATCCGTGGCTGCGCGGCAGCGGGCGCTTCGCCCGGTTCGGGGCCTGGCTCTACGGCCAGACCCAGCTGCGCATCCACCGGTTGGTCTGCAATGCCTTCTTGCGCTCGCTCGGTCGGCGCCTCACTCCGACGGAGGCAGCACCGCGGGGGTCCTGAGCACCCGTTTCGCCGGGGCCCGCTCCGGGAAGGTGCCGAGGGTGCGAATCCTGGTCACCGGCGCGACGGGCTTCGTGGGCGGACTGCTGACGCGGCGCCTGCTGGACGACGGGTACGAGGTGCGCTGCCTGGTTCGCGATCCGGGGTCCGAGCCGGCACGAGCGCTCGAGGCCGCGGGGGCCGAGCTCGCTGCCGGCGACCTCACCCGGCCGGCCGGGATCGCCGGGGCGCTCGACGGCGTCCGCGCCGCCTACTTCCTCGTGCACATGATCGGCGACGACGATGACTATCCGGCGATCGAGCGCGCTGCGGCGGCGCGCTTCGGTCGCGCTGCCCGCGAGGCCGGGGTCGAGCGGGTTATCTACCTCGGCGGGCTCGGCGACGAGAGCGCCTCCAGGCATCTCGCAGCTCGGCACGACGCCGCGCTCGCGCTTCGCGACGAGGGCCCCCCGCTGACCTACTTTCGCGCCGCGATGGTGATCGGGCCCGGGAGCGAATCCTATGAGCTGCTGCGCGGCATCGTCGAGAAACTGCCCGCGATGCCGGCCCCCGACTGGCTCGAGACCCGAACCCAGCCGATCGGCGCCGGCGACCTGGTGGACTACCTGCGTGAAGCACTCGACCTGCCGGAGACCGGCGGGCGCGAGATCGAGCTCGGCGGGCCTCAGGTCGTCACCCACCTCGAGCTGGTCGAGGAGATGGCGGCGGCGCTGGGACGCCGCGCACCGCGGATGGTGCCGACGTCGAGCGAGATCGCGCGGCCGGAGACGGTCGCAGCCGGCGCGGCCACCGTCACACCTGGGACGCCAGAGGTAGCGGCGGAGATCAGCCTCGGGCTGACCACGCCGAGCGTGGTAGGAGACCGAAGCGGTGAGGAGCTGTTCTCAGTGCGCCCGAAGCGGCTCGACGCGGTACTCGCGGAGGCTGTGGACGGCGACGAGGCCGAGGCGGCGATCTCGTGAGCAGATCCGTCTCGGTGACGATCTTGCTCGCCGCCTCACCCCAGCGGGTGTGGGAGACGGTGATGGACCCCTCGCAGCTCGAGCGGTGGGTTACCACCCACGACTCGGTCGCCGGCGGCGCCTCGGGCCCGCTGCGCGAGGGCGACGCGTTCACCCAGCGGATGCGGCTCGCCGGCAAGTCGTTCGACGTCGACTGGAGGGTCGTGGAGGCCGACGAGCCCCATCTCGCGCGCTGGGAGGGGGAGGGGCCGGCGCGGTCCCGCGCGCGGGTCCGCTATCGGCTCGAGGCCGAGGACGGTGGAACCCGCTTCGACTATCGCAACGAGTTCGCCCTTCCCGGCGGCGGCCTGGGAAAGCTCGCGGGCGGTCTCCTCGCCGCGGCGCCCGGCAAGCGCGAGGCGAGCCGATCGCTCGAGCGCCTGCGCACGCTGCTCGAGGACTAATGAACGCAGCGACTGACCGAGGCGGTGAGCGCGGGGAGGGCCTGGCTGTCTTCCTCGCGGCGCTCGGCTCCGCCTGGAGTGTCGGGAACGTCGGGGCCGTGGTCGGCGACCTGAGCAGCGACTTCGACATCTCCCTGGCAGCGGTCGGCGTGCTGTCGGGAACCGTGCTGCTCGGGTTCTCGCTGCCGGGCACCGTGCTGGCGCCGTTGATCGCCGAGCGCCTCACGATCGCTCGCACGATGATGCTGGCCGCCCTCCTCTGCACGATCGGCAACGTCGTCTTTGCCGTAACGCCGGCGTTCGCGGGCCTGGTGGCCGGTCGTGCGATCACGGGGTTCGGCCTCGGCGTGGCGATCGTGGCCGGGCCGGTCTTCGCCCGGGCAACCGGCGGGGTCGAACGCGTTGCGCTCTTCGGCGCCGCGGTTCAGCTCGGGATCGCCGGCGGGCTTGGAGTGGGCGCGATCCTTGGCGATCTCGGTGTCGATTGGCGACTCACATTCCTGCTCTCCGCCGGCGTCGCGGCGACGCCGCTTCCCGTGCTGATCGGACGCGCGGGGCCCAGCTATGTGCGCCAAGCCGGTGGCGGGTTCCTCCGGCTCGCCCTGCGCAGCTCGCGGGCCTGGCGCCTATGCGCGCTCTTCATCGCGGTCTTTTCGGTGCCGTTGATCCTCGGCTCCTGGCTCGTCCATTACCTGAGCGTCGACAACGGGCTCGCCGCGGCGACCGCGGGTCTGCTCAGCTTCCTGATGTTCGGCGTGTCGGCCGCCGCTCGCGAGGAGGGCGGCAAGCTCGCGCAACGCGGCGTGAGCCCGGTGCTGTTGGTCGGAGTCGCTCCCTTCCTGGCCGCCGCGGGCCTCGCGATCCTGGCGCTCGACGACTCGCTCGGATTCGCGGTTGTTGCCGTAATTGCCGCCGGTATCGGCTTCGCCGTGCCCTACGGAATCGCGATCGTGCAGGCGCAGCGCCTCTATCCCACCGAACCGACCGAGCCCGTCGCGCTCGTTAGCCTGATGGGCACGGCGATACCTGTCCCACTGGTTCCGGTTGTCGGGTCGCTGCTCGACGACGGCCACGGCGCGGAGGTCTTCCTCACCCTGGCCGCGTTGGTGGCCTTCGCCGGGATCGTCAACCTACGGCCGGTCGAGGGCTCGCTCGAGCCGGAGGGCCGAGCCGCGGGCTAGTCGCCCAGTGAGCACGGGTGGCGGCTTTTCGGGGTGGGTCCGCACGCCGGTCACGGCGGCCGTCGCGTGCGTGGTCGTGTTCTCCCTGGTCGTCGAGCCCCTACCGGGTGCGGCCGCGCCGTCCCGCAACGACGGCAACGACGCCGGGGGCCCGCTCGACCTGGCCCGGGCGCGCCTGCACCAGGAGGAGCGAGACGTCGTGCTCACGCTGCGCGTTCGCGGGGCGCTGCCGGCGCTGCGGAGCCTGAAGCTCTTTCCGTCGCGAGTCGGCGCAGACGATCAGCGCTACGTATGCCTTGCGGTCGAGGGCGGCGGGATCGGGCGGCGGCTGTTCTGCCCCGGGGGGAAGACCCGCGAAGGGCAGGTGGCGGTGGGCATCTCCAGCTATGGCAGCGACGGGGCGGCGACCCGACGTCGGCGGATCCGCGCGGGGGTGAGGAAGGGCGGTGATGGTCGCCTCGAGCTGCGCCTCGGCCTCGGCGAGTTTCGGCCCGGCCCGCTGGGTTGGGCGGTGCTCAGTGGCTGGACGGGCGCGACCTGCCGCCCGCGTGCCGAGCGGGCCGAGGGCCGTCCTCGACCGCGGCGGGCTGCCGCGGGCGAGAACCCCTGCCTCGACCGCACGCCCGAAGCGGGGTTTGCCGGGGCCCGCATCTTCGAGCTGCGTCGCACGGGCTGCACGGTCGCGAGCCCGCTCGTACACCACAGCGGCTCGGCGGAGGGCAAGAACATCGCGCTCACCTTCGACGACGGGCCCAGCGCCTACACCGAGCAGGTCGTCCGCATCCTCGACCGCGGCGGCGCCGAGGGCACGTTCTTCGAGCTCGGGATCGAGGTTCCCGGAAGCGGGGCGGTGATGCGCGAGGCACTCCGCCACGGCCACGAGCTGGCCAATCATTCGCTGCGGCACGAGCCGCTTCCCGGCTACTCGAGCATACGCGCGACCAGCGCTCGCATCGAGGCGGCGACGGGCTTTCGGCCCTGTGTGTTTCGGCCCGAGGGCGGCGCCTTCGACTCGAGCGTCGTAAGCGCGGCGGCGCGCAACGGCATGTCGACGGTGCTGTGGGACGTCGACACCAGGGACTGGACGCTGCCCGGCGCGGGGGCGATCTACAGCCGGGCCGTTGGAGGCGCACACCCCGGGGCGATCATCGTCATGCACGATGGCGGCGGAAACCGCGCCCAGACGCTCGCCGCGCTGCCGCACATCGTCCGGACGCTGACGGCGCGTGGCTACAAGCTCGTGACCGTGACCCGGCTACTGGGCGAGCGGTTCATCGTCGAGGAGGACCGCTGACGCCGCGGTCGCCGGCGCGCGCCTACCCGGTCAGCCCCGCGGCCTGGAGCGCCTCGTTGCGGTCGAGGTAGATCCACTGGCTGATGACGCGCCCGTCGCGGATCTCGATCAGCCCGCCGAGCTCGCGCACCGTCTCGATCCCGCTCGCCCGCCCGGTCGCGAAGACCTTGTGAAAGGTGACGACGCGGGACTCGTCGACGTCGATCAGATCGTCGACCTCCCACCGGACCTCCGACCACTCCTCCTCCCACCGATCGAACACCCCGAGGATCTGATCGCGGCCGTGAAACGTCTCGCCGACGACGTTCGTGATCGCGGAGTGAAAGACCGCGTCGGGGTGGAGGAGCTCGGACATCAGTGCGCGATCATGCGCACTCCACGCGTCGATGAAGCGGCGCACGAGCTCGACGTTCTCCTCGGACATCGGCGCCGACAGTATGCAGACCGGCACGCCGTCCGGCGGGCCGCGGCGCAACTAACCGCCGGGCTGGCCCGTCGGGATCGTGAACAGGGACGCCGCGGAGGCGGCGAACATCATGTCGCCTTCGATCTTCAGGCGACCGGTCATGAACAGCATGGGCCCCTGCGCATTGCCCGTGACCAGCCGCAGGAAGTCGGCGCCACCGATCGTGAACGTGACCCGGGCCGAATCGGCGCTGACGCCCTCGCTGACCTTGCACGTGCCGCTCGAGATCACGGTCTCGTACTCGTCATGACCGCCCCCGGGACGACCGTCGATGCGCCACCAGATGACCGCCTCGGTGTCACGGGCGGCGTCGGCGCGAAAGTGCTCCTCCATGCGGCGAAAGATCTCGTTCAGGATCTGATTGCGCATCGGCCCCGACATCAGCTCGCTCAGCTGCTCGTCGGTGGCCTGGGACATGTTCTGAGCCAGCTCGTTGGCATCGACCTCGCTTGGGTCGATCCCCGGCGTGCCGTTGGGGCTCGTGCTCTCGTCGCTCATGTTCTTCTCCCTTGCCCTCGTCCCTACTTGACCTGCACGCCGGAGATCGCCCGCGAGATCACGAGGCGCTGGATCTCGGCCGTGCCCTCGAAGATGTCGTAGATCTTCGCGTCGCGGTGCATGCGCTCCACGGGGAACTCCCGCGTGTAGCCGTTCCCGCCGAGGATCTGCATCGCGCGCTCGCTCGCCCATACGGCGACCTCGCCGGCCTTCACCTTCGACATCGATCCCTCCGCGTTGGTGAACGGAACCTGGTTGCGACCCATCCACGCGGCGCGCCAGACCAGCAGCCGGGCGGCGTCGATCTCGGTCTTCATGTCGGCGAGCGTGAACGCGATCGCCTGGTTCTCGATGATCGCCCTACCGAACTGGCGCCGCTCCTTCGCGTAGTCGAGCGCGTACTCGTACGCGGCCCGGGCGATCCCGATCGCCTGCGCGCCGACCGTCGGGCGACTCGCCTCGAAGGTCTGCATCGCCGCCTGCGACTGCCCGCTCTTGCCCTCGCGCACGCGCGCCAGGCGCTCGTCGAGCTTCTGCTTGCCGCCGAGCAGGCAGGAGCCCGGTACGCGGCAGTCGTCGAGGTGGACGTCCGCAGTATGGGAGGCGCGCAGCCCATGCTTGCGCACCTTGGCGCCCTGCTCGCACCCCTTCGTCCCGGGCGGGACGATGAACGCGGCATGCCCGCGGGCGCCGAGGTCGCGGTCGACCGAGGCGATCACCACGTGGACGTCGGCGATCCCGCCATTGGTCGCCCACGCCTTCTGGCCGTTGATCACCCACTCGTCATCGGCCTCGTCGTATTTGGCGGTGGTGCGGATCGCCGACACGTCGGAGCCGGCGTCGGGTTCCGAAGAGCAGAAGGCCGCCACCTTGGGGTCGTCGGCGGTCCCGAAGCACTGCCGGATCCATTCCGCCATCTGCTCGGGCGTGCCCTGACCGAAGATGGCGGCGACGGCCAGCGACGTGCCCATGATCGACATCCCGATCCCCGCGTCGCCCCAGAAGAGCTCCTCGTTGACGATCGGCAGCATCAACCCGGACTGGTCGAACCAGAACTGCGCCAGGCCCTCGTAGCCGTACAGCCCGATCTTCGCCGCCTCGGCGATCACGGGCCAGGGGGTCTCCTCGCGCTCGTCCCACTCGGCGGCGGCGGGGCGGACGACGTCGGCGGCGAAGCCGTGCACCCACTCACGGACATCCTTCTGGTCCTGGGTCAGCTCGAGCGAGAACAGCGGCGTCGAGTGCCCAGGCCCGGCCAGGGCCTGCTCGACCAGCTCCTCGCTGGTGGTGGCGTTCACGTTACGGAGCTCCTCGGGAGAATACGACACTTGCTTATGTAACATCGGCGAGGGTAAAGGTTAAACGTGGCGATGTCAACGCACAGCGAGATCGAGCTGCACGGCCACCGGGTCTGCTTCCGCTTGCGCGGCGAAGGCCCCGCAGTGGTTCTGATCCACGGGATCACCGGCCGCTCCGACCAGTGGGAGCCGGCGATCGAGCATCTCGCGGCCGCGCATACGGTTCTCGCCCCGGACCTGCTCGGCCACGGCGAGTCCGCGAAGCCGCGCGGTGATTACTCCCTCGGCGCATACGCGAGCGCGGTCCGCGACATCATGGTCGCCCTCGGCCACGACCGCGCGACGGTCGTCGGCCACTCGCTCGGCGGGGGGATCGCGATGCAGTTCGCCTACCAGTTCCCCGAGCGCACCGAGCGCCTGGTCCTGGTGTCGAGCGGGGGCCTCGGACGCGAGGTTCACCCGCTGCTTCGGGCGTCGACCCTCCCTGGGTCCGAGCTCGTTCTCCCGCTGCTCACCCATCCGCGGGTCCTGGCGACCGGCGCGGCCGTCGGCAGGGCGATCGGCTTGCTGCGTCTGCGGGCCGGCACCGACCTCGCCGAGGTCGCGCGCGGCTTCGGCTCGCTCGGCGACGCGGAGGCGCGCGCAGCGTTCATCGCGACCATGCGCGCGGTGCTCGACCCGGGTGGCCAGCGGGTCAGCGCCCTCGATCGCCTCTACCTGGCCGAGTCGGTGCCCTCGCTGCTCGTCTGGGGCGAGGCCGACCCGGTGATCCCGGTCGCCCACGGCCGCGCCGCCCACGCGGCGATGCCGGGTAGCCGCTTCGAGGTCTTCGAGGGCGTCGGGCACTTCCCGCAGCTCGAGCGCCCCTACGAGTTCGCCCGCCTGCTGGCGGACTTCATCGCCGCGACCGAAGCGGCCGAGCTCGACCTGACCACGATCCGCGACCGGCTGCTCGCCGGCGCCGCCTAGAGTCGTCGCCCTAGCGCCGGGCGCGGGAGCGGTCGCGGCCCTTGATCCGCTCGACCTCGCGCGGGATCCGCTCCTCGACGGCCTCCGTCATCACGATCTGGAACATCGCGAGCAGGGCGTCGGAGGCGAGCGGCCGCAGGCGCTCGAGCGCGTCGCGGACCGCGGGCAGGTCGCGCTCGGGACGGCCCTGATCCTCGAACGGCTTCCAGACCTGCTTCACGAACAGCTCCAAGAACACCTCCGCGACCGCGCCGGCGTGCTTGCGGATCTCGGCCGCGACCTCGAGTGCGGTCTCGGCGGGAATTCCGAGCGCGCCCAGCTCGGCGCTCGCCCGGCCGAGGGTCGGGCTCAGCTCCTCGAAGTTGCCGTCGGGCAACGGGCGCAGGATGCCAAGCTTCTCGGCCTTTCGAAGCAGCGCGGGTGCCGTGTCGCCGGCGTCCCAGCGCTCGGCGAGCTCGGCGGCGCTGACGATCTGCGGCTGCTCGTCCTCGAACGGGGCCTTGACCGCGCGGGTGAAGCGCAGCACCTCCTCGCTCGAGCCTCCGGCGCTGTCGAGCAGGCGCGAGATCGCCTCGAGCTTGAAGCCGTCGGCCTGCAGCTCGCGGATCAGCCCGATCCGGGCCTCGTGCTCGGCCCCGTAGAAGCCGGTCCGCCCGCGGACCTGCGGCGCCGGCAGCAGCCCCCGCGACTGATGGGCGCGGATGTTGCGCACCGTCATCCCGGTGCGGCGCGCGAGCTCGTCGATCGTCAGCTCTTCGGTGGCCTGGCTCACCCGAGAGCGATTCTACGCCCGTCTATGGCTCATCCGTGGATGTGACATTGCGCTCGCCGGCCGGCTCCGCCGCCTCGCCCGGGACCTGCGGGGGTCGGGGCCGCCCGCCGGGCAGGCGGTCGATCGCGCGGCCGAGACGCTCGACCGCGCCCTCGAGCGGCTCGGCGATCGAGACCGCGCGCTGCAGCGTCGGCAGGGCGGCGGCGACGTCGGCGCCGCGGTCGGCGACCTCCTTCGCGCGGTCGGCCATGAGCGTCGAGCGCTCCATCAGGATGTCGCCGAGCTCGAGGACGCGCTCCCCGATCTCGATCATCGCCTGGCTTCGCGCTTCGATCCTGGACCCGAGCTCGACGACCGACTCGCCGCGCCGGTCGATCGACTCCGCAAGGGTCAGGGCGCGGTCGAGCTGCTCCTGGACCCGCGCGGCGCGGGCGTCGAGAGTGTCGAGGCGGGCCGGAAGCTCGCGTGCGACGCGGGCGATCGCGCCGAGATCGTCGGCAGCCCGGCGGACGACGCGCGCCGGCAACTCGAACGGCAGCGTCAGCACGCTCATCGCTCGGCCCGGCTCATCGCGCCTCAGCCTAGTCCTCCGCGGCGAGGGCTTCCCGGCTGAGGTCGTCCAGCAGGTGATGGAGTTGCGGCGGCCCGCTGTCCTCGACGATCGCGAGCGTTCCCGGCCAGTACGGGCTCACCGCCGCGGTCTCGCCGAGCAGCCCCGGCGCGTGCACCCAGCTGCCGGCGTTCCAGAGCGCGGTTGCGGTCTGCCCGCTCGGGGCGCCGCGGCGGTGCGTGTGGCCGAAGATCACGTGCTCGGCGGCGATTCCGAGCCGCTCGACCACCTCGGCCATGGCCTCGAACCCGGCGCGCGCAATGGCCCCCGCCGAGAGGTCGGACCGCACGGGGCCGAGCCCCAGCCGGTTCGCGACCCCGACAGCGCCAGGGACCGCGACCGCGCCGAGCACCCAGCTTCGAAGCCGGGCCGAGCGTGTGTCGCCGCCGCCCAGCATCTGCCAGATCCGCGCCGACGGATTGGCGCCGGCGCGGCGCTCGCCCACAGTCGCCTGGGCGAGGTTGAAGAGGAACGCGTACACGGGCGTCTGCACTCGCTCGTACTCGTCGATGCGATCCGGCTCGTCGTCGGGTGGCGCGAGCGGATCCGGGCCCGTGGTGGGGAGGCCGAGCACGCGCTCGACCAGCGCCACGCCGAGGCGCTCGATCGTCGGCACGGTCAGGTGCCGGTCCAGGTAGTGGCCGTGGATGGCGTAGACGTCGTCGCGCAGCCAGATGCCGGGGTAGGCGAACCGCACCGTGGCCGCTGCGGCATGCGCGGCGAGCGCCTCGAACGCGGTGCCCTCGGGCTCGCCGAGCTGCTCGAGCCCGAGCGCGGGCTCGCCCGCGAGCGTGCGCCGCTCCAGCCAGGCCTCGATCAGGTGGTGGTCGTGATTGCCGGGCACGATCACTAGCTCGCGGCCGGCCATCGCGTCGCCGATTGCCGCGACCGCGGGCGCGGCGGCCTCCAGGACCTCCTGCCAGCGGCCGGTCGCGGAGCTCGAGCACGTCGCCGAGCAGGACGAGCCGGTCGACGCCGCTCGAGCGCTGCGAGGAGCGGCTCGCGAAAGCGCTCGCGGCGCAGCAGGTCGGCGCCGCTGCCGAGGCCCGAGGTGCAGGTCGGAGATCACCGCGGTGCGCACGCCGCCATCGTTCCGACCGTCGCGCGACGGGACCATCAGCGGCAGCGATGCGCCCGATCCAGGCTACCCCGAGCGACGGCCGCCGCTTCCCAGCCGGCTGCTCGGCATCGGCGCCCGCGGCGCCGAGCGGATGGCGGCGGCGACCGGGATCGACGACGCGGTCGAGCGCACCACCGAGGAGGCGATCGTGCGCGCGCTCGAGAGCCCGGCGGTCGAGCGGGCGATCATCCGCGTGCTCGAGAGCGAGGCGGCGCAGGACGCGCTCGAGCGCACCCTGTCGAGCCCGGCGGTCGAGCGGGCGGCTGGTCGAGGTGCTCGACTCCGAGCTGGTCGACCACGTCTGGGACCGCCTGCTGCGATCGGACGAGGCGCAGAAGCTGATCGAGCGGATCGCCGAGGCGCCCGAGCTCCGGGCCGCGATCGCCTCGCAGGGCGTCGGCCTGCTGCGCGACATCGGCCGCCAGATCCGCGCGGTCGCCGGCCGCCTCGACAACGGGCTCGAGCGCTTCGTGCGTCGGGTGATCGGCCGCCCGCGCACGCAACCGACCGACCACATCGGCCTGATCGCGCGCGCGAGCGCTGCGGTGCTCGACGCCGTGATCCTGAACGTGATCTTCCTCGGCGTCGCGGCGCTGCTCGGTTTCGTCCTCTCGGCACTCGGGAATCCGGAGGGCATCGGCGCCGCGGGGATCGTCTTCGGCATCGGCTCCTGGATCATCTTCGGCTCGGTCTATCTGCTCACCTTCTGGGCGGCTGCAGGGCAGACCCCGGGGATGCGCCTGCTCTCGATCCGGATCGAGGACGACGACGGCTCGCGGCGGCTCGGCTTTCACCGCGCCCGCCGGCGGTTGGTCGGCCTCGTCCTGGCGTTGATCCCGCTCGGCCTTGGAGCGCTGGGCCTGCTCACCCACGACGATCGCCGCGGCTACTGGGACCGCCGCGCGAACACCGACGTGGTGCCCGACGACGACCTCACACAACCGTTCCTGTCCGAGCCCGAGAGCTCCGTCTAGACTCGCGGCATGCCCGACGGCGCGGGGATCCCGGTCGAGAACCCGGCGACGGGGGAGACGATCGCCACGGTGCCCGAGCTCGGCGCGGAGGAGGTGCGAGGGTTGGTCGTCGCCGCTCGCGCGGCGCAGCCGGCCTGGGCCGAGGCCGGCTTCGAGGCGCGCGCCACGGTGCTGCTCGACGCCCGCCGCTGGATGGTCGCGAACGCCGAGCGCGTCGTCGGCACGATCGTGGCCGAGACCGGCCGGCCGGTCGACGAGACGCAGTTCGCCGAGCTCTCCTACGGCCTCTCAGCGCTCGAGTTCTGGGCGCGCCAGGCTCCGCTCTACCTCGCCGACGAGGAGATCGACTCCGCGTCGCCGTTCGTGCGCGGCCGCAAGCTTGTCGTCCGCTACGCGCCGCTCGGCGTGGTCGGGGTGATCGGGCCATGGAACTACCCGCTCAACAACTCGTTCGGCGATTGCATCCCCGCGCTCGCCGCGGGGAACGCGGTCGTGCTGAAGCCGTCCGAGGTCACGCCGCTGACCTCCTTGCTGCTCGCCGAGATGCTCGCGGACTGCGGTTTGCCCGAGGGGGTGTTCCAGACCGCGACGGGGCGGGGGGTGACCGGCGCCGCGCTCGTGGACGAGGTCGATTTCGTGATGTTCACCGGCTCGGTCGAGACCGGAAAGAAGGTGATGGCGCGCGCGGCGGAGACGCTGACCCCTGTCAGCCTCGAGCTCGGCGGCAAGGACCCGATGATCGTGCTCGCCGACGCCGACCTCGAGCGTGCCGCGAACGCGGCCGTCTCCTACGGGCTCAACAACTCGGGCCAGGTCTGCATCTCGGTCGAGCGCATCTACGTCGAGGACGTGGTGCACGACGAGTTCCTCGAGCGCGTGGCGGAGAAGGTCGAGGCGCTGCGCCAGGGCCCGCCCGGCGAACCGGGCACGGTGGATGTGGGCGCGATCATCTTCCCGCCCCAGATCGAGCTGATCGACGCGCACGTGCGCGACGCGGTCGAGAAGGGCGCCCGCGTGGTCACCGGCGGCGAGCGCGGCGACGGGCCCGGTCGTTTCTACCGCCCGACGGTGCTCGCCGACGTCGACCACTCGATGCGCTGCATGGTCGAGGAGACCTTCGGGCCGACGCTGCCCGTCATGCGCGTGCGCGACGCCGAGCAGGCGATCGAGCTCGCCAACGACGGGCCATACGGGCTCCAGGCGTCCGTCTGGACCCGCGACCACGAGCACGGCGAGCAGATCGCACGCCGGGTCGAGGCCGGCACCGCAATGGTGAACGACGCGCAGCTCAACTACGCGGCGCTGGAGCTGCCGATGGGGGGCTGGAAGGCTTCGGGGCTAGGCTCGCGCCACGGGCCCGACGGGGTCCGCAAGTACACCAAGCGCCAGTCGCTGATGATCACCCCCGGGTACGCGCCATCGCGCGACGCCCACCACTTCCCCTACAACGCGCAGGTGAGCGCGACGATCGGCCAGACGTTCGCGGCGCTCGCGACGAGCGAGCTGTTCACCGACGCGCAGCGCGCGACTCTGATCGCGCTCTGTGACACGTTCATTCCGTCGCTGCCCACGCCCGCCGGGGACGAGGACCACCACGGGTTCTGGGCGCGCGCGGCGTCGCACCTGAGCGTGCCCGAAGGGGTCGAGATCGCGCTCCTGGGCGCGGGGCTCGACGAGGCGCAGACCGCCGGACTGCGATCGCTGCTCGACGCGCTCGCCGAGAGCGGGATGTCTACGGCCGCCGATCAGGCCGTCCGTGAGCAGATCGTGCACGGCTTCTCCGACCAGAGCCCCGAGGCACTGGCCGGGATCTCGACGCTGCGCGGCCTCGCCGGCTCGATCTTCTACGCCCTGCCCGAGCTCGGGACGGGGGTCAACCCGAACTGGGCCGCCATCGGCTTTCCCCCACCCGCGCCGCCGCCGGCAGGACGCGAGCGCCCGCTTCGGGTACGCCGTCCAGGGGGCGCCGACGAGGTGGTCGAGGCGGACGTGTGCGTGGTCGGCTCGGGCGCCGGCGGTGGCGTGGTCGCGGCCGAGCTCGCGGCGGCCGGGCGTTCGGTGGTCGTGCTCGAGGCCGGCGACTACCTCGACGACGCCGACTTCGACGGACGCGAGCTCGACGCCTACCAGCGCTCCTACCTCGGCGGCGGGCCGTTCCCGAGCGCCGAGGGCCAGGTCTCGATCGTCGCCGGAGCGGGCGTCGGCGGCGGGACGGTCATCAACTGGACCAACTGCCTGCGCACCTACGACCACGTCCGCGCGGAGTGGGCGTCCGAGCACGGGCTCACGGACCTGGCCGAATCGGACTTCGACCGCCACCTCGACGCGGTCTTCGAGCGCCTGAGCGTCAACGACGAGTGCAGCGACTTAAACGGCCCGCACCAGCGGATGCGCGAGGGCTGCGAGCACCTGGGCTACGACTTCCGGCTCATCACGCGCAACGCCGACCGCGATCTCTACTCGCCCGAGAGCGCCGCGTTCATGGGCTTCGGCGACGCCTCGGGGTCCAAGCGATCGACCGCGAAGACGTACCTCGTCGACGCCCAGGCGGCCGGCGCCGAGATCTTCGCCGGCGCCGCGGCGAGCCGGGTGCTCATCGACGATGGGCGGGCGGCCGGGGTCGAGGCCCTGTGGACCGATCCGGCCGCCGCCGCCGCGAACGGCGCGCCGGGAGTCGCGCTCACCGTGCGCGCGCCCGTGGTCGTGGTCGCCGCCGGAGCGCTGCATTCGCCCGCGCTGCTGCTGCGCTCCGGGATCGGCGGGCCGGCGGTCGGCGACTACCTGCGCCTGCACCCGACCGTGGCCGTGACCGGGTACTACGACGAGCCGCAGAACTGGATGTGGGGGCCGCCCCAGGCGGCGCTCTCGCACCAGTTCGCCGACACGGGAGGGGGGTACGGCTTCCTGATCGAGTGCGCGCAGGCAACGACGGGGCTGTTCGCGGGCGCGATCCCCTGGCGGTCCGGCGCCGACCACAAGCGGCGGATGCGCGACTGGGCGCACGCCGCGCCGTTCGTCGCCGTCACGCGCGAGCACGGTCACGGTCGGGTCGTGATCGACGCCGCGGGCGAGCCGATCGTCCACTATCCGCTCGCCGACCAGACCGACCGGCGGACCCTGAAGCTGGCGGTCGAGCAGCTGGTGCGGGTGCACGAGGCGGCCGGCGCCCGTGGGATCGTCGGCAGCGGCATGCGAGCGCCCGACTGGACCCGCGGCGACGACCTCGAGGCGTTCGTCGAGGCGCTCAACCGCCTCGAGATCGTGCCGCGCGAGTACGTCACCTTCTCGGCGCATCAGATGGGCACGTGCAGGATGGGCCGCGACCCGCGGACGTCGGTCGCCAATCCCTGGGGGCAGCTCCACGACACCTCCGGCGTCTGGATCGGCGACGCGAGCGCCTTCCCATCGGCGTCGGGCACCAACCCCATGGCGACGATCATGGCGCTGGCGCGGCGGACCGCCCACGCGATCGCGGCGGCCTGAGGAGTACAGGGATGCGGGTCGGCTCCGAACAGCTCGCGCCGGTCAACGGAATCGAGCTCTGCTACCAGGAGCTCGGCGACCCGGATGGCGAGCCGCTGGTGCTCGTGATGGGGCTGGGGACCCAGATGATCCATTGGGACCTGGGCTTCTGCGAGCTGCTCACGGACGAGGGCTTCCGGGTCATCCGGTTCGACAACCGCGACATCGGCCGCTCGACTCACATCGACGCTCCGGTCCCGAGCCGCCTCGCGATGCTGCTCGGGTCGCGGCGCGGGCTCGCCTACTCGCTCGACGACATGGCCGACGACCTCGCGGGGTTGATCGAGCACGTCGGGCTGGACTCCGCGCACGTCGTCGGCGCCTCCCAGGGCGGCATGATCGCTCAGGTGCTCGGCTACCGGCGCCCCGAGCGGGTGCGCTCCCTCGGCCTGATCATGACCGGCAGCGGGAAGCGGGTCACGTCGCTGCCGCGACTGCGGGCGCTCGGGGTGCTGCTCTCCCAGCCGCCTCGCGACCGGGACCGCTACGTCGACGCGGTCGTGAAGCTGTTCAAGGTGATCGGCTCGCCCGACTATCCGCCAGACGAGGCTCGGCTGCGCGAGCTGGTCGCTGCCGGCTTCGACCGCGGCCACAACGCCCCCGGGGCGGCGCGCCAGCTGCACGCGATCACGGCCTCCGGCGATCGCTCGCGCCGGTTGCGCGGAGTCCGCGCCCCGACGGTGGTCATCCACGGGACCCGCGACCCGCTCGTCCGGCCGGCCGCCGGCCGGTCGGTGGCCGCGGCGATCCCCGGTGCGCGGCTCGTGATGATCCCCGGGATGGGCCACGACCTCCCGCGCGAGCTGTGGCCGCAGATTGTCGGCGAGCTGGCCGCGAACGCCAGCCGCGCGACGTCCGAGAGCGGCGTCGCGCTTGCGGCTAACCCCTGATCAGCGCGTCCCAGATCTCGGCGAGCGTCTGGACCGCGGCCTTCTCCGATACCCGCGGCTCCCGCCCGAAGGCGTCGAGGAGATAGCTCTCGTTGAGGCGGACAAGGGCGACCGCCGTCTCGTCCGGATCCGCGAGCGACCGGCGCGCGTGCGCCCTGAGCGCCTCGGCGACGAGCGCGTCGTAGCGGGCCCGGAACGCCGCGTAGCCCTCCGCGATCCGCGGGTCTCCCGGCGCGGCCTCCGCGATCGCCCGCAACAGCGGGCCATGGCGGCGATACGCGGCGACGCTGAGCTCGATCGCGGCGCGGGCGGCGTCCCCGGCACCCTCGGTGTCGCTTGCGAGCTCGGCAAGCGCCGCCTGCGCCTCGAACATCTCCTGCAGCGGCTTGCGGTTGGCGCGGATCAACAGGTCGCCGAGGTCGTCGAAGTGGCGATAGAAGAGGGTCCGCCCGATCCCGGCCCTGGCCATCAGCTCGCCGACGTTGAGCTCGGCATAGGAACGCTCGCGGACGAGCTCGGTCGCGGCCTCGATGATCTGTGCGCGGGCCCGCTCGCGGGTCTCGCGGGCCTGTGACCTTGGCCGGGTGGTCGACACGTTGACACAGTGTGACACATCATGTTACGGTGCGCGCCATGAGGTTGAGCGACGGGGGAGCGGCGCATCCGGAGGTCGGGAGACCGAGGCGGATGCGGCCCGTGGCGATCTGCATCGCGCTCGCCCTCACGGTTGCCGCAGCCGCCGGCCTCGCCGCCGCGGCGGAGGCGCGCCCGGCCGATGCGGGCGAGGGCAAGCGGCCCAACATCCTCGTCGTGATGACCGACGACATGGCCGCGACCGACCTCGCGCTGATGCCGAAGACCCGGCAGCTGCTGGCGGCGAAGGGAACCACCTTCGCCGACGCGATCGACTCGTTTCCGCTGTGCTGCCCGGCGCGGGCCACGTTCCTCACCGGCCAGTACGCCCACAACCACGGCGTCGCCGGGAACTTCTATCCCTATGGCTGGTACGGCATGAAGCGCCGCGGCAACACCCTGCCGGCGTGGCTGCAGGACGCGGGCTACCGCACGGCGCTGGTCGGCAAGTGGCTGAACGGCTACGGGGCCCGCGACGCGCACGGCGAGGTGCCGAAGGGATTCGACATCTGGCGCGGGCTGCTCGACGTCTCCGCCTACGACTACTTCAACTTCGTGATGAACCGCGACGGCGAGCTGCGGTCCTGGGGCGACGCCGACTTCGCCCGTGGCCTGGTGGAGTTCGCGAACATCGAGGTCATCGGCGGGGTCCAGACCGTCGCCCAGGTCTTCGCCCGGCTCGAGGAGGTCTTCGGCCCCCGGCCCTACACCTACTGGGGGGCCGAGAACCCCGACGACTACTCGCCTGACGTCACCGGCAAGATCACCGAGCGGCTCGTGCGCCGCGAGCGCCGGTCGAAGCGGCCGTTCTTCATCTGGTGGGCGCCCGCGGCGCCGCACCGCGAGGACGTCTCGACCACGCTGATGGGACGCCCCGGCCCCGACCCCCGGCCGGCGCCGCGCTACGCGGAGCGGAGCGAGGGCTACGTGCTGCCGCGCCCGCCGAGCTTCAACGAGCCCGACCTCAGCGACAAGCCGACCCCGGTCACGGACGCGGCGACCCCGATGACCGAGGCCCAGATCGCGCAGCTCCAACTCGACTACGAGGGGCGCGCGGGCTCGCTGCTCGCCGTCGACGACCGGGTCGCGGAGCTGGTCGAGGCCCTGCGCGAGACCGACCAGCTCTCGAACACGCTGATCCTGTTCCTGTCCGACAACGGCTGGCTCCAGGGCGAGCACCGGATCACCGGCGACAAGTTCCTGCCCTACGAGGAGTCGCTGCGCATCCCGCTCGTGCTGCGCGGCCCCGGGGTGCCGAAGGGCAGGACGGTGCGCGGGCAGGTGTCGAACGTCGACCTGGCGCCCACGCTCCTCGACGCGGCGCGTGCGAAGGCGGGGCGGATGATGGACGGCGTCTCCCTGCTGCCGACGATGCGCGACCACGACCGGCGGCCGGATCGCGCGCTTCAGATCGAGGCGCTCGCGCCGCTGTTCGCCGGCGACATCCCGGTCAACGCCTGGGACCGGCCCTACAGCGGGGTGCGCACGGACCGCTACACGTTCGTCGTCTGGACGGAGACCGGCGAGCCCGAGCTGTACGACCGCGACGTCGATCCGTACCAACTCGACAACGTCGCCGGCGATCCCGCCTATGCCGCGATCCAGGCGCGGCTCGCGCGCAAGCTCGCGAGGCTCGAAGCCTGCCGCGGGGCGTCCTGCAACGTGAGGCCCTGACGGAGCCGCGATGGACTTCATCCGCACACCCGATGAGCGCTTCGACGACCTGCCCGGCTTCGACTTCGCGCCGACCTACCGCGAGGTCGACGGGCTGCGGCTGGCGCATATCGACGTGGGCGAGGGGCCGCCGGTCGTCTTCTTCCACGGCGAGCCGACCTGGTCGTTCCTGTGGCGCAAGGTGATCCCGCCCGTCCGCGCCGCCGGCTTCCGCTGCATCGCCCCGGACTACGCGGGCTTCGGCCGCTCGGACAAGCCGACCGACCTCGCGTGGTACTCCTACGACCGCCACGTCGAGCTCACGGCGACGCTGCTCACCGACCTCGACCTCCGCGACGCGACCGCGGTCGTCCACGATTGGGGTGGCCCGATCGGGCTGCGGCTCGCCACGGAGCACCCCGACCGGATCAGCCGCATGGTGATCATGGACACGGGCCTGTTCACCGGCGAGCAGCGCATGAGCGAGGCCTGGAAGACGTTCCGCGACTTCGTCGAGCGCACCGAGGACCTGCCCGTCGGCTTCCTGGTCAAGGGCGGCACGGCGCGCGGGATGACCGACGCGGTCCAGGCCGCCTACGAGGCGCCGTTTCCGAGCCCTGAGTCAAAGGCCGGTGCCCGGGCGTTCCCGCTGATGCTGCCGACCTCGGCGGAGATGCCCGGGGCTGTGGCCGGCAAGCGCGCGCTGGAGGCGCTGCGTGCCGACGAGCGCCCGAAGCTCTGCCTCTGGGCCGACTCGGATCCGATCCTCCCGTTCGAGGTCGGCGAGCGGTTCGCGGCGGCCATCAACGCGGAGCCGCCGGAGAAGATCGCGGACGCCTCGCACTTCCTCCAAGAGGACGCGGGTGAGGAGATCGGCCGCAAAATCGTTGCATGGCTTGCGCGCCCGAGGGACGGGATCCTGAGCCGGACATAGACTCGCGCTGGAGCGAACGCCGTGGCACGGAGGCTCTATCGACTCGGACTGTTCACCGCTCATCACAAGTGGATAGTCGTCGCGTTCTGGATCGTCGCCGTGGTTCTGCTCCTCGCCTCGTTCCGCGAGTTCGGCGGCAACACCTCCAACAACCTCAAGCTCCCGGGCACCGACAGCCAGGCGGCGACCGACCTGCTCAGCGCGCGCTTTCCGCCGCAGCAGAACGGCAGCAACCCGGTCGTCTTCTACACGCGTAACGGGAAGGTCACGGACGCCGCGAACGAGGCGGCGATCAAGCGGTCGCACGAGGCGATCAAGGCGCTGAAGCACGTCCACAGCGCGCCGAGCCCATACGGCAAGAAGCACGCCTCGCAGATCAGCAAGGACAAGCGGACCGCGTTCATACCCGTCCTGCTGGACGTCGGCAGCGCCGACCTGACCGAGCACATAGCCTCGTCGGTCCTCGACGCCGCGGAACCGGCCCGCCGCGCCGGGATGGAGGTGGCCGTCGGAGGCTCGATCGGGAGCGAGCTCTCGGAGCCCGAGACGGAGAGCAGCGAGGTGGTCGGCCTGACCGCCGCGATGATCATCCTCGCCTTCACCTTCGGCACGTTGGTGGCGATGGGGATGCCGATCCTCTCCGCGATCTTCGGACTCGTCGCCGGCCTCTCGCTGATCGGGCTGCTCGCCAACGTCGTGACGGTGCCGTCGATCGGACCGACGCTGGCGACGATGATCGGCCTCGGCGTCGGGATCGACTACGCGCTCTTCCTCGTCTCCCGCTACCGGTCCGAGCGCGCCGACGGACGGCCGACCGACGAGGCGATCGCGATCGCCGTGGCCACTTCGGGCACGGCGATCGTCTTCGCGGGCACCACGGTCGTCATCGCCCTCGTGACGCTCATCGTCGCCGGAATCCCGCTCGTCACGTCGCTCGGCTACTCGGCGGCCTTTGCGGTCCTGACCGCCGTGCTCGCCGCGATCACCTGGCTGCCCGCCCTGTTCGCGATCGCCGGCCGGCACATCGACTCGCTCCGGCTGCCCGCCTTCCTGCGGCCGAAGCCCAAGCCCCACGGCGCGGGTGCCTGGGGCGCCTGGGGCAGGTTCGTCACCAGGCATCCGTGGCGGTGCATCGCGCTCACGATGGCGATCCTGCTGCCGCTGATCGTGCCGGTCTTCTCCCTCGAGCTCGGCCAGGAGGACGTCGGGGCGACGCCGAAGTCGACCACCGAGCGCAAGGCCTACGACCTGATGGCGAGCGGATTCGGCGTCGGCTACAACGGCCCGCTGATCGTCGCCGTCGCTCTCGAGCCGCCCGCGAAGGCCGACCCCGAGGTGGTGCAACAGGAGAAGCAGGCGAAGAGCCTGCAGGCAAAGCTCGAGTCCGAGCAGCAGCAGGGCGAGGCCGAGGCGGCGGAGCTCAGCGACCAGTCGGATGCGCTCGAAGCCGAGCAGGGCTCGCTCGAGGCTCAGCAGGCGGCGCTCGAGGAGCAGGGCGCCGCGCTGGGCGTCGAGCGCGCCGAGCTCGAACGGCAACGCGACGAGCTCGCGACCCGCCGGACGCTGAAAAAACAACTCGGCGAGCTGGTCGCGGAGGCGAAGCCAATCGCTCGCCGCACTGCGAAACTGAGCGCGCAGGAGGCGGCGCTTCACGCGCGGCTCGGCGCCCTCCGCGAGGTCAAGGGTCGGATCCAGAGCCGCCTGGCTCAAGCCGACAGGCCTCGACAACGCAAGCGTCTCGAGCGCCGGCTCGCCCGGGTTAAGTCACGCCAGGCGAAGCTTCGAACCGAGCTCTCCCAGGTCCGCAAGGAGCGCAAGAGGAACGAGCGTCGGGCGCAAAAGGTCGCGCGGCAGGCGAGCGAGATACGCGCGGAGGCGGTGGCGCTCGGCAAGCAGGGAAAGGCGCTGGCGAGCGCGGCCGGCGCCGCCGCACTCGAGGCCTTCACGCTCGGGCAGGACAAGCAGCAGCTCGAACAGCAGGCGACCGAGGCCCAGGTCGAGGCGGCGAACCTGAAGACGCAGCAGGCGGAGCTCGAGACCGAGCAGCAGAAGGCCAAGAGCCAGCAGAAGAAGGCCGAACAGCTCCAGGACGAGTTGACCAAGGAGCTGACGCGGGCCGGCGGCGACAAGAAGGCCACCGATCCGCGACTGGTGAAGCTTCAAAAGGGGCTCGACCGGACGACCGGTGTCGACGTCGTGTCACCCCCGGAGCTCAATGGGCCCGGCGACGCTGCCGTGTTCACGTTGATCCCGGCCACGGCCCCCGCGGCAACCGCCACGTCCGATCTCGTCACCACGGTCCGTGACTACGTGATCCCGCAGTCAACCGCGGGGTCGGACGTCACGGCCCACGTCGGCGGTTCCACGGCGAGCTACGTCGATCTCGCCGCCGGGATCTCCGCGCGGCTGTTGCTCGTCATCGCCGCCGTCGTCGCGCTCGGCTTCGTCGTGCTGACGACCGCCTTCCGCTCCTTCATCGTGTCCGCCCAGGCAGCGATCGCGAACGTGCTCTCGGTCACGGCGGCGTTCGGGATCGTCACCCTCTGCTTCCAGGAGGGTTGGGGCATCTCGCTCGTCGGTCTGGAGACCGCGAGCGGCACGGACCCGATCGCGAGCTTCGTGCCGCTGATCATGTTCGCCGTCCTCTTCGGACTGTCGATGGACTACCAGGTGTTCCTGATGAGTCAGATCGAGCAGCACCGGGCAAACGCCAGCGACGATCGCGAAGCGATCGCGGACGGCCTGGCCGCCGGCGGCAAGGTGATCGCGGCGGCGGCGCTGATCATGATCTCCGTCTTCGCCAGCTTCATCCTCAACGGCGATCCCACCGTCAAGCAGTTCGGCGTCGGACTCTCCGTCGGCGTTGCGCTCGCGGCGCTGACGGTGCTCGCCCTCGCGCCCGCCATCCTGGTGCTCGCCGGCCGCGGGAGCTGGTGGGTGCCGAAGTGGGCGGACCGGTGGCTACCCCACGTCGACATCGAGGGCGCGCACGTCGCTGAGACGAGCGACGCGTCAGCGTCGCGATAATGCGACCTACAGCTGGACGACGATCGCCGAGGTGATCAGCTGGGCGAGCGGGCCGGTCTCGAAGCCGGCCACGGTGCCGCCGCCGGAGACGACCCGGACCCGGCCGTCCTCGCTGGTCACCTCCAGGTCGAGCTCAACCGGGACCGTCGTCTCGTCGACGTCGTCGAGCAGTCCGCCGAAGATCACGTCGGCGAGCGATTCTCCGGGCAGCTCCACGGCCTCGAGGCCCGCCTCGGCGAGCCCGCCGGCGGTCGTCGCGCCGTCGGCGACGACGCGGTAGGGCCCCTCGCCGTCGCGAGTGAGGCGGAAGCTCTCGAGCTCGAACGGCCCGGCGACGGAGTCCTCGATCGAGACGTCGACGATTGAGAAGCCGTCGAGGCGATCGAAGACCTCCACCTCCTCGTCGAGATCGAGGTCGAGGTCCCGCGCGTCGGCCTCGAACCGCTCGCCGTCGGAGAACAGCAGCCGGACGGCCGGGAAGCCTCCCAACGTCACCTCGGCGGAGCCTCCGCCCTCGGTGAGCCGGTCCTCGACCCTGCGTTCGCCCAGGCTCGGGATCAGCACCTGGCTCGCCACCAGGACGAAAACCACGACTCCGGCGACGATCATCCCCCAACGAGTCACCCCCAAAGCTTGGCAGGGTCAGCTGTCGGGCCCCCGTGTGAACTCGGCCCAGCCCTCATCGGCCAGCGTCACGAGGTCGTGGGCCATCACGCCTCTGCCGGAGTAGGTGAACAGGCGGTCGCCGATCACCAGCGAGCGTCGGATCGCGGCTCGCCAGCCGCGACCGTGGGACACCCTGCCGAGGCGCTCGATGCCGTCGGCGCCGATCCGGAAGGCAGCGGCTCCGAGGAAGGCCCGCGCCCCGGCGCCGCCCTGCACCGGCACGACCGCGAGCTCGGCCGGCGCCCACCACAGGAAGGCGTGGTGGTCGTACTCGACCTCCGTTTGGCTCCCCGCGCCGAGCGAGCGGCGATCGCTGCGCGCGGGACGCGTGACGTCGGAGACGTCGAAGAGCGAGAGCTGGGCGCCGAGCAGCGAGCCCTGACCGGTCGCGGCCTGGCCGATGCCGAGCAGCGCCCCGGGGCCGACCGGATGCAGATAGGCGGAGTAACCGGGAATCTTGAGCTCGCCCGCCGTCCGCGGGTGCGCCGGGTCCGAGAGATCGATCGTGTACAGCGGATCGACCTGACGGAACGTGACGACGTAGCCGGTGTCGCCGATGAAGCGGACGGCGTAGATCTGCTCGCCGCGGCCAAGCCCGCCGACGCGGCCGACCTCGACGAGCCGCCCGGAGCGCTCGCCGAGCACGCTCACGAAGCTCTCGCTCTCCGCGCTGGGGTCGTCGGCTTGCCACGGCGGGGCGGTCGTCGCCGCGACGCGGAGCAGGCCCTCGTGCTCGGACATCGACCACTGGCTAAGCATCGAGCCCGGCACCCGCCCGGTGGCGCGGTACTCGGTCGATCCCGGGTCGGCGACGTCGAAGCGATGGATCTGGGTGGCGACCTGCGACGTGCCGGCGCCATGGGCGTCGGGGTCGAGCCAGCGCTCGGTCGCCACGTAAAGGGACTCGGGCGAGCCGTAGACGATCTGGCCGCCGGTCATCACCGCGTCGGTGTCGATCGGCTCGAGGCCCTGGCGCAGGTCGATCGTCAGCACGCTCAGCATCCCGAGGCCCGAGAAACGGCTCGGCCGGCTGACGTCCTCGCACGGCATCAGGGGCGATCGAGCCACGGTGCCGGCGGCACGATCTCGCAGGCGGGCGAGCGGGATCGGTTCCGGCTCGGGGCTTGCCGTGGCCGAGGTCACCACGCGGGCCGTGCTGCCGCCGAGCCGGGCGCTGACGTAGGCCCCGTCGACTGTCATCGTGCGCACCGCCCGCATCGCGGCCGGATCGGAGACGTCCACCTCGGTGAGCACGGTGCGGCTCCACGGCGCGCGGCTCAGATACGCGTTCGAGATCACCAGCAGCCGGTCGCCGGCGAGCAGGAGCTCGTGGCCCGACGAGTACGCGCCGGGGCCGGGCCCGGAGGGCAGCCTCAGTGACCCGACCGTCGTCGGCCCGGCGACGTCGACCGCCTCGAGGCGCTCGCCGGCGATGGCGAAGATGTGGGTGCCGTCGGACTTGACCAGGTCCGGCTCGTCGACCCCCTGCTCCTGGACGTTGGTCGACGATCCGACGGGCTCGCCCGCGGCCACGGACCCGCTCGTCGCCGCCTCCCCGACCGCGGCGGAGGGCACTGCCTCGCGGATCGCGCCGTCCTCGATCGTCCCGAATGGCTCCACCAGGGCCTCCCGGTGCCGGCGCGCGTAGCCCGCGAGCTGGTCGCAGGACTCGAAGGGGCGAAGCGACGGGCCCTGCCCCGCCCACCGCCCGCGCGGCGGCCGATCGGGCGACGATGGCCCGGCCAGCGCCGCCCCGAGCAGCACGACGCCGACCAGCAGCGCGGCGATGGCAACGGCCAGTGGGCCGATCAGCCGGCGGGCGGAATCGCGGCGCTGTGGTCGATCGGTGGTCCCCATCGACCGCACTACGTGCCCGCGCCGGTTTCGTCACGGCCCGAGCGCTAGATTTGCCCGCAGTCGAACAGGAAAGGGGCGCGGGGCCGGATGGAAGCGGTTTCGGGCCGGGGGGCGGGACGCTCCTCGCATAGCGTCAGGACCACGGCGAGCATCGTCCTCGCGGTGATCGGTGGCGTCCTCGCGCTGATCGGTGCGGTGCTCCTCTACGCGCGGACGGACATCATCGACCAGGATCGGTTCGCCGAGCACGCGTCAGAGGCGCTCGCCGACGACGGGGTGCGCGACGTCGTCGCCACCGAGATCGTCGTCCAGCTGGCCGAGCGCGGCTCGGCCGACCTCGTCGCAGCGCGCCCGCTGCTCCAGTCGGTCGTCGACACGGTGATCGAGACCAGGCAATTTCGCACGATCTTCTCCGAGGCGGCCGAGGAGGCCAACCGGCTGCTGTTCGTGCGCGACAAGAGCAACGTCGCGGTCGATCTCGCCGACAGCGTCGAGATCGTGCGCTTCGCGTTGCGCTCGGTGCAGCCCGAGCTCGCCGACCAGATCCCGGAGGACGTCCAGGTCGAGCTGGCGAAGCTCGGCAGCCAGGACTTCGCGAAGCAGACTCTCGCCGTAGCCGGCGACATCCGCCTGCTCGGGATCGTCGCGCCGCTGCTCGCCGTCCTGGCGCTGATCGCCTCGGTCGTCGCCTCGCCGGACCGCCGCGCCGGGGTCCTGCGCGCGGCGCTCGCGATCGCGGCCGCGGGAACCGCGCTCGCGATCGTCCTGATCGTGGTCCGCGCCCGCTTCGTCGCCGGCGTCGAGGGCGCGGACGAGCTCACCGACGAGCAGGTGCAGGCCGCGGTCGGCGGGATCCTCGACGCGCTTTTCGGCAACCTGTTCGTCTGGGCGCTGCTGATGGCGTTCGGCGGCCTCGTGGTCGCCGGCGCAGCAGCGGCGCTCGACCCCGTGCGGACCGAGGACCCGGTCACGAGGTTGCGACGGCGGCTGGTCGAGCGACCGCGGACGACCGCGGGACGGGTGGTCCGCGGGGCCGCGGCGATCGCCCTCGGCTTCCTGTTCGTGCTCGACACGGAGCAGGTGGTGGCGATCCTCGGGTTGTTGATCGGCGCGCACCTCGTGTTTTTCGGCAGCAGCGAGCTGCTGCTCTTATTGCAGCCGCCGGAAACGGTGCCCGGCGAGGGCGAGCGCAAACGCAGGCGGGAGTTCGCGCGCGCCGGGATCGCGGCGGCCGCGGTGGTCGCGGCGCTCGGGATCGCGGTCGTCGTCGTCACCTCGGGCGACGGGGGGAACCAGCGCACGGCGAGCGCGAGTCCCCCCGGCGGCTGCAACGGGTCCGTGGCCGCGTGCAAGCTGCGCCTGAACGAGGCGGTCTTCGCCGGCACCCACAACTCGTTCTCGGCCGCCGACAGCGGGGATTGGTTCATCTCGAACCAGCGCCACACGATCGAGCGCCAGCTCCAGGACGGGATCAGGTTGTTCCTGATCGACCCGCACTGGGGGGTCGAGGACGAGGAGGGGAGGGTGCGAACCGATTTCGACGCCGAGCAGCGGGACCGGAACCGGGTCGCGAGCTCGCTCCCGCCCAAGACGCTGGCGGCGGTGGAGCGGCTTGCGGGCAGCCTCGGCCTGCGCGAGCAGGACGGCGGCGAACGGGAGGTGTTCCTCTGCCACTCGGTGTGCGAGCTGGGCGCGGAGCGGATGGTCGACCAGCTGGAGGTGATCCGGGATTTCCTCGACGCGAACCCCGGCGAGGTCGTGATCCTGTTCATCGAGCCGTACGTAAAGCCCGCCGACATCGAGCAGGTATTCGAGGAGGCCGGGCTGATCGACCAGCTAGCGACGCTCGAGCGCGGCGCTCCATTGCCGACCCTGGGGGAGCTCGTGCGCGAGGACCATCGCGTGATCGTGTTCACCGAGCGCGACGCCGACGGGACGGTCCCGTGGTACCTGGACGGGTTCTCGTTCATCCAGGACACCCCGCTCGGCGCCACTGAGCCCGACGAGCTCAGCTGCGATCTCAACCGCGGCGATCGCAGCAGCCCGATGCTGATGCTCAACCACTGGGCCGACGTGTTCCCGCCGCGGCGCGCCGCCAACGAGGACTTCCAGACCCGTAAGGCGATCCTCGACCGCGCGCGGCGCTGCGCCCGCGAGCGGGGGCTCCCCGTGAGCATGATCGCCGTGGACCATTACGACCTCGGCGACCTCATCGACTCGGTCAAGCGGCTCAATCGTGAGAGGATCAAGGCCACGCGCAGCCGAACGACGGGGTGAGCATGCGGATCCTGTACGGAGTCAACGGTGAGGGAATGGGACACGCGACCCGTTCGCGGGTGGTGATCGATTCGCTGCTCGCCGAGCACGACGTGCGGGTGGTCGCGTCCGGCGCGGCGTTCGCGTACCTGAAGGACCGACTGCCGCGAGTCGACGAGGTGCTCGGCCCTTCGTTCGCGATGGAGGAAGGCGAGATCCAGCGCTGGGCGACCGTGGTCCAGAACGTGCGCAACGCCGGCAAGGGGATCCCGGACACGGTCCACAACTGGGTTCACATGGTCGACGAGACGTGGCGCCCGGAGGTCGTGATCACCGACTTCGAGCCGCTCACCGGCGTCTATGCGCGCACGACCCGGACGCCGATGATCGCGGTCGACAACGTCAACATGCTGGACCGCTGCCACCACGACGCAGAGATCATCGGCCCGGAGCGCCAGGACTTCACGCTCGCACGGGCGGTCGTCCGCTCGATGGTCCCCGGCGCGGTGGAGTATCTGGTCCTGAGCTTCTTCGAGGCGCCGATCGCGCGTGGCGGGACGACCCTCGTGCCGCCGATCGTGCGCCCGGAGATCGAGGCGGCGGCCGGCGAGCGCGGCGAGCATCTGGTCGTCTACTCGAGCGGCGACCCGGCGCTGATCGAGGCGCTCAAGGCCAGCGGGGTCCCATGCCGGGTCTACGGGATGCGCGGCGGGCCGGACCACGACGAGATGGACGGGAACCTCGACCACCGACCGCGCTCCAACGAGGGGTTCGTCGAGGATCTGCGCACCGCCCGCGGGGTGATCGCCGGCGGCGGCTTCTCGCTGCTGAGCGAGGCGGTGTACCTGGGCAAGCCGGTTCTCTCGATGCCGCTGCATGGGCAATTCGAACAGCTGCTCAACGCCCGCTATCTGGAGCGCGAGGGTTTCGGCATCTGTGCGACGGAGATGAGCCCGGAGGTGCTCGACGGCTTCCTCGGCCGGCTGGACGAGTTCGAGGCGGCGCTCGCCGCCTACGAGCAAGAAGGAAACACGGTCACACTCAAGACAGTCGAGGATCGCGCGAAGGCCGCCGTCGCGGCCGAACCGCGCGAGCTGCGACGCGAGCGCCGAATGGCAAGGAGACGGGTGAAGTGAAAGGGATCGGAGCGGGCGCGGCGGTCCTCGGGGCGGCGGGGTTCGCGATCTTCCACAGCCAGTGGCCGACCTCGCAGCTCTACGGGGCGACGATCTGCCGCTCGAGCAGCGGCGAGCGCAAGGTCGCGCTCACCTACGACGACGGGCCGAACCCCGTCTACACGCCGCGGTTGATGAAGATCCTCGAGCAGTACAACGCCCGGGCAACGTTCTTCTTGATCGGGATGTGGGCCGAGCGCGAGCCCGAGCTCATCCGCGAGCTGCATGCGGCCGGGCATGCGATCGGCAACCACACCTTCAGCCATCCGCGGATGCCGTTCCTCTCGATGGCGGGGGTGACCGATGAGCTGGCGCGCTGCAGGGCCGCGGTCGAGGCATCGGGGGTCGAGTTCACCCGGATCGACGGCGAGGCTCTGATGCGCCCTCCCTACGGAAACCGCCGGCCCGCGACTCTGCGCGCGATGCGCGCCGCGGGCTACGTGCCGGTGACGTGGTCGATCACCTGCTACGACTGGCGCCGCACCGCCACGGAGGACAAGATCGCGCGCCGGGCGGCGCGTGCGGCCGAGGGCGACGTGATCCTCCTGCACGACGGCTCGCACCTCGAGCCCGCCTGCGACCGCGCCGATTCGGTGGCCGCGACCGAGGAGACGCTGCGCAAGTACACGGCCGAGGGTTATGAGTTCGTGACGGTCCCGGAGCTCGTGGCGCAATGAGCGAGGTCTTCGCGCTCGGGTCCTTCATCACGGACTTCTGGAACGACCAGCTCGCCGCGCACGACCGCCAATGGCTGTTCCTCGTGCTCATGGGGCTGCTGGTCTCGTTCGGCTTCATCCGGTTCTCGACCCGGATGATGCGCAGCCCCAACGTGACCTGGTGGCCCGGAAGCGTCGTCAGCGACAGCGGGCTGCACGTGCACCACCTCGTGTTCGGGATCGTGCTGATGATCGCCGCCGGGACGATCAGCTTCGCCGGCTTCGCCGTCAGCCCGATCTACGAGATCTGCGCCTTCCTCTTCGGAATCGGGATCGGGCTGACGATCGACGAGTTCGCACTCTTCTTGTACCTCGACGACGTGTACTGGGCGAAGGAGGGTCGGGCCTCGATCGACGCGACCGTGATCGCCGTCGCGGCGCTCGGCCTGGTGCTGCTCGGCGTGCGCCCGTTCGACATCGACGACGCCAGCTCCGGCGACCTGATCGTCAGCATCGTGGGCGCGACGATCCTGTTTCTCTGCGTCGCGATCTGCGTCTTCAAGAGCAGGCTCCTGCACGCGTTCGTCGGCTTCTTCTTCTTCCCGCTGGCGCTGTACGGCGCCTGCCGGATCGGCAAGCCGCACTCGCTCTGGGCGCGGCGCTTGTACGGCGAGCGCAACCCGAAGAAGCAGGCGAAGGCGGAGGAGCGCTTCGCGGCCGACCGCCGCACCGAGAGGTTCAAGAAGCGCTTTCGGGATGCAGTCGGCGGCACGCCCGAGGACGAGTACCTCGCCAAGGTCGAGCAACGCCGCGTGGCCAAGGGCGAACACCATGAGGCCAAGCGATGAGGCTCCGCTGACGCAGGCCTACCGGCTCGCCGCGTCGTCCGGCTCGCGCAGCTCGAAATAGAGGACCACGACCGCGAGCGCGAACAGCGGCGCGGTGAGCACGTTGGAGAGGACGCCCCCGACCCAGTCGCCGAAAAAACCATCCCCGATCACCCATATGGCTCCCGACAGGATGAAGCCCGCGAGGATCTCCGAGCCGACGACGATCGGGATCACCAGGCAGAACACGAGCCAGAAGTGACCGCGGACGAGCTCGCGGCTCCGCCTGAACGCCGCCCGGACCGAGGGCCTTTCGACCTTGATCACCGGGGCGATGAGCGCGAACCAGGTGAGCCACACGAACGCGGGCACGACCAGCAGCACGAGCCCGACCACGACGACGAAGCCAAGGAGCAGGTCGGCGCCGACTAGTCGAAGCACGGGCAGGTGGCGGAGCACATCTCGGAGTCGGCGATCGCCGCCCTCGCGCTCGGCGACCACGACTGCCGCCACGATGCCGGCGTAGAGGACGTCGCCGAGCAGCGCTCCGGCGCCCAGCACGAACGCGGCGGAAACGACCTCGATCAGCGCGATTGCATCGAGCTCGGCCTCGGTGACCCACTCCTGCAACGAGTCGTCGAGCGCCTCGAGCAATCCGACCGGGATGAAGATCACCACGCCCGCCGCGACCAGGATCGGCCAGCGGACGCGGAGGAGGCCCCAGATCTGGGCGAGCACGGCTCGAAACCGCGCCAGGTCGGAGGGAGGGGACGCCTCGATCGGCCGATCCTATTCACGCGCGATTAGGCTGCCTGCGCTGTGATCGGTTCGGAGGGCCGCGGATGAGCGAGCGCGAGGCGCGGGTGCTGGCGATCGACGCCGGCGGGACGATGACCGACACCTTCATCGTCGACGACGCCGGCGCCTTCGTGGTCGGCAAGGCGCAGACGACGCCCGAGGACGAGTCGACCGGCTTCATGGCGTCCGCCAACGACGCGCTCGAGCAATGGGGTTCGACCCCGGAGCGCGCGTTCGCCGGGATCGCCTCGGGGATCTACTCGGGCACCGCGATGCTCAACCGGCTGCTCTCGCGCACCGGGCGCGAGATCGGCGTCCTGGTGAGCGCGGGCCAGGAGGACTACCTGCGGATCGAGCGCGGGATCCAGACCTACCTGGGCTTCTCCTACTCCGACCGGCTGCACCTGGCCACCCACCATCACAACGCGCCGATCGTGCCGCGCGAGCGCATGAAGGGCGTTCGCGGCCGGATCGACGTGATGGGGACGGAGGTGCTGCCGCTGCGCGAGGCCGACGTCCGCGAGGGCGCCGCCGAGCTGCTCGACGCGGAGGTGGAGGGAATCTGCATCTGCTTCCTGTGCAGCTATCGCAACGCCGAGCACGAGATCCGCGCCGGCGAGATCGTCGCCGAGCTGATCGCCGAGCGCGGTCTCGACGGCGAGCTGCCCATCTACCTCTCCTCGGAGCTCTATCCGCTGCGGCGCGACCTGCCGCGGCTCAACTCGACCCTGATCGAGGCATATGCCGCCGAGCCCTCGCGCGGCTCGATGCAGAAGGTGCGGGACGAGACCAAGCGCGCCGGAGCCCGGTTCGAGCTGCGCGTGATGGCCTCGCACGGCGGCACGATCTCGATCGAGGCGAAGGAGCTGGCCACGACGCTGGTCTCCGGGCCGATCGGAGGCGTCGTCGGCGGCCAGGCGCTGGCCGAGCGGATGGGGCTGCGCAACCTGCTCTGCACCGACATCGGCGGCACCAGCTTCGACATCGCGCTGATCACCGATGGGCGCTTCGAGATCACGCCGACCCCCGACATCGCCCGCTTCATGCTCAACATGCCGCTGGTCCGGATCGACTCGATCGGCGCCGGCACCGGCTCGTTCGTACGCGTGAACCCGAACTCCGGCAGGCCGGAGCTCGGCCCGGACTCGGCCGGATCGCGAATCGGCGTGAGCTGGCCCGACGGCGGGCTCGACACGGTCTCGATCACCGATCTCAACGTCGTCCTGGGCCGCGTCAACCCCGACTACTTCCTCGGCGGCGACGTCACCCTCGACCCCGAGCGCGCCCGCGCCGAGGTCGAGCGCCAGGTCGCCGAGCCGCTCGGGCTCGAGGTGGCCGACGCGGCGGCGGGCGTGATCGAGCTGTTCGAGCAGACCCTGCGCAACGAGGCGATCGGGCGCATCCTCGGCAAGGGCTACTCACCGACCGACTACGCGCTGCTCTGCTACGGGGGCGGCGGGCCGCTACACGTCGCCGGCTACACCGAGGGCGTCGCCTACCGCGACGTCCTTGTGCCGGCCTGGGCGGCGGGGTTCTCCGCCTACGGCTGCGCATGCGCCGACTTCGAGTACCGCTACGACCGGACCGTCGACATGCCGATCCCCCCGACCGCCGACGAGATGGAGCGGGCGGGGATCGGCTTCATGGTCACCGGCGCCTGGCAGGCGCTCGAGGAGCGGGTCGCGGCGGAGTTCGCGAAGTCGGGCGTCGAGCGCGAGGCGATCCGCCTTCTCGCACTCGGTGCGGATGCAGTACTACGGCCAGCTCAACGACATCGAGATCGTCTCGCCGCACGCCGAGATGGAGGAGGCCGAGCACGTCGACGCCCTCATCGGCGCCTTCGAGGACGCCTACGCCAAGGTGTACGCCCGCTCGGCGCGCTCACCCGAGCTGGGCTACCTGATCACCCAGGCGATCGTCCACGGCTCGGTCGAGGTCGAGAAGCCCGCTTTGCCCGAGCTCGAGGAGGCGTCTGGCGAGCCGCCCGTGGCCTCGACCCGGACGGTGCGCTGGCCCGACGGCGACGCCGAGACCTCGATCATCCGGCTCGAGGACGTCCGCGCCGGGCACGAGATCACCGGCCCCGCAATCGTCGAGCACTCGGCGACCACGTTCGCGATCCCGCCGGGCCGAAGCGCCCGGCTCGACCGCCACCAGATCTTCCACCTGAGCGCCGGCTAGGGCCGGGGGTCGGAGAGACCGGGCGAGGCGTCGGAGAGACCGGCCGCCACGAGGACCGCGTCAACGCACGAGGCCAGATCCATCTTCTCGCCCGTGCCGGTGAGGAGGGGGCCGGCGTGGGAGGCGAGAGGGGAGGCGTCGGGCCGGAGCGCGGGCACGACGCGGACCGGCACGTCATCCGGATCCCTGAAGCGCGGTCGGCCCTCGGCGTCGAGCGAGACCGAGAAGCCGCCCTCGTGGACGAGCCGATGATGATGGCGGCAGAGCAGCACGAGGTTGTCGAGGGCGGTCTCGCCGCCGCGGGCCCAGTGGTGGATGTGGTGCGCATCGACGAATCGTCTTCGCTCGCAGCCGGGAAACTGACAGCGGCCGTCGCGTGCGGCGAGCGCGCGGCGGATCGCCGGCGGGATCGAGCGCGTGCGCCGCCCGACGCTGAGCGGTCTGCCGCCCCGCTCGACGAGGGAAACGTAGGAGCAGTCGCACGCCAGGCGGCGGGCGGTCTCGGGCGCGATCCCCGGCCCGTCGGCAATCGCGCACTCTCCCCGTCCCGTCACGCTCGCCCCGGGCGAGTCCGTGGCCAGGGTCTCGGCGTCGACGTGCACGAAGACCTGGTAGCGCTCGCCGCCCGCCATGCCGGCCGGCGGCCGGGCGAGCGCCGCCTCGGCGAGCGCGGCGAGCGACTCGGCGTTGCTGGGTGAGGCGACGGGAGGCGGTTCCGCGGAACCGCTCGGCCCTATGGCAGCAAGCGGTCCCGCGGAACCGTCCCGGGGTTCGTCGGCCTCGGCGGCTCGCTCGGCGTGAATCGCGTCCCGGGCAGCCTCGAGCGCGCGCAAGACCAGTGCGCCGTCCTCCGGCGGCAGCTTGGCGTCGATGCGCAGGCAGCCGTCCTCGTCGTCCCAGTACCAGCGCACGAAGCTCTCGCGCCGGGCCTCGTCGGCATCGGCCGCGGTGCAGCGCCGCGCGGCGCGCACCATGCGCTCGAGCTGGGCGGCGGTGGCGTGGCGGGCGAGCTCGATCAGCTCGGCCTCGCCGTCGGCGTCGGCGACCCGCGTCAGGGCGCGCACCTTCGAGTAGCTCAGCTCCCCGGCGCCGAATGCCTCCCCGATCGCGGGCAACTCGGCCAGCGCCCTCGCCACCCGCACGTGCTCGCGCGCCGCTCGCGGCGTGAGCGCGCAGCGCCACGCGACCCACTCGCAGGTCGAGCGACAGCCGGTCCCGCCCCAACCCTCGCGACGGTCGAACTCGGCGACCAGCTCCAGCCAGCGGGCGCAGCCGGCGTTGATCTGCGCCGCCAGCGACTCGATCTGCCGCTCGATCAGCTCGAGCGGGAGCTCGGCGAGTGGCGGCGACTCCGAGGCGGCTGGCTGCGGCGCAGCGGGCATCGCCCGGGCAGGCTGGTCGGTCGACGCGAACATATGTTCGTACTCTAGGCGCCGCAGCGGACGTCACCTACCAACACGATCCGTCCCGTCTTGACAGACGCGTGCCGGCCGTGAAATGTTCAGCCCGCCGAAGGGGCCACCGACCGAAGGGAGATTTCGGATGAAGCGACTCGCATCGTTCGTGGTCCTGGCGGCCGTGATGCTGCCGGCGGGCCTGGCCGCGCATTCGGGCGCCGATGCGCCGGCGGCCCAGAAGAGCGGCTGTGACACGATCAAGCTCGGCGAGCCGCGCATCTTCTACAAGCACAACATGCGCTGCTCGAAGGCGAAGAGCTACGCCCGCCGGGTCTATCGCAGCGACGGCCGCGACGAGCCGCGAAGGTTCACCTGCGAGTCAGGGAGCAACTTCGACGAGGGCGGCTCGTGCCAACACGACACCAAGAACAAGTACTTCGGTTGGCATCCCGCGGACTAGCCGGATCCACCGTGGCGATCCCGCGCTCCGGAGAGCAGTTCGCCGAGGTCGGTGGAGGGATCGAGCTGTGCTATCAGACGATCGGCGAGCCCGAGCGGGCGCCGGTGGTGCTGATCATGGGGATCGGCTCGCAGATGCTCGCCTGGCCGGACGGGTTCTGCGACCTGCTCGCCGCGCGGGGCGCGTTCGTGATCCGGTTCGACAACCGCGACAGCGGCCGCTCGACGTGGCTCGATCGGCTCGGCGTGCCGTCCGTGACCAAGGCCTGGCGGGGCGAGCTCGACGATCCGCCGTACCTGCTCTCCGACATGGCCGATGACGTCTCCGGGCTGGTGACGGCGCTCGGCTACGACGCGGTCCACGTGGTCGGCGCATCGCTCGGCGGCTTCGTTGCGCAGACGCTGGCGATCGAGCACCCGGACCGGGTCCTGTCGCTGGCCTCGATCATGTCCTCGACCGGCTCGGGCAAGGTGGGGCTCCCGACCCAGGAGGCCATGGAGGTGCTGATGACGCGGCCGCGCCCGGACCTCCAGGGCTATCTCGACGGCGTCGTCGCGGCGCGGCGGGTGATCGGGTCGCCCGGCTTTCCGCTCGACGAGGGCTGGCTGCGCGAGGTCTTTACTAGGATGCACGGCCGCGGCGTCAACGCGGAGGGAACCCAGCGCCAGCTCGTCGCCTCGATCTGCTCAGGTAACCGGACCGAGCGGCTGCACGATCTCGAGGTCCCCACGGTGGTCATCCACGGCACCGAGGACAAGCTGATCGGCGTCTCCGGCGGCGAGGCCACCGCCGCGGCGATTCCCGACGCCGAGTTGGTGCTGATCGAGGGCATGGGTCACGACCTGCCGGAGGGGACCTGGCTGCCGATCACCGAGGCGCTCGTTCGTAACTTCGAGCGGGCCCGATCGAAGTTCTGAACGCGCTCCGGCGCGGCCGGCTGCACGACGACCTCGCCAAGAAGTAGGTTTCCGCGGACCGGATGCGCCGCGCGCTCGCCACCCTCAGCCTGATCGCGGCCCTGTCGCTCGTGCCGGCCAGCGCTGCGCCCGCGGCAACGGTGTCCGACGCTCGGCTCGACCGCGCGCTCGAGAAGCTCGTCTCGCTCAAGGGCGGACCGCCGGGGGCGTCGGTCGTCCTGCGCCGCGCCGGGCGCCAGCGCTTCCTGACCGCCGGGGTGGCCGACCTCGAGACCGAGCGGCCGTTTCGCGCCGACAAGCGGATGCGGATCGCGAGCGTCTCGAAGGCGTTCAGCGGGGCGGTCGTGCTCTCGTTGGTCGACGACGGTGTGCTCTCGCTCGACGACACTCTCGCCCAGCGACTGCCGTCGGCGCCCCCGGCGTGGGGCGCGGTGACCCTGCGCCAGGTGGCGAGCCACACCGGAGGCATCCCAAGCTTCACAAAGGATCCCGGTTACCTGGAGAGCTTCTCGACGAACCTACACGGCCAGCTCGCGATGCCCGAGCTGGTCGCGTTCGTCGCCGACGAGCCGCTGCAATTTGCCCCGGGCTCCGGCTATGAGTATTCGAATACGGACAACATCCTCATGGCGCTCGTCGCCGAGGCAGCGACCGGCCGCAGCTACGACGAGCTGCTCGAGGCGGAGGTCTTCGCGCCGCTCGGCCTGAGCCGCACCCGGCTGCCAAGCGGGTTCCGGCTCCCGGGGCCCAAGATCCACGGTTACGACGTGCTGCCGAAGCAGGACCTCACCGAATGCTGCTCGATGGACTTCGTCGCGGCCTCGGGCGGGCTCTACTCGACCCCACGTGAGCTGACCCGGTTCGTTCGCGGATACGTCGCCGGCGAGCTGTTCGGCGGCGAGGCACGGGAACAGCAGTTCGAATTTCGCGAGGGCGGCGCCTCGGAGCCGCCAGGCCCCGGGCGCAATTCGGGCGGTCTGGCGCTGTTCCGATACCAGACCTCCTGCGGGACGGTCTTCGGACACACCGGAAACTTCCCCGGCTACACGCAGTTCACGGCCTCGACTCGCAGCGGCCGGCGCGCGCTGACGTTCTCCGTCAACCGCCAGCTCGCGCCGGACGCGATCGGGAAGCGCGCCGTGGAGGTGTTCGAGGTCCTGCGCCGCGACTACCGCCTCGCCGTCTGCGCCCTGCTCGGCCGCGGCTCGGGCTCGAGTTAGCGCAAACGCAATCGGTTAGCGTCTGGCGCGGTGGCGATCGTCGAGGCGACACGCGAGCTCGAACCGCCCTCCGGCGCGCCGATCGGCTGGGACGGCAGGCGCCTCGACGAGATGCTCGCCGAGTCCGAGCGGCTGTTCGCGGAGACCGGCGCCTACGCCGGGCTCACGGACGAGCTGGAGCTCAAGGACTCCGACCCGATCGGCTACGAGAAGCTGTTCTCGCGGATCCGCGGCGGGCTCGTCTCGGCGCGCGAGACGGCGCTCAACATCTCCGCCTCGCCGATCGTGCGCGAGCTCGGCGAGTTGTGCTTCGCGCTGTACACGCCCGAGGGCGACTCGATCGCGCTCTCGACGGGGATCATCGTCCACGTCCACACGATGTCGGACGCGATCAAGTGGATGGTCCGGCAGGGCTACGAGGACAACCCGCATATCAGGCCGGGCGACATCTTCGCCAACAACGACCCGACGATCGGCGACGTCCACAACGCCGACGTGCAGACCTTCGTCCCGATCTTCGACTTCGCCGATCCCGAACGCCCCGAGTTGATCGCCTGGGCCGGCGGCGTCACGCACGTGCTCGACATCGGCGCCTCGACGCCCGGTGGGGTGCCGGTCGGCCCCACGCACCGGCTCGACGACGGCATCGACCTGCCCTGCGTGAAGATCGGCTCCGACGACGAGATCGCCCGCTGGCACCTGGAGCGGTGCGCGAAGCAGACGCGGGCGCCGATGTACTACCTGCTCGACGAGCGGACCCGGCTGGCCGGCTGCCACATGATCCGCGAGGCGGTCGAGCGCGTCATCCTCGAGGAGGGGATCGATCGCTTCAAGCAGTTCAGCCGCGAGGTGATCGAGGAGGGCCGCCGCTCGTTCAAGAGCCGGATCCGCGAGATGACCGTGCCCGGGCGCTACCGCGCCGCCTCGTTCATGGACAACACCTACGCCGACAAGGTCCAGCTCCCGGCGCGGGCGCGGCGCGACTTCGTCATGCACGCGCCGTTCGAGGTGCGGATCGGCGGCGACGGCGACTACGCGCTCGACCTCGACGGCGCCTCGGCCTGGGGCTGGCACTCGATGAACTGCACGCCCTCGGGGATGCAGGGCGCGATCTGGGTCATGTTCACTCAGACGCTGATCTGCAACGACAAGGTGAACGACGGCGCCTACTTCGCGGTCGAGACCAACTTCCCGGAGGGCTCGATCGCCAACCTCGGCGACGCCGAGGGTTCGACCGGGATCGCCTGGGCTTTCCTGCAGCCGGCGTTCACCGGGTACCCGCGCACGCTGTCGCGGGCGTTGCAGTCGCGCGGCTTCATCGAGGAGGTGATCGGCTCCTACTCGGTGTCGGGCAACGTGATCCAGGGCGGCGGCGTGGACCAGTACGGCAACTCCTCGGCGATCATGAACTTCGAGATCGCGGCACAGGGGATGGGAGCGAAGTACGTCCTCGACGGCACCGACACCTGCGCCGCCATGTTCAACCCCGAGGGCGACGCCGGCGACGTCGAGATGTGGGAGCTGATCTGCCCGATGGTCTACCTCTCGCGACGCATCAAGCCCAACACCGGCGGCCCGGGGCGCCACCGCGGCGGCTCGAGCTTCGAGTCGCTCCAGCTGATCTGGAACACGCCGTTCTGGGAGCTGCAGAACCTCGGCACTTCGCGCCTGTTCACCTCGCAGGGGATCTTCGGCGGCTATCCCGGCTCGGTCGCATACATCCACAACATCCGCGCCAACAACCTGCGCGAGCTCGCGGAGGCGGGGGAGGCCTACCCGGTCGCCGACGGGCCCTTCGACGACCCGGCGCTCATGGCGATCGAGGGCGAGCGTGAGTACAAGCTCGACAACTTCACCCTGCTGACGCCGTTCGCCGACGGCGACCTCTACCACTCGGTGATGAAGGGCGCCGCTGGGCTCGGCGATCCGCTCGAGCGGCCGGTCGAAGCGGTGGAGGCCGACGTCGCCGAGGGCCACATCCTGCCCGAGTATGCGGAGAAGGCCTACGCGGTCGCCGACCGCGACGGCGCTCGCCGGCGCCGCCTCGAGCGGGCGCTGCCGTTCGCGGAGTGGTGGGCGGCTCAGCGGGAGCGGGTCGTGGCCCAGGATCTGATCGAGCCAGTCAAGGTCGGCTACGCGGAGTCGATGAAGTTGTCGCCACGCTGGGCGGCGGAGTTCCGGGGCTTCTGGGACCTGCCCGAGGACTTCACCTTCGACGCGCCGACCCCGACCCTGGCGGCCGAGCTACGCGCGCGGCCGGGCAAGGTCACGCCGCAGGAGTCGGCCGCGGAGTTCCTCGCCGCGTCCGAGGTCGAGCGGATCGAGCCACCCGCGCTCGCCGGCAGGCCGCTCGAGCCCGAGACGCTCGCGGCGCTTTACGACGAGCGGCTGTCGCGGCGCGAGGTGAAGGACATCCAGTCCGGCTACAAGGACCCGGACCGGTTCGAGAAGTGGATCGCGCTGCTGCAGCAGCGAGTCGACTGGGACGACCCGATCGTGCTCCCGCTCGGGGAGGGACTGAACGTGGTTCGGCGGCGCGACGACGGGGAGCTAGTGATCCGCTCGGACGCCGGGCACGACTTCTGTCGCTTCGAGGAGAACTGGAAGGCTCACGCGCCGGTGTTCGTCCGCGACACGGACGAGCTCCTGCGCGAGATCTACCCCCGGATGGGCCACTGCGACCCGGAGTGGATGGAGCTGCGGGAGTTCTACTGTCCGCGGTCCGGTCGGCTGCTGGAGACCGAGGCGGTGACGCCCGGCTACCCGGTCGTCCACGACTTCCTCCCCGACATCGAGGGCTTCTACCGCGGGTGGCTCGGGCGCGAGGTGCCGTAGCCGCCGTGACCGAGGCCACCACGGCGATCGCTCCCGAAGCGGTCGAGCGCTTCCGCCGCGATGGGGCGATCGTCCTGCGCGGCGTCATCGAGCCCGACCAGGTCGAGCTGCTCGCGGCCGGCGTCGAGCGCAATCTCGCCGCTCCCGGCGACCTCGCGATTCGCACCGAGGATCCCGGCGCCCCCGGCGCCTTCTTCGAGGACTTCTGCAACTGGCAGCGGATCGAGGAGTTCGACCGCGCGATCCGGGAGCTGCCGTTGGCTGCCACCGCGGCAGCCCTCACCGGTTCGTCGGAGATCCGCCTGTTCCACGACCACGTGCTGGTCAAGGAACCGGGGACGACCACGCGCACTCCCTGGCACCAGGACCAGCCGTACTACTGCATCGAGGGCCGCCGCACCGCGTCGTTCTGGATCCCGCTGGACCCGGTGCCGCGGGAGTCGACGCTCGAGTTCGTCGCGGGATCGCACGCCGCCGGCACCTGGTTCATGCCGCGCACCTTCGTCGAGGGAAGCCCGATGGTCTTCGCGCCGGGCGCGCTCGCCGACGTCCCCGACATCGAGGCCGATCGCGACGCCCACGAGATCCTTGGCTGGTCGCTGGAGCCCGGCGACGCCGTCGTCTTCCACATGCTCACCCTCCACGCCGCGGCCGGCTCGCGCACTCGCAGGCGCGCGTTCTCGCTGCGCCTGATCGGCGACGACGTGACCTTTGCGCCCAGGCCGCACCGCACCAGCCCGCCATTCGAGGGGCTCGAATCCGAGCTCGAAGCGGGCGCGCCGATGGATCACCCGCTGTTCCCGGTTCTCTGGTCCGCCCGGTAGCGGGCCTCGCCCCGGATAGGCTGGGCCGATGTCGTATCTGGTTCGCGGCGAGCCGGCGCCGGGCCGCCCGGAGGGCGCGATCGAGCCCGATCCCTCGCTCCCGCGGGTGTGCGTGATCGGAGCCGGCTCCTGTGGGATCGCGGCGGCGAAGGTGCTTTACGAGGCTCGCGTGCCGTTCGACTGCTTCGAGGCGGGGCCGGTGGTCGGCGGGCTCTGGGTGTTCGAGAACCCGAACGGGCGCTCGGGCTGTTACTCGACCCTGGAGATGAACACCTCGGGTCCGCGGATGTCGTACTCGGACTTTCCCCTGGGCTCGGACGACTATCCGCCGTGGAGCGACGTCCGCGACTACTTCGATCGCTACGTCGACCACTTCGGGATTCGCGACACGATCACGTTCGAGACCGCGGTCGAGCACGTGACGCGGGATGACGACGGCCGTTGGGAGGTCGAGCTCTCGACCGGCGCGACTCGCGCGTACGACGCGATCGTGGTCGCCAACGGCCACCACTGGGACCCGCGCTGGCCCGAGCCGCCGTTCCCGGGTGAGTTCAACGGTGTCGAGATGCACTCGCACGACTACCGCCGCCCCGAGCAGCTGGCCGGCAAGCGAGTGATCGTCGTCGGCGGAGGCAACAGCGGCGTCGACATCGCTCGCGACGCGGGCGACTTCGCCGACGAGGCGTACCTCTCGTTGCGCCGCGGTATCCACGTGATCCGCAAGCGGATCGGCCGCAAGCGCAAGCCGGTCGACCAGCTCCTCGCGCCGCCGTGGCTGCCCTGGCCGCTGAAGCAGAAGGGGTTCGAGGTGCTTCGCTGGCGCTCGGGCGACGTCTCGGACCTCGGCCTGCCGGTCCCCGATCACAAGGTGGGCCACGCGCATCCCACCGTCTCCGATCAGATCCACGACCGGCTCGAGGCGGGGACCGTCACCCCGAAGCGCAACATCCGCGAGCTTCGGGGCGACCGGGTGCTGTTCGACGACCTCTCCGTGGTGGAGGCGGACCTGATCATCTACTGCACCGGCTACAAGGTCAGCTTCCCGTTCTTCGACCCGGACTTCATCTCTGCCCCCGACAACGACCTGCCGCTGTACAGGCGCACGTTCCACCCGGAGATCGAGGGCGTCTACTTCCTCGGGCTCGCCCAACCGCTCGGGGCGATCATGCCGATGGCCGAGCAGCAGTCGAAATGGGTGGCGGCGCTCCTGCGCGGCGACTACGTGCTGCCCCCGGGCGCCGAGATGCGGGCGGACATGGCGCGCGAGCGTGCGGCGCAGGCGGAGCGCTTCTACGAGTCCAAGCGCCACACGATGGAGGTCGACTTCGACGAGTGGATGCGTGACGCGCAGCGCGAGATGAGCCGGGGCGCGCAGCGCGCCGCGGACGGGCGCGGCCCGGCAGCCGTACCGAGCCGCGCCGCATCCGCGTAGGCCGGTCAGCCGCTGCCCGACTCGTCAGCCTCGCTCTCGTCGTCGGCCGCGGAGCCGACCACGTTGAAGCTGCGGTCGAGCTGCACGTCGACCTGGCTGCCGTCGTCGCGGGTCACTTCGACCTCATAGAAGCTCTCCTCGTCGCCGGTCTCGGTTTCGGTGACCGTGCCGCCGCCGGTCTCGGCAAGCGCCGCGGCCTTCGCCTGCTCCAGCGCGCTGCCGGTGATCGGCTTCTCGCTGTCGTCGCCCCCGCCGGTCGCCGCGGCGATGCCGGCGCCGCCGGCGGCGAGCGCGGCGACCGACGCGCCGACGATCAGGAGCTTCTTGTTGCGGTTCATCGTTGCCCTCCTTGGATGGGTTGGTGGGCCGCCCTTTGTAGGGAGGGGCGATGAGACGACGATGAGACCTCAGTCCGAGGAAGCGGCGAAGTGCTCCCGGACGAGGTGGCGGATCTCGTCCAGTCCCGGCCATTGCGAGGGCGGGCCGTCGGGCCGGCGCACACGCCGCGGATCGCCCTGCGGGAGGCTCGCGAGCAGCTCGCGCACCTCGGGCTCGCGCAGCTGGGCGGTGACAGTGCGCCGCGCCATCCGGATCACCCCGTTGCGGTTGCGGGCGCTCATGAGGTTGCGGCTGATCACGCCGAGATCCTCGCCCAGCGGCTGGATCAGGACGACCTCGGTCCCGCGGGCGCGCAGCGTCTTCGTCTCGCTGCCCAGCCGGCGCCCCGAGGCGCGCCGGAACGCAAGCGTCGGCCACTCGCGCGGGTCGAGCGCGCTGACCGGGTGCAGGCTCGACGTCGGGTTCAGACAGATCACTAGGTCGAGATCGAGGTAGCGAACGAGGTCGAGGTTGGACGTGGAGTAGATCCCGCCGTCGACGTAGCTCCGACCGTCGACGGAGACCGGGTAGTAGAAGGCGGGGATCGCGCACGATGCGGCGACGGCATCGGGGAGGTCGGCCGGCGGGGCGTCCTCGCGCCCGAACGCGACCCGGCGGCCGGTCGCGTAGTCGCAGGCGACCACCCAGTGCGCCGGGTGCTCGGTCCAGCCCTCGGGGACGACCGTGCGGATGATCTCCCTGATCGGGTCGGTGGATATCAAACCTCGCGGGGCCCAGCCGGAGAACGCGGTGGCTGGCGTGTAGGCGCGCGGATCACGCAGCGTGCGCAGCGCCAGCGGCCATGACCCGGGACCGATCCGGGGCCAGGCTCGCTCGAAGCGAAAGCGCGCGCCGCCGGCGCGGTCGGCTTCCTCCTGCGGGCGGCCACGGGCGTCGACGACGCCCTCGAAGGTCTCGCCGGCGGAGTGCGCGACCATGAACCAGGGCGGGATCCCGGCGACGCAGAGCGAGCCGACCACAGAGCCGGCGGACGTGCCGACCACGACGTCAGCGGTTGCGGGGTCCCAGCCGGTCTCGCTGGCCAGCGCGTCGAGCCCACCGGTCAGCCAAGCGCCGCCCTGGACGCCTCCCGCTCCGAGGACGAGTCCCACCCTCACAGTGAAAGCGAGCCTAACCGGCCCCGCGGCGCCCGCGCGTGGGCGGGGCGATCGCCAGCGCGATCGTGCAGGCGGCGAGCGCCGCCGCGGTGAGGATGTAGGCGAGATCCGCGCCACCGAGCTCGAGCAGCACCCCGCCGATGATGGGACCGATCACATACCCGCCGGCGTAGAGCAGGTTCTGGACGCCGTAGGCGAGCCCGCGTTCGGTCTCCTCGAAGGCCTCGTCGAGCCAGGGAACCGCTGCGGCGAACGCGAGGCTGAACCCCGCCCCGTAGACGGCGAGCGCGATCGCCGTCCCGGCGACGCCGGGAAGGACGGCGAGGAGCAGCGCCGAGAGGGCGCTGACCGCGAGGCCGGTGATCGCGGGCCCGAGGCGCCCGCGGCGATCGCCCCAGCGCCCGCCGACCGGCGAGAGCGCGGCGTCGACCGCGATCGACCCGGCGAAGAGCAGCCCGATCGCGGCGCTCGAGACCCCGAGGCGGGCGTCGAGATCCAGCGGCGCGACGACCTCGATCAGCCCCAGCACGCCGGCGCTGGTGAGGCTGATCGTGGCGCTCCAGGCGCCGGTGGCGGATCCGACCGAGCGCATGATCGCCGACAGCGCCGGGACCGCCGGGCGCGACCGCGGCGCCTCCCAGGGAAGGACGAGCCACGCGGCGATCAGGAGTGCGAGGGCGAGGCCGGCGAAGATCAGAAACGGCGCCTCGAAGGAGAGCACCTCGGCGGCCACGCCGCCAAGCGCGGGTCCCGCGATCGAGCCAACGCTGGTCGCGCCGAGGGCGACCCCGAGCCACTGGCCGCGCTTGCCCTCCGGGGCGCTGTCGGAGACGAGGGCGAGGGCGGCGATCCAGCTCGATGCCGATCCGATCCCCTGGACGACGCGCGCGGCGATCAGGGCGCCGAACGAGTCCGAGACCGCGACGAAGACCGAGCCCGCCGCCACCAGCGCCAGGCCCCCGAGCAGCAGGAGCCGCCGGCCGATCCGGTCGGCGGCGCGGCCGAGCGGGAGCGCGAGGAGCGCGATCGGCACCGCGTACGCGGCCAGCGCGACGCCGAGCGCACCCTCGCCGGCGCCGGTCCGCTCCTCGATCGCCGGCAGGAGCGGAGCGATGAGTCCGAGCAGGGCCGCATCGATCGCGACCGCCGCGACGGCGATCGAGACCACGGCCCGGCGGGTCCGCGGGCTGGGCTCGCCCCCGTTCGCGGTGCTCACCGGGCGCGCCCCGGGACCGTCGCGCGCAATCCTCGAGGCGCTTGGCGCGACGGCCGAGCACGTATCCGATCGGGATCAGCGCGAGCCAGAAGGCGCGCCCCAACGTCGGGGGAGAGGATGTACGCGACCGGGATCGAGAGCAAGAACACGCCTGCGGTGGAGATGGCGTCGAGCAGGTACTGATTCGTCTCCGCGCTGCTCGGTTGTGGCGACATCAACCCTCGGTGGCGGGCGAGCCAGTAGACGGCCCCGTGGAGCATCGACGCTGCCGCGATGTTGACCGCCATGAGCGCGGTCGGCAGCGCCAGGTCTTCGATACCCGGATCCCCGACCGCCTGGGTGCTGAACGGGAGGAGCACGATGGCCGCGACCAGGCGCGAGATTGAGCACCGATCACCGGATAGTCGATGGCGCTGAACGAGGCCACCATCCGA
This sequence comes from uncultured Solirubrobacterales bacterium, assembly GCA_963729075.1. Lineage (GTDB taxonomy): Bacteria > Actinomycetota > Thermoleophilia > Solirubrobacterales > 70-9 > WHSW01. Next base: position 52,569 of record CAVSMU010000007.1, on the reverse strand, counting down.
TGGTGCCTGAGCCAGTAGCCGGAGATCACGACGAACGCGATCGCGAAGGCGATGAACTGGGCTCCGAGCGCTTCGTTCAGCGAGCCGAGGCTCTCCCACGCCGACCTGTCGCCGATTTCGAGCGTCGTGATGAGCAGCGTCAGCGCGAGCGCGAACGTCGCGTCGATGAAGCCGATCGCCCGGTCGAACTCGGAGTCGTCGCGGGAGTAGCGCGGCTTGGCGACCGCAGGCGCGTCCTGTGCCATCGCCCGAATCTAGGAGCGCGCACGGACGCCCCGATCAGTTGCCGGCGCGCTCTCGCTCCGCCTCACACCAGGCGCCTCAACGGCGGCGCGGCTCGGCTTCGCTTCGCTCCGCCTCGCGTAGCTCGATCCGGCGGATCTTGCCGGTGAGCGTCTTCGGCAGCTCGTCGACGAACTCGACCCGGCGCGGGTAGGCGTAAGCGCTGAGCCGGTCGCGGACGAAGCGCTTGATCTCGTCGGCGAGCTCGTCCGAGGGCTCGTATCCCTCCGCGAGGACGATGAAGGCCTTGACCACGTTGCCCTTGACCTCGTCCGGAGAGGCGACGGCGGCCGCCTCGCGCACGGCGGGATGCTCGATGCAGGCGGACTCGACCTCGAACGGGCCGATCCGATAGCCGGCGGCGATGATCACGTCGTCGGCGCGCCCGGCGTACCAGTAGTAGCCGTCGGCATCCTGCTCGGCGGCGTCCTTGGTGTGGAACCACTCGCCCCCGAACGTCTCCTCGCTCGCCTCGGGGAGGTTCCAGTAGCCGAGGGGGTAGTGCGGGTTCGAGCGCGCCCGCAGGCAGATCTCGCCGCGCTCGCCCTGCTCGACGGGATTCTCGTCCTCGTCGAGGATCCGGACGTCCCACCCCGGCATGGGGCGGCCCATCGAGCCCTCGCGGACCTCCATGAACGGGTAGTTCGCGCACAGCGGATAGGACTCGGTGAGCCCGTAGTAGTCGAGCACCGTGACCCCGTACTGCTCGCGAAACCAGCGGATCGCCTCCGGGTTGAGCGGCTCGCCGGCGCTGCAGACGATCCGGAAGCTCTGTGGGTACCGCTCGCCGGCGTCCTCGACGGCCATCATCGCCCGCATCGCGGTCGGCGTCGTGAACACGTTGGCTACCTGGTGGCGGGAGAGGAAGTCGAGCTGCTTGTGCGGGTCGAACCCGCCCTCGCGCTGGTAGACGTACTGCGTCGCGCCGAGCCGCCACGGGCCGAGCAGGGGGGAGATGCCGGCGGCCCAGGCCCACTCGCCCATACCGTGGAAGGCCTCGCCGTCGCGGACGTCGTGGCAGTAGACGAACTCCTCGTGGCCGAGGATGTAGCGGTGGGCGTGGATGATGCCCTTCGCCATGCCGGTGGTGCCGGAGGTGTAGTAGAGCTGCGCCGGATCATCCGCTGATGTGTTCCCGTCGATGCGGTCGGTCGGGCGACCGTCGAGCAGGCCGTCGTCGATGACCAGCAGCTCGTCGACGAGCGAGGCGTCGAAGCGATCGGCGTTCGCGGCGTCGGTCACCAGCACCTTCGGGGCCGAGTCGACGAGCCGGTGGCGGATGCCCTCGTCGCCGTAGAGCACCGACATCGAGAGCAGGATGCCGCCGAGCTTCCACGTGCCGAAGAAGACCGCCGCGGCCTCGGGCGTGGGCGGGAGGACGACGGCGACCCGGTCGCCCGTGGCGACGCCGTGCTCGCGGAGCAGGTGGGCGGCCTGGTTGGAGAGGTCCTGCAGCTCGCCCCAGTCGAGCTCGCGCGTGGCGCCGTCGAAGCGCTCCCACACCATCGCCGGCTTGTCGCGCGGATGCTTGTCGCACGCGTCGGCGGCGATGTTGTATCGCTGCGGCACTCGCCACTCGTGCTCGGCGCAGGCCTGCTCGTAGGACTCGATCCCGGACGCGGTCGTCGTCATCGCCTCTCCTTCCCGTGAGCTCATTCCGAGCCTACCCGGGCGGGCGCCGATCCACTCGGCCCTCGTTCGGGCGAACCACGTCACCTCACTCACGGGGCCCGTGAGCAAGGCGACGCAGTTCCAGGCGCGCTCGCTAGATTTCGTGGCCCGCAGGCGGCTGTGGCGGAACTGGCAGACGCGCGGCGTTCAGGTCGCCGTGTCCGAAAGGACGTGGGGGTTCGACTCCCTCCAGCCGCATCTCGGGCGCGAGGGCGGCCGCTAGAATCGCCCCCTCGCGCCGCTATCGTCTAGGGGACTAGGACGCCGCCCTCTCACGGCGGAAACCCGGGTTCGAATCCCGGTAGCGGTGCCTCTGAATCCCGCTTGATCAAGCGGTATTCAGCATGTCTGGGGCCTTTCGTGGGCACAATATGGGCACATTTGTGGGTGCCCGCTGTGGTCGCCGGGCGCAATCGGTGCGCGGTCTAACGACATCGTGCACGGGGAGGAACTCGACCCGCAGCGCCACGATGAAGGCTGCGCCGACCGAAGCGCCGCCTGTCGGGCAGCGCTTCTCCCTTCACGCGTGAAAGCGACAGCGAGTGCGTCGCCGGCGAAAAAACGCACTCCGCATCGAGAAGGACGCTTCTTGTCATTTCTCTCGCACCGATGGGCGGGCGGCCGCCGTGCGAGACGCGGTCCGCAAGTGCTCCCGGCGGCTTGTGCGCGCCGGCCGCTCATAATCGGCCGGCACGACGCGCAGCTCAGCGCACGAGATCGAAGTGGAACCTGTCCACTCAGTTTCGCTGGGCGGTCCAGTCCAGAGGCCCGCTGTCGCAGGTCCCGACCTGGAAGTCGTCACCCGGCTGTGAGGTGTAGAAGAGCCGCACGGTTCCAACGGCCTCGGGGAGCGCGGACAAGCGTCCGTATACCTCGATCCCAGTCCCCCCGTCCATGTCGGTGGTCGAGAACGTCCGGCGCTTGACGGGGAACTCAACCCCGACGATGACCTGGCTCGTCGAGTCGTTGATCGCGTTCGGGAAGAAAATCGTGCTGGGGTCCCCAGAGTCGGGCACCGGGTGCTCGCACTGGAACCAGAGGTTCCACACCTCCAGCTTCGGGACCGACGTGGGGACCCGCTTGCCCTTCTTGTTCTTCGAGTAGCGGACCGTGAACTCGATCCGGGGGGCCTTTTGGTACGGGTCCACCTGAGGCTGGTCGACCACGCCCTCGTAGTGCACATACTTAGCGGGCTTGCCCGCGGCGACCGTCGGGGCGAAAAGGGAGGTCGCCAGGATGGCCAGTGTCACCGCCGTGATCGCCGATGTCCGCATTTCGGCCTCTTTTCCGATGACCTCAACCCCGCACAGCGTCCCAGTCCGCCCAACGTCCCGGTGGCCGCTGAACCCGCGCTGAAATCCCTCGGAGCCGACGATAGACGAGCGGTGCGGGGGGCGTCAAGCTCGGATCGGAGTACCGCTGTCCATGCGCTGCGGGAGCCGCTCCCCCTCGTCGTCCGAAGCGGGAGCCGGGCGTCTAGGCCCGAGTGACGCTTGGTGTTCGCCGTCAAGCAGGAGCACCACACTCCTACTGGCGCCGCGACACTAGGTCGAGACGCGGGTAGCGTCGCCCTTGACAGGACCTAAACCCGGGTTAGGCTGGCGCCACCACCCGAAAGCCCGCTCCGGGCTGTTCGGGCGCCGCGAGAAAGGGCCTTCGTGGACGCACGGTACTCGGGAGGGGGATCGCCCCGCCTCACGGCGGCGCCGCCGACCGCGGGCGGTCGCTCGCCACTGATGCGCGCCGCGCTCCTCCTCGCCGCCCTCGCGCTCGCCACCCTCGCGCTCGCCGCGCGGGCCGATGGGTTCGTCTACTGGTCGAATAACTCCGGGACGATCGCGAGCGCCAATCTCGACGGCACGACCGCGAACCCGAGTCTCGTCAGCGTCGGGGCCCAGGTCCAGGTCCACGGACTGGCGGTCGACGGCAGCTATATCTACTGGACCAACTTCGACGCCGGCACGATCGGGCGCGCCAACCTCGACGGCAGCGGGGTCAACCCGAGCTTCATCGGCGCCGGCGCCTCCGAGGGGGTGGCGGTCGACGACACGTACGTCTACTGGACGAACTTCAACGGCACCATCGGACGGGCCAACCTCAACGGCACGGGAGTCCAGCAGAACTTCATCACCGCCTTCGGCGGCCCGCAGGGGATCACGGTCGACGACACCTATATCTACTGGGCCAACCATTCTGGCACCGTCGGGCGCGCCAACCTCGACGGCACCGGCGTCCAACAGGACTTCATCTCGGGCGCTCCGATCACGGGCGGGCGCGACCTCGTCCTCGGGGTGGCGGTCGACAGCACCAGCGTCTACTGGTCGAACTTCTACTCTGGCACGATCGGACGCGCCAACCTCAACGGCACCGGCGTCAAACAGGACTTCATCACCGGCGCCCGCGAGCCTGTCGGGCTCGCCGTCGACAGCGCCCACGTCTACTGGGCGAACTTCCGAGGCGAAATCGGGCGAGCCAACCTCGACGGCACGGGCGTCAACCAGGGCTTCGCCCGCGCCGACGCTCCCCAAGCGGTGGCGGTCGACGCGCTGGCCGGCTCCTGCGCCGGCCAGGCGGCGACGATCGTCGGCACCGGCGGCTCCGACACCCTCAGGGGGACGAACGGCGACGACGTGGTCGCCGCGAAGGGTGGCAACGACACGGTGACCGGTCTCGGGGGCGATGACATGGTCTGCGGCGCGGGCGGCGACGACCTGCTGCGCGGCGCGGGCGGCCAGGACGAGCTCAGGGGCGGTGGCGGCCAGGACGAGCTCAGGGGCGGCGGCGGCTCGGACGACTGTCGCGGCGCGGCCGCGGCTCGGACCGCAGGCATCGCTGCTGAGGTGGCTGCGGGATCGCCTCATCAAGGTGAGGTCGCCTCGATTGCCCGGGGTCGCTCGACCCTCGCCCGCCGCGCCGCGCTCGCTCGCTCGCCGCCCTCGCGCGCTCGCCCTCGCGCCCTCGCGCTCGCCGCCCGCGCCGACGCCTACATCTACTGGACGGGCCTGGACGCGACCACGACCTTCACCGACGCGGTCGGGCGCGCGAACCTCGACGGCACGGACATTCGCACGGACTTCATCACCGACCTCGGCTCCCCGGTCTACGGCATGGCCGCCGACGGCAACCACATCTATTGGACGCACGACCCCTTCGTGTCGGGATCGATAGGAGGCGCCAACTTCGACGGCTCCGACGCCAACGACAGCCTGATCACCCCAGACGGCATCGTCTCCGGAGTGGCGACCGACGGCACCCACCTCTACTGGGCGGAGGGAGGGGGCTTCGAGCGCCCGAAGATCGTGCGCGCCAACGTCGACTCGAACGGCAACGTCTCGGGCGGCCTCGACTTCATCGGGGACGTCGGCACCCCGATGGGGGCGCCGGTCATCGGGATGGCGGTCGACGACCGCTACATCTACTGGGCCAACCGCTCCCTCGCGACGATCGGCCGAGCCAACCTCGGCGACGGCACGGACGTTCGCCCGAACCTCATCACCGGCGCCTCCCTCGGCGGCGGCACGGCGGCGATCGCCGGCGTGGCCGCCGACAACGGCTACGTCTACTGGGCTAACCGCGGAATAGCCACGATCGGGCGCGCCAACCTCGACGGCACGGACGTTCGCCAGGACTTCATCCCCGGTACCAGCCCCGCTCACGGGGTGGCGGTCGACGGCAACTACATCTACTGGGCGAACACGAACACCGACGCGATCGGACGCGCCGAGCTCCCCGACGTCCCCGACGGCAATCCCACCAACGTCGACCAGAGCTTCATCCAGCTTCCCCCAGGCACCGGTCCCGGCGGGCTGGCGGTCGACTCGCGGCCCGCCTCCTGCGCCGGCAGCACGGCGACGATCGTCGGCACGGGCGGATCCGACACCCTGCGCGGAACGAACGGGGCCGACGTGATCGCCGCCGGGACTGGAGATGACACGGTCACCGGCCTCGGGGGCAACGACCTGATCTGCGCCACCCCCGGCGCCGACGTGATCCAGGCAAGCGGCGGTGACGACGTCGTCAGAGCCGGACCCGGAGCCGACGAGGTGACGGGCGGGGGCGGTGACGACGAGCTGCACGGCAAGGGCGGCGACGACTCGCTGCGGGGCGGAGTCGGAGACGACCTTCACAAGGGTGGCGGCGGGGACGATCGGCTCAGCGGCGGAGCCGGCGATGACGTGCACAACGGCGGCGGCGGCGACGATCGGCTCAGGGGCGGAGCCGGCGATGACGTTCATAACGGCGGCGGCGGGGACGATCGGCTCAGCGGCGGACCCGGCGATGACGTGCACCGCGGCGGCGGCGGCGACGACCGGCTCAACGGCGGACCCGGCGATGACGTGCACAACGGCGGCGGCGGCGACGACCGGCTCAGTGGCGGAGCCGGCAACGACGTGCACAGCGGCGGCAGTGGCGAGGACGACTGTCGCGGCGGGGGCGGGTCTGACCGCCGCAATCACTGCTGACCGACGCTGGCTTATGGCCCGCCTCGGCCTCGGCGTGACTGTGGGGTGCGGCACGCATCGAGCGATCCGGTCCCCCTCGGCCTCGAGCGGCACTTAGATGTGCGAGCTGATCGGGGATGTGCGGGGCGGTGGGCGACGCGGCCGTGTGACGGCCTTCTCTTCGTTGCGGCTTCAGACGGTTTCCGCTTCCGAAAGGCGCGGGGATCAGCTAGTCCGTTTCGTCCGAAGGGGGAGCGGACATGGCTTGGCGCGGCCGCGCCGGCGCACCCGGTCTCACGCGAACCCGGAAGCGAGCATCTCGGCGTTCTGACCGCTCACGCTAAGTAGGAGCTATGAGATGCCCAGAACGCTGTCTACTGCCCTACTCCGACAGCCCGACGGCTTCGAGGGCCTCGTCCCGGTCCGAGTATACCTCCATCCGGGCCGGCTTCCGTCGTGGAACGTGAAAACCTGCGCGAAGGACATCTCGACCGTCATCCCGCCCTCCTTCGACCTGCCGCGCTCGTTCATGAACGCGACCACCCTGTCGCCCGCGTCGTGGAGGGCTTCCAGCTCGAGCTCCCAGTCCTCCCACGCATCGATCCAGTCGTGAGGAAGGCTGCCGCTTCGTCGACGCCTTCGTAGACCTCCTGCTCGCCAGCGTGAGGCTCGGGTCGGAGATGTTCGACGTGGTCAGCGTGCAGACGGTGAAGGAGAACCCGTCGACCACGTTCCAACCTTCGCCAAGCGAATAGGTGACCGTCCCGAGCAATATGAAGGCGGTCGCGGCTCCCAGCAGGGCGGCGAAGTTCTCTTCCTTGGCGGCGTACTTGATCGCCGCGAGTATGCGCCAGAGCATGGGCACGACGGTCAGCACGGCGAGCATGCGCCGGAGCGTGGACGGGATGGACGGCTTCATAAGGCTCCAATCGGTCCCGGACGGTCCTCCGACCCCCCAGAGCCGCCGTGCGATCTCCACGTTCTCCTGCGACATCGCCCGCCCAGTGTCTCGTTCTGGCCGCGGCCTAGCTGACAACGTCGCGCACCTGGCCGATCAACGGCTGGACGACGCTCGATGACGGCCACGAGGCGCTACTCGTAAACGGGGGGCGGGTTCGACGGTGGTGACGGCACCTACTTAGCCAACGCTGGGGAGGACTTGCACGCAGTCGTCTCGGTGGGCCCCGGTCATCGAGGGGCATCTCGGCTGCATCGTGATCAGGCCCGACGGCAGCCGTTACCTCGCTCGTGCGGTGCCCGACCCGGTGGCGGAGCAGTAGCGGGCCGGTTGACAGGACCCGATCCGTGCTCTTAGGCTGGCGCCTACTTCGCAAGCCAGCCCCGGGGCCGCTCAGGGCCCGAGAAAGGTGTTCCCATGAACGCAGGCTGTGTGAGTAAGGGGTCGCTTCGTCTTGCCGAGGTACCGCCGGCGCCCGCGCTCGACCTTCGTGCGCCGCGGCGCGCTCGCGCTCGCCGCCCTCGCCGTCGCCACAGTCGCGCTCGCCGCCCGCGCCGATGCCTTCGTCTACTGGGCGGACCTCAATTCGAACTCGATCGGGCGCGCCAGCCTCGACGGCAAAGTCGTCGAGCCCTTCTTCATCTCCCTTCCCCCGGGAAACGCACCCGCCGGGGTGGCCGTAAACGGCCAGTACATCTACTGGGCAAACACCGCCACCGCCGCGATCGGACGCGCCGACCTCGACGGCTCGAACGTAAACCAGAGCTTAATAAGCGACGCAACCGCTCAGTTCGACTTCTTCGGGGTGGCGGCCGACGACACCTACCTCTACTGGGGAAACAACAACATCGCGACGATCGGCCGCGCCAACCTCGCCGGCGCCGGCGCCGACCCGGGCTTCTTGTACGGCGACGTTGGCACCTACGGGGGGTTGGCGATCGACGAGTTCGCCCAGGTCTACTGGGCAAACACCGAGGTCGGCAGGATCGGGCGCGCCAACCTCGATGGCGCCAACTCGATCTTCATCACCGGGCTGGGCGCGCCCTGGGGGGTGGCGGTCGACGCCGCCCACATCTACTGGGCGGACACCAAAATGAACACGATCGGGCGCGCCAACCTCGACGGCACCGGCGTCAATCAGAGCTTTATCACCGGCGTTAGCAACACCGTCGGAGTTGCCGTCGACGGCACGTACATCTACTGGACGCAGACCGCTGGCGGCACCAGCACGATCGGGCGCGCCAACCTCGACGGCACCGGCGTCAACCAGAATTTCATCACCGTCGCCGGCGGCCCGTACGGGTTGGCGGTCGACGCGGGAGTCGACCCGGGGGTCGCGGCCTGCGCTGGCCAGGAGGCGACGATCATCGGCAGCGGCCGGACCGACAAGCTGAGGGGGACCAACGGCGACGACGTGATCGCAGCCCAGGGCGGAGACGACAACGTCGTCGGGCTCAAGGGCGACGACGCCATCTGCGGCGGGGCCGGCAACGACGTGATCCAGGGCAAGAGCGGCGACGACTCGCTCACGGGCGGCACCGGAGACGACGTGCACCGCGGCGGGGGCGGCGACGACATCCTCAAGGGCGGGAGGGGCGACGACGTGCACAGGGGCGGCGCCGGCTCGGACAAGTGTCGCGGCGGGGGCGGCTCGGACAGCAAGCGGAGCTGCTGAGCGACCGACGAGGCGAGAGCGGTGCGGTCGGTTCTTTTGACCAAGGCCAGCGGTTCACCGCCGTACTGCGTGCGCCAAAACGCCGTCCTTCAGCAAGACGAGATACTGCGCGGGCGGTGTCGCAGGAGAACGTGGAAGTAGTCGGCGAGCCGGTGAGGAGGCTCTGGGCCGCGCTCAGCAAGCGCGACTGGGCCGCGTTCTCCGCGGAGCTTGACCCTGAGATGGAGTACACGCCTGTCGAGGAGCAAGTCGTCCGCGGCCCGGAGGCAGTCACCCAGTATGCGGAGGGGTGGCTTGACGCGTGGGAAACGTTCTCGGGGGAGGTGGAGGAGGTCGTGAGCGCACCGGAGGAGGACCGTGCATTCATCGCCCTGCGCTTCCGCGGGAGGGGCAAGGGGAGCGGAGTCGAGATTGACGAACGCGGCTTCTGGGCTTACGAGTTGCGGGGCGGCAGGCTCTACCGCATCAGCGAATACAGCGACCGAGCCGACGCCCTCAGAGCCGCCGGGCTGTCGGAGTAGCGCGACTTTTTTTGGGGGGCCGTTCCCGGGTCACCAGCGACAGCGACCGGCGCGCGGGCGTATCCCCACCGTCAAGCGCCTGTCTGGTGGCGACGAGCGTCCCGCGCAAGTTGACGACGTTCCAGCGCCAAACACAGTGAGCATGACCACGTCAACGGCGACCCGACCGACAACCGAATCCAGAACACCGTCCCGCTGTGCCGGGATTGCCACCACAAGGCGACGTTTCCAGGAATCTGAAGTAAGGCCCGCACGATCTCCTCTGACATACTCGCGTCGAAGAGGGAAAGTTGTTTCGCTGTGCGGGGCAGGCTTCCTTGGGGCAGGTCCTCGCACCCAACGAATCAAGGAGGACCTATGAAGCGAGTTGCAGCGGTCGCGGCGCTGACCGCCCTGACCGCGTTTGCCACCGCCGCGCCCGCAAGCGCGGCGCCAAAATTCGCAGTGACGCAGGCAACCGGCGCGAACGCCGCCGCCATCCAGCCGGCGGTGACCGCGTTCCGGACTGATCTCGGCTCGGCGGCCTGCGTCGTCGGCAGCAGTTGCCGGAACATCGGGTGGGACGGGGTGCCCGACGAACGCTCCGACCCGGCGTTCATGCCCGAGGGCCAGTTCCGAGCAGCCGGTGCCCTGTTCACGACGCCCGGCATCGGCGTGCAGGTCAGCGGCGACACGTCGACGCCGTTCGCCGATCCCGACCTGGTCGATTTCGGGGAGACCAACCCGAGCTACGTGGACGAGTTCGAGCCATTCAGTGTGCCGCGCATGTTCACGTCGATCGGCTCGAACGTGATCGAGACCCACTTCGTGGTTCCCGGCACCGACACGCCGGCGGACACCAACGGCTTCGGGGTGGTGTTCAGCGACGTCAACGTCGAGGGGCCGACCACGATGCAGTACTTCGACGCGAAGGGGAAGAGCCTCGGAACCTTCACGGTCCCGGCCACGCCGGGCCAGCAAACGTTCTCGTTCCTCGGCGTGATCTTCGACAAGAAGCGGATCGCGGGTCTGCTGATCACCCAGGGCGAGGCCGCGCTGGCGCCGGGGGTCAACGACCTCGCTCCTGCCGACCTCGTGGTCACCGACGACTTCATGTTCGGTTTTCCACCGGTTGAGCAGAAGAAGATAAAGCAGGGGTACTAGGACCTTCGGCTTCCCTTTTATGCGAGAGCGGCCCCGCTAGTCCGGGGCCGCTCTCGCCTCGGAGACGAGGTAGCGGCGCGACATCGCCCACACAGTGCCTCGTTTGCTGGCGCGCGGCATTTTTGGCGCACGCAGTACGAGGGTTTCCGGGGAGCGCGAGCTAAGAAACCGGCTCGGGTGTCTGCGAAGCGGCCTCACTCGTGATGCGAAGGCCCCTCCGCACCCGGCGCGTTGCGGCTGCCGCCGGGCCGTCAGGGGGCGTTAGCCAGACCGCGCGGCCCCCGAGAACGATGTCTTCCCTGACGGCCGCGCAAAGTGCTCATGCGGGTTGATCTTCTCGTCGCTGCACCGGGGTTGACATCCGGTCGCAGCGATCCTAGATTTCCCTCACCGGCTGGCACGCCGAGGCAAAGCCGGGACCAACTCGCGCGGAAGACGGACCGCCCGTCCTCGGGTGGCGGACGGTTCCAGGTCCGCGCCACAGCGAAATGACCTTTGAGTGATTGGGGGACTTGATGAGTGCTCAGGACGAGGTTTATCTCCCCGGCGATCTGCAGATCGTCGAAGGCCGAGTCGGCGACACCGTGACGCTCGCGGCTTACGGCGAGATCGACATGGCCAACGCGGCGGAGTTGGATGCCGCGCTTGTGCGCGCGGAAGAATCCGACGCCGCGCAGATCATCCTCGATCTGTCCGCGGTCACCTTCATCGACTCGTGCGGTCTGCGCGTACTCCTCGTCGCGGGGCGACGCTCCGCCACGGACGGCAAGCGACTGGGGATGCGGCTCGGCGACGGCCAGGTCGCGCGGATGATGGAGTCCACGGCGATCGACCAGATGGTGAACGTCCTCGACTGACCCGCTCAGGAACCGACGCCTCGACCCGCAGCCGCCGCCGCTTGCCGCAGAGCAGGCACCTGATCGTCAGCAACTCGGCGTCGCGGTAGTAGAGCGGCCGCTCACACCGATAGGGCGCGGCGACGATCGGCCGAGGGCCGATCCGCCAGGCCCCCGATGTGCAGCTCGTCCGCTTGGGTCTTGAACTCGCGTCGTGACTACGGAATGATCGCTCGGGACCAGCCGCAATCGAAGGGAGACTGGTTGTTATGAAGCTGCGTCTGTGGCTTGCGCTCACCACGTGCATCGTCGGCGCCAGCCTCATTCCCGCCGCCGCCGCCGCTGACCGACCGACGGAGGACGAGTTCTCGCCCGTTGGTGACGTGTTTCTTTGCGACGAGACGCTGCTCACGATCCAGAGCGGCACAATCGTCACCCGCGAGCACGAACATGAGCTTCGTTCCGGGCGCGTTCGCGCGATCTTCGTCAGCCTGTCGAAGGGCGTGACGGCGACCGACGAGGAGGGAGTCGTCTACCACGGCACCGGCGTGGTCCACGGGAACTTCACGTTCGATCCCGAGGTCGAGGGTAGTGAGGTCGGGTTCGTCCACGAGAAACTCAACTTCATCGGGCCGGGTGGTCTGTTCGGCACCGAAGATCTCCGCATAAGCAGGAAAAAGGAAGACCCGCTCGGCGACTTCACCGAGCGGGATGAGGGCACCTGCCGATTGGTCTAGGAGCAGCCGGAGGCAGATGTAGCCGATTACGGCGAGGCGCGGGCGGGTATCAGTCCGGCTTCTGCTCCGCCAATGGATCGGGTACCACGCGGGCCAAGTACCGGCTGTCATCGGACCTGATCACGATGCAGCCGAGGTGGCCGGGGATGATCGGGGTCACCGTCCCGACCGCGTGCATTTCGCTTCCTCCGCTTATATGTCTCCGAGGCCACGGGACGCCATTCCCGCGGATTCGACGGCATCTGCGAAGGGCGGAGCAACGGGGGAGCTCCGTGAACCGACGGAGAGCTTCGGACGCCTCCGCCACGCCTGAGTCCGTGCGTCGCCCCTGGATCCGATCGGTGGCCCCATTCGATACTTGACGCCACCTGGTTCACGCTGCTTCGATCCGTTCGATGCAGAAGCCCGGACCACGCCCACCCGTCGGCCGCAATCGCTTCCTCAGGCTGCGCCTCCCGGAGCATTTCGTGGTCGAGAGCGTCACCAGGTCGGGGCGCTGGATCGACGGCAACAGCTACCTCGCTCAGGACTGCAAGCGTCTGGCCGACGGCTCATACCTCTGCGGCCATCGCGCCGCAGGCAGTCCGCTCTACCTGCGCTGCGTGGCCTACTTGCCTGACAGCTTCATCCACCTCGACGGTGGCGGGTGGGTGCGCGTTTCGCTACCGGCTCGTGTCGCAGCCGATGATCGATCTCAAATGACGCAAGCTCACCCGCATATGTCTCCGAGGCCTCGCGAGGCCATTCCCGCGCATTCGACGGCATCTGTGAGGGGTGAAATACCGGGGGGAGGTCCGTAGACCGACGGAGAGGTTCGGGAAGCCTTCGCTACGCCTGCTGCGATCGTCGCACCTAGATCCGATAGGTGGCCCGATATGTCTCTCGCTACGACGCACGGATCGTCGAGCGGCTGCGCCTGAAGGCCTGATCGCGGCTACCGCTTGTTGTCCGATGCGGGAGCGGTGACATCGGCTTCGCACCCGCATTGATGGCACCCGAGAGGTCCGCCGTCGAGTCGTGGCTTCGAGTCGCCCGCGAGATGCTTGCCGCAAAGACCCAAACTTGATCGCCTTTACCATGTTTGTGCCAGCCAAGTCCGAAGGGGGCCGGAATGAGCGCCATCGACGAATTCCTGAAGAACAACGAAGCCTTTGCCGAGAGCTTCGACAAAGGCGACCTGCCACTGCCACCCGCCAGGAAGGTCGCGATCGTTGCCTGCATGGACGCGCGCCTGAATCCGTACCCGATCCTCGGGCTCTCGATCGGAGACGCGCACGTGATCCGCAATGCGGGGGGCGTGATCACGGATGACGAGATCCGCTCGCTGGCGATCTCCCAGCACCTGCTTGGGACCGAGGAGATCATGCTCATCCATCACACCGACTGCGGAATGCTCACCTTCAGCGACGCGGAGTTCGAGCAGATGCTCGAGCAGGAGGCCGGTCGGCGGCCGGTGGCGCCGCGCGATCCTTTCCCGACCTGGAGGAGGACGTCCGCGACTCGATCAAGCGGATAACGCAAAGCCCGTTCATCCCCAGGAAGGATGAGGTACGGGGTTTCATCTACGACGTGAAGACAGGCCGTCTCGACGAGGTCGCCTGAGCATGCGGGATCGGTAAGCCCGCCGGAGGTCAGCCCCAGCGCCCTCCGCATGCTACACCCAAGGTCCGCACGGGAAGAGGCTGTGGCGGCTGTCGGAGGCCGACGGCGCGGAGGGGGGATCGTGATCGGCACCCTGAAGTGGCCCGGGAGCAGGCCGGAACCCGGCAGGGACGCATCGGAAGCCCGGAAGTCGGTCTCTTATGGGACTGGGTTCCGACCGGTTCGCCCGGAACTAACCCGGAAGCGGATCGGAACCCCGCAGGGGCCTGAGCTCCCACCACGGGCCCGCCGGACGCGCCTGCGCCGCCGCCGGCGGCGCAAGGCGAGCTACCTAACCGGGCCCGGGCGCGGAGAGGAAACGCCGACGGTGCCCGGATCGCCGGGCGATTGCGCGCCGAGTTCTCGCCTGATTTTCTTCGAGGTTTCGCCCATGGTTGACAGCGATCGTCAAGTTCCCGCACCCAGCGCGGCCGCATGGTCGATTGACCTGGTCGAGATCGGCTCGATCTCCAACACGATCGAGGCCGAGCGGACCGTCGCCACCGCGCCGATCTCCTCCGTGGCGGTCTGGTGAGCGCGATGTGCGAGATGCGCGGCCTGGCGCGGTGGATCGATCCGTACGCGCGATTCGCCCTGGTCCGGTCAACCGTCGCCGTCCGCAACGCGCTCGCGGACTCGGACTTCGCTGACGTCACGAGCACGTGCCGAGAGGCCTGCGGCGTCCTCGGCGTCGGGCTCCGCCGCATCGGGCAGCCCGCGGAGATCGTGGCGGTCACGTTTAACGGCTGGTACCACGTGGTCGTGCGCTCCGGCGGCTGGGTGCTGGATCCGACTGCCGAGCAGTTCGGCGCCGACGGACCGCTCGTCTTCGACCAGAGCGAGCTGCCCGTCCTCACGCCGTTCGAGATCGCCGACCTCGACCCGGCGAACCCACCGCCGCGCGCGGGGGAAGGTCTGCCGGATCTCCGGTCGGAGCTGAACGAGCTCCATCTCATCTGCGCGCTGGCCGAGCGGTACCGAAAGCAACGCGCAAGCGACGTCAACCGAGCCCCACCGAATCCCGCGCTCACCAGCCTGACGCCGAGCGACCTCGAAGCTCTAAAGCGGGACCTCGATGAGCTGCGCAGAACGATCCAACGCGCGGCGTCGGGCGCTAGCAGCCAACCTGACGACGGCCCCGCCGCTCACGCACCCCGCGCGACCCGACGGTGCCGGCGATATCGATGCCGCCGCGGCCGCCCTGGAGCAGCTTTCTGCGTCGAGCCGCGAGCCGGCGGGCGATGTCGAAGGCGGCCCGATGAGTACCGCGATTCCCGCTTTGCTGGCCGCGACGGGACTCCAGGATCTCGAGGAGGCGGTCCGCGCTGCCGCGAGCGCCGCTTGCGACGACCCCCGGCCGTGCTTCTGTGGTGCCGACTCGACCGGCGACTGGAAGCTCGGAGACTCGCGGACCTGGGGGTGTGAGGCCCACTTGCGTCCGCTTCTCGAACTCCAGGAGGCCGAGTGACCTCGAAGCGCTTCGCCTTCTACGGCCGGCTCTCGACCACCGACAAGCAGGACCCGGCGCTGAGCTTCCCGAGCCAGCGCAAGGCCTGCGAGCGCAAGGCCGCCGAGCTGGCGGGCGAGATCACCTGCGAGTTCACCGACCAGGAGTCCGGCGCGAAGGCCGAGCGCCCCGGCTGGACCGCGCTCACCGCCGAGGCCCGCGATCGCGACGGCCGGCGCTTTGACGCCGTGGTCATCTACTCGACCTCGCGCCTGGCCCGCGATCGCCTGCACGCCGCCCTGTTCGAGCGCGAGCTGCGCAAGGTCGGGGTCGCGATCCACTACGCGACCGGCGGCGGCGACCCCTCGACCCCCGAGGGCAGCCTGCGCTGCTGCGCGGGCCACCAGCCGCTTTCGATGCAGGGCAGGGCGCGCAGGGGCCACCGCTACTACGCCTGCGCCTACGTCCAGAACTACGGCGAGACCGCGGCCAGGGAGGCCCACGGCGGCCAGAAGTGGGTCTATGTGCGCGAGGACTGGCTCGAGCGGCTCGTGCTGCGCTTCTTCGAGCAGCGGATCTTCGGGCCGATGCGGCTCGAGCGGCTCGCCAAGCAGCTGCGCGCCCACGACAGCGAACAGCGTCGCAACGGCAGGCTCGCCGGCGCCCGGATCCGCCAGCAGATCGCCGAGCTCGAGCGCAAGATCAGGGCCCAGGTCCAGGCGCTGGAGAAGGGGATCGAGCCCGAGCTCGTCTCGGAGCGGATCGCGGAGCTTCGGGGCGAGAAGGAGGCGCTCGAGGAGGCGCTGGCCGGCATCGGCACCGCGCGCCAAGAGGCCGAGGACGAGGAGCTCGACCGAGCACCTGGCCCGGCTCCCGGATCTGGGCCAGGCGCTGCGCGAGGCGGCACCCCGAAATCAAGCGGCAGGTATTCGCGTCATTCGACCTGCAAATCGCCTACGACAAGGCCGAGCGCCGTGTCGAACTCACGGCGACCGTCTCGGAGGCCGTCGCGGATGCCTTCGAGAACGCGAAAGCCCTCCAAACGGAGGGCCTCGAGCGTCGTAGCGACAGACATAGCGGGGGTGGGATTTGAACCCACGACCTCCGGGTTATGAGATCGCGGTTGGCAATTCTGTCCGGCGCCATATGGCTCTGTCAAGCGGATTCGGATGCTCTGAGCTGGGCTGAGTTTCGCTCAGTTTGGTACCACCGCTGGTACCTCGGGATCGTCGGAGACGCGGAGAGCTCAGGCGAAGATGGGACCCACCTGCGGATACTCATCGATCAGCGCGGATCGAAACTTTGACAACCGTAGCTGCTCATCCGGGCTCTCGGCTGCGGTGTAGCTGGTGTCAAGGAGCATCGGCTTGCCCCACGCCAGACGCGGCTCGAGCCGAGCACCCCCCTGACTGCGGAGCCCGTTCGAGGGCCTCCGCATCGTAATTGGAATCCACTTCGAACCCGTCCCGCAGGCGACCGTTCCCCCCAGGGGAGAAAGCCCGCTTGGTAGTGGGCTTTCGAACAAGTAGCGGGGGCCCGATTCGTCTCTCGCTGCCACGCACGGATAGTCGAAAGCGTGCGCCTGGCGGCGTGATTGCGTATTCAAGAGCGGCGGCGCGACACGATCGGACTGACCGCGATCGACATGACCGAGCTGGCTGGCGTCATTGCCCGGGTTCGGGTGATCTGGCACCCTCCCGCGGCCGATCGAAGCCGGAGAGGGGCGCGAGCGCCCGCGTCCTCAGCCGCCTTCATGGGCGTCGGCGAAGAAGTCCGCGTCCTTCTGGCTGGCCGACTGCAGGACCACGGTGCCGACCGTGGTCGTCGCGTCGCCGGTCTTTTCGGCCTGCCTGGCGTAGGCCTCCGCCTTGGCCGAGCTTGAGAACAGGCGCGCGGTGCCGGTCTTCTCCCCGGTGATCTCGACGCCCGTCTCGGCGCCATCTCGTCGACAGGGTCCCACGACCCCGTCGAGCATAGGCGTCAGCGCCGCCCGATCAGGCCGATGAGCTCTTGACCTGCCTCGAGCGACGGCCGATCGCCCGCGGTGAGGACGCGCAGGTCCTTCCCAGGTGTGTATACGAACATCGGGATCCCAGCCGCCCCCAGGCGGGCACCGATGTCCGTTTCTCCGCTCGTTCCCGCCGGGGCCTCGGCGACGACGATCTCGGAACCGGCGTCAAGCCGGGCCAAGAGCTCGTCGTGGCTGGCTGAGTCGTCGAACAGCACCTGCGCCCTGGTGTAGAACTCCGCGGTCCGCTCGTCCCTAGCGGGAAGCTGGAAGACGCGGTCGCTGCCGAAGTGCTCGGAGAGGTCGGCGCCGACCATCGCGTTGAGGGCCTCATCGTCCCCGAGGACGAGCGCGTACTCGAGACCGTCGAGCTCGGACGGATGATCCGAGGCGGCGTCCTCGGTGAGATCGTCCTGATAGACGGTGAGCCCGTCGGCCTCGGCGGCCCGGACGCTCTCATCGTCGCCGGTCCACAAGACCGCCGTCAGCCCCCGGTCCTGGAGGGCACGCCCAATCGCCCGCGCGACTTTGGTGGAGTAGCGTCGTCTTCCCGTAGCCCGATGGCGCGACGGCCATCAGGATCGCCGCGTTCGACTCACCCGCCAGGCGGCGGAGCAACCGCGGCCTGCGAATGACCGGTGTGTCGGCTTGTCCCGGCGGGTCGGCCAGGCCGTAGTACTGGCCGCGCTCGGACGTGATCACTCGTTGACCCCTTCATTTCCCGGCAAACGCCGATGTCAAAACGAGCCTACGCGGGTCAAACCCCTCCGGACATGCGGGGCGACCCCCCGAGCGCCTACGTAGTTAGTGCGGAGAACGCTGGCCGAATGGTTGCGCGCATGCGGCGGCCGGCGCCTAGGGTGGCTAGGCGACTGGGGCGCGGTGCAAGTGCTCTTGGAGTTCAGCCTCCGCCTCGTCCGAGAGCGAGGACTGGAGCACGGCCCCGCCGTACCGGCTCAGCGCCTCGATCGCCTCGTCGGGCGTCACTTCCTTGACGACGAGAAAGAGCGCGGAGGTGCCCGGCTGGAGCAGCTCGCGAACCCGATCCTGGAATTCCCTATCGATCCCCATCCTTTCGACCTTGGCGATGAGCGCGCCCAAGCCCGCGCCGACGGCCATGCCGAAGACCGGGACGAAGAACAGAAGGCCGAACAGGGCACCCCAGATCATCCCGTAGGTCGCCCCGCCGCTAACCGCGTGATGGGTAGTCCGCACGTGGTAACTCCCGTCACCGTCGCGAACGATCACCGCAACCGCATCCGGTTCGATCAGCAGGTCGTGCTCAAGCCGCTCGACCTCCTCGGCGGCCTTCGCCGCGGTTGCTTCGTCGTCGTATCCGATCGCAACCAGGTCAGCCATTGGATTCCTTAAGTTGGTGGTTGGGCCGACGGGACGAAGTGCTCGCTCCCGTCGGTGATCTCCATCCTGGACCCGCATGGGGTACGGCGCATCCCTCTCCAAGGGTGAATTGGCGCGAAACCACCCTCCGAGAGGGATGCCGGCGGCCGTGCCTTGAGCGCCGGCGACCCGATTCACCCTGATCGAGCGATGCGAGCGCGGAGAGGAGGGCGAGGATGGGCTTGAGATCGATCCGCTCGTTTGGGTGGGTCGCTCGGATGCTTGACATACAGGAAAGGAATCGTTGATGAGCGCACTCGTTTGGGTACTACTCGTCATGACATACATCGCGCTGTTCTTCTGGCTCGGCTTGGCCACGCTGCGAAACGGGCATGGCTGGCTGTTCTTCTTCGGGATCTTCTTCCCGCTGTTGTGGATCTTTGGCGCGTTCTCTCGGCAGCCGATAGCAGAGGCGCCGTAGGCATCGCTGCCAAGCGATCAAGAACGGTCGCCGAGGCCCTAGGCGCGACCGGTTCGATTCACGGGAACACCGCTGCCCCGGTCTCGGTATCGAGGACGCTGATTGCCAGCGCGGGGCAGGCGGCGGCCGCCTCGAGGATCAGCTCGTCCGGGCCGTCGCCGATGACGACCGCGGTCTCCTCGAGCGCGAAGACCTGTGGGGCGATCGCCGCGCAGTCGCCGTGGGCGCTGCATGCCGATTGGTCGATTTCGATCCGGTAACTCATGCCGCCATCTCCTTGATCTCGGGTTGCACGCTGGATCCGTCCTCGATCAGGCGCCGCAGCGCGACCAGCTGGCGAGGGCGCTCGACGGTGAGCGCCGCGACCGGCCGTCCGTCGCGGCTGTAGAGGGCGGAGAAGTCTCGTTGCTCGGGATCGCCATCGATGCGGATGCTGTCCGCGCCGGCCGCGTCACCCACGTACTGGATCCGCAGGCCGTACTGGTCGCTCCAGAAGCTCGGGAGGGCCGGCACCGGCGTCGGCTCCCCGAGCATCGCCAATGCCGCCGTGGCTCCCTGGCGCGAAGCGGCGTCCCAGTGCTCCGTGCGCGGCGTAGACGCCACGGCGGGGGTCGAAGGCACGGCAGACGTCACCGGCCGCATAGACGTGCGGGATCGCCGTTCGCCCGCCGGGATCCGTCAGCACCCCGGTCGGATCGAGGCCGGTGCCCTCGAGCCAGCCGGCCGCCGGCGCGACGCCGACGCCGACGACGACCGCATCGCAGCCGACCGTCCGTCCGCCGGCCAGGAAGAGCTCCTCGACGCGGCCGTTGCCTCGTGCCCCCGTCAGCTTCGCCGAGAGCAGCACCCTGACGCCCGCGGCTGCGTGGAGTTCGGCCAGCCAGCGCCCGATCCGCTCGCCGAGCAGCCCGGCAAGCGGCAGGGGCATCGCCTCGAGCATCGTGACCTGAGCGCCGGCGGCGACCGCGGTCGCGGCGACCTCCTGGCCGATGAAGCCGGCGCCGATGATCGCCAGCCGGAGGCCCGGCGCCAGGACGCTGCGGAGCCGCCGCGCGTCATCGAGCGTGCGCAGCGGATGGGCGTTGGTGAAGCCTTCCAGCGCGGGCAGCGCGCGCGGAGCCGCACCGGTGGCGATCAGCAGCTGGTCGTATCGCAGCGTGCCCCCCGTGTCGAGCGCGAGCCGGCGCTTGGACGCGTCGAGCAGCGTGGCGCGCTCGCCGAGTCGCAGCTCGACCTCGTTGTCGGCGTACCAGGCCGGGGAAGGACGGAAGTGCACGTCGCCGTCGAAGCCCGCCTTGGAGAGCGGCGGCCGGTCATACGGCAGCTCCGGCTCGTCGCAGACCATCGTCACCGTGCCGTCGTAGCCACGCCGGCGCAGGGTCTCCGCGCAGCGCTGGCCCGCCAGCCCGCCGCCGACGATCACGACGCCGTCGCCGATCACGCCGGACTCCCCTCGAGCTCGGGTCGGCGCTCGGGCTGGTGCGGCGGCAGAGCGCCGGCCGCCGGAGCTGGCTCGCCGGCGCTGGCGCCACGGCGTCGTCAGCCGGACCAGGAAGAGCCCGGCGATCACCGGCCCCGTCAGCACCAGCCATCCGCGCAGCCACGGACTCGCCGCGTCGGTCCCCGCGCCGAGCGTATGGACCACCGAGAGCGCGTAGACGACGATCGTCGCGCGATGGGCCTTGCGCCAGAGGCGCGTCCCGATCCGCCGGCGGAAGTAGAAGCTGAGGCCCAGCGCCGCCGCGAGATAGGCGGCGACGATCCCGAGGCCGGTCCACAAGCGGCCGGTATCCGATCGCGCCCGGGACCGTGATCCCGGCGACGCCCGGGTGCAGAAACGCGTCGCCGAGCAGGGTGATCGCCGTGGATCGCGATCGCGACCAGCCCGGCTAGCGCCGTCTGCTCGTGGATCGCGACCAGCGTGCGGGCAAGGCCGGGCGGCGCATGATCTTGCCCGCCATCAGTCAGGCCGATCGCGACCGAGATCGTGATCAGGCCGAGCGCGACCGCCCCGGAGGCGCGGCTGGCCAGCCACCAGAGGTGGTCGTGGACGCTTCATGCCGCCGCCTTCGCTCCGAAGGCGCCTGCCGGGACGGTGATCGAGTAGCGGGGGCGGACCTGCATCGGGCCGACCGGCTCGGTCTCGCCGTCGTCGTGGACGATCAGGCCGCCGGACTCGCGCAGCAGCTCACGCGCTCCGTCGGGGCCCAGGAGCAGCGCGGCCTTCGAGAGCGTTTCGGCCTCGAGCGCGGTCGGGGCCAGCGCCGTCGCCCCGACTAGGCCCGTCCAGGCCGGCTCGCCCGTGGAGGGGTCGAGCAGATGGTGGGCGTAGCGGCCGTCAGCTCGCCGCCAGACCCGCACGTCGATGCCCGAGGTCGCGACGGCCCCGCCGTCGAGCGCGATCGCGTGGCCGTGCTCCTTGGTCAGCGGGTGCTCGACGAGGACCTCGACCGGCGCGGCGGCGACGCGGCTCGCCGCCGACGCGCAGGTCGCCGCCGCAGTCGACGACGAAGCTCGCGTAGCCCGCGAGCCGCTCGGCGAGCAGGTCGGCCGCCAGACCCTTGCCGATGCCGCCTGTATCGAAGCGCAGGCCCGGGCGGGCGCCGGACGACGCCGGACGCCTCGTCGACCTCGATCTCGCGCCACCGGGCTCGGGGGTCGGGTTGCGCCGGTCGCCGCGCCGGGGCGAGCAGCAGAGCGCTTCGCGCAGCGGGACGGGCGCGATGCCCTCTCGCGACCGCACGTAGCCGGCGGCCTCGATCTCCTCGAGCAGGGTCGGGTCGACCAGGCCGCCGCTCGCCTGGGCCGCGCGGACGCCGCTGCGAACCGCGTCGCGCAGCAGGCTCGAGGCCGGTACCGTCGCGGCGGCGATCCGCGTTCAGCGCGCAGAGCTCGCTGTCGGGCCGAAACCGCGACAGGCGGGCGTCGAAGTCGACAACGAACCGCCGGCACTCCTCGACAGCATCCGCGGGCGAGCGGCCACCGGGCCCGACGCCGCCGATGATCAGGCGAACCTCCGAGCCCATCGCGCGGAAGCTGAGGTCGGCGGAGTTCATGACGAGCTCGTCACGGGCGCCGGGGCCGGAGCGGGCGCCGGGGCCGGAGCGGGCGCCGGGGCGGGCGCAGCGGCTGGGGTCGCCGGTGCGGGAGCCGATGGGGCGCTCGAGGCGGTCGCCGGGAAGCCGACCGGGCGTCGGCCGTCTGGCGGGCGGGCAGGTGGACGACCCGCGTGCGGACGATCCTGCGATTGATCACGACCGGCCGCTTCGGGACCGCCGCCGTGACCGGCGCGGCGCCCAGCGCGGGGTCGTGTCCGGCTCGCAGCTGGAAGGCCAGGAACTCGAAGATCACCGCGAAGCACGCGATCGAGGCGACCGCCGTCGGCCAGAAGCGCGGCCGGCGGCGGATCGCAGCCTCCCCGCCGGCCGCCGGGCCGCTGGTCGCCCGGGCGCTCAGTCATCCGTCGCGCTCGCCCTCGAAGCCCTCGTCCTCGTCGTCGCCGGAGACCGGGGCCGAGCCCGCCGAGCCGCCGCCGCTGGTGTGGGTGGTGACGGGGGCCGGGTTCGAAACCGGGACCGCCGCGACGGGCGGAGCGGGGTCAGGCGCCGGGGCGCTCGCAACCGGCGCGGGAGCCGGAGCGGGGCCGGGGGCGCCGCCGCCGGCGCGCTCGCGGCGGCGGGCTGGTCCGCGGGCTTGGGGTGTGGGCGAACGTGGATCGTCCGCCGGATCGTCTGGGTCTGGACCTTGGGCCGGATATGCGCCGCGGCCGGGGTGCTCGCCGGGGCGGGCGGGGCCGCGTCGTTGGTGTGCAGCGCGTAACCGGCCAGGCCACCGAGCCCGAGGATCGTGGCGCCGGCGGCGATCTTGCGTTCGAATGTCGTTCACGATCCTGCCTCTCAACTCGTTGGGGGAACCGTTCGAGCCGATTGTGCAGAGCGGCCGACCACGCCCTGCCCAGGCGCCGGGTAAAGAGTTGGACAAGCCTTTCGCGGCCCTTCGATTGCGCCGATTTGCGGCGTTACAGTGGGCTGGTGGCCAGCGTCAGCCGCAACGGACGGATCCTGTTCGTGGAGGACGAGGACGCGATCTCGGCGCCCTTTTCGCGCGCGCTCGAGCGCGAGGGGTTCGAGCCCGTCGTCGCCCGCACGGCGGCCGAGGCGCTCGAGCTCGCGGACGCGCATCGAGCCGGATCTGGTGCTCCTCGACCTGAACCTGCCTGACGGTGACGGCCGCGACGTCTGTCGCGCCCTGCGCCGCTCCTCGGACGTCCCGATCGTGATGCTGACCGCGCGCGGGACCGAGACAGACCGGGTCGTCGGACTCGAGATGGGCGCCGACGACTACGTGGTCAAGCCGTTCAGCGGCGCCGAGGTGATCTCGCGGATCCGCGCCGTCCTCCGGCGCACCGCGGACGCGGGTCGAGCAGGAGCCTCGGATCGAGATCGGCGACATCACTGTCGATGTGCCGAGCCGGATCGCGACCCATGCCGGGGAGGAGCTCGCGCTGACGCGAAAGGAGTTCGACCTCCTGGCCGAGCTGGCCCGCAACCGCGGCACGGTGGTCACGCGCGAGGATCTGATGTCACGGGTCTGGGACACGAACTGGTTCGGCTCGACCAAGACGCTCGACGTCCACGTCGGCGGCCTGCGGCGCAAGCTCGGCGACGACCCGAGCGAACCGACCCATATCGAGACGGTCCGCGGCGTCGGCTTTCGCTTCGTCGCGCCGGAGGGCGAGTCACCGTAAGTCTGCGCCGGACGCTCCTGCTGGCGATCGCCTACGTCCTGCTGCTGGCCGTGGTCGCGCTCGGCGTGCCGCTCGCGGTCAGCCTCCGCGACCGGGTCGACGCGGAGGTGAAGAGCCAGGCCCGAAGCCAGGCCGACGTCGTCGCGGCGAGCGCCAACGAGGCCCTCGAGCACGGGCGCTGATCGGGGACTACAGCGGCTTGACCACGACGGCCGCGGAGTCGGTCCGCGGGCGGGTGATCATCGTCGACTCCGCGGGACGGGTCGTTGCCGACAGCGCCGGGACCGGGTCCGCCGGGACCAGCTATGCCAGCCGCCCGGAGATCAGCGGCCGCCCTCGACGGGCACGATTCGCAGCAGACCCGTCACAGCGACACCCTCGACGCCGACATCCTCGCCACCGCCGTGCCCGTCCTGAGCGGGGGCAAGCCGATCGGCGCTGTGCGGGTGACCCAGAGCGTCGAGGCCGTCGACCATGCGGTCACGCGCTCGGTGCTCGGTATCGCGCCTCCTCGCCCTGGTGGTCATGGCGCTCGGTGTCGGGGCGGGCGCGCTGATCGCCCAGCGGATCGCGAGCCCGATCCGCCGGCTCGCCGATGCCGCCGACGAAGTCGCGGCGGGCAATCTCGAAGCGCGCGCGGCCGTCGAGGGGTCGAGCGAGCAGCGCTCGCTGGCGCGCAGCTTCAACGAGATGACTGGACGCGTTCGCCACATGCTCTCCAGCCAGCAGGAGTTCGTCGCCGACGCCTCGCATCAGCTTCGCACGCCCCTCACTGGCCTGCGGCTTGCAGCTCGAGGAGCTCGAGACCGGCCGACTGGCCGACGAGCAGCGCGCCTGGGTGGAGGCTGCCAAGCACGAGGTGGACCGGCTTGCGTTGATCGTCGACGAGCTGCTGGTCCTCAGTCGCGCCGGCGAGGCGAGCGGCCCGGCGGAGGCCGTCGTCCTCGGAGCCGCAGCGGACCGCGCCGTGGCCCGTTGGCGCAAGTCCGCCAGCGCGAGCAATCTCGAGCTGGTTCGCCGGACGAGCGATCCGTCCACGAGCGCGATCTGCGTGCCGCCCGACCTGGACCGCGTCCTGGACGCGGTGATCGAGAATGCCATCGCCTACAGCCCGGCCGGCGGGAGGTCCTGATCGAGGATGGACCAGGAGCAATCGGGTGCTCGACAGCGGCCCGGGGTTCGAGCCTGGCGAGGAGGACGCCGTCCTCGAGCGCTTCTATCGAGGCCGCGCCGGCCGGCAGGGGCCGGAGGGGACCGGTCTCGGGCTCTCCATAGCCACCGAGCTCGCAGCGCAATGGGACGGGCGCGTGATCGTGGCCAACCGGAGCGGCGGCGGTGCGCAGGTAACGATCAGCTTTCCCGGCCCGCGACGGCACGGGGCCGGTCCGATGAAGGTGCCGACGGCCCTCCGCTGGGCGCTCATTGCCCTTGCCGGGCTCCTGATCGCGGTGGCGGTGGCGGTGCTGGCAAGCAAGCTTACCAGTCAGCGGATCGGCCTCTCGTCGGAGCCGCTGGAGGCCGGGCAGTCGCTTGCGCCTCCCGAGCATCGGGCCGCAGGACAACGATGAGCGTGGTCATTCCGGCGACAACACCAGCCGTCCGACACGACCGCGACCGCACCTCCGCAAACGACCACGAGCGGAACGACATCCTTCGTGTGTCGACTACCACCGCCGACGATTCCGGCACGGAGATCGAAGGCGAGGGATCGGGTGATGACGACTGATCAGCGCTCGACGAGGTCGTTCTCGATCGCGTAAGCGATCACTTCGGCCCGGGTCGTGATCCCGGTCTTGCGCTGGATGATGGCCCGGTGGGTCTCGACCGTGCGGACGCTGAGGACCAGCTTGTCGGCGATCTCCGGTTTCATGTAGCCGAGCGCCAGTAGCCACGTAGGGTTCTATCAGTGGCCGACCAGACGAGCCGCTACCGCGAGTTCCTCCAGGGCGAGGTCGACAGCGCGTTCATCTACCGCGCGCTCGCCGAGCTCGAGAAGGAGCCACCGCTCGCAGAGCTCTACGAGCGCCTCGCGGTGACCGAGGAGCGCCACGCCCAGGGATGGCACGAGCGCCTCGAAGCTGGCAGCGCCAAGATCGGAATGCCAAGACCGACCCGCCGCGCCCGTATGCTCGCCTGGCTCGCGCGCCGGTTCGGCCCCCAGTTCGTGCTCCCGTCGCTGAGCGAGCAGGAGGGCGTTAGCTGCGCGCCTCATCGCAGCGCCGCTAGCTCACCGATCTCGGCCCTGAAGAACGGGGTGTAGCGCGGGGTCGCGAACCACCAGCCGCCGGTGATGCTGCTCGGCACGACGAAGTCGCCGAAGCGCCGCTCCGCTGCTACCTCGCAGCCGCAAGGGATGTAGCCGAACTCCTTCTGCCCGACGTCGCCCCAGCGCAGGGCGCGGTAGCTGCGCACGGCGCCTCGGTCATCGATTGCAGGTGCAGCTCCGGGCGCTCTGGAGGGACGTCCCAGCTCGCGACGATCTCGCTCTCGCTCTCGGCCCGCCAGGTGATGCCCTGCTGCGGCAGCAAGCTGGCCGGGGTATAGACCGCTTCCAGCGCAGCCCGTCCCGCGGCCGAGCGGGTCGTGTTCTCGTCGTCGGCGCGGAAGAGCTTGATGCGCCCGAAGAGACGCCCGTCCATGCTGCCGGCGCCTTCCGCGAAGCGATCGACGACGGCGAGCGCCGTGAGCGGTCCCAAGCCGACGCGTGCCCGCCAGGCGAATGAGCGGCCGTCGCATTCCTGCCGCGCGCTGAACGGCAGCCACAGCGCCGAGCTTGATCTGCGCCCGTCATCGTCACCCTGACGCCGGCGCCGAGCTCGGCACCGTCGCGGATGGCGTGGCTTAGGTATCGGCGAACGGGCTCGTCCAGCTCGGCCAGCAGCGAGGCCGTGAATCTCCTTGGTTCCGATGCCGCCGTCATCGCGACGCTCGGCTGATCGGGAGAGGCATCTCAACCGCTCGAGCGGATCGATCTCTTCCGGCAGCTTCTTCCTGGACGCACCTGTTCGAGCGCGGCTCCAGTGGAGCCTCTCGGCTTCAACCGGAGAGCCGCCGGATCGAGCTGTGCACGGCGTCGCGGAGCGCCTTCTCCCGCGGGTCGTCGAGCATGTAGTAGTCCATGTTGTTCATCACGTAGGCGTAGCCGAGCCGTGAGTCGGGGTCGGCGAAGCCGAACGAGCCGCCGGCGCCGGGAGTGCCGAACGCGCTCTGACTCGTGCCGAACGCGAGCTGCGGTCCCGGCTTGAGAAAGCCAAGCGAGAGCCAGCTGGGCGTGCCCATCACCTCATCCCGTTCACGCTCGACGTCGTGGGGTGCCGTGAGGCTCGCCAGCGTCTCCGCCGTGATGCCGAGGTCCGCCCCGCCTTCGGCGAACGCCGAGTAGGCCCGCGCGATCGCGCGCGCCGTCCCCACGCCGTTGCCCGCCGGGACCTCGACCTCGAGCCAAGCGCGATCGTTGGGGTCAACGTCTGCGAACAGCATCGACTTCCGCAGCAGCGACCACGGCCACAGGATCCGGAGCACGTAGCCGGCCGCGGTGTGGGGCAGGGCTCGCAGCGAGCGCCTGGCGGTGAACGTCCTCAGCTGTGCGAGCCGCTCGTCGGGCACCTCGGGCGGCAGGCCGATGTAGAACTCGATCCCGAGGGGCTCAGCGATCTCCTCGTGGAAGAACCGGCCGAGCGTGCGGTGCGCCGGGTCGACGTGTCGGATCAGCTCCTGCATGTAGAGCCCGATCGTCATCGCGTGGTAGCCGTGTCGCGTTCCCGGTTCCCACGCCGGCTTCTGCTTGGCGAGCGCGCGGGCGACGTGGTCGAGGTCGCGCAGATCCTCGAAGTGCAGCGGCTCATCGATCCAGACCAAGCCGGCCTCGTGGCTGAGGAGCTGGCGAACGGTGATCGCGGCCTTGCCGTTCTGGGCGAACTCGGGCCAATACTCGGCGACCCGCGCGTCGTAGTCGATCCAGCCGCGCGAGTCGGCGACGGCGATCGTCATCGCCGCGAGGCCCTTGGTCGTCGAATTGACGAGGACCATCGTCTCCTCGTTCCAAGGTTCGTCGCCACTCGGGGTACGGCGGCCGCCCCACAGATCGACCACCTTCTCGCCTCGCCAGTACGCAGCGACGGCCGCTCCGATCTCGTCGCGCTCGGCGAAGTTGCGCTCGAACTCGGCGCGTACTTCCTCGAAGCCCGGTGCCACCCAACCGCTGGGGCGTCCGTTGAAATCGCTCTGCCGATGCAGGCGCTCGCGGGCGCGCTGGCGTAGGTCGGCGCGGGGTTCGGTGGTATCGAGCTCCGGCATAGTGCTCGCTCCTTAGTTGCGGACGAGGACAGTCTTGCCGCCTGAGCTGTGAGTTCCATCCGGACGGGCTACGGCACGTCGTCCGTGTGGACCACGGACGCAGCGTCGTCTCGATCCGATGGGTGGCCGGGGTCCCCTATCGCGATCTGTGCCGCATTCCCTAGATCGGGAGCGTCCCGATCACGCTCACAAGAGCGTCGAAATGAGCGAGGGTAGGTGTCTCGACCGGTCCCGCCGTCGCTCCCGCCCATCCCGCGCAATCCAGGAGCTGATCGCCGCGACGGATGCTCACCGGTCGCCTCACTGAAGGCGATCGGGCCCGCAGGCCGACGCCACCTTCGGCGCCTTCAGCCTCGCGCCCGGGCGATGATCGGCGCCAGAAGCTCCTCGATCGGGGGCCCCTCGCTCTGGCGGAGCTCGTAGGTGACGTGACGGATCGGGTGCTTGGAATCAAGTATCCGCCCGAGGGCGATCGGGGTCCCGGTGACCACAAAGTCGCAATCGGTGGCGTTGATCGTCTGCTCGAGGTCGCGAAGCTGGGCGGCTGAGTAGCCCATCGCCGGGAGCACCGGGCCGATGTGGCCGAAGCGGTCGAGCGTCTCCCGGATCGACCCGACCGCGTTCGGGCGCGGATCGATCAGGGTCGCGCCCGCCTGTCGGGCGGCAACCGTGCCGGCGCCGAAAGCCATCTCGCCGTGGGTGATCGACGGACCATCCTCGACGACGAGGACGGAACGGCCCCTCAGCGACGGCCCGTCCTCGAGACTCACCGGCGATTCGGCCTGGAGCACGCCCGCGTCGGGGTTGACCGCCGCCACGTCGGCAAGCACGCGCTCGAGCTGTTCGGGCGAGGCGGTGTCGACCTTGTTGACGAGGACGACGTCGGCCATGCGCACGTTCGCCTCGCCGGGGTGGTAGCGAAGCTCGTGTCCGGGTCGCAGCGGGTCGACGATTACGATCAGGAGGTCCGGACGCAGGAAGGGAAGGTCGTTGTTGCCGCCGTCCCAGACGATCGCGTCCACCTCGCTCCCGGCCAGCGCGACGATCTCGGCGTAGTCGACGCCCGCGTAGACGATCATTCCCGCCTCGACAGGTCGCTCGTACTCCTCCCGCTCCTCGATCGTGGGGTTGGACGCGTCGATGTCGGCGATCGCCTCGAAGCGCTGGACACGGATCGCCTCGAGGTCGTGGTAGGGCATCGGGTGGCGGATCAGCCCCACTCGCAGGTCTGCGTCGAGCAGCTCCCGGCCGATCGCGAGACTCGTCTGGCTCTTGCCGCTGCCCGTGCGGACCGAACACACGGCCACGACCGGCGTCGGGCTGTCGATCATCGTCGAGCGCGGGCCGAGCAGGGTGAAGTCGGCGCCGGCGGCGAGCGCCTCGGACGCGCGATGCATGACGTGCTCGTGGGAGACGTCCGAGTAGGCGAACACGACCTCGTCGATCCCCTCGTCCCTGACGATCGCGGTGAGCTCCTCCTCGGGGCGGACCGGGATCCCGTCCGGATAGCGCGGGCCCGCGAGCGAGGCCGAGTAGGTCCGACCGGCGATCCCGGGGATCTGGGTCGCCGTGAACGCGACGACCTCGACCTCGGGATCGTCGCGGTAGACGACATTGAAGTTGTGGAAGTCGCGACCTCCCGCGCCCATGACAACGAGCCTGCGCATCGACCGGAGCCTACGCCCTCCCGCGCTCTCGAAACGGGTAGAACCTCCCTCATGTTGGTCGTCGCGGCGCTCGGAGGCAACGCGCTCCTGCGCCGCGGCGAGCCGGCGGACGTGGCCACCCAACGCGCCCATGTGCGCACCGCGGTCGAGGCGATCGCCAGGCTGGCGACTGAGCATGACGTCGTGGTCACGCATGGAAACGGACCCCAGGTCGGCCTGCTGGCGCTCCAGGCCGAGGCCTACGAGGAAGTCGACCCGTATCCGCTCGACGTGCTCGGCGCCGAGACCGAGGGCATGATCGGCTATCTGCTCGACCAGGAGCTGGTCAACGAGTTGGGCGGCGCGCCCGTAGCGACCCTGCTCACCCAGGTGGTCGTCGATGCCGCCGACCCCGCGTTCGAGCGCCCCACGAAGCCGATCGGCCCGGTCTACGATCAGGAGACGGCGGAGCGCCTGGCCGTCGCGCGAGGATGGACGCTGGCGCCGGACCGGGGTGGCCGGCGCCGCGTGGTGGCGTCGCCAGAGCCGCGCTCGATCGTCGAGCTGCCGACGATCCGGCTGCTGGTCGAGAGTGGCGTGCTCGTGGTCTGCGTTGGAGGCGGCGGCATCCCCGTCCAGCTGGACGACCAGGGTCTGCTGCGAGGCGTGGAGGCCGTGATCGACAAGGACCTCGCCGCAGCGCTGCTCGCGTGCAGCCTCGACGCCGAGGCCCTGCTCCTGCTGACCGACGTTCCCGCGGTCGAGGCCGGCTGGGGCACGCCGGACGCACGGCCCCTGGACGAGGTGACCAGCGCCGCGCTGCGCGCGATCGACTTCGAGCCGGGGTCGATGGGACCCAAGGTCGAGGCCGCGTGCCGCTTCGCCGAGGCGACCGGCGCCCCGGCGGGCATCGGAGCCCTGGCCGACGCGGCCGCGATCCTCCGCGGCGAGCGCGGGACCCGCGTCCGCCCGGGCCGCGGCGTGTGAAGGTTGTTCTGAGCCGCTGATCTCAGGTACGAAGCCGGTCCCGTCAGGCTACGTCTGGCTACTCGGCAGTCCGACCGCGAGGGCTTCCTTCCGGTTTCGGAAGGCCGGTTCACGCACCACCCACGCGGTCGGACGGAACGTATTCCGGCCACCGCGGGCCCCATGATCGTCGGTCTGTCCAAGGATCGACGAGAGGAGCACCACGATGGCCGAGAGGCAGAGGATGACGACCGACGAGGTCGTCGCGAAGCTGCTGAGTGAGGAGTACGTCGACTTCGTTCCCGCCCCCCCGCCGAGGACGACGACGCGCTTTACCCGGCGCGTCCCGCCTCGGTGTGGCCGAAGTGCACGTCGGGCAGCAGGCGGTCGATCCAGCGCGGCGCCCACCACGCCCAGCGGCCGGCTAGCCGCAGCAGGACGGGACGCAGGAGGAGTCGAACGAGCAGGGCATCCACCAGCACGGCGATGCCGAGGATGATGCCCATCTCCTTCGGCGGCAGCGGTCCCGACAGCGCGAAGGTGAAGAAGACGGCGACCATCACCGCGGCCGCGGCGAAGACGACGCGGCCGGAGTGGGCGACGGCGCCGACCACCGCCTCGCGCGCGTCGTGGGAGCGGTCCCAGTGCTCCTTCGCGGAGCTGAGCAGGAAGACGCTGTAGTCCATCGAGATCGCGAAGATCATCGCGAAGAAGAAGACCGGAGCCCAGGCGTCGACGAACCCCTGCGAGGCGAAGCCGAGCAGGCCCTCGAGGTTTCCGTCCTGGAAGATCAGCTTGCCCGCGCCGAACGCCGCTCCCGTGGCGAGCAGGCTCGTGGCGACGCCGAGCGCGGCGACGAGTGGCGCCTGCAGCGCGACCAGCAAAAGCAGGAAGCCGAGCCCGAGGACGACCGCCGATCACGAGCGGGGTCGTCGAGCGAAGCGCGTTCTCGAGGTCGTGGTTCTCGGCCGCCGCGCCGCCCACCCGCGCGCCGGCCGGGAGATCGCCGCGCAGGCGCTCGATCGTCGTCGCCGACGGCCTCATCGGACGGGTCGGTCGCCGGGACGACCTGGATCAGGCTCTGGCCGTCGGCCCCGGTCTGGGGCGGCAGGACCTGGGCGACGCCCGGATCGCGCTGCGCCACCGCCGCGGCCTCGTCCGCGGCGCGCCGCGGGAACGACCACCTGCAGCGCTCCCGGCGCGCCCGGGCCGAACGCCTGCCTGGACCGCGACGTAGCCCTCGCGCGAGGGGTCGTCCTCCGGCACGACCGTGATCGACGGCATCGCGGTGTCGAGGCTCAGCACGGGGAACGGCGAGCGCGGCGAGCAGCGACCAGCGCCGGGAGCGCCGAAGAGCAACGGCCGCCGCCACAGCCGCTCGCCCCAGCGCGGCGAAGCGCGGCGAGCGGTGCTCGCCCGAGTGCACCCAGGGCAGCGACAGCCTGTCCACCCGCGGCCCGAGCTTGGCGAGCACCGCCGGCAGCAGCGTCAGCGTCGCCGCGAGCACGAAGAGCACCGCGAGCATGATCCCGACGCTCATCGAGCGGAAGGCGGGGCTCGGCACCAGCATCACGGCGGTGAGCGAGATCAGCACCGTGAGGCCGGAGAAGAGCACGGCCTTGCCGGCGGTGTCCATCGTCACCGCGGTCGCCTCGGCGGCCGACAGCGGCTGCCGAAGAACGCGCCGCGGAAGCGGTAGACGATGAACAGCGCGTAGTCGATCCCCAGCGCGAGCGCGAACATCAGCGCGAAGTTCATCGCCCAGATCGAGATGTCGAGCAGCTGGGTGCCGAGGTAGAGCATGCCCGCCGCGGAGACGAGCCCGAGGATCGTCAGCATCAGCGGCAGCCCGGCGGCGACGAGCGAGCCGAAGGCGAGCACGAGGATCGCCAGCGTCACCGGCCACGAGATCAGCTCGGACTTCAGCATCGCCGCCTTGTTGGCCTCGTTGAAGTCCGACCACATCGCCGAGGCGCCGGTCAGGTTGACGTCGACCCCGTCGCTGCCGGCGGCGGCGAGCTCGTCCTTGAGGTCGTCGGCGGCGCGCACCATCTCGTTCGAGTCGCTCGCCGCCCGGCCTGGACGACCGCGGTGCGGC
Source organism: uncultured Solirubrobacterales bacterium (assembly GCA_963729075.1). Taxonomy (GTDB): domain Bacteria; phylum Actinomycetota; class Thermoleophilia; order Solirubrobacterales; family 70-9; genus WHSW01. The sequence goes on along the minus strand of CAVSMU010000007.1, from coordinate 19,636 downwards.
CGTCCTGCGAGATCGAGACGCCCGCGCGCGGCGGCACGACCTGGCTGACACGCGCGTCGGCGGCGAGAATCGTGCTCGACGCGTCGGCGACCGCGCGCTGGAACGCCGGGTCGCCGACGGTCGCGCTGTCGGAGCTGACGACGACCATCAGCGCGCTCGAGGAGAGCCCGCCGAAGTTCGCGTCGATCGGCTCGCGCGCGTCGACGGACTCCGAGCCGGTCGCCTCCCAGCCGGCGCCCGAGAGCGCGTGCTCGACCCGCGGCGCGAGGAAGCCGAGCCCGAGCGCGATGACGAGCCCAGGCGAGTGCGACCGCGCGGAAGTGGGTCGCGGTCCAGTGCCCGAGCCGGCCGATCGGCCCGACGCTCGGTCATCGCGGTCACCTGCGGCATCGCCGAGCGCGAGCGAGGCCGAAGAGGCGCTCGAGGATCAGCGACGCCGGGCAGGCGCCGACGAGCACGTAGAGCCACTGGTTGATGCCGACGAACGCCGTCAGGGCAGGAACCAGGGCGAGACCAGCAGCGCGAGCGCGACGCTGAGCAGGGTCATCGTGCCGGCGAGCGCGAAGAGGACGCGCTCGAGCGGCCAGCCGCGCGTCGCGGCGCAGCGCGGTCGATGCGGTCATCGCGTGCCTCCTCGCGAGCATCGGCCTCGAGCTCGTCGAGCTGGCGCCGCAGGCCGCCGCAGACCTGCTCGCAGAGCTCGAAGACCGCCGCGTCGGCGATCGAGTAGCGCACGAAGTTGCCGTCCTTGCGCGCGGCCGACGAGCCCGGCGTCGAGCAGCACGCCGAGGTGCTTGGAGACGTTCTGCTGCGAAGCGCCGGTCGCCTCCGAAGCTCGCCGACCGTCGCCGTCGCCTCGCGCAGGCGGTCGAGCAGCCTGATTCGCATCGGCTCGCCGAGGACGCGGAAGCGCTGGGCGACCAGCTCGGCGAGCGCGGACGGAACGGGATGCGGGATCTCCATCGGCCTGAGGCCGGAGGCGGTCGGGGTGCTGGCGGATGCGGTCTTCGCGGAGCTCATGGCAACCACTATACCACTATATAGCTGTAAAGTTGTGTCTGGCTCACACCGCTGGGGCGGTCAGGCCGCCAGACGAAAAGCGGCACCTCTAGGCCGTCCTAATCCCGAGATGTAGCGACAGGTGCTCATCTCACCGCCCCCATCTTGCGGGCGCCGAAGACGATATCGGCGGGGACCCGGCCCTTGGTTAGGCGGCCGGTGTGGGCGCGGTCGAAGTTGTAGTAGTGGAGGTACTCGTCGAGGTCGCGTTGAAGCGCGGTGATCTTGGGCGCCAGCGAGCGGGCGAAGGCCGGGCCGCCAGCACTCCTCGAGGATCGTCAGCTGGAGCGCGCTCGACGCAGCCGTTGGAGTTCGGGCTGCCCGGCCTTGATGAAGCGCTGGCGCGCGCCGACGGCCTCGACCGCGTCGCTGAACTCCTGCGAGCGGAACTCGGAGCCGTTGTCGGTGGTGACCTCCCTGAGCTTCCAGCCGGCCGCCTTGAGCTCGCGGGCGACCCGGTGGACAGAGCTCGGCGGTGGGCGGGCCCGGGGGTTGCGCTCGGAGGAGTGCAGCTCGGCCCAGGCGTAGGCGGAGGCGACGTCGATCGCGGTGTATTGCCAGACGGTGCCCTTGGTGCCCGACAGGCGGCCGACGTAGAAGCAGTCGAGCTGGACCTTCTCGCCGGGCTCTGAGGCGTCGATGTGGAGCTCTGGCGGCGGGATCTCGGGCTTGCGCTCGTAGGGGTCGGGGTGGCGGGCGATCGAGCGCCAGGCGCTTGGAGCGGGTGTTGAGGCTGAAGCGCCTCAGCACCCGCCAGACGCCGTGCTCGGAGATCCGGATGCCGCCCCACTTCTCGCCGCCGCAGCTCGGCCGAGATCCGCCGCGGCCCGAAGCCCGGGTGGCCGAGCGCGAAGGCGACGATCCGCTGCTCGAGGTGGGGGCCGATCTGGTTCGGCATCCGCGGCCGCCGGCGCTCCCTGACCCGCAGCGCCTCGAGCCCCCAGCGGTCGACCTTCCGCTTCCAGCCGGTAGTAGGTCGAGCGGTGGACGCCCATCGCCCGGCAGGCCGGCCGAGACGTTGCCGAGCTCCTCGGCCAGCGTGAACAGCCGCAGGCGGAAGCCGAACAGCACGTCATCATCCGTCATCGCGTCGCTCCTTCTCTTCGGTTGATTGGCGACCAGACCGGAGCCTGAGCGAGCGCGCGGACGCCCCGGCCAGCTGGCCGGGGCGTCCGACTTCAAGACGTCGCTATCGCTCCCGCGAGGTGTCGCAGGAACTTGGGGTTAGTCCGCTCTAGCGAACTCCTCACCTCGGGTGCGCATGTGCCAGATCGCGTGAGCGAGGCGACGGGCGACGTCGACGCGCGCCGAGTCCGGCGAGAAACCAGGCGTCGCGCTCGATCCCGATCGACAGGACTTGGAGACCGGGGTCAGCGGAGCCGATCAGGGCCCCAGCAGGACCGTTGCCAGAAAGGCTTGGGAGCAAGGCGAGAGTGCGACGACCCCCGCGAACAAGGCCCGGCCCCGCAGGGCGCCGGCGCAGCGCGGAAGACCAGGGTGATTACTAGCTCGACCCATTCCCGGCCGGGCGGCCCGAGGCTTGGGGCGCGGCGGCCCCGATGTGGGCCTCGAGCGGCCTCAGGGCGAGCCGCTCCTCAAACGAAAATTCGGACTCGAGCGCCCGACGCAGGGGGCACGTCTGAGCGACCCGCAGCAGGCGGTCGGCCTGCTCTTCGGTGAGATCCCCCGCCAGCTCGATCGCTGTCTCAACGTGACGCGGAGAAGCGTCTGGCTCGTAGTCGACGTCGACCATCAGCGCCCCCAGCGCCCAGTCGCGGCGTCCCGCGTACAGCTCGATCATCGTCGCGACGCATGCCGCGAGCGCTGCGGCGAGCAGTTCGTGTGGGGCCGGGCCCTCGTCCGTACCACCGAGGTTGGCCGGCTCGTCGGTGATGATCGTATGGCGGTGGTTAACGTCGATCTCGTTCTTGAGCGTCGACCCAATCCGCCGTGCCCGTGCGCTGAGGCCCATTCCCTCATGCTCCGTGTGAAGGCCGCGAGCAACATCCGCCCTGCCTACGGGACGGACTCCGCACTTGGTACGGAGGCGGTGGCCTCGCTCCTTACGCTCCGCGAGGGAAGGATTGCTCGGCTCCAGAGCTTCGCGCCGCTCCCGCCTTCTCTTTGCGATTTCTCCCCTGCTGCGATTCCGGAGTTGCGGAACCGCGACCCCTCTTCGTCCTTAGCGATAGCGATCGGCCTCGCCGTTGGATCGGGTCGCGCCCCCCGCCAGCCCTTGCAGGCGGCGTTCCGTTGTGCGCCCGCTTTGACGCCGAGGTGAGAAGGCCGTGCGGGCGCAGCGGCGATTAGGATCGCGGCTACGAGCGTTAGTCACCGTGAAGAACCCCGCGCGAGCGGAACCTCGGCAGACCGCGCGTTGACCCTCAGCGGCGCACTGCTGGTTGTGGGCTTCGTGGTGAATGCGATCCAGAGGATGCTTTTGCATCCGACCGGAGAGGAGGACGATCACGAGGCGATCTTCACCGAGTACGCGGACGAGTGACGGCTGGGTGGCTACTCATCTTGCGGAGTTCGTACTCGTGCTCGTCGCCTTTGCCGGATTGCTCGTGCTCTGCCGCGCCTTGCGGCGGGAGACGCCCTACCTCGCGCTGCTAGCCGCCGGCGCGATCATCGCTGCTTCCGCGACCTGGGCCGTCCTCCAAGCGGTGGATGGCGTCACGCTCAAGCAGGCAGTCGACGCTTGGGCCGGCGCGTCGGGGACCGAAAAGTCGACCCGCTTCGCCGATGCCGAAACCGTTCGCTGGACCGAGTGGGGCCTCCAGAGCTACTTCCGGGTCCTGCTCGGCCTGGCCTTCCTGCTCTTGGGAGCTGCGGCCGTCGTCAGCCGCCTCGTCCCGAGCTGGCTCGGCGTGCTCCTGGTGGTCGCGGGCCTGCTCTCCGTCGCCATAGGGTTCTCCGTCGGCTACGCCGGTCTGGAGAGCGGCTTCCAGGACGCCGTAGGCATCGCCTTCAGCTCGTCTTCGTCGTCTTCATCGTCGGCCTGCTCGTCGTCGGCCGCCGAGCCCGAGAGCCGGGCACCCGCGCGGCTAGGGCCTAGAGACTCGCGACGGACGAATAGCAGGCGTCTCGCGCGATGCGGCGGCGCTCCCGGTGCTCGTCTCTATGAAAAGGGCTCGGTGTCAAGTAGCGGTCGGTAGTTCGTCGTCAGGTCCTCGTCGCGGTCTCGGAGGTTGGAGCAGCGCTCATGTCTCTATGGCCTCCTCGGCGGGAGGATCAGGCGAAATTGGATGCTTCGCTCGCGGGCGCAATTCCAAAGGGGGCGGTCAGGCCGCCAGACGAAAAGCGGCGCCTCGGGGAGCGAAGGGTTCGTTTCGAGTCAGCATGTGCCAGATCGCGTGCGCAAGCCTTCGGGCGATGTCGACCTGGGCGACCTTGGCGCCGCGCTGCTTGCCGAGCCGCCGCTTGTTGCGCTGGTAGCGCTCGGCGTAGGCGGGATGCCGCAGCGCGTGCATCGTCGCCTCGAGCAGGGCCCAGCGCAGGTAGGTCGGCCCGTGCTTTGAGTAGCGGGCCGCGGCGGTCTTGCTCACCCGACTGGATCGACCCGCGGGCAGAGGCCCGGTGTAGCCGGTCAGCTTCTCGGGCGAGCGAGAAGCGCTCGATCTCGCCGATCTCGGCGGCGATCGTGAACGCCAACACCCAGCGGATCCCGGGTACGCTCATCAAGCAGCGGGATGTAGGGATGGTCGGCGTGGCCGGCCCGAAGCCGGCGGTTGACCTGATCGATCTGGCGCTCGAGCTGGTCGATCAGCTCGAGCGAAGCGCCGACGTTCGAGCGCCAGGGCTCGGGGACGTCGAGCCGAGCCAGGAGCCGTCTGCCCTCGGCCCCGAACAGGTCGGTGACCGGGCAGGGCCGGCCGAAGTTGATCAGCGTCGAGTGGATCCGGTTCTTGAGCATCGACTTGTGCTTGACCAGGTGGAGGCGAAAGCGGGCGAGCTCGCGCTCCTCGCGGACCCGCGGATCCGGTAGCCAGATCGCCGGCACCAGGTCGCGATGGGAGAGCACCGCGAGCACGAGCGAGTCGATCTTGTCGGTCTTTAAGGCCAAGGGCGCGAGGCCCTTGACCTTCTGCGCATCGGCGATCTCGACCGCCCAGCCCTCCCGCTCGAGCGTGTCGTGGACGAGCCTCGCGCCGGTCATCGACTCGACCACGGCGCAGACCGGCTCGCCGTGGACCTCGTCGATCCGCCGCGCGAGCGTTCGCAGCGAGTCGACGTCGGGCGGGACGGCGAGCTGGTCGAGGTGCTCGCCGTCTCGGAGAGCAGGCAGACGTCGAGCTTTCGCCGACTCAGATCTAATCCAGCGTGCAACATGTGAAGCGGGCCTCCTTGGTGGCTCTCGGTTGGTGGACACCGCTGAGCGTGTCACCAACGGGGGCCCGTTCTTCATGGCAGTCCATTGCGGGAGCCAGCGGATGCTTCGCTCATATCTTCGGCGCGCTCGCAATCACGCGAGGACCAGGTGCGGGGCCAGGCGCACGCGGTTGGGAGCACGGACCGCTGCGCTGTCGCGCACCGCCCGACGCGAGGCTGCGGTCTGGCATCGTCAGGCCCATGTCCCGGTTGCGGACAGCGTTGCTAGCCGGGTGTGCCGGCTGGCTTGGTCTGCGCGCCTGGGCCGCGCTTCGCCCGACCGCGTTTCCCTACATCGGCCGGGCGATCCTCGACATCCCGCGGCCGCTGATCACCCGCAGAGGACTGCTCGAGATCCTCGAGCCCGTAGCGGGCGAGCGCATGCTCGAGATTGGTCCGGGCACCGGCTACTACACGCTGCCTGTGGCCGCGCGCCTGGAGCCGGCAGGAGTACTCGAGGTCCTCGACGTCCGCCGTGGCTTCCTCGACCACACCGTCCAGCGCGCGCGCGGGCACGGCCTGACAAACGTCGTGGCGAAACTTGGGGATGGAAGGTCTCTTCCCTACCCAAATCGCTGTTTCGACGCGGTCTACCTGATCACCGTGCTCGGCGAGATACCGGACCGGGAGGCAGCGCTGGGCGAGCTGCGCCGCGTTCTGAAGCCCGGCGGCCGGGTGGTCGTCGGCGAGATCCTCGTCGATCCAGACTTCACCACGCTTCGATGCCTTGTCAGGCACGCTCGCGCCGCGGGACTCCTGCTCGAGCGTCGGACCGGCACGCCGGTCGGCTACTTCGCCAGGTTCAGGACGGAGGCGAACGCGAAGGCATGAGCGCGCCGCTGCGCATGTCCTATCTTGTTCTCGGGAAGGCTTCCCACCACGGAGTCACTTCAAATGCTTCACGCAAGCCTCTCACCCCTACCGCTCGCTGACACCTGGGGCATGCATGGCGGCGACGTCGGAACCGGGTGGATGATCGTGATGATGCTCGGCATGATCATCTTCTGGGGGCTTGTCATTGTCGGAATCGTCTGGCTGTTGCGCGAGGGAATCGGTCGGAGCCATCAGCAGGCGGCGGCGGACCCGCTTGCGATCCTCGCTCGGCGCCTTGCCGAGGGGCAGCTCTCGGTGGAGGAGTACGAGCAGCGCAAGAAGACTCTCTCCGCTTCGAGCAAGGGCTAGCGGGGTGGATCGCTACCCAGGAGCGTTGGTCGGAGCAAACCTGTCGGGCGCCGCCACGAAGCGCCCCACGCAGGCCAACGAGCAGAAGTAGTAATCGGTCCCGCGATGAGTAATCGTGCCGACGGCATGGTCGGGATCGACGGCCATCCGGCAGACCGGATCGATCGGCAGCGAGGACCCCGAGCCCACCCGCCGCCACACGGCTGCGTAGAGCAAGACCGGCTCCTCGATGTTTCTGAGCGCCCGCCGGCCATGCTCGTGGAAGTCGACCTCACCGACGTCGCCAGCAGCCTCGCGAGTCGCTTCGGTGACCAGCACCTCGCCGCCGGCGGCGATTCCCGAGACGCGAGCGGCAACGTTGACCGTTGCGCCGAACCAGTCTCCGTTGCGTTCGACCGCGGGGCCGGTGTGCATGCCGACGCGAACGGTCGGGAAGAAGTGCTTGCCGCCCACCTCGTGTACCACGCGCAGGCCGAGCTGGATCGCCTCGCTCGCCTGATCGCCGCGGATCATCAACGCGTCGCCGATCGCCTTCACCTCTTGCGCGCGATGCTCCGGCAGCAGCTCGCGCACGGCGTCACAGAACTCGCCGGCCAACTCGGCCGCGTCTCGGTCACCCATTGCCTCGGTCAAGGCGGTGAACCCGGCGAGGTCGGCGAACAAGAAGGTATGACGGGGCGGCTCTTGGGCCACCCGCTCACCCTAGTCCGCGTTCGCTCCGGACGACCGTCGTCCGAGGCGAAAACCGCCCCGACGCCGGCGGAGCCCCCGCTCCCCCGTTGCGCGACAGGCAGCGGCGCGCCTCGGGGGGAGCGCGGCCGGCACTGCGGGCTCGCCAAGCAGCGACTTCAGCGAGATACTGGAGCTGCGGTGTCGGGGCAGAACGTGGAGATCGTCCGTCGGCTCTACGAGGCGATGAACGCACGCGACGCGGATGCCGTCACCGAGCTCGCCCACCCGGACGTGGAGTGGATTCCCGACAGCAGGGTCGGCGAGGGACCGATCCGAGGTCGCGACAACGTGATCCGCTTCTTCGCCGAGAGGGCTGCGATGCTTGATGAGCTGCGCGCCGAAACGGAGCGCTGCTGGGGCAAAGACGACAGGGTGCTCGTGTTCGTTCGGGTCACGGGACGCGGCCATGCCAGTGGCGCGGAGTTCGAGATCCGAATCGGTCACCTGTGGACCCTTCGCGACGGCGTGGTCGTGCGGGGCGAGGGATACGGCGACCGCGGCAAGGCTCTCGAAGCCGCTGGGGTGAGCTAGCGCGATCGACGCCCATCGACGTGCTGGCGGCGAATCCCGGGGGCCCACCGGACCCGGCGAAGGTCGCTGAGCTAATGCGCCGGCACGGGCTAACGCCCGCGCGGCCGGGCACCTGACGCGGCCCCCTTTCCGAGCGGCGGCGCGAGGTAGTTCGACGCGGGCTCGGGCGCCCCCTAACTTTGTGGGTTAGCCTTCGGACCCCCGGCCCGGTCCGCGCCGACGCCCCGTGCCCGCGCCGACGCCCCGGCTCTAGGCTTCGCCGATGCTCGCGACGAGCGCCGGATCGCTCGCGTTGCTGCTCGACATCGACGGCGTCCTGCACGTCGGTGACGAGCCGATCCCGGGCGCGATCGAGGCCCTCGACGACCTTCGCGCTCGCTGTTCCGGCGTCCGCCTGGTCACCAACACGACCTCGCAGCCGCGGATGGGAGCTCGCTCGGAGCATGCGATCCGTGGGTTCGCGCCGGTCGGCTCGATGCTGTATGGGTGGATCCTCTCGTTCTGAGGAAGAGACGGTGAATACACGAGAATCCGACCGGCCGTTCCAGGCCCTCATCGCGGGCGGGGGGATCGCGGCGATCGAGGCACTGCTCGCCCTGCGTGATCTCGCGCCCACGACCGTCCGAATCGAACTCCTCGCCCCCGAGCCGGAGTTCGTCCACCGTCCCCTGTTTGTGGCCGAGCCTTTCGGGATCGGAGGGGCTCAGCGGCTTCCGCTGGCGGACGTCGCCGCCGAGAACGGCGCGAGCCTGCGGGCGGACGCGCTCTCCTCGGTCGATGCCGAGAGACGGGTGGTGACCACCGCTGGCGGTGACGAGGTGGGCTTCGACGCGCTGCTGGTTGCGATCGGGGGCCGGCCGAAGTCCGCGGTGCCGGGGGCGTTCACGTTCGGTGACCCGGACGAACGGGAGTTCTTCGCTGCGCTCCTCAACCGGCTCGGAAGCCGCCCCGGAGAGCAGGTTGCGTTCGTGGTGCCGCCCGAGGTCAAGTGGTCGCTGGCCGCCTACGAGCTCGCCCTGCTGACGGCCTCTCACCTCAGCAGCCGCTCGGTGGCGAATGTAAGGGTCGCGGTTGTCACCCACGAGACCGAGCCGCTCGAGATCCTCGGTACGGCCGCCAGCGAGTCGGTGACCGAGCTCCTCCGGGCCGCGCGCATCGGGGTCGTGACGTCGGCTGCGGTGATCTCCTACCAGAGCGGGGCCGTGGTATTGGCCGACGGGTTCTCGGTCCGCGCGGACCACGCCGTCGCCCTGCCTGCCATGGAAGTGTCATCGATCCCGGGGCTTCCGCAGCGCCGGCGAGGCTTCCTCCCCGCCGACACCCGCATGCGCGTCGCCGGCCTCGATAGGGTCTGGGCGGCCGGGGACGTCACCTGGTTTCCGGTCAAGCAGGGCGGGCTCGCCACTCAGCAGGCCGAGATCGCCGCGCGGGGGATCGCCGCGACCGCAGGAGCGCGGGTGCCCGCCGCGTCCTTTCGCCCCCATCTACAGACCGCCCTCCTCACCGGCGCCCTGCCGCTCCTCTTAGAGCAGGAGCCCAGGGTCGGCGCGAGGCCCCCCGGGGATTGGTGGTGGCCACCGGCGAAGGCCGCCGGGCGCTACCTCGGCCCGTATCTCGCCGCTCGGCGAGGCGAGGGGGCGGTAAGGGCGCGCGAGGAGGCGCCCCAGGGCATGCGTGAGGCCGTGCGATCGGAGGCGGAGCACCGCGAGGTCGTGGAGTTCGCGCTCGCTGCGGCCGACTCCGATGCTCGGCTCGGAAACCTCCCTGGGGCCTTGGAGTGGCTCGACCTCGTCGAGGAGATGAACCTCGCCATCCCGCCCGCCTACGCCGAGCGCCGCCGTCGGTGGCAGCGGAGAGCGGAGAGCTAACCCACGCTGCGTCCGCGTCAGTAGCCGGAGCCGAGCGCGGGTTGCGGGACCGGCGCCGGATCCGAGACTTCGAGCGGCGGCCCGGCCAGGGCCGACGGTCAGGGTTGACTGCGCACGTTGCCGCCATTTGCAGCGGCCCCTGCCACACCCTCGTTCGGAGGTGGAGGCAAGCTAGGGGCGGGCGGACTCGCGGCGCTCGGTATCCGGGTCGCGGCGGTGCTCGCCGCCTCCGGCGCCGGATTCGTAGGGGAGCAGGCCGTGGGGCTGGCCTTCTCCCCAGACGGAGGACGCGAGAGCGCCGCTCACGAGCTGCCGCAGCTCTGCACGTACCTGGTCATCCCGCTCAACGTCTCGCGCCAGACCAGCCGATCCCAGGCACGACAAGAGCACGGGGGCTCCAGACCCGCTGCTCGGCTGATCGCGGGTCAGCGACTCACCGTTCGGTGGCGCGGGCGTCGGCCGTTGCCTGCGCTCGACCTGTCCCGCTCGTCGGGCCATTTGCTCAGGCCCCGACAGAGATCGGGTCGAAGAGCAGTGCGCCTAGGAGCCGTCCTGTTCCCTGTTCGCTGTCGTTCCGATCGTGCGGAAGTCGAAGCCGCAGTGCGGGCAGTCGAGCTGCCCCTTCTTCACGTCGCGGCCACACCGTGGGCATGGACGAGTGGAGGTCGCAGTCAGTCGGTTTCGGCCGAAGTAGAGGAGGATCACCACGATGAGGGCGACGACGACCCAGCTGCCCACCCCCGCCTCCTTGACCGACACTGCAAGGATCAGCTCCATCGCGATCGATCATTTCATGGTCCCCAACTAACTGTGCGCAGCGTGATCTCCCGGCGGTCGTCTGAGCGGGAAGGTCTACGCAGGCACCCTCCCCTACGCCGCGGGATGCTGCGTGGGAGACTTTCTTACCGGACCCTGACCCGGCCGGTCACCGACGAACGTGGCGACATGCGCGAGGTCCGGGTGACGATCCCGGCCGGGACCGCGCTCCCGGACCGGCTGCACGCCTGCTGATCGCGGACGTGTTCCCGCTCGCGGTCCGCGAGCTCGGGATCTAAGCTCTGCCTCCGTGACCCTCCCCGAAAGCGCCGAGGAGCTGATCCGCACGGGCGCGCTCGGCCACCTGGTCACCATCAACCCGGACGCCAGTCCGCAGTGACTGCGTCTGGCCGCGGTCGAAGGCGACGAGCTGGTCACCGCGCATCTGAACCCGCAGCTGCGCAAGCTCGAGAACGTGAGACGAGACCCGCGGGTGGCGGTCTCGTTCGAGGGCACCGGGATCCAGCCACCCGGCCTGCGCGAGTACGTCGTCGTCCATGGCCGGGCGACGATCGAGGAGGGCGGCGCGGCCGAACTCTTGCAGCGGCTGGCGCGTGGTACCTGAGCCCTGAGGTCCGCTTCCCGCCGATGGACGATCCGCCGACCGGCGCCCGCATGCGAATCGCGGTCGAGCGGGTCGGGGGCATCGGCCCCTGGGCCGACTGACCGACGCGGGTGCGCTAGTCGTAGCTCTGGATTATCCGCACGTTGAGCACCAGCATCACCACGCCGAGCGCGGCGTCCGAACCCGCGCAGGATCTCCCCCCAGTCGAGGTCGAAGAGGATCAGCGATCGCAGCCCCTCCATCAGGTAGTGTGACCAGGTATCCCCGCGGCAGGCGACCCACGGCGTCGCGGTTGATCGCCTTGCGCTCCGCGGACTCGGGTGTGGTGCGGGCCATGACCTCGAACGAGCGGCGCATGTCGCGCGTCGTTGCGACACCGCACCACGGCGAGGCCCCGACGCCGACGATGCCGATGACCGTGAACCCGGATCGCTCGTAGGCGGCGATCTCGCGCGCCACCCGGCGCGCGAGTCGCCAGTACACGTACCGGGTCGCGACGCGGTACGTGACTAGCGGGGCCGCTGCAAAAAGGACCTAGCGACAGCCGATCTCGCCGACCAGATCGAGCGCCACAAACGCGGTCGCGCCGGCCTCGGTCGCGACGGTGGCCAGGGCATCGAACGGCGCCGCGGAGCTGCGGCCGCGGGTCTACATCGCCGGAGGCTGGTCGACGCTAATCGCAGGGCAATCCGTGGGAGGATGCGGCTGATGCCGCGCTGCGCTCATACGGCCTTGGCCCTTGCGGCCCTGGTCATCGCCGGTTGCGGTGACGATTCAAGCGACGGGCAGCGGCCCGACGCGGGGCAGGATCAAACGCCGGCAAATGTCACCTACAAGGTGGCGAAGCGATCCTGCAGCGAGGTTCCCGTGGAAAATTCCGCGCGGGCGTACGGCCTGCCGGCTTCGGCCAGCGATTCCGACGTGGCCAAGGAGTACGCCAAGCTCGTCGAGGCTGGCCTGGATCGGGAGTCAGCGTTCGACGGTTGCCTCGCCGGCCTCGCCGCGGCCCCGCCCTAGCCACTTCGGTCCTACCACCGGGCGCTGTGAGGCCGTCCGACCGCGGCCTGCGGCCAAGGCGAGCCACCAGCGCCGGCGCGCACGCGGGGCAACCCTTCGGGTTCGGATAGATGCGACGAGGAGATCTCGGTCGGCGTACACCGAGCGCCGCGGCGCCGCCATCGAGGCGGCCTCGTCGACCTCGGCCGCCTCGTTGAGGATCTCGCGCGCGAGCTGCTCGTAGGTACGGTTTTGGCGGTCCGTGGACGGCGGCCCGGCCCGTCTCGCGCGCGCGGCCCTACCGCCACGTCGCCTGATGACGTCCGATCCAGTCGGGGCCGAGGGGAGGCCCATAGGGATCAAGCGCCATGGGCTCTTCGTACCAGCGGCGAGGCATCGCGACCTCGACCTCGAGGGGCCGTTCGGGGGGCTTGGGTTCGGCGTGCGGGCTTTGCTCGGCCAGGAAGGGAGCGAGGTAGCGGGCACTTACCTTGTGCGGAGGCCACCACAGATAGTCGGGTGACACGGTCCCCTCGCCGTGGCCTCCGGTGAGATCCTGCTCCAGGTTGATCGACTCGGCTCCGACGATGAGCTGGCCGCGCAGCACCGGATGGAAGGGCTCCGCCACTGACTCCGTTCCCAACCTCGAGGCGATGTGAGCGGCGGCCGCGTCGGCTTGTTGGGAGGCCAGCCCGCCCTGCTTGATCGGGAAGTTGGTCCCGTCGCCGGCGGCATAGACATCGTCGACCCCCACCACCTGCGCGTGATCGTCGATCGGGATGAAGCCACCGTCGTCGCTCGGCAGACCCCTCAGGTGGCGACCCTCGATCAGCGGCAAGGCTACGGCCGCGCCGGCATCGAGTCGGCGCTGCCCAGGAGCGAGGATGATTCCCTCCGGTCCTTCCGAGGCGCGGCTTTGGCCCTCGAACTCGACTCCCCGCACGGCCAGGAGCTCGGCCACCGCATTGCTCGGCACAGACCCGAAGAAAACGAGAGGGGCCTCCTCGGGCGTCACGACGATGAGGCGAAGATCATCGCTACCCAATTGCTCGGCGCGTCGGCGGGTCATGAGCGCCAACTCGTAGATCGGAAGCGACCAGCTGACCCCGGGAGGGACGATGAAGGCGAGCCGCTTCGACGGATGGCGGAGGGCGCGGGCGATGAGCGCATCGATTTCCAGCAGCTCACCGACGACGCGGAGGGTGGCGGCGTGCTCGAAGGGGCCTATTGTGCGGGTGCCCACGCACACCACCAGGTACTCGAAGTTGAGCGTCGCTCCGTCCTTGAGCGCGACTTGGTGTCCGGGCGCCTCGACCCCGTCGACGGCGCCGCGAACGAAGCGACCGCCGAGCTCGGTGACGATGGGCTCGAGGTCCCGGTGCTCGACGGGCTGATGGGTGAACGGCTCCTCGACCGTCAGCGGCTTGTAGGTGAAGTCGGGGTCCGGTGAGACCAGCGTGAGCTCGGTTCGCTCGCCCGCGAGATCGGCCAGAGCGAGCAGCGCCTCCAGCCCGGCGATCCCGCCGCCGAGGATCACGGTGCGTGGAGTCGGGGCCTCGGCCACGATTCGGAGCCTAGACGCGGCTCGCGGGCGATGTCTCCTGATCGGCCACCGTTCGGGTCTCCGGGCTGACTACGGAGTCGCAGGTACTTCGAGGTGCCTTAGACGCCCAGCGCCGCGCTGAGGGCGAGCATCCCGGCGCCGCCGGCGAGCGTTCCGAGCGCCGCCGCGAAACGGCCGCCACGCACGGCATCCGGGAGCAGCTCGACGAGGACGAGCGCGAGCATCGCGCCCGCCGCGAACCAGAACGAGAACGGCAACAGGGGCTCGATTTCCTCGACGAGGAGGTAGGCGACCGCCGCTCCGACCGGCTGCGGCGCGCTCGTCGCCACCGCAGCCCAGAAACTGGCGCGAGCGCGAGAAGCCCGCCGCAGCCATCGGGATCGCGACGCTGGTGCCCTCGGGAATGTTCTGGACCGCGATCGCCGCGATCACGAACAGGCTCAGCCCGGCCGTGTCCGACGCGTAGGCGGTCCCGATCGCGAACCCCTCGGGGAGGCTGTGGACGAGCACGACCACGAAGACCAGGGCCGAGGCCCTGACCTCGGCGCTCATCGCCCGCTCGACGCTGGCGCGCATCGAGCGCACCGCGAACCGCTACCTCCACGACCCGCAGACCGCCGGTTTGACTCGAACGTTGCAGCCGCTGGGAGTGCGGGTGGTCTGGCGCTGCCACGTCGGGTTAGACGACCCCAAACGAGCTGGCGAGAGGGGCCTGGGCGTTTTCGCGACCGTACGTCGAGGAGGCCGACGCGTACCAGTACATGGAGCTGATCGAGAAGATGCTGTCGACGTAGCGCCCGCGCTCAGTCCGCGTCGGCGACCACCCCGGCGGGGCGGCCCCGTCCGACCCATGCGCGATAGAGGTAGACGGCCACCGCGCCGGAGGCGAGGAGTGCCACGAGCGCGTCGAGGCGGGTCAGGTTGAGCGCCAGCACCGCCGCCACGAGTGTTGCGCCGAGCAGGTTGACCGCGGCGGCTGGGGCTCGGCCGTCACGCAACGACAGCCGGGCGCAGCCCACGGTCGCCGCGAGGAAGCTCGCGAACACCGAGACCGCGTAGAACTGGACGAGTCGCTGCTCGTCGCCCCCCGAGGCGACGATCATGGCGGCGGCGACACCGAGGATCGCGATCACGCCCCAGTGCGCGACCAGGAAGCGGTTCTCCCGGCCGAGGCGGCGTGGCAGCAGCCCGTCGTCGCCTGCGTCGACCAGGGCCAGCGCCTTGAGGACGCCGGACCCCGCGAGGAACGAGGACGCCGCCGCGGCCAGGAGGAGCAGGGCGCTGGCGGCCTGAAACCCCCCGAACACGAGCCCGTCGCCCGCTGCAGCCCGCGCGATCCCGGCAAGCAGCGTTGAGTCATCGGCGGGAAGCCCGACCCCGAGCCGGACGGCGAGCGCCGCTAGGGCGATCGTCAACCCGCCGACGATCGCGACCATCAGCCAGAGCGTCATGCGTCCGAACAGGCGACGACCGCGGTCGCGAAGCTGCGGGAGCTGGGCGATCGCATCCGACGGCGCCTCTACCCCGGTGGCCAGCGCCATCCCAAGCGGCATGGCAAGCAGCAGAGGGGCCAACGCCGCATCGGCGATCAGGGGCGATCCCTGACTGCTCGTCACCCCGGGTGCCGCGGCGGGGTCGGCGAACACCCCCTCGACGATCACGACGAGGGCCAGAAGCAGGAAACCCTGGGTGGCGATCGCAAAGCCGATCCTGCCGCGGTGGCCGAACAGGACGCCGAGCGCGACCGCCGCCGCGAGGCCGAGGGCGAGCGGCAGGCGCAGAGCCGCCACGTCGGGCTCGTAGGCGATGAGCGCCGCCGCGCCGGCCGAGCAGCTGATCGCCACGGTCAGGGTGAAGTCGACGAGCAGCGCCCCGAGCGGCACGAACGCCCAGCCCTCGCCGAACGCCGCCGCGACCCCTCGCGGCCCGCCGCCCCCGCGCGGGAAGCGGCCGATCAGCTGGTGGTAGGTGCCGGAGATGACGGCGATCGTTGCGACGACGAGGGCCATCGTTGCGACGAGGCTCTCGGGCTCGCCATCGAGCGCTCGCAGCGCCGCTTCGATCGCGTATGCGACGGACGAAACGGGGTCCGCCATCACCGTGAACGCGAAGGCGACGAAGAGGTGCAGGCGACCCAGCCTCAAGGGCCGCGATGCTATCCGCGCGCCGCGGACCCTCGAGTCATCTCAGAGCACCCCCGCGCTCGACCATCGAGTTGGCGAACCGGAAGACCAGGATGTTCTGCACCGCCTCCTTGCCGAGGTAGTGGCCAAGGACGGTCAGCGTCTGGGGTGGCGGGGAGGCGAGTTCCATGACACGAGCCCGCCGGCGCTCACCCGAGCTGGCGGTCGAGGTTGTAGGCGGCGCTGATCAGCGCCAGGTGCGTGAAGGCCTGGGGGAAGTTGCCGAGCTGCTCGCCGGTCGGCCCGATCTCCTCCGAGTACAGCCCGACGTGGTTCGCGTAGGTGAGCATCTTCTCGAAGGCCAGCCGCGCCTCGTCGAGCCGCCCGGCCCGGGCGAGCGCCTCCACCCACCAGAAGGAGCACAGCGAGAAGGTCGCCTCCTCGCCGGCGAGCCCGTCGGGCGACGCGTCCACGTTGTAGCGGTAGACGAGGCTGTCGGAGACCAGCTCCGCGGTGATGGCGTCGAGCGTGGAGATCCAGCGCGGGTCGGTGGGCGCGATGAACTTGCACAGGGGCATGAGCAGCAGGGAGGCGTCGAGCACGTCGGTGTCGTAGTGCTGGACGAACGCCCGGCGGGCGGGGTGCCAGCCGCGCTCCATGATCTGGTTGTAGATGCGGTCCCGGACCGCCATCCAGCGGGGGAGGTCGGCGGGCAGGCCGCGCTGGCGGGCGATCCGGATCGCGCGCTCGACCGCGACCCAGCTCATCAGCCGGGAGTACGTGTAGTCCCGGCGGCCGCCGCGCGTCTCCCAGATCCCCTCGTCGGGCTGGTCCCAGTGGTCCATCAGCCACTCGAGGTTGCGGGTGAGCTCCATCCAGCCGTCGTGGTAGATGGGCAGCCCGTACTTGTTGCAGAGGTAGACGGAGTCCATCAGCTCGCCGTAGATGTCGAGCTGCAGCTGGGTCGCCGCCCCGTTGCCGATCCGCACCGGCGCCGAGCCCATGTAGCCCTCCAGGTGCGAGAGCTCCTCCTCGGGCAGGTCCTCGCGCCCGTCGATGCCGTACATGATCTGCAGCGGGCCCGACTCGCGGTCGGCCGCGTGGCGGAAGCGCCCCTCCAGCCACTCCATGAACGCGCCGGCCTCCTCGGTGAACCCGAGCCTGAGCAGCGCGTAGAGCGAGAAGGCGGCGTCGCGCATCCACGTGTAGCGGTAGTCCCAGTTGCGTGCGCCGCCGAGCTGCTCCGGCAGGCTGGTGGTGGGGGCGGCCACGATCGCGCCGGTGGGCGCGTACGTGAGCAGCTTGAGCGTGAGCGCCGAGCGATGCACCATCTCGCGCCAGCGCCCGCTGTAGCGCGAGCGGCGCAGCCAGCGCCGCCAGAACGCCACGGTGGCGTCGAACTCGGCGGCGATGTCGGCATCGGAGTACGGCACCGGCATCTCGCCGGGCTCGACGCGGTCGAGCACGAAGGTGGCCGTCTCCCCGGCCCGGAGCTCGATGCGCGCGCGGACGTCGCCGCCGTCGACGATCTCGAGCGGGCAGCGCGTCGAGAGGCTGAGCCCCAGCTCGGGAGAGCGGAAGAGCGCGCCGTGCGGGGTGAGCGCGACCTCGTGGCGGGCGCGCGCGTAGTCGAAGCGCGGGGCGACGTCGACGACGAAGCGCATCTGCCCGCGCACGGCGAGCACCCGGCGGATCATGCGGTGGCGGTGCGCCGCCTCGCCGGTACGCGGCGGGGGCATGAAGTCCTGCACCTCGCCCACTCCGTCGGGCATCAGGAAGCGCGTGATGAGGACGTTGGTGTCGGGGAGGTAGAGCTGCTTGGAGCTCCAGCCGTCGCAGTCGGGCGCGATGCGGAACAGGCCCCCGCGGTCGGCGTCGAGGATCGCCGCGAAGACGCTCGGCGAGTCGAAGCGCGGGCAGCAGTACCAGTCGATCGTCCCGTCGGTGCCGACGAGCGCGACGGTGTGCAGGTCGCCGATCAGGCCGTGCTCGGCGATGGGCAGGTAGCGCGCCCGCGGTGCCGCCGAGCTCCAGCGGACACGACCCGCCCGTCGACCAGCACGGACGTCGAGCGCCATCAGCGAGCGTCCTCGTCGGCTTATGGCACGAGCACGAGCTTGCCCTTCGCCGCCGAGCTCTCGAGCAGCTCGTGAGCGCGGCGAGCCTCGGAGAGCGGCAGGCGCTCGGCCACGACCGGGTGGATCTTGCCCTCACGAAGCAGCTCGATCAGCACGCGGAAGTCCTCCCGGAACCACTCCGGGTCCATCGGCTCCCCGCCCACTGCTCCGGCTCGCCTTGTGCGTGTCGCGGTACTTCTGGACGTGGTAGGCGAACACCCGCCGGCGGGGCGACAGCTTGTCCCAGAGCCAGACGGCCGCGATCGCCGCCTACCACTTGATCACCGCCGGCCAGTCCTTGTGCCCGTCCTTGAGCGTGGCGTAGCGGCCGAACACGACGAGCCTTCCGCCCGGCCGCAGCGCGCGGAACGAGCGCAGCGAGATCGGGCCACCGAGCCTGTCGAGCACGACGTCCACACCGCCGCCGGTCAGCTCGCGCACGCGCGCCAGGAAGTCCTCGTTGCGGTAGTCGATCGCCACCGCGCCGAGCCCCTCGACCTCGGCGCGGTCGCGAGCCGAGCGGTCCCGAAGAGGCGAAGCCCGGCCACCGCTCCCAGCTCGAGCGCCGCGACGCCGACCCTGCCGGCCGCGCCGTGCACGAGCACCGTCTCCCCGCGCTTCACCTTCGCCGTGCGGTGAAGCACCTGGTAGGCGGTCATGTACGGGAAGAGGAGGCTCAGGACCTCCGCCGGGTCGAGGTCCTCGGGCACCGTCGACCGCGCCGCCTCCGGCACGCAGACGCGCTCCGCGTCGGCGCCCCACACCGTCAGCGCGCCGATGCGGTCGCCCACCCGCAGCCTCGAGCAGCCCGGGCCGAGCTCCTCGACGACGCCGACGAGCTCGTAGCCGGGCGTGAACGGCGGCTTCGGGGCGCCCGGGATGTACGTGCCGGCGCGCAGCTGGGCATCGGTGAACGACACGCCCGCCGCCAGGACCCTGACGCGCACCTCGCCCGGACCCGGTCGGGGATCGTCCTCCTCCACCACCTTCAAGACCTCGGGCCCCCCGTAGTGATCGACGACGACGCGCTTCACGGCTCAACCTCCTTCTTGAGAATCGGGCCTAGCCTCGCACCCGCAGGGGCGAGGAATCATCGGTGGTAGACGCCGATGTTCCCTCCGTGCTGCCCACCGAGGTGAGATCGAATCGCGCTTCGCACCGGGGATGTCGAACGAAGTAGCGCGGCGCCCTAAACCACATCGCCGGCAATGACCGCCTCGGACGAAAGGAGCAGTAGAGGCGCCCGTGAAGGGATGCGGGTGTAGGGTCGCTGAGCAAGCAACAAGACGTAAAGAAGGGGGCGTGAAGCATGATCTTCATGACGACGTACAAGATCAAGCCCTTCCTCAGTAATGAGGAGACCAAGAAGTTGCTGCAGGTCTTCGCCGAGCACGGTGCCGGGCCCGGCACGACGGCGCACTATGTGGCCGCCGACGGCGGCCACGGCGTGGTGATCGCTGATACCGACGATGTGGCCGGTGCGTACCGGAATCTGCAGAACTACACGCAGTGGGTGGAGTACGACAGCGAGGTGATGCTGACGGTCGAGGAGGCCGTGCCGCTGATCACGGAGTCGCTCGGCTGATCTGGGCACGTTTCCGGGGGCGGGCGAGATCCCGGCCCCGGGATTTCGACCCTGCTGATATGCCCTACGCAACGGCGTGCTCCCGCTTCGGGCGAGCACCGGGAGCCAGCGGCCGCCCTGCGCGCAG
>CAVSMU010000006.1:0-180989 GCA_963729075.1 uncultured Solirubrobacterales bacterium | reverse complement strand
CAGCGCGCGGTTCCCGACGGCGACGTTGTTTAAGGCGTTCGCCCAGGTGTTCGCTGTTCCGCGCGAGCCCGACCTCGCCGACCTCGGCCTCGCCGAGGCGAGGGCTCGCTTCGACGAGTTGAACAAGGCCATCGAGACGAGGCCGCTGCGAATGTGAGCTTCGAGGCGTGAGCTTGGCGGACACAGACCTCCCCGCCGAGGGCCGGGCGAGCGGAGGCGGCCTCGGGCCTCCTGCTCCCCGGCGTCATCTTTCAGACGACGAGCTGCCGGACGTTGCGCGCGAGCGGCGCCGCCGAGGGGCAGCCTTGTGACGGCGCCGTCACGCAGCGGGAGTCACGGCGCGCTTCCTCCCCTTCGAAAGGAACCTGCCAGTGAACTTTTCCCGCCGCCACTCGTCTTCCCGCCAAACCGCCTGGAAAACAAGCTTCGACGCATGAGCAGGGTTTTTTGAACGGCCGACGATTAGATCGCCACCGTTTCATCCGTCCTGCACCTGCACCGCGGCGGCGCCGTGAGTCCGGCGGCGGACAGGGCAAGGGCCGCCGAAGCGACGGCCCCACCATTCTTCGCTTACCCGCTGCGCTCGGAGGTACTCGGATGACCGTTTTTTGGGACAGCACGTCGAAAAGACCGCCGTCCAGCGCGCTACGCAAAAACGCCATAGGCCCGAGACTCGAGGCGACCGGCGGCTCGATAGACGCCCTACTCCCTCAGCCCGGGCGCCCCTCGCTCGTCTCGTTTTCGTTAGCGCACCAAGTCGAAGTGGAGCCTGTCCGCCCTCCGGCTCACGTTGTGGAGCAGCATCTTGCCAGCGACGCCGTTGAAATCACCGGTTCCCCCGACGACGTTGAACCTGTTATCGCCCCGCCCGATATTGCCGCGGACGCGGATATCGCCGAAGCCACCGATCTTGCCATTGAGGTGGACGACGGCGTGGCACTTGATCGCGCGCCGCGATACCGCCCTGCATATCCCCTCGTCGCGACCGACGCGGTTGCTGCGGTTGTGCGGTTGGAGCAGCTTGTCCTTGAAGCGGAAGGCGTTCTCGCCAACTGGCCCGCCCGACACCTGCTTCGAGATCACGCTGAAGTGACGATCGAACGATGCGGAGGCCGGGATCGCGAGCATGGCGACGCCGAGCGTCGCGATAACCCCGGCCAGCACGAACTTGCGCATGGATGCCTCCTCTGGAGAAGGAACGCTGGGAGGGCTCGACCGTATTCCGTAGGGGTCTGGGCGTCAAGTCGCCCCAACGTTCCCCTGCGACATCGCCTACTCCGACAGCCCGGCGGCTTCGAGAACGGTCTAGCCGACGCAGCCCTTGATAGTGGCTCGCGCAGTCGTTAACCGAGTCGGCGAGCGGGGAGTCGGGTCGGACCAGGGCGGGGATGCCTACGCGGGATATCCCCCCTGGGCGCGGCGGCGTCGCCCTGACCTCTCTTGGGCGGCGCCGTTCGCATGCCACGCGAAGGTCGGCCGAGAGCGACGACGATGGTACGGACCGTCGATGAGCGCGATGCGCGAGCCTGACGACCAGCTACGTCGACGGGGAGCCGTCAGGGTCCGCCAGTTCCTCAGCGACCTTCCCTGCCTCACCGAACTTCTCGACCAGCCAAAACTCGCCGCACCTCTGAGTCACCGCCTCGACGCTCTCGGCGACATGATGAGGCGCGACAGCAAATTGGTTGGGTTCCGCGCGGACCAGCTTCCAGTCATCGAGGGACAGATGGATGCGCTCGGTGCAGCCTGGTTGCCAGCATTCACATCGAAATCCGGCCATCACCTTTCGAGTACCGGCCATATTCGCTCTGGTCCGCTCGTTGAGCGTCCGCGACCAAGCCTCGTTTTGGCCGATTCGTTCCTCGCGCGAGTTAGGAGATGGGTCGAAGTTCTCCTGAGGCATCTGCCGCGCGGCTACCCCCGGGGGGAGGGTCACTAACCGATGCAGGCCGCTCTGAATAATCGCCGCGCAGCTAGCCATAAGGAAAAACGCCCCCCATAGACAGGAGCACGCATGAAGACCGACGAGATGGTCGAGATCCTCGAGGGAATAATCCGAGACGAAAAGACCAACCCAACCGCCCGCTGCACCGCGATCCGGACGCTGCTGCGGATTGAGGACGACGTGGGCTCGCGGGAGCTGGATGAGGAGTTCGAGCAGCTCCTTCACGACGATGACGGACGGTTTGCAGAGCTCGACAAGTTCGGGCCGCGCCGTCAGCGGCCAGATGGGCGGCGGTGAGTGCGTAGATCGCGTCCGCCGGGCTGCGAGCTAGTTTCTGTTACGTAATGAGTAGAGGGGAAATATCGTGCGCTCGTAGCGGCTGCCCGAACACCGTCGAGTGGTCGGGCCGCGGGCGGCCGCCGAAGTACTGCCACGATCCGGCCTGCCGACGCGCCCGAGCGCGTGAGCGGGTACGCCGTCACCGCGGCTCGAAGGGCACGGCCGTCCGTCTGCGCAACGAGGACGCCTACCCCGACCAGTACTCCGACTTCCTCGACCGCGAACAGTGGGCGGACGCGGTCGCAGTGGCGAAGCAGATGGAGGCGCTCGGAGACAAGGGCGTACGCAAACCTGGCGAGGAAGAACTCCTCTGCGTGTCCTGCTCCGCTGTCGCCGCATTCGTCGGAGCCGACGGCCCTGTGCTCTGTAGGGGCGGCGAGGTCGACGACGAGGGCGATTATCTCTGCGGCACCTGCGCCGAACGCCTCGCTGAGGGGAGGATGCTCGCCGAGCAATACCGCGTGGCGGAACTGGCGAAGGCGCTCGAATACGACCCCCTTCGCGACGACGACAGCCCCGAGGACTGGGGCTCCGCCGCCGACTGAGACTTCTTCGGACCTCGGCAGGGAACCAGAGCATCCTCACACCCGAGGGGTGCTGAGCTTCCCGGCCCGGAGGGCTCGCTCCGCGACGTGAGCGAGCGACAGCCGGCCCGGCCGCGCGCCCTCTCGCGTGCGGTTCGGGCTCGGCTAGTGCCTGCAAACGCGAGACCCCGGGCGGAGCCGGGGCCTGAGAACGATAGGAAGAGGATGCAACCCTCGGCCCGGACTATAGAACCCTGCTTGGACCGCGGGACCGCGTTCCGTCGGCGTGGAGGTGGGCGATGATTACCGCCACGGCCTGCAGCCGGTGCGGCAGGGCGCACGGCGAGATTCTCGATTCACGCTTCGGCTTGAGGTGCTGGTCCTGCTACCACGTGTCCGTTCCGCGGGAGGAGGCGGTCAAGGCCGACCAGTTCTCGCGCGCGAACGGGGCGAATCCTGATCACGGTCGCTCTAGCTGGGGGCCGGTCGACCTAGAGCCGATTCTCAAAGGGGACGCCGACCCGGAGCCTCCACCGGGGATGCTCGCCCGCACCGATGGCGAGTTCCTTCTCTACGGCGGCAAGGTCCACCTCTGCGCCGGCGAGCCTGAGGGCGCCAAGGGCTGGCTCGCGATGAAGGCTTGCTCGGAGCGGATCGCCGCGGGCGACCACGTTCTCTACATCGACTTCGAGGACGAGGCCGCGGCTGCCGTGGACCGGCTGACGGCGCTCGGGGTTCACGTTGACGCGATCGCCGAGCGATTCCACTACGTCCGCCCCGATGAACCCCTAGACGACGCCGGACGGGCGGCGATCGAGTACGTGCTCGCGACCTTCCGGCCGACGCTCGCCGTCATCGATGGGCTCACCGATGCGCTTGCGATCCACGGCGTCGACCTTCGCGACAACACCGAGGTCGCAAACTGGATGCGCGACCTTCCGCAAGGGCTCAGGCGTCGCGGCATCGCGGTCTTCCTCAACGACCACGTCGTCAAGGACGGCGACGCCCGCGGCGCTACTCGATCGGGGCACAGCACAAGCTCGCAAAGGTCGACATCGCCTATCACCTGAATGTGAAGGAGCCCCTCGGCCGGGGGCTGACCGGGCGCGTCCTGATCAGGGTGGAGAAGGATCGCCCAGGCCACGTTCGAAGGCTCGCGCGGCACAAGCTCGTCGCCGAGATGATCGCGACCTCGCTCCCCGGCGGGGCGATGGACCTCGCGATTGAGCCACCGCCAGCGACGTGCGACACCTTCCGCCCGACCGGCTACATGGAGAAGGTCTCGCGGGCGGTGGCCCACAAACCGGGGCTCAGCATCACCGCGCTACGCGGCGCCGTCGGGGGGAAGGCCGAGTACGTCGACCGCGCTCGCGAGTGCCTGATCAGCGAGGGCTACATCGACCCGCGCCGAGACGGGCAAGCGGTCCGCCATTTCGAGATTCGGCCCTTCATCGAGGACGACCACCCTGACCCCAACCCTGTCCCCTGTCCCTGACGTGGTGGCTGAGGTGAACCGATGAGCCGCCTCCTCACCGCCCGCGTAGTCGCCGACCTGCTCGGCGTCTCGCCCGAGACCGTGCTCCGCTGGACACGGCGTGGGGAGCTCCCGGCGATCAAGCTGCCCGGCGGCGCGGTTCGCTTCCGCGAGGACGAGATCGAGGAGTGGCTTGCAAGAGCGGGCGACGCCACGACGAGGAGTGCTAGCTACCCCGGCTGGCGCCGCCCAGCGGCTAGGCTATCCCGCGCTAGCTACCCCCGACGACGAGGAGAACTGAGATGCCACGCTGAACGACCGGCAGCGTCTTCCGCACCGCCACCGGCTACGGAATCCGCTGGCCCGAGGACGGCCGGCGACCGCAGCGCGCCGGGTTCAAGACCAAGACCGAGGCGCGCCGCTGGTTCGCCGACAACGTCGCCCCGAGGCTCGACCGCGGCGCGCCGTCGCCGGAGATCACCTTCGACGAGTTCTGCGACCTGTTCCTCGAGCGCCACGGCGCGACCGTCGCCGAGCGCACGCGCAAGACGCTCGCGGAGCGGCTCGCGACCGGCGCGGCGAGACGTTCGGCGACTGGACGCTCGCCGAGCTCGAGGGCGCCGCCGACGACGTCGCCCGCTGGCGGGCCGGGCTCGCCGACACGTCCCGCTACCGGCTCACCCTGGCGCTCCGCCAGGCGCTCGGCGCCGCCGTCCGCTGGCGCTACATGACCCGCAACCCCGCCGTCGAGGCCGGCCGCAACCCGGAGCCGCGCTCCGAGGAGCTGCTGCCGTTCACCCCCGAGGAGATCGACGCGATCGAGGTCGAGATCGGGCCGGTGTTCGGGCCGCTCGTCACCTTCGCCGCCGAGACCGGACTGCGGACGAACGAGTGGGCCGCGCTCGAGCGCAGCGACGTCGACCGCACCGGCCCGGCGGTGCTCGTCCAGCGCCGCTTCGCGGACGGCGCCCTGACCCCGTACCCGAAGACCGATCGGCTCGCGGCGACGCGTCCCGCTGAGCGCCCGGGCGCTCGACGCACTTGACCGGCTTCCGCCCCGGCTCGATACGCGGCTCGTCTTCCCCGCGCCAGGGGCGGGCACATCGGACTCGACGGGTGGCGGACCCGCGACTGGTATCCGGCGCTCGACGCGGCCGGGATCAGGCAGCGCGGCCCGTATCAGCTGCGCCACACCTTCGCCACCGAGGCGCTCGCCGCCGGGGTCTCGATCTTCGAGCTGGCCAGGGTGATGGGCACGAGCGTGAAGATGATCGACCGCACCTACGGGCACCTGGCCCGCGACTCCGAGGACGCGATCCGCGCGCGGCTCGACGCGAGGGCCGACCTCAACATCGAGACCGGGCAGGGCTGAATGCTCGACGCCACTACAACGCCACTACGTCGGCGGTTCGGGCGGAACCGACTCCGCTTGTCCGATGCGGTTCGACCGCCCGCGATCCCGCATGGGCAGTGGCGAAACGGGCCTTGCGTCGTCTGGCGTCGTCTGCCGTCGTAACCGTCTTCGCGGCCTGTCACGCCGGAGGCCGCGGGTTCGAGTCCCGTCGCTCCCGTCTCTAGAAGCGCCTGCGAACTCGCGATTCCGCGTTGGGAGCGGGTTACAACCTCTGTGCTCCGTGGCCCCGTACTGGCCCAAACGTACGGCGTTGCTGCGGTGGCCACGGCGGATAGAGTCGCGATGCTGACGAATCCATCGAGCCTGGGAGGAACACGTTGATCACTGTTGGCGTCGTCTTGCTCATCCTCGCGATTATCTTTAACAGCGCCATCCTTTGGATCATCGGTGGCATCTTGGCCGTCCTAGGCGTGATCTTTTGGATACTGGGCGCGCTGGGCCGCGCAGTGGGCGGTCGGCGTCACTACTACTAGAGGACGAGAGAACCCTTACTTAGCCGCGCGTTCGTCCGCCGCGCCTACCTGGCGCTCTTGGTCGAGCGCGTCGAGCCGGGTGGCCAAGGGCTCTCCCAGGGAGAGCCCCCGACCGCCGGCTCGAACCTCCTAGTAGCTGACTTGTCCCGTGAACTTGCACTCGGCTTTGATCAGCAGCAGCCCGTCGACCAGAGCCGGTCCACCCGACTGGCAGATCACTGTCAGCGTTCCGCTCGCGTCGGCGAACCGTCCGGTGCCGCCGGTGATCGTTACGGCCACCGTGGTGGTCGTGCGGCCGGTGGGAAGCACCGTTTGGGTCAACGTCATGGTCCCGGTCAACTCATCGCCGTTCGCGGCCACGATCGTCGTGGTGCCGCTGCCGGCGAAGGTCCCGTCCGAAGTGGGCGCGCCAGTCCCCTCTATCTGAACGGTGACCTCCCCGAGATGACTGCTGACGCCCGGGACGACGCCGGTAAATGCGCCCGTCACAGGGTCCAGGGTGATCGTTCCCGAGCCGGAGCCCTCCATGGGCCGATCGGTTCCCCCGGCCTTCGCCGGCGCCGACGCCGGGCTGAGGACGGCGAACGCGAGCACCAGAGCGGCGAGGGCGACGGCATTTCGCGAGAAGCCCCGCTTGAGCTTTGATCTGAACATAGCGACCTCTTTCTTGGGGGCCTTTGGGGGTTCGGCGACCTCGGCGGGCACCCCCTCGCTTTCGGCCACTGCTCGACGAGAAGACGTCGTGCATTGACGGGAGCGTCCCACCGGGTGTCGGGCCTCGCAGTGGGGAGCCACCCCACTCTTTGCTGTCCAGGAGTACCGCGTTGGACAAAGGAGACACTCCTCCCTCGCGGCTGCTCATGCGAACGCGACCGCGAGCTTTGGCCGCTGGTCCCCGACCAGCAGCGCTGAGACGCCGATCGCCAACGCGACGCAGGCGTCGACGGGGGTTGACATCCGGTAGCAGCGATCCTAAATTTCCCTCACCGGTCGGCACGCCGAGGCAAGGCCGAGACCACTCGCGCGGAAGACGGGCCGCCCGTCACTCGGGTGGCGGACGGCTCTAGGTTCCGCGCCACAACGAAATGAACCTTTGAGTGATTGGGGTCTCGATGAACACCCAGGACGAGACGGTTTATCTCCCAGGCGATCTGCAGATCGTCGAAGGCCGAGTCGGCGAGACCGTGACGCTCGCGGCTTACGGCGAGATCGACATGGCCAACGCGCCGGAGTTGGATGCCGCGCTTCTGCGAGCGGAACAATCCGACGCCGCGCAGATCATCCTCGATCTGTCCGCGGTCACCTTCATCGACTCGTGCGGTCTGCGCGTGCTCCTCGTCGCGGAGCGACGGTCCGCCAGCGACGGCAAGCGACTCGGGATGCGGCTCGGCGACGGCCAGGTCGCGCGGATGATGAAGTTCACGGCGATCGACCAGATGGTGAACGTCCTCGACTGATCGGCTTCAGGAACCAGGACGGCGGCATCCGCCTCCGCTCAATCTCGTCGACACGCCGGGCAGGCTAAGGCCGCGGCGGAGCTCTCCTCTCGTGGCCACGGAGCGCGTCTAGGCTGCGGCGGGGGCTAGAACTCACTGCCAATCCTCGCGGGTCCGCGCCGAGCATCATCGGCGCCCACGGGTCGCGCGGCTCAAACGACTTCCCGAGCTAGCCTCCCCGCGCCCGCTCGACCGCCTCGTAGAGCTTCACCGCCCGGCGGTCGGCCCGGTCGACGCCGCCCGATCCGATGTGCTCGGCGGGGGTGCCGATCCGGGGCCGCGTCTCGCTCGCTCGCTCGGCGATCATCGCCAGCTCCGCCTCGGTCAGGTGGCCGTGAGCCGCCATCCACGCCAAGGGCTCGATCTCGTACTCGTCGAGCGCCTCGGCGCGCTCGTTCTTGGGGCGTCTCGAAGTCGAGCGGCGGGGGTGTTCGGTTAGGTGATGCGGGCTACCTGCCTCGTAGCGCCACCAGGCGAAGGGTCGGTGACCGGGCAGCAGCGGCGGGGTGAGGTAGTTGACCCTCCGGGTGCGCGTAGCGAAACAGGGCATCCCAATCGCGGTCGGCCAGAGCCTCGTACGCCGGCCGCACAATCGCCACGATTCGGCGCGCGCCGGGCAGTAGGGCGGTGAACCGGGCGCCAGCCCGAAAAACCAAAGGTCCCGCACCCGGCCCTGCCGCTTGACAGAACCTAATCCGGGTGTAGGGTCGCGCCACACTTAGAGGCTGGCGCCCGACGCTGACGGCGGGCGCCATGAAAGGGGGGTTCGCATGGACGCACGGTTCGCAGCGGCTGGATCGTCTCGGGGCGCACGCACGTTGGCCGCCGTGGGGTTCGCCCTGGCCCTGCTCTGCCTCTCGCTGCCCGCCCCGGCGGCCGTCCAAGCGAAGACGCGAATCGTCTGGTCGAGCGTCGACCCGAACGGCGCCCGGCAGCGACTCGTCACAGCCCAGCCCAACGGCAGCCAGCGACGAGAGCTGACCGACCCGAAACCGGCGCACACTCAGGACATCGACGCGCAGTTTTCGCCGGATGGGACGCAGGTCGCGTTCGAGCGCGACCTGCGCAACGGCAAGGACGCGCAGATCGTGCTCATCGGCGCCGACGGGCAGAACGAGAGGGTCCTCGACCTGGGCTGCACCGACCCCTGCGCGCTCGACGCCGCCCCCACGTGGACGCCGACCGCTGGCCGGATCGCCTACACGCCGGTGATCGGCCCGTTCGACCTGGTCAACGACTCGGCCCACTCGGCGGTGCTGCAGACCTCGACCATCGACGGGTCAGACCCCGAACGGCTCTCCGAGCCCGGCATCGACGGCGTCTATGAGGACTACTTCGCGCGCTACTCGCCCGACGGCAGCTACATCGTCTTCACCCGGGTCAGGAATGACCCCCTGGCGGTGGCGGCATTCCGGATGAACGCCGACGGCAGCGACGTCCGCCGGCTCACTCCCTGGAGGCTGGGGGGCGACCTGGCTGACCTCTCGCCCGCGACCAGCGGCCCGACCAAGGACCTGGTCGTCTTCGAGACCTACGGCATGGGCCCCCCGGAGGGCAAGACCCAAAACATCGCCACGGTGCCCTCGACCTGCGCCTCGCCGAGCGCGTGTAAGAAGCAGATCCGCTACCTCACCAACCTCAAGCACGGGCCGAAGGCCAGATTCAACCCGAGCTGGTCGCCGAACGGCAAGCGGATCGCCTACACCAAGTTCAAGGGCGACAAGCACGAGTGCTGCGTCGGCGACATCTTCACGATGCGCGCCGACGGCAGCCATCGCAAGCCCGTATCGACGTCACCGAACTTCGAGTTCCGGCCGGACTGGGGAGCGGCTCCGTAGCGAGCCGCTCTGGCGGGGTCGGGAATCCCCTCTACAAACAGGCGGATTTGCGAGAAGCGGTTGCCGTCGGGCTACCGCTTCACCAGCCCGATCTTCTTGCTCTTGGTTCTGGCGCGGCCGCAGTCCGGGGCGAACCTGACCTTGGCTGTTACGTTCGCGTTGCCGCTCTTGTTCAGCCGCTTCAGTGCCTTGCCCCTTGACTTCACCAACAGCCTCACCTTGCCCGACTCCTCGACCTGCTTTTTCTGGCCCCTCACGCTCCCCGTCTTCTTGAGCTTGAGCACGCCCGAGAACGGCACCTTGACCGTCAGCTTCGCCGACCCGCGCTGCTTGTTCCGCTTCGTCCCACGGAGCTTGAGCTTGTTGGAGACCGGCGTTCCCACCGCCTCCAGGCACTTTGCGGCCTCGACGGAGCCGATGTCGGTCGTGTCCGATCCGCGCGCGGTGCGCACGCCCGGCAGGCGAATCGTACGTTGGCTCCCCCGCTGGTCCTGGGTGAGGCCGTTTGCGATCCCGGCGTCGAGCGCCGGGCTGTTGCCGTAGGGCTCGTGCGTGTACGTGGACCCGCCGTTGTCGTAGAGCGGTCCGAGATTGGGCTCCTCGCCGACGATGTTGGAGCCTGAGGGGTCGCCGGTGAAGGTGGCGAGGTACGGCCTCTCCCCGATCAGGTTGAAGCCCGCCTGGAAGTAGCTGTAGCCGCCGCCCCCGCCGCCGAGGTCGGGGTCTCCGTTCGACTCGTTGTTCGCCACGATCGTGCTCGACAGCACCATGGTGTCGCCCGGTCGGCCTGGAGCGCAGGCCGCCCGCGGCGGTAGTAGATCCGCGTCGGGGTCCGGCGCACAGTCGCCCCCGTACTGATAGATGCCGCCGCCCCCGTAAGGCGAGCCGGCCTGGTTGTCGACGATCGTCGAGTTCCGGACCGCGACCGGGGTGTCGTACGCGTTGTACACCGAGGCGCCGCCCCCGTGCCGACCGGCCACGTTCCCCGAGATCGTGACGTTCTGGAGGAGCGTTTGGCCCGTGGGCCCGGCGATCAAGACCCCGCCGGCGTCGCGCCGCACGGCCCGGTTGCCGGACAGCGTGCTGTCGGTGATCGTCACCGCGCTGGCGTTCGCCCCGTAGCCGACCGCCAGGCCGCCGCCGCTTCGATCGGCGTCGTTGGCCGAGATGGTGGTCCGGACGACCGTCATCGCCCCGCTCGCGCCCAGGTAGGCGCCGCCGCCGTCGGAGCGAGCGTAGTTGCCGTAGAGCGAGCTGTCGGAGATATTGACCGGGGCCGACCCGACGGCCGCGTCCCCGTATACGTAGACCCCGCCGCCGTAGCCCAGCGATTCGTTCCCGCTCACGCTGGTACCGCGCATCGTCAGCGGGCTGTTATAGGCGTCGATGCCGCCGCCCGAGGCGCCGGCCGAGTTATAGGTGACATCGCTGTCGGCGATCTCGACCCTGGAGCCGGAGGCGTAGACGGCGCCCCCGTAGCCGTCGGAGCTGTTGCCGGACACGCGTGTATCGGCGAGAGTGAGCGACGAGTCGTAGCTGTAGACGCCACCGCCCGCCGCGGTCGCCGAGTTGTTTCTGATCCGCGAGCGATTGATCGCGATCGTGGAGCCGGCCGCGGACACGCCGCCCCCATAGCCATCGGAGTCGTTGTCGATCGCGCGTGAATCGGCGAGCGTGAGCGACGAGTTCGAGCTGTAGACGGCGCCGCCCCCCGCGGCCGCGTAGTTGTCGAACAGCGTGCTTCCGAGCGATGTCGACGCGGACAGGCCCGGCTTGCGGATCCTCGTACACCCAGACCCCGCCGCCGTAGCCCTGCGATTCGTTGTGCGGCCACCGTTGTTGCGCGCATCTGCAGCGGGCTGCTCGCGGCGCGCGATCCCGGCGCCGGAGTAGTAGGCCGTGTTGTGGGTGACGTTGCTGTCGGCGATCGCGATCGTGGAGCCGGCTCGCGTAGATGCCGCCGCCATAGCCACCATCGGAGCTGTTGTAGGTCAGGTTGCGTCGCGGCGAGCGTGAGCGACGAGTTCCGAGGCGTAGACAGCGCCGCCCGCCCCGGCGGCGGTGTTGCCGGTGATCGTCGAGCGGGCGATCGAGATCGTGGAGCCGGAGGCGTAGACGGCGCCCCCGTAGTAGGCGGAGCTGTTGTCGGTCATGTTCGTATCGGCGAGCGTGAGCGACGAGTTCGAGGTGTAGATGGCGCCGCCCGCGTAGGTCGCGGTGTTGCCGGTGATCGTCGAGCGGGCGATCTCCAAGTCCGCGTCGGGGCCGTAGATCGCCCCGCCGTAGTCGGCGTAACCGCCCTGGAGCGTCAGGTCCGAGACCGCGACGCGACGGTTGTCGGCGGGCAGCCCGTAGAGGCTGAGGATGCGATCGGCGCCCTGGCCGTCGAGCGTCACCTGGTTGGCGCCGGGACCGGCGATCTCGACCCCGTCGTAGACGTAGACAGCGCTGTTCAGCGCCAGGACGCCGCTCAGGCTCGACTGGAACACGACCTGGTCGAGTCCGGGGTTTCCGTTCGCCAGGTTGACCGCCCGGCGAAGGCTTCCCGGGCCGTTGTTGTCGAGGTTGGTGACCGTGAACGTGTCGGCCGCCGCGCCCGGCGCCAGGATCGCCGTCCCGATCGCCGTCGCACCGATCGCCCCCGCCGCCTTGCGCCGTCGCTCCCGTCGGAGGCGACGCTCCTGCGTCCTGCGTATCGACCGTGCTGACATCGTCTCCCCTTCTCGAGCTCGGCGGATCGGCTGCGAGCACCCTATCGCGCCGCGCAAGGTCAGGCGCGCTCGAAGGGTGTTTATTTCTCGAGCTCGCGCGGCTTCACGAACGCGACCAGCTCGGCACCATCCGCTCGGAGCTCGGGCCAGGATCCCTCGAACTGGAGCGTCGCCAGCGCCGCGGTCGGGAACTTCTCGCGGAGGCGATCGAGCTCCGGGCCGGGCCTGGCGAGGTCGGCGATCAGGTGCTCGAGCCCCGGGTTGTGGCCGATCAGCATCGCCGATCCGACGTCGTCGTCGAGCTCGCGCAGTAGGGCCAGCAGCTCGCCGGCCGACGCCTCGTAGATTCGCGGCTCGATTCGCACCTTTGCGCCCGCGAGCTCGGGCTCGATGCGCTCGAGCGTCTCGAGGGTGCGGATCGCCGACGAGCACAGCACCAGCTCGGGAGTCACGCCCTCGCGCCGCAGGTGCCTCGCGATCGCCTTCGAGGCGCGCCGCCCCCGCTTCGCGAGCGGGCGCTCGTGGTCGGCGAGCGTGGCGTCTTCCCAGCTCGACTTCGCGTGGCGGAGGACGTACAGCCGCTTCAACTCGCGCCGGAGGCCGCGGTTCGAGTCCCGTCGGTCCCGTTCCGTGGAGGGTGGATCGCCGAGCGCGCCCTTTGCGACGAGGGTCGCCAGCTCGGTGCGAGAGTGGATGCCGAGCTTGCGATAGACCCGGCCGAGGTGGAAGTCGATCGTCTTCGGGCTCAGGAAGAGTCCCGCCGCCACCTCCTTGTTGGTCGCGCCGCCGGCGACAGCCATCGCAACTCTCATCTCCTGCGGACTGAGCTCGTCGGGTCGGCCGATCGGGGCGCGGGGTGACGCGCCCGCCGCGACCAGCTCTGCGTTGGCGCGGTCGATCCACGCCGTCGCTTCGAGTTGCTCGAAGGTCTCGAGCGCCGCGCGCAGCCGCTTCCGGCCCTCCACTCTGCGTCGGGCGCGGTGCAGGCGTGAGCCGTAGGCGAGGAGCGTTCGCGCGCGTTCGAACGGGGCATCGGTGCGGTCGTGCTGCGCGAGGGCCTCCTTGAAGTGGGACTCGAACCCCTCGTCTGCCACTTGCCCGCGGCAACGCGCGGCGAAGGCTAGCGGGAGCGCCAGCGCTGCTCGCTCGGCCCTGCGATCGAGTGCCGCGGAGACGCGCTCGGCATCCGCCGTGCGGCCGATCCTGAGGTACGCCTCGACCAGGTCGGGAGCCCAGGGCACGAAGCACGGATCCTCGAGGCCGGCCTTCGCGGTCGAGCCTTCGACCTGCTCGAGCTGGGCGATGGCGGCCTCGGCGTTGCCGATCCCGAGCTCGAGAAAGGCGAGCGCGGCCCGGCCCCAATCGACGACCATCGCCGAACCGATCTCCTCCGCGACCGCAATCCCGCGCTCGAGCTCGGCCCTCGCCTGCATCCGTCTCGCCTCGGGCGGCGCGCAGGCGCCCGCTGACCGCCAGGCTGAACGGAAGGATGCCGCGCTGGCCGTATTCCTCGGCGAGGTCCACGGAGCTCAACTGGCGCGCCGCCTCCTCCCAGTTTCCGACGCGATAGGCGGCATCGGCCGCGACGGCTAGCAGGTACGGGAGCAGCCCGAACGTATCCGTCTCCCTCGCCATTTCGAGCAGGCGCGCGAGCTCCGCCTGGAACTGCGCCACCTGCCCCGTGCAGACCCTTGCGTGCATGCCCAGGACCGCCGATTGCGTACCGGGCGAGAGCGAATCGATTCTCGCCAGCAGGCGCCCCGCCTCGTCGAGCTGTGCCCGTGCGCCGCTGCTCTCGCCCGCGAGTGCCGAGGCAATTCCCGAGAGCGCGAGGACACGGCAACGGATCATCGGCGAGGCGTCGTCCGGAACGATCTCCACGGCACGGCGCGCTGCAGGGAGCCCGGCGCCGACCTGCCCCGAGACCCCCGCGAGCAGCGCCGCGTCCGCCAGCATCGCCGCGGCCGCCCCCGGGTCGAGGGCGAGGATGAGCTCGGCCTCCTCGCGCAGCCGGAGGTGGGCGTCAAGCGGGACCTCGATCCCTCCCGTCATCTTCACCACCGCGAGGGTGTGGCGGATGTTCGCGCGCAGGAGCGGATCGTCGACCTCGGCCAAGGGCTCGAGCAACACCACGCAGCGGTCGTAGGCACCGCCGATCGCGGCCGCGAGCGCCGCCCCGTAGAGCCTCCGAGAGCGCATCGTCGCCTCCTCGGTGAGAACCGCGGCCCGCTGGAGGGCGTCCGTGGCGACACTGTGGGCCCCGCGTGCGATCGCCCGGTGCGCGGCACCATCGAGCAGATCGGCGACTTCCGCGTCCGGGCCGACCGCGGCCGCCGCGAGATGCCAGGCGCGTGCGTCCGGGCCGCAGTGCGCCGCAAGCCCGGCGTGGGCGCGCCTGCGTTCGGCCGGAGCGGCTCCCTCGTAGGCGACCGCCTTCAGCAACGGATGTGCGAAGGCGAGGCGGTCCGCGGCGATCGCGAGCACGCCGGCTATCTCGGCTCCCTCCAGGGCGTTGGCCTGCATCCCCAGGTCACGGCACGCCGCGACCACGGGCGCGAGCTCCCGATCCATGGCGGCCGACGCGACTACGCACCGTGGCGCGCTCGTCGGCGTCGAGCGCCGCCAGGCGCGACTCGAATGCCTGAACCACCGCGGTGCCCGCGACCGGCATCTGGTCGATCGGCTTCCGCCCGGACCGCTGGTCCTCGGTCAGCCGCGCCGGCAACTCGCGGAGCGCCAACGGGTTGCCCCCGGCGATCTCGAGCAGCAGATCGACGACGCTCACCGTCGCCTCGGGCGCTGACGCTCTCACGAGCGTTCGGGCATCGTCTCGGTTGAGACCGGTGACCTCGAGGCGTTCGAGTGACGGTGAGCCGAGGAGGTGCCCCTCGCCTCCCGGACGGCCTGCCGCAAGCAGGGCGACCTGCGTGTCGGCGAGACGCCGCGCCGCGTAGGCAAGGCACTCGGCCGACGCGGTGTCGAGCCATTGCACATCGTCGACGACGATCAGCACCGGCTCGCCGTCGGCGGCGCTGGTGATCAGGCTGCGGAACGCCGCACAGGTCGCGAAGCGGTCGCTAGGTGCGCGGGGCGATGGCCCGAGGGCGAGCGCCGCACGGATCGCATCGGCCTGCGGCTCGGGGAGCTCCGGAAGCCACTCGAGCAGTGGAGCGACGGTCTCTCCGAGCAATGCGTAGGGCAGGCTCGCCTCCGCCTCCACAGCCTCGGCCTCGACCACCCGCAGGTCACTCGCCAGAGCGAACGCCTCCCGCAGCAACGCGGTCTTGCCGATCCCGGGCTCGCCCACGATCAGCAGCGCCCCGCCACGTCCCTCGCGCGCGCCGGCCACCAGACCGCCGATCTGCTCGAGCTCTGGACCACGGCCCAGCAGCATGCGCCCCAGGCTACGCCGGGCGACGAATCTGCGCTGGCTAATCGGAGGCGTTCGCTACTGCGGCGGGATGTTCTGGTTGCGATGCAGGACGTTCCCCGGGTCGTAGCGGCGCTTCAGGGCCTGGAGGCGTTCGAAGTGCTGCCCGCCGAACGCGGCGCGCACGCGATCGACCGGCTCATCCGCCTGCATGTAATTGACGTAGCCGCCGCCCAACGACCAGGGCTCGAGCGCCGCTGCGGTCTCGCGCGCCCAGTCGATGTACTGGTCGTCGAGCGCCGGGTCCTGCCAGCTCGCCATCGCGCTGACGTTGAAAGCGGCGTCGCGGAAGCCGAGGGCGGCGCTCGCCGGGTCGGCGTCGGCGGGCGCGCCGTGCAGCGATTCGATCAGCACCTGTCCGGGCGGTCGGCCGAGCACCACCATCCGGCGCACGAGCTCGTCGATCAGCTCGTCCGGGAGCTCGCGCACGAAGTGTCCCTTCCAGTAGTTGCGGTCCTCGCCGTAGGGCGGGTTGAAGAGGTGCTGCTGGCCTAGGAAGGAATGACGGCGGACGCCGTCGTCCACCAGCCCGGGCGCCGATTGCAGCGATCGCAGCTCCTCGGGCTCGTCGTCCGCGCCCGTGTAGCACGGCGCGATGACGAGCGCCGGTGTCGGCGGCTCGGATTCGTCCGTCGCCAGCACCGCTTGACAGCTGAGGTCGCGCGGGCCGCGCGCGACCAGGTCTCGAAAGCCCCGCAGGGTCTCGCCGATGTCAGCGCCGACGTACGTGAGCCGGCCGCCGACGACCCGCTCGAGCGGGTGCAGGCGGAATTCCAGTCGCGTGGCGACGCCGAAGTTGCCGCCCCCGCCGCGCAGGCCCCAGAGGAGCTCGGGGTTCTCGTCCGAGCTCGCCCGGATCTCACTGCCGTCCGGAGCGACGAGCTCGGCGCCGACGAGGTTGTCGCACGTGAGACCGAGTTGTGCGGTCAGGTGGCCGATACCGCCGCCGAGCGTGAGACCGGCGACGCCGGTCGAGCCGACGATGCCGCCGGGCGTGACGAGGCCGAGGGCCTGCGTCGCCGAGTCGAAGTCGAGCCAGGTCGCGCCGCCGCCGGCGGTCGCGGTCCGGGACTCGCCGTCGACGGCGACCCCGCGCATCAGCGACAGATCGATAACCAGCCCGCCGTCACACACGCAGTGCCCGGCGGGGTTGTGGCCGCCGCCGCGCACAGCGACCTCCAGCCCCTCGGCCTGGGCGAAGTCGAACGCCGTGGCGACGTCGTCGGCGCCGAGAGTGCGAGCGATCACCGCCGGGCGGCGGTCGATGAGCGCGTTGAAGCTGCGCCGGGCGGCGTCGTACCCGGGATCGGCCGGCGCCAGCACACCGCCGGCCAGCGATCGCCGCAGCTCGTTCAGGCTCTGGTCCACTCGCCAGGACGCGTGGCCGCCGCAATCACTCCCCGGACGCGCTCACCGGCTGGTAGACGAGGATGCCGACGCCCTCACCGACCGTCCTGGAGTCCACGAGCCGCAGAGGTCGCTTCGTGCCGGTGTCGCCGAACAGGCGCTTGCCGCTTCCGAGCACCACCGGAAAGACCATCAGCCGCAGCTCGTCGACGAGCCCCTGCTCGAGCAGGGTCTGCACCAGCTGCGCGCTCCCGTGGACGACGATGTTCCCCTCCTGGTCCTGCTTCAGCTTCGAGACCGCGTCCGCGACGTCGCCCTCGAGGACCGTCGAGTTGTTCCACTGTGAGCCGTCGATGGTGGAGGAGACGACGTACTTGGGCATGTTGTTGAACTTGTCCGCGAACTCGCCTTCCCGAGATGGCCAGGCGTCGGCGAAGCCCTCGAAGGTCACGCGGCCCAGCAGCAGCGCCTCGCTGTCGAGCGTCTCGTCGAGCTTGAACTTGTTTCCGTCCTCCCCGCGCTCGAACTCGAACGACCATCCACTGTGCTCGTAATCCTCCGCCCCGCCCGGGTCCTCGATGACGCCGTCGAGCGAGATGAACTCCGTTACCACGATGCGTCCCATCCCGTCCTCCTCTCAGGTTGTCCTACCGCCGCCGGCGCGGCGGCATCCGACTCCGGCCTACAATACACAACCAACTCGTTGATAAACCGATGGGGTAAATAAGGCATGGCCGTCGATCAGCTCAGCAGCACGTTCGCCGCCCTCGCGGACCCTACGCGGCGCGCGATCCTCGGGCGGCTGGCCGAGGGAGACGCGACGGTGAGCGAGCTCGCCGAGCCGTTTCCGATCAGCGTTCAGGCCGTCTCCAAGCACCTCAAGGTGCTCGAGCGCGCCGGGCTGATCACGCGCGGCCGGACGGCCCAGCTGCGGCCGTCGCGGCTGCAGGGCGCCCCGCTCGGGGACGCCGCCGCCTGGCTCGAGGAGTACCGTCGGTTCTGGGAGGGCGGCTTCGACCGCCTCGAGCAGCGCCTGCGAGCGACCGAGAAGGGGTCCGACAATGGCTGAGCCCGCCGGCCGCGTGACGACCGGGGAGGACGGGATCACGATCACCCGCGTCTTCGACGCCCCGCGTGAGCGGGTGTGGCGCGAGTGGACCGAGCCGGAGCGCTTCGCGGACTGGTACGGCGGCGCCGACGCCGAGGTGCCGCTGTCCTCCGTCTCGATGGACGTCCGCGAGGGCGGCGCCTGGCGGCTGACGATGTTCGCCGGCCCCGGCCGGCGCGAGATCCGGTGGACGGGCGAGTACCGGGAGGTGGCGGAGCCCGAGCGGCTCGTGTTCACGGTCACGGACCGGCCCGACGAGGAGGCCTACGAGCTGGTGATCGTCGTCCTCACTGACCTGGGGGACGACAGGACGGAGATGCGGTTCGAGCAGCGCGGCGGCGGCCTGTCCGCCGAGGGGTACGGGCGCGCGGCGCAGGGGTGGTCGGGCTTCTTCGACCGTATCGACGAGCGGCTGGCCGAAGCCTGAATCGCAGCACCGGCGCCGTTACTACCGGCTCGGGATCGTCGCCCTGACGATGGTCCCGCGATCCCGGCGCGAGTCGATTTCGAGCGCGCCGTCGACCGCGGCGAGCCGGTCGCGCAGGCCGCGCAGGCCGGTTCCCCTGCTCGGGTCGGCGCCGCCCACCCCGTCGTCGGCGATCTCCACGAGCACGCCCCCGTTCTCGTGGGTCACGTTCACCCGAGCGCGGGAGGCTCGCGCGTACTTGGCCACGTTGGTGAGCGCCTCGGCGACCACGAAGTAGGCGGCGGACTCCACCTGATCGGGCAGGCGACCCCGGGGGCAGGCCGTGAGCTCGACCGGAAGCGGGGCGCGCTGCGCGAGCCCTTCGAGCGCCGCCTCGAGGCCGCGATCCGAGAGCACCGACGGATGGATCCCCCGGGCGAGCTCCCGCAGCTCCCCAAGCCCCTGGTCGAGCTGGTCGCGAGCGTCGTCGAGCTCGCGCAGCGCCTCCGGGTCGCGCTCGAGCCGCGGGCGGAGCGTCCGCAGGCTGAGGGCGAGCGAGACCAGGCGCTGCTGCGCCCCGTCGTGCAGATCGCGCTCGATGCGTCGGCGGGCCGCATCGCTGGACTCGACGATGCGCGTGCGGGATGCGCGCAGCTCCTCGACCCTCGCCCGCAGCTCGGCGTCGAGGCGTTCGTTCTCGAGCCGCAGCGATGCCGCCGCGCCTGCCGCCTGTACGAGCTCCCGCTCGGTCTCCAGCGATCCGTCGTGCACGATCACGGCCACGCGGCTTCCGTTCGACTCCACCGGGGTGCAGATCCGCCCGGCCGCCGCGGACGGCAGGTCGAAGGGCCGGCCGTCGGCGTCGACGTACTCGCCGCTCTCGGGGAGCCAGTAGGCGAGCTGCAGCGACGGGTCCGCGAGGGCGTCGGCGAGCGCGTCGCGGAGGCCGCCCCGACTCCCGCCCGACTCGCCGAGTCGCGCGACCAGCTCGCTCACCGCCGATGCGCCGGCGACGCGGCTGCGCAGCAGCCCGGCCAGGAAGGCGAACGGGACCGTGGCCAGGACCACGACTCGCGCCTCCTCCAGCGCCTCCTGCAGATCGGCGTCGGCGCCGGCAAGCACGGCGACGTACCACGCGCCGAGCAGCCCCATCACCAGGCCGCCGCTGACGAGCACCGCAGCGAGCGCGCTGCGCTGCGTGCCCCGCGCGGCGTGCCAGCGGCGGGCGAGGATCACGGCGAGCGCTGCGAGCAGGGCCAGGCCGAGCCAGAAGCGAGAGCGGCTCAGGGTCGAGACGAGGTCGGGCTCGGAGGCGATCAGCAGCGGGTTGGAGGGCAGCCCCTGCAGGCCGGTGTCCTGGAAGAGGACCTGGACCGGATGGACGACGATCGCGCTCAGGTAGCCCACCCCGACGAGGAGGCGCTCGGCGCGGCTGGCGACGGTTCCGGTCGGGAAGGCGACCAGGAGGTGGTAGAGGACCGCGTAGGGGAGGGCGATGAACAGCAGTCCGGTGATGAAGACCCAGGGCTCGGTCGAGACCCGGAGCGCGCCGAGGCACGCCGCGAAGCCGACCGCGACCATCAGTCCGCCGACCCGGTTCTCCGGTCGCCGCAGCCACGCGAAGATGCCCGTGCCGATGAACGCCCAGCCGGTCAGTGGGCCGAAGACCGCGATCAGCGTTCGCTGGTGACCCTCCGGCTCTGCGAGCGCGAGCGCCAGCGGCACCGCTCCGGCCACGAACCCGACCGCGCCGAGCGCGAACAGCGCCTGCCTAAGACTTCTCATGCGAGCCTTCGACGACGATGCGGATGCTCGAGCGCATCGTGCGCGAATTCTGCCGCGCCCGCGCCGAGGCGGCAAGCGCGCCTGAAAACCCGGCGTGGGCCGGGCCCCGCGGCGTCCTCAGCCGCCTGCCGGAGGCGGCGCTGTGGGGTCGTCCGCCCCGTCCTCGCCGAGCGCTTCGCGGGCGATGAAGTCCTCGGCGATCAGCAGGTTGTCCTTGGAGCGCTCGACCACCTGGAGCAGGTCCTGCATCAGGGCGACCTCCTCGACCTGCTCCTTGACGAACCACTGGATGAACTGCTCGGCGCGATAGTCCTTGGTCTCGCGCGCGAGCTCGAACAACCTGTAGATCTCCTCGCCGACGCGCTCCTCCTGCTCGAGCGCCACCTTCACGGGCGCGACGCCGTCGTCGAACTTCGTCTGCTTCGACTCGATGTCCGGGATGCGGACCTCCTCGTCGACGTCGAGCAGGTACTGCACCATCATCATCGCGTGCTCGCGCTCCTCGGCGGCCTGGCGGTAGAAGAAGGCCGCGAGCCGGGGCAGGGTCTCGGCGTCGTAGTAGACGGCGGTTCCGATGTACTGCATCGATGCCGCGAACTCGTTCGCGATCTGTTCGTTGAGGGCCGCGGCGAACGATCTCTTCTTCGCCATGCGTCGAAACTACTACTCGGCCCAGCGGAACCCGATCTCGCTCGGCACCGCGTCCATCGGGCTGGTCGGCATCCCGGAGGGGACCGCCGGGTCGTTGTAGCCGGACGGCGCGACGTCGTTCGGGGTCCGCGGATGAAAGAGCGACGCGAGGTACTGGATCTGGCCCCGGCCACACTGGAGCTCGCCCTGGCCACCGCCGTAGATCGCGATCCCCTCCTGCTCGCAGTACTCGTAGATCGCCAGCAGCTCGCGCAGCGAGCCGAACCTGGACGGCTTCGAGTTGATCGCCTTCCGCGCCAGCCGCTTCACGTCGGCGAGCGAGTGCAATGGGGCGTCCCAGGTGACCCGGTCGTGGTACGGCTCGAGCACCGGGGTTGTCTCGTCGTTCAGGTCGGGGTCCTCGATGTAGGCGTCCGGGAACGCCGCGGCGACGGCGGCGTAGAGCTCGGGGTCCGTCTCGACGTCGACCGGGGTGCCGACGTAAAGGCCCTTCAGGTCGAGCACCCGGACCGGCGCCAGCTCGGCGATCTCCGCGATCAGCTCCGCGTCCCAGTCGTTCTCGGGGTCGAGCTTGAACTCGAGCCCTGGGTACTTCTCGAGCCGCTTGCGGATCGGTTCGGTGCTCGAGCGCTCACCGTCGTCGCCGAAGCCCCCGAGCCGGGTCGAGCAGACGAAGTTCAGCGGCGCGGGGTCGCGCTGGACCACCTCCCAGAGGGCCAGGCCGGCCTGGCGCAGGGCGAGGTCGAGCGCCGCCGACTCGTAGGCCCACCGCCGGTAGTGGCGCGACGCGTCGTAGTCGGGCGGCGCGCCCTCGAACAGGTCGAGCCCGCCGATCAGCTCGCACGCTTCCCCGAGCGTCCCCGCGCCCGTGAGGTCGTGAATCGGCCCCGCGTCGCGGTGGGCGATGTGGTCCAGCACCGTATAGACGACGTCCTCGCCGATTCCCTCCTGCCCCTCGCCGTGCATGTGGATCACGGTCGAGGGTCGCGTGAACTCGCCGAACTCGCGATCATGCGCGGTCAGCTCGTAGCCGGAGATCCGGATCGGAAGCTCGGCCAGGCGGTCGTAGGCGACGCTCACGGCGGCTCAGACTACTGAGGGGGCGCCGGGCGCTCAGGGCTCGGGCACCGGCACCACGAGCACGGGCCGCTCCGAGACCTGGAGCAGCTTGTGAGGAACCGAGCCGACGATCGCGGCGCGGAACGGCCCCTCCCCGTGGGTGCCGACGACGATCGTCCATGCGTCGTGCTCCTCGGCCATCGCGAGCAGCGCATCGACCGGGACGCTCCGGGATCAACGCCAGGCTCGCGTCGACCCCGGCCTCCCGGGCGCGCTCCAGCGCCGGGCGCGCATGGCGCGCTCGCCGAACTTGCGCACCTCCTCGCGATGGGCGCGTGCTCCTCGCCGTAGTTGCCGGGCTCGTAGCCGAACGTGATCACAGCTTGTCGCCGTCGGCGGCGAGCCGAGCGCCGTTCGAGCGCCGACTCGCACACTCGGAGCCGTCGTAACCGACCACCAGGGCGCCGGGCATCTCAGCGCTCC
Source organism: uncultured Solirubrobacterales bacterium (assembly GCA_963729075.1). Classification (GTDB taxonomy): domain Bacteria; phylum Actinomycetota; class Thermoleophilia; order Solirubrobacterales; family 70-9; genus WHSW01. The sequence goes on along the minus strand of CAVSMU010000006.1, from coordinate 158,506 downwards.
CGCCGTTCGTCGGTGACGCCGGCGTCGGCGGCCTCCTCCGAGACGCCGATCGCCTCCACCTTGCCCTCGCCCATCGCGACGTCGTGCGGCACCGCCTCAAATGCCCGGCGGGCGAAGAACTCGCCCGACGCCGGCGGTCCGAAGAGCCGCCAGCCGATCATCAGGATCACCCCGAGGCCCGCGAAGACGACCGCGATCGCCAGCGGCATCCCGAGGCCGAACAGCTCCGTTCCCGAGTAGGAGGCCTTGGGGTCGGAGAGGTCGCGTGCCGACTCGAACAGCAGGTAGGTGAGCATCCCGGCCCCGATCAGCGGCGCGACCCCGATGAAGATGAAGTTCTTCGCCGAGCGGAAGAGCTCGTGCCGCCAGTAGATCGCGCAGGCGAGCCCGGTGAGCCCGTAGTAGAAGGCGATCAGCAGCGACAGCGCCGAGAGCGAGTCGAAGAGGAAGTTCTCGGAGATCAGCCGGCCGGGGACGTACCAGAGGATCGCCAGCGCGCCGACGACGATCGTCCCGAACGCCGGGGTCAGGTAGCGGGGGTGAATCCGGGCGAAGGCGCGGGGCAGCGCTCCGGCGGCCGCCATCGAGAGCGAGGTCCGCGATCCCGGCAGGATCGTCGTCTGCGCCGAGGAGATCCCGGAGATGATCACGGCGACGATCAGCAGCTTGCCGAGCTCGTCCCCGAGCACCGCGTTGCCGCCGACCGCCAGCACCCGGGCGTTGTCGTCGAAGACCTCGATCCGGTCGAGGCCGAGGTAGGCGATCAGGGCAACCCCGACCGCGATGTAGGTGAGCAGCAAGATGACGGTGCTCGCCAATCCGGCGAGGCCCGGAGCCCGCGAGGAGTCCTTGCTCTCCTCGGAGAGGTTGACGGCGCTCTCCCAGCCCCAGTAGATGAACACCCCCAGCAGAACCCCGGTCAGCAACCCGGAGTACTCGACCCCGAACGGCGAGAGCCAGCTGAGCTCGGGATCGATCGACGCGGCCGGGGCGTCGCCGGCGGCGATCTTGACGAAGGCGACGACCGCGAACAGGAGCAGGATCGCGACCTGGCCGAGGGTGAGGACCCGCTGCAGGTGGGCAGAGATCTCGGTCCCGATCACGCAGATCGCGGTCATCACGACGATGATCACGACCGCGAGGACGACGTTGGCGAGGTCGGACTTGCGCAGGTCGTTGAAGTCGAAGAGGTCGAAGAAGAACAGCGCCGAGACGTCGGCGAGCGAGCCGATGACGAGGATCCCCGTGGTGCAGATCGCCCAGCCGCCGAGGAAGCCGGCGTACGGGCCCATCGCCCGCGTAACCCAGGAGAAGGTCGTGCCGCAGTCCGTGTCGACGCGGTTCATGTAGTAGAAGGCCGCGGCGATGAAGAACATCGGCACGAACGAGAGCAGCAGGATGCCCGGCGCCTTTACCCCGACCGCGACCACGATCGAGCCGATCACCGCTGCGAGCGAGTAGGCCGGGGCGGTCGAGGCGAGGCCGACCGACAGCCCGTCGACGAAGCCGATCGCGTCCTTCTTCAGGCCGTGCTCGCCGGTCTCCTCGGTGACGGCCGGCCGATCCGCTGCGACGCTGGCGCTCTCCATCCCCGCCACGACCCTAAACGACTGGCGAGCGGCCGACTACGATCGGCGCGTGGCGAGGATCACCGGCTATGAGTTCGGGCGCGTCACCGTCGACGGCGAGGAGCACCGCCGCGACGTGATCGTGCTCCCGAACCGCGTCGAGCCCGACTGGTGGCGCCGGGACGGCCACTCGCTGGTGATCGAGGACCTCGACCCGGTCGCCGGTGAGCTCCCCGAGCGCCTGATCGTCGGCTGCGGGGCCGACGGGCGCCTGCGACCCGACCCGTCGGTCGCCGAGGCGCTCGCCCGGCGCGGCGTCGAGATGGAGGCCCTGCCGACGGCGGAGGCGGTGCGCCGCTACTCCGAGCTCGAGACGCAGAACCCCGCGGCGGTGGCCGCCGCGCTCCACCTCACCTGCTGACGCCCCCGGTCGGCCGCGGCCTCACCGGTAATCGGGGTTCGGGAAGTCGAAGCGACAGCCGGCCTCCCACTCCGAGCGCTGGTTGCCGTGGGCCGGGATGCCGCCGTTGTCCTTGAGCATCCGCGCGACGTGCAGCAGGTTCCAGGTCATGAACGTCGTGTTGCGGTTGGTGAAGTCGTTCTGCGGGCCGCCGGACCCCTCGTCGAGGTATGAGGGCCCGGGCCCGGCCTCGCCGATCCAGCCGGCGTCGGCCTGCGGCGGAATCGTGTAGCCGAGATGCTGTAGCGCGTAGAGCACCTCCAGCGCGCAGTGCTTGATCCCGTCCTCGTTGCCGGTCACCACACAGCCCCCGACGCGGCCGTAGTAGGCGTATTGGCCGGCGTCGTTGAGCAGGTGCGAGTTGCCGTAGAGGCGCTCGATGATCTGGGTGCACACCGACGACTTCTCGCCCAGCCAGATCGGCATCCCGAGCACGAGGATGTCCGCCGCCATCACCCGCTCGAACAGAACCGGCCACTCGTCGACGTCCCAGCCGTGCTCGGTCATGTCCGGCCACACGCCGGTGGCGATCCGGTGGTCGATCGCGCGGACGTTTTCGACCTCGACCCCGTTCCGGCGCATGATCTCGATCGAGATGTCCATCAGCCCCTGGGTGTTGGAGATCTCGGGGCTCCTCTTCAGGGTGCAGTTGATGAACAGCGCTCGCAGGTCCGAGTAGTCGGTCTCGCTCGTCTCGACCATCTCCATCTGGCGCTCGTTCAGGACGTCTCGCTCGTTCACTGCTCCTCCTTGGTCGGTTCACGCCAGCACTCGGCCGGTGAGCGCTCCGTAGGCCTCGATCGCAACCGCGAGGTCGGCCTCGTCCGTATCCTCCTCGCGCGCGTGGCTGATCCCCGCCTTGGACGGTGCGAACATCATCGCCGCCGGCATCACCCGCGCGACCTCGGCCGCGTCGTGCAACGCGCCGCTGCTGAGCTCCGCGGGCTCACCCGCGACCTCCTCGCACGCACCCCGTGCGGCGGCAACCAGGCCCGGGTCGAAGGGGATCGGCTCGATCCGCCACACCGACCGCTCCTCGAGCTCACAGCGCCGGGCACCGGCAGCCTCTCGGCAGGCCTCGCGAGCTCCGGCGAGCATCCGGCCAAGGGCAGCGGGGTCGGCGTGTCGCAGGTCGACGGCCAGCGTCGCGCGACCGGCGACCGCCGTCGGGATCCCGGGCTCGAGCCGCAGCTCGCCCGTCGTCGCCACCCCGCCCTCGCTCGCCGGGATCCGCTCGATCGCAAGCGCCGCCTGCGCGGCGGCCAGGCCGGCGTCGCGGCGCGCCTCCATTGGCGTTGTGCCGGCGTGTGACGCCTGCCCGGAGAAGACGAACCGCGTTCGCTCGACGCCGACGCAGCCGGTCACCGCGGCGGCCCGCAGCCCGCGGGCCTCCATCCTCGGGCCCTGTTCGATATGCAGCTCGAGGTAGGCACCGAGCCCCTCCCGCCGAACCGCACAGTCCGTGGCTCGCTCGAGGTCGACCCCGTTCTCCGCCAGCACGTCGGCGATCGGCCGGCCCTCCGCGTCGCGCAGCCCGCGCATCTCCGCCGGGTCGAGCGTGCCCGCAAAGGCTGAGCTTCCGAACAGGCTGCGCCCGAACCGCGCCCCCTCCTCGTCGGCCCAGTCGACCAGCAGCAGCGAGCGCGCCGGGTCCCCGGCGGAGGCGTGGGCGCGGAGCACCCCGACCGCCGCCATCACCCCGAGCGCGCCGTCCAGCCAACCGCCATCGGGGACCGAGTCCACGTGCGAGCCGAGGGCCAGCGCCGGCGCGTCGGAATCGGCTCCCTCGAGCCGGGCCCAGAGGTTGCCGGCTTCGTCGGTCTCGGGCTCGATCTCGATCTCGGCGAGCAGCCCGGTGAGGAACGCCCGCGCTTCGCGCCAGGTCTCCGACCAGCAGACCCGTTGGGCGCCCCGCTCGTCGGCGGTGCGGCGATCGAGCTCGCGCAGATCGGCGATCACGCGCGCCGCGTCGATCGCCGGCGGATCGCTCACGCTACGCCGTCGCCGGCTCGCGGCGCAGCGCCTGGGCGAGGCAGTGAGCGCCGCCGCCGCCGCGGGTGAACATCGAGAGATCGGGGTCGAGGACCTCGAGCCCCAGCGCCCGCATCTGCTCGTTGAGACGCGCCGAGCCGGCCGTGGAGATCACTCGCTCGTCGCCGAGCGAGATGGCGTTGACCCCGAGCTCGAAAGCGTCGGCAACCGAGACGTCCAGGATCTCGAAGCCCTTCGCGCGCAACCACGCAACCAGGCCTCCCGAAGCGGCCTCGACGCAGACGGCGGCCAGCTTCGGGGCCAGGACGGAGACCAGGACGTCGATGTGGACGAACTGGCCCGGGATCGGCTCGATCCGAACCTCCCAGCCGTCGGCGTCCATCCACTCGGCGAGCTGGCGGGCGGCCTGGACCTCGGTCCGCTCCTCGCCGTTGCCGATCAGCATCACGCCGGGCTCGACGATCGTCACGTCGCCACCCTCGATCGCCCCGGCGGTGATCATCCGCATCGGGATCTCGGCCCCCTGGTAGAAGCGGATCACCGGTGCGTACTCACCGCGGCGCCACTGCTGCTTGAGCTGCGTGACGACGGCGCCGGCCGGCGTCATCACGCTGGAGTCGCGCGCGAACACCTGGTAGGGGAGCGCCGGGTCGGGCTCGAGGAAGTGGATCTCGACACCCGCCGACTGGTAGGCGGCGACGAGCTCACGATGCTGGGAACGCGCGAGCTCGGCGTCGAAGACGGCGCCGCTCTCGAGCGTGGCCTTCGAGATGGCGCTCGTCGGCAACCAGCGGAAGTTGTCGGGTGGGCCGAGGAGGACGTGCTGCAGGCGGCCGTACTCGCTGTCAGCGCCCCACTGAATACTTCGCGCCACGTTCTCATCCCCGGCCTTCACGAAACGACTCTGACCGTCTTCAGCGTGCGGTCGCTCGCGCCGCGCACCAAGCCGCCGTGGGCGACGCTGTCGGCGATGTACTCCAGCGTCGGCCGCGTCAGCCGCTCTCCGGGCAGCACATTGGGCACGCCGGGAGGGTAGGCGGCCAGCGACTCGGCCGCGATCCTGCCCTCCGCGTCCTCGAACGCGACCACCTCCTGTACGGCGAGGAATGCCTCGCGTGGCGAGAGCTCGGTCGGTCCCCAGGGCGGAGGCTCGGCGAACGGCGGCAGCGGCTCCTCGCCCTCCTCGCCGATGCGCACGCACGCGTGCTCGAGCGCCTCGACAAGCCGCTCGCCCGTCTCCGCGGCGCGCTCGCCGATCCCGAAGACCGCGACGATCACGTTCTCGGAGAAGAGCTCGAGGTTGATGTCGTCGTGCTCGCGCATCAGCCGTGCGATCCGGTGCCCCGTGGCGCCGATGCCGCGGACGTCGACGACGAGCCGCAGCGGGTCATAGGCGTGGACCCCGGCGCGGCCGACGATCCGGTCGTCGAGCACGTCGAGACCCGGGATCGTGCGGATCCGTTCGCGCAGCTCGGCGAGCGATGCGACGGTTTCGGCAAGCAGCCGTTCCCCGTGGACGGCCGCCTGGCGCCGGGCGGCGTCGAGGGACGCGGTGAGGATCGCGTTCGGGCTCGTCGTCTCGATCGCGGTCACGGCGCGGTCGAGCACACGCTCATCGACCCGGTCGCCGTGGCCGAGGTGCAGGATCGCCGACTGGGTGATCGACCCGACGATCTTGTGCACCGAAGAGAGCACGACGTCGGCGCCGCACTCGAGCGCCGCGGTCGGAAGCGCCGAGGAGAAGTGCATATGCGAGCCCCACGCCTCGTCGGCGACCAGCGGCACGCCGTGGGAGTGGGCGACGTCGGCCAGCGTGGCGATGTCGGCCACGGCGCCGAAGTACGTCGGCGAGACGACCATTGCCGCGACCGCGTCGGGCACGGCCGCGAGCCCGGCGTCGAGCGCCTCCGGGGTCAGACAGTGGGCGATGCCGAGCTCCGGGTCGAGCTCGGGCGCTACGAACCTCGGGTGCAGGCCCGAGAGCACGAGGCCGTCGATGGTTGACGAGTGCACGTTGCGCTGCACGACCACGCGCTCGCCGCTGTGGGCCAGGGCGAGGCAGGTCGCGTGGTTGCCGCCCGAGGCGCCGTTGACGAGGAACCAGCTCCGCCGCGCGCCCCAGGCGTCGGCCGCGAGGCGCTGGGAGTGCTGGAAGGGGACGTCGGCCGGATCCGGGCCCACGTCGATCCCCTCGACACCCGCGGGGATGTCGAGCTCGAGCAGCCGCTCGCCGAACGCCTCACGCAGCGCGGGATCGGCGCCCGGCCCGCCCTTGTGTCCGGGGACGTGAAAGCGCCCCGGATCGCGGTCGGCGTACGCGATCAGCGCGTCGAGATAGGGAGTTGCGTCCTGCTCCACGGCAGGCCACGTTAACGCGCGCCCGCGATCAGTCGACGTCGCGGACCAGGCGCGCAATCGTCGCCCGGCAGCACCCCCGTCTGCTGCTACCTTCTTTCCCGTCCCCGTGGACGACGAGCGACCTCGAAGTACCGGGCCCCGAGCTGACCGAAGCCCGGCGGTGTGCTTGCACGCCGCGGGGGTCGTTCGATGACCGCGCTCTTCCTCTTCCTGCTCGTAGTGCTGGTGCTCGTCAACGGCCTCTTCGTCGCTGCCGAGTTCGCGCTCGTGCGCACCCGCAAGGGCCGGATCGAGGCACTTGCGAAGGAGGGCGAGGCTGGCGCCGAGCAGGCCCTCGAGCAGATCGAGACGATCGACGAATCGCTATCGGCCTGCCAGGTCGGGATCACGATGGCCTCGATCGGGATCGGCTTCCTCGGCGAGCGGGCCCTGGTCGATTTGTTCGAGCCGCTGCTCGAGGGCCCGCTCGCGCACGCGGTCGCGGTGCCGATCGCATTCGTGCTCGCCTACACGCTGGCGACCTCGCTCCATATCACCGTCGGCGAGCAGGTGCCGAAGATCCTCGCGATCACCAACGCGGAGCGCGTCGCCCGCCTGCTGGCGCGACCCCTGCACTGGTTCGAGGTCGCGAGCGCGCCGTTCACGATGGCGCTGACGAAGGTCTCGAACTCAGTCGTGCGGCTATTCGGGGTCGATCCTCGCGACCTCGGCGAGAAGCACACTTCGGCCGACCTGAAGGAGATCATCCAGACATCGGCCAAGGGCGGCACCCTGGATCCGGGCGAGGCGGTGATGCTCGGCGGCGTCTTCCACCTCCACGAGCAGGAGGCGCGTGAGGTGATGACACCGATCCCGGCGGTGGTCACGGTGAACTCGGATGAGACGGTCGAGGAGGCGCTGCGGCGCTGCGTCTCCTCCGGCCATACGCGCCTCGTCGTGGTCGAGGACGACAACCCCGACAAGGTCCGCGGGATCGTCCACAACAACAGCCTCGTGCGTCTCTACATGAACGCCGGCGGCGACGCCTCGGTGGAGCCGGCGGTGCGCGAGGTCCCGGTCTTCCCGGAGACGAAGCCGCTTGACGACCTGCTCGCCGAGCTCCAGCGGCAGCGTTCCTCGATCGGGATCGTCTCCGACGAATACGGGCGCACGGTCGGGATCGCGACGATCGAGGACATCCTCGAGGAGGTGGTGGGTGAGATCGAGGACGAGACCGACGCTCGCGCGACCGAGCTGCGGCGACTCACCGACGGCGACTGGTACGTCCGCGGCCACGTTCCGCTGGGCGATCTGGTCGACGCCGGGATCCAGCTCCCGGTCTCGTCCGATGCCTTCAACTCGATCGGCGGTTACGTGTTCTCCGAGCTCGGGCGGCTGCCCAAGCGCGGCGACAAGATCCGCGCCAACGGATATGAGCTGCGGGTCGAGTCCGTGCGCGACAATCGGATCGTCGCCGTGCGCATCCACTCGGTGACGGCCGAGCATCGGATCCCCTCGACCCAAACCCGGCTGCAGACCGAAGAATCACCGCGCTGAGCGGTTTTCGGCCGGTTCCGAATACGTCCGTCCGGGGTTCTAGCGTCTGCCGCGTCCCATGTGGATCGTGCGGCTCACCGATAAGCAGCTCGAGGTCCTCAAGGCGATGCTTCGCTCCGAGGAGCACCTGGGACCGGCGCTCCGCGGCGCACTCGAGGCGCTCGAGCTGGCCCGCTGGGACGAGCTCCCCGACGCCCAGCTCCCGTGGGAGAGCGTGATCGAGGAGGCCCGCCGCCAGGGCGTCTCCGAGGCCGAGGTCGTCTGGGACATCTGCGGCCGGCACCGCGAGCCACCCGCGCCACGCCGCAGCAGCGCGCGCCGCGGAAGGGCCGCGGCCTGACGAACCGGGACTACTCGTCGTAGGCGTAGAAGCCGGCGCCGCTCTTGCGCCCGAGCTTGCCCTCGGCGACTAGCTCGCGGACGCGCTCCGGCACGTCGTCGGATGCGCGGCCGGAGTCGGCATGCAGGCTCTCGCCAATCGCGGCGGCGACATCGAGGCCCACGAAGTCGAGCAGGCGCAGCGGGCCCATCGGGTGCCCCGCGCCGAGCCGCATGCAGTCGTCGACCTCGGCCGGGTTCATCCCGGTCGACTCCATCAGCCGAACGGCCTCGAACAGGAACGGGAAGAGCAGCCGGTTGACCACGAAGCCCGGCTGGTCGGGGACCTCCACGGCGGTCTTGCCGAGCGCGCGGCACCACCCGTGGGCGCGCCCGCGGACTCCCGCACGCACGCCCTGCGGCAGGCAGAGCTCGACGAGCTCCATCTTCGCCACCGGGTTGAAGACGTGCAGGCCGAAGAGCCGGCCGCCGGCCCCACTCGCCTCGGCGAGGTCGGCGAGGCGAAGGGACGATGTGGTCGTGGCGATGTCGGCATCCGGACATGAGACGACGAGCTCCGCCAGGAGCCGTCCCTTGGCCTCCGGGTCCTCGGCGATGGCCTCGACCGCGACGTCGACATCGTCGAGGTCGGCGGGATCGGTCGTGACCTTGATCCGCTCCGGTACGCCGTCGTCGAGCTTCCTCGCCTCGGCCTGAGCGGACTCCTCGGCCCGCCACGCCGACGCGTCGCTTCGCGCCAGCAGTCGCACCTCGCCGGCCCGGCTTGCACACGCCGCGAGACTGCAGGCGATCGTGCCGCTGCCGGCGACCCCGGGGCGCGCGTATCCGTCTGAACCACTCACCCGGCGTGGTTACTATCACGCCCCGCTTCCTGCGTCGCCTCTCGAAGCGCGGGCAGCACGCGGGACGCGACGAGCTCGAGCTGGCGCGCCTCGTCACCGAGCGGCCAGACGTAGACGCGATCGCATCCGGCCTCCTCGTATGCGCCCAGTAGCTCGACGCAATGCGCAGCGCCGCCGACGCAAACCTGGGACTCAAGCTCGGCCGGATCGCGGCGCAGGAGCGGCGCCAGCACGTCGGCCATGACGCGGCCGGCCTCGGCCCGGCTCTCCGTAACCCAGGTCCACATCGTCGCCAGCGCGGACGGCATGGCCGGATCGCGACCGGCCCTCGCGAGCGCCTCGACCAGGCGGCGGCGCGCGTCGCCGAAGCGCCCCGGGGTGGTGTTGTACGCCGAGGCGAGCCAGCCGTCGCCGAGCCGCGCGACCCGGCGCAGGCCGGCCGCGGACCCCCAGCTCCCGATCCAGATCGGAACGCCGCCCGGCCTCGCCGGAGGCGGGGACAGCGGCTCGGCCGGGATCGGGAACAGATCGTGCGCCGGGGGAGGCGGGTCGCCGCGGAGCAGCGCGCGAAGCGCGACCACGGCGGCTTCGAAGCGCGGCCAGCGATCGTCGAAGTCGACCCCCACCGCCTCGTAGTCGGCGCGGGATGATCCCGGTCCCACCCCGGCGATCAGCCGGCCGCCGGAGAGCAGGTCCACGGCCGCCAGCGCCTTGGCCAGGGGCACCGGCCCGCGCAGCGACGCGAGGGCGATCGTCGTCGCGAGCTCGAGCCCGTCGGAGCGATCGATCACCGCGGCGAGCGCGGTGAGGCCGTCCAGCCACGGCGTCGCGAACAGGAAGTGGTCGTTCACCGCGAGCGCTGCGAAGCCGCCGTCGCGAGCGCCGTCGGTCGCCGCGCGCAGGCGGGCCGGCGACTGGCCCTCGTCGCCGAACTCCATCAAGGGCAGATGGACGCCGACCTCCACGTCGTTGCGATCCTTCCACACCGGATGGCCGGCACCGCCCGCGATTGACTCGTCAGTCAATCGAGTATCGTCAAGCTCAGGCTTCCAGGCGCGGGCTCGCCGCGCCGCTGAATCGACGGAGGAACTGACGATGGCGACGGAGAACGGCTCGGGCGGGTTCGGTGGCCGCGAGGTGGTGATCGTCGAGGCCGTGCGGACCCCGGTCGGACGCGGTCACGAGGAGAAGGGCTACTACAAGGACGTCCACCCCTCGAATCTGCTCGCGAAGTCCTACACCGAGCTGATCGAGCGCTCCGGCATCGACGCCTCCGAGGTCGAGGACGTAGTCGCCGGCTGCGTGCAGCAGTTCGGCGAGCAGGCGTTCAACATCGGTCGCAACGCGTGGCTCGAGGCCGGGCTGCCGATCGAGACGCCCGCGACAACCCTCGACCGCCAATGCGGCTCTGGCCAGCAGGCCGTCAACTTCGCCGCCGCGCTTATCGCCTCCGGAGTCCACGACGTCGTCATCGGCGGCGGGGTCGAGCACATGGGCCACATCTCCTTCGCCGACGGGCTCGCCGTCCAGCAGGAGCACGGCCTGGCCTTCTCACCGGAGCTGATGGAGCGCTACAACCTCGTGCCGCAGGGGATCTCGGCCGAGCTGATCGCCGACCAGTGGGAGATCCCCCGCTCGGAGCTCGACGAGATCGGGCTTCGCTCCCACCAGCTCGCCGCGAAGGCCACCGAGGAGGGGCGCTTCGACCGCGAGATGATCCCGATCCGGGTCAACGGCGACACCTACACGACCGATCAGGGCATTCGCCCCGACTCGACCCTCGAGGCGCTGGCCGGCCTGAAGCCCGCGTTCAAGGAGGACGGCAAGATCACCGCCGGCAACTCCTCGCAGATCTCCGACGGCGCCGCCGCGGTGCTGCTGATGAGCCGCGAGAAGGCCGAGGCGCTCGGGCTGACGCCGCGGGCGCGGATCGCCGACCAGACCACGGTCGGGGTCGACCCGGTGATCATGCTCACGGGGCCGATCCCGGCGACCCGGCGCATCCTCGATCGCAACGGGATGAAGATCGACGACATCGACCTGATCGAGATCAACGAGGCGTTCGCCTCGGTGGTCGCCGCCTGGCGTCGCGAGCTCGAGCCCGACATGGACCGCGTCAACGTCAACGGCGGTGCGATCGCGATCGGGCACCCGCTGGGCTCGACCGGAGCGCGCCTGTTGACCACGCTCCTGCACGAGCTCGAGCGCGACGACAAGCAGACCGGCCTGGTCACGATGTGCTGCGGCGGCGGCCTGGGGACCGGGACCCTGATCGAGCGGATCTAGCCCACGTCCCGGCACGTCTACCCGAGGATGACCAAGCCGTTCCAGCTGCTGAGCGTGCTCGCGGTCGGCATCACGATCTTCGCCGCGGGCTGCGGCGACGACGACGACGAGGCGAGCACCGGCGCCACCGAGACCACGGGCGCGGCCGACGCTGCGCCGATCCCCCTCAGCAAGTGGGTCGGCCGGGCGGACAAGATCTGCGCCGACGCCAGCGCGACGCTCGACCAGCAGATTGCCTCGGAGTTCTCCGACGGCCAGCCCGACGAGGAGGCGATCGCGCAGTTCACCGACGAGAACGTGATCCCGAGCCTGCAGCAGCAGCACGACGAGATCGCCGCTCTGCCCCCGCCGGAGGGGAATGAGGGCGACGCGGAGACGCTGCTCACGGCGCTGGAGCAGGGGATCGCCGCCCTCGAGGCCGACCCGACGGCGGCGGTCACCGAGACCGGCTCCGACTCGCCGTTCGCGGAGGCCAACGAGTTCGCGGGGAAGCTGGGTCTGCGCGAGTGCGGCGAGTCCAACTAGCGGGCCTCGGCGACTCCGTCCAGGACCTCGCCGAGCAGGCCCGGGCCGCGGAGGCCGCCGGGGTCGACGGCGTGTGGGCGGTGGAGCTCTTCCGCAGCTCGCTGACCCAGGCGATGTGGCTCGCCGCATCGACCGAGCGGATCGGAATCGGCACCGGGATCGCGTGGGCTTTCACCCGCAGCCCGATGATCATCGCCCTCTCGGCGCTCGACATCGACGAGGCCTCGGGAGGTCGCTTCCGCCTCGGCCTCGGAGCCGGGGTCAAGCGGCTCAACGAGACCTGGCACGGCGCCGAGTACGGGCGCCCGGCCCCGCATCTGCGCGAGACGGTCGAGGCGGTGCGGCTGATCATCGAGAAGGCGGGCACCCCCGAGCCGATCCGCTACCGGGGCGCCTACCACGACATCGACATCAAGGGCTGGGTGCGCCCGCATCCCAAGGTTCGCGAGACGATCCCGATCTACACGGCGGCCGTGCAGGAGGGAATGGCACGGGCTGCGGGCGACGTCGCCGACGGGATGATCGGCCACCCGATGTGCTCGATGCGCTGGCTCGACGAGGTGCTGGTCGCCAACTTCGAGCTCGGACTGAGCCGCTCCGGGCGCGAGCGCGCCGGATTCGACTTCCTGCCCACCGTCTGCTGTGCGATCGACGACGACGAGGCGGCGGCGATTGACGCGGCGCGCAAGACGATCTGCTTCTACGCCACGGTGCGCACCTACGCGCCGCTTTGGGAGATGCACGGGTTCGGCGATGCCGCGGCCGCGGTGGGCGAGGCGTTTCGCCGCGGCGACTTCGCGGCCATGCCGGGCCACGTGTCCGACGAGATGGTCGACACGTACACCGCCGCGGGCCCGCTGGACAAGGTCCGGGAGCGTGTCGACGCGGTGGCCGAGCGCGGTAACGGGATCTGGTGCATGCCCCCGACCTACTTCCTGCCGCCGGAGCAGATCGCCTCCTACCAGCGCCGGATCGTCCAGGAGTTCGCGCCGAACGGCGCGGGCGCCTAGCTCAAGCCGGCGCCGGCAAGCGGCCGCCGACGAACTGGACCATGCCCGAGATCCGGCGGTGGATGCCGGTGAAGCCGCGCTCCTCGAGCGCCTCGACGACCTCCTCGCCCTCGAAGATCCGCATCCCGCTCGTGCGCTCGAGCACCGGCTTCAGCGGTTTGAGGGTGAGCTCACGGCGAATCGACGTCATCAGCGCGATCCGCCCGCCCGGGCGAAGCACCCGGCGCAGCTCGTCGAGCGCGGCGAACGGCTCGGGGAATAGGTGCAGCGCGGCGAAGCAGCAGGCAGCATCGAAGCCGGCGTCGCGAAATGGCAGCCGCGTGGCGTCGCCGCGGATCAGCACCAGGTTGTCGAGGTCCGCCCTGCGCAGATCCTCGGCGCCACGCTCGAGCATCGTCGCCGAGGCGTCGATGCCGACGACCAGGCCGGCGGGACCGACAATGCGCGCGAACTCGCGCGAGAAGTTGCCGGGGCCGCAGGCGACATCGAGGACCACGTCGCCCTCGCCAAGGCCCAGCAGCAGGCGGGCGATCCGGATCTCCTCCGCCATTCCAGGGCCCATCAGTCCCTTGGCCACCCGGCTGAGCGCCGGGCGCCAGTAGCGCTCGTAGATCGCCGGGACCACACGGGTGACCATCAGGTCCTGGGTCAGGCCGGTGGACTCCATTTCCTCCTCGAGCAGGTCCACATAGCCGGCATCGTTGACGCCGTCGGCGGCCGCCTTGGCCGCGGCCTCCTCGGCCAGCAGGTCACGGACCCGCTCGAGTGCGGTGCCCGGCGGTGCGCCGGCGGTCGTCAATCGACCCCCCGCGGGTCCCCGGAATGCATCGCAAGCTCGGTCAGCCGCCGGATCTCTCGCTCGCCCTCGATCCGCGCCGGCCGGCCGGCGGGCAGCGGAGCGATCAGGCGCTGGATCCGGTTTCGGATCTGAAGCGCGAAGTGTGGGGTCGCAGGCCCCGCAAGGGCGCGGATGTCCTCGACCGTGATCTCGCGGCCTGAGAGTCGGTCGGGTCGCTCGCTCTCACTCATGGGTTCTGGTCACCGCTCGCGCCGGAGCCGGACGATACCGGGGCAACCTCGGCGATCTCGTCCACCTGGGCCTGGAAGCCGGTCGAGACCGCGGAGTCGTCGCCGATCAGCCAGAGGTGGTTGTAGATGGCGCGGGTCGGGTCCTGCTCGTATCCCGGCTTGAGGTCGAGCAGGTAGCCGCGCAGAGGCGCCGGCACCGCGTCGGCTTCCTCGGTGACCAGCAGCGGGCCCCAGGTCCCGCTCGCCGACAGCGGCGCGGCGGCCGCGGCATCGAGCGGGCGCTCGGTGTTGGCGATCACGAACCCGTGCCCTGGGTCGTTGATGTTCCAGCCGAAGGTGCCGCTCGCAAACCGCGCGAACTCGATCGCGCTGGAGACGGGGTCCTCGCCGCCCACGCGCTCGACGCTGCCGGCCAACTTCGCGATCTCCTCGAAAGCCTTGGCGGAGATCACCGAGCTGGGGCCGAGCACGTAGACCGGGACCCCCTCATAGCGCCGCAGCGCCTTGCGGGTCGGCTCCGGGACGCTTCGGCGCTTCACATAGAGGACGGGGTCGCCCGAGCGCGCCGCCCACCCGGCGGCCGGCATCGCGAAGGCGGGCTCGTCCGAGCTCGCGAGCAGCAGATGGGCGGGCTTGCCCGTCAACCGCTCCCGCAGGTTCGCGACCTCCGCCGCGATCTCGGCGGGATTGGCACCCTCGACCTCGAGCGTCTCGAGCCCGCCGGGGCTCGCGGCGGAGCCGACGACGAACGCCTGCCGCCCGGCGGTCGCGGCCGAGCCCTCGGGACCGAGCGCCCGGATCGCGTTCTCGGTCAGCCCCGGGACCTCGTCGTCCTCGGTCACGAGGATCGGCGCGCCGACGGGGGCCGCGACGAGCGACGCCGCCGCGACCCCGGACGGCCAATCCTCGGCGTCGACGAGGGTGACCGCGTCGGGGCCCTCGACCCCGCCGGTCGACGGGTCGACGGCGAGCGCCACGGCGGCTGCGTCCGCGATCGGATCGGCCCCCGCGACCCGGGTTGTGTTCTTGGTCGCGAAGGTGGGAAAGCCCAGGTCCTCGGTCTCCTCGGGCGCCGCAACCTCGCGCACCACCACCCGGGGGGCGGGTCCCGAGCCCGCGGCCGGAGCGCCGGCGTCGTCCTCGCGCGCGCTGGTCAGCAGGTAGGCACCCACCGCGCCGGCCGCGATCACCAGGACCACGCCCGCGACGAGCAGCCGGTGGCCGGCCAGCCAGTGCCACAGATCGGCCAGGCGGTCTCGGATCGCGCTCAGCACGGGCGCAGAAACTTAACGATCGGAGTCCGTCGCCCGGCGGCGGTATATGCTTCCCCCACCAGGTTGACTGACCAGTCAATCGGGAACGGACGGCCACGGAAGGCCAGGAGGCTCGAACAGCGTGGATTTCGCACTCAACCGGGAACAGCTCGAGTTCAAGGCGAAGGTGCGGGCCTTCGCAGCCGATGTCATCCGGCCGGTCGCGGCCAAGCACGACGCGGAGGAGTCGACGCCCTACGAAGTGATCCGCAGCGCGCGCGAGCACGGCCTTCAGGGACTCGACTACATGCAGCGCATGGGCACCGATCCCGACGGGATGTTCGGGATCATCGCCGCGGAGGAGCTTCACTGGGGCTGTGCCGGCATCGCGCTCGCGATCTCCGGGTCGGGCCTCGCGGCCGCCGGGCTCGCCGCCTCGGGCACCCCGGAGCAGATCGCTCGCTGGGTACCCGAGTGCTTCGGGGTCGGCGACGAGATCAGGCTCGGGGCCTACGCGGTCACCGAGCCGCAGGCGGGGTCCGACGTCAAGAGCCTGCGGACGACGGCGAAGCGCGACGGGGACGAGTGGGTCCTCAACGGCACCAAGGTCTTCATCACCAACGGCGGGATCGCCGACGTGCACGTCGTCGTCGCCACGGTCGACGCGGAGCTCGGCCACCGTGGCCAGGCGTCGTTCGTGATCCCCAAGGAGACGCCCGGCCTGCGCCAGGGCAAGAAGGAGTCGAAGCTCGGGATCCGCGCCTCGCACACGGCCGAGGTCGTGCTCGAGGACTGCCGGATCCCGCTCGACAACCTCCTCGGCGGGATGGACAAGCTGGAGCGCAAGCTCGAGCGGGCCCGCTCCGGCGAGTCCTCCGGCCGCGCCTCGAACGCGCTCGCAACATTCGAGCTCACGCGGCCCATCGTCGGTGCCTCGGCGCTTGGGATCGCACAAGCCGCCTACGAGTGGACGCTCGGCTATCTCGCCAACGGCTCGCTCGGCGCCGACCCGTTCGAGGCGGCGCTCGACGAGAGCTCGACGGCCGGGCGCCCGCCGCTCGAGCGCCAGGGAAACCAGCAAGTGCTGGCACAGGTCGCGACGGAGATCGAGGCGGCGCGGCTGCTGGTGCAGCGCGCGGCGTGGATGGGTCGAAACGGGATCCCGCTCACCGCGGGCCAGGGCTCGATGTCGAAGCTGAAGGCCGGGCAGGTCGCCGTGTGGGCGACCCGGACTCTCATGGACCTCGTGGGACCCTACGCGTACACCGCGGAATGCCCGCTGGAGAAGTGGTTCCGCGACGCGAAGATCTACGAGCTGTTCGAGGGCACGGCCGAGATCCAGCGCTTGGTGATCTCGCGCATGCAGGTCGCCGAGTACTCGGAGCGGCTGCTCGAGGCGGCGGCGATCGCCGCAGAGGCCACCGAGCCGCAGGTCGGCGGCTCGGTCGCGGCCACGCCTTAGCGACGCTGAAAACCAGCTTGCAGTTCTGAGCGAGGCGGCGGACGACCCGCCCGCGGTTGGCATCCTGGCAGCCCCGGGTCAACTCGTGGTCGAACGTCTGATGAGCACCGACAAGCGAACCTCGCCGAGCGCGCGCGCGGCCGCGCTGTCCCTCGCGGGCGGCCTGCTGCTCGCCCTCGCGTTGCTTGCGCCCCACGGCGCCGCGGGCCAGGACCTGCAGTCCGAGCTCGACTCCAAGCAAGCGCAGCTCAACGAGGAGCGGGAGAAGGAGGGTGTGCTGTCGTCCGAGCTCGCGCACTGGAACGATCGCGTCGACCAGCTCGCCGGCGAGGTCGCGGTGCTGCGCAACCGCGAGGCGATCGTGCAGGCGGAGCTCGACCGCGTCAAGACGCAACTGCGACGCGAGAAGGATCGCCTCGAGTGGCTGAAGCACCAGCTCACGCGCTCGCTCAACGTTCTGCGCCGCAGGCTGCTCTCGATCTACCGATCCGACGAGCCCGACGTCCTCACCGTGATGCTCGAGGCGGACGGCTTCGAGGACCTGGTGTCGCGCTACGAGTACCTGCGCCGGATCGAGGAACAGGACGCGGACATCGTCGGCCGCGTTCGCGGGCTGCGTAACGAGTCACGCGACACGGTCGAGCGAATCGAGGCGGCGCGCGACGAGATCGCCTCGCGCAAGGCCGAGCTGGTCCGCACCCGCGTTCAGCTCGAGGCGCGCGAGGCCGAGCTCGCGGCGGTCCGCGATCGCAAGGCAGCTGCCCTTGACGAGGTCCATTCGGACATCGAGCGGCTCGAGGGGGACATCAGCGACATCCAGGGCCAGATCCAGGCCCAGATCTCGGCCGCCTCCTCGACGACGCCACTCCCGGCGGGCCCGATCCAGGGCGGGAGCAGCGGATGGATCTGGCCGGTCAACGGGCCGGTCACCTCGCCGTACGGCCCCCGCTGGGGGCGCATGCACGAGGGCCTCGACATTGCGGTGCCGGCGGGCACCCCGATCCGCGCCGCCAACTCGGGCACGGTGATCCTCGCCGCGCCGACGAGCGGCTATGGCAACTACACCTGCATCGACCACGGCGGTGGGCTCTCCTCCTGCTACGCGCATCAGTCGAGCTACGCGACCAGCGTGGGCGCGACGGTGAGCCAGGGCGACGTGATCGGCTACGTCGGCTGCACCGGAAGCTGCTTCGGGGATCACCTGCACTTCGAGATCCGGGTCAACGGGGCGGCGGTGGACCCGCTCGGGTACCTGTAGCGGGGTCGCTCAAGCTTCCGTAACCTGTCACCGACAGGACTGGCATGAGCACGCTTTCCGAGACAGGCGCGGGGGGGCGCAACCGCTTCAACCTGCGCGCCTACCTCGCCGGCGGTACGGCGACCACCGCGTTGATCGCCGCCGCGATCCTCGTCTTCGGCTCGCTCGCCGCCTACGTCGCGTTCAACGGCCTCCCGGTCGGGGGCGACGACGACGGCGCCGGACAGCTCGTGATCGAGGACAACCTCGGCGCGCCGGAGGCGGCCGCCCGTGCCGCCGCAGCGGCGGCGGCACCCGGAGCCGTGGCGGCGACCGCCGCCGCGCCGACGCCGGTCCCGCTCCCGCCCAGCGTTGGCGGACCCGGCGCGACCGGGACCACCGGCGGCGGTCTCGTGGACACCGGTGTACCGACGAGCCCGGGCACGGTGGCGCCGCCGACGGGGACTGCGCCCGGGACCACGCCGCCCGGGAGCACGACGCCCGCAACCACGCCCACCGCACCGTCCGGCGAGGCCCCGAGCGCGGGCAGCTCGCCGCTCGGCGGCGCGGTGGACAATGTCGAGAACACCACCGACCAGGTCGTCGACGTGCCGCTCGGTGAGGCGACCGACGGCGTCACCCAGCCGGTCGACGAGGCCGTCGGCGGCGCGCTCAATGAGGTCGGCGGCGCGGTCGGGCAGCCGGACCTCGGCGATCAGGTCGGTGGCGCGGTGGACGGCGCCACCGATCAGGTTGGTGGCGCGGTGGACGGGCTGGTGCCGTAGGCCCGCCCTAGGCGAGGTTGCGGGAGAGCCAGCGCAGCGCGAGGCCCTGCAGCTCGGGGTCGTGCTGAGCCGAGCGATGGTGGCCGCCGGGAAGCACGATCAGCTTGCGCGGGTCGACGGCGTGCTCGTAGAGCTCCTCGGACCACTCGCTCGGGATCCGCTCGTCGCCGCGAGCGTGGACTAGGAGCAGCGGCTTAGCGCCCACGAGGGCGACGGCATCGCGAAGGTCGTGCTCACCGAGCCACGCCTCGAGCGCGGCGCGCGACTCCGTCCCCGCGCGCATCTCGAGCGTCCCGGCCCGCAGTCCGCGCAGCAGGTGCTGTTCGCCGGCCGGGCAGATCGCGACCACCCCGGCGACCGCATCCGAGGTCGCCGCGCCGTGGATCGCCACGAAGCCACCCATGCTCGAGCCGCGTACGCATGTGCGCTCGCCGTCCACGTCCTCGCGGGCGCCGAGGAAGCGTGCCATGCGCCCGACGTCCGCGAGCGCCTCGGGCGACATTTCCTCGGCCGAGTCGCCGTGGCCGCGCTGGTCGTAGGCCAGCGCCGCCCAGCCGGCGGCCGCGCAGGCGCGGCCGAAGTCGCCGTGGTTCTCCTTCTGCGACCCCGCGCCGTGCACGATCACCATCCCGGGCCACGGCGGCGGCGAGTCCGGCAGCCAGAGGAGGTACGGGCGCCCTGCGTGCTCGCCGACCGCGCTCGGCGGGCGCGGCGTCGACGTCAATCGCCTGCTCATCCTCCGCGGCAAGCTAGTGGACGGACCGACGCGACTTCGCGGTCACGCGCGGTGGTGCGACAGCGTCGCAGTGCGCGGTCCCGTCACAATTCCTCGCCCGCATGAGTGCGAGCGAAGCGACAAGGCCAGTCAACGCGGTCGAGGCCTCGGCTGTGTACCCGATCGGCAGCCGCGTCAACGATCGCGGGCACCTCGAGGTCGGCGGCTGCGACGTGGTCGAGCTCGCGCGCGAGTTCGGCACCCCGGCCTACGTCTACGCGGAGGCGGACCTTCGCCACCGTGCCCGCGCCTATCTGGAGGCGTTCCGGGGCCGCACGCACGACTTCGAGGTCGTCTACGCGAGCAAGGCCGCGCCGTTCACCGCCGCCTACCGGGTCTTCCAGGAGGAGGGCCTGTCGGTCGACATCGCATCCGGCGGCGAGCTCCACATGGCGCTGCGCGCCGGTTTCGACCCGGCCCGCATGCACATGCACGGCAACAACAAGTCCGAGGCCGAGCTGCGCGATGCCGTCGAGGCCGGGGTCGGCCATGTGATCTGCGACTCGCTCGCCGAGATCGAGCGCCTGAACGTGATCTGCGGCGAGGCCGGGCGTGCGCAGGAGGTGCTGATCAGGGTCACCCCCGGGGTCAAGGCGGACACCCACTCCTACGTCCAGACCGGGCAGCTGGACTCGAAGTTCGGCCTCGGGCTGGCCGACGGGCTCGCGGCGCGGGCGGTCGCGGCCGTGCTGGCGTCGCCAAACCTGCGCCTCGTCGGCCTGCACGCGCACATCGGCTCGCAGATCTTCGAGCTGGAGCCGTACGCGCGCGCGATCGAGGCGCTCGCCGAGCTGGCCGACCCGGCGTGGTGTCGTCTGCTGAACGTCGGCGGCGGTCTCGGAATCGCATACACCGAGTCCGACGAGCCGCCGTCGATCGACGCCTATGTCGACGCCAAGGTCCGGGGCACGAGGCGAGTCTTCGACCCGGTGCCGCGGATCGTGGTGGAGCCGGGCCGCTCGCTCGTCGGCAACGCGGGGATCACCGCGTACACGGTCGGCACCGTGAAGGAGATCCCCGGGGTGCGCACGTACGTCGCCGTCGACGGGGGCATGTCGGACAACATGCGGCCGATGCTCTACGGCTCGCGGTACGAGGCGATCGTCGCGGATCGCGCCGACCAGGCGCCGGAGACGCTCGTGACGATCGCCGGCATGCACTGCGAGTCCAGCGACGTGATCGTGCGCGACGCGCGCCTGGCGGCGCCGAGCCCCGGCGACATCCTCGTCACTCCGGCCACCGGCGCCTACGGCTACGCGATGGCCTCGAACTACAACGGGGTCCCGCGCCCGCCGGTGATCTTCTGCAACGACGGCGACGCCCGCGTGGTCGTGCGCCGCGAGACCTACGACGACCTGACCGCGAGGGACCAGAATGAGTAGGCAGTTCGCAGTACGGCCGCTTCGCGACCTCGCAGATCGCAGAGCGTGCGGCCTGCGGCCTGCGGACTGCGGACTACGGACTGCGGACTTGCGATGAGCGACACCGCCCGCATCGGCCTGCTCGGGCACGGCACCGTCGGCTCCGCGTTCGCGAAGCTCGTCTCCGAGCGCGCCGACGAGATCGCGGTTCCTGCCGGCCGGCGGCCGGAGATCACCGGGGTGCTGCGGCGCTCTGAGGGCGACTTCGAGTCGATCCTCGATCGCAGCGAGATCGTCGTCGAGCTGATCGGCGGCATCGACCCGGCGCGCGATTACGTCACGCGCGCGCTCGCCGCGGGACGCCACGTCGTGACCGCCAACAAGCAGCTCGTCGCGCAGCATGGCGAGGAGCTGTTCGAGGCGGCCCGGAGAGCCGGTGTCCAGCTGCGCTTCGAGGCAGCCGTCGCCGGCGTCGTGCCGGTGATCCGGGTGATCCAGGAGAGCCTCGCCGCGACCGAGATCACGAAGGTGTTCGGGATCGTGAACGGCACCACCAACTTCATCCTCACCGAGATGGCGAACACGGGCGCCTCCTACGAGGACGTGCTCGGCCGCGCCCAGGAGCTCGGCTACGCGGAGGCCGACCCCACCGAGGACGTCGGCGGCGCGGACGCGGCGGCGAAGATGGCGATCCTCGCCAGGCTGGCCTTCCACACGCCGGTCGAGCTCGCCGACGTCACCTACGAGGGGATCACCGAGATCCAGCCCGACGACCTGTCCTACGCGAAGGAGCTCGGGCTGTCGTTGAAGCTGCTCGGCGTCGCCGAGCGGATCGAGGGCGGGATCAGCGTGCGCGTCTTCCCCTGCTTTCTCTATCGCGGCCATCCGCTCGCGCCGGTCGAAGGGCCCTTCAACGCGGTCATGGTCGAGGCGCCGGCGATCACCGAGATCACGATGTCGGGCCCGGGGGCGGGCGGGGTCGAGACCGCGACCGCCGTCCTGGGCGACGTCGTCTCGATCCTCGCCGGCGAGGCCCCGGTGCACCAGGTCCGCCGCGAGCTGCCGGCGATCGTCGACGTCGCCTCGTCCTTCTACCTGCACCTCGAGGTCGCCGACCGGCCCGGCGTGCTCGCGCAGATCGCCGACGTGCTCGGCCGCAACGAGATCTCCGTGCAGAGCGTCGTCCAGCGCGGCCTCGGCGACGACGCACGCCTTGTGATGGTGCTGCACGAGTGCCCGGAGCGCCGCTTCTATGCCGCGCTCGACCAGATCGCGAAGCTCGACTTCCTGCGCGCGGCACCGCGGGCGATCCGGGTGATCGAGGAGGAGTTCGTATGAGTCCGCAGTCGGCAGTCCGCAGTCGGCAGTCGGCAGAGGACCTGCGGACTGCGGACTGCGGTCTGCGGACTCGATGAGCCCGCTCCCCCTCATCGAGCGGTATCGCGACCGGCTGCCGCTCGAGCCCGGCGATCCGGTCGTGAGCCTGAACGAGGGCTCGACGCCGCTCGTGGAGGCGCCGGTGATCTCCGAGCGCGTCGGCGCGCGCGTGCTGCTGAAGCTCGAGGGCGCGAACCCGACCGCGAGCTTCAAGGACCGCGGGATGACCCTCGCGGTGTCGCGGGCGAAGGGGGCGGGCGCAGAGGCGGTGATCTGCGCCTCGACCGGGAACACGGCGGCGAGCGCGGCCGCCTACGCCGCCCGCGCCCGGCTGCGCGGCGCGGTGATCGTGCCCGAGGGGCGGA
Organism: uncultured Solirubrobacterales bacterium; assembly: GCA_963729075.1. Taxonomy (GTDB): domain Bacteria; phylum Actinomycetota; class Thermoleophilia; order Solirubrobacterales; family 70-9; genus WHSW01. The sequence continues at coordinate 135,946 of CAVSMU010000006.1, read as the reverse complement.
TCGCGATCGGCAAGCTCGCCCAGGCGTTGATGCACGGTGCGCGGGTGATCGCCCTGCGCGGCAACTTCGACCAGGCGCTCGAGATCGTCCGGGCGCTCGCCGACAGCCATCCGGTCGAGCTCGTCAACTCGGTCAACCCGTACCGGATCGAGGGCCAGAAGACGGCCGCCTTCGAGGTCACCGAGGAGCTCGGCGAGGCGCCGGACGCGCTCGCGATCCCGGTCGGAAACGCCGGCAACGTGACCGCCTGGTGGCGCGGGTTTCGCGAGCTCGACGCCGCGCCGCTGCTCTACGGCTTCCAGGCCGAGGGAGCCGCGCCCCTGGTCCGTGGCGCCCCGGTCGCCGAGCCCGAGACGGTCGCATCCGCAATCCGGATCGGCAACCCGGCCCGCTGGGAGGAGGCCATGGCTGCCTTCACCTCGTCGCGAGGACGCATCGAGGCCGTCTCCGACGAGCAGATCCTCGACGCCTATCGCCTGCTGGCATCGCGCGAGGGCGTGTTCTGCGAGCCGGCCTCGGCGGCCTCGGTGGCCGGGATCCTCGCTCACGGCCTGCCGCCTGCCCCCGACGCCGAGCCGCCTCGAACCGTCGTCTGCGTGCTCACCGGCCACGGCCTCAAGGACCCGGACACCGCGCTCGGACAGGCGCCGCCGGTGATCGGCTGCGACGTCGACCTGACCGCTGTCGAGCGCGCGGTCTTCGACTAGGCACGGCCACCCGACCGCGACCTACCGGAGCACTCCGGCGACGGATCCGGGACGATCGGCGCGCTTCGGGTGCGCCAGTGCGCGCGAACGTGGATCCGTGCCGACGGCACCGATCGCCTTCCTGCGTGACCTGCTCGCGCCGCCGCGGTGTGCCACCTGCGCGGCGCCGTGCGTCGCGGCGGAGGCGCTCTGTGGCCCCTGTCGCCGGGAACTCGCCCGAGCCCGAGGCGGGTCGGGGGTCCTCCCGGGCCTCGGCCCCGTGGCATGGTCGGCGCCGTACGAGGGCGTTGCGCGCGCGCTGGTCGCGGCGCTCAAGTTCGGCGGCGCTCTCGGCCTCACGCGCATCGCGGGGACGAGTGTCGCCGCGTGCGTGGGCGAGCTGCCCCCCGGCTGGACCGTGGTGGCGGTCCCGGCGGCCCCGCTGCGCCGCCGGCGCCGGGGCTACGACCCCGCGGAGCTGATCGCGGCCGAGGTCGGGTCGCTGCTCGGCCTGCCGGTCGTCGCCCCGCTGGCGCGCGCCGACGGCCCGCGACAGGTCGGCCGGCCGCGAGGCGAGCGGCTGGCCGCGCCGCCGCGCGTGCGGGCCGTGGCCGCCGCGCCCGGACGGGTGCTGCTGGTCGACGACGTGCTGACCACAGGCGCGACGCTGACGGCGTCGTCCGCGGCACTGCGGGCCGCCGGCTGCGCGGAGGTCCGGGCCGCGGTCTTCGCCCGGACTGTTGGCGAGCGGCACCCGGGGGCGTAGCATTTGTGTGGCAGCGTCCCGAGGAAAGGAGACAGCGTGCGGATCGAGGTCCGAGGCCGTAACACCGAGGTCACCCCGGAGGTCCGCGAGGCGATCGAGAAGCGCTTCGAACGGATCGGCCGCCAGGTCTCCGAGCTGGCGAACCTCGAGGTGGAGCTGTTCGAGGAGCGCAACCCCTCGATCGCCGACCACTACGTCGCCGAGGCGACGCTCTACCTCAAGGGCGCGACCCTGCGGGCCCGAGAGGCGTCGCCGGAGATGCTGCACTCGATCCACAAGCTCGCCGAGGACATCCGGCGCCAGGTCAAGCGCCATCGAGAGAAGCGCCGCGGCCGCGCCAAGACCCGGCGCACGGTCGGGCGGCTGCGCCGCCGGGAGGCGTGAGCGCGAAGGCGCTCGTCACCGGTGGCTCCGGCTTCATCGGCGGCCGCCTGATCGAATCGCTGGTCGGCGACGGCCACGGGGTCCGGGCCCTCGCCCGCTCGCGCTCGTCGGCCGACAGCGTCGCGGCGTTGGGCGCCGAACCGGTCCGCGGCGAGCTCGGCGACCCCGGATCACTGCGTGCGGCGGCGACCGGCTGTGACGTCGCGTTCCACGCCGCGGCGAAGGTCGAGGACTTCGGTCCCTGGGAGGAGTTCGAGCGCGACAACGTCCAGGGCACCCGAAACGTCGCCGAGGCGTGCGCGGCGGCCGGCGTCAGCAGGCTGGTCCACGTGAGCACCGAGGCGGTCCTGATCGCGGGCGATCCGCTGGTCGGCGTCGATGAGACCGCGCCGCTGCGCACCGACTCGCGGGCGCCCTACTCGCGCAGCAAGGCGCTCGCCGAGCGCGCGCTGCTCGCCGCGACTCCCGGGAACCCCGTCGGCCCCGGACGCGAAGCCGAGGAGCCGACGGGCATGGATTCCGTAGTTGTTCGGCCCCGGTTCGTCTGGGGGGCGGGTGACCTGACGCTGCTCCCGGAGATGGTCGAGATGGTGCGCTCGGGGCGCTTCGTGTGGATCGGAGGCGGCCGCCACCTCACCGACACCACCCATGTGGACAACGTCGTTCGCGGTCTGCGGCTCGCCGCCGATCGGGGCCGCTCCGGCGAGGCGTACTTCGTCACCGACGGCGAGCCGGTCGTCTTCCGCGACTTCGTCTCCGACCTGCTGCGCACGCAGGGCGTCGAGCCGCCGACCCGGACGATCCCGATCCCCGTTGCGGGCGTGCTCGCGGCCGGCGGGGAGCTCGCCTGGCGCCTGCTGCCGCTCGGCGGGAGCCCGCCGCTGAGCCGCTTCGCGTTCTGGGTCTCCTCGCAGGAGTGCACGATCGACATCTCCAAGGCCCGCGACGAGCTCGGCTATGCGCCGTCGCGCACGCGCGACGAGGGGCTCGCGGGCCTACGCGAGGCGCCCGCGTAGGCACGGGACGGCGAGCCTGGGGCTGTACCCTGAATCCCGATGGCCCGGGGAATCATCGACAAGGCCCTGCGGCTCGGCGAGGGGCGGAAGTTCAAGGACTACGAGCGCCGCGTGGAGTCGATCAACCGGTTCGAGCCCGAGCTCGAGTTGCTCGACGATGCCGAGATTCGCCAGCGTGCCGAGGAGCTGCGCGAGCGCGCCCGCGAGGGCGAGGAGCTCCACGACCTCCTCCCGGAGGCGTTCGCGCTCGGCCGCGAGGCGGGAAAGCGGACGCTCGGCCAGCGCCACTACGACGTGCAGCTGATCGGCGGCATGGTGCTCGACTCGGGCGCGATCGCCGAGATGAAGACCGGCGAGGGCAAGACGCTGACGGCCACCCTCGCGGTCTTCCTGAACACGCTGGCCGGCGCGCCCGTTCACCTGGTGACCGTCAACGACTACCTCGCCCGGCGCGACGCACTGTGGATGAAGCCGATCTACGACATGCTCGGCGTCTCGGTCGGCGTGATCCAGTCGGAGATGCAGCCCGCCGAGCGGCGCGAGATGTACGCGCGCGACGTCACCTACGGCACCAACTCCGAGTTCGGCTTCGACTACCTGCGCGACAACATGGCGAGCTCGCTCGAGGATTGCGTCCAGCGCGAATACGCCTTCGCGATCGTCGACGAGGTCGACAACATCCTCGTGGACGAGGCGCGGACGCCCTTGATCATCTCGGGGCGCCCCGAGCAGGCGGCGGACACCTACTACACCTTCGCCCGGCTGGCCAAGCAGATGGTGGGCGAGGAGATGAAGCCGAAGCTGAAGTCGCTCGGCGAGTCTCGCGACACCTCTGAGGCGACGCACGACTACGAGTTCGACGAGAAGCACAAGACGGTCGCGCCGACCGAGGCCGGCGTCGCGAAGGCCGAGCGGTTCCTCGGCGTCGACAACCTCTACGTCTCCGAGCACGGGACCCTCGTCAACCACCTGATCCAGTCGCTGAAGGCCGAGTCGCTGTTCAAGCGCGACACCGACTACGCGGTGATCGACGGCGAGGTGAAGATCATCGACGAGTTCACCGGCCGCATCCTGGAGGGCCGGCGCTGGTCCGACGGCCTGCACCAGGCGGTCGAGGCAAAGGAGGGCGTGCGGATCCGCGAGGAGAACCAGACCCTCGCCACGATCACCCTCCAGAACTACTTCCGCCTCTACGAGAAGCTCTCGGGGATGACCGGCACCGCGCTCACCGAGGCGCAGGAGTTCATGAAGATCTACGAGATGCCGGTGGTCGAGGTCCCGACCAACGTGCCGATGGTCCGCGCCGACCACAACGACCTCATCTACAAGACCAAGGGCGGCAAGTGGAAGGCGGTTGCGAACGAGATCAGGGAGCGCCACGAGTCGGGCCAGCCCGTGCTCGTCGGCACGATCTCGGTCGAGGTCTCGGAGATGCTCTCCAGCGAGCTGAAGCGCGCGGGGATCGAGCACGCGGTCCTCAACGCCAAGCCCGAGCACGCCCAGCGCGAGGGTGAGACGGTTGCCCAGGCGGGGCGCCTCGGCGCGGTCACGATCGCCACCAACATGGCCGGTCGCGGGGTCGACATCAAGCTCGGCGGTGATCCCGAGCAGCTGGCGATCGCCGAGCTTCGCAACCTCGGGGTCCAGCCCGGTGACGAGAGCTGGGAGGCCGAGCTGGCCGAGCACACCGAGCGCTTCCACGGGCAGACGGGGGCGGAGGGCGACAAGATCCGCGAGCTCGGCGGCCTGTTCATTTGCGGCACCGAGCGCCACGAGTCGCGCCGGATCGACAACCAGCTTCGCGGCCGCTCCGGGCGCCAGGGCGACCCCGGCGAGTCGCGCTTCTTCCTGTCGGCCGAGGACGACCTGATCCGGCTGTTCGCGGGCGAGCGGATCTACAAGATCCTCGACCGTCTCGGCCCGGTCGACGAGGAGGGCGAGGAGTACCCGCTCGAGGCGAAGATGCTCACGCGGACGATCGAGAACGCGCAGAAGAAGGTCGAGCAGCAGAACTTCCTGATCCGCAAGCGGGTGCTCGAGTACGACGACGTGATGAACGAGCAGCGCCGGGTGATCTACAAGTACCGGCGCGAGATCCTCGAGGGGCGCGACATGTCCGACGTCGCCCACACCGAGCTCGAGGAGGTCGTCGCCCGGCTGGTCGAGACCTACACCCCCGGCGAGATCTTCGAGGACTGGGACCTCGGCGGCCTCGAGGGCCACGTCGGCAGCCTGTGGCCGCTCGGCGTCACGGTCACCGACCTCGACCCCCAGAGCTCCAGCCGCGAGCAGATCGTCGGGATCCTGGGCGAGGATGCCCTGGCCGCCTACGGCCGCCGGGAGGACGAGTTCGGTGCGGAGCTGATGCGCTACCTGGAGCGCCAGATCCTGCTGCAGATCATCGACAACCGCTGGCGCGAGCACCTGTACGAGATGGACTACCTGCGCGAGGGGATCCACCTGCGCGGTTTCGCGCAGATCGACCCGCTGGTCGCCTACAAGAACGAGGGCTTCACCATGTTCCGCGACCTGATGGCCTCGATCTGGGAGGAGTTCACACGGGTGATCTTCCACGTCGAGGTCAACATCGAGCCGGCCCAGGCGCAGCAGATGTTCGATGAGGAGGAGCGGCGGCGCGGAGACGTCCAGTACTCCGGCGGCGACGGCGGCGAGCAGCCGTCGGCGATCGCAGAGGCGCGCGCGGCCGGGCTCGCGACCGCCGGTGGCGGTGCCGCGGCGGCGGCCGCCGCGGCGCCCGCTGCGGGTAACGGCTCCGACGTCAATCCGGCGACCGTCGTCAAGACCGAGCAGGAGAAGATCGGCCGCAACGACCCCTGCTGGTGCGGCTCCGGCAAGAAGTACAAGAAGTGCCACGGCGCCTGACCGCGCCGCGCCGCGCGCGGCAGCAGGTGGCGCTGGCGGTGGCCGCAGCGGCGCTGGCGCTCGGGGGGCTGATCGGGCCCGGCCCCGCCGTCTCGGCGAAGCCGACGGTGACGCTCTCCGGCCGCGCGTACGTGTTCAACCACTCCGAGCAGGGGATCGCCGGGGCGACGATCCGGGTGCGCGAGCTGCCCAGGCGCTCGGCGGTCACCGACGCCGCGGGCGACTATGAGCTCGAGGTCCCCGACGGCGCCGATGTCACGCCGTATATCGAGCCGCCGGCGGGCTACCACCAGATCGACCTCCAGACCTTCCACACCCGCGGCCGCGACCTCGAGAACGTCAACTTCCAGACGCCGGCCGACGCCGAGTACAACGGCCTCTCGGCCCTGCTCGACGTGCCGATCGGCCCCGACGGGCGCCCGGAGCAGTGCGCGATCGTCACGACGGCTTCGGCGCGCAATGTGCGCGGGGTCGACTTCGAGACCTTCCGGGAGCGGACCCCGCACGGCGTCCCCGGCGCTACGGCGCGGGCGAAGCCCGGGCTACCCGGCGGCGCGATCTACTTCAACGACCAGGTGATCCCGGACCGCTCGCAACCCGCGACCTCGGGCGACGGCGGGATCATCTGGACCGAGGTCCCGGAGGGCGCGTACAGGGTGATCGTGGAGAGCCCGAGCACGCGCTTCGCGAGCTTCCTCGCAACCTGCGAGCCCGGCCGCATCGTCAACGCCAACCCGCCGTGGGGCGCCTACGAGCTGAGCCCGGGCGAGAAGCCGCTCGGAGCAGGAGTGGTGGCCGGCGATGCGGCGTACCTCGGCGGGGGCACCAAGGACGGGCATCGCCTGGTCAGGCTGTCCTACGAGACCGCCGAGGCGCTCGAGGCGAAGGTCGTCCTGCGACAGCGTGGCGAGCGGATCGCTCCGCGCCGGACCCAGAGCCTCCGGATCGGGACCGATAAGACGCCACTGCTCGTTGCACACGGCGCCGAGGCCGGCAGGGCGAATCTGAAGGTGAAGCTCACCGACCAGGCACACGACTCGGTCACGCAGCGCATTTCGGTACGCCTGCCCCCGGCTCCGAGATGAGCGACCGCTGTCCCTGGGCGCTCTCAGCGCCCGACTACCTCGCCTACCACGACGAGGAGTGGGGGCGACCGGTGACCGATGACCGCGGGATCTACGCGCGACTGACCCTGGAGGCCTTCCAGTCCGGGCTCTCGTGGCTGACGATCTTGCGCAAGCGGGAGGCGTTCCGGGCCGCGTTCGCGGACTTCGACTTCGAGCGGGTGGCGGAGTTCGGCGACCGCGACCGCGAACGCCTGCTGGCCGACGCCGGAATCGTGCGGAACCGGGCGAAGATCGACGCGGCGATCGCCAACGCCCGCGCGGCGGTCGAGCTGGCCGGGGCGGGCCAGTCGCTGGCGCGCCTGGCGTGGTCGTTCCGGCCGGCGAGCGCAGAGGCGCCCCCCGACCTCGACGGGGTCCCAGCGACGACGCCCGAGTCGACCGCCCTGGCCAAGGACCTAAAGCGCCGCGGTTTCCGCTTCGTCGGCCCGACCACGGCGTATGCCCTGATGCAGGCCGTCGGGATCGTCAACGATCACATCGAGGCTTGCAGCGTGCGCGCCGAGGTCGAGGCCGAGCGCCGCGCGGCGATCGAGGCGCTCGGGTGAGCCACCGGGACCCCGAAGCAGCGATCGCGGCGTTCGTGGACGCCTTCAACGCCGAGGACCTCGACGCGCTCGAGTCCGTGATCTCGCCGACGGTCGAGATCCAGACGCGGCGCGGCCTCGCGCGCGGCCGCGATGAGGCCCGAGCCTGGGCGACCAGGACCCCGTCGGGCGAGCTCCATCAACGGCTCGTGCTCGAAGGGGTGCGGGCCGACGGGCACCCGCCGGTCGCCCTGATCCATCGGCAGTGGTTCTGGGAGCGGGACCGCAAGGTCGCCCTCGAGGAGGAGCTGGGGGTCCTGGTCACCCTCGACCGCGATGGGCTGATCGCGCACTGGCAGCCGTTCGCCGATCGCGACGAGGCGCTGCGGGCGGCGGGCATCGGCTGAGCCCCTCGCGCCGGGCGGTGTTACGGTGCCCCCGGTGGTGCCGGGCGGGACGGCGATTCGAGGAGGGATGTGGATGACGGTCGTACGCAGGGCGCTGATGCTCACGATCGTGCTGGTCGGGGCAGCGACGTGCACGCTCGGGCTCGCAGCGGCGGCGTCGGCCGCGCCGGACCGGGTCAAGGTCGGCCCCGATCTCTACCTGCAGAGCGCGGCGGCGGCGACCGAGGGTGATCGGGCAGCCGAGCGCGGGTCGAGCCCGGCTCCGGCGCGCCCCGAGGGACGCATCGTCGGCGGGTTCCCGACGACGATCGCCGAGTACCCGTGGCAGGTGGCGATCGCCTACAACGACGCGTTCTTCGCGGGCGACGGGTTCCAGCGCCAGTTCTGCGGCGGCACGCTGGTCGCGCCGCGGGTCGTGATCACGGCGGCCCACTGCGTCTTCGACAACCCCGACCCGGGCACGGGCTTCAACGTGTCGCCGAACACCTTCGAGACCTTCACCGGGCGCACGACCCTCTCCACCACGGAGGGCCAGGTGATCGAGTGGAGCGACTTCTTCTTCCTCACCGACGGGGCCGGCAATCCGCTCTTCAACCCGGTCACCTTCGAGTTCGACGTGGTCGTCGTCACGCTGGCGTCGGCATCGACGTCCCCGCCGATCAAGGTCGCGGGAGCCGACGAGCTGGCCACCTGGGCCGCCGGCCGCCCCGCCCGGATCAGCGGTTGGGGCGATCAGGCGTCCGGCGCCGGCGCGTTCGCCGATCAGCTCCGGGCCGCGCAGGTCCAGATCATCGGCGACGACTTCTGCTCCGGCCCGTCCTCCTACGGGCCGGCTGTTCCACCCCCAGACCATGCTCTGCGCCGGCGTGCCCGCCGGTGGCATCGACACCTGCCAGGGCGACAGCGGGGGCCCGATCGTCGTGCCCGTCTCGGACCCGAGCACGCGGACCGGGACCTTCCGGCTCGTCGGCGACACCAGTTGGGGGATCGGCTGCGCCCAGGCGCAGTTCCCCGGCATCTACGGGCGGATCGCCGGCGGCACGACGATGGGCAACGCGCTGCAGACCGGGATCCAGCAGGTCACCGGCGAGAACGTCTACGGCTCCGGCGCCACGCCGACCGAGGTCCCGCAGGCGAACATCACGAAGAGCCCGAAGCGCAAGGTCAAGACCAAGCGCGGCAAGACGAAGGCCAAGGTCAAGTTCACGTTCACCTCGAACGAGCCCACGGCGACGTTCACCTGCCAGCTCGACCGCAAGCCGGCGAAGGACTGCACCTCGCCGCACAAGACGAAAGTGAAGAAGGGCAAGCACAAGATGTCGATCGTCGGCACCAACTTCCTCGGCGAGGCCGGCGCGGCTGCCGTCGACAGGTTCAAGGTCGTGCGGACGAAGCGGCGGCGGCGGTAGGGGTCGGCCGTCGTTCCGAGCAGCACGCCCCGACGCCGGGGCTAAGCTTGGGCTGTGCCCGAGACGCCGTCCAAGGAGGTCGTGAGCGCGCGGATCGGTGAGATTCGCGAGGGCCTGACGCTGCTCGCGGACTACCTTTGACCCGGCCGGGCTCGAGGCGCAGGTAGGCCGGCTCGAGGGCGAGATGGGCGCGCCCGGCTTCTGGGACGACCAGGAGCGGGCGGCGGCGACCTCCGCGGAGCACGCGCGCTCTCAGCGCCGGCTCGAGATGTTTCGGGCGCTCGAGCGCGACGCCGCGGATCTCGACGAGCTCGCCGAGATGGCCGCCGACGATCCCGAGCTGGCCGCCGAGCTCGACTCACAGCTCGCCTCGGTCGAGGGCAGGCTCGCCGAGCTCGAGGAGGCGCGCTTGTTCAGCGGCGACTACGACGCCGGCGACGCCGTGGTCACGGTCCGCTCCGGCGCCGGGGGCACCGACTCGCAGGACTGGGCCGAGATGCTCCTGCGGATGTATCTGCGATGGGCCGAGCGCCGCGGCTTCGACGTCGAGATGAAGGAGGCCTCGGAGGGCGAGGAGGCGGGGATCAAGTCGGCGACGTTCATCGCCAAGGGCGAGAACGCGTACGGCCTGTTCGCCGCCGAGCGTGGGGTCCACCGTCTCGTGCGGATCTCGCCGTTCGACGCCCAGTCGCGCCGCCACACCGCCTTCGCCCAGGTCGACGTGGCGCCGCTGGTCGACGACGAGGTCTCGGTCGAGCTCGACGAGGAGGACCTTCGGGTCGACACGTACCGCGCCTCGGGCGCCGGCGGCCAGCACGTGAACAAGACCGATTCCGCGGTGCGGATCACGCATCTGCCGACGGGGCTCGTCGTCCAGTGTCAGAACGAGCGCTCGCAGACGCAGAACAAGGCGACCGCGATGCGCCTGCTCCGCGCCCGGCTGCTCGAGGAGGAGGAACGCAAGCGGGCCGAGGAGCTCGCCGCCGAGCGCGGCGAGCAGAAGGCGGCCGAGTGGGGCTCGCAGATCCGCAGCTACACGCTCCACCCGTCCACCAGGGTCAAGGACCATCGGACCGGCCTGGAGGTCGGCGACGCCAACCGGGTCCTGGACGGCGACATCGACGCCTTCGTCCGCGAGTACCTGCTCGCCTCGGCGCGCGAGCGCTCGTAGGCGGCGGCGCGCCGGGTCGCCGCTACCGTTCAGCCATGACCCTGAGCGTGTCGGTCGGCCTGTCGGACGAGCTCGATCCGGTCGAGGCGTTCGGCCTCGCCGCCGCCGAGGCGGCGCGGGGGCTCGACGGCGACTGCGATCTTGCGCTCGTTTTCGCGGGCGCGCCGCATCTGGGCCACGCCAAGTGGATCGTCTCCGAGGTCCACGATCGGCTTGCGCCGCGGGCGCTGATCGGCTGTGGTGCCGGCGGCGTGCTCGGACGCGGTCGTGAGATCGAGGCGGGACCCGGCGCCGTCGTCTGGGCCCTCTCGGCACCCGAAGCGACGATCGCCACCCACCACTTCGAGGCGGAGCAGGACACGGAAGGGGTGACGCTTCGGGGTCTGCCGGAGCCCGGCGGGCTCGGGGAGGCCCTGCTCGTGCTCGCCGACCCGTACACGTTCAGCGCCGAGGCGCTGCTCGCCCATGTCAACGACGCCCGGCCCGGGATGCCCGTGCTCGGCGGCCTCGCGAGCGCGGCGGCGGCGGGCTCGGCGTCGCTGTTTCGCGACGGCGACGTGCTTCACGGCGGAGCGGTGGCGTGCTCGCTCGCCGGGGTCCCGTTCGTCCCCTGCGTCTCGCAGGGAGCGACACCCGTCGGCCCCGAGATGACGATCACGGGCGCGCACGCCAACGTCATCGAGGAGCTCGCCTCTCGCCCCGCTGTCGAGCGACTGCGCGAGGCGATCGGCGAGTTGGATCGCCGCGAGCAGCTGCTCGCGGCGCAGGGGCTGATGCTGGGCATCGTCATCGACGAGAACCGGCCCGACTACGAGCGCGGCGACTTTCTCGTGCGACCGATCATCGGCGCCGATCCCGACGGGGGGTCGCTGGCGCTCGGAGATCGGGTAAGGATCGGGCAGACCGTTCGCATGCACGTCCGCGACGGAGCCACCGCGGACGAGGACCTGCGCGACGCGCTCCGGGCCCAGACCGAGGCGCTCGGCGTGTCCGGCGCCGCGGGGGCCCTGCTGTTCACCTGCAACGGTCGCGGCTCGCACATGTTCGAGATCCCCGACCACGATGCGAGCGCCGTCGAGGACGCTCTCGGCGCCCCGGCCGGCGGGTTCTTCTGCGCGGGCGAGATCGGCCCTGTCGGCGGCCGCAACTTCCTGCACGGCTTCACCGCGACGATCGCCGTCTTCCCGCGCGGCTGATGGAGGAGCTCTCGGCGCTCGTGGCCCGGGCGCTGGCCGAGGACGTCGGGGCCGGGGACGTGACCTCCGAGGCGGTCGTGCCCGCGTCGGCACGGGCCCGGGCGCGGATCGTCCAGAAGCAGCAGGGGGTGCTGTTCGGGCTCGACGCCGCGGCCGAGGCGTTCGCCCAGAGCGGCGCGCAGGGCGTCGACCGGCTCGTGATCGAAGGCGAATGGCGCGACGACGTGCCCGCGGACGTGGCGATCGTCGCGGGTCCCGCGCGAGCGCTGTTGACCGCGGAACGCACCGCGCTCAACTTCCTCGCACACCTGTCGGGGATCGCCACCCTGACCGCCCGCTTCGCCGAGCTCGCCCGCCCGCACGATGTCGTGATTCTCGACACCCGCAAGACGACCCCGGGGCTGCGGGCGCTCGAGAAGAGCGCGGTGGCCGCCGGCGGTGGCCGCAACCACCGCCTCGGCCTCGACGACGCGATCCTGATCAAGGAGAACCACATCGCGCTCGCCGGCGGCCTGGCGCCGGCCGTCGCCGCAGCGCTAGAGGCGCAGCCGGGCATGGCGGTCGAGGTCGAGTGCAGGACCCTGGCCGAGGTGCGCGCCGGCCTGGAGTCGGGCGCCGACCGGCTGCTGCTCGACAACATGGGCGTCGCCGACTTGCGCGAGGCCGTCGCCGCTCGCGACGCCTCCGGTGGCAGCACGGAGCTGGAGGCATCGGGGGGAGTGACGCTGGACAACGTCGCCGAGATCGCGGCGACCGGGGTCGGCATGATCTCGGTCGGGGCGCTCACGCACTCCGCGCCCGCGCTCGACCTCAGCCTGCTGCTGGACCCGGCCTGAGCGCGCGCTCGCCGTTGGCGACTCGAGGGGATAGGCTCAGCGCGGATGGCGACCGGGCCGGCGAAGGCGGTGCGCGAGAAGCGGGAGACGACCGTCATCGAGCACATGGAGTCCGAGAACCGGCACCAGTTCGACGTCACCCTCGGCACCTTCGATCACCCGCGCTACGAGCTGATCGCGACCGGCGACGTCCATGACGGGCGCCGCGAGGTGGCCGCCTACTTCGAGGAGACCCGCGCCGCGTTCCCGGATCAGCGCAACGAGCTGATCGCCCTCCACCACGCTGACGACGCCGTGATCGTCGAAGCGATGCTCTACGGAACCCACCTGGGTCCCTTCCGCGGGCTGCCGCCGACCGGGCGCGAGTTCGAGATGCGCTTCTGCGCCCTGTTTCTGTTCGAGGACGAGAGGCTGGTCTGCGAGCGCGTCTACTTCGACGCGGCGACGATCCTGCGCCAGCTCGGGATCGCCCACGACCCACTGAGCCTCAGGGGACGGATCGCGACCGTGTTCAACCATCCGCTGACCATCGGCCAGGCGATCACCCGCCGGCTGCTGCGGCGCTGAGACGCCGTCACTTCAGCAGCCGTGAGAGGCGGCGGTCCTTGAGGACCCGGCCGCCGGTCTGCTCGGCGGGGCAGTAGTTGGTCTGGTGCTCGGCGAAGTAGACGGCCTCGATCGTCGTCCCACAGCGCGGGCACGGCTCGCCCTCGCGCCGGTGGACCTTCAACGGCATCGGCAGCTTGTCGGGCACCTGCTCGCCGATCACGTCCTCGTAGTGGTCGATCGCCGCACCGAGCACGGCGAGCCCGTCGTAGAGCCGCTCGACCTCCTCCGAGGTCAGCTCGCTTCCCTTCCGAAACGGCGACAGGCGGGCCTCCCAGAGGATCTCGTCCACCCAGCTGCGGCCGATCCCGGCGATCGCCCGCTGGTCGCGAAGCAGCGGATGCAGGTGTCGGGGTTGATCGACAGCCGCTGCAAGCGCCTCCAGCGGCGGCGCCGGCCAGGCCTCCGGGCCCAGCGTGGCGACCATCTCGTCGCGCTCGACCTCGCCATCGGCGAGCAGCTTGGCCCAGGCGCGCTGCTTGGTCCCGAACTCGCGCAGGCGCAGCTCCCGGCCGTCGGCGAGCCGGATCAGGACCCGCGAGCGGCGGTCCTTGAGCGACGCGCGCTTGTCGAACACCTGCAGGCGGCCGGCCGACATCAGGTGGACGAGCAGATCCCAGCGCCCGTCGGCGCCGGCGAACTCGATCACCGGCATCTTGCCGATCCGCCGCGCGCCCTCGATCGTCTGGCCCACCAGGGAGTCGAGCGGGGGGGTCACGGTCTTCATCGCCACCATCCCCGGCGCCAGGGTCGACTCGACCGCGGCGCCGGCCAGCGCCGCGCCGAGCCGGCGCGTGGTGATCTCGACTTCTGGGATCTCCGGCATGAGATCTACCTCAGTAAACTGTGCCGCAGTTCATTCGCCCGGTTTGAGGCCAGCGCTGCGGACTGGCACGGACCGGCGAACATAGGAAAGGAATCGCGATGGCGGTCGAACTGCCGACGGTCCAGCCCCAGACACATCCGGAGCTGCCTGCGGAGGAGATCCGGCGCATGTCCGAGGAGGTGCGCGCGCTCGCGAAGGAGCGCAACGCGGTCATCCTCGCCCACAACTACCAGGTGCCCGAGGTCCAGGACGTCGCCGACCACATGGGCGACTCGCTCGGTCTGTCGCGGCGCGCCGCCTCGACCGACGCCGACGTGATCGTCTTCTGCGGGGTTCACTTCATGGCCGAGACCGCCTCGATCCTCTCGCCGGACAAGACGGTCCTGATCCCCGACCCGAATGCCGGCTGCTCCCTCTCGGACTCGATCGACGCCGACCAGCTGCGCGCCTGGAAGGCGGAGCACCCCGGCGCCGTGGTCGTGATGTACGTGAACACCTCGGCCGAGGTCAAGGCGGAGACCGACTACTGCTGCACCTCCTCGAACGCCGTCAGCGTGGTCGAGCACATCTGGCGGACCCACGGACCAGACACCGAGATCCTCTTCGGCCCCGACATGTGGCTCGGCTCGTTCGTCGCCCGCGAGACCGGTCTCACCGAGGACCCGGAGCGTTACCGGCGCTTCCACGTGTGGGACGGCGAGTGTCACGTGCACGCCGGCATCCGCCCCGACGACATCGTCCGCACCCGCGCCGAGCACCCCGGCGCGGAGTTCCTGATCCACCCCGAGTGCGGCTGTTCGACCCAGGCGATGGAGTACGTCGCCTCCGGTGACGTCGACGCCGAGGGCGTGCACATGCTCTCGACCTCGGGGATGCTGAAGCACGTCGAGGCCCATCCCGAGGGCGAGTTCATCGTCGCCACCGAGACCGGGATGCTCTATCCGCTGCAGCAGGCCGCGCCGCAGGCGCGCCTGATCGAGGCCAACCGCATGGCGTTCTGCAAGTACATGAAGATGATCACGCTGCCCAAGGTGCGCGACTCGCTGCGTGACCTCGAGGTCGAGGTCAAGGTCGCCGCCGACGTCGCCGAGCGCGCCCGGGTGCCGATCGAGCGAATGGTCGCGATCGGCTAGGGCAAACGAGTAGCACCTCGCCCGTAAGAACGAACGAGCCCGGGCGGCAGCCGACGTCGGCGCCGCCCGGGCGAGTACATCGCAGTCGCTGGTAGCGTTGCGGCGTGCTCGAGGTGGCGGCGCGATTGGTCCTCGGTGGGGTTCTGGCCGGGGCGAGCCTCGCGAAGCTCGCCAGCCCCGCGTCGAGCCGCGCCGCGATGGCGACCTTCGGCGTCGCGGGGCGCCCGTGCGCAGGTCGTTGCCTGGGCGCTGCTGATCGTCACCGAGCTCGGTCTCGCCGCCGGCGTGATCGCCGGCTCGACGACCGCGGCACTGCTCGCGGCGGCGCTCATGGCGCTGTTCGCCGCGACGATGGTCGGCGCGATCCTGCGCGGGCGCGCGGGAGCGCCGTGCGCGTGCTTCGGCGCCCGGTCGAGGGTGAGCTGGGCGGCCGTGGGCCGCAACGCGATCCTCGCCGTCGCCTTCGCCGCTCTCCCGCTGCTGCCGGAGGGTGATCTGAGCACCGACGAGTGGCTGGGCCTCGGTCTCGGGCTCGCGCTGCTGGTGTGCGCCGGTCTCGCGGTCGCGGTGCTCGCGCTGGCCCGCGAGGTCGGGATGCTCAGGCTTCGACTCGGCCCGGAGGCCGCCCTCGAGATCCCAGAGGAGGGCCCGGCCCTCGGCTCGCGCAGCGCGGCGATCTCACGCTTCGACCCGGCGCCCGATGCCAGGCTCGCGCTCGCCGTGTTCACATCCGCGGGCTGTCACGTCTGCCGGGCGCTCGAGCCGTCGATCGCGACGCTCGCGAGCGAGCCGTCGATCGCCGTCAGGACGTTCGAGGAGGCCGCGGAGGCGGGCGTCTGGACCGAGCTCGGGATACCGGGGAGCCCGTTCGCGGTCGCCTTCGACCTCGAGGGGCTGGTGCTGGCGAAGGGAACCTTCAACAACCTCGCTCAGCTCGAGAGCGTGCTGGCCGCCGCCGAGCGTCGCCGGGCCGAGCGTTACGTCGCCGGAGCGGTGGGTGTCTGAGCGCAACCGAGTCTCGCGGGCGCTGGACTCGCTCGCGGCCGATACGTCCCGACGCGGCTTCCTTGCACGTGTCGGCGGTGCGGTGACCGCGATCGCCGCCGGCGGGCTGGTGGCAAGGGCGGTGAAGCCCGGCGAGGCCGATGCGTTCCACTTCTGCGGCCACACCTACACCACCGGCTCCTGTCCACACCCGAATGGCATGCCGCGCATCGACGGCCGCGGGTATCCGCTGCGCGCCTCGGACGGAGAGCCGGTGGACAACCTGGGCCGGCGCGTCAACCGCAGGGGCGAGCCGGTCAACGAGCATGGCGACGTCCTCCGGGATCCCGACGGCCGCCCGCTCCCGCCGGCGCCACGAACCAAGGTCTGTGACGAGACAGGGCACCGGTACGGCTTTCCGACCACGGTCGACGGCGGCTGGTACCGCTGCTGCAGCGGGCACGTGCGAAAGCTCGTCGACTGCTGCGCGCACCACGACACGCGGATCAACGGCGACGAGGCGCTCGAGGGCTACTGCTACCGGGGCCGCAAGGTCTTCTGCGTCATGTACTTCCAGACCAAGGTGCCGTGTTGAGCGTGGACGGCCTCGAGCTCACACTCGCTGCCGCCGCCTTCCTCGCCGGGCTGACCGGGACCTGGTCGCCGTGCGGCTTCTCGATGATCGAGACGATCGGGCCCGTCGGGCACACCGGGGGGCGCTCGACCACGCTGGCGGCCTGTCTCACGTTCACACTCGGCGCGCTCGTCGGCGGCGTCGTGACGTTCGGCGCCCTTGGCGCGCTCGGCGGGGTAGTCCACGGCGCCGGCGACCGGCTCGCCTACGCGCTCGCCGCGGCGCTCGCCCTGGCCGCCGCGCTCGCCGAGTTGCGAGGCACCGCGATCATGCCCCAGGTCCGCCGCCAGCTTCCCGAGCACTGGCGGCGGGTGATGCCGATGCCGGTCGCCGCGGGCCTCTACGGCGTCCTGCTGGGCCTCGGTTTCACCACGTTCGTCCTCACATTCGGCGTCTTCGCGCTCGCCGGAATCGTGGCGGCGGTAGGGGAGCCGGCGGTTGGCGTTGCGGTTGGGCTCGCGTTCGCCGTCGGACGGGCCCTGCCGATCACGCTGGTCGCGCCCATCGCCGACCGGCCGGCGGGCATCCGGGTCACGGAGGCGATGGCGGGCCGCCCGGCGATCTACCGGGGTTTCCGCGTTGGGGACGGGCTCGCCCTCCTGGGCGCCGCCGTGGCGCTCGCCGTCACCGCCCCCGCGACGGCGTCGAACGTCGAGGCGCAGTCCGCCGCCGATCCCGCGCCCGCCGGCGACGCGCTGGCCTTCGAGCGCCCCGACGGGTCGGCCTTCCTGCGCCGCGACGGCCACAGGACGGCGCTCCCGGGGCACGATCCGGCTGCCGGCCAGGGAAGGGTCGCCGTGGTCCTGAACGACGAGATCCTGGTCCTCTCGGCAACCAGCCTCGAAGTGATCGGCCGAGTGCCGGCCGCAGATGCCGACGCGGTGGCGATCTCCGGCCGCTGGGTCGCATGGCGGGCGCGCACGAATGGCCGGGACCTGCTTCGCGCCCGCAACATCGCCGACCCCGCCAACCCAGGGCCCGAGCGGTCACTCGGGCGCGCGGGAGGCGCCGCCCAGCTCGGCCGACCCAGCATCGACGGCAATCGGTTGGTCTACGCGCGGGCGACCCGGCACGAGAACCGGATCATCAAGCGACTGCTCGGGGCCGAGCGCAAGAAGCGCGCCAAGACGACGCTGATGCGCTCGGTCGTCGACGGTCTCTCGAACCCGTCGATTCACGGCAAGTCGCTGCTCTACGTCCGCAACACCAAGCGCGCCGACCGGCTGAAGCTCGCCGCCGTCGGTGGCCGCGGGCACGGCCGCACGCTGCTCTCGCGACGCCACGACACGCTCTGGTCGACGGCGCTCTCCGAGCGGCGCGCCTACGTCACCCAGATCAGCGGCACCGCTCCGCAGCAGCGGATCCTGTCGGTGCCGCGCTAGTGGCCCTTCGTCACTGAGGGGGCGATCGGGTGGTTCTTCGAACTGTGTGGGTTTACGCCCGGGGGGTGGGCGTGGATCCACGCAGTTCGGTCGAGGCGGGTTGCGCGACCGTCAGGGCGGGGTGAGCGCCGAGGGCGGGACCTCGGCGCCGATCGCGCGATACAGGGTGGCGCTCGGCTTGCTGACCCACCACGCGTCTCCGTCTCCGAGGCGACCCAGATAGACGACGTCGTCCTCGATCGACGGCTCGTCGCGGTCCGCGAACCGGGTGATCACGGTCGCCGTCACCGTCGCCCCCTTGCCGCCGCCCTCGAGCTCGACCGAGCGGATCTCCGCGACCTCGGCGCCCTCCCAGACCGGCAGCCCGCGGGGATCGCGGTAGCCGATCGAGGCCTCGAGCGACGGGCCGCAGCCGCCGGGACGCCGTTCGGGAAGCTCGAGATCGTTCGGGAGCGTGACCCCCGGTGCGAACAAGTCGCAGACGCGCTCGCCGTCGCGTGCGTCGAGCGCCGCGACGTAGGCGCGCACCGTCCGCTCGGCCTCGCGCTCGAGCTCCGTCACGCGCGGGTCGGCGGCGCCGCTCTCGGCCGGGCCCGACGGCTTGTCCTCTGGCGGCTTCGGGACGGGATCCTCGCCGGCGCTCGGGCCGTCGTCCGGCGCCGTCGTCGCGGGGGCCTCGGAGCCCGCCTCCGGCTCGGGCGCCGTCAGCGGGGGGATCGGCTCCTCGTCTCCGCAGGCGCCCAGCGCCAGCGCGATTGACGCCACCGCCGCGAGGCTGAGTCGTCTTGTCATGTGTCCCTGCATTTTGCGGTGATCGGAGGGTCGCGTCCCGTCCGCCCCGGGCCATACGTTGACGCAACGTGACGTCAGCTAACCTCGCCCGCGTGACGCACCTGAGGCCGGTCCCGGACCCGAAGCCCCCGTCGCGCCACACCGAGGGGGAGCATCAGCCGACGATCGCCGAGCTCGAGCGCTGGGCCACCGTGCTCCGGATCGACTGCACGACGATGCTCGCGGTCGCCAAGTCCGGGCACCTGGACTCCTCGCTCTCGGCCGCCGACATCGTCGCCGCGCTGTATTACCGCGTGCTGCGCCACGACCCGCAGAACCCCGCCTGGCCCGAGCGCGACCGCTTCGTCCTCTGCAAGGGCCACGCGGCACCGATCCAGTACGCCGCGCTCGCCCACACCGGCTACTTCCCCCGGGAGGACCTGATGGGCCTGCGGCAGATCGGCGCCCACCTTCAAGGCCATCCGGACATGAAGCGCACCCCGGGCGTCGAGGTCTCGACCGGCTCGCTCGGTCAGGGGCTGTCGATGTGCGTCGGCATCTGCCTCGGGGTGCGGCTCGACGGGCTCGCCGAGACCGCGCACGTGTTCGGCCTCCTGTCCGACGGCGACATCCAGGAGGGCCAGACCTGGGAGGCGGCAGCCGCGGCACCGCACTTCGGGGTCTCGAACCTGACCGCGATCGTCGACTACAACCATCTGCAGACCGACGGGACGACCGAGGAGGTCATGGACACCGGCGACGTGCGGGCGAAGTTCGAGTCGTTCGGCTGGGACGCGGTCGAGATCGACGGCCACGACATGGCCGCGATCGTCGAGGCGCTGGAACGCAGCCGCACGCTCGACCGCCCGGCCGCGATCGTCTGCCAGACCAAGAAGGGGAAGGGCGTCTCGGCGATGGAGGGGCGCTTCGGCTTCCACGGCAAGCCGCCGAGCCCCGAGCTCGCCGCCGAGGCCCTCGAGGAGCTCGAGCAGCGGCTCGAGCGCCAGACGCAGGCGATCCACGAGGCCGAGGAGTAGCGGTGGGCACGCAGGCGGAGCCCCAGCTTCCTAAGACCGAGCCGATCGCGACCCGCCATGCCTACGGCGACGCTCTCGTCGAGCTCGGCGAGGCGCACGAGGAGGTCGTCGCGCTGGACGCCGACCTCGCCGTCTCGACTCAGTCGATGAAGTTCGGCAAGCGGTTCCCCGACCGCTTCTTCAACTGCGGGGCCGCCGAGGCGAACATGATGTCGATGGCCTGCGGGCTGGCGGCGACCGGCAAGGTGCCCTATGCCTCGACCTTCGCGATCTTCGCCGCGGGCCGCGCCTACGACCAGGTGCGCCTCGGGATTGCCCACAACGAGCTCAAGGTCCGGATCGGCGCCTCGCACGGCGGCGTCTCGCTCGGCGAGGACGGCGCCTCGCACGCGATGATCGAGGACATCGCCCTGATGCGCGCGATGCCGCGGATGCAGGTCGTCGTTCCCGCCGACTACAACCAGGCCTACCGCGCGGTGATCGACAGCTACGAGGCCAACGACGAGCCGATGTACATGCGCTTCGGCCGGCCCTCCACCCCGATCGTCTACGACGAGATCCCCGAGAGCCTCGGCGGCGGGGTCGACGTGGTCCGCGATGGCAAGGACATCAGCCTGATCGCCACCGGCCACATGGTCTGGCGGGCCCTCGACGCCGCCGAGACCCTGGAGCGCGAGGACGGGGTCGAGGCCGAGGTGCTCAACGTCTCGATCGTCAAGCCGATCCACTCCGAGCCGGTCCTCGAGTCGATCTCGAAGACCGGCGTGGCTGTTACGGCCGAGGAGCACCGGGTGACCGGCGGGCTCGCCGACGCGGTCCGCCACGTGGCGGCCGAGCAGCACCCGGTGCCGATCTTCGCGGTCGGGATGGGCGACGAGTTCAGCGTGTCGGGAACCGGCGAGGCCTGCATGGAGCACTTCGGCCTCACCGCGCGGGGGATCGCCGACCGCGCCCGCGAGGCGCTGGTGCTGAAGCCGATCGTCTCGCGCCCGCCGCTGTTCGGCCCCGAGTGGACCTGAGCTCGGACCGGTACCACCGCTGATCGGGTGTTGACGAGCGCACCCGCGCATGATCTGATAGCGCCGAGATGCGACGCGCCGTAGCCGCCACCGCGATTCTTGCCCTCGCCCTATCCGGAGCAACCTGGGCGGGGTGCGGCGACGACGATGATGAGACCACCACCACGACCGGATCCGCCGCCGCAGCCGCGGAGCAGAAGGTCGACGCTGCCGTCAAGTCGTGCAGCGACGAGGCCCAGCAGCTCGGCGGCGCAGCCGGGACCGCGCTCGGGTCGGCCTGTACATCCGTCGGCACGTCCGTCAAGCAGGCGCTGAGCAGCGGCGGCGAGAACGTGAAGCAGGCCCTGTCGTCGGCGGCGAGCTCCTGTCGCAGCGCGGTTCAGCAGCTCCCCTCTGGCCAGGCCCAGGACGCGCTCACGAAGCTCTGCGACTCGGTCGCCAGCGCCGAGTAGGCCGGCAGTCGTGGCCATCCCGGGTTCGGGATCAGGGGGATACTGCGGACATGGCGCAGGACAACGTCGAGGTCGTACGTGAGTGGATCGACGCGTTCAATCGGGGCGGGCTCGAGGAGATAATCGGCGTTCTCGACCCGGAGATCGAATGGACCACGACCAGCGTCTACTTGGAGGCGGGGACCTATCAGGGGCATGAAGGCGTCGGCCGATACCTCCGCAGGGCCATGGCGCGCTGGGAGGATGTGTGGATCGAGCCGACGAGGCTGATCGGCGCCCGCGAGCAGGTCGTCGCTTCCGTGCGGGTCACGGCCCGGGACCGCCAGACCGGCAGTCCCACTGCCCTCACGTTCACCGTGGTCGCCGAGCTGCATGGAGGCGTGATAGTGCGGCTTTGCAACTACACGAACCAAGCCGAAGCCTTCGAGGCGGCGGGGTTGACGCATTAGCAATCGAGCGGGCGCGTCCGCCTCAGGGCCGCGAGCTTCATGGCGTTCAGCGGCGGTCGAGCGCGTGCGTAGTCAGTTGAGACAGGACCGTCCCGGCGAGAGCGCCGCTGACGACGTCGGCGGGATAGTGGACCCCGGCGTGGACGCGCGAGTAGGCGACCAGCGCAGCAAGTCCATGGAGGGGGAGCGAGGCCGCCGGGAGAACGTGACCGACTGCAGTCGCGAAGGCGAAGGCCGTTGCGGAGTGACCGGAGGGGAACGCGGTCGAGATCGGCATCCTCGTGTGCCGGGCGACGGGGACCTCCTCGGCGAGGCGGTCCGGGCGCCGGCGCCGCCCGAGCGGCTTCAGCGCGAGGTTTACGATAGCGGCGGTGACCCCCACCGAGACAAGGCCGCTCGCCGCGGCGCGCCGGCCCCGACGCCCACCGACGAGCGCGATGATCGCCGCTGCTCCGAGCGAGAGGCGCGAGTAATCGGCGGCGCGGGTGAGACGGGCCATCGCGTGGTCGAGCGCCGGTGTCGGCGTCCGGGCGATCGCCGCGTAGATGGCGACGTCGACGCGCTCGGCGTCGCGAAGCCAGGCAGCTGCCCGTGTCGGTTGCTCGGCGCCTGAAGGGTTCAAGGGGAGGATGATCCTATGAGCGGCAGGCAGATTGCGGCAGTCGGCGCCCTGGTCATCGGCCTCGCCGCCCTCGTTCTGGCGCTGATCGTGGCCGTGCAGGAATTCCCGCAGGGCCTGCTCGTGCTCGGCTTGGTGTGCATCGCGGGAGTGGTCGCCTGGTACGGGGTCCTGCGGCGCGGCGCAGTGCGGGCCATCGGCCTTTCGGTGGGCGCAATCGCGTTCGCCGCAGCGATCCTGCTGGTCCTCAACGAGCGCGTGGTCGAGGTCGCCCTGATCGTCGGCGGGCTGGTGGTCGCCGGCTCACTCGCGCTGTCCGCGCTGAGCGGGCGCGCTCATCTGTCGCCCGTACCGGCGCCGGAGCATCCGGTCCTGATCTTCAATCCGAAGTCGGGCGGCGGCAAGGCCGAGCGGTTCTCGCTCGCCACCGAGGCGCGGGCGCGCGGCATCGAGCCGATCGAGCTCACGCCGGGCGCGGACCTCGAGCAGATCGTCCGCGATGCCGTCGCCGGCGGCGCCGACGCGCTCGCGATGGCCGGCGGCGACGGCTCGCAGGCGATCGTCGCCGCGATCGCGGCGGAGCTCGACCTCCCCTACGCCTGCGTGCCGGCGGGAACGCGAAACCACTTCGCACTCGATCTGGGAGTCGACCGCGACGATGTCGTCGGGGCCCTCGACGCCTTCGTCGGCGGTGGCGAGCGCCGGGTCGATCTCGGAGAGGTCAACGGGCGCGTGTTCGTCAACAACGTCTCCCTGGGCGTCTACGCCGAGGCCGTTCAGCGCTCCGGCTACCGCGGCGCGAAGCTCCGCACGCTGCTCGACACGGTGCCGGATACGCTTGGGCCCTCGGGCTCGGGCCTCGATCTGCGCTGGACGGGTCCGGACGGACAGGAGCACAGCTCCGGTGCCGTGATCCTGGTCTCGAACAATCGCTACCGGCTTGGACGGGCGGTGGGCTCCGGAACCCGCCCCGCGATCGATGACGGCCTGCTCGGGATCACGATCGCCGGGGCGCCGACGGGCCGTGGCGAGCGCGGGCGCGCGCCGCAGCGACCGGTGCGCGAGTGGAGCGCCCCGACCTTCGAGGTTCGCGCCGACCAACCCGTTCCCGCCGGGATCGACGGCGAGGCGGTGCGACTCGCGCCACCCCTGCGGTTCTCGATCCGCTCGCTGGTCCTGCGAGTGCGCATCGCGCCCCAGCACCCCGGCGCATCGCCGTCGGCGCTGTTGCCGGAGGGCTCCCTCGACGGCGTTCGGGCGCTTGCACGGATCGCGGCCGGTGGCGATCCGGCATCAGTCACCCGCGGCGAGCCGGACCGCAGCCTTGTCGAACGAAACACCAACGAAGGAGAGCTGATGGACATCGTCGAGATCGAGCAGAAAGAGACCGTGAGCCGGAAGGAGGTCGCGACCCGGCTGCGGAGGCTCGCGACCCAGCTCAGCAAGGGCAACGAGGTCAATTTCGACCAGGGCGGGATGGCGATGAAGGTTCACGTCCCCGACGAGGTGCAGCTCAAGGTCGAGCTCGAGGTGGAAACCGACGAGCGCGAGCTCGAGATCGAGCTCAAGTGGTGATCTGATGGCTACTGCGACAGCACGACAGGCGGCGGATCAAGCCGTAGACGGGTCCCCGAGCGAGCGTGCCGCGGCGGGCAAGGCGGCGCGCCGACGGGCGCCGCGCTCCAGCCACGGCGAGTGGGAGCCGGCGGTCGACCGACCCGACCCGGTCGAGGTGCTCGAGCGCCAGGCGGCCGATCGCGTTCCCGAGCTCGTTCCGTTGCGCTACGGGCGCATGCTTGTCTCCGCGTTCACCTTTTACCGCGGCGCCGCGGCGATCATGGCCGCCGACCTCGCGGCGACGCCCGGCTCCGGGCTCTGGGTTCAGGCGTGCGGCGACGCGCACCTCTCGAACTTCGGCGGATTCGCCTCGCCGGCCCGAGGCATGGTCGTGGACGTCAACGACTTCGACGAGACCCTCCCCGGGCCGTGGGAATGGGACGTCAAGCGGCTCGCGGCCAGTTTCGAGATCGGCGCCCGCGACCGCGGCTTCGACGACGCCGAGCGAACCGAGATCGCGCGCACCTCGGCGCGGGCTTATCGCGAGCACATGCGCGAGCTGGCGGGGCTCAGCAATCTCGACCTCTGGTACCGCCGCGTGGACATCGCGCAGATTCGCGAGGCCTTCGCGCCGATGGTCAGCAAGGAGGAGCGCAAGCGGTTCGACCGCACCGTGGCCAAGGCACAACGCAAGACCCGGATACGCGCCTTCTCGAAGCTCACCCGCCGCGTCGACGGCGAGCTTCGGATGGCCAGCGACCCACCGGTCCTGGTGCCGTTCGAGGACCTGTTCTCGGGCGAGCAGCTCAGCACCGCCGAGGCGCAGGTACGAAGGCTCGTCGAGGAGTACGCAGCGACCCTCAGCGCCGAGTACCGCCGGCTGTTCGACAGCTACCGCTTCGTTCACGCGGCGCGCAAGGTGGTCGGCGTGGGCAGCGTCGGCACCCGCGCCTGGGTTGCCCTGTTCGTCGGCCGAGACGAGGACGACCCGCTGTTCCTGCAGGTCAAGGAGGCGCAGCCCTCGGTGCTCGAGCCCTACACGGCGCCGACCGAGTTCCCCCACCAGGGTCAGCGGGTCGTGGTGGGCCAGCGGCTGACCCAGGCCACCGGCGACATCCTGCTCGGCTGGCTGACCGCGACCGGGCCCGACTCGAAGAAGCGCGACTTCTACGTCCGTCAGCTCTGGGACCAGAAGGGCTCGGCGATCGTCGACTTGATGTCACCGAGGACGATGGGCCTGTACGCGCAGCTCTGCGGCGCCATCCTCGCCCGCGCCCACGCCCGGTCCGGCGACCGGATCGCGATCGCCGGCTACCTCGGCGGCGGCGACACCTTCGATCGGGCGATCGCCGAGTTCGCCGCCGCCTACGCCGACCAGAACGAGGATGACTACAGGGCGTTGAAACGGGCGGCCGACGACGGCCGCATCACGGTCGAATCGGAAGGCGAATGACAGACGATGGTAAGAACACGGTGATGTGGGTTTGAGCGCTTCCCGGCTCGGATAACGTGAAAGCGCATGCATCGCAGGGAAGCGCTGACCGCACTCCTGATCGCCCTCGTCGTCGGCTTGGCCGTGGCTCCCGCCGCGGTCGCAAAGCCCGACGAGCAGATCGGCGCCCGCTCGCTCGGCGACCCGCTACTGCCGCAGCTCGGCAACGGCGGCTACGACGTCGACCACTACCGGATCAGCCTCGACTACGACCCCGCGGCGAACGAGCTCACGTCGGCGAAGACCAAGATCGTCGCCACCGCGACGCAGAAGCTGAGGGAGTTCAGCCTCGACTTCCAGGATGTGCTCGAGGTTTCGCTCGGTCAAGGTCGGCGGACGGTCGGCCGACTTCAGCCAGGTCGAGGCGACCCCGGACCTGAGCGACGACCCCGTCGTCACCCAGCCGATGAAGCTGGTCGTCGAGCCGCATCCCTCGACGCGGCCGAAGCGGGGCCGCGAGTTCACGGTCAAGGTCTCCTACAGCGGCACGCCCGAGGAGATCACCGACCCGGACACCTCGATCGAGGGCTGGATCCGCGCCTGCTATCCGCTCGACCCGCCGCAGACCTGCGATGGCGCCTTCGTGGTCAACGAGCCGATGGGCGCCCAGAGCTGGTTCCCGTCGAACAACTATCCGACCGACAAGGCGACCTTCGACACCCTGATCCGCGTGCCGCAGTCGAAGACCGCGCTCGGCGTCGGCGAGCTCGCCGCGCGGACCGAGCACGGTGACGGGACCGCGACCTGGCACTGGAGCGAGGACGATCCGACCGCGACCTACCTGACCACGGCCACCGTCGGCGACTTCATCTACCGGGAAGAGTCGATGGTCGAGACCTCGACCGGCCGGACGCTGCCGGTCTACAACGCGATCGACAGCAGCGCCACGCAGACGCAGCTCGACGCGATCAACGCCTCGCTCGCCGAGGCCCCGGCGCAGGTCAACTTCCTCTCGCGACATCTACGGGCCCTACCCGTTCGACTCCACCGGCGCGGTGGCAGACCGCGCCGCCGGCGTCGGCTACGCGCTCGAGGTCCAGACCAAGCCGCATTACTCGGGCGGTTTCGTCACCGGCGACCCCTCGATCAACATCAGCACCCAGCTGCACGAGCTCGCCCACCAGTGGTTCGGCAACAGCGCCACGCTCGAGACCTGGGCCGACATCTGGTTCAACGAGGGCTGGGCGAACTGGTCGGACTGGTACTGGTCCTTCCTCGTGGACGGCGGGCCCGACCCGGCGGATATCTTCGACGACCTCTACGCCAACACCCCGGCGGAGGACTGGGAGACCGCCCCGGCGATCCTCGACGGCGACCCGGCGAACCTGTTCCACTTCTTCCCCACCTACCAGCGGGGCGCGATGACCGTGCAGGGCTACCGCGAGATCGTCGGCGACGACACCTTCTTCGAGCTCGCGCGGACGCTGCTCGACGAGTTCGGACACGGCAACGTGAGCACCGAGGAGTTCATCGAGACGGCGAAGGAGGTCAGCGGCCTGACCGGCGCCGATCTCGCGCTGCTCGACGACTACTTCCAGCAGTGGCTCTACGGCACCGAGCGCCCGACGATCCTGCCCGAGGACTTCTGATTCTGACTTGCCGCTAGCCGGCGATGTCGCTGATCGTCAGCGCGATGAACAGCCCGAGCACGATCTCGTTGACGACCCAGGAATTGTCGTTCATCCACTGACGGGCCTTCGAGGTGAAGATGTCGGTCGGGAACACGCCGAGGAGCAGGAACCCGAGCTTGAACGAGAGCCGGGCCTCGCTGTCTCCAGCTTGCCCAGGAGTCCCGCTCGTGGAGCGGGACTCCGCGCTGCGCCGGCGCGCGGACGCTGGGACGCAGGG
Organism: uncultured Solirubrobacterales bacterium; assembly: GCA_963729075.1. Classification (GTDB taxonomy): domain Bacteria; phylum Actinomycetota; class Thermoleophilia; order Solirubrobacterales; family 70-9; genus WHSW01. The sequence continues at coordinate 108,732 of CAVSMU010000006.1, read as the reverse complement.
GGCGGCGAGGGTTCCGGGCGGCTGTGCTCACGAGGACGGCGGGCGCTGCGCTCGCTGCGGCCGGGAAGAGGGGCGCGATTCGCCCGCCTCCTAGCCAAGGACGATGACGATGAAGAACACCAGGACGACCTCGCTGATGATCCACGAGTTCGTGTTCATCCAGTCCCTGATCTTCGGCAACAACGTCTTGGCGCGTTGGCCGAGCGTCAACACCATCAGGGCGGGCAGGCCGAGCAGCAAAAGGGTTAGGAAGACGAACGGAAGCGCGTGCCACCAGGGATCACCGTGATTGGCGAGGTGGGTGCCGATGACGATCGAGCAGAGCAGGTCGCTCGGAAAGAAGCCCAGCAGGAGAAAGCCCAGGGTGAAGCCGAACCTCGCAGACGCCGTCTCCAGCTTGCCCATCCACTTGGGAGGCTCCGTCCGCTTTCTCCCGTGGAACACGTAGGCCATCGCGACGAGCAGAAGGCCGACGATCACATAGTCGAGCGTGTCCGACTTCGAGTCGCCGCCGTCGCTGCCGCCGCTCGTGATTCCCTTGCCGACGAGGTAGGCGGCGGTGACGACGGCGAGCAAGGAGACGGCCGCACCGAGCACGTAGGTGGCCGAAACCGACTTCCACTTCTCGCTGGTCGCGAAAAAGAAGGAGCTGATGATCTGCGGGCCAGCGATCATCACGAAGGCCAGTGGCAGGGTCGCGGCGACGGTCACGGGGCCACCCTATCCCTCCTGACGCTTTTTGAGCATCGCGTTAGGCCTATGCCTGCGGCCCCGCGATCATCACGAAGGCCATCGGCAGGATTGTCAGGAAGCTCATTGCTCGTCGACCTCCGTTGCCACCCTATCGGCCGATCACCGGCACTACGTCTCGACCGCCGCCGGCGGCGACGCCTCGATCGGCTGCTCCTCGAAGCGGCTCGTGGGAAGTCTTCGGGTGCCCGCGAACGACGCGACGACGATGAGACCGGCGATCAGCAGCCCCGTCTTCAGCGCCTGCAACTGAGCGTCCTCGTAGTCCTCGACCAGGGCATCCACCGTGGGCTCGTCCAACCCCTCCTCGGTGGCCGCCCCGCGCACCTGATCGGACTCGACGAAGCTGACGTCGCCCTGAACCCGGATCCCGACCTCCTGCGCTACTTCGTCGGAGATCGCCGGATTGTCAGCGACGTTGCCCGTGAACGCCGTTAGCAGGCCGGTGATCACGACCGCGCCGATCAATGCCGTACCGAGCGAGGACCCCAGCTGCTGCGCCGTGTACTGAAGCCCACCGGCCTCGCTTCGGTCCTGATCGGCGATCGCGGACTGGACGACGTTGCCGAGCTGCGAGGCGATCAGCCCCAGCCCCACTCCGAGCACGCCCATCGCGATCGCGAACGACGTCGTGTCGATCTCGGGGTCGATCGTGGCGAGCAGCATCACGACGGCCAGCAGCAGCACGGCGAGCCCGGCGCGGACGATCGTGCGCGGCGCCCAGCGCGAAGCCAGCGCCGAGCCGCTCGCCGCGGTGAGCAGCATCGTGATCGACACCGGAAGCATCTGAACGCCGGTCTCGAAGGCGTCGAAGCCCTGCACGATCTGCAGGTACAGGGGCACGGCGAAGAAGACCCCCATCAGGATCAGGTTCTGCGCCAGGAGCATGACCAGCCCGCCGCGGAGGATCGGAATGCCGAGCAATCGGAAGTGCACGAGCGGCTCCCTGCCCGCCTCCTCTCGGTGGCGCTCCCAGGCTCGAAAGCCCCACAGCACGAGCCCGCCGGCGGCGATCACGAACGGCGTCAGCGAGAACCCGAACGGTTCGACGGGTGAGTCGCGCGGCTCCAGCCACCCCCAGTTGCTCGCCTGCAGCACCCCGAAGACGATCAGGCTCAGCCCGAGCGCCGAAAGCACCGAGCCAACCCAGTCGAGCGCCGGGCGCTCCCCCTCGCGCGAGGGCTCGCGCAACAGCCGGGCGAACAGGAGGATCGCGATCACGAGGACCACCTCGCCCGCGAACACGAGCCGCCACGTGAGGTTCGTCGTCAGCCAGCCGCCGAGGATCGGACCGACCGCGATACCCGCGCCCGCGACCCCGCCGAGGACTCCGTAGACCGTCGCCCGGTCGCGTCCGCTGTAGGTGCCCGCGGCCAAGGCGACGAGCGCCGGCAACACCATCGCGGCACCGATCCCCTCGAGCACCGACCAGCCGAGCGTCAGCGTGGGGACGCTCCAGGAAGCCGCGGTCAGGGCCGAGCCGACGCCGTAGATCACCAGCCCGATGACGAACACCCGCCGCCGCCCGAACAGGTCCCCGAGCTTGCCGCCGGTGAGCATCAGCGCCGCCATGACCAGGGCGTAGAGCGTGATCACGGCCTGGATCGTCGTCACGGTAGTGTCGAAGTCGGCGACCAGCTGGGAGATCGAGACGTTCATCACCGACTGGTCCAGGACCATCAGGAACTGGGCCGCGGAGAGCACGATCAGGGCGCCCCATTTACCGCCCATGGTCACCCCTCCGACGGCAGGGCAGATGGATCGGGCGGCGAAACACCGAGTCGATGGAGGATCCGATGCGCCATTCGGCGGCAGGCCGGGTGATCGAGCACCGGGTCGACCGCAAGGGCCTTCGCCCGCGGGTTGCGGCGGGGGTGATCGCGGTGTTGTGGCTGATCGCGATCGTCATCTTCGGGGTGATCGAGCGCATCATCGATCCGGACAGCTTCGGCACGATCTGGGACGGGATGTGGTGGGCGACGCAGACGGTGACCACGGTCGGCTACGGCGACGTGGTGCCGAATTCGCCGGGCGGGCAGCTGATCGCCGCAGTGCTGATGGTCGGGGGCCTGTCGTTCTTCGCCGTGGTCACCGGCGTGATCACGAGCATCTTCGTGACCCGGGCCCAGGCGGAGCGACGCGCGCAGGAGGCGGACCCGGTCGCCGAGGCGCTCGAACGGCTGACCGCCGAGGTCGGGGAGATGCGTGACCTGCTCGCTCGCATCGGCAACGGCGAGCCGCGGCCTCCGCCGGGCTGAGCCGGTCACGTGGCTTCCGCCGCCGCCGCTGGCGCCGCGCCGGGCGGTGCCGCAGGTGGCGCCTCCTCCGCCCGGGCCCGGGCGAGGTCGGCCGAGATCCTGACGACCGCCGAGGTCAGCGGTGCGGCGAGGACCAGCCCGATCGTGCCGAACAACGCGCCGCCCGCGATCGTCACGACGAGCACGGCCAGTGGGTGGATCCCGAGCGCCGCCCCCATCGCCAGCGGCTGGACGAGCTGCTGCAGGACGCTGTTGGCGAGCAGCTGCACGACGATCATCCCGGCGGCGGCGTCGGTGCCGCCGCCGCCAAGCGCGAGCAGGACCGCGAACGCCCCCGCGGCCCAGGCGCCGATGTAGGGGACGTAGGCGCCGAGGAAGGTAACCGCCGCGATCGTCCCGACCAGCGGCACGCCGAGGATCAGCGCGCCGATCGTGACCACGACCGCGTTGAAGGCGGCGACGATCGTCACCCCGAGGAAGTAGCCGCGCAGCGAGCCGAGGACCCGCTGGCCGATCATCTGTGCGACCGGTTTCGGGATCCCGCTGTGATCCTCGACCCAGGCCCGGATCGTCGGTCCGTCCTTGAGCAAAAAGAAGAGGATGAGCGCGGTCATCGCGAGGAAGAAGACGATCGAGGAGAGCGCGCTGAGCCCGCCGACGACGCCGTCGAGCAGCGCCGAGACGCTGTCGCTGACCCCCGAGCTGGCGTGCTGCTTTGCCTCCTCGGCCTTCGACGGGTCGACCCCGAGGTCTGTGAGCCAGCCCGCGATCGTGTCCTTGGCGTCGGAGAGGCGCGAGCTCGCGTCGGCGGCCTCGCCGGTGATCCCGCCGACCACCACCAGCGTCACCCCGATCCCGAGCGCGATGATCGCCACCATCAGCAGCGCCGCCCCGAGCCCGCGCGGGACTCGGTGGCCGTGAAGCCAGGCGACCAGCGGCGAGGCGACGGCGGCGACGATCCCCGCGGTGAGCAGCGGAAGCACGATCACCTGGGTGAGCGCGAGCAGCCACACCATCCCGACGAGGAACAGCGCGACGCCGACCAGCAGCCAGGCCGTGAGCCCGACGTCGCGCAGCCACTGCGGGACGACGAAGATGTCGGTCAGCTGGCGCGCGTCGATCTCGATTTGTTCATCGGTCTCGCCGCTGGCTTCGCCGTCCTCATGGCGGCGTCGCAGACGGCCTCTGATCATGTCCGGCGCAGCGTAGAAGCGGGATCGGACTGTGCGATCGCCCCAAGCGGGTGATCCGCGCTCCCCTGGGACTCGAGCTCCCGACGCCATCGCTTGAGCAGCGCGTGGACTGCGGCCGCGCCGACCATCGGCTCGTCGCCGACGTCGAGCGTGCTCGGGTAGAGGATGAACGGCTGTGTCTGCGGGCCGCCGAGCCCGCCGTGAAACGAGATCAGCTCCTCGAACGCGCAGCCCTCGTCGAGCTCGGGGTCGTAGAAGCTGCCGACCATGATGTCGGCGACGTGCGCGAAGCCGTCGGTGCGGAGCAGGTGGCCGGGCGCGCCCGGCGAGAACGCCGCCAGCGGGTCCTCGCCCTCGATCCGGCCGTCGGACGAGGTGGTGAACGCCGCCGGCGCCGAGCGCCAGCGGGCCGTGCTCGCGCGAGCGGACCAGCAGCCAGCCGACGTGGGGATGCGCGCGCAGGGCTCCGATCAGCCGCGGATGACGCTCCTCGATCTCCTCCAGCGTCAGCCGCCGCGGCTCCTCCATCAGGTAGACGAGTCCGAGGTTGCCGGAGCCGAGCACGACGACCTGGCGGTCGGAGACGTCGTTCTTCGGACGCTTCTCGCGCTTGCGACCGGTCGCCTCGCTGACCGCGTGGCCGACCATCGCGCTCTGCTCGTCGCCGCCCTCGATCGCGTCGACCTCTCCGGCCGTCAGCGCGCGCTCGACGAGGTCGTCGAGGCCGTAGGCGTTGCGCTGCTTGAAGGTTGCGCCCTGGGTCTGGCCATGATCGGAGAGGACGACGATCTCGTACGGCCGGGCGGCGTAGGGCCGGGCACGCGCGATCCGACCGAACTGCTGATCGAGCTTCCGCAGCGCCTCCATCGTGTCGGCCCGCTCGAGCCCCGAGTGGTGGGCGACCTCGTCGTAGCTGGCAAACGTTGCGTAGACGACGGGGCGCCCGGCCATCATGTCGGTGAGCACGCCGTAGACCACCAGGTCGCGGACCATCACGCACATCACGCCACGGAGCAGCGGGTAGATCCCGCCGCGGTGCCCGCGCGGGCGCACGTCCCGCCGCGCCGCCCGGATTGCCGCCGTCCACTCGAGCAGCACCTCCCAGCCGAACAGGACCAATGCCCGGGTGACGTTGAAGCCATTGGAGAGGAACGCCCGGTAGCCCGGGTTTGCGCGCTTCTCCACCTCCATCCGGCTGACCGTGAGGATCACCTCGTCCGCCTCGCCGGAGAGCAGGTTGCCACGGCTGGCGCCGCCGTCGACGAGCAGCCCGTCGCCGGAGGCATGGCGACGCTCGATCTCGGCGCAATCGTCGGGGGCCGAGCACGCTCATCAGCGTGCCGGTCTCCTTCTCCACCCACCGGAACGCCGGGATGTCCTCGTTGGAGCCGAGCAGGATCCCGGCCTGGCTCGCGCCGGTCTGCGAGGAGAGGTCGGGCTCCCATTCGGCCAGGTGATAACCGTCCTCGGCGATCCAGCGGGCCATGTTCGGGGCGCTGCCGTCGCGCATCGCGTTGCGCAACACGGGTAGGGCGAGACCGTCGATCTCCAGGCAGAGCAGCCCCGGCGTCGATGTGGGGGCCTCGCCGCCCTGTCGGCGAGCCGTGTCTTTTACGACCCGCAGGGTGTAGTCGTCGTCCTCGTTGGTGCCGGCGAGCACCTCCAGGACGATCGAGACCGCGGCCATCACCAACGAGGCGAGCAGCGCGTCCCCGAAGGAGGCGACCGCGATCACGTCCGGGAATGCGTCGTCGGCGATCAGCAGCGCCACGGCGTCGATCAGCAGCACGGAGACGAAGCCGAGGACGAGCATGAACGGCAGCCGCAGCGAGGCCACGAGTGGCGGCAGGAGTGCGTTGACCACGGCGATCGCCGCGGCGACCAAGAACGCGCCCCAGAAGTCCTTGAGGTCGACGTCGGGCACGATCGCCGCCGCCACGAAGACGGAGGCCGCGCTGATCAGCCAGGCAGCGAGCAGCGACAGGGGCCGAAGCCGGGGCTTGGTCGGCTCCCATCGCGGACGGGTCCCGAACGCCGCTCCCGCTGCCTTCCCCCCGGCGTCCGTCATGGGCTCACTGTATCCGGGGGCCGCCTCGCGTGGCGGTCTCCGCGCTGGCGGTGGCCATGGAGGTGAAGGTACGACTTAGGCTCTCCCGATGCCGGTCCATCATGCGCACGCCGCTCGCCCGGGAACGGTCCGATGGTGGGCGCCGCGACGCGCCTCGTGGTGGATCGGGGTGCTGTTTGCGATCGGCTCGCTCTGCTTCTTCGTCGGTCCGTTTCCCGGGTTCGTGCAGTTGGTCGGCTCGGCGGCCGACGGGACGGTCTTCTTCGTCGGCTCGCTGTTCTTCACGTCGGCGGCTCTCCTGCAGCATCTGCAGGCGGCGAACGCCGACCGTGGTCAACGTCGGTTTCGGCTCATCACCTTCGAGCCGCGACGGACCGACTGGTGGGCGACCGTGATCCAGCTCGTCGGCACCGTGTACTTCAACATCGATACCTACCGGGCGATGGCGCACAGCTTCGATACGTCTCAGGTGGACCGGCTGGTCTGGGCGCCGGAGGCGCTCGGATCGATCTGCTTCCTGATCTCGGGGCTGCTTGCGTACCGCGAGGTGCGCGGCGGCGGCGGCGTCCGGGTCGCCGAGCGCACGCGCGAGTGGAGGATCGCGATCGTCAACCTTGCGGGTTGCGTCCTGTTCGGGGTCTCGACGATCGCCAGCTACGTGGTCCCCTCCACGGGGGACGTGCTCGCGCTTGCGGCGGCGAACGTCACACTCTCGCTCGGGGCGCTCTGCTTCCTGATCGGGGCGGTCATGCTGTTACCGGACTCCCGGGACGCCCATCGGCTCGGCCCGGACGACGAGCCCGCGGTCGGCGCGGCGGCGATGTGAGCCTGGAGGCGATCGGGCTGGCGCTCGCCAACGCGTTGCGGCCCACGGGGGTCGCGACCGTCTACGCGTTGCTCTCGGCCCCGCGGCCCGCCCGGAGGCTCGCCGCCTACGTCGTCGTCGGGTTCGCCTGGAGCTGCGCGGTCGGGGTGGTCGTGGTGAGCGCCCTGCACGGGGTCGGGATCAAGACCGGGAGCTCGACCGCCTACGCGGTGATCGAGCTGATCGGCGGCGGAGCGGCGCTCGGCTTCGCCGCCGGGATGGGGGCGGGCAAGCTGCCTCGCGAGCGGGAGTCGTCGGTGTCCGGCTCGAGGCTGGTGCGGCGGCTACGTGACCCGTCGCCCTCGGTCGCCGCGGGGGCCGGCGTCGCGACCCACCTCCCCGGGCTCTTCTACCTGCTCGGCCTCAACGCGATCGCCGCCGGTGACCCGGAGCTCGTCGTCGGAATGGTCGACGTCGTGGTCTTCAACGCGATCTGGTTCACGATCCCGGCCGCCGCCCTGGTGATCAGCGTTCGTCGCCCGGAGGCGGCCCGGCGAGCGCTGGAGCGGATCGCCGAGTGGATGCGTCGACACCAGCGTCCGGTGCTGGTCGCCGCGTTCGCCGTCGTCGGCGCCTACTTCACGATCAAGGGGGTGCTCGACCTGACCGACTAGGCCAGGCTCGCCGACTCAGATCCCGAGCAGCTGCTTCTTTTTCGCGTCGAAGTCCTCGGCGGTGATGACGCCCTCGTCGCGGAGCTTCGCCAGCCGTTCGAGCTCGGCGGTGTAGTCGGGTTGGGCAGGTGCGGCCGCGGGAGGCGGCGCCTGCTCGGAATAGGCCTGGTCGGCGTAGGTTTGGCGCTCAGCCGCGACCTGCCCGTCCTGCTCGGCGTATTTCGCCTGCTGGCGCCGGGCGACGCGGCCGCTGACCGCGGTCGCGGTGCCCGCGACGACCGCGGTTCGGGCGACGCCTCGAACAAGTCCGGGACCTTGGCGTAGTAGTGGCATCTTCAGACCTCCGTTTCTGGTTCGTCCTCGTCTTCGCTTATGCGTTCGCCCGCGCCCATTCGCGCGCGGCGACGACGACGTCGTGCGGGACGCGGTCGTAGTCGAGCAACACGCCGCCGGCGTTGCGCATCGCCTCCGCGACCTCCTTGGCCCAGAGCTCCTCCCAGACCAGCAACGCCGCCGAGGAGTTGGGCTCGAGCTCCTCCGCCGCGGCTTCGAGGTCCTCCTCGTTGAAGAGGCCGCCCGTGCCGGCGCCCATGTTCTCCAGCCCCTGGCGCACCTCGGGGTCGATGTCATCGATCTCGAACGCGGCGACGTTGCCGCTCTCGTCCTTGCCGACGAAGGCGATATCGATGATCCGGATCGTCCCGGCCTCGACCAGGTCGGCGAGCGCCGGTGCGATCTGGCCCGTGAACCGGTTGCCGGGAAAGGCGACGATCAGATACTGGACCGGCCCGATCTCCTCACCCATCTGAGCCTCCTTGTCTTCGATAGTCTCGCCGACGGCGTGCCCATCGGATTGAATCACGTCGCCGCCGTCCGACCCGTCGAGGATGATCCGCACGGCTGGTACGACCGAAAGGAGCCGCGGTGACCACTCACGACCCGGACGTGCATCCCGGCGCGGGCTGGATCCTCTTCGCGGGGGTGATGCTGACGCTCGCGGGCATCCTCAACATCGTCTGGGGAATCGCCGCGATCGACAACTCCGCCTTCTTTACCGGTGATGCACGTTATGTCATCTTCGACGACCTCAACACCTGGGGCTGGTTCTTCCTCATCGTGGGCATCCTGCAGCTCGTCGCCGCGTTCTCGGTCTGGAACGGCGGGGCCTACGGCCAGTTCCTCGGGATCTTCTGCGCGGGCTTGAACGCGATCATCCTCCTGTTCACGGTGAACGCATTCCCCTTCGCGGCGTTCATGCTCTTCATCGTCGACATCCTGGTCATCTACGGCCTCGCCGCCTATGGCGGTCGGGGGCGCGCGGTCTAGCGGCGCGGTGAACGCAGCCGAAAGGAGAGCACCATGCTCATAGCAGAAGCCGACTTCCCGTTCCTCGAGTTCCTCTGGGCGATGATCGTCTTCTTCGCCTGGATCGCGTGGATCTGGATCGCGATCACGTGCTTCATCGACATCTTTCGCCGTCACGACATCGGCGGCTGGCACAAGGCCGCCTGGATCGTGTTCATCATCGTCATCCCGTTCCTCGGCGTGCTCGTCTATTTGATCGCCCAGCACGATGCGATGCGCGATCGCAGCATGGAGCAGGCCAAGAGCCAACAGGCGGCCATGGACGAGTACGTGCGCGAGACCGCCGGCGGCTCGGCGAGCGAGATCGCCAAGGCCAAGGAGCTGCTCGACTCCGGGGCGATCACCCAGGCGGAGTTCGACTCGATCAAGGCCAAGGCGCTCAGCTCGGCCTGACCCGGCTCCAGGCTCACGGCATCGCCTAGAGGGCGTGGTGATCTAGAAGCCGGTGTTCGTCTTCACCCGCTTGCGCTCGAACTCGCTCAGGCCGCGCGCAGCGCTCCGAGGTCGATGCGCGAGGCACCGGAGAAGAGCACGAGCGCCCGGTCCCCTCGGCCAGTGTTCGCACGGTCGAGCTGGTGCTCTCAATGTCGATCCCGTCAAGGACTTTGGGCCCATTAGCAGCCCGATAGAGACAAGGAGGATCGCCGGGGGGTGAGTGGCGACCCCCGAGAGCCGTTTTCGAGACGCTGGGTAGGGCGATCAGCGCCAGCGCAACGATGGGAAGGCGCGAGGATCTGTTAAGCGGGGATAGGATCCTGCCGGCTCCTGAGGCTTCAGATATTCGCCCGGGATCGACGAACGGAAGGATGAGACATGAATGGCGTCAACATGATCGACCTGCTCGCCTCGACAGACTCAACGCCGATCTCGTGACTGAGCGCAGAGCCGAGATCCCCACCCAGGCCACCGGCGCCTGGATCACCGAGAACGCGCCCGATGGCGCGATCCCCGAAGAGGCGATGGCGCCGATCGCCGCGGCGCGCCTGGTCGAGGAGGAGCTCGCGGTGGAGGGCATCCCGGAGCGGAATCTCGCGACGTTCGTGACCACCGTCATGGAGCCGGAAGCTCGCTATGTGATCGACGCGAACCTCCACCGGAACTTCATCGACCACGCCGAATACCCGATGACGTTCGAGATCCAGCAGCGGTGCATCCGGATGCTGGCAGAGCTCTTCAATGCGCCGGGGGAGACGACTGGCACCAGCACGCAGGGGTCCTCCGAGGCCATCATGCTCGGCGCGCTCTCGCTGAAGTGGAAGTGGCGCGAGCGACGAGAGGCCGATGACAAAGCGACCGACTCGCCCAACCTCGTCTTCGGCGGGGATGTCCACGTGGTCTGGGAGAAGTTCTGCCGATACTTCGACGTCGAACCGCGAATCGTCCCCCTGCAGCCCGGCAAGTACACGATCGGCCCCGACGATGTGGAGCCGCACCTCGACGAGAACACGATCGGTGTGGCCGCGGTCGTCGGGACCACCTTCACGGGTCACGCCGACGATGTGGTGGGCATCAACCAGCTCCTGCTCGAGGTCAAGGAGAAGCGAGGCCTCGACATCCCGCTTCACATCGACGGCGCCAGCGGCGCGTTCGTGTGGCCGTTTCTCTACCCGGAGTCGAAATGGGACTTCCGCCTGGAGCAGGTGCGTTCGATCAACGCCTCCGGCCACAAGTTCGGACTGGTGTATCCGGGGATCGGCTGGCTGATCTTCCGCGAGAAGGCCGATCTCGCCGAGGACCTCGTCTTCTATGAAAACTATCTGGGCAAGACCGACGCGACCTTCACCCTCAACTTCTCAACCGGCTCCTCGATGGTCCTCGCGCAGTACTACAACTTCGTGCGCTGGGGCAAGGCGGGCTACCGGTGGGTGATGGAGACGATGCAGGACAACGCCCGGTCGCTGGCCAAGGACATCGCCGCTCTGGGCAAGTTCCAGATCATCGGGGAAGGACAGGAGACACTCCCGCTGGTCGCCTTCAATCTCGCCGACGAGCATCCCTATGACGAGTTCGACATCGCCTTCCAGCTCTCTGCCGAGCGGGGCTGGATGATCCCCGCCTACACCATGCCTCCTAACGCCCAGGACGTGAAGATGATGCGGGCGCTCGTCAAGCTCAATCTGGCTCGATCGCTCGTCGACACGCTCGACGACGACATCGCCCAGGCCATCGAAACGCTGGAGGCGAAGGGCCCCGTGAGTGAGTCCGAGCGCAAGCGGGTTCACACCAACGTGACCCACTGAGGGCCTAGCTAGGCGCGCATCGCGTCGGCATGAGCGCTTGCAGCGGCGACTGATCTTTAGTGTCCGCTAACACTCTGCGCTACCGTGACGCCGCTCGGATCCGATCCGGGTTCGCAGGTTTCGATGCAGGGGGCGCCCGCGTGACCACTGCGCAGGAGTGGCGCGGACGCCGCAGAAAGAGGCTCCGCATGCCACTACTGAGCAGACGCAGATCGGCAACGAAGCGCTCACGCGACCGCGGTGAGCACGGGCGGCCCGAGCCGCGGCGCGGCCACCCGCGGCAGAAGGACGGCCAGCCGCCGATCATCGAGGTGGAGGACGGGACCGTCGTTTACCCGGGCGGGCACCTGGCGCTCGACCGGCTCTCGCTCCAGGTCGGCCGCGGGGAGTTCGCGTTCGTCGTCGGCCCGACGGGCTGCGGGAAGTCGACGCTGATCAAGATGCTGATCCGCGAGATCGAGCCGGCCGCAGGGCGCGTTCGGATCGCCGGCCGGGACATCAACGAGCTCGACCCCGACCGCACGCCGTACCTGCGCCGGCGAATCGGCACGGTCTTCCAGGACTTCAAGCTGCTTCCCAACCGCACGGTCTACGACAACGTCGCCTACGCGCTGCAGGTGATCGGCGAGTCGCGTTCGCAGATCCGCCGCAAGGTGCCCGAGATCCTGCGCCTGGTCGGGCTGCAGGCGAAGATCCACAGCTATCCCGATGAGCTGTCCGGAGGAGAGCAGCAGCGGGTCGCGATCGCGCGTGCGTTCGTCAACCACCCGCCGCTGTTGCTCGCCGACGAGCCGACCGGCAACCTCGATCCGGTCACGTCGATCGGGATCATGCAGCTGCTCTACCGGATCAACCGCACCGGGACCACCGTGTTGGTCGTCACCCACGACCGCGACATGGTGGACAAGATGCGCCGCCGCGTGATCGCGCTCGAGGAGGGCCGCCTGGTGCGCGACGAGGACGCCAGCGGCTATAACCAGGACGAGTCGACGACCGAGTTCGCCGCCCGGATACGCGCCGAGATGGGGATCGGCGACGAGGGCGGGACCAACGGAAGCGGCTGAGATGCTCCGGTTCTTCGGCCGCATCGCCTTCTTTCTCTCCGAGGCATTCAGGGCGCTGCGCCGCAGCGCCGCCCCGAGCGTCGCCGCGATCGTGACCATCGTCGTCACGACGCTGCTCCTGGGCGTGCTGGTGCCGGTGCTCCGCGCGAGCGAGTCGAAGGCGAGCGAGGTCCGCGACCAGATCGGGCTGCAGGTCTTCCTTTACCGCGACGCGACCCGAGCCGAGATCGAGGCGCTCGACCAGGAGCTCGCCGCGATCCCGCACGTGACCGCGGTCGAGTACTGCGCGCCGGCCTGCGCCAAGCGCGAGCTCGCGGCCGAGCTGCGCGGCGACCTCGAGGGCTCGATCAAGGAGCTGAACTCCAACCCGTTGCCGCCGACCTTCAAGCTCGAGCTCGACGACCCCGACAACCTCGAGGCGGTGCGCGCCGCGCTCACGCCGCCGAATTCGGCCGGAGAGCCGACGCCGATCAGTTCCGCGATCGATCCTCCCATCGGCCAGGACCGCGAGAACGCGACCAAGATTCGGGAGGTCACGGGCGCCGTCAAGATCGTGCTGCTGGTGATCGCCGCGCTGCTGCTGATCGCCTCGCTGCTGCTGGTAGCGAACACGATCAGGCTCTCGATCTACGCCCGCCGGCGTGAGGTCGAGGTCATGAGGCTGGTCGGCGCGACCAACTGGTTCATCCGCTGGCCGTTCATGATCGAGGGCGTGATCGTCGGGCTCACCGGCGCGGGGGTCGCGGTCGGCATACTGTTGCTCGGGAAGGTGACCATCGTGGATCCGCTTGCCGACGACTTCGCCCTGATCGACAATCTCTCGACCATGGGCTTCGCGCCCCTGGTCGCGATGCTCGTTGCCGCTGCGGTCCTCGTTTCCGCGCTCGGCAGCGGCATCACGTTGCGCCGCTTCCTGCAGGTTTGAGCCCGGGCGAGCGGGGCCGGTTCGGCTCCGGCGTCGTGACCGGGCTGGTCGCCGGCCTGGTGTTGGCCGCGCTCGTCGCGGCGCTCACGGGCGTTCTCGACCGCGACGACGACGGTGACGCGACCCGCGAGGCGGTGGAGACGGTCGAGGACAACTACTTCGAGGAGGTCGACGCGCGCACGCTCGAGGACTCCTCGATCGACGGCATGGTGCGCGAGCTCCGCAAGCGGTACGAAGACCGGTTCTCCCACTACTTCACCGAGGACCAGCTCGAGGAGTTCGAGGCCGCCACCTCCGGGCGCTTCTCGGGCGTGGGGCTGACCGTGAACGAGGTTCCCAGGGGTCTGCGCGTAGCGGACGTCCTGCCGGACACCCCCGCCGAGCGCTCCGGGATCGAGCCGGGCGACGTGATCGTCGCCGTCGACGGCGAGTCGATCGCCGGCGTGCCCTCCAACGTGTCGACCGCGCGGATCAAGGGGCCCGCGGGAACCGAGGTCACGCTCCGCCTGATCCCGGTCGACGGCGCCAAGGCGCGCGAGGTCGTGGTCGAGCGCGCCGACGTGCGGGTGCCGGCGGTGGACGGCGAGCTTCGCCGGGTCGACGGGCACGACGTCGCCTACGTCCGCTTCGCGTCGTTCAGCGAGGGCGCCCACGGCGAGCTTCGCCAGACGATCGAGCGCCTCTATCGCGAGGGTGCCGAGGGCTTGGTGCTCGACCTGCGCGCCAACGGTGGCGGCCTGCTCAACGAGGCGGTGCTGTCGACGAGCGTCTTCGTCGACGAGGGCACGGTGGTCTCGACCGAAAGCCGCACGCAGGGCGAGCGCGACTACGAGGCCGTCGGCGACGCGATCGACCCGCGCCCGACGGTGGTGCTCGTCAACCGCGACACCGCGTCGGCGGCGGAGATCCTCACCGCTGCGCTGAAGAACTACGACCTGGCGACGGTCGTCGGGACCAGAACCTTCGGCAAGGGCACCTTTCAGGAGGTCATCCGTCTGGATGAGGGCGGGGCGCTCGACCTGACGATCGGCCAGTACCTGACCGCCGACGGCAGCTCGATCGCGGGCGAGGGTGTGAAGCCCGAGGTCCGCACCGAGGACGACCCGGACACGCCGAGCGAGGACGAGGCCCTCGAGCGCGCATTGACGGTCCTGCAGCAGCGGTTGTGAGCGGCTTCGTCGCCGTGATCGGCCGACGGGGGCGGTTCCTGGTCGCCGAGCCCCTGTTCGAGCGCGGAGCCCAGGTCGGCCTGGCGGGCGGGGTCCGGGTGCGCGGCGGGGAGATGGCGCTCGTGGAGCCGCACGCGAGGGGCGCTCGAGTGCGGGAGGTGCTCGGGGCGCCGGATCGCGCCGCCGACGTCGTCGAGGCATTGATGCTCGAGCGCGGCATCGAGCGGGAGTTCCCCGACGAGCTCGCCGTGGCCGCGGAGCGAGCCGCGGCCGAGGCCGACGACTCGGAGCTCCAGCGCCGCGACCTGCGGGACCTGCCCACGTTCACGGTCGATCCCGCCACCGCTCGCGACTTCGATGACGCGGTGTCGGCTGCAGCCGAGGGCGACGACATCCGGCTCTGGATCCACATCGCCGACGTCGCCGCTCACGTGCACGCCGGCGCCGCCCTCGACCGCGAGGCGCTTCGCCGCGGCAACAGCACCTACGCGCCCGGGACCGTTGCGCCGATGCTGCCCTTGGCGCTGTCGGCGGGCGCCTGCAGCCTCGCGGCAGGCGTGGAGCGACTTGCGGTCACCGCCGAGATCGTCCTCTCGGACAACGGTGGGATTCGCTCGACGAGCTGCTACCGGAGCCGGATCCGCTCCGACCGCAGACTCGACTACGACGAGCTCGACCGCATCTTCGCCGGCGAGGCGCCGCCCACCGAGATCGCGACCCCGCTCGAGCTCGCGCGCCGGGCCGCGGCGGCGCTGCGCGAGCGCCGCTCCGGCGGCGCGCTCGAGATCTCGACCGCCGAGCCGGAGTTCGAGTTCGACGCGGACGGCCACGTGGTCGCGGCGCACGCGGCCGAGCAGACCGAGGCTCACGGCCTGATCGAGCAGCTGATGATCCTCACGAACGAACGCGTCGCCGAGCTGTGCGAGCGCCGGGGCGTGCCGACGCTCTACCGCGTGCACGAGCGCCCGGACCCGCAACGGATCGCGCTCCTGTTCGACCAGCTCGCCAGCCTCGACCTCCCGACGCCGGCGCTGCCCGACCCGGAGAAGCTGACCGGAGCGGAGGCCGAGGGCCTGGCGCGGGAGGCCAGCCGGCTGGTCGCGCGCGAGGCGAAGCGTCGCGGACACGGGCGGGCGGCGTATACATCGCTTGTGCTCCGATCGCTGAAACCGGCGTTCTACAGCCATCAGAACATCGGCCACGCGGGGCTGGGAAGCCCCGCGTACAGCCACTTCACCTCGCCGATCCGGCGCTATCCCGACCTGATCGCCCACCGCGCGCTGCTGTCGGCGCTCGGCGCGGGCGAGATCGAGCCCGATCGCAACGAGGTGCGCGAGGCCGGCTGGTGGTGCTCGGAGCGCGAGCGGGAGTCGATGGTGATCGAGCGCGACGCGGACAAGGTCTGCGCCGCCTTCCTGCTCGAGCGCGAGCTGTTCGAGAGCGGCTGGTCGCGCGAGTTTCCCGGCGAGGTCTCCGGCGTGATCGGCGCAGGTGCGTTCGTTGCGTTCGGCGGCGATCTGGGGGATGTCTACGAGGGTTTTCTGCCGGCGCGGCGGATGCGCGGCGAGCGCTTCGACCTGAACGCCACCGAGACCGCGCTCGTAGGCCGCCGCACCGGACGCGAGGTCCGGCTCGGGGACCCGGTCAAGGTCCGAGTCGACGGCGTCGAGGCTCCGCGGGGCCGGGTCGATCTGGTCGCCGTGGAGGGACGGGCAGCCTGATGGCGAAGCGCGGCAAGCGCAAGGCGGCGGCCGGGGACGTGGCCACGAACCGACGCGCCTCGCACAAGTACGAGTTGGTCGAGCGCTTCGAGGCAGGTATCGAGCTCCAGGGCAGCGAGGTCAAGTCGCTGCGTGACGGCAAGACCCAGATCGGCGATGCGTACGCGGCGATCCACGACGGCGAGGTGTGGCTCTACAACGCGCACATCCCGCCGTACGGCCCGGCGAGCAGTGAGAACCACGACCCGGAACGACCCCGGAAGCTGCTCCTGCACCGCTACGAGATCGAGCGCCTGATCGGTCGCCTACAGCGCAAGGGCCTGACGATGGTCCCGACGAGGATCTACTTCAAGGGCCCGCACGCGAAGGTCGAGCTCGCCCTCGCCCGCGGCAAGGAAGGGCGCGACCGCCGTCGCGAGATCCGCGATCGCGACGTTCAGCGCGAGGTCGAACGCGAGCTGCGTCACCGCTTGCGCTAAGCGAGATGTCGGCGGAGAACATCGAGTCCATCGTGCGCCTCTACCGTGCAATGAACGACCGGGATCCCGAGGCGATCACCGACCTCGTGCATCCGGCCGCGGAATGGGTCCCGGATGCGCGCGTGGGCGAGGGGCCGGTACGCGGCCTCGACAACATCGTCGGCTTCTTCACCGATCGCGCCGAGATGTTCGAGAGCGTCGCGACCGCGACGGAGCGGCTCATGGACGCCGATGACAAGGTTCTCGCCTTCGTCCGCGTCACCGGGGTGGGGACAGCGAGCGGCGCCGAGTTCGACATCCGGATCGCCCACCTGTGGACGCTCCGCGACGGATTGGTCGTGCGCGGCGAGGGTTACGGCGACCGCGATCGGGCCTTGGAGGCCGCGGGCCTGGGCTAGCACCGGGGCTGAGCGCTGGCCGAACCACGTCGCCTCACTCACGCCCCCCGTGAGTCAAGCGACGCGGTTCGGATTGCGCCGGCCGGACTTAGGATGCGCACGTGAGTCGGTTGCTCGAGATCGGCGGACGCCGCGTCCCGTTCCTGCGCTGGTCGTTCGTGCGCATGCTGCTCGGGATGAGGCGGCTGACGACGGAGTGGCAGGTCGGCGACGGGCGCGAGGAGGCGCTGCGCGCCTACGTGCTCGACAACGCGCCTGCGGGCGACCTCGACGCCGCGATCGACGTCATCGACGAGTTCGCCTACGAGCGGAGCTTCCTGATCAACGTCGGCGACGAGAAGGGAGCGATCCTCGACCGCGCGATCGCGCGCTGCAAGCCGCGGTTGGCCCTCGAGCTCGGCACCTATTGCGGCTACGGCGCCCTGCGCATCGCGCGCGCGATGGGACCAGAGGGCCGGCTGATCTCCGTGGAGTTCCTCGAGGACAACGCGGCGATCGCGCGGCAGATCCTCGAGCACGCAGGTGTGGCTGACCGGGTGACGGTGCTCCGTGGCACGGTCGGCGACGGCGGCCGGACGATCGCGGCGCTCGAGTCGGAGCACGGGCTCGGGCGCGGATCACTGGATCTGCTGTTCCTCGACCACGACAAGGACGCATACCTCCCCGACCTCGAGGCGATCGTTGCACGGGGTTGGCTCCGTCCGGGCGCGATCGTGGTCGCCGACAACATCAAGACGCCGGGCGCGCCCGAGTACCACGCCTTTATGCGCGAGCACGAGGGCGGCGACTGGCGAACAGTCGAGCACGAAGCCCACGTCGAATACCAGTCGCTGCTCAAGGACATCGTGCTGGAGTCGGAGTACGTCGCTTTCGTCAGGCCGCGGCCCTGAACGTCGGCCTCGGGTCCGCCTACTCCGCGAGTCCGGCGGCCCGGAGCGCTTCGGCCCGGTCGGTGAATCCGTCGATGCGGAGGACCAGGCCGTCCCGGAACGTGTAGAGGTTGGGAAGCTCGAGCTCTAGCTCGATGCCGTCCCGCCCGCGGAACACCCACCGTTCGACCGCGAGGACCCGGTCGTCGGGAGCATCGATCAGCTCCCGGTGCTCGACCCTGATCGTCTCCCACGGGTCGGTGGCGTTCCGGAACCACTCGCTAAGGCCATCGCGGCCCAGGTAGCGGCTCTCCTCGTCGGGGACCTGGATGCCGGGATGCAGCTCGACCTCGGGATCCAGGCACCGGATGGCCGCGTCGACGTCGCGGCGGTTGAACGCCTCGTTCAGGCGCCTCAGGACCTCCAGGTTCTCCCGCGACATCCCCGCCCAGTATCGCGCAACCACCCCGGGCGGCCTGGCTCAGAGCCCGTACTCCTCGAGCAGCCGCAGCCAGAGCTCGCTGCGCGTCGGGAACGTGGGGACAGCGTGCCAGAGGCGGTCCAGGGGCACGGCCGCGGTGACCGCGATCGTCGCCGCGTGAAGCGACTCCGCGATCTCGGGACCGACGAAGGTCGCCCCGACGATCACGCGGCGCTCCTCGTCGACGACGATCCGCGAGGTCCCGGGCGCGTTGCGGCCGACGAAGCTCGCGCCCGCGTTGGCTGCGGTCTCGATGTCCACGGCGCGGACCTCGAGCCCCAGGTCCTCCGCTTGGGTGAGGGTGCGGCCGACCGCCGCCACCTGGGGCTCGGTGAAGATGACCCGCGGCGAGCCCGCCTTGTCGCAGGTCGCTGCGACCTCCATGCCGAGGATGTGGTCGGCCGCGATCCTGCCCTGGTACTTGCCCATGTGGGTGAGCAGCGCGCGGCCGTTGACGTCGCCGATCGCATACAGCCAGTCCGAGCCGGCGACCCGGAGCTGGTCGTCGACGTCGAGATAGCCGCGGGGCTCGACGCCCGCCTGCTCGAGGCCGATGTCGTCGGTGCGGGGCCGACGCCCGACGGCAACCAGGAGCTCGTCGCCGCGCAGCTCCTCGCCGCCCCCGAGCCCGAGCGACACCTGTCCACCCTCGCCGCGTGAGGCGGCGGTCGCGCGCGTGCTCGTCCTGACCTCGACGCCACCCGCCTCGAGCCCGGCAGTGACCTGCTCGCTCGCGAACGGCTCCTCGGCGGCGAGGATCCTGTCCTCGGCCTCGACCAGCGTCACCGTGGAGCCGAGGCTGCTCCACGCCTGCGCCATCTCGACACCGACCACGCCCCCGCCGAGGATCAGCAGCCGGCCCGGCACCTCGCTCGCCGTCGTGGCCTCGCGGTTCGTCCACGGGCGCGCCTCGGCCAGGCCCTCGATCGGGGGGACGGCGGCCGTCGTGCCGGTCGCGACCACGACGGCGCGGCGGGCGCGGATCCGGTCGGGCCCGACCGTGAGGTCGCGCTCGCCCTCGAGGGTCGCGCGCCCCCGGATGAGCTCGACGTTCCGCGACTCGAGCCACGGGAGCTGGCTCGAGTCGTCGCGGTCGTGGATGACCTCGTCTCGCCGCTTGAGGACGATCTCGGGGTCCAGCCGACCGCTGACCATCTCGCGCGGGCCCGGCACGCGCTCGACCTCATCGAGCAGCTCGCCGGGCCGCAGCAGCGCCTTCGACGGCATGCACGCGTAGTAGGAGCACTCGCCCCCGACCAGCTCCTGCTCGACCAGGGCCACCTCGAGTCCGCCCTCACCGAGCCGGCCGGCGCAGACCTCCCCTGCCGGCCCGGCCCCGATCACGATCGCATCGAACTCCCGCTCGCTCATCCGTCCTCCAGGTCTCGCTGACCCCGCAACAATTACCTACCGTGGCGAAGAGGGCAAAGACCAAGACCCCGGAGCAGCTCGAGGCCTACCGCGCCAAGCGCGATCCGGCCAAGACCCCGGAGCCCAGTGGCGAGCGCGCGAAGCCCGCCGGGGACGGCAACCGGTTCGTCGTCCACGAGCATCACGCCCGCCGGCTGCATTGGGACCTGCGCCTCGAGCACGACGGCGTCCTGCTGTCGTTCGCGCTGCCGCGCGGTATCCCCCAGGATCCGAGCGAGAACCGGCTCGCGGTCCACACCGAGGACCACCCGATCGAGTACCTCGACTTCCACGGCACGATCCCGAAGGGCGAGTACGGCGCCGGGGAGATGACGATCTGGGACAGCGGGACCTACGAGCCCGAGAAGGTCGAGGAGAGCAAGATCGTCGCCCGCTTCGACGGCGAACGCGTTCGCGGTCGCTACGCGCTCTTCCAGACCCGCGGCAAGGACTGGATGATCCACCGCATGGACCCGCCCCCCGAGGGCCGCGACCCGATGCCGGAGGGGATCGAGCCCATGAAGGCGACGCTGGCGAAGCTGCCGAGCGACGACGAGGGCTGGGGCTACGAGATCAAGTGGGACGGCGTGCGCGCGATCGCCTACGTGCCGCCGGGTCACCTGACCCTGGAGAGCCGCAACCTGCGCGAGATCACGCCGCAGTACCCGGAGATCGGGGGGATCACCCGCGCGCTGGAGGGCCGCCCGGTGGTGCTCGACGGCGAGCTGGTCGCCTTCGACGACGACGGCCGGCCGAGCTTCCAGCGCCTGCAGCGCCGGATGCACGTCGCCTCGTCATCCGAGGTGCGCCGGAGGATGCGCGACGTGCCCGTCACCTACGTGATCTTCGACGTGCTCCATCTCGACGGCGAGACGCTGTTCGAGCGACCGTACGAGGAGCGGCGCGAGCTGCTCGAATCGCTGGAGCTCGACGGCGAGAGCTGGCAGACGCCCGCCTACCACCGCGGCGAGGGCGCGGTGCTGCTCGACGCGAGCGCTCGCCAGGGGCTGGAGGGAATCGTGGCCAAGCGCCTGGCCAGCCCGTATCGCCCAGGCAAGCGCGGCCGCGATTGGCTCAAGGTCAAGAACGTCCGCAGCCAGGAGGTGGTGATCGGCGGCTGGCTGCCGGGCAAGGGCCGGCGCGAGGGCGAGATCGGCGCGCTGCTCGTCGGCTACTACGACGGCGACGAGCTTCGCTACGCAGGCAAGGTCGGCACAGGCTTCGCCGAAGCCGACCTGCGGTTGCTGCGCGAGCGCCTCGAGCCGCTGCGCACCGACGAGAGCCCGTTCACGGGCCGCCAGCCGCAGAAGGAGGCGATCTTCGTGCGGACCGACCTTGTGGCCCAGGTCGAGTTCGCCGAGTGGACCAACGCCGGCACCCTGCGCCACGCCTCCTACGAGGGCCTGCGCGACGACAAGCCGGCGGCGGACGTGGTCCGCGAGGAGCCGGCCGAGGCCTAGCTTCCGTCCGGGACGATCGCCACGACCCGGCTCGGAGCGGCGCTGCCGCCCTCGAGGCGCAACGGGAAGCAGGCGACCGTGAACCCCTCGGCGGGCAGCGCCGCGAGGTTGACGAGGCGCTCGATCTGCGAGTAGGCGAGATCCGCCTGGTGGGCGGCCCAGAACACACCAGCCTCGCCGCTGGCCTGGGCCCGCTCGGCCTGTAGGTGCAGGGGAACGTCCCAGCCCCACGCGTCGATCCCCATCACCCGCACGCCTTGGTCGTAGAGCCAGCGGGTCGCCTCTGCGGTGACGCCGGGGCCCCGCGCGATGTAGTCGGGCTCGCCGTAGAAGGCATCCCGGCCGCTGCAGACGAGGACGATGTCGCGCTCGCGCAGTGCGCGGGGAAGCCGCTGCTCGAAATCCGCCGCCGTCAGCGCGTCGCCGTCCTCGCGGTCGGTCGCGTCGACGACCACCCCGGGCGCGTAGAACCAGTCGAGGGGAAGTTCGTCGATCGTCTGCGCGCGCTCGCCGCCGATGGTCGAGTTGTAGTGCCAGGGCGCGTCGACGTGGGTGCTGCTGTGGGTTCCCAGGCGCAGGAACGTGTCGGTGGCCCAGCCCTCGCCGTCGCGCAGCAGCTCCGAGCCGACGCCGAACAGCGCCTCGATCGTCGCGGCGCCGGCGGCATGGTCCTCGTAGTCGATCTCGGTTCGCAGCAGCTCCGGGACGTCCGGAGGATCGGGGGAGATCGGAGCGGAGAGGTCGATCAGTGCCATCGGCAGGCCGGCAGGGGGCGTAGCCGACCCTACTGGGCGCTAGACGTCGCTGAGGCTCTTCTCCAGGAAGCTCTCCGACACGCCGACGGCGAGCGCCGCGGCGAGGCCGAGATAGACGACCGCGACCAGCGCCCGGGTGCGTGCCGGGATCGCGTGATAGGCGCGTGCCTCCGGCGTGTTGCGGTTCTTCCACCGCTGCCAGGTCTCATAGCCCCCGATCAGCAGGATCAGGATCAGGATCGGGTTCGGGAAGATGAACGTCAGCGCGACCAGCCCCGCATAGCCGGCGAACCAGACCCACGGCGAGAGGGCCGCCATCGCCCGGCCGC
This sequence comes from uncultured Solirubrobacterales bacterium, assembly GCA_963729075.1. Classification (GTDB taxonomy): domain Bacteria; phylum Actinomycetota; class Thermoleophilia; order Solirubrobacterales; family 70-9; genus WHSW01. The sequence continues at coordinate 86,319 of CAVSMU010000006.1, read as the reverse complement.
CGTCCAGCGGCAGCACCGGCAGCAGGTTGAGGAGGTTGATGAAGAAGCCGACGTAGGTCAGCGCCTGCCAGAACTCCGCGCCCGTGGCGAGCCACAGCGCGAGTGGGATCAGCGTGCCGATCGTGCCGAGGACCGGCCCGGCGAGCCCGACGCGCGCCTCCGCCGCAGCGTCGTCGCCCAGCGACTTCGCCGCTACCACGGCGCCCAGGAACGGGATGAACATCGGGGCCGATGCCTCGATGCCCTCGCGGCGCAGCTGGATGACGTGGCCCATCTCGTGGACGAGCAGCAAGAGCACGAACCCGACCGCGAACGACCACCCCCAGATCAGCGCGTACGCCGCGATCGACACCAGCATCGTCGCCGAAGTGGTGAGGATCTTCAGCTTCGGCAGGAGCAGCAGGATCGCCTTGAGCTTCGTCGCCAGCAGCACGAGCACGGCGACGATCGGGCCGCCGAAGCGCTTCGCGCGCTCGCGCCAGTCCCCGCGCCCGGAGCCCGGGTGGACCGGCTCGTAGTCGGGCTCCGGCGGCGCCGGAGCTGGCGCCGGCTCTGGCCCCCATCCGGATGATCGAAGGTCGCTCATCCCTATGAGGATAGGGCGGGCGATAAGTGTCCCATCAAGGCCACGGGTCGCTGCCGGCCGGCGTCGCCCGGGTATCCTCAGGGGCGTACATAGCACGGGGACGACAGGTTTCGACGTGGTCGGCTCGTGCGAACGGTTGCAGGTCGAGGTTGCCGGAGGCCTCGTAAAACACCGGCAAAAACCATAATTGCGGACCACGAGTTCGCCCTCCAGGCTTAGTTAGAACCTAAGTCCAGAGCGTCGGCCCACCCTCGGCCCGTGGGGTGGGGTTCCGGCGTCAACAACGGGCTCGCCCGGAAGGCTTGCCTCCACCGACCGGGGACATCTTCGGAGGCTCTGCTCCGCGTAGTGCCCGTCGGCGCGGACCCCGCGGAGCGAGATCCAAGCGCCGGCTAAACCTGTAGACGCCGTTCGTTCGCGACCGCGGACGTGGGTTCGATTCCCACCGTCTCCATCGACCGGCCCTAGCGAGCCAGCAGCCCGATCATCGCCCGCTGGGCGAACCGCGGGGGGAACGACATCACCACGTCCTCGCGGTGCTGCTTGAGGAAGTTCGCGGCCCAGCGGGCGCCACGGGGGCTCTTCGGGATCCCGCCGCGCATGAACAGGCCCTCGCGGGCGGCGGCGGCGCTCTCGGTGAGGAAGTCCTGGAGGCCGTACGCGGGAACGACCAGGCAGCGGAGGTGCGCCTCGCGGTCGCCGACGCTCGCGATCGCGTGCTTGGTCTGCGGCGGAACGACGATCTCGCCGTCCGGCGGGCCGATGACCCGCTTTGTGTCGCCGAGCTGGAACCGCACCTTCCCGTCGACGACCGACCACCGCTCCTCCTGGCGCGGGTGCAGGTGCGCGGGGAGCCCTCCCCCGGGCTCGACCCAGGTGTCGACGATCAGGTTCTCCCCGTCGGGCTCGAACGTGTAGCGGACGCGGTGGACTGGGTCTGAGACGGCGCTCATGATGTGCCTCCTCTCGTTGGTTACCTGTCGGTAACTTAGCATAAGTTACTCTTCGGTAACCATGGCCGCCTCGGCCCGCTCCCAGCGCCTTCCCGCCGACGAGCGCCGCGCGACGATCCTCGCCGCGGCGGGCCCGCTGTTCGCTCGCGACGGCTACGCGGCGACCCGGATCGACGACATCGCCGCCGCGGCCGGAGTTACGAAGCCGATCATCTATCGGCACTTCGCGTCGAAGAAGGCGCTCTACGCCGCGCTGCTGCGAAAGCACCGCGACGACCTGCCGTCGTTCCTCGACCGGGTCGACCCCGCCGCCGCCCCCGGCGAGGCGGTGATCTCGATCCTCGAGCACTGGCTCGACTACGTGCGCGAGAACCGGCACGCCTGGGTGATGATCTTCCGCGACAGCTCCGGGGATGAGGAGATCCGGGCCCTGCGCGACGACGTCAACCTGCGTGCGCGCGAGGTTTTGGCCGGGTTCATCTCGGACCGCGGGGTCCGCATCCCCCCGGAGCAGGTCGAGCCGACCGCGGAGCTGCTCAGCATGGGGCTCGCCGGAATGGTGCTCTGGTGGATCGATCACCCCGAGGTGCCGAAGCCCGTGATCGTCGCGGTTGCGGCGCGAGTCATCGCCGCCGCGCTCGGGCCGACGGCGGACTAGACGAGCTCGCCGAGCTTGCGGATCTGGAACGCGCGGATCCAGAAGATGCCGACCAGCGGAACAGGAAGCCCAGCATGTCGGCCAGCGCTGCGATGTCTCCTCGGGCGCTGATCAGGGCGAGGACGCCCGCGATCACGAACAGGACCCCGAACAGCCCGTAGATCCAGCGGCCGGTCTCAGCCAGGCTCAGTCACGAAGTTCTGCGCCGCGGCGGCGAGGAACAGCGCCCCGACGAGCACGCCGACCGTCGTCACCGAGGCCTGGTCGAACTGCAGGATGACCACGGCGATCGCGATCCAGAAGATCCCGTGGGTGTCCTTCGCCGCGTCGCCGCGGTCCCCTGCCTGCGAGGATCGGTGGATGGCGAAGCGAAGCCGGCGCCGGCGCCGCGAGCCGGTCTCCACGCACGACTACTCCGATCCGGACGGCAACGTGCTCACGTTGCGCGACACGCTCAGCGCCGGCACGATCGCAAAGCTCCGCGAGCCGGTGGGCGGCGCGGCGACCTCGGCCGACGACGCCTGGCAGCGACGCACGGAGCTCTTGTTCGAGCGGCTGGCCGTCCGCTGGCAGATCGCCGGCCTGCCGCTCACCGATCAGAAGCTGCTCCTCGGTCGGTATCGGATGGCCGACGCCGACATGCGCGACTGGGTGCGCCAAACGATCGCCGACCACGTCGAGCGCCATATGCCGGAGCTCGGCTGATGCGGGCCGAGTTCTCGGCCGCGTGGCTCGCGAGCGCCACGGCGGCGATCGCTGAGCGCGCCGAGCGCGAGCTCGAGGCCCTCGTCGCGGTCTCGTCGCCGTCCGGCGACGTCCACGGCGCCGAGGAGATCTGCGCCGTGGTCGCGGCGTTATTGCCGGACGGCGCCGCGGTCGAGCGGATCCCGTGTTCCACTCCCGAGCACGCGCCGGATCTGCTCGCGACCCTGGAGGGCAGCGGCGATGCCGACGTGCTGCTCCTCGGACACCTCGACACCGTCCACGGCCACGACGAGCACCGGCCGCTCGAGCGCCGCGGCGATCGGCTGGTCGGCTCGGGCACGGTCGACATGAAGGGCGGGATCGTGCTCGCGCTGGGGGTGCTCCGCGCGCTCGCCGAGCTGCCGGAGACCTACGCCCGGCTCAGCTTGCTGGCGGTCAACGACGAGGAGTGGCGGACCGGCGAATTCGCGCACGGCCCGCGGTTCGCCGGCTACGACGCCTGCCTCTGCTTCGAGGCGGGCGAGCGCGGCCCGGGCGGGGAGGAGGGCGTGATCGCGCGGCGCAAGGCCGCGGGCACGCTGCGGGTACGCGGCCGCGGCGTCGCCGCCCACTCGGGCTCGGCACCGGAGGCCGGGCGCAACGCGCTGCTGGCGCTGGGCGAGGCGGCACGGCGGGTCGCCGACCTCAGCGACCCGGGCGGCCCCGAGCGGCTCACCGCGGTGCCGACCGTGCTGCGCTCCGGGGACGCGTTCAACGTCGTCCCGGCCCACGGCGAGCTGATCACCGACCTGCGCGCCGACCGGCTGGACGCGTTCGAGGCGGTGCTCGCCGCGGTCCCGCCCGCGGTCGATGGCGTCGAGCTCGAGGCGGAGATCGTTCGGCGCTGGCCGGGCATGGACACCAGGGAGCTCGTCCGCTCGCGGCTGGTGGAGCCGGCGCAGGCGCTGCTCGGCCGGCCGGTGGCGGCCACCGAGCGCGGCGGCGCCAGCGACGCGAGCCACATGGCGGCGCATATCCCGCTCACGGTCGACGGCCTCGGCCCTCGCGGTGGGAAGGCCCATCATCCGGACGAGTTCGTGCTCGCTGAATCGCTGCGCGTGCGGGCGGAGGTCGCGCTGGCGGTCGCCGCCGCGGCGCTGAGCGCCGGCGCCGCGACCGTGTGAGCAAGGACCGGCGCCCCCGTGGTGCGGTCGCGGACGGGCTGGGTAGGGGGCGGCGGCGCTGAAAACGCCGCGAGCATCGTGGCAGCGGGGTACGTGCGCGGTGTTTGCCTCGCTATTCGAGGAAAACACCGCACCCATCGGCGAACGGCCGACGCACGCGGAGTTTTCATCGGCGGCGAACCCCTTCCCTACGCGCCTGGGCTTCGGGCGCAACACAGCCTCGTTCGAGATGGTCGCGCGGACCGAGAACCGGCTGGTCGCCGGCGGCGGGGTCACGCTGCCCTCCGCGGCGGCCGCCGCGCACTGACCTCGTCGCTGGCGAGTTGCTCTCGGATAGCGAGAGGAAATCGTCAGTCCGCCGCCGCGACCGCGTCGGGCCAGCCGTAGTCGCCGATCGCGATCCGCACCGCGAGCGCGGCGGCGATCGCGACCGCGAGCATTCGCGGCGACCACTTGGGGGCGAACTCGCGCGCCGCCGCCCTGAGCGTCTTCACCTCACGGCCGTAGCGTGCCACTCCCCAATCATGCCCGCCCGGCCTCGAGCAGGCGCCGTAGGAACCGCTTGGTCTCCGGCTCCTGCGGCGACTCGAGCACCTGCTCGGGCGGGCCGATCTCGAGCAGGCGGCCCTCGTGCAAAAAGCAGACCACGTCGGCCACCTCGCGGGCGAAGCCCATCTCGTGGGTGGCGAGCACCATCGTGACGCCCTCGGACTTGAGGTCGCGGACCGCGGCGAGGACCTCGCCGACCAGCTCGGGATCGAGCGCGCTGGTGACCTCGTCGAGCAGCATCGCCCGCGGCCGCGCGGCGAACGCGCGCGCGATCGCGACCCGTTGCTGCTGGCCGCCGGAGAGGTTGTCGGGACGCTCGTCCTCGCGGCCGGCGAGGCCGAAGCGGGCGAGAAGCTCGCGCGCCGCGGACTCGGCCTCGCCCCGGTCCGCACCGTGGCCGCGCACCATCCCGAGGACCACGTTCTCGAGCGCGCTCAGGTGCGGGAAGAGGTTGTACGCCTGGAAGATGAGGCCGAGCCGCCGCCGCACCGCGACCGCGTCCACGGACGGATCGGTGATCACCTCGCCGTCGAGGAAGATGTCGCCGTCGTCGATCACCTCGAGCAGGTCGACGCACCGCAGCAGGGTTGACTTCCCCGATCCCGAGGCGCCGATCAGCGCCACCGCCTCGTGCTCGCGGACGGCGAGGTCGATCCCGCGCAGCACCTCGAGCTCGCCGAACGCCTTGGTCACCCCCTCGAATCGCAGCACCGGCGCGGCGGGCATCAGCGGGCCCTCCCGGAGTGACCGCGCTCCCAGCGGTCCAGCAGGCGCGCCATCGGGATCGTGATGCAGAGGTAGAGCAGCGCCGCGGCGACCAGCGGCGTGTAGTTGAAGTCCGCGGCGGTCTGGATCTGCGCGGTGCGAAATGCCTCCCCCGCCACGCCGAGGACCGAGATCAGTGCGACGTCCTTCTGCAGCGCGATGAAGTCGTTGAGCAGCGGCGGGCCGACGCGGCGCACCGCCTGGGGCACGATCACGTGGCGCAGCGCGGCACGCTCGGTGAGCCCGATCGCCAACGCCGCATCGCGCTGACCGGGATGGATCGAGTTGATCCCGGCGCGGTAGACCTCAGCGACGTAGGCGCCGTAGGAGAGCGCGAGTGCGAAGCCGCCGAGGACGATGGGGTCGGTTGGCAGCCAGTCCAATGGCTGAGAGCCGTCCTCGGCCGTGCCCAGGGCGATCGCCGGGACCCCGAAGCCGATCAGATAGACGAGGAGGATGGTCGGGATGCCGCGGAAGACATCCGTGTAGACGATCGCGAGCACGCGGAGCGGGAACAGCGCCGGCAGCCTCACGGTGCGGATCAGGGCCACCGCCAGGCCGAGGACCAGGACCACCACCTCGACCACGAGGAAGATCCGGACGTCGAGCCAGAAGGCCTTCAGGACGTCGGGGAACGAGTCGGCGAAGACCTCCGGGTCGAAAAACGCGTCGCGAAACACCGGCCAGCCCGGGCTGGTGAGGATGAGCAGCGCGAGACCGCCGAGCACCACGATGGTCGAGATCGCGGCGACGGCCTGGCCGCGGAGCGTCCGCGCTCGGCGCGCCGCGGCGCGCTCGGCGCGCCGATCCGTGGCCGCGTCCGCGGCCGTCGCTCTCGGCGAGTCCGGGGCTACTCGAGCACCGGCGCGTTGGTCACGTCGCTCATCCAACGCTTCTCGATCGCCGGCAGCTCACCGGACTCGTTGAGCTCCTCGATCGCCGCCGAGATGCAGGCGGTGAGCGGCGAATCCTTCTGCAGCAGCGCACCCCATTCGTCGCCGCCGGGGGCGGGGAACTGGCCTACGGTCTTGCCCTCAGGGACCTGCACCGCGGTCAAAAAGTAGGCGGTCGGCACGTCGACCACCACCGCGTCGACCTGCTCGTTCTTGAGCGCGGTCACGACGTCGTTTGAGGTGTCGAAGACCTTCGGCGGGGTGCTGGGCGCGATCGATGCGTCGACGGCCTCCTGGCTCGTCGTCCCGATCTGAACGCCGATCGTGGCGTCGGCGAAGTCGGCGAGCGAGGTCGCGTTCGCGAGGTCGGAGTCCTTCAACGCAACGATCGCCTGCTCGGCGACGTAGTACGGGGCGGAGAAGTCGACCGCCTCGGCGCGCTTCGGCGTGATCGAGATCTGGTTGACGTCGAAGTCGAAGTCCTTCGGCCCCGGCGCGTAGGAGGAGTTGAACGGCTCGACCACCCAGCTGACGTCGCCCTTGGCGAAGCCGAGCTGATCGGCGATCGCGTAGGCGACGGCACTCTCGAAGCCCTCGCCATTCGTGGGATCGTCGTCGACGAAGTAGGGCGGGAACGCGGGCTTGTCGGTGGCCACCGTCAGCTTCCCGGGACTCCAGGGTCTCGAGCTGATCGGGCGTGCAGTCCTCGAGCGAGACCGTGGCCTCCGAGCCCGAGTCGCCGGACTCGTCGTCGTCGTCGCCGCCGCAGCCGGCGAACAGCGCCACGGCTACGAGGGCAGGGAGCAGGAACGCAATGCGAGATCTGGACACGGTGGCCTCATCCTTGGGCTCGAGTGACGGGACCGGCAAATCCTATGCGCTCCGCGGACGACGCTGATCCCGAAGTAGTGTGGCCGGCCGGATGAGCAGCGTCGACGTCAACGCCGTGCTCGGCAAGGTCGGTCTTCCGGAGCCGCTCGCGGCGCTCGCCGGGCGCGACTGGGACGCGATCGTGGTCGGTGGTGGCCACAACGGCCTGACCGCGGCCGCCTACCTCGCCCGTGGCGGGAGGTCGGTCCTGGTGCTCGAACGCTGCGAGCGCCTCGGCGGCGCCTGCACCCTCGAGCGACCGTTCGCCGACGAGCGCTACGTGGTCAGCCCGTGCGCCTACGTCGTCGGCCTGCTCGACCGGCTGGTGATCGACGAGCTCGAGCTCGGGCGCCACGGCTACCGGGTGACGCCGGCCGACCCGAACCTCTGGTGCCCGCTGCCGGGCGGCGGCTCGTTCGCGTCGTTCATCGAGCCGGCTCGGACCAGCGCCTATCTGCGCGACCAGGGCTTCGCCGACGCGGAGATCGAGGGCCTGCTCGCCTACGAGCGCGTCTTCGAGCGCTGCCGGCTGGCGCTTCGCCACGGCCACGGCGGCGACACCTGGGTCGCCCCGTCGCCGGGCCGCGAGGAGCTCGAGCGGATACTCGGCGACGAGGAGCTGGTCTCGCTCGTGTTCGAGGACTCGATCGCCGACGTCCTCGACCGCTACATCGGCGACGAGCGCCTGCGGCACGCGCTCTTCGCCCAGGCATTGATCGGCACCTTCGCCGGCCCCCGCGACCCGGGAACCGCGTCGATCAAGCTCATGCACCATCAGGGCGACCTGCTCGGCCTCGGGTCGGTCTGGGGCTACGTCGAGGGCGGCATGGGGCGCACGTCGTTCGCGATCGCCCAGGCGGCGCTCGAGGCAGGTGCGGAGCTCGCCAGCGGGGTGCCCGTCGCCCGCATCCTGCCGGGCGAGGGGGTGCAGGTCGAGTCGGGCGAGCTGATCCGGGCGCCGACGGTGATCTGCAACGCCGATCCGAAACGGATGCTGGCGATGCTCGAAGGCTCGGACGCGCTGCCCGACGACTACCGGGAGCGGCTCCAGCGTTGGGACACGGACTCCCCCGTGGTGAAGCTCAACGCGGCCCTGAACCGGATGCCCGCCTTCACCGCCGCCGAGGGCACCGGCGTCGAGCCGCAGCGGGCTCAGGTGACGATCACCCCGGGGCTCGACGCGGCGCAGGCGGCCGTCGAGTCCTGCCGCGGCGGCGAGCCCGCGTTCGGGTTCGCCGAGCTCTACTTCCAGAGCGCCTATGACGACTCGGTCGTGCCGCCGGGCCGCGAGGTGATGAGCGTGTTCGCCCAGTTCGCCCCCTACGAGCTGGCGGAGGGCGACTGGGACTCGCGGCGCGACGAAATCGGCGCTCTGCTCCTCGACGAGATCGCGGTCTACGCGCCGGACGTCCGCGATTGCGTCGACGAGTACCAGGTGCTCGGGCCGCCCGACATCGAGCGCCGCATCGGGCTCACCGGCGGGCACATCTTCCAGGGACAGGCGCTGCCCGGGCAGATGTGGGATCGCCGGCTGGAGGCGGTGACGCCCGTCGAGGGCCTTTACCTGTGCGGCGCCGCCACCCACCCGGGCGGCTCGGTCATCGGCCTCAACGGCCGGATCGCGGCGATGGCGGTGCTCGATCGCACGCGGTCCGTCGTCCGAACCGGATAGGGTGCCGCCGATGGAGTCCGCGACGCCGCCCGCCCCCCCGCCGCGCCCGGCGCATGAGCTGACGGTCGGCAACGTCATCAGCGAGGCGTTCCGGAACTACGGGGCCCACTTCGCGACCCTGATCGGCGTCGCCATCGTCGTCTTCGTGATCGCGGGCCTGATCCAGGGCCTGCTCCAGTCGACCGACAGCTGGGTCCTGCGGCTGCTCGGCTCGATCGTCTCGCTGGTGGCCGGCGTGCTGTACACCGGCTTCGTCGTCAGCCTCGTCTCCGACGTGCGCGACGGCAAGCGGGACTTCACGGTCGGCGAGCTTCTGAGCTCGGCTTCGCCCGCGATCCTGCCGCTGATCGGCAACGGGATCCTGTTCGGGATCGCGGTCGGGATCGGCCTCTTCCTGCTGATCATCCCAGGCCTTTGGCTGCTGACGATCTGGGCCGTTGTCGCCCCCGCGATCGTGATCGAGAGCCGCGGCGCGATCGAGGCCTTCGGCCGGAGCTACGACCTCGTCCGCGGCCACGGATGGACCGTGTTCGGCGCGATCGTCGTCGCGTGGCTGATCCTCGTCGGCTTCGGGATCCTCGCCGCCGTGATCGGCGTCGCGATCGCCGACGCGGCCGGGTCGATCATCCTGTCCATCATCGTCAGCACGCTCGCGGCCCCGTTCGCCGCGCTCGTCGCCAGCGTCCTCTTCTTCGACCTGCGCGAGCAGGAGGGCAGCGCCGTGGAGCCGGCGGCTGCCCCGCCGCCTCCGGCCCCCGCCGCCTAGGCCACCCGGAAGCGGCGCGCGCGCCGCACCGACGCCGGCGCCCGGTCTTGAAGCGGGGCGCCGGGCCCCAGGCGAGCCGACCATCTAGCTTTGGTGGATGCGCCGCCTGTTCGCGTTCGTCGCCACCGTCATTCTCGTCGACACGATGTTCCTGGCGGCCCTGGTGCCGCTGCTGCCGGAGTACGTCGACGAGCTCGGCATCTCGAAGGCGGCCGCCGGGATCCTCAGCGCCGCCTATGCGGCCGGCACGCTGCTCGCGGCGCTGCCGACCGGCTGGATCACGGCCCGGATCGGCGTGCGCCCGACGATGCTGGCCGGCCTCAGCCTGCTGGCCATCTCGAGTCTCGCGTTCGCGTTCGGCGACGACATCGTCGTCCTCGACATCGCGCGGTTCGTCCAGGGCCTCGGCGGCGCCTGCGCGTGGACCGCGGGCCTCGCCTGGCTGATCGCCGGTGTGCCGAACGAGCGCCGGGGCGAGCTGATCGGATCCGCGCTTGCGGCCGCGGTCGCCGGCCTGCTGCTCGGCCCGGTCCTCGGGGCGATCGCGACCGTCACCGGGCCGGAGCTCGTGTTCAGCGCCGTCGCCGTCATCGCCGTCGGGCTTGCGGTCTGGGCGCTCACCGTGCCGGCGGACGCGCCGTCCCCCGTGCAGCCGCTGCGCGCCGTCCTCGCCGGGATCACGCATGCGCCGGTCCTGCTGGCCGCCTGGTTCGTGGCGCTGCCGTCGGTGCTCGCGGGAGCGCTCGACGTCCTCGCTCCGCTACGCCTCGACGAGCTCGGCGCCAGCGGCATTGCCGTGGGCGCGGTGTTCCTGGTCGCCTCGGCGGTCGAAGCCGTCGTCTCCCCGATCATCGGCAGGTTCTCCGATCGTCGCGGCCGCATGATCCCGATCCGTGCCGGGCTGGCCGCGTCGTTCGCCGCTGCGCTCCTGATCCCCTTGCCGGCTCAGATCGTCCCGCTGGCGGTCGGCGTGCTGGTCGTGGTCATCGCGATGAGCCTGATCTGGACGCCGGCGATGGCGCTGCTGTCCGAGGAGGCCGAGGCGGCCGGGGTCGACGTCGCGTTCGGCACCGCCTTGCTCAGCCTCGCCTGGGCGGGCGGCCAGGTGATCGGCGGCTCGGTCCTCTCCGGCGTCGCCGACGCCACGTCGGATGCGATCGCCTACGCGGTGATCGCGGCGGGCTTCGCGCTCACGCTCACGCTGCTCGCGATGCTGCGGCCGCGCGAGCGCCTGCGTCAAGGGGCTCCGAGCGGGTAGGCGCTTTCACATGTCGGGAAGCGGCACCAGTGGCACCGTGACAGCGCCACCGCCGCAGACCGCGAGCGACGGGGGCGAGGTCGACGGGGGCGGGCTCGCGCGCGCGATCACGCCGAAGCTGTTGCTGCTGTTCATCGTCGGCGACATCCTCGGCGGTGGCATCTACGCGCTCGTCGGCGAGGTCGGGGCGGAGACCGGAGGGGCGATCTGGTCGGCGTTCGCACTTGCCCTGGTGATGGCGGCGTTCACGGCGGGCTCCTACGCCGAGCTCGTCTCCAAGTACCCCCACGCCGGGGGCGCCGCGCTCTACGTCCACCGCGCGTTTCGCAACCGCTTCGTCAGCTTCATCGTCGCCTTCGCCGTGATCATGTCGGGGATCACCTCCGCGAGCGCCCTCGCGCGGGGGTTCGGCGGCGACTATCTGGCCGAGTTCGTCGACCTCAAGGTCGTGATCGGCGCCCTGCTGTTGCTGGCGGCGATCACCCTGCTCAACCTGCGCGGGATCTCGGACTCGGTGAAGGTCAACGTCGGCTTCACCCTGGTGGAGATCCTCGGGCTGCTGCTGATCGTGGTGATCTCGGTGGTCGCGATCGGCCAGGGCGACGCCGAGGTCGGCCGCGCGTTCGACTTCAGGGAGGGGACCGGCATCTTCGCGGCGATCCTCGCGGGCGCGGCGCTCTCCTTCTACGCCCTGATCGGGTTCGAGGACTCGGTGAACGTCGCGGAGGAGGCAAAGAATCCCGTGCGCACCTATCCGAAGGTGCTCTTCGGCGGTCTCGCCATCGCCGGCGTCCTCTACCTGCTCGTGACCATCGGCGCCTCGGCCGTCGTCCCGACCGGCGATCTCGCCGCCTCGAGCGGGCCGCTGCTCGAAGTGGTCAAGCAGGGACCGCTCGGGATCCCCGAGAAGGTCTTCTCGGCGATCGGGCTGGTGGCGCTGGCCAACGGCGCCTTGATCAACATGATCATGGCGTCGCGGCTCCTCTACGGCATGGCCCGCGAGCAGGTCGTCCCGTCACCGCTCGGGCGGATCTGGGCGAGTCGCAGGACGCCCTGGGTCGCGATCCTGTTCACGACCGCGATCGCAATCGGGCTGATCCTCGAGGCCGACCTCGAGAAGCTCGCGGACACGACCGTCGCCCTGCTGGTGATCGTGTTCGCGGTCGTCAACGCGACCGTGCTCTACCTGCGCCGCGACCGTGTCGACCACGAGCACTTCCGCATCCCGAGCGTCTTCCCCGTGCTCGGCGTCGGCGTCTCGATCGCGCTGCTGACCCAGATCGAGGCCGAGACCTTCGCCCGGGCAGGAATCCTCGTCGGGATCGGCGTTGCCCTCTGGCTCGTCAACGAGCTCCTGCTCCGAAGGACCGCATAGGCTGCGCCCGCGATGAAGCGGGCGATCGGTAGGCAGGTCGAGAAGTGGTGAGGCGGGGGTCGTGACCGACACGCTGAAGCTGACCCCGACCGAGTCCGTGACGATCCGAAGCGCGACCCCGGAGGCGCTCGAGGTCGAGGCCGAGTACGGCCCGAACGGCAGCCCGCCGCCGAAGCATCTCCACCCCGCCCAGGACGAGCGCTTCCGGGTCCTCGAGGGGGCGCTGCGAGTGCGCGTCGACGGGGTCGAGCGCGAGCTCGGCTCCGGCGAGGAGATCGAGATCCCGCGCGGGGCGGTGCATCAGATGTGGAACCCGGGCTCGGCCCCGGCGCGGGTGATCTGGGAGACGCGCCCGGCCGGGCGCACGGAGCAGTGGTTCCGCGAGCTCGGCGGGCTGCAGGCCTCGGGCAGGGTCGGCCGCAACGGGATGCCGTCGCCGCTGGCCTTCGGAGTACTGCTGACCGAGTACCGCGACGTCTTCCGGCTCGCGGGGCCGGACACTTTGCTGCGCGGCGCCTTCGCCGCGCTCGCGATCGCGGGTCGGGCCCGCGGCTACCGGGCCGGTGCGTCGGGTGAGGGTCGTCACACCACCTCCTGATCGCTCCCGAGAGCGGATACGGTTACCGCGCAGCGACAACCACGAGGAGGGAGGACGCTCATGGCCGAGAAGTCCGGGAGCAAGGCCGGCGCCAAGGACGAGAAGCGGCACACGAAGTCGCGACAAGGACGAGAAGCGCCACACGAAGGGCGACGCCAAGGCCGAGAAGCGGCACACGAAGCGGCACACCTAGGCGCCGAGCGGCGCCGGTAGATCGCCTTCAGGGGGTGGCCGGCTCCGCCTCGGGGGCCAGCACGCGGCGCGCCCGGGCGAGAGCCGGAGCCGCCCCGAGCCGCTCCAGTGTGCCGGCGGCCTCGTCGACCAGCGACGCCGCCTCCGACGAGCGTCCGCGTTCCGTCAACCACGCCGCGAGGTCGATCTGGGCGCGCGCGAGCCAGAACGGATAGCCGAGCGCGGCCAGCTCGTCGATCGCCGACCGCAGCCCCGGCTCGACGGCGTCCGGTTCGTCCCTGACCCACGCGACGAGCGCCCGCGCTCGCGCCAGCTCGGCGCGCAGCAGCGGCGGCACGAGCCCACGCGGGCGGTCGGCGAGTAGAGCCACCAGCGCATCGGCGTGATCGAGACGACGTAGCTCCAGCGCGGCTCCGATCGCGTCGGCCCAGGTCAGGCGCGTGCCCTCGCTCGAGGCCCCCTGGCTCTCGACGCCCTCGCGGGCCGTGTGGCCGAGCAGCTCCAGGGCGCGATCGAGATCTCCCTCGCCCAGCGCGATCAGGCCATCGAGGCTGACGAAGCAGTGGCGCGCCTCGACGTCGTCGGTGACGGCGAGCGCGGACATCCGGGCGAGGTTGGCGCGCGCCCCCTCCAGGTCTCCGCGGTGGACGCGAAGCAAGCCGAGCTGCTGGTGCACGTACTCGACGTCGGGCCGCTCCGGATCGTCGTCGAGCGCCCCCTCGCCGATCCGCTCGACCTCCTGCCATTGGCCGACCATCAGCCTGGCGGTCATCAGGTTGCAGATCGCGATGCTCTCGCCCGATCGGTCGCCGCGCTGGCGGGCCGCCGCCAGCGCCGCCTCGCAGGACTCGACCGCGCCCGGCATGTCCTGGGTGATTCGCAGGACGGAGGCGTTCTGGAGGGCGACATGCCGCCGCGGCACCTTGTGGCGCTCGCCCATCGCGATCGCGCCGTCGTGCAGGGTGCGCGCCTCCTCGTAGCGCCCGACGTACTCCAGGTGGATTGCCTTCAGCCCGAGCGCCTGGCAGGTCAGCACCGGCAGCTCGAGCGCCTCGGCGGCGCCGAGCGCGCGCTCGATCGCGGCCCCGGCCTCGTCGAGGTGGCCGGTGAAGAGCAGGGCGCGCCCCAGGTCGCAGTTGATCGCGGCCACGTCCGGATCGCGATCGTCGGTGCCCAGCACGTCGAGCGCCGCGCGCATTCGGGTGATCGCCTCCTCGTGCCGGCCCAGGCGTCCCTGCGCGTGCCCGATCGATCCGGCCAGCCGGGCCGCGTCGCGCTCCCGGCCCGCTGCGGCGTGGGCGGATGCGGCGCGCTCGAACAGGTCGCGGGCGGCCTCGTGGCGGCCGGCCGCCGCCGCGATTCGCCCCGCCTCCTCGGTCAGCTCGGTCTGCTCGCGCTCGGAGACCGCGAGCTCGATCGCGGTGCGGAGCGCTCGCTCGGAGGCGTCGAGGCCGCCCACCGTCGCGGCGCGCTGCGCGCCGCGGCGCAGGGCCGCCAGGGCCCGCTTGCGAAGCTCGTCCTCGTCGGCGTCCCCCGCGGCGGCCCGGTAGGCGTCGAGGAGATGGGCGGCGATCACCTCGGCGACCTCCTCGCCGTCGTTCGGGAACGCCCGTCGGAGATGCTCGGCCGCGGCGAGGTGCCGCGGCTTGCGCTCGCGCTTGGCCAGCATCTCGTAGGCGACCGCGCGCAGCATCCCCTGGGCGAACGCGTACTGGCCCCGCTCAGGCGAGAGCGGATCGGTGCGGATCGTGAAGATGTCGCGGGCGACGAGCGACGTGAGGACGTCGTCGACGAGCTCCTCGGGCAGGTCGGCGAGCGCGACCACGGTCGCGCGCGGGAAGCTCCCGCCGAACACGGCCATCGCCTTCACCAGCTCGCGCTGGTCGGGCTCGAGCGCGTCGAGGCGGGCGGAGAGCAGGGAATGCAGGCTCGCGGGAACGTCGAGCTCGCCGATGTCCTCGGCGAGCTCGAGACGGCCCTCGCCGTCGTTGAGGATGCCCCGATCGGAGAGCGCGCGCACCGTCTCGACCGCGTACAGCGGGATGCCCTCCGCCTGGTCGGCGATCCGCCTCCGGGCGCGCGCCGGGAGCTCTGCGACCAGGCTCTTGCAGGAGCTCGCCCACGGCCTCGGCGGTGAGCGGCTCGAGGCGCAGCGCGGTCCCGGAGGGCACGCCGGTCGGCCATTCCGCGCGGCGCTCGGCGAGCTCGGGCCGCGCGAACGCGCAGACGAAGATCGGGTGATCGGCGGACCAGTCGAGCAGCTGCTCGATGAAGTCGAGCAGGCCGTCGTCCGCCCATTGCATGTCCTCGAACGCCAGCACCACCGGGTCGTGCTCGGAGAGCCGCTCGAAGAACAGCCGCCAACCGGCGAACAGCTCATCGCGTTCGAGCCCGGGCTCCGCGGTGCCGATGAGCGCTCCGAGCGCCTCGGCCACGCGCCGGCGCTCGTCGAGGTCGGCGATCCACTGCTCGAGCCCGGCGGCGAGCCTCGTCGATGCTTCGGAGGCCGACGCCTCCTCGGCGATCCCGAGGCGCTGGCGGACCATCTCGGCGAGCGCCCAGTACGCGACGCCCTCGCCGAAGGACAGGCAGCGGCCCGAGTGCCACCAGACTTCCCGGGCGAGCCCGTCGACGTAGTTGGAGAGCTCGAAGCCGAGGCGCGTCTTGCCCACGCCGGCCGGCCCGGAGACCCCGACCAGTCGTGCGACGCCCCGGTCGACGGTCGCGTGGAAGAGGTCCTTGAGCAGGCGCAGCTCCGCGTCGCGGCCGACGAAGGGACCGTTGAGGCCGGAGGTCCGCTGCGCGCCCGCAACGCCCGCGACCACCCGCTGAGCCCGGTACAGGCGCAGAGGCTCGGCCTTGCCCTTCACCGTGTGCTCGCCCGCGTCCTCGTAGGCGATCGAGGCCGAGGTCACCTGACGCGTGACGTCATCCACGAACACGGCGCCCGGATCGGCGGCCGCCTGCACCCGCGAGGCGGTGTTGACGCGGTCGCCGATCACCAGCCCTTCACCCGGGGTGGCGAGCGAGGCGACTTGGCCGGTGACCACCCCGGCCCGTGCTCGGAGCTGCGGCGCGTCGATCTCCTTGCCGAAGACGTCCACGGCCTCGACCAGCTCGAGCCCCGCGCGTACGGACCGCTCGGCGTCGTCCTCGCGCGCGACCGGCACGCCCCAGACCGCCATCACCGCGTCGCCGATGAACTTCTCGATGGCGCCCCCATAGCGTCCGATGATCGTCCGCGCCCGGTCGAAGTAGCGACCGAGCAGCTCGCGGACGTCCTCCGCGTCGCGTGACTCCGAGAGGCTCGTGTAGCCGACGAGGTCGATGAAGAGCACCGACGCGACCCGGAGCTCGGGGGTCAGGGCGGCCTGGGCAGTCTCGTCGAGCGCCGCAGGCGTGACCACCGGAGTCGCTTGATGCGCGTCGCTCAGGCCGACGCCGCACTGGTCGCAGAACGCCTGGTCCGGCTCACGGGCGGCGCCGCAGCTCGGACACGCGAGGGCGAGGGCCTTGCCGCAGCGCTTGCAGAACCGTGCCCCGTCCCTGTTGTCTGCGTTGCAGGCCGGACAGAACACGATCGCACCCTAGATGGTCTGGTCCGTCGCCCAGCGGCGCCGATCGGACGGCCGGGGGGTCATGCCGCCTGTGCCCGGAGGCCGTCCTCGTCGAGCACCGTGATCCGCCGGCGCTCGGTGCGGATGCATCCGAGCTCCCGCAGGGTTTGCAGCGCCTTGGCGACCGCCTCGCGCGAGGAGCCGGTCCATCCCGCGAGCTCCTCCTGCGAGATCGGGAGCGTGATCGCGATCCCGTCTTCGACGGGCTCGCCGTGGCGATCGGCGAGCTCGATCAGGCGAGCGCCGACGCGGCCGAGCGTCTGCGCCGCCGCGAACTCGACCCGCCGGCGATCGGCGTCGCGAAACCGGCGCACCAGGTTGCGCAGCACGGCGCTCGCGAAGCCCGGGCTGCGGTCGATCAGCGCGCGGAAGTCCGGCGCGGCGACCGCCAGGGCCTCGACCGGCTCCATCGCCTCGGCGGTTCCCGAGCGCGACTCCTCGTCGATCACCGCGAGATCGCCGATGAGCTCACCCGGCCCGCAGAACCCGAGCACGATCTCCCTGCCGTCGGCGGTCGTCACGGTCACCTTCACCCGGCCCGTGAGGACCAGGACGACCTCGGCCCCGGGGGCTCCCTCGTGCATCAGCGTCGATCCGACCTTGAAGCGTCGATGCCCGGCTCGGGCCTCGAGCTCGCGACGATCGTCCGCCTCGAGCAGGTCGAGGAAACTCGCTGGTTGGTCGGTCATTTCCCCTCGCGGGCGAACGCTAGCGCGACTGTGCACGAATGCACAGTCGATCTGCGCAGGAGTGCGTGGTCGCGTGCATCCCCCGCGCCTACGGTGGACACGAGAGCCACCACCGACCGAAGGGATGCACATGAACACCAGCAAGCGCACGAGAATCGCGATCGCGGTGCTCGCGGCCGCCGTTATCGCTCCGGTCGCCCCGGCCGCCGCGAACCAGTACGCGCCGTTCGCCGACCCCCCGCCGCCCGCTCACCAGAGCGAGGCGGCCAACCCGCAGAACGGCCCGGAGGCCGTGGTCCTGCGGCGGGACGGCGATCGCTCCACGAAGTTCGTCGCCGAGGCGAGCCCCGAGGCAACCAAGCCGGCCGGCGGGTCGGGCGATGCCTTCGACTGGGGCGATGCCGCGATCGGCGCTGGCGCGGGCCTGCTTGCGGTAGCACTGGTGGCCAGCGGCACCGGCGCCGTCACGGGACGCCGACGCCGGACGCCGACAACGGCGAGCGCCGCCTCGTAGGGAGGCTCAGGCCGGCGGCATCGCCAGCGGAGGGAGCCGCACCCGACGGGCCCGCACCCACCGGTGCCGGGCCCGTCGGGCTTTCCTTGCCCGTAGTTTCCCGCAGGGGGTTTGCGGTGGCGCACCCTTGCGTTCGGAGGCGATCGGTGAGAGGCTCGCACTGGCTCCGAGGACGGCTTGTACGCCGTTCGGAGAGCCCGGCGAAGTTGCCACCGAACTGGGGGGTGCGCTGCGCCCGCCGCAGGGTTTCGGTGGCGGCTTCGCCTTCTCGTTCACGTATTCGTGATCGCGGCACGCCCGCTGCGCAGCCCGATGGCTAGGCTTGGCCCCGCCTAGGGGGCGGACGGGCGCGGGACGTTTCCGCATGCGGCCTCGCGTCCCGAGCGCAACCCGCGTCACTCATCGAAAGGAACCGACTTGAACGACTCGCCCATCGTCTCCGCCGTCGACGTCGGGAGGATCTTCGGGGAGGGGGAGGCGGCGGTGAAGGCACTCGACGGGGTCACGGTCGACTTCCCGACCGGCGGGTTCGCGGCGATCATGGGGCCGTCCGGCTCGGGGAAGTCGACCCTGATGCACATCCTCGCGGGCCTCGACCGGCCCACGTCCGGCTCGGTGACCATCGACGGCGCCGACCTCTCGCAGCTCGACGACAGCGAGCTGACCGAGCTGCGGCGCGACAACGTCGGCTTCGTCTTCCAGTTCTTCAACCTCCTCCCGGTGCTGAACGCCGAGGAGAACATCCTCCTGCCCCTGAAGCTCGCCGGGCGGGATCCCGACCCCGAGCGGCTCGCCGCGCTGATCGAAGCGGTGGACCTCGGAGACCGTCTCTCCCACCGCCCCGCCGAGCTCTCGGGTGGCCAGCAGCAGCGGGTCGCGATCGCGCGCGCTCTGCTGGCCAAGCCGGCGGTCGTCTTCGCCGACGAGCCGACCGGCAACCTCGACTCGCGGTCGAGCGAGGAGGTGCTGGCGCTGCTGCGCCGCGCCGTCGACGAGTTCGGCCAGACGGTGGTCATGGTCACGCACGACCCGACGGCTGCAGCGATCGCCGACCGGGTCCTCGTGCTCGTCGACGGCCGCATCGTGCGCGATGAGGGCGCCGAGACGCCCGAGCAGGTGCTCGACCTCATGAAGCAGGCGGCCTAGGGAGCACCGTGGGCAGGATCGCGCTGCGAAACCTGTGGGAGCGAAAGCTTCGGACGACGCTGACCGCGCTCGCGATCGTCCTCGGCGTGATGATGGTCGGGGCCACCTACGTTCTCACCGACACGATCGACCGATCGTTCGAGGACATCTTCACGCAGTCGAACGAGGGCGTCGACGCGGTGGTCACCAAGCGCGAGGTGATCGAGGCCGACGACGGCCAGGTCCCGCCGTTCAGCGAGGGAATCCTGCGGATGGTCGAGCGCACCGACGGAGTCGCCGAGGCCGCCGGCGGGATCAGCGACCCGCAGGTGGCGATCATCGGCTCCGACGGCGAGCCGCGCGGCGGGAACGGAGCGCCCAGCTTCGGCTTCTCCGTCGTCCCCGAACGCTTCGACCCGCTCACCTACGTCGAGGGGACGAAGCCCGCAACCGACGACGAGGTGGTGATCGACAAGGCGACGGCCGACGCCGAGGGCTTCGAGATCGGCGATCAGGTCACGATCGCCGGCAAGGCGGCGGCTCGCAGCTACACGGTGGTCGGGATCGCGACGCTCGGAGACATCGATTCCTTCGGCGGCGCGACGATGGCGTTGCTGACCCTGCCGGAGGCGCAGCGCATCACCGGCAAGGAGGGCCAGCTCGACCAGGTCCAGGTGGCCGCCGCCGAGGGCACCTCGCCCGACCAGCTGGCCGCCAACCTGACGGCCGCGCTACCGGGCTCGGTCCAGGCGGAGACCGGCGAGCAGAACGTCGAGTCGCAGCGCGAGGACGTGGGCGAGTTCATCAACATCCTGCGGACGGCGCTGTTGATCTTCGCCGGCGTCTCGCTGTTCGTCGCCGCATTCCTGATCTTCAACACGTTCTCGATCACCGTCGCCCAGCGCACCCGCGAGTTCGCGATGCTGCGCACGCTGGGGGCCAAGCGGCGCCAGATCCTCGGCTCGGTGGTCACCGAGGCCTTCGTCACGGGTCTGCTCGCGTCGGCGATCGGGCTGCTCGCCGGGATCGGCTTCGCCCAGGTGATCAAGGCGCTCTTCGACGCGATCGAGATCGATCTGCCATCCACCGGCACGGTGGTGGAGCCGCGCACGGTGATCCTCTGCCTCGTGCTAGGGACCGCCCTGACCGTCGTCGCGGCGCTGATCCCAGCGATGCGCGCGACCCGGGTGCCGCCGGTGACCGGGTTGCGCGAGGGCACGGTAGTCGCGACCTCCCGCGAGCGGCGGCTGCGCACCGTGGCCGCCATCGCGCTCACGGTGCTCGGCATCGCCGGAATGCTGCTTGGGCTATTCGGCGTCCTCGATCCGGGCGAGGCCTGGGTCGGGGTCGGGGCGGGCGCCGTGTTCATCGGCGTCGCCCTGTGGAGCCCCCGCCTGGTCACGCCCCTGGCGTCGCTGGTCGGCCGCCCACTCGAGCGGCTCCGCGGCGTGCCCGGCCGCCTGGCGCGCGAGAACGCCGTCCGCAACCCGAGCCGCACCGCCGCCACGGCGGCGGCGCTGATGATCGGGCTCGCGCTGGTCTCCTTCGTCGCCGTCTTCGCCGCCGGGTTGCGCGGCTCGATCGACGATGCGATCGACAAGACGCTCGCCGGCGATCTGATCGTCTCCAACACGGACGGGTTCTCGGACATCCCGGTGGCGACCGTCGACGCCGTGGCCGGGGTCGACGGGGTCGAGGTCGCCTCGCCGATCCGCTACACCCAGGACGACGTCGAGGGCGCCGGCGAGGGATTCCTGACGCTGGTCGATCCGGCGACGGCGGCCGAGGTCCTGACGCTCGACTGGCGCGAGGGCTCGCAGGAGCTGCTCACCGAGCTCACCCCCGAGCAGGCCGTGATCGACGAGGGTTGGGGCTCCGACAACGGGCTCGGGGTCGGCGACACCTTCGACGCCAAGACCGCGTCAGGCGAGACCCTCACCTACACGGTCACCGGGACCTTCAAGGACACGACCGACTTCATCGGCGACTACGCGGCCTCGGACGCCAACGCGAGCGCGTACGGCGAGGGCCAGAACGTGACCAACGTGTTCGTCAACCTCGCCGACGGGACGGACACCGGCGCCGTCCGCGCGGCCATCGACGAGCGGCTCGCCGCGCAGTTCCCGACCACGAAGTCCGAGAACCAGGAGGAGCTAAAGGACTCGATCGGGGCGGAGCTCAACACGCTCCTCGGCGTCGTCTACGCGCTTTTGTTCCTCGCGGTGATCGTGTCGCTGTTCGGGATCGTCAACACGCTCGCGCTCTCGATCCACGAGCGCACGCGCGAGCTCGGGCTGCTGCGGGCGATCGGCACATCGCGGCGCCAGGTGCGGCGCATCGTCCGCTACGAGGCCGTGATCACCGCGCTGATCGGCGCCATCCTCGGGGCGATCCTCGGGGTCGTGTTCGCCGTGATCGTCAGCCGCCCACTCGCCGACGAGGGCTTCATCCTGTCGATCCCAGTCGGGACGCTGTTGATCTTGCTCGTGCTCGCGATCATCGCGGGCGTGATCGCGGCGATCGGACCTGCGCGGCGAGCGTCGCGCCTCGACGTGCTCGAGGCGCTCGCCTACGAATAGCGCCGCCCCTCAGAGGTCGAACCAGGTGCCGGAGGGGCCGAGGTTGACGACCCGCGTCGGGCCGAGCCGATCCTCGTCGCCCCAGCTCTCGTGGATATGGCCGCACACGGCGAGCGGCGGACGCTTCGACTCGATCGCCTCCAGGATCGCGGTGCTGCCCAGGTGCTCGCCCGAGCCCGAGCGGTCCACGTGGCCGCGGGGCGGCGAGTGGACGATCAGCACCGCCTCCGGCGGACAGCCGGCGAGCAGCCCGGCCGCCTCGTCCTCGGAGAGGTCGAAGCTCCAGTCCCAGGGCGTGATCGGGACGCCGGCGCCGAGGCCGAAGAACGTGATCCCGCCGGCCTCCGCGCCCTCGCCGTGCAGGACGCTCGCGGCCGGCCACGAGCGGGCCGCTTCGCGCAGCGCCTCTTCGGTCTCGTTGTTTCCGGGCACCAGGAGCGTCGGCGCCTCGATCTCGGCGAGCGCGGCGATCGCCTCGCCGAGGCCCTCGTGAATCGACGCGAAGTCGCCGGCGCCGATCACGAGGTCGGCGTCGGCGCTCCACTCGACCAGGCGGGCGGCCTGGTCGAGGTCACGATGCAGGTCGCTGAACGCGAGGACCCGCATCGTCAGGTGTGGGCGGCGCGGAGCACGGAGCGCCGGGTTCGCCAGATCACGGTCTCGTATGCCGCCAGGGCGACCATCAGGCCGGCGACCGCGATAAGTGCCGCAAGCGAGTCGACCTCGGTCGCGAACGGGATCAGGGCCAGCGCCACCAGGGCGGCGAGCACTCGCTGTCGGTTGATCGAGTGCACGCTGCGCCAGCGGATCGCGACGTGGCCGAGCAAATAGACGGCGACCCCGCCGCACAGGGCGACCGCGGGCACCGTCTTCAGCGGTGCGTCGACGTCGCCGATCGTCTTCTTGACCCCGAGCGCGGTGAGGATGATGCCCGCGATCAACAGGCCGTGCAGGACCCCCCACGAGTCGCGGGCGAGCCGGTTGCGCTCGATTCCCTCCGCCTCGGCGAGCTTGCGCTCGGCGATTATCGCTACGACGTCGAAGTAGGTCCACCACTGGGCGATCGCGAGCGCGATCCCCGCGAGCGCAGCGACGATCACGGGACCCGTGAGGGCGTCGCCCTCGAGCCCGGCGCCGATCGCGACGATCGATTCGCCGAGCGCGATGATGATGATCAGGCCGAACCGCTCGGCGAAGTGGGATGCAGAGACCCGGAACCCGCTGACGTCGCGGACGTACGGCGTGCCGTAGTCGATGAGCAGGGCGACGATCCAGAGCGCGACCTGTGCCCCGCCGTCGAGGAAGCCGGCGAAGACGATCAGCGCCGGCGCCACCAGCAGCCCGGGGGCGAGCTTGAGGATTGCCCCGCTGACGTCGTCCTCCTCGGCCCCGTAGGCGTAGACCGCGATGTGGATCGCGCGGACCGCGAAGTACGCGAGGCCGAAGACGACCGCGTCGTCGCCGAACGCCTGCGGCACCGCAAGCGCGGCGATCAGCATCGCGCCCATGGCCGAGAACAGGCCCAGCCGCGCGAGCCAGTCGTCGCGGTGCAGGGCGTTCGTCATCCAGGCGTAGCCGCCCCAGGCCCACCAGACGAGGGCGAGCACCAGCATCCCCTGGCCGAGCCCCTCCCAGGTCGGGTTCTCGGACATCAGGCCGGTGACCTGGGTGAACGCGAAGACGAAGACGAGGTCGAAGAACAGCTCGAGCGGCGTTGCGCGATAGTCAGTCTCGACGTGCTCGACGAGGGGGTCGGCCGGGCCGCTCTGGGATGGCCCCCCGGGCACCGGCGTTCGAGTCGCGGCTACGTCGCTCATCCGCTTGTGATCATGCCAAGTGGCCGTCCTCGAGCCGCTCGGCCAGCGCGAGGGTCTCGGCGTCGAGCTCGCCCTCGACGAGCCCCAGCTCGGCGCCGAGCTCGGCGAGGAGCGCATCCTCGACCGCCTCGAGGCCGACGCCCGGGACCTCGTCCTCGACGCTGCCCGCGGTGGCCGGGTCCCAGTCGAGCTCGAGCGCCTCGTAGACGGGCTCGAGCGCGCCGCGCAGGAGGTCCGAGCCGGTGACCACGATCACGCCACCCGCGTGCGCGCCGCCGGCGATCAGCCGCTGGCCGATGCCCGCGAGCTTCGTCCGCCCCCGCGCGTTCACGCTCCAGGCGCCCGGGCAGTACTCGCCCGGTACCTCGCCGACCTGCGCGTCGGCCCCGAGCCGCCGCAGCGCGCGGGCGACGAGGCCTGCGATCCACTCGAAGCGCTCGTGCGTGCCGGCCGTCGGGCGCTCGGCCGGGTTCGCCCAGGCGAACGCGAGCGTGCCCTCGTGGAAGGCCGCCGCCCGGCCGCCGGCCAGCCGCACGACCGGTTCGAAGCCGCTGCGCCGCGCCGCGGCGACCGCCGCCGCGAAGCCGGGGGCCGCCCGGTCCTGCTTCGAAAACGCGAGCTCGCGGGCCGGGCGATGCAGGCGAAACGTCGCCGGCAGCTCGCCCGCGGCCACCCGATGCAGGATCGCCTCCGACACCGCGGTTCCGTACGCGGGCCGCTCTGCGAAGCCCTGTCTGATGATTTGGAGAGTATGAGCGTTTTCTTGCATGTGTGACCACCGTCACACATAAAGTGCGACAGCGCTGACACCCTGCGCCGGTCACACGGACGCCCTTCGGGCGCTCGCCGGCCAGCTTGGCCGACCGAGCCTAACGCCGCCCGGGGCCGCAGCCGCCCGACCCACCCAGCAGCGTGGCGACCCGACGTCGCCCCCGGGCGCACACCGACGGAGGTGATTGGACCGTGTTTCGCAAGATCAAGCTTGCCGCGGCGTCGTGCGCCCTCGGGATCGGCATGACAGCGGTCGCCCAGGCGGCCGAGCCGCAGCTCAAGCTCGTCGAGCAGCCGGCCGACCGGTTCGAGCGCTCGATCGAGACGCACAACCTCGAGGTGCGCTACGGCGCGCTGATCGAACGCGCCGAGCAGCTCGACGCCGCGCCGCAGGAGGACCTGATCGGCGACGCCGAGAACACCGCGGTCGAGCTTCGCAACGGGATCGAGGACGTCCGCGATCGTGTCGAGCGGGCCGAGCGCCGGCGCAAGCGCGCCGAGGCGGCCGATGAGCAGGTGACGGGCCTGGCGCCCGGCGTCTCGCTCGCGACCCTGGACGCCATCGCGGCCTGCGAGTCCGGCGGCGACCCCACGGCGGTCAACGCGGCGGGCTACTACGGCAAGTACCAGTTCGACATGGGCACCTGGGCGTCGGTCGGCGGCACCGGCAATCCCGCCGAGGCGCCGGAGGCGGAGCAGGACTACCGCGCTTCGCTGCTCTACAGCCAGGCCGGATCCAGTCCCTGGCCCGTCTGCGGGCAGTAGCCGGAACCCCTTGGCGCCTTGTTGCCGCCATGCGGCAATAAGACGCCAATCCGGGGGATTCAGCCAGGACTACGCGGTCTTCTTGGCCGCGGGGCCGTCCTCGGCCTCCTCCTCGCCGAGGAGCGCCCGCCGGAAGACCCGCTCCTCCTCCTCGAAGAGGAAGCCCCACAGGTGCCGGCGCTCGAGCAGCGTCCTGCGCTTGGTCTCGAGGATCGCCTTGCGGGGCAGCCCGGCGACCCGCTCGGCGAGCTCGATCGCCCGAGGCACCACGTCCCCCGAGACGACCTCGCGCACGATTCCCAGGCGCTGAGCTTCGGTGGCACGCACGATCCGGCCGGTGAGGCAGAGCTCCTGGGCGACGGTCGCGGGCAGGACGGCGCGCGCCGCCGCGTAGCTCGGCGGGATCCCTCGGGGAAGCTCCGGGTAGCCGAAGGTCGCGCCCTGGGTTGCGATCCGCAGGTCGCAGAGCAGGGCGAGGGCGAAGCCGCCGGCGAGCGCCGGGCCGTTGACGGCGGCGACCACGGGCCGGTGACAGCCGCCGACCGCCTGAAACGCCACCGTGCTCGTCTCGACCAGCCGCCGGCGGTGCTCGCGGTCGCCGCCGAACTGCTTCGTGTCCATCCCGGCGCAGAAGGCGCTGCCGGCGCCCGTGAGCACCACGCACCCCGTGTCGGGGTCCTGGGACAGGGCGGCGAACGCCTCGGCGAGCTCGGTCCGCAGCTCGATCGAGAGCGCATTGCGCGTCTCGGGGCGCCGCAGCGTGACCACGGCCACCTCGCCACGGCGTTCGATCGAGAGCAGGTCCGGCACGACGCGCAATCTTATGACGTGAACACCAGCTCGCAACCCGCGGTGGCGAAGGCGTCACGAAGCTCGTCGGCGCGCGGGCCCTCGGGAACGATGCCGACGATCGCGCCCCCCGAGCCTGCGTAGTTGGCCGGCGCTCCGAGCGAGCGCGCGATCTCGATCAGGCGCAGGTGGCGCGGATCGAGCTCGATCATCCGCGCTCGCGCTGCGACGTTGGCGGCCATCAGCTCGCCGAGGCGGTCGTGATCGCCGTCGAGCAGGCATCCGCGCCCGGCCTCAGCCAGCGCCGCGACCTCGGTCAGCGCCTCGACCACGCGGGGGTCGCCGCGTTCGAATCTGCGCCGCAGGTCCCCGTGCACCTCACCAGACGAGCGCGGGGCGCTCGCCGTATGGGCGACGAAGAGCGGCGGCAGCACGGCCGGGTCCAGCGGCTCGTAGCGCGGCCCGGCTGAGCCGTCGCCGAAGTCCATGTAGACGAGGCCCTCGTAGGCCTGCACGACGCGATCCTGCGGCCCCCCCGGGATCCCGAGCTCCTCGGTCTCGACCTCCAGCGCCAGCTCCGCGAGCGCCGCCGGCTCGAGCTCGAGGCCGTGCCGCTCGCACAGCGCCCTCAGCGTCGCGATCACGATCGCGCTCGAGCCGCCCAATCCGACCTCGCGCGGGATGCTCGTCGCGAGCGCGACGGCGAGGGGAGGCGGGCGGCGATGACGGCGACCGAACCGGGTGATCGCGGCCTCGATGAGCTCGCGGGCGCCGGCTTCGGCGTCGACCCGAGGCTCCGCGGCGTCGCGAACGCGCACCTCGGCGGCGAATTCGCGGACGATCACGCCGATCGTCTTGCCGCCGAACCCGTCCGACGGGTTGCCGAGGAGCGCCGCGCGGGCGAATGCGCGACCGGTCGCTTCTCGAACGCCGCTCAAGGTGCGGCGATCGTACGCGCGCTAGGCGGCCCTGCGCCGCCGCGGCGGCTCACGGTGCCCGCCGACGCGGGTGATCCGGATGTCCTCGGGCCGCACCGCGGGGTGGAACTCGCGCAACATCGCTTCGAGGCAGCGGGTGCAACTGCACTCCGGCACGGCCAACCCGGTGTCCGGGCAGCTCGGCTTCCCTCGCCCGGTGGTTGCCACGTTGCGGAGCCTGACCTGTGGGGCGGCGGAAAAACCGGTGGCGGCACCGAGGACGCGACTCGCTCTGCCGCGCGTGCGATCCTCCGCGCATGCCGAACGCTCCCGCCGACGAGACGCCCGCCGGCCCCGGCGAGCTCGGCCGCACGCCGGCCGAGGCGATCGAGGCCGCCCACGTCCGCGTCCCGACCCGCGGCAACCGGAGGCTCGAGGCGCTGCTCGAGGGAGTCAACAGCGACGCCGAGGTGCGGACCTGGTGGCACCTGGCCCAGGTCCAGTCCGAGCGCCTCGGGATGTCCGACCACTCCTGGGTCCACGTCCAGGTGGTGATCAACATCGCGCTGCGCGTGCTGCGGCTGCTGGTCAAGGGGGGCGTGCGGCCGGCGATGGTCTCCGACCACGGCATGCGCGACCGCGACGCGGAGGTGGTCGTCGCCGCCGGAGCGCTTCTGCACGACGTCGGCATGTCCATCCACCGCGTCGATCACGAGGCTTTCAGCCTGTTCCTGGCCGAGCGCAAGCTCCGCGAGCTGCTTGCCGAGGTGTACCGCGACCCCGCCGAGCGGGCGGTCGTGATCGCGGAGGCGCTGCACGCGATCATCGGCCATCGCCGGCGCGGCGAGCCCTACACCGTGGAGGCGGGGGTCGTCCGCGTAGCCGACGCGCTCGACATGGCCCACGGCCGCTCGCGGCTCCCCGTCGAGTCGGGGAAGATGGGGATCCACGCGATCTCGGCGGCTGCCATCGATCGGGTGGAGATCTCGGCCGGCGAGCTGCGAGCGGTACGGATCGAGATCGCGATGAACAACTCGGCCGGCATCTTCCAGGTCGACGACCTGCTCGCGACCAAGTTGCGCGGCACGCCGCTCGAGGACCAGGTCGAGGTGGTCGCCACGGTCGAGGGCGAGGCCGAGAAGCGCCTGCTGACCGAGTTCCGGATCTAGGCGATCGCTCAGACGCCGGCGCCCGCGGCGCCGCGGCCCTCGCCGGCGGCGAAGCGCCCCGCCCCGAGGACCCCGGTGGCGACCGAGGCGCGACCGAGCTCCGCCTCCAGCGCCAGCCCGTCCTCGAAGCTCATGCCGATGCCGGCAATCGCCGCGCGGCGGTCCGAGAGCATCGTCGGCTGCGGGAACGCGGCCAGCCCCTCGGCGATCTCGAGCGCGCGCTCGAGGTGGCGATCCGCGGGCACGACCTCGTTCACCAGGCCCCAAGCGAGGGCCTCCTCGGCCCCGACCACGCGGCCGGTGAGGATCATCTCCAGGGCCCGCCCCATGCCGATGATCCTCGGCAGGCGCTGGGTCCCCCCGTCGATCAGTGGCACGCCGAAGCGCCGCTCGGTGAAGCCCAGCCGCGCGGAGTCGGTTGCGATCCGCAGATCGCACCAGAGCGCGAGCTCGAGCCCTCCGGCCAGGCACCAGCCCGAGATCGCGGCGACCGTGGGCTTCGAGGCGGCCAGGCGGCTGAAGCCCAGCGGGCCGTCGGGGCGCTGCTCCAGCCACTCGTCGATGGTCCCCTGGGGGTCGTCGCCGGAGAAATCCGCGGCGCGCTCGGCGAACGCCTTGAGGTCGGCGCCCGCGCAGAACGCCTCCGGGCCCTCGCCGGTGAGGACGAGCACCCGGGCGTCCTCGTCGGACTCGAACTCGCGAAAGCCGTCGAGCAGCAGCGCCGCGGTCTCGTCGTCAACCGCGTTGCGCCGCTCCGGCCTCGTGATCGTCAGGACGCGCAGCCGAACCTGCGGCGCTCGTAGCGAACCTTGCTGCACGTTCGGCGGTGGCTTCAGGGCCGGCGCAGGCGTTCGAGCTCCTCGCGCGCCCGGTCCTTGCGGCTCTCGAGCCGCATCTGGATGATCGAGAGGACGACGACGAGGATCGCGAAGAAGGCCATCACGGCGAACGAGAAGTAGGTCACGACCTTGTCGTCCGTGCGGCCCCAGAGTCCGACGCCGTCGGCGGCCATCGCGGTCGGCGCCCAGGCGAGCAACGCGAGCGCAACCGTGGTCAGCAGCAGGGCGAGGCGACGGGCTCGGCTCACACGGCGAACTCTATCGTCCCGCGCTCATGTCGATCTGGGAAGCGATCCTGCTCGGGATCGTGCAGGGGCTGACCGAGTTCCTGCCGATCTCGTCGTCCGGCCACCTCATCCTCGTCCCCTGGTTGCAGGACTACACCTTCCTGCGCGAGAACCCGGACTTCAACAAGACCTTCGACGTCGCCCTGCACATCGGCACCCTGATCGGCGTCGTCTACTACTTTCGGCGCGAGCTCTGGGCGATGGTCCGCGGCTTCCTGCGGACGGTCGCGACGCGGACGATCGAGGACGCCGACGGGCGGCTCGCGTGGGTGGTGATCGTCGGCACGATCCCGGCGGTGATCGTCGGCGGCCTCGGCGAGGAGTGGATCGACGACAACCTCGGCGAGCCCTGGATGATCGCCCTGCAGCTGATCTTCTTCGGGCTCCTGCTCGGGCTCGCCGACCGGCTGCCACAGCGCCGCGAGGTCGACGAGGTCAGCATTCGCCACGGCTTCTACATCGGCGTCGCCCAGGCGATCTCGCTCGCGCCCGGGACCTCGCGCTCGGGGATCACGATCACCGCCGGTCGCTTCCTCGGCCTCACCCGCGACGCCGCCGCGCGGGTCTCGTTCCTGCTCCTGGTGCCGGCGACCGCGGGCGCGATCGTCTTCAAGGGCTACGAGGCGGTCACGGACGGGTTGCCGGCGGGCGTCGCCGGGCCGATCATCGCCGGGATCATCGCCGCCGCCGTGTCGGGCTACCTGGCGATCTTCGGCCTGCTGCGGTTCGTGCGCACCCACAGCTACGACATCTTCGTCATCTACCGCGTGCTGATCGGGGCCGGCCTCCTCATCCTGATCCTCACCGGCGCGCGCGAGGCGACGTTCTGATCGGCTAGCGGCCGGCGACGATCACGAGCCCGGCGATCACGCCGCCCAGCCCGGCCACCAGCGCGATGCCGCCCAGCGCGCCGACGAGCGCCGAGCCGGGGCGCCCCTCGCGCCGCCGGTCGGCGGCCGCGATCAGGCCGCGCAGCCCCAGCGCATAAGCCAGGGTCACCGCGAGGCCGGCGACGATCGCCCCTCCACCGGCCGCGAGAAGCGAATCGAGCTCGACCTGGGCCGCCGTGTTCATCGGGGGCGTTGGCCGAGCTCGATCCGCATTGGAAGCTGTAGCGCGCGGCCCGGGGCAGGGAGTGAGGCCGCGCGCTGCACGAGAGAGGATCTCGTGATCCGGCAGTCTGCTCCCGGCGCGGATCGCGGGGGTGAAAAAGCCGAGAATTTGCATGTGAAAGTCCTGTGAACGCGCTTCGTGTTGCCGGTCGCGCCTCTACCATGGGCGCTGTTCAGCAAGAGGACCGGGGCAGGAGCCGGCCTTCGGTGGCCGCGGCTGCATCCGGGCGAGGGTGATGAATTCACAAGCTGGGACAGTTCGCCTCGCGGTCATCGACGACGACAGCGGTTTCCTCCGTGTCCTCACGCGCCGCTTCGACGCTGCGGGCTGGGAGTACCGGCTGCATTCCTCGAGCGTGCCGCCGGAGGAGCTGGTGGCGATGAAGCTGAACGCCGTGCTCGTCGACCCCTCGGTCCTCGGCCCGCTCGGCTGGGAGTTCCTGGAGCGCGTCTGCGGGATGCTCCCCGACCTCGGCGTCGTCGTCTGCACGCAGGGCTCGACCGTCGCCCAGCGGGTGCGCGGGCTGCGGCTGGGCGCCGACGACTGGATCGGAAAGCCGTCGCACCCCGAGGAGGTGATGGCGAGGATCGAGGCCGTCGTCCGTCGCCGCCGGCGCAGCCAGCCGAAGGCCGACGCGGGCCCTCTCGTCGCGGGCGAGATCGAGATCCGCGCCGACCAGTACCAAGCGTTCGTCGCGGGTCGCACCCTCGAGCTCACCCGGCGCGAGTTCGAGCTGCTGCAGGTGCTCGCCGAGGCCAGCGGCCGAGTGATCGAGCGCGAGGAGATCTACCAGCGGGTCTGGGGCTACGCGATGGCCCACGGCGACCGCTCGGTGGACGTGTTCGTGCGCAAGCTGCGCTCGAAGCTTCAGAAGCACTCCCCGGGGTGGAGCTACATCCACACCCACTTCGGGGTCGGCTATCGGTTCGAGCCCGATCCGGGCGCGCCCGCCGAGGCCGAGCTGCAGGCCGCCGCGCCGACCAGATCGCCGCGGCCGAAGCGGCCGACGAGGCATCGGTGAGCCAGGCGGGCTGAACCTCGCACCCGCTTCGCCGCGCGCATGCGTCGCGCTCTCTCGCGCGAACCCCTGCCCCACTTCACATCTTCTTTACAACGCGGTCACAGCGTCCGCTCCAAACTCGCGGCGAGGTGTTGTCAGCGTGCCGGCATGCACGGGGGAGCTTTCGTGCGCCCGGCTCACCGCCGGGGACATCACCTCCCACTCAGAGACCACGCCTCTGCGCTGCAGAGCGCACCGACACCGAAGGAGATCCATCCAAGTGATCCGCAAGAAGTGGTTGCTCGCCGTGAGCGCCGGTCTGGTCCTAGCCCTGGGCGTTGCCGCATGCGGCGGCGACGACGATGACGACAGCAGCAGCGACGGCGACTCCGCCAGCGGCCTCTCAGGCTCGATCTCGATCGACGGCTCGAGCACGGTGCAGCCGTTCGCCGAAGCCGCCGCCGAGCTCTTCAACGAGGAGAACTCCGACGTCAACATCACCGTCGGCGCGGCCGGCACCAGCGGCGGGTTCGAGAAGTTCTGCGCCGGTGAGACCGACATCTCCGACGCCTCGCGGTCGATCGAGCCCGAGGAGGTGAAGGTGTGCAAGGACGGCGGCGTCGCAGTACACCGAGATCCAGGTCGCCAATGACGGCATCTCGGTAGTCACCAACCCGGCGCTCGAGATCAGCTGTTTGTCGACCGACCAGCTGAAGCAGCTCTGGATCGACGACAAGGTCACCAACTACAGCGAGCTCGGCGACGACGCCGACTCGGGCGAGGCGCTGCCGGACGCCGAGGTCAGCCTCTACGGGCCGGGCACGGACTCGGGCACGTTCGACTACTTCACCGACGTGATCAACGGTGAGGAGGGCGTGAGCCGCAAGGAGTACCAGGCGTCCGAGGACGACAACGTCCTCGTCCAGGGCGTCAGCGGGGACCAGGACGGCCTCGGCTACTTCGGGTTCTCCTACTACGAGCAGAACCAGGACGCGCTCAACCTGGTCTCGGTCGACGACGGCTCCGGGTGCGTCGCCCCGAGCAGCGAGACGATCCAGGACGGGTCGTACACGCCGCTCTCGCGGCCGCTGTTCATGTACCCGTCGGCCGAGGCGATGTCGAGGCCCGAGGTCGCCGGGTTCATGCAGTACGTGGTCGACAACTACGACTCGATCGCCGAGGCGGCGCTGATCGTCCCGATGGACGACAGCCAGGCCTCGGACGCGCAGTCGGCCTTCCAGGAGGCGTCCGGCTAGCCGGCGCAACCTGAACGGATGGAAGCCGGGACCCATGTGACGGGGGCGACGCCGGGGGCACGACCCCTCGGCGTCGCCAAGCGTCGCTGGGGCGAGGAGGCGATCCGCGCGCTGCTCTTCCTCGCGGCGCTGATCTCGATCCTGACCACGTTCGGGATCGTCTTCGCGCTCGTCGAGGAGTCGATTCCGTTCTTCCGCGAGGTCGGGACCGACTTCTTCGCGTTCACCGACTGGGCGCCGCTGTTCAACCCGCCGTCCTTCGGGATCTGGCAGCTGCTCAACGGCACCTTCCTGATCACCGGGATCGCGATCCTGGTCGCGATCCCGATCGGGCTCGGCTCCGCCATCTATTTGTCCGAGTACGCGTCGCCCCGGGTGCGGAGGGTCCTCAAGCCGTTTCTCGAAGTCCTGGTCGGGGTCCCGACGGTGGTCTTCGGCTACTTCGCGCTCACCTTCGTCACCCCGACGATCCTCCAGGACATCCTCAGCGTGAACGTGCAGATCTTCAACGCGCTCGCGGCCGGGCTCGTGATGGGGATGATGATCGTGCCGACGATCGCCTCGATCTCCGAGGACTCGATGCGCGCGGTCCCCGGCGGGCTGCGTGAGGGCGCCTACGGCCTCGGGGCCACGAAGCGCCAGGTCGCGACCAGGGTGGTATTCCCGGCGGCGATCTCGGGCATCGTCGCCTCCATCGTGCTGGGGATCTCGCGCGGCGTCGGCGAGACGATGATCGTGCTCGTCGCCGCCGGCCTGCAGCCGAACTTCGGGATCAACCCGACCGAGGGCTACGCGACCGTGACCACGTTCATGGGCGCGACCGCCAAGGGCGACAACCCGGCGGGGACGATCGGCTACGAGTCGATCTTCGCCTGTGGGCTCACGCTGTTCGTGCTCACCCTGCTGATGAACATGGTCGCGATCCGCTTCGTTCGCAAGTACCGCGAGGTGTACGAGTAATGCCGGCGCCCCCATCGGACGCGATCGCCGGCGCGGTCAGGACACGGTTCGCCACAGGGCGGAACTCACGGGTGCTCGAGGTGGGGTTCCGGGTCCTGTTGTTCTCGTGCCTCGCGATCGCGATCGCGACCCTGATCGTGCTGCTGGTGGACGTCCTGGCGGACGGACTGGGCTCGCTCAGCCTCAGCTTCCTCACCGAAGCGCCCTCGCGGATCGTCCCCGAGGACTCGGGCATCGGGCCGGCGCTGGCCGGGACCCTGTGGCTGATGGCGGTGTGTGCCGCGTTCATCATCCCCGTCGGCGTCGCGAGCGCCGTCTACCTGGAGGAGTACGCGAACCGCGAGCGCTGGCTCAACCGCTTCATCGAGGTCAACATCCAGAACCTCGCCGCGGTTCCGTCGATCGTCTACGGGGTCCTCGGGCTCGCGTTCCTGGTGCGCGGGCCGCTCGCGATGGGCAACATCCTGATCGCCGGTGGGCTCACCCTCGGGCTGTTGGTGCTCCCGGTCGTGATCGTCGCCGGGCGCGAGGCGATCCGGGCGGTCCCGCCGTCGATCCGCGAGGGCTCGATGGCGCTCGGCGCCACGAAGTGGCAGACGATCTGGAAGCAGACGCTGCCTGCGGCGCTGCCGGGGATCGCCACCGGGGTCATCCTCTCCCTCTCGCGGGCGATTGGCGAGACGGCGCCGCTGATCGTGGTCGGCGCCGCCTACTTCGCGACCAGCTCGCCGAGCGGGCCGTTCGACGACGTCACGGCGCTGCCGATCCAGATCTTCGGGTGGGTCTCCGATCCCCGCCCCGAGTACAAGGCGCTGGCGGCCGCGGGAATCATCGTCCTGATGGCGATCCTGCTGGCGATGAACGCGGTCGCGATCTGGCTGCGCAACAAGTACGAGAAGAAGTGGTAGGTGAATAGTCTTGGAGCGATCAGTGACGGAATCTGAACACACGAGCGAGGCGCAGGAGGCGCTTGGCATCGACGTCGCGGCGACCGCTGCCCAAGCGGCGAGCCGGCATGAGGCGGCGACGCTCAGCCGCGAGCCGGTGTTCGAGCTCGAGAACGTGACCGTTTCCTACGACGGCAAGCCGGCCGTCTCCGGGGTCTCGATGCAGATGTACCGCCACGCGATCACGGCGCTGATCGGTCCCTCGGGCTGCGGCAAGTCGACGCTCATCCGGTGCCTCAACCGGATGAACGACCTGATCCCCTCGGCGCACGTCGACGGCCGCGTCGTCTACCACGGTGAGGACATCTATGCAGACCAGGTCGACCCGGTCGAGGTCCGCAAGCGGATCGGGATGGTGTTTCAGAAGCCGAATCCGTTCCCCAAGTCGATCTACGACAACATTGCCTTTGGCCCGCGCGTTCTCGGCATGGACGGCGACATGGACGAGATCGTCGAGCGGGCGCTGCATCGCGGCGCGCTCTGGGACGAGGTGAAGGACCGGCTCGACTCGAACGCCTTCGGGATGTCGGGGGGCCAGCAGCAGCGCCTGTGCATCGCCCGCTGCCTGGCCGTGGACCCCGACGTCATCCTCATGGACGAGCCCTGCTCGGCGCTCGACCCGATCTCGACCGGCAAGATCGAGGACCTGATGCTCGAGCTCAAGGAGAACTACTCGATCGTGATCGTCACCCACAACATGCAACAGGCGGCGAGGGTCTCCGACATGACGGCGTTCCTGATCGTGAAGCTCGACGACGACGAGAAGCACCGCCAGGGCCGCCTGGTCGAGTACGACCTGACGGAGAAGATCTTCACCAACCCGACCGACCAGCGCACCGAGGACTACGTCACCGGGAAGGTTGGCTGATGGCCGACGCCGTCAGGGTCCACTACCAGGAGGAGCTCGAGAACCTCGAGGCGCGGGCGCTCGAGGGCCTCGACCTGGTCTCGGCCCAGCTCGTGCG
Organism: uncultured Solirubrobacterales bacterium; assembly: GCA_963729075.1. Taxonomy (GTDB): domain Bacteria; phylum Actinomycetota; class Thermoleophilia; order Solirubrobacterales; family 70-9; genus WHSW01. The sequence goes on along the minus strand of CAVSMU010000006.1, from coordinate 51,197 downwards.
CGCCAGCGAGGCCGTCGAGCACCAGGACTCCGAGCTCGCCGAGCTCGTGGTCGCCAACGACGACGTCATCGACGGCCGCTACCTCGAGGTGCACCAGTCGATCCTCCACCTGCTCGCGACCCAGGCCCCGGTGGCGACGGACCTGCGCCTGATCGCCGCGCTGCTGCACCTGATGAAGGCGATCGAGCGGATGGGCGATCAGTGCGTCAACATCGCCAAGCTGATCCCGATCGCAGGCCACGAGCCGCCGGCCGACGAGCGGATCGTCAAGGACATCACCACGATGAGCAAGCAGGTCCAGACGCAGATCTCGCAGGCGAAGCGCGCGTTCGAGGCCCGCGACGTCGAGATGGCGCGCGACCTCGCCCGTCAGGACGACGTCGTCGACAACCTCAACAAGGAGATCTTCCGGATCGCGCTCGAGATCGGCGACGACCACGATCGCCGCGAGTGGGCGATGACGATGATCCTCGTCGCCCGCGCGATCGAGCGGATCGGCGACAACTGCGTCGACATCGGCGAGCAGGTGGCGTTCATCGTCACGGGCCTCTTCCGCGAGTTCCAGGACGCCTCGCACCCGGGCGAGCCGATCCCGCAGTAGCGGCGCGCGTGGGCGAAAACACCGCTCCCGTCGCACGTGATCCGATGACCGCGGTGTTTTCCTCGAATAGCGAGGTAAACACCGCACTCGTCCCCCTGAACTGGACGCGCGCGGTGTTTTCCGCCTCCGCCGGCATCCCCACCCACCTTCCCCCTACTTGACCTGACCTGAGCCCACCTCGCGGATCAACCCAGGCGTGCCCCGCGTGAGATCCTCTCATCTGGCTCTCACCTTCTGACGCGAGCCTCCAGGCGCGATGCGAATCCTGGTCGTCGAGGACGAGGAGAAGATGGCCGGTCTGATCCGGCGCGGCCTCCGGGAGGAGGGCATGGCGGTCGACGTCGCCGGGCGCGGCGAGGACGCGCTCTGGATGGCGGGCTCGACGGAATTCGACGCGATCATCCTCGACCTGATGCTGCCCGGCATCGACGGCTTCGAGACCTGCAGGCGGTTGCGCGACGACGGCGTGTGGGCGCCGATCCTGATGCTGACCGCCCGCGACGCCGTGGAGGATCGAGTCGCCGGGCTCGACCACGGCGCGGACGACTACCTGCTGAAGCCGTTCTCGTTCGCCGAGCTGCTCGCGCGGCTTCGGGCTCTGGTCCGGCGGGGACGGGGCGAGCGCCCGGCCGTCCTCGAGGTCGGTGACCTGCGGCTCGATCCCGCCACCCACCGGGTTTCGCGCGACGGGACCGAGATCTCGCTCTCGGCGAAGGAGTTCGCCCTCCTGGAGGTGTTCATGCGACACCCGGGCGAGGCGATCTCGCGGTTCCAGCTCCTCGAGCACGCGTGGGACTACGACTACGAGAACCGCTCGAACGTCGTCGACGTCTACGTCCGTTATCTGCGCGAGAAGATCGACCGGCCGTTCGGCACCAAGTCGATCGAGACCGTGCGCGGCGTGGGCTATCGGCTGCGGAAGGACGAGTGAGCCCGCGGCGGCTGTCGATCCGGGCGCGGCTGACGGCGGCGTTCGTCGCCGCGCTGGCCGTGGTGCTCGCCCTGGCCGGGCTGTTCGTCTACCTGCGCACGGGCTCGGAGCTGAGCGGCGCGATCGACGACGGGCTCGAGGTCCGCGCCGCCGACCTTGCCGCCCTGGTCGCCGCCGGCGGACCGGACTCGCAGGAGCTGACCGGGACGCTGTTCGAGGGCGAGGAGGGCTTCTCGGAGATCCTCACGGCCGACGGTCGCGTCGTCGCGTCGACGCTCGGCGACGGAGCCGGGACCGCGCTCGATCCGGCGACCCTGGCGCAGGCTACGCAGGGCGCTGCCCGGCTCGACGGCGTCGAGGTGCCCGGCCTCGACGGCGATGCGCGGATCCTCGCTGAGCCGGCGAACTCGCCCGGGGGCGACACCTTCGTCGTGGTCGCCGGTGCGTCGACCGGGGACCGGGGCGAGGCGCTGGCCGGGATCGCCGGCGCGTTCCTGGTCGGGGCGCCGCTGGCGCTGGCGCTCGCCGGCGTGCTCGGCTACCTGCTCGCGACCCGGGCGCTGGCGCCCGTCGAGTCGCTGCGGCGCCGCGCCGATGCGATCACCCTCGAGCGGACCGGCGAGCGCCTGCCGCTGCCGGAGGCCGAGGACGAGCTCCATCGGCTGGCCGAGACGCTGAACGCGATGCTCGACCGGATCGAGGCTTCGCTCGAGCGCGAGCGCGTCTTCGTCGCCGATGCGAGCCACGAGCTGCGCACCCCGCTGGCCATCCTCCGCGCCGAGCTCGAGCTCGCGCGCCGCCCCGAGCGCACGCCGGACCAGCTGCGCGCGGCGCTCGCTTCGGCAAGCGAGGAGGTCGACCGGCTCTCGAGGCTCGCGGAGGACCTGCTGGTGATCGCGCGCGCCGACCAGGGCCGCCTGCCGATCAAGCGCGAACCGGTGGCGCTGAGCGAGCTGCTGACGCGGGTGAGCCGGCGCTTCGCCCAGCGGGCCCGGGATGCCGGACGCACGATCTCGATCGAGGCCGAACCCGGAGCGAGGGCCAACGTGGACGTGATCCGGGTCGAGCAGGCGCTCGGGAACCTGATCGACAACGCGCTGCGCCACGGTGCCGGAGAGGTCCGGCTGACGGCGAGTCGGCGGGACGGGCTCGTCCGTATCGAGGTCAGCGACGGCGGCCCGGGGTTCGCGGCAGGCTTCGACGCGGAGGCATTCGAGCGCTTCAGCAGGGCCGACGAGGGGCGCACCGGCGGCGGCGCGGGCCTCGGCCTCGCGATCGTCAAAGCGATCGCCGACGCGCACGGGGGCCGGGCCTCGGTGGTGCGCCCCGACGGCACAGGCGCCACCGTGCGGGTCGAGTTGCCGCTTGACGGGACGGCGACGGAGCCTCACGAGGGTCAGTCGGCGCGGGCGTCGGTGGCCCGCCGCTAGTGGCGAGCGCGCCGCCCGGCGGAGAGCACCCTCACGGTGGCGGCGGCGAGCTCGCCGGCGCGCGGCCGATGCGGGGGATGGACCTCGAGCACGAGCGGCGCATCGTGGGCGGCCAGCATTGGGCCGAGGCGCGGCCAGGGGAGCGTCCCGCGGCCGGGGGGCAGGTGCAGGTCGAGGCGCAGCGGGTCGACGCCGAGCTCCTCGCCGGTGCGGCGCTTGCGGGCGCCGAAGTTGTCATGCACGTGGAAGGCCGACACGAGGTCGAGGACCGGCCGGCAGAGGCGCTCGACTCCAGTGTGCCGCCGATCGGCGATCACGTGCGCGTGACCCACGTCGAGACAGAGCGCCACGCGCTCGGAGCCGATGCTCTGCGCGAGCCCCCTGAGGGTGAGCGGGTTCGCCGACAGCGTCTCAGGGCCCGGGTACAGCGGCGCCAGGTTCTCGAGCGCGATGGTCACGTCGAGCCGCTCAGCGAACCTTGCGAGCGCCGCGAGCGAGCGCGCCTCGGCCGCGAGCGCGGGGCCGGCGGACGGGCTCTCCGGCAGCGCCATCGCGTGATAGACGACCTGCGACGCACCGGCCTCGGCGGCGTAGGAGAGGAGCCCCTCGAACGCGCGATCGCCGGCGGGACGTCCGGCCCGCAGGCCGGCGGGGGCGTGCAGGATCGCCGCGAGGCCGGTGGTCGCCAGCGCGGCCCGGGCGGCGGCTGCGTGGCGGGTGCACAGGCGTGGATTGGCGAGCACCGCCACCGGGGGGGCGTGCAGCTGGACCCAGGCGAAGCCGGCCGCCTCGTAGGACTTGACCAGTGGCGCCGACGACCACCATTCGTGGGGGACGCTCAGTCCCAAGCGCCCCGCGAGCGGATCGCGACCCCCTGGCGCGGCCGGCTCGGCGGCCGCCCTGCGCGGCGTTCTGGCATCGCTGATCGCCATCGCTCGCGGTCAAGGTAGGCGCGGAGGCCGCGCGGGCGGTGAAACCCGCGTGAAGAGGATGTGAACGGCCGGTTACCCCGCACCGCTCATCCGGCGGGTTTGGCATGATCGGCTCCGTGCTGTGCGCCGCCGTCGATATCGGCTCGAACACCACGCGCGTGCTGGTCGCCGAGCCCCTCGACGGCCAGCTTCGCAAGGTTATGGAGCAGCGGGCTTACACGCGCATCGACAAGTCCTCGAAGCGCAAGAACAGGATCAAGGCGGAGAAGATCGCCGAGCTCGCCGACGTGGTCACGACCCAGGTTCGGCTCGCCGAGGAGCTCGGCGCGCAGGCGATCCGGATCGTTGCCACGGCGGCGATCCGAGAGGCCAAGAACGGCGACCAGGTGGTGAAGGAGATCGCCGAGATGGCCGGTGGCCCGGTCGAGATCCTGAGCGAGGAGGAGGAGGGGCGGCTCGCTTTCCTCGGCGCCACCAAGACCTTCGGGCACCCGGTCGAGGGGGAAGTCGGCGTCGTCGATGTCGGCGGCGGCTCGTCGGAGATCGTCATCGGCACCGTTGCCGACGGCGTGCGCGCCGTGCGCTCGTTCAAGATCGGCTCGGGTGCGATCGCCGAGGAGTTCCTCGCCAACGACCCGCCCTCGGCGGCGGAGATCCGCGCCGTGCGCGACTACATCGGGGAGTTCTTCGAGGGGGTGGAGCTCGACCAGCCCGACCAGGCTGTGGCGGTCGGCGGGAGCGCGACGTCCCTGCGCACCCTCGTCGGCGCAGTGCTCGAGTACGAGACCCTGGAGCGCGCCGTCCGGGTCCTCGCCGGCGACCCGATCGCCGACGTCGCGAAGCGGTTCGAGCTGGACCCGAGACGCGTCGCCATCCTGCCCGCGGGAGTGCTCCTGCTCGAGAAGCTCTCCGACCTGCTCGGCCAGCCGCTTCAGATCGGCAAGGGCGGGCTGCGCGAGGGCGTGATCCTCGACCTGCTCAACAACGGCGCGACCGACGGGGGCCAGATCCGGCTCGCCGCGTAGCGCGCGCCGGCGGCGCCGCGCGCGTTAGGCTCAAGCGGATGGCGAAGGCGCGCGCGATCCCAGGGCTGAGCGAGGACGATACGTACGCCGTGGTCGCGGCGAAGGTGGTTGCGACGCGCGCCGCCGAGTTGGCCGACAGCTCCGCCGGGGTGCTCGACACAGACGACATCGAGCGCGTCCACGACATGCGCGTCGCCAGCCGGCGGCTGCGCGCGGCGCTCGAGGTGTTCGAGCCGTGCTTTCCGCACAAGCCCTTCAAGACGACGTTGCGCGAGGTCAAGGCCCTTGCGGACGCGCTGGGAGAGCGTCGCGACCGCGACGTGACGATCGCGGCCCTGGAGGACTTCTGCGCGGGGATCGGCCGGCCCGACGTGCGCGGCGTGCAGAGCCTGATCGCCCGGGTCCGCGAGGAGCAGTCCGAGGCGAACGTCGCGCTCGCCGAGTTCGTCTCCGAGGAGCGGCTGGCCGGGCTCGCGGAGCGCCTCGACGAGCTGGTCCGCGCGGCCGCCGACACCGGCGCGGAGGCTGAGCCGCGGGCGGAGCCGGCGCCCGAGGGCGCCGACGGGCGCGGGGCGACGGTGCCTGTCTCGGTCAACGGCGGCGGGGCGGAGTGAAGGCCAAGCCCGTCAAGAAGCTCGATCCGGAGGCGCCGCTCGTCGAGAACGCGGCCCGGATCGTCCGCGTCCGCCTCGACGAACTGCGCTCGTTCATCCCTGCGGCGCTGGACCCCGATCGCGCCACCGAGCAGCACGACCTGCGGATCGCCGCGAAGCGGTTGCGCTACGTGCTCGAGGCGACGGAGTTCTGCTTCGGGCGGCCCGCCGAGACCGCGCGCCGGCGCGCGCGCGACATCCAGGAGGTGCTGGGCGATCTCCACGACTGCGACGTCATGCTGCCCCGGGTCACTGCCCACGTCGACCGGCTGCGATCGGAGGATGCCCTCGCGATCCGCGAGCGCGCCGGGGACGCTGAGGACCTCGACCCGAAACTGGTCGCGCGGGCCCCGAACCGCACCGCCTACCGCGGGCTCGAGGTGCTCGCCGTCCACGTCCAGGCGCGCCGCGCGCTGCTCTTCGACCGCTTCGTCGGGCTGTGGGGCGAGCTCGAGCGCACCGGCACGTGGGAGCGGCTCGAACGGGCGATCGATCGCAAGCTGCGCGAGGCACGCGAGCGCCGGGCCGCCGCCGAGCGTGCCGAGCGCGCGGCACGTGAGCTCGAGGCGGCCGAGCGAGCCGAGCGCGAGGCCGCCGACCGGGCGCGCCGCGCCGCCGAGGCGCTCGTCGAGGCCCGCCGGGCCCAGGGCCCGCACACCGCCTGAACCTCGATACCGCCGAGTTCGGCGGGGTACAGTGGAACTCGTGGCGGGGAATCGGAGATCGCGCCGGTGGCGCGCAGGGGCGCTCGCATCCCTGTGCATCGCGCTGGCGGCGATCGGCGCAACGCCTGCCGGGGCGGTGCCGACGCCGGGCTCCGCGGGGCTCGGCGATCCGTTCTTCCCGCTCTCGGGCAACGGCGGCTACGACGTCGCGAGCTACCGGATCTCGCTCGGCTACCAGCCCGGCCGGGACAGGATCACAGCGACGACGCGGATCTCCGCCACGGCGACCCAGGACCTGAGCAGCTTCAACCTCGACTATCGCGGCCCGAAGATCCGCTCCGTGGCCGTCGGCGGGACCGCGGCCGAGCACGAGCACGCCGGACAGGAGCTGACCGTCACGCCGGCGGAGCCGATCGTCGCTGCGAGCGGCTTCGTGGTCGAGGTGAGCTACCGCGGCAAGGTCGGCACCATCACCGACGTCGACGGCTCGCGGGAGGGCTGGTTCAACACCCGGGACGGCAGCGTCGTCGTCGCCGAGCCCCGCGGGGCGCCGACCTGGTATCCGGCCAACGACTATCCGACCGACAAGGCGACGTTCAGGTTCGAGGTGCAGGTGCCGCGCGGCCTCGAGGCGGTCGCCAACGGGCGCCTGGTGAAGCGGCGGCAGCGCGGCGACCAATCGATCTGGACCTGGAAGGAGTCCGAGCCGATGGCCACCTACCTGGCGACGGTGGCCACCGGCCAGTTCAAGCTGCGGCGGTCGCGGGTCAACGGGATCCGCTCGCTGACGGCGGTGGACCCGAAGCTGTGGAAGCGGTCGAAGGGCCCGCTGCGCATGAGCGAGCGCATTCTCTCGCTGCTCGAGGAGCTGTTCGGGCCGTACCCGTTCGGGCAGGTCGGGGCGATAGTGGACGACGCGAAGTCGATCGGCTACGCGCTCGAGACACAGACGCGTCCCGTCTATGACCGCCCCCCGAGCACGGTGCTGATCGCGCACGAGCTCGCCCACCAGTGGGTCGGCAACAGCGTCAGCCTTTCGAGCTGGCCCGAGATCTGGCTCAACGAGGGGTTCGCGACCTGGGCGGAGTGGCGCTGGGCGCAGGAGGCCGGCGGGCCCACGACCGCGGAGCGCTTCGAGGAGCTCCAGCGCACGCCGGCCGACAAGCCCGGGTTCTGGGACCCGCCGCCCGCCGCGCTGCCCGGTCCCGCGAAGCTGTTCAGCGAACCGGTCTACGTGCGCGGGGCGATGGCCCTAGAGGCCCTGCGCCAGCAGGTGGGCGGGCCGACGTTCGCCACGATCCTGCGCGACTGGGCGACGGCCAACGCGTACCGCAACGTCACCATCGCCGATTTCATCGCGCTCGCAGAGGCGAGGTCGGGCCAGGAGCTCGACGCCCTCTTCGACACCTGGCTGCTGCAGCCGGGCAAGGTCTAGCCCCGCCGCGGACCCGCTGGCTAGCCTCGCCCGGTATGGGCGGCTACCTCGACATCCTTCGCTCGCCGGCCGGGACGCTGATGGTCGTCTCCGGCCTCGCCCGCCTGGCGTGGGGCGTCGAGGGCCTGGCGCTGGTCTTTCACGTCGAGGACGCGGCGGACTCGTTCGCGGCGGCCGGGCTCGCCGTCGGCGCCCTCGGGGTCACGAGCGCCGTCTTCGCCCCGTTGCGCGGGGCGCTGGTCGATCGGCACGGCGGTCCCGTGATGCTGTCTCTCGCCCTGGTCACCGCGGCGCTGATCGTGGCGATCGCGGTCACGCCGGCGGTCGGCCCGCAGGCGCTCAGCTACATCGTCCTCGCGGGCCTCGCCGGAGGGCTGGCACCGCCGTTCACGGCCTGGACGCGGGCCGGGCTGGCCCGCCGGTTGAGCGGCGAGCGGCTGCGGCACGCCTACGCCGTCGACAACGTCTTCGAGGAGTCGGCCTTCGTCGTCGGCCCGCTGCTCGCCGGGCTCGTGATCGCCGTCGCGACGCCGGGGGTGGCGCTCGGGCTCGCGGCCGGCCTGGCGGCGTTCGGGGGGCTGGCGCTCACGCTCCCGCCGGCCGCCCGCGAGTGGGCGCCCCCGCGGCGTGCGGTCGGCCAGGGGTCGCGCACCGGTCTCAACCGGCCGCTGGCCGTCGCCTTCGTCTGTCTCGCCGGGCTCGGTGCCGGCGTCGGCTTCGTCGAGGTCGCGGTCGCGGCGTTCGCCGAGGGCGAGGGCTCCGAGGGCAGCGCGGGTCTCATCCTCGCCGGGCTCTCGGCCGGCGGCATCCTCGGGGCCGTCGTCTACGGGGCGCGAAGGTGGCGCGGGTCGACCGCGCGCCAGTACGCCGTCCTTCTGGGTCTCATGGGCGCGGGCCTGGCGCTGCTCGCCGTGCCGGAGTCCGTCTGGGCCATGGTTCTGCTGACCACTCTCGCCGGACTCGCTTTCACGCCCGTGTTCATCGCCAACTCGCTGCTGATCGAGGAGCTCTCGCCAGGCCGCCCCTCGGCCCTCGCGTTTACCTGGGTCTCCACGGCGATGAACGCCGGGGTGGCTGCCGGGGCCGCGGCCGGAGGCGCGCTCGTCGACGAGAGCGGGACCGATCCGGCCTTCATCGCGGCCGGTGCCGTCGTGCTCGCGAGCGCCGCGCTCGCGCTGGCGCTCGAGCCGCCGTTTCGGCGGTCGCCGGTCACCCGCGCTCGCGAAAGCTGACCTCGCGCCCGGGCGCGCCGCCCGCGTCCGCGCTCCTGCAGGAGGTCGCGTGAGCGTGGACCGGCCGACACGCTCCGGGTAGCCTGTACTCGATCCCGTAGTGGAGCCTTCCGAGACCGAGACCATCGCCAGCGGCATCTACACCGGCACCGGCGTCGAGGAGGCGCCGGCGCAGGCGGATGGCGCGTCGGCGCCGAACCTCGAGGACACCGCCCTCTACTTCAACCGCGAGCTCTCCTGGCTCGACTTCAACGACCGGGTGCTGCAGCTCGCCGAGGACACCTCGGTGCCGCTGCTCGAGCGGGCCAAGTTCGCCGCGATCTGGGAGTCGAACCTGGACGAGTTCTTCATGGTCCGGGTCGCCAATCTCCACGACCAGGTCGAGGCGGGAACGCAGGCCAGGGGCGCGGACGGGATGGCGCCCCTCGAGCAGATCCTGGCGATCCGCGAGCGCGTGATCGGGCAGCGCAGGCGGATCGGCGAATCGTTCGAGCGCGACCTGCGCCCGTCGCTGGCCGAGCACGGGATTCGGATCATGGCGATCGACGAGGCGTCGGAAGAGGAGGGGGCCGAGCTCGAGCGCCTGTTCTCGAGGCAGGTCTTCCCGGTCCTGACGCCGCTCGTGATCGGCCGCGGCCGGCCCTTCCCGTATATCTCGAACCTCTCCCTCTCGCTCGCCGTCGTGCTCCGCGATCCCGAGCGCGACAACGAGATCCTCGCCCGGGTCAAGGTGCCGAAGGAGCTGCTCGGCCGATTCCTGCGGGTGGGCGACAACGGCACCACCCTGGTGCCCCTCTCCGATCTGATCGCTGACAACCTCGGCTCGCTCTTCCCGGGGATGGAGGTCCTCGAGCACTCCCTGTTCAGGGTCACCCGCGACACCGACTACGACGTCTCCGACGAGGCAGACGACCTGATGCAGGCGGTCGAGGAGGAGCTGCGCCGCCGGCGGTTCGGCGAGGTCGTCCGGCTCGAGGTCGAGAGCGGGATGGGCGAGCGGCTGCGCGACCAGCTGGTCGCGGCGCTCGGGATCGAGGACTATCAGCTCTACCAGGAGGAGGGTCTGCTCGACCTCTCCGATCTCTGGGATGTGGTCGGCGTCCCGGCCCACGAGGAGCTCCGCGACCCGCCCTTTACCCCGGTCACCCCACCGCGCCTGCTGGTCAGCGAGGGGGCCAAGGAGAGCGACATGTTCACCGCGATCCGTGAGGGCGACATCCTCCTCCACCACCCCTATGACTCGTTCACGACAACGGTCGAGCGGTTTGTCAAGCAGGCGGTCGCCGATCCGAACGTGCTCGCGATCAAGCAGACCGTCTATCGGACGAGCGGGGATTCGCCGCTGGTGCCGTCGCTGATCGACGCCGTCGAGCGTGGCAAGCAGGCGGTCTGCTTGGTGGAGCTCAAGGCCCGCTTCGACGAGCGGGCGAACATCGGATGGGCGAAGAAGCTCGAGGAGGCCGGCGTCCACGTGGTCTACGGGATCCCGCGCCTGAAGACGCACGTCAAGTGCATCCTCGTGGTCCGGCGCGAGGGCGACGGCGTGCGCCACTACGTCCACATCGGGACGGGGAACTACAACCCGAAGACGGCGAGGATCTACTCCGACCTCGGGCTGTTCACCTGCGATCCATCGATCGGCGCGGACATCGCCGAGATGTTCAACTCGCTCACCGGCTACGCGCGTCCGCGCCGCTACCGGGAGTTGCTCGTCGCTCCGTTCAACCTTCATAGCGGGATCCTGGAGGAGATCGAGCGCACGATCGAGGCGCACTCGCCCGAGACCCCGGCGCGGATCCGGATGAAGATGAACTCGCTGCTCGACGCGAGCTCGATCCGCGCGCTCTACCGCGCCTCGCAGGCCGGGGTCGAGGTGCAGGTCAACGTGCGCGGGATCTGCGCTCTGCGTCCCGGTGTGCCCGGCGTCTCGGAGAACATCGAGGTCGTCTCGATCGTCGGCCGCTTCCTCGAGCACTCGCGCGTGTACTCGTTCGAGCGCCACGGCGAGCCCGAGAGCATCTACATCGGCTCGCCCGACTTGATGCCGCGCAATCTCTACAACCGGGTCGAGCTCGTGACGCCGATTCAGGACCCGAGGGTTCGCGAGCAGCTCGTCGACTTCCTCGATCGCTCGTTCGCCGACAACACCAACGCCTGGCAGCTGGGAGCCGACGGCGACTGGACGCGGCGGCGCCCGGACGGCGAGCCGCGCAACCTCCAGAGCGAGCTGATCGAGCGCCACATCGCCAAGGCCGAGTCGGGGGCGAAGGTCGAGACGGTCTAGCTCGGTTCGCGGGACGGGGCTGTGGGTCGCGGTGTCCAAGCGTCGTCCCGCGCCCGCGTGGGCGACACTGCGGCGATGGCGGAGCGTCACACAGCGCGAGGTTGGTGGCTCGACGAGGCGGGCGCGGTCGAGCCGACGGCGGCGCTCGCGGGAGACGAGCACGTCGACGTCGTCATCGTGGGTGGCGGCTACACGGGGCTGTGGACCGCCTGGCATCTGAAGCGGCTGGAGCCCGGCGCCCGGGTGGCCCTGCTCGAGGCCGGGGTCAGCGGCGACGGTCCCAGCGGTCGTAACGGCGGCTTCTGCAACGCACTGTGGTTCGGGTTGCCCGCGATGCGCCGGCGGTTCGGGGACGAGGCGGCGCGGGCGATCGCGTTCGCCGCCCAGGAGGCGGTCGACGGGATCGGGCGATTCTGCGACGAACAGGGCGTCGACGCCTGGTTCACGCAGGCCGGCTATATGCAGGCCTCGACCGCGCCCGCGTGGGATCACGCCTGGGACGACGTGGTCGAGGCGTGTCACGCGATCGGCCGCCCCGACGCGTGCGTGCCGCTGACCCCGGCGGAGGTCCGGGAGCGCTGCGCATCGCCGATCTTCCGCGTCGGCGCCCTGTACCCGGGCGCGGCGACCGTGCAGCCGGCGCTGCTCGCGCGCGGGCTGCGCGAGAAGGTCCTCGACGCCGGGGTCGAGCTGTTCGAGCAGACGGCGGTGCGCGACGTCGCGCGCCGCGACGGGAGCGTGGTCGCCGAGGCCGACGGCGGCACCGTCACCGCCGGCGCAGGGGTGATGGCGACCGGCGGTGCCCTGGTCGGTCACCCGCACCTTCGCCGCCGGCTCACCGTCACATCGAGCCACATGGTGATCACCGAGCCCGTGCCCGATGTGCTGGAGGAGATCGGCTGGACCCGCGGCGAGTGCGTTACCGACTCCCGCGCGATGGTCCACTACTTCCGCACCACCCCGGACGGGAGGATCGCATTCGGGTGGGGCGGTGGACGGGTCGTCCGCGGCGCGCGCACCGGCGGCCGCGCCGAGGTGGATCCCTCGGTCGTCGCCGAGATCGAGCGGCACCTCGTGCGCTTCTTCCCCGCGCTCGAGGGGCGCCGGATCGAGCAGGCCTGGGGCGGCCCGATCGACGTCTCGCCCAGCCACCTGCCCGTGGTCGGCGAGATCGAGGACGGCCTCCACTGCGCCTTCGGCTACACCGGTCACGGGGTCGGTCCGTCCTACATGGTCGGCCGTTCGCTCGCCTCGCTGGCGCTCGGTCGCGACGACGAGCCGGCCCGGCTCGCCTACGTCTCGCCCGAGCCTCTGCGAGTTCCGCCCGAGCCGTTTCGCTTCATCGGCGGCTCGATCATCCGCCGCGCGATCCTGCGCAAGGAGGAGGCGCTCGAGCGCGGTGAGCGTCCCGGGGCGCTCACCCGGCTCGTCGCCGGGATCCCGGAGCGGATCGGGATCCACATCGGGCGCTGACGAAGCGGAATTCCACCGCCGCGGCTCGACCTACGATGGGTCGATCACGGCCAGACGCTCGATCGCCCACCTCGACATGGACGCCTTCTACGTCGCGGTCGAGCTCCTGCGCCGGCCGGAGCTGCGCGGCAAACCGGTGATCGTCGCGGGGCGGGGTCCGCGGGCGGTGGTCACCACCGCCTCGTATGAGGCGCGGCCGTTCGGGGTCGGCTCGGCGATCCCGGTGGCGCACGCGCGGCGCATGTGCCCGGAGCTCGTGCACCTGCCGGTGGACATGGCCCACTATCGCGAGCGCTCGGCCGAGGTGATGGCGCTCGTCGGCGAGCTCGGAGTGCCGACCGAGCCGGTGTCGCTCGACGAGGTCCACCTCGACCTCTCCGCGCTCCCCGATCCGATCGCGCGGATGAGCGGGCTCGTGCGCAGGATCCGGGAGCGCCTGCGCCTCGACGCCTCGGTCGGAATCGGGCCGAACAAGCTCGTCGCCAAGGTCGCCTCGGACGCCGAGAAGCCGCGCGGCTTCGTCGTGCTGACGCGCGAGCAGGCGGCGCAACGTTTCGCAGCAGCACCGGTGAGCCTGATCCCGGGGATCGGCCCGAAGACCGCCGAGCGGCTGCGCGACCACGGGGTCGAGACACTGGGCCGGCTGCAGCGCTGCACGGTCGCCGGCCTGATCGACCGCTTCGGCGAGCACCACGGTCGCATGCTCCACGATTGCGCCCACTTTCGCGACGACTCGCCGGTGGCGCGCCGGGAGACGAAGTCGCGCTCGGTCGAGACCACCTTCGACCACGACATCACCGACTTCGCGACGCTCGAGCGGATCCTCACCGAGCAGACGAGCCGGCTGGCGGCGGACCTCGCCGATCGCGACCTGCGCGGCCGGACGATCGGGATCAAGGTGCGGCTCGACGACTGGACCACGGTCACCCGAGTGCAGACGGTCGAGGCACCGACCAACGACGCCGCGTTGATCGCCACTACCGCACGCAAGCTGCTGCGCGCCTACGCCCCACCGCGGCCGGTGCGGCTGCTCGGGGTCCGGGTCGCGGCGTTCGCCGACGGCGACCGGCCTGCGGGCACGGCCGAGCCGCTCAGCCTGCTGCCCGCCGCCTGAGCCCGAGCAGGCGCGTGGTGGACCTTCACGAGGGGAAGCTCAGCCTGTCGGAGTAGGCCCGCCGTCGCTTGCTTTCGCAGCGAGCGGTGAGATGATCGGCGCCCACAGAGGTCCCAAGCGGCAGGGGGAAAGGCGGTTCGATGATCGCCACACTTCTTGCCCACCTTCGACAGCAGTGGATGGGCGCCCTCGCTCTGTTTCTGTTCCTCGCAAGCGGCACCGCCTACGCCGCAAACACGGTGTTCAGCTCCGACATCGTCGACGGGCAGGTGAAGACCGCCGATCTCGACGGCGGGGCGGTGATAAGCGAGAAGGTCGCCGACCAGACCCTGCTGGGCCGCGACGTGTTCGACAACACGCTCAAGGGGGCCGATATCGACGAGTCCACGCTCTCGAGCATCGGCGGCGGCGGGGCAGCCGGTGGCGATCTCACCGGCAGCTACCCGAATCCCGAGATCGCGCCCAGTGCGGTCGGCAGGTCTCGAAGTCGCCAAGCTTGCTCGTTGAGCGGCAACGACATCGGCTTCAACTCGCTGTTCGGTGGGCTCGAGCATCTCCGAGTCGAGTCTGACCCCGCTCGATGGACACGACTCGTTCGCGGAAGAGTGTGATCCGGGCGACAACGTTTTCATCGTCTGCGACGAACTCACCTTCTTCCTCGGTCGACCGATGCAGATCAGCGCGACCGTCGTGTACGGGTTTGGCACCGACGGCGGGGTCCCTCCGTGGGGTGAATGCAGGACGACGCTGGACGGCGCCAACAAGGACCGCGGCATCTTCCTCTCGGTCGGAAGACGACAGCGACCGCGAACTGGGCGGCCTGCCGATCGTCGACGTCATGAGCCTCGACCCAGGAACTCACACGATCGGATCTTCAGTGCGGCGAGATCGATGCCTGACAACAGCGACATCGTGATCCGCGACATCGGCATCTCGGTGGTGGAGCTGGGCTTCGACTAGGGGCGGCGAACAGCGCGGAGCGGGCATTGGCGGACTCACGCACTCCCGCCGCCCGCGGCGAGCCCGAGGCGCTCAGCCTGCTCGGGTCCCAGACCGCGCCTTCAGGCGTCGCGCAGGCGCTCGAACTCCGCGTCGGTGAGCTCGAGCTCTAGCGCGCGGAGGTTGTCGCGCAAGTGCTGGATCGAGAGCGTCCCCGGAATCGGCAGCATCATCGGCGAGCGCCGCAGCAGCCAGGCGAGCTTGACCTGCTGGGGGGTGGCCCCGTGCGCAGCAGCGACCTCGGCGAGTCCCTCGAGATCGCCTCGGAGGGGGAAGAAGGGGACGAAGAGGATCTCGTGCTCGGTGCAGTAGTCGACGACCTCGTCGTGCTTTCGCTGCGCGACGCTGTACTCATTCTGCACCGCAGCGATCGGCATCACGGTCCGCGCGAGAGCGAGCTCCTCGATCGAGACCTCGGAGACGCCGGCCCGGTCGATCTTGCCCGCGGCGCGCGCCTCGTCGAGCACCGCGACCATCGACTCGACCGAGTTCTGCGGGTGGATGCGATGGACGTAGTAGAGGTCGATGCGGTCGGTGCGCAGGCGCTCGCGACTCTCATCGATGTGGCGGCGGAGGTCGTCCGGCCCGGTGCCGCGGGAGTACGCGCCCTTGCTCGCCACGGTGAGGTCGGACCGCAGCGGCGCCAGGGCGTTGCCGATTGCGCGCTCGCTCTCGCCGCTGGTGTAGAGGTGAGCCGTGTCGATGAAGTCGACTCCGGCGGCGACCGCCTCCTGGAGGAAGCGCCGGTTCTCCGCCGTGTCGGTCAGTCGGTTGGTGCCGAGCCCGATCCGGCTCACCAGCGTGAGGTGACGACCTTCTTGCGGGTGTAGAACTCGACCGCGTCGCGGCCGTTGGCGTGCAGGTCGCCGTCGATCGAGTCCTTCCAGCCCGAGAACGGGAACCAGGCCACCGGCGCGGCGACGCCGACGTTGACGCCCAGCATCCCCGCCTCGGCGTCGTAGCGGTAGGCGCGGGCGGCGCCCCCGGAGCTGGTGAAGATCGAGCCGGCGTTGCCGTACCGCGAGCCGTTCACGAACTCGAGCGCCGCGTCGAGATCGTCGGTCCGCACGACGGTGAGCAGCGGACCGAAGAGCTCCTCACGGGCGAGGTCGGACTCCGTGTCGGCGGTGGCGACGATCGAGGGCCCGATCAGGGTTCCGCCCGGGCCGGCGTCGCGACGGCCGTCGAGGATCACCTCGTCGCCACCGTTCTCCGCCGACCCGACCGCGGCCGCGATGCGGTCGCGGGCCTCGGGGGCCACCAGCGGGCAGACCTCCACGCCCTCCTGGTCGCCCGGCCCGACCCCGAGCTCGGCAGCGGCCTCGGTGAGCGCGTCGAGCGCCCGATCCTGCTCCTCCCGCGTCCCCACCAGCACGGCGACCGAGCCCGCGAGGCAGCGCTGGCCGCCCGCGCCGAACGCCGAGGACATGATCGCCGGAACGGTGACCCCGAGGTCGGCATCGGGCATGACGACGAGCGAGTTCTTGGCCCCGCCGAGCGCCTGGAAGCGCTTGCCGTTGGCGGCCGAGCGTTCGGCGATGTAGCGGGCGGTCGACGCCTGGCCGACGAACGAGATCGCGTCGATGCCCGGATGGTCGAGCAGGCCGTTCACGGCGTCGCGGGCGCCGTGGACGAGGTTCAGCACCCCGGGCGGGATCTCCTCGATCCCGTCGACGAGCTCGAAGATCAGCTCCGACGGCCGCGGGTCGCGCTCGGACGGCTTGAGGATGAACGAGTTGCCGCAGGCGATCGCGTATGGGAGGAACCAGAGCGGGATCATCGCCGGGAAGTTGAACGGAGTGATCGCGCCGACCACGCCCACGGGCTGGCGGACGAGCTCGACGTCGACCCCGCGCGCAACGCCCTCGAGGTTCTCGCCCTTGAGCAGGTGCGGAATCCCGCAGGCCGCCTCGGTCGACTCGATTCCGCGCAGGACCTCTCCCAGCGCGTCGTCGAGGGTCTTGCCCATGTCGGCGGTGACGAGCCGAGCGATGTCCTCGCGCCGCTCCCAGAGCGCCTCCCGCAAGGCCATCACGGCGCGGGCCCGCTTCTGCGGGGCGACGCCGCGCCATGCCGGCTGTGCCTCGCGAGCGGCGCGAACCGCGGCGTCGACGTCGTCCGCCCCGGACAGCGGGATCAGGGCTGCGAGCTCGCCGGTCGCCGGGTCGCGGTCCTCGAGCGTGTCGCCGGCCGCGGCCTCGACCCAGCCGCCGCCGATGTAGTTGCGCAGCGTTCGCGCTTCGGTGATCGTCGTCATCTCATGCACCCGCCCCGTCGTGGGGCCTCTTTCCGGCGGCCCCGTATGGGTACCACCAATCCTTTTGCTCGATCTCAGTCTCGATGTGGACGTGCTTGGTCTCCTGGAACGCCTCGAGCCCCTCACGCCCCAGCTCGCGCCCGAGGCCAGACTGCTTGAAGCCTCCGAACGGGCCGGCGTCGTTGTCGGTCAGCGGGTCGTTGAACCAGACCGTGCCCGCCTTGATCTCGCGCATACAGCGCAGGATGGTCGGCAGGTCCCGGGTGTAGATGTTGGCACCCAGGCCGAAGCGGGTCGAGTTGGCGAGCTCGATCGCCTCGTCGATCGAGCCCACGCGGACGAGCGGCGCCACCGGCCCGAACGTCTCCTCGGAGAGCAGCGCCGTCTCCGCCGGAGCTCCGGTCACCACCGCGGGGGAATAGAAGTGCCCGCGGTCGTGGCCCGCCGAGTCGCCGCCGACGACCACCTCCGCGCCGGCCGCGACCGCTGCATCGACCTGGTCCGAGACCTTTTGGCGCTGAGCCGCCGAGACCATCGGCCCGACATCGGTCGCGGGCGCCATCGGATCGCCGACGACCAGCGAGCGGGTGTGGTCCGAGAACGCCTGCAGATAGTCGTCGTAGACGTCGTCCATGACGTAGAAGCGCTCGGCCGAAGTGCAGACCTGGCCCGCGTTGAGGAATGCCGCCCAGACGCCGCCCCTGGCGGCGGTGCCGATCTCCGCCGCGACGTCGGAGGCGACGATGAACGGGTCCTTGCCGCCCATCTCGAGGTTGACCCGCGCGACGCGTTCGGCGCAGACGCGGGCGATCCGCTTGCCGGTCTCGACCGAGCCGGTGAACGCGACGCAGGCGATCCGCTCGTCGGCGACGATCGCGGCGCCGACGTCACCGGCGCCGGCGACGAGGTTGACGACCCCGTCCGGGAGGTGGTCGAAGCAGCCGGCGAGCGCCAGCGTCGACAGCGGCGTGATCTCAGACGGCTTGCAGACGGTGGCGTTGCCGGCGGCGAGCGCGGGCGCGAGCTTCCACGCCAGGAGCAGCAGCGGATAGTTCCAGGGGACGATGCAGGCCACCGGACCGACCGGGTCCTTGACGACCAGCGCCAGCTGGGAGGACTCGATCGAGGGGATCACGCGCCCGGCGGAGTCGCGGCCGATCTCGGCGTAGTAGTCGAAGGCCGCGGCGGTCCAGCCGACCTCGTCGACGTTCTCGACCCGCGGCTTGCCGCCCTCGAGTGTCATCAGCTCGGCGAGCTCGTCGGCACGGTCACGCAGCCGGGTTGCGACCTCGTGGAGCAGCTCGCCCCGCTCGACGGCGGGGGTGCGCTCCCAGCCTCGCTGCGCCGCGGCCGCGGCGGCGATCGCGGCGTCGAGCTGCTCGCCCGAGGGCGTGCCGACTGTCGCCACCCTCTCCTCCGTGAACGGGTTCTCGACCGCGAGCGCGTCGCCGTCACCCGGGATCTGCTCGCCGCCGATCGCGAGCCTGGTCTCGATCTCCGCCACGGCGCCGATGCTAGCGCGCGCTTCCGAACCTGATGATCGGGTATGAGTAGCGCGCTTTGTCCGATCCGGACACACAGGGCCGCGGCCGCGAGGGCGGGACATCAGAGCACGCGGAGCGTCGCGGCGAGAGCGAGGAGGAGCGGCTCGACCGCAACCTGATGGAGCTGCTGCAGGAGCTGCGGGTGGCGATCCCCGGCATCCAGTTCCTGTTCGCTTTCCTCCTCGTCGTCCCGTTCCAGCAGGGATGGGCGCAGGTGAGCGATTTCGAGACCACCGTCTACTACGTCACCCTGTTGCTGACGGCGTTCTCATCGCTCTGTCTGATCGCGCCGACGGCCCGCCATCGGATGCGCTTCCGTGAGCTCGACAAGCGCTGGGTAGTTGAGACCTCGAACCGGCTCGCGATCGCGGGCCTGGTGTTACTCGCTGGCGCGATCTGCGGGGTGCTGATGCTGATCACTCACTTCGTCTACGACAGCACCCTGACCGCGATCGTGGTCGTCGCCTTCGCGGCGTTCTTCGCCTGGTTCTGGTTCCTCGCGCCGATCGTCCGCGAGCTGCGCGAAGGCGACTGACGGCGCGCCGGGCGATGACGTTCGAGCCCCAGGCGTTCGTGCACGAGGCTTCGCTGGGACACCGGCTCGGCCCCGGCGCGGTTTCGGACCGTATTCGTCGCGGATGCCGCCGAGTCGTCGCAGATCCACGCGCTCATCGATACCGCGCTTCGCGGTGGCGACGGTTGGCGAGTGCTGTCGAGCGGCCCGCGCGCGGTCGCGCCCGATGAGCAGGACCTCGCAGCGAGCCTGCTCCGCGCCCCGCGGGCCTAGCTCGCGGGCACCGGCGGCGGGGCCGTGGGCCTGGGCAGCGGCTCGAGCTCCTCGTCGTCGGGGCGCGTGGCCGCCAGCTTCTCGGCCCGGCGCTGCTGCCAGACGACGAACGCCATCGCGAGCGCGGTGATCACGAACAGCAGCGTCGCCAGGACGTTCACCTCCACCGGGATCCCGCGCTGCGAGGCGCCGTAGATGTAGAGCGGGAAGGTGACCGTGGTCCCGGAGTTGAAGTTCGAGATCACGAAGTCGTCGATCGAGAGCGCGAACGCGAGGAGCGCCGCGGCGATGATGCCCGGCATCAGCAGCGGCAGGGTGATGGTGCGGAAGGTGGTGAACGCGCTGGCGCCCAGGTCGCGCGACGCCTCCTCCAGCGACCGGTCGAAGCCGATCAGGCGTGAGCGCACCACGATGACCACGAACGAGATCGAGAACATCACGTGGGCGATCACCAGGCTCTGGAAGCCGAGGTTGATGAAGTTCACGAACGGCGGCAGTAGGAACATTGAGAGCAGCGCCGCCCCGATGACGACCTCGGGGGTCGCGGTCGGGATCACGATCAGCAGATTCGAGGTCTTGCGGCCGAAGAACTCGTAGCGGACGAGCGCCATCGCCACCAGGACCCCGAGCGCGGTCGAGATCACCGTCGCGACCGCCGCCAGCTCGATGCTGGTGATCATCGCGTCGGTGAGCTCCTCGATCGCGAACGGGTCCTTCCAGTGATCGAGGGTGAACCCCTCCCAGGTGAAGTTGTAACGGCCCGCGGGATTGTTGAACGAGAACACCGCGATCACCCCGATCGGGATCAGCATGTAGGCGACCGCGAGCCCGGCGTAGATGTTGAGCGCGTGGTCGCGCAGCCACTTCATGAGCACTCACCTGCGGTCTGCGACCTGCGACCTGCGACCTGCGACCTCATCTCGCGGTCTCCGCCTCCTCGCCCATCAGCGCCTCGGTGCCGGCGAAGCGGATGTAGATCACCACCGCGGCGAGGATCAGCGCCATGAGCACGAACGAGAGCGCCGCCGCCGCCGGGTAGTCGGTGAGGACGAGGTACTTGCTCTGGATCACGTTGCCGATCATCGCCTGGTTCTGGGAGCCGAGGAACTCGGCGTTGATGTAGTCGCCTGACGCCGGGATGAAGGTCAGCAGGACCCCCGCGACGACGCCCGGCGCGGTGAGCGGCAGGGTGACGCGCCAGAACGCCGTGCTCGCCGAGGAGTAGAGGTCCTTGGCCGCCTCGATCAGGCCCACGTCGATGCGCTCGAGGCTGGCGTAGATCGGCAGGATCATGAACGGCAGGAAGTTGTAGGTCAGCCCTGCGATCACCGAGCCCGCGGTGTCGAGCACCCGCCCGTCGTCGGCGACCAGGCCGAGGGTCTTCAGGGTGTCGACGATGAAGCTCTGGTCGGAGAGGATCGTCTGCCAGGCCAGGGTCCGGATCAGGTACGTCGTGAAGAATGGCGCCACGACCGCGAACAGGAGCAGGGTCTTGTAGCGGCCGCCGCGGAAGGCGATCGCGTAGGCGAGCGGGTAGGCGATCAGCAGCGCCAGCACCGTCGCCGCGCCGGCGTAGAAGAACGAGCGCAGGAACTGGGTGTCGAACTCGCTCAGCGCGTCGGAGAAGTTGCTCCAGTTCCAGGCGAACTCATAGCCCGTCGTGCGTCGATCCCTCATAGAGGCTGATCCGGCCCATGAAGTACATGGGCACGACGAAGAAGATGATCAGCCAGAGGAGCCCCGGCAGCAGGAGCGCGTACGGGATCAGGCGGCGACGGGCCGGGGTCACGTGGCCGCGCTCCGACCCGACTCGCTGACCCGTCGCCGTCCGCTACCTAACCCGTGAGGACCGACTCGAACGCCTCGTCCACCGCCTGCTCGTCCTCCGGTGACACCTGGATGGTGCAGTCCTCGGTGAACTTCTCATCCGGGAAGATCAGCTGGTTGTTGGCGATCTTCGGATCGCGGTCGACCAGGATCTCCTTCACCCCGTCGACCGGCGAGATGTATTGGACGTACTCGGTGATGTCCGCTGCGACCTCGGGGTCGTAGACGTAGTTCATGAACGCCAGCGCCGCGGCGGTGTTGGGCGCCCCGACGGGGATCTCCATGTTGTCCGTCCAGAGCATGCAGCCCTCGTCGGGCATCCGCCACTCGATGTTCGGGTTGTCGGCCTGCAGCTGCACTGCGTCTCCGGACCAGCCGATCGCCGCGACCACGTCGCCGCGCGTGAGGTCGTCGGCGTAATCGTTGCCGGTGAAGTCGCGGAGCTGCCCGGAGTCGGCCGCCTCCTGGATCTTGTCGATCGCCGCGAGCCAGTCCTCGTCGGTCGCGTTAGCGGGATCGACGCCGTCGGCCTTCATGACCAGCGGCACCGTGTCGCGCATCTCGCTCAGCATCGTGACCTTGCCCTTGTACTTCGGGTCGAACAGGTCGTTGATCGAGGTGATGTCGGGCGCCAGGTCCTTGCGGACGATGATCCCGGTCATCCCGCTCTGCCACGGCACCGTGTAGTTGCGCTCGGGGTCGAACGACGGGCTCTGCAGGCTCGGGATCAGGTTCTCGGTGACGTTCGGGATCGCCGACTTGTCGAGGTTCTGGATGTAGCCGAGGTCGTACATCTTCGCCGCCATCCAGTCGGTGGGGACGATGATCGAGCGCCCTCCCGACTCTCCCTGGGCGAGCTGCGGACGCAGCTTGCCGAAGAACTCGGTGTTGTCGTTGATGTCCTCGATGTACTTGGTCGTGACCCCGGTCTCCTTCTCGAAGTTCGGGATCGTCTGCTTGTCGATGTACAGGGGCCAGTTGGAGATCGTCAGCTCGCCCGACGGCTCGCCCCCCTGTGCGGTCTCGACGTCGGCAGCATCCTCGGTGCCGCCCTCGAGCCCGCCGCTGTCGTCGCCTCCGCACGCGGCCAGGACCAGGGCCCCGATCAAGACCGCCAGTGCGGTGGTCAGCTTGCTCAACATCTCCTACTCGCCTCCTTGGCTGGATACGGGTTCAGGCTTCGTCGCCGATCGCGGCGCCGCCTCGGACTCCCTGACTACGTGGATGTGCTCGGGCGCCCAGGAGAGGCGCACCGGCGCACCGCCGCCCGGCAGCCGGCCCCGCTCCGCCTCGTCCGCGTTCGGGACCAGGACGGTCATCGGGACGTCCCCGGCGAGTTTGACCACGATCTGCGTCGCGGTCCCGAGGTAGACCGAGCTCTCGACCATCCCCTCGACGCTGGGCCAGCCGTCCGGCCCGGGCGCGTCGCGGGGGTCGAGGCGAAGCTTCTCCGGGCGAACGACGGCGTGGCAGCGCTCGCCGGTCCGGATTCCGTCGGTCGGTGCCTCGATCTCGACCCCGGAATCCAGGCGCACGCGCGAATGCGCGCCGTTCGCCTGCGTGACCTCACCCGGCATCAGGTTCGAGACGCCGATGAAGCCGGCGACGAAGGTGGTCGTCGGGCGCTCGTAGACCTCCTCGGGGTCGGCGACCTGCTCGAGCCGGCCGCGGTTCATGACCGCGATCCGGTCCGACATCGTCAGCGCCTCCTCCTGATCGTGGGTGACGTAGACGAAGGTGATCCCGACGTCGCGCTGGATCCGCTTGAGCTCGATCTGAAGGCCCTTGCGCAGCTTCATGTCCAGGGCGCCCAGGGGCTCGTCGAGGAGCAGCACCTTCGGCAGGTTGACGAGCGCCCGGGCGAGCGCGACGCGCTGCTGCTGGCCGCCGGAGAGCTGGGCCGGGCGGCGGTTGGCCTCGGCCGCGAGGCCGACCCGCTCGAGCTCGGCCTCCACGCGGCGCTTGATCTCGCCCGAGTCGACGCGCCGGCGCTTGAGGCCGTAGCGGACGTTGTCGGCGACGGTCATGTGGGGGAACAGCGCGTAGCTCTGAAAGACGGTGTTCGTCGGCCGTTTGTGGGGCGGGAGCCCGGCGACGTCGGTGCCCTCGATCTTCACGTTTCCATTTGTCGGCTGCTCGAAGCCGGCGACCATCCGCAGGGTGGTCGTCTTGCCGCAGCCCGACGGCCCGAGCATCGTGAAGAACTCGCCCTGGGCGATGTCGAGGTCGATATCGCGCACGGCGACGAACTCGCCGAACTTCTTCGTGACGCCCTCCAGGCGCACGGTCGGCTCGCTCACACCCGCTCTCTCCTGCTCAGGGGTTAGCTCTCCGTCCACGTGACGCCGGTCAGGCTAACGACCCCGCGCAGGGTGGCGCAAGTGTCGAAAACCCCAAAACGTCCAACCGGGCTTGTACGATACGTATAAAGACGTCCGCCCAAATTGAACCGATTCCGGGGTTGCGATCGCCTCCGCGGAGATATACGGTTATACGGAACGTCGAGATCGAGTGGACTGCGAGTCGTAGTCCGAGGAGGGAAGATGGCGAGCACCGACACTGTCACGCGGCCGACGACCAGCAACCTACAGGAGCTGGCCAGGCGCCATCTGTGGATGCACTTCACCCGGATGGGCGCCTACGACAGCGTCAACCATGTGCCGATCATCGCCCGCGGCGAGGGCGCCTACGTCTACGACGAGCACGGCAAGCGCTATCTCGACGGACTCTCCGCCCTCTTCTGCGTCAACGCCGGCCACGGCCGCGCCGAGCTCGGCGAGGCGGCGGCGCGCCAGGTCGAGGAGCTCGACTTCTACATCATCTGGAGCTACGCGCACCCGCGCGCGATCGAGCTCGCCGAGCGGATCGCCTCGCTGACCCCGGGCGACCTCAACCGGGTCTTCTTCACGTCCGGCGGGTCGGAGGCGGTCGAGACGGCGATCAAGCTCGCGCGCGCCTACCACCAGCGCACCGGCAACCCCCGCAAGATCAAGTTCCTGACCCGGGAGATCGCATACCACGGCACCACGCTGGGCGCCCTGCAGGCCACCGGGATCCCGGCGCTGCGCACCGACTTCGAGCCGCTGGTCCCGGGCGGGATCAAGGCCCCGAACACCAACAGCTACCGCTGGCCCGAGGGCCGCGACCCGCTGTGGGCGGCGGACCAGATCGAGGAGAAGATCCTCTTCGAGGGCCCCGAGACGGTCGCCGCCGTGATCCTGGAGCCGCTCCAGAACGCAGGCGGCTGCATCCCGCCCCAGGACGGCTACTTCCAGCGCGTGCGCGAGATCTGCGACCGCCACGACGTGCTGCTGGTCTCCGACGAGGTGATCTGCGCCTGGGGCCGGCTCGGCCACTGGTTCGGCTGCCAGCGCTACGACTATCAGCCTGACATCGTCACGACGGCGAAGGCGCTGACCTCCGCCTACGCGCCGATGGGGGCGATGATCGCCTCCGAGCGCGTATATGAGCCGTTCTCGCAGGGCAAGGAGTCGTTCACCCACGGCTTCACCTTCGGCGGCCATCCGGTCGCCGCAGCGGTCGCGCTCGCCAACCTCGACATCTTCGAGCGCGAGGACCTCAACCAGCACGTGCTCGACAAGCAGGGCGAGCTGCGGTCGCGACTCGACGGCCTGCGGGACATACCGATCGTCGGCGACGTGCGCGGCGACGGGTTCTTCCATGCGATCGAGCTGGTCAAGGACCAGGAGACCAAGGAGGGCTTCAGCGACGAGGAGTCCGAGCACCTGCTGCGTGGCTACCTCTCCGGCGAGCTCTACCGCCGCGGGCTGATCTGCCGGGCCGACGATCGCGGCGACCCGGTGATCCAGCTCGCCCCGCCGCTGATCAGCGACACCGAGCAGTTCGACGAGATCGAGGCGGTGCTGCGGCCGGTCCTCACCGAGGCCTGGGACCGAATCGACACAGGCGCCTTCCGGACCGAGGATCTCTGAGCTGGGCAGATGCTGACCGTCGGCTCACTCGTCTCCGACTGCGGGCTGGAGCTCGTCGCGGGCGACGAGGGTGCCGAGCGGCCGGTGCGCTGGGTGCACATCTCGGAGCACGAGGACCCCACGCCGTGGCTCTCGGGCCGAGAGCTGTTGCTGACCACGGGCTACAACCTCGGAACCCCCGCCAAGCAGCGGCGCTGGGTCGAGCTGCTCGCCGGCGAGGGCCTCGCCGGGCTCGGCTTCGGCACCGGGTTCGACCACAAGCGGATCCCGAAGGCGATCGTGGATGCCGCGACCGAGCACGGGCTGCCGCTGTTCGAGGTGCCCTACGAGATGCCGTTCATCGCGATCACCGAGCGGGCCGCCGCGCGGCTGGTAAACGAGCAGTTCGACGTGCTCGAGCGGGGGACGCAGGTGCACGAGAAACTGGAGCGCTTGGTGATCGAGGGCGGCGGGCTGGACGAGATCGTCGCCTCGACCGCGAGCGCGATCGCCGGGGCCTCCCTCGTCCAGGACGCGAGCGGGCGCGAGCTCGCGCGCCATCCCCGGGACGGCGGCGGGCTCGGCACGGATGCGTTTGACGCGCTGGCCGCCGAGATCGGTGTCCACTCTGCGAACGGCGCGCCCGCGGCGTTCGCCCCGACCAGCGAGACGCTCGCCGAGCGGGCCCTGTGCGTGCCCGTCCCGGGGCGCGCCGGTGGCGGCCCGGTCGCCTGGCTGACCGTGATCAGCGACCGGCAGCCGCTCGGGGACTTCGAGCGCCTGATCGCGCGCCAGGCTTCGATGGTGGTCGGGCTCGAGCTGATGCGCGAACGCGTCGTCCGCGAGACCGAGCGGCGCCTGGCCGGCGACCTGCTCGCCGACGCGCTCGGCGAGCGGCTCGAGCCGGAGGAGCTGCGGGGCAGGCTGCGCCCGTTCGGCATCGGCGGCGAGGCCGCGGTGCTCGTCTTCGACCTCGACGACCCGCCGGCGGCCGAGGGCACGCTGGAGGCGGCGCTCGCCGAGGCCGGCGTCCCCGCCCTGGTCGCGACCAGCGCCGCCGCCGGGCGGCCGCTGCTCTGCGCGGTGGTCGACACCGGCACCGCCGATCCGATCGGCACCGCGCGCCGGGCCCGCGAGGCGCTCACGGGTGGCCGAGGACGCAACGGTGTCCGGGCGGCGGCCAGCCGCCCGGCCGGCGTCGGCTCGTTGCGCCGCGCCTTTCACGAGGCGCGCTGCGCGCTCGAGGCCACCTCGCTCGCCGACGGCGGGTCGCCCGAGGTCGCCTCGCACCGCGACCTCGGCGCGTTCACCCTGTTGCTGGCGCTCCAGGACGAGGACGCCCTGCGGCTCTACAGCGACGGCCTGCTCGAGCCCATCGAGCAGACGGAGGGTGAGTACGGAGGCGAGCTGCTGCGATCGCTGGAGGCGTTCATCGAGAACAACGGGAACTGGGAGCGCGCCGCCCGCAAGCTGTACTGCCACCGCCACACGCTGCGCTATCGGATCCGCAAGATCGAGGAGCTGACCGGCCGGGACCTCGGCAGGGCGACCGACCGAATCGAGCTCTGGCTGGCGCTGAGAGCGAGGGAGTTGGTCAGATGAGTCGGCAGTCGGCAGTCGGCAGTCCGCAGGATACCTGCTGGCGCGCCTTCTGCGGACTGCGGACTGCGGACTGCGGACTGATACGAAAAGGAGAGATCGACTTGAAGGTTGGCGTCCCCACCGAGATCAAGCAGGACGAGTACCGCGTCGCGCTGACGCCGATCGGCGTCCGCGAGCTCGCCGAGCACGGCCACGAGGTGCTCATCCAGACCGGGGCCGGCGAGGGCAGCGCGATCGCCAACGCCGACTTCGAGGCCCAGGGCGCGCGCATCCTTCCGACCGCCGGCGACGTCTTCGATGCGGCCGAGATGGTGCTCGGGGTCAAGGAGCCCCAGCCGGAGGAGGTGGAGCTCCTGCGCGAGGGGCAGACGCTCTTCACCTACCTGCACCTGGCCCCCGCCCCCAAGCTGACTCAGGCGCTGTGCGACTCGGGGGCCGTCTGCGTGGCCTACGAGACGGTCGAGGACCGTCAGGGCCGCCTGCCGCTGCTGGCGCCGATGTCGGAGATCGCCGGCAAGATCGCCACCCAGGCCGGCGCCTTCATGCTCGAGAAGCCGCTCGGCGGCCGCGGGATCCTGCTCGGCGGGGTACCCGGGGTCGGGCCGGCGAACGTGATGATCATCGGCGGCGGTGCCGTCGGCATGAACGCGGCCTTCATCGCGATCGGGATGGAGGCCGACGTGTTCGTCTACGACGTATCGATCGACAAGCTGCGCGAGCTCGACATCGCCTTCGGCGGCCGCGCGTCGACCGTCTTTTCCTCGACGCTCTCGGTCGAGGAGCGGCTGCCGGACATGGACCTGGTGATCGGCGGGGTGCTCGTCCACGGCGCCCGCGCTCCCCACGTGATCAAGCGCGACCAACTCGCGCTGATGAAGCCCCATGCGGTGCTCGTGGACGTCGCGATCGACCAGGGCGGCTGCTTCGAGACCTCGCGGCCGACGACCCACGGCGATCCCACCTACGAGGTCGACGGGATCATCCACTACTGCGTCACCAACATGCCCGGCGCCGTCCCGATCACGTCGACGTACGCGCTCACCAACGCGACCCTCCCCTACGTGCTCGCGCTCGCCGATCTCGGCGTCGCCGAGGCCGCGCGGCGCGACCCCGGCCTGAAGCTCGGGATCAACATCGCCGCCGGCAGGGTCACCCACGCGGCCGTCGCCGAGGGCGTCGGCATGGACTACGTGCCGCCCGAGGACGTGCTCGGGATCGGCGAGCCGGATACCGACTCGGACGGCGCGGGGGCGACGGCATCGCACGCGATCCCTGGCGCCCACTGAACACCCAAGCCACGTACCCAAGGAGAGAGATCGACAGATGGCAACCGTGACCGGCACAACGCTCAAGAACTTCATCGGCGGGGAGTTCGTCGACGCTGCGGGCACCGAAGACGTGATCAACCCCTCGACCGGAGAGGTGATCGCCCAGGCTCCCGTGTCGAGCACCGAGGACGTCGATCGCGCGGTCGCGGCGGCACGCAAGGCGTTCGCCAGCTGGGGCTACAGCACGCCCCGCTCGCGGTCGGAGGCGCTGCTCGAGCTCGCCGACGCGATCATCGAGCACGGTGACGAGTTCGCGGACCTCGAGTCCGCCGACGCGGGCAAGCCGCGGCAGGCCTTCGTCGACGAGGAGCTCGGGATGTGTGCCGACAACCTCCGGTTCTTCGCCGGCGCGGCTCGCAACATGGAGGGCAAGGCGGCGGACGAGTACGTAGAGGGGTTCACGTCCATGGTCCGCCGCGAGGCGGTCGGGGTCGCCGGTCAGATCACGCCCTGGAACTACCCGCTGATGATGGCGATCTGGAAGATCGGCCCCGCGTTCGCGGCCGGCGCCACGAGCGTCCTCAAGCCCGCCGAGAACACGCCGCTGTCGACCTTCAAGCTGGCCGAGATCTCGGCCGACATCCTCCCGCCGGGCGTCTTCAACGTGATCGGCGGCCACGGGGACCCCGCCGGGGCCGCCCTGGTCCAGCACCCGGACGTCGACATGGTCTCGCTGACCGGCTCGCCGGAGACCGGCAAGTGGATCGCGAGGGCCGCGGCGGACACCCTCAAGCGCGTCCACCTCGAGCTCGGCGGCAAGGCGCCGGTGATCGTCTTCGACGACTACGACCCCGAGCTCGCGCTCGAGTTCATCACCGCGACGGCCCTGTTCAACGCCGGCCAGGACTGCACGGCCGCGACCCGGATCCTGGCGTCCGAGAAGGTCTACGACGACGTCGTCAACGGGCTCGCGAAGGAGGCCGAGGGCTATGTGATCGGCGATCTCGACGACCCTGACACCACGCTCGGTCCGGTGATCTCCGAGCGCCAGCGTGACCGCGTCGGCGGCTTCATCGACGGTCGCCCGGACCACGCGCAGGTGGTGACGGGCGGCAAGGAGGCCGACCGCCCGGGCTTCTACTACGAGCCGACGGTGGTCGCCGACCTCCAGCAGGACGACGAGATGATCCAGAACGAGATCTTCGGACCGGTGATGACGGTGCAGCGGTTCG
Source organism: uncultured Solirubrobacterales bacterium (assembly GCA_963729075.1). Taxonomy (GTDB): domain Bacteria; phylum Actinomycetota; class Thermoleophilia; order Solirubrobacterales; family 70-9; genus WHSW01. The sequence goes on along the minus strand of CAVSMU010000006.1, from coordinate 21,974 downwards.
ACGACGAGGCGAAGGCGATCGAGTGGGCCAACGGAACCCGCTACGGCCTCGCCGCGTCGGTTTGGACCCGGGACGTCGGTCGCGCGATGCGCGTCGCCAAGGCCCTGCGATTCGGCGCCGTCTGGATCAACAACCACATCACCATGGCGTCCGAGATGCCGCATGGAGGGTTCAAACAGTCCGGCTACGGCAAGGACATGTCGGCGTATTCGGTCGAGGACTACACGGTGGTCAAGCACGTCATGGTCAACCTCGAGGAGTAGGCCGGGGGTACCTACACTCGCGGGCGCCGGGCCGGGCGAAAGCCCGGCCCGCTCGCATTCGACATGAGCGAGATCCGGATCGAGGTGGGCGGCGTCGATGCGGTCGGCGGCCTGCGCGAGCTCTGGCTCGTCCTCCATCGTCATCATCAGGCGGTGGACCCGCACACCGGGCCGTTCGTCGATGACGAGAGCTCATGGCGCGTCCGGTCGGAGTCGTACCGGGAGTGGCTCGCCGAGCCCGGCTCGTTCCTGCTCCTGGCCCGGGAGTCAGAGCGCCTCGTGGGCTACGCGATCGTCCGGGTGACACCGACCGGCCCCGAGTGGACCGACACCTGGGTCGCGGCGGACCGGATGGCTGAGATCGAGACGCTGGTCGTCGCCCCCGAGCTGCGCGGCTCGGGCCTCGGAACGCGGCTGCTCGACGCGATCGACGCGGAGCTCGAGCGCCAGGGCATCGGCGAGGCGATCGTCGGGCTCGTCCCGGGCAACGAGGGCGCCCGGCGCCTCTACGAGCGACGCGGCTTTCGGCCTCGCTGGCTCATTCTCGCTCGCAGCGAGCGCGCCGACCGCACGGACTGAACGGCGAACGGTTGCCGCCGCCGCGCGGCTTACCCTCCGGGCGTGACTTCCTCCGGTCACGCCCGGCTCGGCCGCGGCATCGCCGCGGGCGGGTTGTTCGCCGCCGGGGCGCTGGTCCTGTGGCTGGTCGCGATCTCGGCCTCGTGGCTGTCGGGCTGCCCCGGCCGCGCCGGGGCGGGCGTCGCCGAGGGCGTCTCGGGCTGGCCGCCGGGTTCCCGATGCGTGGCCGACGGCTCGGGCACGTTCGTCCACGAGGCGATGCCCTGGGCCGGGGCCGCGATCGTCGTCCTGCTGGCGCTCGCCGTGATCGTGCTCCTCGCCGGAATCGCCGGCGCGGCCCGGGGCCTCCGCTGGCGCGAGGAGCGGCTCGCGTTGGAGCAGGTCGCCGATCCGCGCCTACTGAGCCTCGATGAGGAGCCCGAGCTGGCGCGAATGCGCGACGAGGGTGCCGTCGGGCGCCCACAACTCGCCGTCCTCCTCGAAGAACCCGTCGCGGACGAGCCGCGAGCGAAAGCGGCCTAGCAGTAGCGAGTCCGGCCGCGGCAGCGGCGCGCGGAAGTGGATCGTGAGGTCGATCGTCGGCGCCGGCGCAAGCTCGCTGAGCCGCGGCCACGCGGCGGGGAACCAGGCGTCGGCGCAGATCGCGATCGTGAGCGCGTCGATCGGCCGCTCCTCCAGGAGGCCCAGCCAGCCGCCGGTCTCGCCGCGCTCGGAGCCCGTGAACGGGGGATCGCCGAACCGGTGCTGCATCGCCAGCCGGCCCATGAACACGGGCGGGTCCTTGCGCGGGAACTCGCGATCCACCTGCCGGCGGGCCCCCGGCGGTTCGACCTCCGGCATCGGGGGAGCGTCGAGCGTCGGCCCCGGCCACGGCTTCGACCACGCCCCGAGCGCCAGTCCGAGGAGCTTGCCGTCCTGCTCGAGCCGGCCGCTGACCGAGGTCAGCGAACGGCCCTCGCGCTCGACGCCCGCCCGGACCGTCACCTGGCCCGGCTCGGGCACGCGCAGGAAGTGCATGGTCGCCGAGCGGGCGCTTCGCTCGGGGTCGGCGACCGCGAGCTCGAGCGCCCGCAGGACGATCGCCATCACGTAGCCGCCGAGTGGCCCGCGCGGCGTCTCCCAGCCGTCGACGATCGAGCCCTCCCAAATTCCGTCGCCGACGGGGCGCAGCGCCGTGTCGTCATCGAAGCTCACGGGAGCGGCACGATATCCCCGCGATTCGATGCGCTATCACTAGGGCGATGACTCTGACCGTCGGCAGCGGCCCTTTCGGTCATGACCCGGCGGGCGAGTTCAACGTCGAGATCCCCACCGAGCGCATCCTGCTCTTCGAGCCCTTCCCGAGGCGGATGCGCGCCAGTGCCGCCGGGGAGCGCGTGCTCGACAGCCGCCGGGGCCGGCTTCTCTACGAGCACGGCGTGCTGCCGCGCTGCTACTTCCCCCGCGCCGACGTTCGCATGGACCTGCTCGAGCGAACGGACGAGGTCAGCGAGTCGCCGCTCAAGGGCCGGACCGTGCACTGGCGCCTCCGGATCGGGGACCACGTGGTCGAGGATGCGGCGATCAGCCACCCCTCGGGCACGTGCGCGATCCCTATCACCGCGTCGACGTGCTGCCGAGCTCCCGCCACGTGATCGTCCGGATCGGAGACGAGGTGCTCGCCGAGAGCCGCCGCGCCCGGGTGATCTATGAGACCGGGCTGCCGCCGCGCTGGTACTTCCCGGTCGAGGACGTGGTCGCGGAGCTGCGACCGACCGAGCTCGAGACGGTCTGCGCCTACAAGGGCTTCGCCAACTACTGGGCCGTCGGGGCTGGCGACGACGCGCACGTGAACCTCGCCTGGACGTATCGCGAGCCGCTCCACGACGCGGCCGCGGTCGCCGATCACGTCGCCTTCTTCAACGAGCGGGTCGAGATCCAGATCGACGGTGAGGTCGAGCCGCCGGTGCGGACGCCGTGGTCGAACCCGGACTGGTGGAAGGCGTGAGCACGGCACCGGCGGGGACCCTGGATCTCGAGGCGATCCGCGCGCGCTTCCCCGCGCTGCAGCGGCGCGTCGGCGGCCGGGCGGCCGCCTACTTCGACGGTCCGGGCGGCTCGCAGGTCCCGGACGTCGTGATCGAGGCCGTGAGCGCCTACCTGGAGCGGTCGAACGCGAATGCCGGCGGGGCGTTCGCGAGCTCGCGCGAGACCGACGCCGTGCTCGCCGCGGCCCACGATGCGGCGGCCGACTTCCTGGGCGCCGAGTCGGGGGAGATCGCCTTCGGCGCCAACATGACGACGCTCAACTTCCTGCTGTCGCACGCCGTAGCCCGAACGCTGTCCCCGGGCGACGAGGTGATCGTGACCCAGCTGGACCACGACGCCAACGTCAGTCCCTGGTACCGCGCCGCCGAGGACCGCGGGCTCGAGCTACGGGTGGCGCCCATCGACCCGGCGGACGGCGGGCTCGACCTCGACGCGCTCGAGGCGCTGATCTGCGAGCGCACCCGGGTGGTGGCCTACACCGTGGCGTCGAACGCCCTCGGGAACATCCCGGACGCGGCGCGCATCGCGGCCGCGGCCCACAGGGTGGGCGCGCTCGCCTGGGCCGACGGCGTCCACATGGCGCCTCACCGGCGTCTCGACCGGGCCGCGCTCGGCGCCGACGTGCTGCTCTGCTCGCCGTACAAGTTCTTCGGCCCGCACCTGGGCGTCGCCGCGATCGGGCGCGAGCTCGCCGAGCGGCTGCCCGCCGACCGAGTCCGCGCCGCCGCCGCGTCGCCGCCGGGGCACCGGTTCGAGACCGGCACCCTGAGCCACGAGGCACTCGCCGGCGCGATCGCGGCAATCGACTATCTCGCCGACCTCGGCCCGGCGACGGGCTCGCGGCGCGAGCGCCTCGACGCCGGCTACGCGGCGATCCGGGCTCACGAGGACGCGCTCACGGCGCGGTTCCTCGCAGCGCTGGAGGAGATCGACGGCATCCGCCTCTATGGGATCGCCGATCGGGATCGGATCGACGAGCGCACGCCGACGTTCCTCCTGGGGTTCGACCGGCGTCGGCCCGCCGACGCCGCCGCGGCGCTGGGCGAGCGCGGCATGTTCGCCTGGGACGGGCACTTCTACGCGGTGGGCCCCCTGGGGGCGCTCGGCCTGCTCCCCGACGGCGGCGTGCGGGTGGGCTTCCTGCACTACACGACGGAGGGCGAGGTCGACGACCTCGCCGCCGCGCTCGGGGAGATCGCCTGAGGGACTCGGCTTAGGCCGAGGCCTTCGCTCGCCGCCAGGGGCGCCGCGCGCGGCGGCGGTCCTTGAGGATGCGGTGCGCCGCGTTGTGGCCCGAGCAGCCGGTGACCCCGCCGCCGGGGTGGGTCCCGGCGCCGCAGAGGTAGAGCCCGTCGACCGGGGTCGCGTACTGGGCGAGCTCGGGGTGCGGACGCATGAACGCCATCTGGTCGAGGCCCTGCTCTCCCTGGAAGATCGAGCCGCCCTGGAGACCGAAGATCCGCTCGAGGTCCGGGGGAGCGAGGACCTCGCGCTCGAGGACCGCGTCCGGCAGGTTGGGAGCGAACCGGCTCAGCTGCTCGATGCAGGTGTCGCCGTAGCGCTCGCGGTCGCCGGGCTTCCAGTCCTGCTCGTTCGGCGGTCCGTACTGCGTGAACATCGTCATCACCCAGCGGTCGTCGTCGGTGAGCGTCGTGTCGACGGCCGACGGCAGCTCGGCCTCGACGTAGGGGTGCTCGGCCGGCCTGCCCAGCGTCGCGTCCTGCCAGGCGCGCTCGAGGTAGTCGATCGAGGGGCAGATGTTGACGCCCGCGGTCATCATGAGCTGCTGCTCCTCGTCGGTTACGCCCTCGTAGCGGGGCGGCTCGGAGAGCACGAGGTTGACCTTCACCGAACCGCCGCGGGTGCGGTAACGGCGCATGTCCTCGCCGATCTCCGCCGGGAAGTGCTCGGCTCCGGCCAGGTCCAGGACGGTGGTCTTCGGGTGCGCGCCCGAGGCGACAACCGGCGCCCGCAGCTCGGTGCCGTCGGCCAGTGTCACGCCGACCGCGGAGCCGTTCCGGACGTCGATCGACGCGACCTCGGCGCCGGTGAGGATCTCCGCGCCGGCATCCTCCGCGGAGCGGGCCATCGCCCGGCTGATCGCGCCCATGCCGCCGATCACCTGGCCCCAGGCGCCCTGGATCCCCCCGCACTCTCCGAGCGCATGGTGGAGAAGGTTGTAGGCGGTGCCCGGGGTGCGCGGACCCGCCCAGACGCCGACCACGCCGCTGGACGCGGTCGAGCCCTTGAGCCCGTCGAGCTCGAAGTGATCGTCGAGCAGGTCGCCGACGGACATCGTGAACACGCGGACGAGCTCGTGGACCTCGCGCTTCGAGAAGCCCGCCATGCGCCCCGCCTCGCGCAGCAGCGCGGCCAGGTCACCCGGCGCCCTCGAGCCGAGCGCCGGCGCCTCGCGCAGCATCATCGGCTTCACGAACCGCGCCGCCCTGCCCATGAGAGCCTCGAAGCCGGGGTAGGCCTCGGCGTCCTTGCGCGACTGCTTCGCGATCGAGGCCGCGGTGCGCTCGACCTCGTTGAAGAAGAAGATCGGGCCCTGGTCGGTGAGGGAGACGTAGGCGGGGTCGAGCGGGATGGCGCGGTAGCCGAAATCGGCGAGGCGCAGGTCGGAGACGATCTTGGGCTGGAGCATCGAGACCACGTAGGAGGCGCGCGAGACGCGAGCGCCCGGCCACAGCTCCTCGGTCACGCAGGCGCCGCCGAGGACATCCCGGCGCTCGAGGCAGATCACGCGCAGGCCGGCACGTGCGAGGTAGGCCGTGGCGGTGAGCCCGTTGTGCCCGCCGCCGACGACGATCGCGTCGTAGTCGCGGGCGCCCGGGCGCGGGGTCGAGGTCTTTTCGGGGGGCGGGGCGGGGGCGAGGGTCGTCGGCTCCATGCCGGGACCGTAGCAGATTGTCCAGTTGACTACAAGGTCAATGAATAGGCTGATCGCTTGATCTCGCCCGGTTCTCCCGACAGCCTCCTCGGCGGGCCATGACGGGCAAGACCCACAACTACTCCTCCCGGCTCGAGTGGAGCGGCGCGACGGCGGACGGCTACGACCACTACGACCGCACGCACACGGTCTCGTCGCCGCCGGCGCCCGCGAGGCTGAAGCTCAGCAGCGACCCCGCATTTCGCGGCGCTGCCGAGCTTCAGAACCCCGAGCAGCTGCTCCTCGTCGCCGCGAGCTCGTGCCAGCTGCTCTCGTTCCTCGCGATCATGGCTCGGGCGCGGCTCAACGTCGTCGCCTACACCGACGAGGCTTCGGCGGTGATGCCCGAGGACAGCGAGCCGATGCGCATCACGCTGATCACGCTGCGTCCGCGGATCGTCATCGAGGGCGCCGTGGACGAGGAGCGGGTGAGGCGCTACGTCGGGCTCGCCCACGAGGAGTGCTTCATCGCCAACAGCCTCAGCGCGGAGATCGTCATCGAGCCCCGGATCGAGGCGGCCGGCGGCTAATCGCGCCGCGCAAACTCGGCTCTCATCTCGCTCTCATCCGGCGCGTCTATCCCTGGTGATCGACCAACGACCGGGAGGAGCGCCGATGTCCCACCGCCTTCGTACGCCGATCGTCGTCGTGCTGGCAACCTGCTCGGGGTTGGCCGGGATCGCCGTGGCGAGCTCCGGCTCGAGCTCACGAGCCGGCAGGGCGGCGAAGCCGATCCAGCTCGAGGAGGCGACGATGATCGTCGAGGTCAACGCCACCGACGGCGACGCCGGCCTGCAGGCGTTCCTGGACGGCGAGCCCTGGCGCTCGATGACGATCACGAGCCCGGACGGCAAGCGGATCGTCGACGTGAACGCCGAGGGGCGGCTGAAGAACTTCGGCCTCACCGAGCTGTTCACGGAGAGCAACGAGCCCCCGTTCGACGAGCTGCCGCTGGAGAAGTTCAAGCGGCGCTTCCCAGCGGGCATGTACCGCTTCGCCGGCCGGACGATCGAGGGCCGCAAACTCGTGGGCAAGGCGCGATTCAGCCACGCGATCCCCGACGGGCCCCGGATCACCGCCCCCACGGAGGGTGCGACGGTGCCCCGCGACGCAGCGGTGGCGCGGTGGGAGCCGGTCGCCGAGACCGGAAAGGTCAAGATCTCCGGCTACCGCGTGATCGTCGAGCGGGAGGACCCGCTGCGCGTGTTCCAGGCAGAGCTGCCCGCCTCGGCCACGAGCGTCACGATCCCGCCCGAGTACCTGGAACCCGGGCCGAAGTACAAGATCGAGGTGCAGTCGATCGATCGCAGCGGCAACCAGACGATCTCCGAGCTCGAGTTCAGGGTTGCCTAAGCGTCGTACTCGTAGAAGCCGCGGCCCGTCTTGCGGCCGAGGTGGCCGGAGACCACCATCCGCTTCATGAGCGGCGGCGGCGCGTATTCGGCGCGCTTGAACTCCTCGAACAGGGAGTCGCAGACCGCGTAGAGCACGTCGAGGCCGATGAAGTCCGCGAGCTCGAGCGGGCCCATCGGGTGCCCGCAACCCAGCCGCATCGCCTCGTCGATCGCCTCCCGGGTGGCGAACCCGTCCTCGTACATGCGAACCCCCGCCATCAGGTAGGGGACGAGCAGCATGTTGACGATGAACCCGGAGCGATCCTTCGTCCGGATCGGCCGCTTGCCGATCCGCTCGGCGAACACCTCGCAGCGAGCGACGGTCTGGTCGCTGGTGTCGATGCCGACGACCAACTCGACCAACCGCATGACCGGCACCGGGCTGAAGAAGTGCAGGCCGATCACGCGGTCGCGACGCTCGGTCGCGGCGGCGAGCTGGGCGATCGGGATCGAGGACGTGTTCGAGGCGATGATCGCCTCCTCGGAGAGGAGCCGGTCGAGGTCGGTGAAGACCTGCGCCTTGACGGCGGGTTCCTCGGTCACCGCCTCGACGACGAGATCGCAGTCGGCGAGCTCACCCGGGTCCTCGGTCCACTCGATCATGTCGATCAGAGCCTTCGCCTCGACCTCGTCGAGCTTCCCGCCCCTGACCGCGCGCGCCACGGAGCCCGCAACCCGCTCGCGCGAGTGCTCGAGCGGGGCGCTCGCGGGCTCGTGGACCTTGGTCGCCAGCCCGGCGCGGGCGACCGACTCGGCCACGCCGGAGCCCATGAACCCGGCGCCGACGATGCCCACGGTCTCGATCTCGGCCGCCATCGCCCTAGGAGATCCGCGCGAGCGCGTCAAGCGCGACGGCGCCTTCGCCGCCGACCGCTACCGGGTTGAGCTCCAGCAGCGCCAACCGGCGCTCGAGCGCCAGCTCGCCGACGTGCGCGGCGAGCGTCGCGAGCGCGGCGACGTCGGGCGGCGCGGTGCCGCGGCCGCCGGTGAGCACGGCGGCGGCCCAGAGCGAGCCGAGCGCCTGCTCGATCCGCTTCTCGGTCGCCGGCAGGGGCACGATCGCGATGTCGTCGAACGCCTCGGCCCAGATCCCCCCGAGGCCGATCGCCAGCGCGGGCACGACGCCGTCCGTGCGCGCGGCGACGAACACCTCGATCGCGCCGGGGGTCATTCGCTCGACCAGCACGTCCGCTCCGTCGGCGACCGGCAGCGCCCGCAGCCGCGCGTCCGCCTCGCGAACGGCGGACTCGTCGGCGAGCGCGAGGACGAGCGCCCCGGCGTCGGTCTTGTGCTGAAGGGCGGGTCCGGAGAGCTTCATGGCGACCGGCCAACCGACCTCGTTCGCGACGGCGACCGCGTCGTCTGCGTCGACGGCGATCCGGCCCGCCGGGACCGCAACGCTCGCCGAGCGCAGCAGCTCCTTCGCCTCGGCCTCCCCGAGCCAGGACCCATCTCCGTTCGGGTGAGCGGCGACGCGCGCGGCCACGGCGATCTCGCGCAGGCGGGCCGCGTCGCCGAGCGGGCGGCGGAGCTCGCGCGCGCAGGCGAGCGCGGTCGAGAGCCCGGCGATCGCCGGGACGCCGTGCGCCGCCAGCTCGCGGGTCGCGGTCTCGTCGATCAGGTCGGGCAGCGTCGAGGCGACGAGGGTGGCGGCGTCCGTGTCGGCGGCGCCGGCGACGATTCCCGCGCGCACCGCTGCCCATGACTCCTCCGTCTCGGGGGAGAGGTCGTGCGGGTGGTCGTAGATCATCAACAGCTGGTCGATCGCCGGGTCGGCGCCGACCGCGACCACGATCCGGCGCAGCGCCTCCGAGTCGCCCCAGATCATCGCCGTGTAGTCGAGCGGGTTCGTGACCGTCGCCGCGTGGGGGAGAAGATCGGTGAGCGCCGCATGCGTCGTCTCCGCGAACGTGGGCAGCTCGAGCTCGGCCTCCTCCGCCTCATCGGCGGCGACGCCCGAGTCGCCGCCGGAGCACGTGAGGACGGCCAACCCGCCATCGCCGCGAGGCCGCGCCCGCGGTTCCGACAGGGCGCGCGCGAGCTCGAGCAGCTCGTGCGGGTTGGTCGCCCATGCGCCCCCGGCCTCCTCGATCAGCGCGCGAAAGACGCGATGGTCGCCGGCGAGCGAGCCGGTGTGCGCCGCCGCGGCGCCGGCTCCCGCCGCCGACGAGCCGACCTTCAGCACCGCGACCCCGATCCGCTCCTCGGCAGCGCGCGCGAGAGCCTCGGCGAGCCGCGGCCCGTCGCCGTCCGACTCGAGGAAGAGGGCCACCGAGCGCACCCCGTCGAGCTCGCAGAGCGCGGCAAGCCAGTCGCTGGCGTCGCAGACGACCTGGTTGCCGGTCGAGATCAGCGTGTGCCACTGGATCCCGCGCCGGGAGCCGAGCGCGTTGACGGCGACGTTGCCGCTCTGGGAGACCATCGCCACCGGGCCCGGGTCGAGATCCTGGACCGAGTCGCCCCACATCCCCGCCCGCGCGGGGGCCGAGACGATCCCGTTGCAGTTCGGGCCGCAGATCGGCAGCCCGGTCGCCAGCGCTGCATCGCGAAGCTCGGCCTCGAGCTCCGCCCCGGCCTCGATCTCGCCGAAGCCCGCCGAGATCACGACGGCGCCGCCGCAGCCGAGCTCGCCCGCCTCACGGACCGACTCCGCCACGCCCGCGGCGGGGATCGCTACGACGACCGCATCCGGCGCCTGCGGGAGGTCGGCGAGCGTGGCGAAGCAGTCGCGGTCGCGCACCCGCGAGCCGGCGCGCTTCGGGTTTACGCCCCAAACGGGGCCCGGGAACCCCGAGCGGTCGAGGTTCGCGAGCACGTTGTCGGCGTACGAGCCCGGCCGGTCGTTGGCGCCGACGACCGCGATCGAGCGCGGTGAGAGCAACGGGGTCAGGTCCATGTGTGTGTGCAGTTTCGCCGACGCGGCGGCTAGTGCAGGATCCGCTCCACGCCCCGGCGCTCGAGGCCGCGAGCGACGATCAGCCGCTGGATCTCGCTCGTGCCCTCCCAGATCCGGTCGACCCGGATCTCGCGGAGCAGTCGCTCCGCGACGTTCGAGCGCATGTAGCCTCGGCCGCCGAACGCCTGGACGCAGCGATCGGCACAGCGCCAGGCGGCCTCGGAGACGAACAGCTTCGCCATCGACGCCTTGTGATGGATCACCTTCGCGTCGGCGCCGGCGTCGGCGAGCGCCGCCACCGACAGCGTCAGCAGCCGTCCCGCCGCCGCGTCCGCTGCCGAGTCGGCGAGCGGGAACGAGACGCCCTGGTAGTCGTAGATCCGCGAGCCGCCCTGCTCGCGCGCGCACGCCCACTGGACGGTCTCGTCGAGCAGCCGCCACATCGCCCCGACCCCGCGGGCCGCGATCGCAAGCCGCTCCTCGGTGAACCACTGGCGCTGGAGGTCGTCGCCCGCGCCGACCTCCCCGACGACCGCGTCGGCGTCGACCTCGACGTCGGTGAAGCGAATCGTCGGATGGCCCTCCGGATAGTTGTGCGTGAAGGGCTGATCGTCCACGTACTCGACCCCCGAGGCATCGCTGTGGACCAGGAACAGGGTGGGCAACGTCTCGCTCCCGTCGATCACGTTCGCCATCACGATCAGCACCTGGGCGACGTCGCCGCTGGTGACGAACCACTTCTCGCCGTTTAGCCGGTAGCCGGCGTCGGTGGGCGTCGCGGTCGTCTCGATCCCGGAAGGGTCGGAGCCGGCGCCGGATTCGGTGACAGCGTATGCGTCCTTGAGCTCGCCCGCGATCGCGGGGCGCAGGTAGCGCTCGCGCTGGGCCTCGGACGCGCTGTCCCAGACGTTGTAGGCGTTCGGGATGTGCCAATAGATGCCGTTGGTCGAGCGCCCGAACTGCTCCTCGACCAGCGACCACTCCATGCGCGACCAGCCCTGGCCGCCGTACGCGGGCGAGTGCAGGCCGCCGTTGAGGCGCGCGGCGATCCCTTCCTGCTTGATCCGGTCGATGGTCTCCTGCGGCAGGCGGCCGTGCAGTCGCTCGGCCTCGGGCTCGAGCGGGATGAGGACTTCGTCGACGAAGCGCCGCGCGCGCTCGCGAAGCTCCTCGAGCTCGGGGGTCAGCTCCAGCGGCAGGCTGGTCGGGTCGAGCACGGCCGGGGCCTCGGTCGTCATCGTCATCTGCGCTTCGCTCCTGTCTCCCTGCGCTCCAGTCCGAGCTCAAGGGCGTCGTGGTTGTCGATCACATCGAGCGCCAGGCGCGCCTCGTCGGGCTGGGCCTCCTGCCCCTGCTCGGCCAGTTGCCGCGTCTCGAGCAGCCACCGCCGCCAGCTCTCACGCCGGCCGCCGAGCACCAATCGCTCGATCCGATCGGCCTCCGTAAAGACCGCCGCCGGCGACGGGTCGCCGCCGGCGCGCAGGGCCGCGATCGCACGCGGCAACTCCTGCTCGGGCTCCGGGGTGAGCGAGAGCCATGCCCTTCCGTTGCGCTCCACTGTGCGCTACGATAGCATCTTGATGCAGTTGACTACAAAGTTAACACAGCGGGAGGGCGAGGGAGCGGTGGACGGAAGCGGCGCTGCATCGAACGCGACGACGACGAGCGTCCCGCAGGCCCTCGACCCGCGCTTCTACCTCGACGCCGCGGTCCTTCAGCATGAGCTGGAGACGATTTTCTCCCGGACCTGGCAATACGCCGGGCATGTCGGCGACCTGCCCGAGCCGGGGCGCTACCTGACCGCGGTGGCCGGCGACCAGCCGGTCCTCGTGCTGCGCGGCGATGACGGCGAGATCCGCGCCTTTCGCAACGTCTGCCGGCATCGCGGCTCGCAGCTTCTGACCGGCGCCGGCCAGTGCAAGAAGGCGATCCGCTGCCGCTATCACGGCTGGACCTACAACGCGACCGACGGGCGCCTGCTCGGTGTGCCCGAGCACCGTGGCTTCGGTGACCGGCTCGACAAGTCGAAGCTGGGCCTGATCGGCGCCCGGGTCGAGTCGCTCGCCGGGCTCCTGTTCGTCAACCTCGACCCCGACGCACCGTCGCTCGCGGAGACGACCGGCGAGCTCGCGAGCCGGCTCGAGCGCTACGGGCTTCCGGACCTGGTTCGCTTCTCGGACTTCGGTGAGACGAGCCAGCCCGCGAACTGGAAGCTGGTGGCGGAGAACTACCTCGAGGGCTATCACGTGCCGATCGCCCACCCGGGGCTGATGCGGCTCTATGACTACAAGCGCTACTCGTTCGAGCTCCACGACGGCTGGGCGTGGTTCGACGCGCCGCTTCGCGACAAGCCGTCCGCGAACCGGCTCGAGCGCCTCTACCAGCGGGTCGTGCAGCCGATGCCAGGGCTCGAGCCGGAGGACCGTCATGCGTGGCGCTACGCGTTCGTCTACCCGAACACCACGATCGACCTGCACCCGGACCAGGTCACCGTCTGGCAGATGGTGCCGGCGGGAACCGGCGAGACGCGGGACGTCTGGGGATGCTTCGGCCCACCCAATCGGGGCCCGCTGACGCGCCTCGCCCAGCGCCTCAACACCCACGTGAACACCGGCGTCCTCGACGAGGACATCGACCTCGTCGCGGCGGTGCAGCGCGGGATCAAGACGCACGGGTATCACCCGGGGCCGCTGGCGGCCAAGGAGGGAGCGGTCGGCTGGTTTGCGGACCGAATCCGCGCCGACCTCGGCGAGGTGGGCGGATGAGCCCGCGGTTGCGGCTCGACCCGGAACAGGTGCTGCGCACGCTCGAGCCGCTCGAGCGCGCGACGATGCTCCCGCCGCCCGCGTTCACGGACCAGGCCGTTCTCGATTGGGAGCTGCACGAGTTCTTCGGGCGCGGGTGGATCTGCGCAGCCCACGTCTCGGCGATCGCCGAGCCCGGCGCGTGGGTGATGCGCGAGATCGGCGACCAGAGCTTCTTCGTCATCCGCGGCAAGGACGGCGTCCCGCGCGCCTTTCACAACGTCTGCCGGCACCGCGGCGCTCGGCTCTTCGAGGAGGAGCGCGGTAGGACCCGCGCTCGGATCACCTGTCCCTATCACGCCTGGTCGTACGGGTTCGACGGCGAGCTTCTCGGCGCCCGCAAGACCGAGGGCCTCGAGGACTTCGACCGCTCCTGCTACGGCCTCGCTCCGCTGCGCGCCGAGGTCGTCGGCGGGCTTGTCATGGTCGACCTCGGGGGGGTCGCGGGGCCGGTCGCGGAGGTCGTCGGCGACCTCGCCGGCTGGCTCGACCGCTATCGCACCCCCGAGCTCGTAGTCGGCGGCGAGCGCGTTTACGAGGTCGAGGCCAACTGGAAGGCGATCGCCGAGAACTACAACGAGTGCCTGCACTGCCCGGGGGTCCACCCGGAGCTCAACGCGCTCAGCTCCTACGACAGCGGCGAGGCCGTGGTCGGCGACGGCGCCTGGTGCGGCGGCTCGATGACCCTCAACGAGGGCGCCGGGACGATGTCCAAGAACGGCGGCCACCCCGCTCGACCGCCGATCGCGGGCCTCGAGCCCGCCGACCTGAGCTCGGTCTACTACTACGCGCTGTTCCCGAACGCGCTCGTCTCGCTGCATCCGGACTACGTGATGCTGCACACCCTTTGGCCGCGCAGCCCGGGGCACACGACCGTCACCTGCGAGTGGCTGTTCGAGCCCGAGACGATCGCCGCCGAGGGTTTCGATCCCAGCGACGCGATCGACTTCTGGGACAAAGTCAACCGCCAGGACTGGCACGTCTGCGAGCTGACCCAGATGGGGGTCCGCTCGCGCGGCTACACGGCAGGCCGTTACACGACGCACGAGTACGACGTGCACGCCTTCGACCGGATGGTCGCCGAGCGCTACATGGCGGCCCTTCGCGCAGAGAGCCCGGTGGCGCCGTGAGGCGGAGCCCGACAGGGCGAAGCCGAGGCGCGCCGCCGTTGAGGCGCCTGTCTCTGAGGCGGAGCCCGACAGGGCGAAGCCGAGGCGCGCCGCCGTTGAGGCGCCTGTCTCCGAGCCGGGGCGGGCGCGGCGGCCGCGGCGGGCGCGGGCGTTGAACGAGACTCGCACGGACCGCAAGGTCAGAGGCGGCCGATCGCGCCGTTACGCTCGCAGCGTGGCCACCGGCACGCGCGAGCGGATTCTCGAGGCCGCGTGCGACCTGATCGCCTCGGATGGCATCGACGACGTCCGGATCGCCCGGGTGGCGAACCGTGCCGGCGCCTCGACCGCCCTGGTGCACCACTACTTCTCGACCCGTGAGGAGCTGCTCGAGCAGGCGTTGCTGCACTCGTTCGACCGGGTCGCGGACGACCGCTTCGGCGGCAAGCACGAGGCGGACGCGAGTGCGACCGCCGGCCTCGCCCGGATGATCGACGAGTGCCTGCCGCTGCCCGGGCTGCAGGAGCGCGAGTGGGTGCTCTGGGTCGAGCTGTGGCTGCGGGCGGCACGGGACCCGGCCCTGCGCCCGGTGGCCGCGCAGCTGTATGAGCGCTACCGCGACTGGGTCGCGGAGGCGATCCGGGCCGGAATCGAGAGCGGCGAGTTCGCGGCCGCCGACCCCGATTCCCTCGCTGAGCGGACGATGGCGTTCGCCGACGGTTTCGGGGTTCGAGCGCTCCTGCGCGACCCGCAGGTGGACACGGAGCGCGCCCGGCGCGAGATCGCGGCGCTGCTCGCCGACGAGCTCGGCCTCGAGCACGGCGCCCTCGGCTGAGCCGGCGCTCAGGCGGCGAGCCCGCCGCCGCGGTGGACCACCCTGCCGCCCAGCAGGGTCAGCTCGACCTTGGTCTTCGAGACGCGCTTCAGCGGCACGCGCAGCAGATCGCGGTCGAGCACCGCGAGGTCGGCTGCGAGGCCCTCGACGATCCGCCCGCTCGTTCCCTCCTGATGGAGCTGGAAGGCGCTGTTTCGGGTGTGCATCACGATCGACTCGCGCAGCTTCAGACCCTCGTGGGCGAACAGCGGCTCGGGGTCGCCCACGTAGACCTCGTCCGCGGTCCGGTTGACCCCCATCTCGATCTGGCGGAAGGGGAGCAGCGGATCGACCGGCCAGTCGCTGCCACCGCACAGGGTCGCCCCGGCGCGGCGCAGGCTGCCGGCCGGATAGGTGTTGCGCCACCGCTTGGTCCCGATGTACGGCCTCAGCCGATCGACCGTGTAGCTGTCGCGCTCGGCCCATTGCATCTGCATGCTCGCGAGCACCCCGAGCTTCGCGAACCGGGCGAAGTCCTTTGGGTTGACGAGCTCGAGGTGCGTGATCGTGTGGCGGTTGTCCGCCTGTCCGTTGACGTCGCGCGCGTGCTCGAACGCGTCGAGCGCCGAACGCACCGCGCGGTCGCCGATCGCGTGCACGTGGACCTGCCACCCGGCCGCGTCGAGCGCCGCGATCGCGGCCTTCGCGACCCGGGGCGGGAAGTAGGTCGGGCCCCTGCTCTTGCCGGGGACGAACTTGGGATCGCGCTCGGTGCCCTTGTTGACCCGGTACGGCTTCAGCAGAGCCGCGGTCTGGGTCGGGTACTCGATCACGCCGTCGAAGAACAGCTTCACGGTTCCGATCGTCACATCGGGCCGACCGTAGGTCGCGCGCATCTGCTCCACGTGCGCGAGCAGCGCGGCAGGGTCGGTGGCGAGCTCGGAGTCGCCGTAGACGGCGACCGACGGCCGCACCGTAAGCGCTCCCTGGTCGCTGAGCAGGGCCATCGCGGCCAGCTCCTCCTCGCCCCCGGATGCCTCCAGGTACGAGGTGATGCCCTGCTTGGCCATCTGTGCGTAGGCGGCCGCGAGGGCACGCGCGTTCTGTTCGGTTGTGAGCGGCGGGACCTTGTCGGCGACGAGGCCGATCGCGTTGTCGAGCAGGATCCCGGTCGGCTCGCCGTTCGGCCCGCGGCGGATCTCGCCCCCGGGCGGGTCCGGTGTGCTCGCGTCGACGCCGCCGATCGCGAGCGCCCGCGAGTTGGCGAGTGCGATGTGTCCGTCGAGCGCGAAGACGATGATCGGCCGCGACGTCTCGAGCTTGTCGAGATCCTCCTTGGTCGGCAGCTTGTCCATCGCGGTCGCGTCCCAGAGGTCGACCGAAAGCCAGCCGTCGGGCTCCTCTTCGCTCGTGCGGGCGAGGAGCTTGCGGATCGCCGCGACGAACTCCTTCAGGTTGAGCTGGCGGTAGTTGAGGGTCGGCGCGGTCAGCACGAGACCGCCGGACAACGGGTGCATGTGCCCGTCGTGGATCCCGGGCATCACCATCCGCCCACCGAGGTCGATCACCTCGGTGCCGGCGCCGGCGAGCGCGTCGGCGCCGGCGTTGGAGCCGACGTAGGCGATCCTGCCGTCGGCGATCGCCACCGCCTGCTGGCGCGCGCCCGCGAGGGTGTGGACGCGGCCGTTGCGCAGTACCAAATCTGCTGCTGCCCCGCGGCGCGCCGCCGCCAACCGCGGCGCGCCCAGCGCCAGTCCTGCCGCCGCGGCGGCGCCTCCCCTGACGAAGGCGCGGCGCGTCAGCGCCCCTTCGGCTGTCCCGTTCGACGCCCGCATTTCAACGCTCCCTTCGTCGCTCCCAACGGCGCGCCGACTCTATCGATCTTGTAGTCAAGAGCACCAGACAGGCGTGTGATCAACGTCCCCCACGCATAAAACGTCACTAAACCTTTGTTGCGACCGTCGCGATCCGGTGATAGCTTGAACCGCCGTTCAGGTTTGACGCCGAGGCCTCCGGCCCGGCAGGAGGAGAGCGAGCGGGCATGAGCCCCCGCCCACAGATCGACCACATCCGAAAGCCGCAGCTGCTGGGTGCCGCCGCCGAGGTGATCTCCGAGCGCGGCGTCGAGGGCACCCGGATCGCGGACGTCGCCGAGCGCGCCGGGACCAGCCCACCCGCCGTCCTCTACTGGTTCGACTCGCGCGACGAGTTGCTCGGCGAGGCGCTGACGTTCGCCGAGGACGCCTTCTACGAGCGCTTCTCCGAGCGGCTCGCGGCGCTCGCGGACCCTCGCGACCGGCTCCTCGCGTTGATCGACGCGTCGGTCTCCGGTGAGGACTGGGTCCTCTGGGTGGAGCTGTGGACGCGCGCGCTGCGCGACGAGCGCCTGCGCGAGGCGCGTCAGCGCCTCGACGACCGCTGGCGCGCGCAGATCGCGACGATCATTTCGGACGGCGTCGAGGCCGGCGTGTTCGCCGACGCCGACCCCGATCGCGCGGCGCTCGAGCTTGCGGCGCTGATCGACGGGCTCGCGGTGCAGGTCGCGCTCGGCGACCGGCTCGTCTCGCAGTCGCTGATGCGGGAGACTTGCGTCGAGGTGGCCGAACGGGTGCTCACCACCGAGCTCGAAGCCCGCACCGAGGAGCTGGTGGCGTGACCGACCTCTCCCGCCGACAGCTGCTCCAGGCCGGCGCGGGCATGGCGCTGGCCGCCTACGGCCTCTCCGGGTGCACGGTCGAGCGCCAGGTCGACCGCTCGGCCGAGGGGCGGATCATCAAGCCCGAGGTCGACGGCGACCTGCTGCTCTACAACTGGGCCCAGTACATGGACCCGGCGCTGAAGAAGGAGTTCGGCGAGAAGTACGGGGTCGAGGTCAACGAGGTCAACTTCGACAACCTCGAGGCGATGGTGATCAAGCTGCGCAGCGGCGCGAGCTACGACCTGATCTGGCCCAGCACCGAGTACGTCTACCGGCTCAACAAAGAGGGTCTGCTGGCGCGCTTCGACCGCTCGCTGCTGAAGAACAACGACAACATCTCGCCGTTTTACGACAGCCCCTGGTGGGACCCGAACAACGAGCTCGGGATCCCGTACACCTACTACACCACCGGAATCGCCTGGCGCACCGACGAGGTCTCGGGGATGCAGGGCTCGTGGAACGACCTCCTCAACCCCGATGCCGCGGGGCGGATGTTCATCCTCGACGACTTCCAGGAGGCGATCGGCGAGGCCAACCTGATCAACGGCTTCGACCTCAATACGCCCAATCCCGACGAGCTCGAGACGTCGAAGCAGACCCTGTTGCAGCAGAAGGAGAACGCGCGCGGCTTCTCCACCAACAGCGTCCAGAACCTGGTCACCGGCTCCGCGGTCATGCACCAGGCCTGGAACGGCGACATCGTCAACGTCCGCAACCAGGTCGACGAGCCCGAGCTCTACCAGTACGAGACCTGCAAGGAGGGCGTCCCCGTCGGCACCGACCTGATGTCGATCCCGATCACCGCGAGGAGCCCCGGCACGGCGATGCTGTTCATGGACTGGATCATCGATCCGGAGAACTCGGCCCGGAACGTGCGCTGGAACGGCTACCCGCAGCCGGTCGAGGGCGCCAAGCAGCAGTTCGCGGAGCTGGTCAAGGAGGCGCCGTCGATCGACGTCGACCTCGAGGCGCTCGCGGACAGCGCGCTCGAGTACAGGCTCGACGACGCCGAGGCCCGTCAGCTGTGGACCCAGACCTTCACCGAGGTGAAGGCGGGCTGATGGGAACCAAGCGCCGGTGACCGCCGGAGGCTTCTGGAACCGGTTCCTGATCCCGGGAGCGGCCTGGCTGCTGCTCCTGTTCCTGGTTCCGCTCGTCTTCGTACTCGCTCTCTCGTTCGGCTACGTCGACGACCTCGGCCGGGCCGTCTACGCGACCGACTTCGACAACTACGCCGACGCGTTCGATCCCACCTACTTCCCGGTCCTGCTCCGGTCGGTGGGGTTCGCGCTGGCGACCACCGTTCTCTGCCTGTTGATCGGCTATCCGGTCGCCTACTACATCGCCCGCTTCGGCGGCCGCTATCGCAACGTTCTGATCGTCTTGCTGGTGCTGCCGTTCTTCGTCAACTACCTGGTGCGCACCTACGCCTGGGTGGCCCTGCTCGCCGACGAGGGCCTGGTCAACAACGCGATCGTCGACCTCGGGATCGTCAACGTGCCGATCCAGATGATCAACACCCCTTGGGCGGTGATCGGCGGGCTCACCTATGGCTATCTCGTGTTCATGATCCTGCCCGTCTACGGGTCGCTCGAGCGCCTCGACAAGTCGGTGATCGAGGCCGGCAAGGACCTCTACGGCACCCGGCTCCAGACATTTCTCCACGTCACCCTGCCGCAGACCAAGCAGGGGATCCTCGCCGGCTCGGTGCTCGTCTTCCTCCCCGCGGTCGGCGACTTCGTCGCCGCCCAACTCCTCGGCGGGCCGGACACCTACATGGTCGGCAACCTGATCCAGGACCAGTTCTTCGCCGCCAACAACTGGCCGTTCGGCGCCGCGCTCACCGTGGTCATGATGCTGTTCCTGTCGATCTGGATGGTCGCTTACCTGCGCTCGGCGGCCCGCGACGTCAGGGGGGCTGCAATTTGAGACCGGTGGCCGGATAGATGGAGTCCCATCCGTTCGACAAGCCGCGCTTCCTGCGCCTGTTCGCGATCGCGGTCTACCTGTTCCTGTTCGCGCCGATCTTCGTCGTGATCCTGTTCTCGTTCAACTCGATCAAGTCGCTGAACACCTTCGACGGCTTCTCGCTGCAGTGGTACGAGGAGTTCTTCAACGATCCGACCCTGCGCGACTCGCTGCTGATGTCGCTGGAGATCGCCTTCCTGACGATGCTCGCCGCGACCGTGATCGGGACCGCGCTGGCGATCGGCCTCGTGCGCTCGCGAGCCCGGTGGGCGCCGGGTGCCAACATCCTCATGCTGGTGCCCTTGGTCGTGCCCGAGATCGTCGCCGGGATCTCGGCGCTGCTGATCTTCAGCCAGGTCGGGATCGCGCTCTCGTTTTGGACGATCGTCGTCGCCCACATCACCTTCTCGATCTCGTACGTGACGATCGTCGTCCGCGCGCGGATGGCGTCGATCAGTCAGGAGGTCGAGGATGCCGCGATGGACCTCGGGGCCACGCGCTGGCAGGCCGTGCGCCTCGTGCTCGTGCCGGCGCTCTGGCCCGCGGTGCTGGCGGCCGGGCTGCTCGTATTCGCGTTCTCCTTCGACGACTTCGTGCTCTCGTTCTTCACCACCGGGGAGGACATGCAGCCGCTGCCGGTCCGGATCTGGTCCGCGATCCGGTTCGGGCTCTCGCCGACGATCAACGCGATCGGGACGCTGATGATGGTCGTGTCGTTGACCGCGATCGCGCTCGCCGTGCTCCTGCCGCGACTGTTCGGCCGCCGCGAGAGCGGGTTCAAGGTACTCACCGCACAGGAGGGATAAGCAACTCGATGGCAGAGGCAATCGGAATCCAGAACGTGACCAAGCGCTTCGGCGAGCACGTCGCGGTCGACCAGGTCAGCCTGGAGATCGCCGAGGGCGAGTTCTTCTCGCTGCTCGGCCCGTCGGGCTGTGGCAAGACGACGACGCTGCGCATGCTCGCCGGGTTCGAGGTGCCCACCGAAGGGCACATTTTGCTCGAGGGCCAGCCGGTCGAGAACGTCCCTCCCTACAAGCGCGACGTCAACATGGTGTTTCAGAGCTACGCGCTCTTCGACCACCTCGACGTCTCCGAGAACGTCGCGTTCGGCCTCAAGCGCCGCAAGGTCGACAAGGCAGAGGTCGGGCGGCGCGTCGCCGAGGCGCTCGAGCTCGTCAACCTCTCCGAGCGCGCCGGGGCGCGCACGAACGAGCTCTCCGGTGGCCAGCGCCAGCGCGTGGCGCTGGCGCGGGCGCTGGTCAACCGGCCGAAGGTGCTGCTGCTCGACGAGCCGCTCGGGGCGCTCGACCTGAAGCTGCGCCGCCAGATGCAGGTCGAGCTGAAGCAGATCCAGCGCGAGGTCGGGATCACCTTCGTCTACGTCACCCACGACCAGGAGGAAGCGCTCTCGATGTCGGACCGGATCGCGGTCATGCACGAGGGGCGCGTGATGCAGTGCGGCGCGCCCGAGGACGTCTACGAGCGCCCCAGCGAGGAGTTCGTCGCCGGCTTCATCGGGATCTCGAACCTGATCACGGGCACGGTCGAGGACGGCGGCAAGGTGCGGATCGCGAACGGGCTGCGCATCGACGCCCCGTTGCCCGACGGGGTCACGCGCGGCGACACGGTCAACCTCTCGGTGCGCCCGGAGAAGATCGCGGTCGACGACGACGTCGAGGCGGGGATGGTGAGCCTCGACGGCACCGTCGAGGCACGCGTCTACCTCGGAGTCTCCACGCAGATCACGGTCTCGCTCGGCAACGGAGATCGGGTCGTCGCGCTCGAGCAGGCGACCTACCGCTCCAGCGCCGACGACCGCTGGGAGCCCGGCAGCAGCGTGAAGCTCGGCTGGCATCCCGAGCACTGCCTCGTGCTTCGCTGACTTGAGCCGCCGGGTCGTGGTCATCGGCGCCGGGCTCGCCGGGCTGGCCGCCGCCGACGATCTCTCGCGCGGCGGCGCGGAGGTCGAGGTCGTCGAGGCGCGCGAGCGGGTCGGTGGGCGGACGTGGTCGCGGCTTCTCCCGAACGGAGCGGTGATCGAGATGGGGGCGGAGTTCGTCCTCGCCGGCAACAGCGCCGTGCGCGCGCTCGCGCAGGAGCTCGGCCTCGGGCTCTGGGATAAGGGGATGCGCTACGGCGACCGCGAGCCGCGCGGAGGGATCGGGACCACGGCGGCCGGGCTGGCCGACGCCGTGCGCGCAGCCGACCGGGGGGTTGCGGCCCTCGATGGCCGCCGATCGGTGCGCGAGCTGCTCGACTCGCTCGAGATCGAGCCCGGCGCTCGCGAGGCGATCCTGGCCCGCGCCGAGATCTCGTCCGCCTCGTCCGCCTACGACATCCCGGCCACCGACCTCGCCGGCCTGGCGCACATCGACACCGAGCCGGCGCCGAGCGTCGCGGGGGGCAACCAGGGCCTCGCGCTCGGCCTCGCCGAGCGGCTGGGCGAGGCGGTGCGGCTGGGCGACGCGGCGGCGCTGGTGGAG
>CAVSMU010000005.1:0-98351 GCA_963729075.1 uncultured Solirubrobacterales bacterium | reverse complement strand
CGACCACCGAGTTCCTCGAGGCCTACGCCGACCAGAACGTGCGCGACTACGACGCTCTGCTGGAAGCGGTCGGCGTGGGTCGGATCGAGATCGAGCGCGAGCCGACTAGCTAGCCGAGGTCCTGTGGGGCCATGCGGGGCGCTACGGACCGGGGGGCGCGTCAACACCGCCGGTGATGCAAAAAACGTTGTGTCCTTGCGGCTTCGCACGGTCGCCCGGATCCGGACAACGCCCCGGCCCGCCGTTTCCAACCTGTTTGATCGCGGCTCGCAGTGCCTCGATGGCTACGGCGAGCGTCCCCAGTGCGTCTGCCTGAAGCTGCCGGTCGGAGCCGGCGGCAGGCTGAGCCGCCGGTTGCCGGTTCGCCCTTCTGGCTTGAGCTTCGGTTTGAACTTGGGCAAGCGCCGCCTCGGCGTCCGCCTGACGCGACTCGGAGTCCGCCTGGTCGACCCTGGACGCGGCAAGCGCTGCGTCCGCCAGGGCCCGGCGGGCCTCAGCGTTGCTCTTCGCCTGCTCTGCCAGCGCAGCCAGCTCTTGCGCCCGGAAGGTCTGCGACTGTTGCTGCTGAGTCTTGAGCGCGGCCTGTCGCTCCTCCTGGCTCTGCTGGACACCCCCGGACGCGGCCTGTCGCTGTTGCTGACCCTCCTCGAACAGCGAGATCAACTCCGCCGTGCGGTCGCCGCTTCTTACAACGAAGATCGTGGCGAGGACGAGCACCCAACCGCCGCCAACCGTGGCGATGATGAGCGCCCACCACGCCCAGCGCCGCCAGTTGTGCTGCTCGCTCCGCCCACGATCCTCCCACGCGGTTGCGGGGTCCCCATCTGGACCCACGTGTCGGGGCGGCGCGTCCAAGTGCGCACCGCGATCGAGCTCATCGACCTCCTCGTCACCGGGCGTCACCGCCTCGTCACCGGGGGTCGGCGAGTCCGGCCGCTCGCGATCGTCCTCATCCACCGGGACCACCGGCGAGCTCCGCGACCGGCGTCCTTATCCCTCGGCTTGAAGCTCGCGCTCGAGCTCGAGCGCGAAGCCGAGGGCTTGCGCGATGCTCCCGGCCGCCGCGGCAACGCGAGCCGTGCCCACGATCGGGGCGACGGCGGCAAGGACTCCGCGGGCCTGCTCCTCGTCGACACCCGCTTGGCCGGCTGCGCCGAGGTTCAGGAGGTATGACGCGGGAGGGGCGTCGACGGCGACCAGCGCGCCGATCCGCACCAGCATCAGCGTACGCTCGTCGAGGCTCGATGCCTCCAGCGAAGCCGCGGTCATCCTCTCGAGCAAATCGAGGATCGGGGTCTCGGATTGTTCGGACATCGGGTGCTCCTTTGGTCGAGGGCCTGCCTGCGCGGCAAGGCCCGGTAGATGGTCGTCGCTTGCGAGCGCTCAGAGGTCCAGCAGCTTCGCCTTCTCGCGCTCGAATTCCTCATCGGTGAGCACGTTCTGCTCGTGAAGCTGGGCGAGCTTCTCGAGTCTCTCGATCGCCTCGGCGCTCAGTCCGCCCGACTCGGCCGGCGGCGCCGGCGCGGCGGCGGGCTGGGCGGGCGGCGGTGCGGGCGCGGCAGGTTGGGCCTCCGGCGGTGCGCCCTGTTGGGCCTCCGGCGGTGCGCCCTGCTGCTGCTTCGCGTCGTGGTGCTTCTTGGCAGCAATCGCAGCTCCGCCGATTGCGGCTGCGCGTCGTCTGCGCTGGCGTCTATTTGCCATCGTCATCCTCTCCTCTTCGGTATCTGATTTCGATCATCAGCTCGCGCTCACCATTTGAGCTCGATCTCGAGCTCCCGCTCGCCGGTCTCGACCTCGAGCTCGACCTTGAGCTGGACCTCGTCCGGGACGTGGACCGTCATCACCGTCCCGCCAAGCTCGAACTTGACGTCGTTGCCCTTGGCGAGCATGCTGGCGAGCCTCCGCAGCCGGGTCACGACCTCCTTCCGGCTCACTGTTTCCTTCTGTTCGATCTCGACGACGTCCATGGTTCCCTCCTTGGTTAGTGGTGTCCATCTGTGGCGTCATGGCGCAGCTCTTCGGGGCGCCGAACCGGCTCCCGCGGGGAGTGTCCCACCGCGACCCGCGCCAATGCACGCACACCGCCCCAGGGGTCCTCGGGAATCGAGGCGGACGGCGACGCGCCCGGATGGGCGCGGGCGATCCGCACCCGCAGCACGCCGGGTTTGATTCGGAAACGAAGTGGTGGGTCGAGCGTCATCGCCTCACCGTCGATTCCGGCGGCGATCGGTCCGTCCGCGTCGACCTCGAACTCGGGGGTCGACCATTCGCGCCACGGTCGCTGCGGCAGGCCCTTTTTTTCAGGGCGCCCCGCCGGGCTCGATGCCACCGTGACCCCGAGCAAGCCGTCGTCGATCCTCGGACGGGTTCCCGAGCCGACAGCGCGCCCGAGCCGGTATCGGTTGTTGGAGACCAGGATCGCCGCCCCCGAGGAGTGCTCATGGCCGCCCGGCCCGGTCCAGCGCAGGTCGAGCCCCTGGCCCTCCGGCCCGAGCACCTCGGGCAACGTATCGAGGATCGTCCGCAGCTTCGCGTCGCGGTAGCCCTCCCGCTGGACCGCCTCGGCGTAGAGCCCGAGCGAGACGTTGTTGACGAAGACGCGGTCGTTGACCTCGGCCAGATCGACGCGGCGCTCGCCACCGTCGACAAATGCCTCGAGGGCGCCGACGACGTCGTCGCGGTCGACGCCGAGGTCGAGGGCGAAATGGTTGCGGGTCCCGGCCGGGATGCAGGCGTAGGCCAGGTCGAGCTCGGCAGCGACCATCGCGACCACCGCCTGCGAGCCGTCGCCGCCGGCCATCGCCACCGCGTCGGCGCCGTCGGCCACCGCGTCGCGCACCAGTTGCTCCAGGTCGGAGCCGAGCGTCAACTCGATCGGCTCGATGCCCCTCTTTCGGGCCTCTTCGGCGAGCTTGAACTTCTCTGCCTTGCCGCCCCCGGACTTCGGGTTGTAGAACAGGACGGCGCGCGTTGGCGCCGGCGCCCCGGGAAGTGGCGCGTGGTAGGAGAACGCGGCCTTGGCCGCGGCGGCGGCCAGCGCCAGCCCGGCCACGATCACGATCGCGGCACCGACGTGGTCGCCGTTGTTCACCAGCACGATCACCGTCGCCGCGAGCGCGAGAAGCCCAGCCGCGAAACCCACGGCCCTTCCAGCGCCTCGGCGAAGCAGGCCGTACCAGACGGCGGCCATCGCGATCAGCAGCAACCCGAAGACGATCAACACTCGGGGGAATTCCTGCGCCATGACGACGACGGCCAGGACCAGCATCAAAGGCGGGAGAAGGAGTGCCGCGATCGCGGCTATTCGCCGCGTCAGCACGGCACACCCCGCTCCGCTGCGCCATCGCCGGTGCCCTCCGCCAGGCAGGCGGCGAAGTGCTTCTCCAGGCCTCCGGGACCGATCGTCCCGGTCGCGCCGATCGCGACGATCCGCGTGCGCGGGGGCTGTCGGCCCCACTCGCCGTCAAGGGCGACGTCCACCCGCTTGCCCACCACCTGGAGCACCCCGCGACGCCCGGGCGCCTCCGCCGCGGCGAAGACGCCCTTGGCCCGGTAGACGTTCGCGGGCAGCTTCGCCGCCACCTTGCGCAAAGCGTCGATTGAGAGCGGTCGGTCGGTCTCGAAGCTCCACGATTCGAAGCGACGGTCATGACCCGCGTGCTCCGCGTGGTCGCAGCCCGGACCCGAGCAACCCGGGGAGTGGGCGTCTCGGTCGAACTCCGCGCGGCCAGGGTGGAATCTCCCGACGCCGAGCAGGACCTCGAGCGGGACGTCACACCGATGGGCCTCGAGCAGCCTGTAGCGGTGCAGGCGATCGTCGAGCCATGCCCTGATCCTCTCGGTCTGCTCCGGCCCGACGAGGTCGGTCTTGTTGAGGACCACCATGTCCGCCGTCGCGACCTGCCAGATCTTCAGCTCCATCTGCTCGGGGGCCGCGAAGACCTGCTCGGCGTCGACAACGCAGATGATGCTGTCGAGGCGGACCCGGTCGATCAGCGACGGGTCATCGGCGAACGTGAGGACGATCCCGGTCGGCTCGGCGACGCCGCTCGCCTCGAGCAGGATGTACTCGGGCCGTTCGGGCCGCTCGATGACCTCGATCACCGCCTGGGAGAGGTCGTCGCGGATCGAGCAGCAGACGCAGCCGTTGGCGAGGCTGATCACGTCGCTCTCGACATCGACCACGAGATCAGCATCGATGTTGATCGAGCCGAAGTCGTTGACCAAGACGCCGACCCTCATCCCGTGGTCCCCGTTGAGGATGCGGTTGAGCAGGGTCGTCTTGCCGGCGCCGAGGAAACCGGTGAGCACGGTCACCGGGGTCCGCCTGGCGCCGCGGGGATCCTGGTCGTGGCCGGGGCCCATGCCGCCGCCTAGTCCCGGCCGAGGCGGCGCTTGATCTTCTCGCCGACCTTCTGGGCGACCATCCTCGGGATCTCGATCTTGAACCCCTTCGGGAAGACCCGCACGAGGTCGCGCTTGACGTCCTCCGGGTAATAGAGGTCCGGGTCGATCTCCTGCTCGCGGACGAACTCCTCCTGAACGTCGGTGACGTTGTGCCGGGGGTCGGGGAAATCGACGCTGAGATGGGTGGGACCGAGATCGAACAGGTCCTTGGCTTCAGAGGGGCTCGGCCGCGCCGGGCTGGCCGCCTCCGAGAGCGCCGCGTTGCGGGTCCAGACCGCCTCCTTGGTGACATTGACGACGACGCCGTCGGGAGCGCCGAACTGGAACAGGCCGTCCCAGTGCACCCGGATGCCGGCGAGGATCTCGGGCAGCAGATCCTCGTCGAAGGCCGTGTGGGTGACCATCGCCAGCCTCGGGTCGACCCGCTTGGTCAGGTAGCCGACCGCGTAGTGGACCGTGTGGGCGGTGTCGACGGTGTTGTTGGTGATCATCTGCGGCAGCCCCATCTTCAATTCCTGGAGCTTTGCCAGGTCGGGCTGGACCTCGGTGACGAAGACGTCGACGCCCTTGGCGAACTCGGCGGTGAGCTCGTCCGGTCGCCCGTCGCCGGTCCAGACGAACGAGAGGCCGTTCCAGTCGAGGCGATAGGCGGAGGCCCCGTCCTTGGTGTGGGAGCGGCGCCAGTGACGGACCGTCACCCCGTCCTGGTCGTAGCAGACGCCGTTGTCGTCGCGAAAGTCGAACTCGTTGACCTCGACCTCGTAGCCGTCGCCAATCGGTGAGGAGTTGAAGCTGTCGATGTGCCAGTGGGCCATCTGCTTCATCCCGTCGACCATCGCCTGGGTGCCGTCCTCGGGCGTTCTGCCCGATGGGCCGTGCACCCGCAGCGGCTTCCAGCGGGCCGCCCACGGGGCGAAGGCGAAGAGGTAGGGCAGCTCGCCGTAGTGGTCGACGTGCAGGTGGGTGAGGAAGATGTCGTTGACCATCTGCAGCGGCACCTGCATCGCGAGGATGTTGCGCAGGCAGCCGGGACCGAAGTCGAAGAAGAAGCGCTTGCCGTTGCCGAGCTCGACCATGATGCAGGTGGCCGCCTGGTTTCTACGCGGCGGGAACGGGCAGCTGCCGACGAAGGTGATCCGCATCTCGTCCTTGCCGAGTTCCTCCGACGTCGGGTAGTAGGTCGACCCGCTGCCGACGCTGTCGGTGGGCTTGTAGTACGGCGGCATCGTGATCCCGCCTCCCCCAACTCCTCCGTAGGGATTCATCGGTGGGATCTGCCCGTTGCCGTCTGACATCGCTTCCTCCTCGCGATTTTCGCTTCCAGTCCGGGCCTGCTCGAGGCTCAAGCTGCTGGAGAGCAGTCTCCGCTCAACGGGTAAGCGCTACAAGGGAGCGAGTACCCGCCGGGCGATGGTGGGGGCACCACAACAGGCGGCATGACAGCGCCATTGCCGGGCTTGCGCCCGCGTGCGACGGTCCCCCAAATGGAGCGCACTGGCACGGGGATCTGAGTGGACTGGGCGCTGACGATCGTCGCGCTGGCGCTGATCGCCGTTGCCGCGGTCTCCAAGCGGCTGTCGGGATCGCCGATCACGCCCGCGATCCTGTTCGTCTCGATCGGGCTCCTGGTGGGCCCCAAGGTCCTCGATGGAATCGACATCTCGAGCACCAGCTCGACCGTGCGCGCGCTGGCCGAGGCGACGCTGGCGTTCGTCCTCTTCTCCGACGCCTCGCGCATCGACTTCGGAAAGCTGCGACGCGAGATCTCGGTGCCCCTGCGTCTGCTCGGAATCGGGCTGCCGCTGACAATCGCCCTCGGAGCGCTCGCGGCGGGCGCGATCTTCGACGTGTTGACGGTCTGGGAAGCCGTCATCCTCGGGGTCGTCCTGGCGCCGACCGACGCCGCCCTCGGCCAGGCGGTCGTCACTTCGCCGCGCGTCCCGGGTCGGATTCGCCAGGGGTTGAACATCGAGAGCGGCCTCAACGACGGGATCTGCGTGCCGCTGCTGTTCGCAGCCGTTGCGGCCGCAGACGTGCGAATCGCACATCTCGCACGGCCGAAGCGCATCAGAGCTCCTGCTCGAGGAGATCGGCTACGGGATCGTCGGAGGGGTCGTCGGCGGGCTGGTGATCGGAGCCGTCGTCGTCTATGCCGGCCGCAGGGATCTGGTCGAGGGCAGCTGGCGCCAGGTGATCCCGGCGGCCGGCGCGGCCCTCGCCTACGGCACCGCCGTGGCCCTTCACGGATCGGGCTTCATCGCGGCCTTCGTCGCGGGCCTGGTTTTCCGGGCGGTGATCAAACGCGACCCCGAGGACACGAACCGGCTCACCGAAGAGGTCGGAGGCGTGCTCAACGGGGTCACGTTCATCCTCTTCGGGGCGATCCTGCTCGGACCCGCGCTGGGTGAGCTGAGCTGGGAGCTCGCCCTCTACGCGGTCCTCAGCCTGACGGTCGTGCGAATGGTGCCCGTCGCGATCGGGATGCTGGGCTCGCACGCTCGGGTGCCGACGGTTGGATTCCTGGGCTGGTTCGGACCCCGCGGTCTGGCCTCGATCGTGTTCGCGTTGATCGTGATCGAGGAGTCCCAGCTTCCCCACGAGCACCTGCTCGTCCTCGCGGTCTACCTCACCGTGGGGCTCTCGGTCTTCGCCCACGGCCTCACCGCCTCTTCGCTGGCCAACCGCTACGGGGACTGGTTCGAGCGCCATCCCCGCGACACGGCACCGCCGATGGAGAGCGCCCCGACCGCGGTGACCCGCGCCCGCGGGTCGGCTGCTCCAGTAGGGCACCTCGGCTCGCTAGTCGGTCTCGCGCTCGATCCGACCCGCAGCCAGAAGGCCAACTCGCTTGCATCCGTCCGGACGCTGATACAGGACGGACAGCACCGCACCAACGATGTCGACCTTCCGCTCTCCCGTGTAAGGGACGTCCTTGATGAGCCCGATCTGCAAGAGCACGACCGCGATCACGACGACACCGCTGTGCGGCTCCCGCTTCAAAGAGAAAGCGGTCACGCGGCCGCTGACTCCTCCGCGTCGCGCAGAGCGGAAGCGGCTGAGGCTGCTCTTCCGCCGAGAGCGCAGGTTTTCGATGTACTGGGTGTGAGGCTCCAATTGCCCGACTGGACGAAGACGAATTTCGACGACCTCCGCGACGTCAGTCCGGAGGGTGTTCATATCCAGTGGCGGTTCGCGCGCGAGGTTCTGGGATCGCCAGAGCTTGGCGTGAGCCGCTTCACCTACGAGCCAGGTGCCCGAATGCCGTGGGGTCACCGCCACCGTGAGCAGGAGGAGGCCTACGTCGTGGTCGGCGGTTCCGGTCGTGCCAAGCTCGATGGCCAGGTGCTCGAGCTCTCGGCGTGGGACGTTCTGCGCGTCGCTCCTGCGGTGATCCGATCGTTTGAGGCCGGCCCGGAGGGTCTCGACGTCATTTGCATCGGCGGTCGCAAGCCCGAGGGTGGCGACACCGAGCGGCTCGAAGACCCCTGGGGCTGATCGACTCTGAACGGGCCGATGTCACAGGAACGGCGCGCCAGTCGAGAGGAGCGCGTCTCAGCTCTGATTCGGGTGGGTGAGTTTGAGCTGACTGGCGAGGACGGAAGCAGAGGTGGACGCCTATTTCGCACCCGGGTTCGTATTCCACGGCCCGGACGGCGCCGAACTGGATTACGAAGGCCTCAAGGGCTACTTCGGCTCGCTGCGCGCAGCGTTCGACGATCTGACCATCGACCGCGGGGTCATCGTCGTCGACGGCGCCTACGTCGCGTGCCAGACGACGATTGCAGGAACCTTCGTAACGGGGTTGATCTTCGGGCGCATCCGTTTTCGTTGGGCGGCGCTGCGCCGCCCTCGCTGTTCGCGCAACGGAGCAGCCGCGCCTGCAACAACAACGATCAGCTTTCCCGGGGCGCCGCCGTCTTGATTGGGAGAGACTGTTGAACTGGAGGTGTCTTCAATGTCTGAGCTGCGAACCCTGATGACCGGGATCGGGCTCGGCGAGTCACCGCGATGGCACGAGGGCCGTCTTTGGTTCTCGGATTGGGTCGCCGAGGAGGTGATCGCACTCGATCTGGAGGAAAACAGCGAGGTGATCACCGAAGTCCATTCGCTTCCCTTCTCAATCGACTGGCTGCCGAACGGGCCGATGCTGATCACGAGCGGGCAAGAGCTGATTCGCATGGAGCCCGACGGGTCGCTTGTGACCCACGTCGATCTCAGCAGCCTGTCCGAGCATGACTGGAACGAGATCGTCGTCGACGGCCGCGGCAACGCCTACCTGAACAACATTGAGTTCGACCTGATGGCCGGCGAGGAATTCAGGCCCGGGATCGTCGCTCTCGTCACCCCTGAGGGCTCGGCCCGCCAGGTGGCGGACGGGGTCGCGTTTCCCAACGGCATGGCGGTCACTCCCGATGGCTCGACGCTGATCATCGCCGAGTCCTATGCCACCAAGCTGACGGCGTTCGACATCGAGGCCGAGGGTGATCTCACGCATCGGCGAGTGTGGGCCGAGCTCGACGGGCCTCCCGACGGCATCTGCATCGACGCGGAGGGCGCGGTCTGGGCCGGAGCCGGCAATCGCTGCCTCCGCATTCGCGAGGGCGGCGAAGTCCTGCAGGCGATCGAGCTCGACCGCTTCTGCTTCGCCTGCATCCTGGGTGGTCCGGATCGCTCCACCCTGTTCATGATGGCGGCGGAGTTTGGCGGCACCGAGAAGATCGGTAAGGGGCCGCGCACCGGCAAGGTACTGACCGCAGACGCGCCGGCGCCCGGCGCCGGGTGGCCGTAGGAGTCTTGGGCCCGCGAAGAACGCTCGCGCCACCCGAGCGCTAAGCGTGGATCGAGGTCAATACGGTCGTCACCTGCTCTCGCACGGCGTAGCCGTGGGGGAGCCTGGGTGGCGCTCAGCGGCGAGCGAACAGCCGTAGGAAGAGCAAGAAGATGTTGAAAACATCCAGGAAAATGCCCGCCGCGAGCGGAATCGCCTCCTCGCCTCCGGCGCGTCGTAGGCGGTTGAAGTCGATGACCACGTATCCGCCGAATATCGCAAGGCCAAGCAGCGCGTAAATCGTCGCTCCGCCAGGGATATTGACGAAGATCAGCACAACCCCGAAGCCGATCAGGCCCAGCAACAGCCAGAACAGGATCCGGTACAGAAACGAGAGATCGCGGCGGGTGGCGTACCCGCCGGCGCCGAGTCCAAGCGTGAACAGGGCGGTTGCGCTGGCGGCTTGAGCGACCGCCTTCGAATCGGCCTGGGCGTAGTAGTCGACCGTGCTTCCGACGCTGATTCCGAGCAAAAGGCCAAACGCGAACAGGAGCACGAGGGCGAGGCCCTGGGCGCCGCGGGCGTTGGCGACGTGGAGGCCGATCAGGCATCCGAGCGAAATCAACCACGGAATGAACCATTGCCAGCCGCTCAGGTCGCGGCCGATCCACATACCGGCTGCCGCGAAACCGACCGTGATCGCGACCAGCGCCATGACCCGGCCAAAAACCGCGCTCGAAGACACGTGGGCAGGCGCGGGGGCGCTGAGCGTGGGTTCGACGACGGACATCTGCAGCTAGGAGTGCCTGGAGGGCGAATCCACGGCGTGCGGCTCAGACATGGCCGGACCGGTATCCGAACCACAACCGATGGTCATGGCGCTAAGAACGACTACCTCCGGCGACTCGTTGTTGATGCTCTCAGCCCTGCTCATGCTTGAGCCGGGGCACCCTACCGACCTCCGGGGCCGGGTCGGTCTACCCAAGGCGATGTACCGCTTTGGACTGACCGGGAGCGAGCGACTCGGCTCTTCCTGGTCGCGCGAAGGAGCCCTCATGGATCGTTCTGCAACCCTCTCGTCGCTCAGATAGCCCCACGTTGGTGGTCGCGGATTAGCGCACGGCGCCGCTCGCTGCCCGCCTTCACCGTCCCCGTAGAGAAGGAGCCCGGCTCTCGCCGGGCCCCGAAGTCGTCCCCGATCGGCCTGATCAAGGGGTGACGGCTGGAGAGTAGCGCGACCCCGACAACGCCCCGCGAACGGCGGCGGGAGACAACACGCCCGCCCAACGGCAAGGGCACTCGCTCCCCGTAGGGACAGAGCCAGACGCAAATCGGTCTTTCGAGGTCGATCTCGTCGCAGGCGCTTACGACAGAGGGGATTCATCGGGTGAACTCGGGTGCCGGGGACTCACCGCCGATCCGACCAGGGAGCTACACGCAGACGACCTCACACCGGCCGAGGAGCGGTGCCGGGTCTAGTGCCACCTACAGGAAGGTTCAGCAAGAGCTGCCGTCCGTAGCGCGTGCCGATCCCACGCTGCCTCACCCGCTACTCCCGCAGTCCGGCGGCTTCGAGGGCCTCGCTCTCGGTCGAGAACATCCCAACCCAAGTCACCTGTCCGTCGCGGATCTTGCCGAGCTGAAAGACCGTGGGGGACTCCACGCCGGCCCCGCTTCCGGCTCCCTCTCCACTGACTCGGAAGGTGGCGAGGACGTGGTGCTCGCCTACTGGCCCGCACTCCTCCAGGTGCAAGAGAAAACCATGAAAGGTGTCCCGCCAGGCCTCCCAGAACTGTCGAACCTCGTCACGGCCACGGTACGTCCCGGCATCGGGAAACGCGTCGAGGGCCTGCCACTCGATGGCGGGGTGCATGCGCTCGAGGGCCGCGTCGAAGTCACCGCGGTTGAATGCTTCGAACGCCTCCCGGACCACCTCGACGTTGTCCTGCGACATCACCTACTCCCGCAGCCCGGCGGCATCGAGGGCCTCATGGCGAGTCGAAAACGACCGACCGCGGACGATCTTCCCGTCGCGCACCGTGAAGATCGCGTCAAATGGCCTACCGATCTCGGGTCCGCCGCGCCGAGCACGTGTGGTCACCCGAGCGAGGGCGAGAACCTCATCGCCGTAGTCGACAAATCGCTCGAGCTCGACCCGCAACTCCTCCCAGTACCTGGGCATGCGTTCGAAATACCGCTTGACCTCGGCGTGACCTCGGTGGGCGATCGCGCCTGGCGAGCCAGGGTCTTCGATCCACTCGACCCGTGGGTCAACGAGCGCAAGCAACCCGTCGAAGTCACCGCGGCTGCCGTGGGCAAACGCCGCCTTCACCACCTCCACGTTCTCCTGCGACATCGCCTACTCCGACAGGCCGGCGGCTTCGAGGGCATCGGCCCGATCGACGTAAGTCTCGACGCGTACGGCCAGCCCGTCGCGCAATGTCGTGACGAGCCAGATCGGCTCCTCCACCGGGACCTTGCTCCGCTTGCCCCGCCCCCTGCCCGTCACGGCCTGGAACACCCTGTCGCCGCTAGCCCGCAAGTCGGAAATCGAAAGGGTCATTTCCTCGGCGGCCTCGTGGATTTCCGCCCAATACCGCTCCAGCCCCGCACGCCCCCGATAGACCCGCTCATCCGGGAACCGGCCGGTGGTATGAAACTCCGCTTCCGGTGCGAAGCCAGCAAGCCACTCGTCGAGGTCGTCCCGGTTCCAGGCGTCGATCCCGCGCCTGACGTTCGCGATGTTCTCCTTCGACATCGCCTACTCCTGAAGCCCGGCGGCTTCGAGGGCTTCGCGCTCTGTGTCGAAGGGCCGCAGTCGCTTCAGCTTCCCAGCCGCGATCTCGAACACATAGAAGATCGTGCGATCCACCTCTATCCCGCTGGCGCTCCCCCGGCCGACGAACCGGGTGCGGACAACCACGAAGTCCTCGCGGGCGTCGACCACCTCCTCGAGGGTTACGGTGAGTTCCGCCCAGCCGCTCCGAAAAGCCGCCCACAGCCGCCGGACCTCGTCATGGCCTTGGTAGACCGCCTTGTCCAACGGCAGATCGGGAAGCCGGAACGAGACGTGCCATTCGACGTCCGGCTGCATATCCTCAACGCCCGCGTCGAAGTCGCCGCGGCTGAAGGCATCGAGGCCGCGATGGATCAGCGCGATGTTCTCCTCGGCTGGCATCGCCTACTCCGACAGCGCGGCGGCTTCGAGGGCATCCGCATGAGTCAGAAAGTCGCGGGCGCGAACGATCTTCCCCCCTCGAAACTCAAACAGTTCTCCGATCTCCTGGCTGAACTCGATGCCTGTCGTCCGGGCGGTGAACTCGATCCGACCGAGCAGCAGGACCGACTCGCCGAGGTCGCGAACCTCCTGAGGCCGACTCGTGAGTCGTTCCCATGCCTCGCCGCGGTACTCCCGCCAAGCCTTTCGCGCGCCGTCATGGCCTCGGTAGATGGTTGCCGTTCCCTCGAGGCCGGGCTCGATCGAGGGATGCCACTCGACCTCGGGATCAAGCTCGGCCAGGAAGGCGTCAAGATCGTCGGCGTTCCAGGCCTCCGCGGCACGCCGAACGGCCTCCACGTTCTCCTGCGACATCGCCGGCTAAGTATCTCGCGGCGGGGGAGGGTCTGCCGCGGTGGGCGCGGCTTATGGCGACCGCCCCGCCTGACCAGCGGCAGCGACAACATCGCCATCGGCCACAACGCGCTGGTTTCCAACACGACCGGCTCCGGCAACGTCGCGACCGGGACCTACGCCCTCCCTTCCAACAGCACCGGCAACAACAACGTCGCTACCGGCGACAGCGCGCTCTCTTTCAACACCACCGGCTCCAACAACATCGCCATCGGCCACGCCGCGCTCTACGCGAACACCACCGGCAACGACAACATCGCCGCCGGCATTGATGCGCTTCACGAGAGCGTCAGCGGCAGCCGGAACCTGGCGACCGGCAGGGGCGCGCTCTACGGGAACGCGCTCGGCGACGACAACGTCGCTAGCGGCTATCAGGCGCTCGTTCTCAACTTCACCGGCTCCAACAACGTCGCGACCGGCAACAACGCCCTTTTCGCCAACACGGGCGGCAACAACAACCTCGCCGCCGGCTTGGGCGCCCTGCGCGCCAACACCACCGGATCGAGCAACATCGCCCTCGGCGCGAACGCCGGCCGCAAGCTGACCACCGGCTCGAACAACGTCGCGATCGCCAACGACGGGGTGGCCGGGGAGTCGGGGGCGATCCGGATCGGCAGCGCCGCAAAGCAAACGGCGGCCTTCATCGCCGGAATCAACGGGACGACCCTCGGCGGAGCGGCGAAGCCGGTGGTCGTCAACTCAAGCGGCAGGCTCGGGGTCGCGCCGGCACCCTCGGCGTCGCTCGCGAATACCATCGAGCAGCTCGCCGCCCAGGTGGAGCGCCAGCGGAGCGAGAACGCGCGCCAGCAGCGCGAGATCGACCGGCTTCGCGGGCAGCTGAAGGGAGGCTGATTGACGAGGTCGACCAGCGATTGCCGAACGGCCCAGCCGGCGCCCCATTTCGTAGTACGGACCTCGCCTCCCGATGGGACCGTGCCCTTACCGCGCTCGATCAGCGCGCCGTCGCGGCAGCGGACATCGGGGTTGCCGCCGAGGCGGGCGACAGGAGCGCCTATCTCCAGGCCTTCCAGCGCTTCGTGCGCGGGGGCAGCGTTTCGAGCGCGGCACTGCGCGGCTACGGTTTCGAGGTGTGCGCGGTCGTGCCCGCATGACGAATCGCTGTTCAGTGCAACAGGTAGCAGCCGGGGACTCGCTCAGACATGCCCTGGTGATTCGGAGCAGTCGCCGCGTGAACCGACGCGACTAGCACTTCGGCGCGTCGCGTTGTGAACGAGCTCGACCATGTCGCACCCGTCCGTGGGCGCTTCGCCTCGCGACCCGGTGGTCGGATCGTGGCATCCCCGCTGCTTAGTCTTCCTACACGGGCGTTCGATGATCTGGGTCTCGGACGGAACGTGCGGCGACGCTGGTGATGGTGAGGCTCCAACCTCCACCGAAGTCACTGGCTCCGCCGACCACCGTGAAATCGCGGATGAGGAGGTTCCAAGTCCCGTTGCGGTCAACGCCGCCGAAGGTGGTCTTACGCCGGTTCGATTCCGGCAGGCGCCTCCGAGAGAGCCCGCCCCGCGTGCGGCTGGCTCGCTCGGCGGGGCGGGCGGGCGGCCCTACGGGCCCGCCGAGGCCTGGATCCGATCGTTGGTTCCGTCGAAGCGCTGCCAGGTGGCGACCGCCTTACCTGCGACGTCGACCCCCACCTGGGGGTTGAACGCATCCTGCCCGGCAGCGGATAGGGTCTGTACGCCGCTCAATGTGCCCGCGGCGGAGCGCGTCCTGGCCTGGATCCGAGCGCAGCACGGGAAGTCCGGATCCGGAACCGTCCCGTCGAAGCGCGACCAGGTGAACACCGCGTCGCCGTCCGCATCGACGGCCACCTGGGGGGCGAACGCTTCTGCCCGGGGTCGGAGAGGTTCTGCACGGCGCTCAGGGTGCCGGCGGCGGAGCGCGCCCGGGTCTGGACCCGGGAGTTCAACCCGTCGACGCGCGACCAGGTGAACACCGCGTCGCCGGCGTCGTCGACCGCGACCTGGTGTTCGAGGCGCACGTTCTGCCCGCCCTTGGAGAGGTTCTGCACAGCGCTCAGGACGCCGGCCGCGGAGCGCGCCTGGGCCTGGACGCGCAAGCAACCGAACCCGCCGCAGTTTGTCGTGCCGTCTCGACCCACCCACGTGAACACCGCGTCGCCGTCGGCATCGACCCCGACCTGGTGCACATCGATATCGGCGCTTAGCCGCGAGGTTCTGCACGGCGCTCAGGTTGCCGGTGAAGGAGTCGCGCGCCCGGGTCTGGATCCGGAGGTTCGCACCGTCGGAGCGCTCCCAGGTGAACACCGCGTCGCCGTCGGCATCGACCCCGACTTGGGGAAGGGGGAGAGCGCGTCCGACCCGGAATCCGAGAGGTTCTGCACGGCGCTCAGGGTGCCGGCGGCGGAGCGGGCCCGAGCCTGGGCCAGCTGGGGGTTCGCCCCCACGTCGAGCGACCAGGCGAACACCGCGTCGCCGTCCGCATCGACGGCCACCTGGGGGGCGAACGCGTTCTGCCCGGGGTCGGAGAGGTTCTGCACGGCGCTCAGGGCGCCGGCGGCGGAGCGCGCCCGGGTCTGGACCCGGGAGCTCGCCCCGTCGGAGCGCGACCAGGTGAACACCGCATCGCCGGCGTCGTCGACCGCGACCTGGGGGGAGAACGCGTTCTGCCCGGCCCCGGAGAGGGTCTGCACCGCGCTCAGGACGCCGGCTGCCGAGCGGGTCCGGGCCTGGATCCGCCAGTTCGCCCCGTCGAAGCGCTCCCAGGTGAACACCGCATCGCCGTTGGCGTCGACCGCCACCTGGGGCCTGGACGCATTCTGGTTCGCGCGGGAGACGTTGACGGGCGCCGTCCACGCCGCGTGCGAGAGCGGCGGGACCAGGAAACCAACCAGCACCAAGGTGAGGAGTGAGGCCGCAAGGAACTCGGCTCTTGCACCGCTTCGATTCCTCGGGTTCGTAGGCGCTCTCCTCCCGTCCCTTGTCCGGAGCCACCCTTTATCGCGGTGGCGCATCAAGCGCTCATCGGTCGCGGTGACGCACTGCATGGCGGGCACCTCGACGGACCCCGTGATTCTGATCGGTTGTCCGCAAATGTCAAGGCCGTCGAATGCGTCCAGCTCGCCGGCGTCGTATCGCGCAAAGCCGTCGCGTAGGCGCTCCAGCAACTCGGCAAGTCGAGCCTCGTAGTAGCTACCGACGAGAGCGAGATCCGGCCGGCGACGGGCCTCCGAGTCGGCAGCTGCCGGATTCGGGCACCGATGGCCCCAGCCGCCGATTCACGCCTACCCTGTACACACCTCTCACCGGTGACACGACAACGGAGACCGCGCACGTCGAACTCCACGCCTAGCGCGGGAACCGTCCCTACCGTGCCTCCGAAGTCGGCTTCCCCGCCCGGTTCGGTGGCTGCCCGCGCTGGAAGTGTGGCGCGAGCCGGGTCCTACTAAGTCCTCATTGTCCCACGTCGAGAGGCGCGATTGGTGCCCGTTTGGTGCCCGCCTGCACATCGACACCGAGCCCACAAACGACGAAACCCCCGCGTTAGCAGGGGCTTCGAGGACGGGCCCGACAGGATTCGAACCTGTGACCTTCGGTTTCGTAGACCGACGCTCTATCCGGCTGAGCTACGGGCCCGGAAGGGGCGCGCCCCTGGACGGGCCATTGTAGGGCGGGATACGATCGGCGCGTGGCCGAGGACGCCGCCGCGAACGCCGAGCTGATCGACCGCTTCTATGGCGCGTTTGCCCGCCGCGACCACGAGACGATGGCGGGCTGCTACGCGCCCGATGCCCGCTTCTCCGACCCGGTCTTCCAGGATCTCGAGGGCGACGAGGTGCGGGCGATGTGGCGCATGCTGTGCGAGCGTGGCGTCGACCTCGAACTCAGCCACTCGGCGGTGAGAACCGA
Source organism: uncultured Solirubrobacterales bacterium (assembly GCA_963729075.1). Lineage (GTDB taxonomy): Bacteria > Actinomycetota > Thermoleophilia > Solirubrobacterales > 70-9 > WHSW01. Next base: position 81,655 of record CAVSMU010000005.1, on the reverse strand, counting down.
TGGCGATCGGGGTTCCGCGCACTGGGAAGCCGACTACACCTTCAGCGGCACCGGGCGGCGTGTGCACAACGAGATCGACGCGTCGTTTCGTTTCGAGCAGGGCCTGATCGCCGAGCACACCGACGACTTCGACCTCTGGCGCTGGGCCCGCCAGGCCCTCGGCCCGGCCGGCGTGCTCCTGGGCTGGGCCCCGCCGGTGCGGGCCAAGATCCGGGGGCAGGCACGCGAGAACCTCGACGAGTTCATGGCGAACGCCGTGGCCGCGCCGGGTTCCGATTCGGCACCGGCAACCTGAGCGTTCGTCAGGCGGCGCGCCAGCGGCGCGGGTCCGCGCCGTCGACCTCGACCGCCTCTCCGCGGGCACCGAGATGGTCGAGGTAGGCGAGCGCCAGCTGCAGGCCCCAGGCCGCCGTCGCCGGGTTGAGGTTCTCGGAGCCGATGATCTCGCCGGCAACCTCGAACGCCGTCCGGGTGCCGTCGGCGAGCGCGGCGCGCACGCGCTCCAGGTGCCGCTCGATCTCCAGCCGGTTCGCAGCGATCTTCCGTGGAACGTCGCGGAACGGCCTCCCGTGCCCGGGGAGGCAAAGGCCAGTCTCGAGCTGCTCGACGCGCTCCAGTCCGACCAGGAACTCGGCCACCGGGTCAGGGGTGTGGCCGTGGTCGAAGAACGGCGATACCCGGCCGAGCAGGTGATCGCCGGAGACCAGCATCCCGCTCTCGGGCTCGTGCAGGACGACGTGCGAGGGCGCGTGGCCCGGTGTCTCGTGGACCTCCCAGGTGCCGACGTCGGTCTCGATCTCGACCCCCGGCACGAGCTCGCGATCGGGGGGTACGGCGCGGGCGATGCCCGTGTTCTCGCCGCGGCGGGAGCGCTCGTACAGCTCGAGGCCCGCCGGCGGGACGCCGCTCTGACGCGCGACCTCGATCCGCCGGTCGAGGGCGCCGTCCGGGTCGTCTGCGAGCGCGCGCACGTGCTCCCAGGCGGGATGCATCCACAGCTCGCAGCCGGCGGCATCCAGGATCGGGCCCGCGAGGCCGTAATGGTCGGTGTGGGCGTGGGTGCAGACGAGCAGGCTCACGTCCTCGATCCGCGCGCCGACCTGGGCGAGCGCGAGCTCGAGCCCGCGGGTGCCGTCCTCGAACGCGTAGCCGGTGTCGAAGAGCACGATCCCGTCCCCGGCGCGAATGGCGAACGCGTTGACGTGCGGGACCCCTGGCCACGGCAGCGGCAGTCGCAGGCGCCAGATCCCCGGCACCACGCGCTCGCCGCGGGGCTGTTCCCGCTTGCGCTTGGTGTCCATCCCGGAGATGCTCGCGCTCAGGGAATCGGCTCGCCGAAATCCGGGTCGAATGGCTGCCGATCGGAGGGGCAAATCGTCCCGGGCGGTGGGGTGACAAGGGCAACCAGATACTCGCTGGTGGCGCTCTTGATACAGGCGCTGGGATCTCGGGGGCTGGTGTGGCTATAGCCGTCATGGGTCAGCAGGACCGCGTTGCCGAGCCGGCGCGCGGTGCGGCGAGCGTTCGCGTACGGCGTGTTCGGGTCGAAGCGGGTGCCGATGACCAGGATCGGGTTGTTCGTCGAGGCGTTCCATGGCCCGGTGTAACGATCGGCGCTGCGCGCGGGCCATGAGGCACAGGGCGCCCAGCGCCACCAGGTGAGCACCGGTCCGTAGCTGAAGCTGACGCGCGAGAGCCGATCGAGAACGTTCCGCCACGCCCCGGGGCCTTCCCGGGCGGGGCTGTCCGCGCACGTGAGTCCGACGCCAGGCAGACCGGGAGCGACGTCCTGCGACGAAAACGCGGTCGTGAGCAAACGGCCCGCGGTCGCAAGCGCGGATCCATCGCCGCTGGCGGCCGCATCGAGCTGGGCCGCGAGGTCCGGCCACGTGGCGGGACCCGCGCTCATCTCGACGATGATCGCGGAGAGGGCGTCGCCGTAGGTCAGCTCGCCTGGCGGATCGGCGGACGGGGCCGGGATGGAGCCGCGCCGCAGCTGCGCCAGCATCTGATCCACGCGCGGCGCCACGGGACCGTCACCCGCCAGTGCGCAGCCCGCCGGCCCCGCGCTCTCGCACAGCGACAGAAAACCCTCGAACCCTCGGTCGCTGAACCTGAGCTGATTCGCGTACCCCGCCTCGGTTCCCCGCGTGTAGGCGACGGGGTCGACGACCCCGTCGAGGACCATTGCCCGCACCCGGCGCGGAAACATGTTGGCGTAGGTCTGGCCGATGAACGTCCCGGCCGAGATGCCAACGTAGGTGAGCTTTCGGTCGCCGACGAGCCGGCGCAAGTGGTCGAGATCGCGGGCCGTGTCGGCCGCGGAGATGTGGCGCAGCAGCCTGCCGCTGACCTCACCGCAGCGCCGCGCGAGCGTCGCTGTCTTGTGCGCGATGCGACGCGACTGGCGTCCCGGCGTGGGAATCGACCAGTTGGCGAAGAACCTCGCCCTCCGCTTATCGCCCCGGAAGCATCGAACGTGGGTGCTGTCGCCGGCGCCGCGGATGTCCCACCCGACGACGTCGAACCGACCCTGCCCTGCAGCGTCCAGACTCGCTCCCTCCTCTCGCACCTGCTCGACGGAGCCGCCGGGTCCGCCCGGGTTCACGAACATCGAGCCGATCCGCTCCTCGGGCCGACTGGCGCGGTGGCGGATCACCGCGAGCTTGATCTTGCCTCCGCGCGGGTGTTCCCAGTTCAGCGGCACCCGCACCTTCGCGCACTCGAGTTGCTCGCCGCAAGCCGTCCAGGCGATGGCGCCGTTCGCAGCGCCGACGAGCGCGGCCGACGTCTGCGGAGGCGCGGCGGTCGAGCCGGTCGAGCTCGTCGCCAGAAGCGACATCCCAACCAGTGTCGAGAGGGCGATCAGCCCGGGGCGGGGGGTTCGGCAATCCCTTGCCAAGTGAACGGCACCGTACCCCATCCCGGAACTGAGACTTCGTGAAAGTCGACTGAGTCGCGCGTGGCGCAAGCGAGTCGACGCTCGCCGAGACCGTCGGAGCGGAGAGGGCGGGATTCGAACCCGCGAGAGAGCTTGCGCCCCCTACTCGCTTAGCAGGCGAGTGCCTTCAGCCACTCGGCCACCTCTCCGGGGGACGGGCCGATTCTAGGCACTACTCGGCATCACTGGATACGCTCGCTCGCCGTGAGCCCGGCCCCCGCCGACACGATCGACCGCGAGGCGCTCAAGTCGCGCTACGACGCGATTCTCGCGACGGCGACGCCGCCGTTCGCGTTCGTGGACCTCGACGCGATGCGCCGCAACGCGCGCAAGATGCTCGACCAGGCGGGAGGGCTTCCGATCCGGGTGGCGTCGAAGTCGGTCCGCTCGACCGACGTCCTGCGCCGGATCGGCGAGCTCGATCCCGGCTTTCGCGGCGTGCTGGCGTTCACTGTGCCCGAGGCGCTGTGGCTCACCGAAGGCGGCTTCGACGACATCGTCGTCGCCTATCCCTCCGTCGACCGGGGCGCGATCGGCCGGGTGGCCCGGCTCGCCGCCGAGGCGCCCGACCGAGCGCCCGTTCTGATGGTCGACGACCGCCCCCACCTCGACCTGATCGAGGGCACGATCGGCGGCGGGCCGGCTCAGGTCCGGGTCTGCCTCGACATCGACGTCGGCTGGTGGCCGCTCGGTGGGCGCATGGCGCGGATCGGGCCGAAGCGCTCGCCGGTCCACGAGCCCGCCCGTGCCCAGCGCATGGCGGCCGAGATCGCCGATCGCCCCGGCACCCGGCTCGCCGGGCTGATGGCATACGAGGGCCACATCGCCGGCGTCGGCGACCGGATCCCCGGCAGGCCGCTGCGCAGCACCGCGATCCGGGCGATGCAATCGGCCTCGGAGCGAGAGATCCGCGAGCGCCTGCCGCGGATCGTCGCCGACGTCCGCGAGGTGCTGGCCGAGCGCGGCGAGGCGCTCGAGTTCGTGAACGGAGGAGGCACCGGCAGCCTGGCCCGGACCGCCGCGGGCGGGGCCGTCGACGAGCTCACGGCGGGCTCAGGCTTCTACGCCCCCGCCCTGTTCGACAACTACCGCTCGCTCGACCTGGAGCCGGCGGCGTTCTTCTGCCTCGCGGTGACCCGCCGGCCCGTCGGCGGCGTCGCGACCCTGCTCGGCGGCGGATACATCGCCTCGGGCGTTCCGGGCGGGGACCGCCTGCCCGAGCCGTACCTGCCCGGCGGGCTTCGCTTCGATCGCCAGGAGGCGGCGGGCGAGGTGCAGACCCCGCTGCACGGCGCCGCGGCGCACATGTTGCGCGTCGGCGACCGGGTGTACCTGCGCCACGCCAAGGCCGGGGAGCTGTGCGAGCGCTTCAACTCGCTCTATCTGATCGAGGGCGAGCGCGTGGTCGACGAGGTCCCGACCTACCGGGGCGAGGGCAAGTCCTTCCTGTGAGCCGGCCGCCCGACCTCTAGCCGGGGCCCGGAGCGATCGGGCCGAGGACGCGATCGGTGTACGGGTTACTGAACAGCCCGCCCGGGTCCAGCTTCGCCCGCAGGTCCTGAAACTCGCCCCAGAGCGGGTAACGGGGAGCGAGCGTGGCGGCGGTCTGGAAGTGGCGCTTGCCCCAGTGCGGCCGCCCGCCGTAGGAGTCCATGATCTTCTCGACCTCGCGGAAGTACGGCTCCCAGTCGAGCCTGCGGTCCTGGTGCACGGCGATGTAACACGTGTCGCGGCCGTGGCTCGCGCTGAGGGCGACGTCGTCGGCGGCCACGAAGCGGACCTCGATCGGGTAGGCGACCTGGTGCTCGCGCCGGCCGGCCTGCTCGAGCACCCGGCGCACGGCCTCGGCGGCATGCTCGCGCGGGATCCCGTACTCCATCTCGGTGAACCGGATCCGCCGCTCGCTTGCGAAGACGCGGTAGCTGCGGTCGACCTTGGTCGAGCGTCCGACGCCGCGCGCAGCGAGGCGCGACAGCCTCGGTACCTGCGACGGGAGGTGGCGGCCGGCGAGGGCGAAGAGCTGGCCCACCCAGTTCTCGAGCATCACCTCCTGGGCGTACACCGCGGCGCGCGAGCGAGGCCGCGGGGGCTCGTCGGTGCGGCGGCTCTCACGGCAGAGCGCGATGTCGGTGTTCGGGAAGACGTAGAACTCGAAGTGGTCGTTGGCCTCGTTGAGCGCGTCGAGGCGAGCCAGGGTCTCGTCGAGCGGCTTCGGGCCGTCAACGCGATGCAGCGTGAACGCGGGCACGGTGCGGATCGTGACCGCGTAGATCAGCCCCAGCGCCCCCAGCCCGATCCTCGCGCAGGCGAGGCCCGCGGGATCGCCGGCGCCCGAGAGTTCCAGCGTGCTGCCGTCGGCGAGCACCAGCTCCACCGCCTCCACCTGGGCCGAGACGCTCCGAAAGCGCGCCCCGGTCCCGTGGGTGCCGGTCGAGATCGAGCCGGCGAGCGTCTGGCGGTCGATGTCGCCGAGGTTCTCGAACGCGAGCCCGAGGTCGTCGAGGCGCCGGTTGAGCTCGCCGAGGACGATCCCCGCCTCGACTTTGACCAGGCCCGCGGCGCGGTCCACCTCCAGTACACGGGTCAGCCGCTCGGGCCGGACCATGATGCCGTCGGTGAGCGCAATCTCGGTGAAGGAGTGGCCCGACGCCGAGGCCCGGACCCGCAGGCCGCGGTCGGTCGCCCGGCGGACGATCTCAGCGAGCTCCTCGCGGGTCCCGGGACGCTCGATCGCGGCCGGAGTGCAGCGCTGATCGCCCGCCCAATTGCGCCACTCCGCCATGCGCGCGCAAGGGTATTCGAGGACAAATGGCGTCAGACTGAGCCCCGCACCCGGAGGGGTGGCAGAGCGGTCGAATGCGGCAGCCTTGAAAGCTGTTGACCGGGTTCTCTCGGTCCGTGGGTTCGAATCCCACCCCCTCCGCTCCACTTCCGTCACACGCTGCGGGCCACGGGTCACGTACGGGAGGCCAACCTTGGCGATGTGACCGGAGCGCGTCGTCTCACGCCCGGCCCCCGGGCGTCGGCCGACGCGCTCGGCGTCGAGAGGCTTGCGAGCGGTCAATGGGGAGTGATCGCGCGGGCCCAACTCTTGGGCTGCGGGATCACGGGGTCGACGATCTCGCGGTGGGTTGCTTGTGGCCGACTTGTCCGTCTCTACCCGAGCGTGTACGCGGTCGGGCACCGGGCGCTCATGGTCCAGGGCCGGGTGGTCGCCGCCCTCCTTCACGCCGGCGAAGGCGCGGTGCTCAGCCACACGACAGCGGGGTGGTGGTGGGGCTTCATCGATCACGAGCCACGCGTCATCCACCTGAGCGCGCGGGTCGGCCGACGCCGCGTCCGCGGCGTGCAGATTCACCGACCGCGCACCGTCGAGTGCGAGGTGCACGACAGGGCTCCTCGTCACGCCGATGTCCCCCGCACGCTGCTTGATCTCGCCTCGATGCTCTCCTTCGCTGACCTCCGTCGCGCCCTCGCCGAGGCGGACCACCGCAGCTCCTCGACCCGGGCGCGGTGCGTGCGATGTGCCGGGCCGGGCCAACGCGGCTCGCAGGCACTGCGCGTGGCGCTGGACAGTCATCTCCCCTCCCTCGCCCACACCCTCAGCGCGCTCGAGGAGCGCTTCCTGCTGCTCTGCGAGGACGCGGGCGTTCCGTTGCCCGAGGTCAACGTCCTCGTCGCCGGGCTCAAGGTCGACGCGCTCTGGCGGGCGCGGCGTCTCGTCGTCGAGCTCGACGGGCACGATGCGCACGGTTACCCGGCGGCGGCCGAGCGGGACCGGCGGCGGGAGCTCACGCTTCGCGACGCCGGCTACGACGTGCGGCGCTACACCTGGCAGCAGGTGACCGAGCAGGCCGACCGGGTCATTGCTGACCTGCGCACCGGGCTGAGGTAGGCGCAACGTCCCTCGCATGCCGCGTCATCGGCGCCGCTACGGTGTTCAACCGTCAGATGACGGGACGAGCGAAGGCGGGAATCCTCCTGCTCGCAAGCGTGATCGCGCTCGCCGGCGCGGCCTCGGCGACGGGCAAGTCCTATGCGCCCAGGGACGGGCTGGCCTACCACGGTGTGTCCGACACCGGCGACCCCGACGACCTGTTCGCATTCGCCGACCAGGTTGGGGCGCATCCGGCGGTGCTGCAGGCCTTCTATCACTGGCGCGTGCCGCTCACCACGGGCGCGCTGTATCGCTGGGGCGTGACCGACACCCGCGGGGTGCTCAGCCTGTCGACCGGCACCGGCGCCGGGGTCGAGATGATCACTCCGCAGCAGATCGCCGAAGGGCGGGACGACCGGTACATCCTGCGCCTGGCCAGCACGATTGCGGAGACCGGACAGACCGTGTACATCCGGCTCATGGCGGAGATGAACGGCCACTGGAACCCGTACTCGGCGTTCAACCAAGACGGCACTGCGCGTCGCAACGGGCACTCGACACGCTGGTACAAGCGCGCCTGGCGGCGCTTCGCGCTGATCATCCGCGGGGGGCCGCGCGCGCAGATCAACCGGCGCCTGCTCCGCATGGGCCTGCCGCGGATCCTGCGCGCGCGCTCTGATGACGATCCGATCTACGCGGGCGGCCCGGAGGGCATCCCGCTCCCGGTGCCCGAACAGCTGCCGCAGCCGCGGGTGGCGATGATGTGGGTGCCGCAGAGCTTCGGCTCGCCGAACATTCCCGGCAACCAGCCCGACGACTACTGGCCCGGCGGCAAGTACGTCGACTGGGTCGGGATCGACATCTACTCGAAGTTCGCCAGTGCGTTCGATCGCGGCAAGGCCTTTTTTCGCCGCTACGACCGCTGGCCGTTCGTAATCGGCGAGTACAGCCCGTGGGACAACGACTACAGCGGTTCCTTCACGAACGAGCTCCTGCGCTGGGCCGAGAATCACGACCGCGTGAAGATGGTGATCTACTACCGCGGCGTCGATCCCGACAACGAGTACAACGTCCAGCACTATCCGGGCGCCCAACGGATCCTTCGCCGCCACCTGAGCAAGCCGCGGTGGGACGAGTACGCGCCCGGCGTCACTGCTCTCACCGACCCGCTTGCACCGCCGATCCCGGCCCGGGTGCCGCTGCCGGCCCCGCGCCGCGGCGGCTGAGCCGCGCGCGGGCCCGGACCCGCCGCGCCGCTCTGCTCCGGCCCTAGGTAGGGTCGGCGTGTGACCTCCGTCGCCATCCTGGGCGCCGGCGCCGTGGGTGTCGCGTGTGCGGGCCCCATGCTGCAGCACGGCCTCATCTCGCGGCTCGCGCTCTATGACCGCGACGGCGACAAGGCGCGCGGCGAGGCGCTCGATTTCCACCACGCGGCGCCGCTTCTGCCCGAGTGCACGATCGAGGGCGGCTCGATGGACTCGATCCAGCCGGCCGACATCGCCGTGCTGGCCGCGGGCGTGCACACACAGCCCGGCCAGACACGCCTGGACACGCTCGATCACAACCTGGAGGTGACGATCGAAGTCGCCGACGCGCTCGAGCAGGCGCTGCCGCCGGTGGTGATCGTGGTCACCAGCCCGCTCGACGTGCTCACCGAGTACCTGACCCGGCGGTGGGAGTCTCGCCCGGTGGAGGTGTTCGGAACGGGCACCTCACTGGACGCGTGGCGGCTTCGCGAGCTGCTGGCCGACGAGCTCGGGGTGCACCCCGGCAACGTCCACGCCTGGGTCATCGGAGAGCACGGCGATTCGGCGGTCTACCCGTTCGAGAGCGTCCGAGTCGGGCCGTTCTCGCTGGACGAGTTCGGCCGGCGGTCCGGACGACAGCTGACGCCCGAGCGGCTGGCCGAAATCGAGGGTGAGGTGCGGCGCGCCGCCTACCAGCTGCGGGCCCTGAAGGGGTCGACGACGCACGCAATCGGCCTGGGGACGGCGCGGCTGGTCCAGCACGTGGTACGCGACGCGGGCAGGCTCGAGCCGGTGAGCGTCCGGGTCGAGGACCGCCTGTGCGCGAGCCTCCCCGCCCCGATCGGCGCCGGCGGGGCGCGCGCGCCGCTGATGCCGGAGCTGAGCGAGGCCGAGCGAAGCGCCTGGGAGAAGAGCCTGGACGTCCTGCGCGAGGGGAACCGGCGGCTCCCGATCTGACCCGACCGGCCGCGCCCCGGCCGGGGACCGACGCTCCGCTCAGCCCAGCCGGCGGCGCTCGGCGAGCATCCGGTAGTGAAGCTCCGCGTCGGCGCGCAGGCGGCACAGGCGAGCGCGCTCGTCGGCGCTGCCCGCGGTCGCGATCAACGCGCCGAGCCGCGCGGCCTCCTTGCGCGCCTCCACCTCCGGGGGCACGCAGTCGGCGTTGCGAAGGATCCTGAATCCCATCCGCAGCTCGGCGGGCACCCGCGCGAGCTGGTCCGGCGCCAGCGGCTTGCCGTGGCCGGCGAGCCCGTCGAACTCACCGCGCTCCTGCGCGGCGCGGATCCGCGAGTCGGCAAGCCTGGCAAAAGCGTCCATGCCGTGAGGGTAGGGGGACTACGCGCTGGCGGCGGCGCGGCCGCCGGGCCGGGTTTTCGGCGCTCTGGCGCCCAGAAGTCGACCAGCCCTCACGAGATCGCGCCGCCCGCGCGCAGCCGCGCCCGTCCCTCGGCCAGGCACCGGTTGACCTTCGTATAGGTCCAGCGGCACAGCGCACAGATCTCGGCGTAGGAATAGCCCTGCGCCTGAAGCACGACCGCGAGCCGCTCGTTCGGCTTCAGCGTCGCGAGTGCCGCCCACGCCTCGGCGGTCAGCTCGGCGCGCTCGGCGCGCTCGGCGGGACCCGGCAGCTCGCAGGGCGCGGTCTCGAGCGGGTCCGGGAGCGGCCCGTCGCCGAGATCGGGGGGCGGTGGCGCGAGCAGCCGTTCCCGCGAGCGCCGCACCGCCATCGCCTCGCGCTTCGTGACCACGGTCATCCAGGCGATCAGCCGGTCGGGGTCGAGCGGCGGCGCCTTGGTGAGCAGGATCTCCAGCGCCCGCTGCACCGCGTCCTCGGCGTCGTCGGGGCAGATCGAGAGGCGCACCGCGATCCGCCGCAGGCGGCGCTCATGGGCGGCGAGCAGCGCCAGCGCCGCGCGCGGGCGGTCGGGCTCGGTGCTTGCACGGTCCACGCCAGCTTCAATCCCGCTCGTGGCCCGGCTGCCCCGTTCGCCGGTATCCTCGCCCGGCGATGGGGACCTGCATCGTCACCGGGGGAGCCGGATTCCTCGGATCCCACATGTGCGATCACCTGCTCGAGAAGGGTCATCGGGTGATCTGCGTCGACAACCTCGACACCGGCTCGCTTCAGAACATCGAGCACATCCGCGACGACCGCTTCACCTTTCTCCAGCACGACCTCACCGAGCCCCTCTTCGTCGACGAGGAGGTCGAGTTCGTCTTCCACCTCGCGTCGCCGGCGAGCCCGATCGACTACCTGCGGCTGCCGCTTCACACGCTCAAGGTCGGCTCGTACGGCACGCACCACATGCTCGGGCTGGCGAAGCTCAAGCGCGCGCGGTTCGTGCTGGCCTCTACCTCCGAGGTCTACGGCGACCCGCAGGTGCACCCCCAGCCCGAGAGCTACTGGGGGCATGTCAACCCGATCGGCCCGCGCGGCGTCTACGACGAGGCGAAGCGCTACGCCGAGGCGCTGACGATGGCGTATCACCGCCAGCAGGGCGTCGACACCGGGATCGTGCGGACCTTCAACACCTTTGGGTCCAGGATGAGACCCCACGACGGGCGGGCAATTCCGACCTTCCTCCGCCAGGCGCTTCAGGACAAGCCGCTGACCGTGTTCGGCGACGGGACCCAGACGCGGAGCTTCTGCTACGTCGACGATCAGATCCGCGGCTATGTCGCGGTTGCCGAGTCCGACGTCCACGAGCCGGTCAACATCGGCAACCCCGACGAGTTCACGCTGGTTGAGCTCGCCGAGGTGGTGATCGAGGTGACGGAGTCGCGCTCGGAGATCGTGTTCGAGGCGCTGCCGACCGACGACCCCCAAGTGCGCCAGCCGGACATCACCCGCGCGCGAGACCTGCTGGACTGGCAGCCGCAGGTCGGCCTTCGCGATGGCCTGCGAATGACGATCGAGCAGGCCGGCGTCGAGCAGCTGGTCGGCTCAGCCGACTAGCGCCCGGCGTTCCGGCTTGCGGATCGCGCATCTGACCGCGACCTTCCCGCCCTATCCGGGCGGCGCCGGCAACACCGCCTTCCGCTTCGCTCGCGAGCAGGCCGCGCGCGGCCATCGGGTCGAGGTCTTCACCGCTCCCGCGCCCGGGCGTCCGCCCGACCCCGGCCGGGCGATCGTGCACCGGATCGAGCCCGCCTTCGCGATCGGCAACGCGCCGCTCATCCCCCGCCTGGCCGGCATCGAGGGCTTCGACGTGGTCCACATCCACTACCCGTTCATCTTCGGCGCCGAGCTCACCCTGCTCGGTCGCCTGCGCGCGCGGCCCCGCCGCCAGGCCCTGCTCGTCCACTACAAGAACCGGCTCGTCGGCGAGGGCGGACGGCGGACGCTGTTCGACATCTACGAGCACACCGTCGCGCCGCTGCTGGTCCGCGCCGCCGACCGCGTTTGCGTGCTGTCGGCCGATCACGCGGACTCGGTCCCGTACCTGCGGCGGGCGGGCCACCGGGATCCCGGGAAGCTGGTTGAGATGCCGAACGGCGTCGACATCGAGCTGTTCACCCCCGAGGGCGACGACGGCGGGCTGCGCGCACGCCTCGGCATCGACGCCGACGCAGTCGTCGCCGGGTTCGTCGCGACGCTCGACCGTGCCCACCACTTCAAGCGTCTCGACCTCGCGATCGACGGCCTGGCGCGGCTCGGCGACGAGCGCGTGCATCTGGTCGTCGCCGGCGACGGGGAGCTGCTCGACGGCTTTCGCTCGCGCGCGGCCGGCGCCGGGGTCGCCGACCGCGTCCACTTCCTCGGCGCGGTTCCGCACGCCGACCTGCCCGCCGTCCTGCGGGCGTCCGACCTCCTGCTGCTCACGACCGAGCCCCCGGAGTCGTTCGGGATCGTCCTGATCGAGGCGATGGCCTGCGGGCTGCCGGCGATCGCCACCGACTACCCGGGGGTCCGTGCGGTGATCGACCAGGACAACAACGGGCTACTGGTACCGCCCGGCGACGCCGAGGCGGTCGCGGCGGCGCTTCGGCAGCTCGTCGATTCCGGGGCCGAGCGGCGGCGCGCGCTCGGCGCCGCGGGGCGGCGCAAGGCCGTCGCCGAGTGGAGCTGGCCGCAGCTCGTCGAGCGCATGGACGCCGCCTACGACGGGGCGATCGCGGCGCGGAGGAGCAAGGAGCGCCGGTGAGCCGCGCGATCCTGCTCGTCGCCTACTTCTACCCGCCGTGCCGTGACACGGGCGCGCTGCGCCCCGCGTCGATGGCCAAGTGGCTGCGGCGCCTCGGCCACCGGGTCATTGTCTTGACGACCTCGGCGTACGGAGTCGGCGGCGACGAGGAGGCGGTCCGGACCGCGGACGCGCAGCGCTGGCGGGCCCGGCTGCACGGCAGGGATCGGATCGACGCCCTGTACGACTCCGACACCTACGCCGGCCGGCCCCACCCGCTGAGCCGTCTGATCGTCCCCGAGCCGCTGGCGCTGGCCTGGGCGCCGTTCGCGCGCCATCGGGCCCTGCGCCTGCATCGCGAGCGCGACTTCGACTGCGTGATCACGACGTCGCCGCCGGAGTCCGCGCACGGCGTGGGCATGGCGCTCGCCCGCCGCGGCGTGCCCTGGGTGGCCGACGTCCGCGACGCGTGGACCTTCGAGCCCTTGCGGCCCGAGTTTCCGACCGCGGCCCAGCGACGGCTGGATCGCCGGCTCGAGCGCCGCTGGCTCGCCGCCGCCGACGTGGTGGCGTGCGTCTCGGCGCCTGCCGCCGAGGACCTGCGCGCGCGGGGGATCGCCGAGCCGCTGCTGATCCGCAACGGCTGGGACCCCGAGCTGGCGGCCACGGACGGCCACACGCCGACCGGCCTGCTCGACCCGGCCCGGACCTCCCTGGTCTACACCGGGCGCTTCGGCAGCTACGGGCGCGACCCGCGCCCGCTCATCGATGCGCTGGCGCGGCTCGCCCACGACGAGCCGGGCGCGGCGGCCAGGCTCGAGCTCGTGGTCGCCGGCCCGCTGACCGCCGAGGAGGCCCGGCTGCTCGCCACCGACGTCTCCCCGGCCCGGATCGTCGCCGTCGGCAGCCTCGAGCGCGAGCGCGCGCTGGCGCTGCAGCGCGAGGCCGACGCGCTGCTGCTGCTCACGCAACCGACCCGCTCGCAGCTGCTCAACATCAAGCTCTTCGAGTACCTCGCGGCCGGCCGGCCGATCCTGGCGCTCGCCGGCGACACCGAGGCGGGGCGGGTCGTCGAGCGGATCGGCGGCGAGACGGTGCGCGCCGACGACGTCGCGGCCATCGCCGCGGCGCTCGCCCGGCTCGCGGCCGGCGGGCTCGAGGCGCCGGCGGCCGACGCGGTGGCGCCCTTCACCTATCCCGCCCCCGCCGCGCGCATGGCCGAGGCAGTGGAGCTCGCAATCACCCGTCGGCGGCCGGGCGCCACCTAGACTTCCGGCCATGAGCGAGCGCTCCGCCACCGAACAAGCCGAGCCGTCGGATCCGGAGCAGGCCGCAGCGGTCGACGAAGACCTGCACCGCTACGTCGCCCCGGTCGTCGGCCCCGACGACGACCGCGTGTTCACCGATTCGGGAATCGAGATCGAGCGGCTCTACGAGGAGGACGATGTCGCGCCGGGGCTGGAGGAGCGGCTCGGCGAGCCCGGCGCCTATCCCTTCACCCGCGGAATCCACCGGGGGATGTACCGCGACCGGCTGTGGACGATGCGCCAGTACGCCGGCTTCGCCAGCCCCGAGGACACGAACGAGCGTTACCGGTACCTGATCGAGCATGGCTCGACCGGGCTCTCGATGGCCTTCGACCTGCCGACCCAGCTCGGCCGCGACTCCGACGATCCCCTCTGCGACGGTGAGGTCGGGCGCACGGGCGTCCCGATCGACACGATCGAGGACATGCGGATCTGCTTCGACCAGATCCCGCTCGACGAGGTCTCGACCTCGATGACGATCAACGCGCCGGCGGCGATCCTCCTGCTGCTCTACGAGCTCGTCGGCGACGAGCAAGGGGTGAGCGCCGACCAGCTTCGCGGCACCGTTCAGAACGACGTGCTCAAGGAGTACGTGGCCCGCGGCAACTACATCTACCCGCCCGAGGCGACGATGCGCCTGACCACGGACATCTTCGAGTACTGCCGCGATCGGGTGCCGAGGTGGAACACGATCTCGATCTCCGGCTACCACATCCGCGAGAAGGGCTGCTCGGCCGTGCAGGAGGTGGCGTTCACGCTCTCGAACGCGATCGCCTACACCGAGGCGGCGCTCGAGCGCGGCCTCGCGATCGACGACTTCGCCCCGCGGCTGGCGTTCTTCTTCAACTGCCACAACAACGTCTTCCAGGAGATCGCCAAGTTCCGCGCGGTCCGGCGCATGTGGGCCGAGCTCGTCCGCGACCGCTTCGGCTCCACCAACGAACGCTCCCAGACGATCCGCTTCCACACGCAGACCGGCGGCGTGACCCTCCAGGCCCAGCAGCCGGAGGTGAACATCATCCGCGTCGCGCTGCAGGGGTTCGCCGCCGTTTGCGGCGGCACCCAGTCCCTGCACACCAACGGGTTCGACGAGGCGCTGGCTCTCCCGACCGAGCGCTCGGCGCGGATCGCGCTGCGCACGCAGCAGGTGATCGCGCACGAATCCGGCGCCGCCGACACGGTCGACCCGTTCGCCGGCTCCTATTTGGTCGAGTCGCTCACCGACGAGATCGAGAAGCGCAGCTGGGAGTTGATCGACAAGGTCGCAGAGCTCGGCGGCTCCGTCCAGGCGCTGGAGTTCATCCAGCGCGAGATCGAGGAGTCGGCGCTTTCCTACCACGAGCGCTACCGGACCGGGCAGGACATCGTCGTCGGGGTCAACAAGTACGTCACCGACACCGTCGACGACGTCGACATCCTCCGCGTCGACCCCGAATCGGAGCGGCGCCAGAAGGAGCGGCTGGCGAAGTTCAAGGCCAACCGCGACCAGGCCGGGGTCGACTCGCGCCTGGAGGCACTGCGCGAGGTCGCCCGCGGCGAGGGCAACCTGCTGCTGCCGATCCGCGACGCGCTCGCCGCCGACGCCTCGATCGGCGAGGTTTGCAACGCGATGCGCGACGTTTTCGGCGAGTACAAGGGCGGGGCGTTCTTCTAGTCGCCAGGCGCGTTGCAACGCGGTGATCCGCGGCAGGAGTCGGGCCGAGGCGCCCGAAGCCCGCGCCATGGAATCGAAGACCAGGCGCACGTTGGTCAAGTCGGCGCCCGAGCTGTGGGAGCTCGCCGACGACCTGGCGCGAATGGAGGCCTGGATGGGCGGCCTCGTGGGCACGACCCATCCGATCGCGATCGAGATCACCGACCGCGACCCGGAGCGAATCCTCGGCTGGCGCTCGGCCGACCCGGGCTCGCACGCGCGGATTGCGCTCGAGCTGGCCGAGAGCGGGTTCGGGACAGCGGTCGAGATCACGGCCCAGCACTCCCGGCCCGACCCGGGCGACGCGATCGCCGCACTCGAGGGCCTGCTCGATGAGCTCGGATCTCCCGAGCGACGTCCGTTCGTCGCCGGCTGACCGATCGCCCCGGGCCCCGTCCGCGGACGGGCTCATAGAATCCGCGTCGCGATGCGAGAGCGCAACCCGGTCACCAATGAGGAGAAGCTCGCCCACCTGCGCGAGCTACGCGAGCAGGGGGTCCACTCCTCGTCCGCCGAGGCTGTCGAGAAGCAGCACGCGAAGGGCAAGCTGACCGCGCGCGAGCGGATCGAGAAGCTGCTCGACCCCGGCTCGTTCGAGGAGCTCGACACCTTCGTTCGCCATCGCACGCATGACTTCGACATGGACAAGAAGCGCCCGTATGGCGACGCGGTGGTCACCGGCTACGGCACGATCGACGGGCGCACGGTGTTCGTCTTCAGCCAGGACTTCACCGTATTCGGCGGCTCGCTGGGCGAAGTGATGGCCGAGAAGATGTGCAAGGTCATGGACCTCGCGGCCAAGGTGGGGGCGCCGGTGATCGGGCTCAACGACTCCGGCGGGGCCCGGATCCAGGAGGGCGTCGTCTCGCTCGGCGCCTACGGAGACGTGTTCGTCCGCAACGTCAAGTGCTCCGGGGTGATCCCCCAGATCAGCGTGATCATGGGGCCCTGCGCGGGGGGCGCCGTCTATTCACCGGCAATGACGGACTTCATCTTCATGGTCAAGGAGACCTCGCACATGTTCATCACCGGCCCGGAGGTGATCAAGACGGTCACCGGCGAGGAGGTCGAGTTCGAGGAACTCGGCGGGGCGATGAGCCACAACAGCAAGTCCGGCGTCGCCCACTTCGCCGCGGAGGACGAGGAGTCGTGCCTCGAGGACGTCCGCTACCTGATGAGCTTCCTGCCGCTCAACAACCTCGAGCTGCCGCCGCGGGTGGAGCCCTACGACGACCCGGAGCGGATGGACGAGGCCCTCGACGCGATCGTCCCCGACGATCCCTCGAAGCCCTACGACATGCGCGAGGTGATCGCCCTGATCGTCGACGACGGCGAGTTCTTCGAGGTCCAGGAGCACTTCGCCCGGAACATCGTCATCGGCTTCTCGCGCCTCGACGGACATCCGATCGGGATCGTCGGCAACCAGCCCAAGCACCTCGCCGGCGTCCTCGACATCGCGTCCTCGGAGAAAGCCGCGCGCTTCGTGCGCTTCTGCGATGCCTTCAACATCCCGCTGCTCACGTTCACCGACGTCCCCGGCTTCCTCCCCGGGACCTCGCAGGAGTGGGGCGGGATCATCCGCCACGGCGCGAAGCTGCTCTACGCGTTCACCGAGGCGACGGTGCCGAAGCTGACCGTCGTCACCCGCAAGGCCTACGGGGGCGCCTACGACGTCATGAACTCCAAGCACATGCTCGCCGACTTCAACTTCGCCTGGCCCTCGGCCGAGGTCGCGGTGATGGGCCCCGACGGCGCCGTCAACATCATCTACAAGCGCGACATCCAGACCTCGCCGACCCCCGACGCGCGCCGCGCGAAGCTGATCGACGACTACAAGGCGCACTTCGCCAACCCGTACTCCGCCGCGGAGCGCGGCTACATCGACGACGTGATCGAGCCGCACCAGACGCGGCCGAAGCTGATTCGCGCCCTGCGCACGTTGCAGACCAAGCGGGTCGAGCAGCCGAAGCGAAAGCACGGCAACATCCCGCTGTAGGGCTTAAGCCGGCCCGATCGGGTAGAAACCCCGCCGTGCAGCACCCTGACGCCGTGAACCGCGACGCCGGCCCCGCGGTCGATGCCGGTCGTCTCGTGATCGCGCTTGGCGCACTCGCGCTGCTGGTGAGCCTGTTCCTGGACTGGTACGGCGCCGGCCGCTTCGACGCCACGATCACGGCCTGGACGAGCTTCGAGGTAGTCGACCTGCTGCTCGCCGCCCTCTCCATCGCGGTTCTCTGCGCCGTCGCGGAGGGCATCGCGCTGCCGCATCACGAGCCGCGGATGCCGCCGGCGCTGCTCTGGTTCGCCGGGCCGTTCACCCTCGTGCTGGTCCTGGTCGCGATCATCAACCCGCCGCCGCTCGTCTCCGGGATCGATCCGACGCTCGAGGCGGGCATCTGGGTCGCCCTGGGCGGAGCGCTGGTCATGACCATCGGCGTCGCCGTGAGCACGCTGCGGGTCTCGGTCGTGGTCGGCGGCCGCGAGCGCAGCCGCGCCGGGGCCGACCCGCGGGCGGAAACGCGGACGATGCCGACCGAGCCCGGCGATCCCGAGCCGCCGCCGCGCGATCCCCGGGTGCCGCCGCCGCGCCAGTAGGGCGCTACAGCGAGGTAGCTGGAACCGAGACGGCGCCCGCGCGCCAGGCGTCGAGCACGGCTGCGGCGATCGCGAGATCCTGGATCGCGAGCCCGGTCGAGTCGAAGAGCGTGATCTCCTCAGCGGAGCCGCGCCCCGGCGCCCGGCCGAGGAGCACGTCCCCGATCTCCGTTACGTCGCCGCGCGCGACCGCCCCGGCGGCGAAGCCGCCCGAGAGCTCGCCCCCCTTCGACGCCTGCTCCCACTCGTCGCAGAACAGCCGGCAGCGGGCGAGCGCCGCCCGCTCGACCTCGGCCTTGCCGTGCGCATCGGCCCCGAGCACGGCGAGGTGCTGGCCGTGGCGCAGGTCGTCGACGGTGATCACCGGGGCGTCGGCCGGGGTGACGGTCACGATCACGTCCTGGGCCGCCGCGTCCTCGCGCGCGCCCGTCTGCCAGCCGAGCTCCGACGCGAGCGCCTCGGCGGCCGCCGGCCGGGCGTCCGCGCAGACGCCCGGCCCGTAGCCGGCGCTCGCCAGGCAGCGCGCGGCCCAGCCACCGTTGACGCCGCACCCGATGACACCGACCGAGCGAGCGTCCTCACGCGCGAGCACCTGCGCCGAGACCGCCGCGGCGGCGCCGGTGCGGAGTGAGGTGACGGCCGCGCAATCGAGCAGGGCGAGCAGCTCTCCGGTCTCGGCGCTCGAGACCAGCAGCGCGCCGGTCACGACCGGCAGGCCACGCTCGGGATTTCGCGGGAAGGAGGTGACCCACTTGAGGGTCGCCAGGCCGTCGCCGCGGGCGGGCATGGCGCGAAAGTCGCCGCCTGGCGGCGCGTCTACGTAGACCTTGGCCGGCATCGACCAGTCCCCGGCTGCGTGGCGCTCGAACGCGATCCGGGTGCGCTCGATTGCCGCGGTCGCCGGCACCGCCGCGAGCACGGCATCGGAGTCGAACACCGGGATCTCGGTCACGGCGAGCAGGTTAGTGGCGCCCGCTTGGGGTCCTGGCGGCTAGATTGCCGGCCGTGAGCACCACCAACGGCAAGCGCAGACCGCCGCGCCCGCAGATCGAGCTTGTCTCGGGAAGCCCCTCCGACACCGAGGCGGCGGCGATCGTCGCCGCGCTCGAACAGTTCCTCGCCGACACCGCGCCGACCCCCGACCCCGGCGAAACCGAGCACAGCCCCTGGCAGCGGGCGGCGCTCGAGGAGGGGATCGCCGCGCGCCAGGTGAGCGGCTATGCATGGGGCCACTCGCCCTTGCCTCATTGAGCGGTTCGGGATAGAACACCCGCATCCCCGCGTCCGGGGCACCCCTAGCAAGGAGGAGAGAGTGGCCGTAGTGAAGATCATCGAGCTCGTCGGGAGCTCGAAGACCTCGACCGATGACGCCGCCAAGCAGGCCCTGAGCCAGGCCCAGTCGTCGCTTCGCAACATACGGGCCGTCGACATCGTCTCGACCGGCATCCGGGGCGACAACCTCGACGAGTACCGGGCGCACGTACGGGTCGCGTTCGTGATCGAGGGCACCGACGTCGACTGATCCGCGGCGCGCAGCGCGCGCATCCGAAGGGGCGAAGCGCCCGGCGCTAGACGTCGCCCTCTAAATACCCTAATCCCAATCGGGATTTGTGTAATATGCCCGGCGATGGAGCCGACGGCCGCCCCCGAGGCGACCAGCGCCGAGGCGCGGGTCGCCACCGAACACAAGCTCGACGTCGACACGGGCAAGCGCCAGCGGGGCAAGGGCCCCGTGGGGTCGCTCGAGAACCCCGAGGTCTACGAGAACGTGCCCGGGCACGTGATCCCGATCCTCGAGCGCGAGTTCGACGACTTCGACAGCGAGGCGGGCAGGTTCCTCGACGGCCAGACGGCCGAGAACGAGTTCATCGGCTTCCGCCTCAAGCAGGGCGTGTACGGGCAACGCCAGCCCGACGTGCAGATGATTCGGGTGAAGCTTCCGATGGGCGGCATCAACCCCGAGCAGGCGGAGGCGTTCGCGTCGGTGATCGAGAAGTGGGCCCCGCTGCGCAAGGGCCACATCACCACCCGCCAGAACATCCAGATCCACCACGTCCCGCTCCCCGACGCGGCCGAGCTGATCCGCGAGCTCTCCGAGGCCGGCCTCTCCTCGCGCGAGGGCTGCGGCAACACGGTGCGCAACGTCACCGGCGACCCGTTCGCCGGCGTCGCGCACTCGGAGCCGTTCGACATCACCCCCTACGCGGGCGCCTACGTGCGCTACTTCGTCCGCCACCCGACGACGCAGCTGATGCCGCGCAAGATCAAGACGGCGTTCACGGCGACCGACGAGGACGTCGCGATCACCCGGATCCACGACATCGGCTTCATCCCGAAGGAGCGCGACGGCGTCCGCGGGGTCGAGATGGTGGTCGGCGGCGGCACCTCGATCATGCCGCGGATCGCTCCGACGCTCTACGAGTTCGTCGAGCTCGACAACGGCGACTATCTCAAGATCACCGAGGCCTGCCTGCGGATCTTCGACCGCCAGGAGTGGCTGCGGGTCAACCGCGCCCGGGCCAGGATCAAGGTGCTGGTCGACAAGGTCGGGATCGATGCCTTCCGCGAGATGGTCGAGGAGGAGCTCGAGGGCGACTGGGTCGCCGAGCGCGACTTCTCGATCGACCGGCTGCTGTTCGCCGATGACGAGCAGGCGAACGCCCCCGGCCCGTACGCGGCCGGGGCGAGCCCGAACGGCGATCGCTCCGAGTTCGAGCGCTTCCGCGAGGTGAACGTCGCGCCGCAGCGCCAGGACGGCTTCTCCACAGTCACCGTCAAGGTCACCCGCGGCGATCTCACCCCGGAGCAGCTGCGCGGGCTCGCGGCGATCATGCGCGAGTTCACCGGCGGCTACGCCCGGACCACGGTGCAGCAGAACCTCGTCCTGCGCTGGGTCCGCGACGAGGCCGTGTACGACGTCTGGCAGCGCCTGGTCGATCTCGGCCTCGGCGGCTCCGGCGCGCTCGAGATCGACGACGTCGTCTCCTGCCCGGGCACCGACAGTTGCAAGCTCGGCATCACCAGCTCGATGGGGCTCAACCGCGCGATCCAGGAGCGGATCGAGTCGATGGGGATCACCGACCCCCTGACCAGGCAGATCCACATCAAGATGTCGGGCTGCCCGAACGGCTGCGGCCAGCACCACATCGGCACGATCGGCTTCTACGGCGCCTCGATCAAGGCGGGCGAGCGGACGATGCCCGCCTACATCCCCCACGTGGGTGGCAACTTCGAGGGCGGCAACGTGGTCTTCGGCCACCGCCTGAAGGTCCGCCTGCCGGCCAAGCGGGTGCCCGACGCGGTCGAGCGCTGGATCCGCCACTACGAGGCCGAGCGGAGCGAGGACGAAACCTTCAACGCGTTCGCCGAGCGGGTCGGGACCGAGGAGTTCGAGGGCCTGATCAAGGACCTCGCGATGCCGGCCGACTTCAACCTCCAGACGATGAACCAGTTCATCGACTGGAACCGCTCGGAGCCCTACAAGGTGGAGCGCGGCGAGGGCGAGTGCGCGATCTGATGAGTCGGTCGCAGTCCGCAGTTCGCAGGTCCGCAGGGCCGCAGGCCGCGGCCGTTCCATGACATTCCGACGTCGTGAACGGCAACGGAAACGGCAACGGCAACGGGCGCCACGCGCGCCCGCCGACGATCGGCGGCGAGCTCGTCGACCCGGCCGAGGTCGCGGCCGAGGTGGAGGCCCTGGGCGCGGTCGAGGCCATCGCATGGGTCATCGAGCGCTTCCACCCCCACCTGCGCTTCGCCACCTCGTTTCAGAAGACGAGCTCGGTGATCGTCGACCTCGCGCAGCGCGCCGAGCCGTCGACACGGTTCTTCTATCTCGACACGGACCTGCTCTTCGAGGAGACCTACGCGACCCGGGACGCGCTGGCGCAACGCTACGGAATCGAGTTCGAGCGTTTCTCGGGTATGTCGCTCGAAATGCAAGAGAAGGCACACGGCGCTAACCTCTGGCGCCGTCATCCAGACGCCTGCTGCGGGATTCGCAAGGTCGAGCCGATGCGGGCGGCGCTTTCGGAAGCCGAGTGCTGGGTATCGGGGATCCGCAGAGTGGACTCCCCGACCAGGGCCGGCGCGGCCAAGTTCGGCTGGGACAAGCGCTTCGGCCTGTGGAAGCTGAATCCGCTGGCGGATTGGACTGACGAGCAAGTCTGGAATCACATTCGGGAGAACGAAGTGCCTTACAACCCCCTTCACGACGAGGGCTATCCCTCGATCGGGTGCACCCACTGCACCATCCGCCCGGGCGCCGGAACCGACGCCCGAGCCGGCCGTTGGGCCGGAACCGACCGGACCGAGTGCGGCATCAATGGGTAGCGCCGAGACCGCCCTGGCGCTGACGCTCACCGCGCGCCAGGCCTCGGACTTCGAGCTGCTCGCCAACGGCGGCTTCGCGCCACTGACCGGGTATCTGGGCTCCGAGGACCACAAGTCCGTCTGCGAGAACATGCGCCTGACCTCGGGCGAGATCTGGCCGATCCCGATCACGCTCGCGACCGACCTCGAGTGCGAGGTGGGCGACGTGATCGAGCTCAGCGCCCCGAACGGCAAGCACCTCGGGCGCCTGACGGTGTCAGAGATCTTCGACCGCGACGTCGAGTTGGAGGCCGAGAAGGTCTACCGGACGACCGACAACGACCACCCGGGCGTGGCCGCGATCCGCGAGGAGGGCAGCCGCTGTCTGGCCGGCACGATCGAGGCCGACGCGCTCCCCGATCACGACGAGGCGTTCATGCGCCGCTACCAGACCCCGGCGGAGTCGAAGCAGGCGTTCGCCGATCGTGGCTGGAAGCGGATCGTCGCCTTCCAGACCCGCAACCCGATCCACCGCGCCCACGAGTACCTGACCAAGGCTGCGCTCGAGATCTGCGACGGGCTCTACATCCACCCGCTGATCGGCGAGACCAAGAAGGGCGACATCCCGGCGGACGTGCGGATGCGCTGCTACGAGGTCCTGATGGACAACTACTACCACCCCGATCACGTGATGCTGGGCGTCAACCCGGGGAAGATGCATTACGCCGGCCCGCGGGAGGCGGTCCTGCACGCGATCATCCGCCGCAACTACGGCTGCACGCACTTCATCGTCGGCCGCGACCACGCCGGTGTCGGCGACTACTACGGCACCTACGACGCGCAGCGGATCTTCGACGACATCGACATCTCGGAGCTCGGGATCACGCCGCTGTTCTTCGAGCACACGTTCTGGTGTCACGAGTGCGAGGGGATGGGCTCGTCGAAGACCTGCCCGCACCCCCAGGAGTCGCATCTGTTCCTCTCGGGGACGAAGGTGCGGGAGATGCTCGAGGCGGGCGAGAAGCCGCCCCACGAGTTCTCGAGGGACGAGGTTGCTTCGATCCTGATCGACGCATACAAGGAGGAAGACGCAGATGAGTGACCAGCCGGGCTTCTGCCTCTGGTTCACCGGGCTGTCCGGCTCGGGCAAGTCCACGATCACGACCCACCTGGTCAAGGAGCTGCGCAAGCGCGGCTCGAAGCTCGAGGTGCTCGACGGCGACGTCGTGCGCGAGAACCTCTCCAAGGGACTCGGGTTCTCCAAGGAGGACCGCGACACCAACATCCGGCGGATCGCCTTCGTCGCGAACCTGCTGTCGCGCAACGGGGTCCCGGTGATCACCGCCGCAATCTCGCCCTACCGCGAGATCCGCGACGAGGCGCGCCAGATGATGGGCGAGCGGTTCGTCGAGGCCTACGTCAAGGCCTCGGTCGAGACCTGTGAGCAGCGCGACGTCAAGGGCCTGTACGCGAAGGCGCGCGCGGGCGAGATCAAGGAGTTCACCGGCGTCTCGGATCCCTACGAGCCGCCCGAGAACCCCGAGCTGGTGATCGAGACCGAGCAGCAGTCGCCGGAGGAGTCGGCGCAGCAGATCCTCGTCTACCTCGGGGAGCGCGAGCTGATCCCGGCCGCCGTCGCGGCCTAGCGCGGCGCGAGACCCGCTGCGACCGTGGCGTCGCAGCGGGACTAAGCTCGGCGCGTGCGCACGCCGAAGCGGATGCGCCTAGCGTGGCTGATCCCGCGTCCGGACGAGTCGGGTAGCGATCTCCTCCGCCGAACCCAGGTTCTGCTCACCGTCTCGCTGGTGGGCGCGAACCTGGTCGGCGCAGCGATCGTCTACGCGATCGCGAGCTGGGTCTTTCCCTACCCGGAGGTCGACGAGCCGGGCGCCACCCGGATCGCAAACGTGATCGCGCTCGTCGCCTTCTTCCTCGTGGTGACCCCGCTCGGCATCCGGTGGGGAAGCCGGCGCCTCGCCGATGGGCGCGCGTGGCTCCAGGAGGACCGCGCGCCGACCGCCGAGGAGCGGCGGATCGTGCTCCGCAGCCCGCGGCGGCTGGTCGTCATCCACCTGGTCATCTGGTCGCTGGCCGCCGTCCTGTTCGGCGTCCTGAACGCGTTCTTCTCGCTCGAGCTCGGCGAACGGGTGGCGCTCACGATCGCGCTTGCGGGGCTCACCACCTCCGCCTTCGTCTACCTGCTCGCAGAGCGCCAGCTGCGGCCGACCGCGGCGCGGGCGCTCGCCACGGGCGTCGGCGAGGACCGCCTCGCGCCCGGTGTCAAGGGCCGCGCGCTGCTGGCTTGGGCGCTGGGTACCGCGGTGCCGATTCTCGGGCTGATCCTGGTGGCCCTCTCGACCCTGATCGACGAGGACTTCAGCCGCGACGAGCTGGCGATCGTGGTGCTCTCCGTCGGGGGGCTCGGGCTCGCCGTCGGCCTCTACCTCTCGATGCTCTCCGCGCGCGCGGTGGCGGATCCCGTGAACTCGCTGCGCAAGGCGGTGCAGGAGGTCCAGGACGGTGAGCTCGACATCGAGGTGCCCGTCTACGACGCCAGCGAGATCGGCCAGCTGCAGGCCGGCTTCAACAGCATGGTCGCCGGGTTGCGCGAGCGCGAGCGGATCCAGGACCTCTTCGGGCGACACGTCGGGGAGGACGTGGCCCGTGCGGCGCTCGACCAGGGCATCGAGCTCGGCGGCGAGCGGCGCGATGTCGCTGTGTTGTTCACCGACGTCATCGGCTCCACCGAGCTCGCGGGTGAGCGACCGCCGGAGGAGGTGGTCGAGCTGCTGAACTCCTTCTTCGGCCTCGTCGTCGACGTCGTCGACGAGCACGGTGGCTGGGTGAACAAGTTCGAGGGCGACGCCGCGCTGGCCGTCTTCGGCGCCCCGATCCCGCTCGAGCAGGCGCCGTCGGCGGCTCTCGCGGCGGCTCGGGAGCTGGCCGATCGCCTGCCGCGGGAGGTCGAGGGGCTCGAGGCGGCGATCGGCGTCTCGGCGGGCGAGGTGGTCGCCGGCAACGTCGGCGACGAGCGGCGCTTCGAGTACACGGTGATCGGCGACCCGGTGAACGAGGCCGCGAGGCTGACGGAGCTCGCCAAGGAGCGCTCCCGGCACGTGCTCGCCTCCGATTCGATCCTCGAACGCGCGTCGGAGCCCGAGAGCGAGCGCTGGCGGCTCGACGGCACCGTCACCTTGCGCGGCCGAGGCGAGCAGACGCGCCTCGCCGAGCCGGTTCTCGACGACTAGCCGGGGCGCTCGGGCACCTGCGGCTCGCCGAGCCCGTAGGTGTCGTACGCGCCGAAGCGGCTGAAGGTCTTGTGGGTCGGGCCGTGGAAGTCGGACGAACCGGTCGGCACGAGGCCGAACTCCTCGCAGAGCTCGAGGCAATGCCTGGTCTGGGCGGCCGTGTGCGGCGGGTAGAAGCTCTCGACCCCGTCGAGCTTGACATCGCGGACGAGGCTTGCCACCAGGTCGCGGACCTGGTCGGGATCCTGAACGTCCCAGTAGGGATGGGCGATCACGGCGACCCCGCCGGCGTCGTGGATCAGCTCGACGGCCTGCTCGGCGGTCGGCCAGCGCCGGGCGACAAACGCCTTCGCGCCGGGCACCAGGTACTCCTCGAAGAACGGGCCGAGGTCGGGACCTGCGCCCGCAGCCTTGGCGATGTGCGGCCGGCCGATCGCATCGGCGGCGCCGGCCTGGGCGACGGCGCCCTCGAACGTCACGTCGACGCCGTGGGAGCGCAGGCGGTCGACGATCTCCTTCGCCCGGTCGACTCGCTCCTGCTGGGCGCGCTCGCAAGCGGGGCGGATGCGCTCCGGGTCGACCCAGTAGCCGCAGATGTGCAGGTCCTCGGAGTACTTGTGCACGCAGGACATCTCGACCCCGGGCACGTTGGTGATCCCGGCCTCCTCCGCGACCTCGGTCGCCGCCGCGACGCCGGCGATGCCGTCGTGGTCGGTCAGGGACATGACCGTGACCCCGGCCTCAGCCGCTGCACGGGCCACGTCGGCCGGCTCGAGCTGGCCGTCGGAGACGGTCGAATGGGCCTGCAAGTCGATCATGGCGAGCGCGGGATGGTAGCGGCGAGGCGACCCGCGACGGGATTCTTGACCCCGGATGCGAAAATCGATGGATGCGGATCTCAGCCAAGGCCGACTATGCGGTGCGGGCGGCGCTCGAGCTGGCGGCGAGCCCGGAGGGCGAGCCGGTCAAGGGCGAGCAGCTGGCCGACTCGCAGGACATCCCGCTGCAGTTCCTCGAGCACATCCTGCTCGAGCTCAAGCACGCGCGGCTGATCCAGGCCCGCCGGGGCGCCAAGGGCGGTTACTGGCTCGCCCGGGACCCCGCCTCGATCACGGTCGCCGACGTGATCCGCGCGGTCGAGGGCCCGCTCGCCAACATCCACGAGAACGCGCCCGAGGACCTTCACTACGGCGGCCCGGCCACCAAGCTGCGCGACGTGTGGGTAGCGGTCCGCGCGGGGCTGCGCTCGGTGCTGGAGAACGTCACGCTCGCCGACATCGCCGAGGACAGCCTGCCGTGGCGCATCGACGCGATCCTCAACGACCCCGAGGCCTGGATCAAGCGCTGACCCGGCACCGGTGAGCGGGGCGCTCGGCGAACGCCGGCTCCGGCTCGAGCGCTGCTAGCATCCGGCGCTGCCTTTGGGGACTAAGCCGGTCCACAAAGGGAACTAGGTCCGAACGGATCTCACTTCCCCCCGTCCGCATGGATCCAGTCGTAACCATCTTCGGCCTTGGCATCGACCCCGCGCTGATCGTGTTCGGGTTCGGCATCGGCGTGCTCGTCGGCATGACCGGCATGGGCGGCGCCTCGCTGATGACGCCGCTCCTGATCCTGGTCTTCGGGATCCAGCCGGTGACCGCGATCGGCACCGACATCTTCTACGCGGCCGTGACCAAGACCGTCGGCGGCTGGAAGCACCTGAAGCTGGGCACGGTCCACAAGGGACTTGCCTTCTGGCTCGCGGTGGGCAGCGTGCCGTCGGCGATCGCAGGCGTCTGGGTGATCGAGCTGCTCCAGCAGAAGTACGGCGACGACCTCGACGCGGTCGTGCTCGGAATGCTCGGCGGCGCGCTGCTGGTGGTCGGCATCGCGACCCTGCTGCGCTCGCTGTTCCTCGCCGGCGTGATCCAGGAGCGCTCGGCGATGCACCTCTACCGCCGCCACATCATCGCCGCCGTCGTCACCGGCATCGTCACCGGCTTCGTCATCGGGCTCACCTCGGCGGGCAGCGGCACGCTGATCGCGATCGCCCTGATCGCGATCTTCCGCCTCACGCCCCAGCGGGTCGTCGGCACCGACGTCTTCCACGCCGCGGTCCTGCTCTGGGCCGCGGGGCTCGCGCACTGGCTCGGCGGCAACGTCGACTTCCTGCTCGCCGGGACGATCCTCGTCGGCTCGGTGCCCGGGGTCGTCGTCGGCACCAACCTCTCGGTCAAGGCGCCGCAGAAGCTGCTGCGCTACGCGCTCGCGGTCGTCCTGATCGCCTCCGGGACCACGCTCATCACCAAGGAGGGCTCGCCCGGCGTCGTGATCCCCGCGATCGCCGTCGCAAGCATCATGATCGGCGTGCTCTTCGCCGCCCAGGCGATCTCCCGCGGGCGCGCCAAGGGGCGTGGCGCGCCGGCGAGCGCCGCCACCGGCTAGCCCGCCGACCCGAACCACGGGGCGCCGGCGGTGATCTAGGCTGCGCTCGTGGACTTCGACCTGAGCCCGCGCGTCACCGAGCTTCGCGACCGCGTCCGGGCGTTCATGGACGAGCACGTCTACCCGCACGAGGCCGAGGCGCTGCGCGCCCTCGACGCCGAGGTGACCGTCGACTCCGACCGCGCCTACCCGGAGATCCTTGTGGAGATCCGCGAGCGCGCCCGCTCGGAGGGCCTCTGGAACCTGTTCATGCCGGAATCAACGCCCTCCGGCTCCTCCGCTTCGCGTCCGGGGCCGGAGGGGTATGGGGCGGGATTGACCAACTGGGAGTACGGCGTGCTCTGCGAGGAGATGGGGCGCAGCCCCGCGATCGCGCCCATGGCCTTCAACTGCTCCGCGCCCGACACGGGCAACATGGAGATCCTCGCGGAGCACGGCACCGAGGAGCAGAAGGAGCGGTGGCTCGCGCCGCTTCTGGACGGCGAGATCCGCTCGTGCTTCTCGATGACCGAGCCCGAGGTCGCGGGGTCGGACCCGCGCACGCTTCAGACCCGCGCCGAGCTCGACGGCGACGAGTGGGTGATCAACGGACACAAGTGGTTCACCTCGGGCGCGGTGGGCGCCGCCGTGGCGATCGCGATGGTGGTCACCGATCCCGACGCGCATCCGTACGCGCGCGCCTCGATGATCCTCGTGCCGACCGACGCGCCCGGCTTCGACCTCGTGCGCCCGGTGCCGGTGATGGGACACGACGGCGGCCCGGGGCACTGCGAGATCCGCTACGAGGATTGCCGGGTACCGGCCGACAACCTGCTCGGCCCGCGCCAGGCGGGATTCGTGATCGCCCAGGATCGCCTCGGCCCCGGTCGCATCCACCACTGCATGCGCGCGATCGGCACCTGCGAGCGGGCGATCGAGATGATGTGCCGCCGCGCGAACTCACGCGAGGCGTTCGGCGGCAAGCTGGCCGAGAAGCAGTTCATCCAGGACTTCGTCGCCAAGTCGCGGATCGAGACCGAGCAGGCCCGCCTGCTGACGCTGAACGCCGCCTGGCGCATGGACACCTACGGGAAGAAGGAGGCGCGGCGCGAGATCTCGATGATCAAGGTCGTCGCCGCGAACGTGGTCATGGACGTGCTCGACCGGGCGATTCAGGTCCACGGGTCGCTCGGGATGTCCGACGACACCCCGCTCGCGGGGATGTGGCGGTTCAGCCGCATGCTCAAGGTCGCCGACGGACCCGACGAGGTCCACAAGATGGTGATCGCCCGTCGCGAGCTCAACCACTGGGCAAAGGAGGACGAGGCTGCGCGCGCGGCGGCGCCGGCGCCGGTCTCCGCCTAGAAGGCCCATGCCCGGCACCCCGTCGAGGTCCGCGCTCACCCGTCGCTTGGCGGCGCTGGGCCTCGCGATGCTGGTGCTGGGATGCCCCGCCGCGCTGGCGGCGACCACAGTCGACTTCAAGGTGGGCGGCGGGCGCTTCGGCGGCTTCTCCGGCGTCGCCGTGGAGGGCGACCGCGGCGTCAACCGGATCGCGGTGGCGTTCGAGGAGGAGGCCAATCGCTACACGATCCGCGATCGGGCGAGCCGGGTGATCGGGCCCGACGAGTGCGAGCGGGTGAACCGGCAGGCGCTGCGCTGCGAGGCCGCGTTCGGGGGCGGGCTCCGCGTGCGGGGCAACGACGGCGACGACGTGCTCCGGCTCGCCCGCCGCACGCAGCGAGGCGGCACCCTGGTCGGAGGCGCGGGCGGCGACCTCCTGCGCGGCGGCGGGCGCGGCGACGATCTCGACGGCGGCGGGGGGCCCGATCTGCTGAGCGGCGGGCTCGGCGACGACAGCGTCGACGGCTTCGGCGGCAACGACGTGATGCGCGGCCAGGGCGGTGACGACCTGCTCGGGGCGCTCGACGAGTTCGGACGCGACGTGTTCGAGGGCGGAGGCGGCGACGACCTCGTCAGCGCGGTCAACCGCGACCCCGATCGCCGGATCGACTGCGGGCCCGGCCGCGACCAGGCGTTCGTCGACCGGCAGGACCCCCGAACGAGGCGCTGCGAGCGGGTGCGCACGATCAAGCCCTGAGCCCCGCTGATTGCGGGGACGCTCAGAGGCGCGCCTCGGCCCGGTCGGCGGCCTCGACCAGGCGCTCGACCGTGTTCGCGAACTGCTTGACGCCCTCGTCGGCGTCATCGTGGCCGTACTGGCCGGCCGCGAAGCGGGCGAAGACGCCCTCGAGCACGATCGCGAGCTTCCAGAGCCCGAGCGCGACGTAGAAGTCGATCTCGGCCAGGTCACGGCCCGAGCGCTCGGCGTACAACTCGCGGACCTCGTCCCTCGTCGGGAACCCCGGCGTCATCGTCGCCGGCTCGAGCAGCGGGACCAGCTCGTCGCCCTCCTCGCCCCAGTACACGAGCAGCAGTCCGACGTCGGCGAGCGGGTCGCCGAGCGTGCACAGCTCCCAGTCGACGACCGCGGCGATCTCGCCGTCGGGCGCGAGGATCATGTTGTCGAGCCGGTAGTCGCCGTGGACGATCGTCGCCGGACCCTGCTCGGGGATCCGGGCGGCGAGCCGGTCATGAACTTCGTCTACGAGCGGCAGCTCGCGCGTGTGCTGCTTCTGCCACTGTCCGTGCCAGCGGTGCAGCTGGCGGGCGACGTAGTCCTCCTTCTTCGCCAGCCCGCCGAGCCCGACGCGGTCGGGGTCCACGTCGTGGATCGCGACCAGGGTGTCGACGACCCGCTCGCCGATCGCCCGGCGGTCGGCGGGCTCGGGAAACGCGTCGACCTCGGCTTTGGAGCGCAGGATCGGGCCCTCGACCCAGCCCATGACGTAGAACGGGTCCGCGCCCTCCTCGGAGAGGCCGACCGCGGGCGGCACGGGGACCGGGGTCTCGCCGAGCGCGGAGATGATCCGGTACTCGCGACCCATGTCGTGGGCCGAGGCGAGCCGCTTGCCCAGCGGCGGCCGGCGCAGGGCCCAGCGGCGCCCCGCCGCGTCGGCGACCGAGTAGGTCAGGTTCGAGCGGCCACCGGCGATCCGCTCGAAGCGAAGGGGCAGCTCGACGTCTCCGGCGTTTGCGAGGAACCACTCTTCGACCCTGGGCGCGTCGATCCCGTCAGTAGCCTGCCCGGCCATGGCGCGGAAGCATATGGCCCTGGTCGTCGACTTCGGAGGGGTGTTGACGACGAACATCTGGACCGCGTTCGCGGCCTTCTGCGAGGCCGAGGGGCTGGCGCCGGAGTCCGTGCGCGAGCTGTTTCGCGAGGACCCCGAGGCGCTCGCGCTGCTGCGCGGGCTCGAAACCGGCCGCCTCGCCGACGAGGAATTCGAGTCGCAATTCGCCGCCCTGCTCGGCGTCGCCGAGCACGACGGTCTGATCGGCAGGCTGTTCTCCGGCCTGCGGCCCGACGAGGCGATGCTCGGGGCGGTCCGCGCCGCGCGGGCGGGCGGCGTGGCGACCGGCCTGATCTCGAACTCCTGGGGGCTGGGGATCTACGACCGCCTCGACTCGACGGACATGTTCGACGCGACCGTGATCTCGGGCGAGGTCGGCCTGCACAAGCCGCAGCCCGAGATCTACCTGCTCGCCTGCGAGCGACTTGGGGTCGAGCCGGCGGCGGCGGTGTTCGTCGACGACCTGCGCGAGAACTGCGCCGGTGCCGAGGAGGTCGGGATGACCGCGATCCTGCACCGCGGCTCGGCACAGACGATCGCCCGGCTCGAGGAGCTGCTCGGGGTGGCGCTCGCTCGGCCGGCCTGAGCGCCTCGGACGCGGGCGAGAACGCCCACACCCTTCCGCGAACGTCCCGGAGTGCACGCTATGGCCGACCTTCCGGGACGTTCGGCGGGGGTGGGGAGCGCGAGCCAGGGGCGATCCGACCCGGCGCGCTAGCTCCCGGCCGCGATCACTGCGACGCCCAGGAAGGCGAGCGCGACGCCGGCGCGCTGGGACGCGGCGAGCCGCTCGCCGAGCACGAAGCGGGCCAGGAGCACCGTGACCGCGCCGTAGATCGAGCCGGAGACCGCGATCAGGGTGAGCAGCCCGTGATTCGTGGCCGCCGCGAATAGGCTGTTTGCAAGCACGTCGCAGGTGCCGATCGCGATGAGGGCCGGCGCCATCGAGGCGGGGATCCGCATCGACGGCCGCACCACGGCGGCGGCGATCAACAGGGCGACGACCCCGCCGCTGCGCGCGGCGACCACGGTCCACGCCGGCTCCTGGTTCGCCGACAGGTCGAGGAGCAGGAAGAAGGTGCCGAAGCCGATCGCCGCGAGCGCCGCCAGCCCGATCGACGCCCGCCCCGCGGCCCGCCATTCGGGATCCGGCTCGCGCGCCGCCAGCACCACGCCCGGGACCGCCAGGAGGACCCCGAGGGTCGACACCAGCCCGGGGTCCTCGCCCTGGGCCAGCCCGCCCGCGATCGGGACGAGCACGCCGAGGGCCCCGATCGTGGCAACGACGCTGATCGAGCCGAGCGCCATCGCCCGGTAGAAGGCGCCGAGCGCGCCCACGACGATCGCGCCGCCGGTCACGGCGAGGATCGCATCCTCGCGGCTCAGCGGATCACCGCCGGCGATCAGGGCGAAGGCGAGCGCGAGCGCGAGGCCCACCGGCTGCGTGACCAGCAGCACGGTGAGCGCCGAGATCCGGCGGCTCTGGAGGCCGCCGAGGAAATCGGAGACGCCCCAGGCGACGCTCGAACCGAGGCCAAGGACTATTCCGAGCACGACCCACCGCTAAGCCGCGCCTCGACCCGGATCCGCCCCGGCGCCCTCGCCTCGACCACGGTCTCCCCGTCCTCGCCCTCCTCGACGCACGCGTCGCCCTCGACCACCCGCCACCAGCGTGTGAACTCGATCCCGACCGGGTGCTCGCCGGGCTGGCGGGCGTCGACCTCGAACCAGTCCGGGCCGACCGCCGCGGCGCCGACGGGGGCCGCCCCGTCGACCCGGTAGAGGCGCCAGTCGTCGTTGCGCCACACGAGGTCGAGGTATTCCAGCCCGGTATCGATGAGCGCGACCTCGTCCTCGGCGAGGTAGTCGAGATCGACGTTCGGCACCGCGACGTAGCCGACCTCGTGCTCCGCGAGCCAGTCGCGGTAGCTCTCGGGCGTGAGGCTTCCGTCGGTGAAGAGGTCGAAGTCGTCGGATTCGAGCTGGCGCAGCCACCCGCGGGCGAGCGGGAAGTCCGGGGCGACGTAGGCGGCCTCCCAGCGGTTCTGGGTCGGCGTCACGTGAACGCGGCCGACGTCGGGCGCCGAATCGAGCTCGGCCAGGAGCGGCTCGAAGTAGGCGCGCTCGGAGGCCGGGTCGCCGACTCCCTCGCGCACGTCTCGGACGGGGGCGATCAGCTGCCAGTACAGCAGCGGGATCGACACTGCGACAACGACCAGCCGGCCCCGGGGCCAGAGCACGAGTGCCAGCACCGGTCCGGCGAGCAGCGCGCCGAGCCGGGTGACGTTCCCCCCGAGTGCGTTCGGGATCACGAACACGGCCAGCGCCAGGGCCGCGTAGAGCAGCACGCCGATCCGCAGCGCCCGGTACTCGACCGGAACCAGCCAGAGCACCGCCACGGCGAGCACGGGCACCGCGATGAAGGCATCGAAGACGAACGGCTCCTCGCCGCCGACCGGGAAGGCGAGGTTGAGGACCACGATCGGCACCACCGCGCCGAGCGCGAGCCACGCGCCGCGGGCGCGCTCGCCGGCGAGCCCGATCGCCACCCCGGCCAGGCCGACGAACAGGCCCGCGACAGGGCTCGCGAGGCTCCCGAGCGCGGCGAGCAACGCCCCGAGCGCCGCGCGGCCGCGGTCGGCGGCGAGCAGCGCTCCGAGGCCGAAGGGAAGGGCGAGCAGAAACGCCATCCGGCCGGTGAGCAGCCAGCTCGCCGCGCCGGCGGCGAACCACAGGGCCGGGACCAGCGCCCGGTCTCCGAAGCGGTCGCGCGCCAGCGCGGCGAAGACAGCCGCCGCGGCGACGACTCCGAGCGCGCCCACGACCCGCACGCCGAGCAGCGCGGCGAGCGGCGGATAGAGCACGCTGTAGGAGAGCACGTGGTGCCCCGAGTACCAGTCGTTGTTCCAGAGCACGAACCCGTGGTCCGCGAACAGGTCGGCTCGGAAGATGGCCGCGGACAGGTCCTGGCTCGGCGGCGACCAGATCAGATAGCCGACCGCCAGGACCGCCGCGAGTGCGGTCGGCGCGACGATTGTCCAACCCCAGACCCGCCGAGAGCGGACGCGGTAGCGGAGCATCTCGGCGGTGGGGTCTCAGTCCTTCGCGTACTCGACCCTGATCTGCTTGCCCTCGAGCTTGGTCCCGTCGAGGCGCTCGAGCGCCAGCTTCGCCTGCTCGCCGGGCAGCTCGACGAACGAGAACCGCTCGAGCACGCGGATGTTGCCGATCGCGCCCTCGGGGATCACCGCGCCCTCGGTGAGCGCCCAGCGCAGCTCCTGCTCGCCGATTCCGCTGCGGCTGCCGCGGTTGACGAACAGCTTCACGAGCCCGTTCCCGTCACCCGCCCCGTCGGCGCCGGCGAGCTCCTCCTCGGCCGGCAACCGCTCGCGCTCCCGGCGATGGTCGCGCCGGCGCGGGCGCGGAGCGTGCTCGATCCGCTCCTCGGGCGGCTCCCACTCGCCGATCGTGGTCTTCGCCTCGCGCTCGATCCGCGGGATCTCGTCGCGCTGCTTCGGGGTCACGAAAGTGATCGCCCGGCCGGTGCGCCCGACCCGGCCGGTGCGGCCGATCCGGTGCACGTAGATTCCGGGGCTGTTCGGGAGGTCGTAGTTGATCACGTGAGTGACGTGCTCGATGTCGAGCCCGCGCGCGGCAACGTCGGTGGCGACGAGCAGCGGCAGCCGGTGGTCCTTGAACTGGATCATCACCCCGTCGCGCTGGCCCTGGGTCATGTCGCCGTGCAGCGCCTTGACCCGCAGCCCGCGGGCGGCGAGCTCGCGGTCGAGCCGCGCGGCGCCGATCTTGGTGCGGCAGAAGATGATCGCCTGCTCGGGCTCCTCGGCTCGCAGCACCTCGACCAGGCGCTCAGTCTTGCGCCGGGCGTCGACCTCGACGTAGGCCTGCTCGATCGCGTCGACCGTCAGCTGTTGCGGCGTGACCCTGATCGTCACCGGGTCGTACATGTACTGCTCGGCGAGCCTGGCGACCGGCGCCGGGATCGTCGCCGAGAACAACGCCGTCTGGCGCCCGGAGGGGCACATCCGCAGGATCCGCTCCACATCCTCGATGAACCCGAGGTCGAGCATCTCGTCGGCCTCGTCGAGGACGACGTAGCGGGCCGAGGTGAGTACCAGCGAGCGGCGGTTGAGCAGGTCCATCATCCGGCCGACCGTGGCGACGACGACGTGGGCGCCGCGCCGCAACCGCGACTGCTGGGTCGAGATCGGCGCTCCGCCGAAGACGGCGACGACCTCGATGTCGAGGTGCTCGGCGTAGGCGCGAAGCGCCTGGGTCACCTGGATGCAGAGCTCGCGCGTCGGCGTGAGCACGATCGCCTGGGTCTCCTGGGAGTCCGGGTCGAGGTACTGGAGCAGCGGCAGCCCGAACGCGGCGGTCTTGCCGGTCCCGGTCTGGGCTTGGCCGATGACGTCATGGCCGCCGAGCAGCTCCGGGATCGCCTGCTCCTGGATCGGCGTCGGCTCGATGTAGCCGAGCTCGTCGAGCGCGAGCAGCAGCTCGGGCGCGAGTCCGAGGTCCTTGAACGGGCTCACAGGCTCGGGTCGAGTAGCAGCTTCCCCGAGGTCCGCCGCGCCGCGATGTCCTCGTGCGCGCGGCGCGCCTCCGAGAGCGGGTAGACATCGCCGACGATCACCTCGAGCTCGCCAGCGGCGACCGCGCCGAGCAGGTCGGCGATCATCGCCGCGACCTCGTCACGGTGTGGGATCAGGTGCATGAGCCAAAACCCGATCACGCTGCGCGAGTGCCGCAGCAGGTGGCCGGTGTCGACCTGGTTGCGATCGCGTGAAGCGATCCCGAATACGACGTGGCGCCCGAACGGTGCCAGGGTTCGCAGGCAGGCCTCGAACGTCTCGCCGCCGGTCATCTCGAGGACGGCGTCGACCGGCTTGCCCTCGTTGGCCTCCAGGATCGCGTCCCGCAGCTCGGGGGCGCGCGAGTCGACGCTGGCGTCGGCGCCGAGCCGTTCCGTGAGCTCGCGCTTCTCGGGGCTCGAGGCGAGCGCGATCACGCGCCCGCCGGCCCGCTTGGCGAGCTGCACCGCGAGCGTGCCGGTGCCGCCCGCCGCGGCCTGGACGACCACCGTCTCGCCCGGCTGCAGGCGCGCGCAGCGATGGATCAGGGCATGGGCGGTCAGCCCCTGGAGCAGCAGCGACGCGGCCTGGTCGTCGGAGACCTCGTCGGCGAGGGGAACCAGCCAGCTCTCGGGCACCGCCACCTTCGACGCGTAGCCTCCACCGGCGAGGATGGCGGCCACGCGGCGTCCGTCGGGCGTCCGGCCTGAGATCTCGCCGCCCGGGATCATCGGCAGGGTCTGCTCGGCCAGGTAGTCGTTGCGGGTGGCGTGCGTGTCGGCGAAGTTGACGCCCGCCCGTGCGACCTCGACCACGACCTCGCCCTCGCCGGGCTCGGGGTCGGGGACATCGACGAGCTCCATGACCTCGGGGCCCCCGAACTCCTCGATCCGTATCGCTCTCACGGGGCGTGAGTCTGTCAGGATGCCGCAGCCGTGGCCCTGACCGTCGTCGGATCCATCGCCTTCGACAGCGTGCGCACCCCGTTCGGGGAGCGCGAGCGGATGCTCGGCGGCTCCGCGGTGCACTTCGCGCTCGCAGCGAGCTTCTTCACGGACGTGTGCGTGGTCGGACCGGTCGGCGACGACTTCGGCGAGGAGCACCTGGCGGTGCTCTCGGAGCGGGGAATCGCCACCGATGACATCGAGCACGTCGCGGGCGGCAAGACCTTCTTCTGGCGCGGGCACTACGACCACGACATGAACGTCGCCCACACCGACGACACGCAGCTCAACGTCTTCGCCGACTTCCAACCCAAGCTCTCGCCGGAGTCCTGCGGAGTCGCAGATGCTCTTCCTCGGCAACATCCAGCCGGAGCTGCAGCGCGATGTGAGGCGGCAGTCGGCGGCGAGCTTCGCCGCGCTCGACTCGATGAACCTCTGGATCGACACTGCGCGCGACTCGCTGGTGGCGGCGATCGGCGAGGTCGAGTGCCTGCTGCTCAACGACGCCGAGCTGCGAATGCTCACCGAGCAGCCGAACCTCGTCCACGCCGCCCGGGCAACCATGGAGCTCGGCCCCGAGGTGATCGTCGCCAAGCGCGGCGAGTACGGGGCGGCGCTGTTCACCGGGGAGGGCATGTTCGCGATACCCGGACTGTTGATCGAGGACGTCCGCGACCCCACGGGCGCCGGCGACAGCTTCGCCGGCGGTTTTTTGGGCTATCTCGACGCGGTGCGGATCGCGGGCGAGCACGGCGAGCGCGCGCTGCGCCAGGCGATGGCCTACGGGTCGGTGATGGCCTCGTTCAACGTCGAGGACTTCGGCACCGAGCGGGTCGCGTCATTGACCGAGGGCGAGATCGCCGAGCGCCTCTCGGAGTTCAAGCGCCTGACGCACTTCGAGGAAGCGCCGATCGTTCGCTAGCGCGGAGGCGCTGCGCGGTCGCGGCAAGCGTCCGCCGGACGTGCCCGGGGTCGTGGTGGACCTGGGCGTGCGTGAACCGCAGGGGCGTGAGCCCGGCAGCCGTGTGCGCCTGGTCGCGGAGCCGGTCGATCGCCTGCTGAGCGGGCGTGCGGTGGTAGCGCAGCCCGTCCGTCTCGACCACGAGGCCCAGGTCGGGCCAGTAGAAGTCGACCTTGAAGCCGTTCAGCCGTACACCGGTCAGCGGACGCCCGAGCCCCGCCTCGCGGGCCAGAGGGACGAAGCGGCGCTCGAGCGCCGAGTCCGTGAGCACGAACGTGCGCCGCTCCAGTGCCGCGCGTAGGTTCACGACGCCGGGCCGCCGCGGCAGCTCGTCGAGCGCCCGTCGCAGGCGCTCGGGGTCGACCAGCTCGCGCCTGTCCGCGGCGTTGACTGCGGCCTCGAGCTCCTCGCGGCCGAGCCCGAGGGCGATGTCGACGAGCGTGCAGACCGGCGTCGTGACCGGGATGCCGTCTCGGGCCGCGACGTCCGCCGCGCGGAGGTTCGCCCGCCGGTGGACGACGATGCCGGGGCGCGCGCGGGCGGTTCGCAGGGGCACCGAGACCTCGATCCTACGTCGGGAAGGCCCGATTCCCCACAGCGCGGCCGCGCTGTGGTGGCTGAGGACGGCGTGCGGCCCGCAGCTCAAAATCGCCGCCATCCACGTGCCGCGGTCGGTCAGGTCGGGACGCCCGGCGGCATAGACGCCTGGTCGGACCGGATGCAGTCGCCCCGTCGCGACCCGGTGCTTGATCGAAGTCGGGCTGAACCCCAAGGCCAACAGCTGTCGCCGCGCCACGACGCCATGCTGCGCGTCGACCAGCTTCCAGGCCCTCTGCGCTCGTTGAAGCTTCTGGTCCCCCATGGGGTACCAAAGGCTTCAGCGAACCGGGTTCGCCCCCCGGGGTTCGGCGGGCGCGGGCCGCGCCCGGTGGGGGCGCGCGGGTTTTGCTGCGAGAATGTGGAGAACGACGCATGAGACAGAACGAGGAGAGGTGATGGCTAGCGAGCAGCAGACTTCAGGTGACGGCGCCGGCGTGGCCACCGCCGAGCAGACCCAGGACACGCTCACGGTCACCGACAATCGGACCGGCCGGGAGTACGAGCTCGAGATCACCGACGGGACCATCCGCGGGCTGGACCTGCGCCAGATCAAGGTCGACGAGGACGACTTCGGCCTCATGTCCTACGACCCGGCGTTCACGAACACCGCGTCCTGTCGCTCGGCGATCACCTACATCGATGGCGATGCGGGCATCCTCCAGCACCGCGGGTACCCGATCGAGCAGCTCTGCGAGCAGTCGAGCTATGTCGAGGTCGCCTACCTGCTGGTCTTCGGCGAGCTGCCCACCGCGGCCCAGCTCGAGCGCTGGAAGTACGACATCGTCCACCACACCTTCGTCCACGAGAACATCAAGAAGTTCGTCGAGGGCTTCCGTTACGACGCCCATCCGATGGGGATGCTGCTCGCCTCGGTCGGCGCGCTCTCGACCTTCTACCCGGACGCGAACCAGATTGACGATCCCGAGGAGCGCTACA
The DNA here is from genome assembly GCA_963729075.1 of uncultured Solirubrobacterales bacterium. Taxonomy (GTDB): domain Bacteria; phylum Actinomycetota; class Thermoleophilia; order Solirubrobacterales; family 70-9; genus WHSW01. The sequence continues at coordinate 42,679 of CAVSMU010000005.1, read as the reverse complement.
TGGCGGCGATCAGGCTGATCGCGAAGATGCCGACGCTCGCGGCGTTCGCCTACCGCCACAACCTCGGGCTGCCCTACATCTATCCCGACAACGACCTGAGCTACTCCGAGAACTTGCTCGCGATGCTCTACACGATGACTGAGGTCAGGTACGAGCCCGACCCGCGGCTGTCGAAGGCCCTCGACGTCCTCTTCATCCTCCACGCCGACCACGAGCAGAATTGCTCCACGAACGCGGTGCGCTCGGTCGGCTCGTCGAGGGTCGACCCGTACTCGGCCGTCGCCGCCGGGGTCGCCGCGCTATACGGGCCGCTGCACGGCGGCGCCAACGAGGCGGTGCTGCGGATGCTGCGGCGGATCGAGAAGGCGGAGAACATCCCCGACTTCCTCGAGGGCGTGAAGAACCGCGAGGAGAAGCTGATGGGGTTCGGCCACCGGGTGTACAAGAACTACGACCCGCGGGCGCGGATCATCAAGAAGCATGTCGACGAGGTGCTCGAGGCGACCGGCGACAACCCGCTGCTCGACATTGCCGTCGAGCTCGAGAAGCAGGCGCTCGACGACGAGTTCTTCACCTCGCGCAAGCTCTATCCGAACGTCGACTTCTACTCGGGACTGATCTACGAGGCGCTCGGGATCCCGACCGACATGTTCACGGTCATCTTCGCGATCCCGCGCACATCCGGGTGGGTCGCCCAGTGGATGGAGCTGAACGAGGACCCGGAGCAGAAGATCGCGCGCCCGCGCCAGATCTACACCGGCGAGCGCGACCGCGACTACGTGCCGATCGACCAGCGCGAGGGACCGGAGAAGATCACGGGCCCGCCGGCGCGCCGGCCGCGCCGGCCCAGGCGCGGAGCCTGACGGGCACTGAGCTTCAAGCTCACGATTCGGCGCGGGTCGGTTGTCAACCGCGAGCGCTTCGAGGATCTCGACGAGGCGGTGCGGGCGATGCGGGCGGCCGCCGATGAGGTCAGCGAAGCGGCGCCCCTCGGCGCCGTGAAGATGTTCCGGGACTACCAGCCGGGCGAGCGCGTCGCCGCCCGGCTCGAGATCTCAACCGGCGGGCTTCTGCGAGGCCGCGATGCCGGCCTCGACGTGATGGGCGACGGGAGGCTCGTTCCCTACGCCGGCGCCACCCGCCGGCGGACCCTCGAGCTCGAGGCCGACGAGACTCCGTTCGACGCCGTCAGGCGCGAGCTGGCGTGAGCCCGATGAAGGAGCAGGACGTCGAGGTCCCGAAGGGCAGCTACGCGGCCGGGCGGCGCGTGCGCCTGCCGCGCGGCGCCGAGCCACCGATCCGGGTCTACATCAACGGCGTCGAGCAGCGGGAGGGCACCGACTACGAGGTCCGCCGCACGGAGATCGCCTTCGCGCGTCCGATCGTCAAGGAGACGGTCACGCCGGGGCGCTGGATGGCGATGTACCTGGGCCTGTTCGGCACCTATCGCAAGCACGAGGCGGTCGACGTCGAATACCGGCTCCGCGGCAAGACCGAGCTCGCGGCGGACGTCGAGATCGTCCCCGACCCGAGCTAGCGGCCGGCTGCCAAACTTGCCGTCGTGAACGATCCATCGCGGACCGGGGGCTGCCTATGCGGCGGCGTCCGGTTCGAGCTCACCGAGCCGGCCCCGGCCGCGGGCTACTGTCACTGCACCCGCTGTCAGCGTCGCACCGGCACCGCCGCCTCGGCGCAGGCGCGAATCGACGGCCGCACCTTCAACCTGCTGCGGGGCGAGGAGCTGGTCAAGGCGTGGCGCCACCCCGACGGCGGGTTCGAGAAGTGCTTCTGCGGCGAGTGCGGAGCTCACCTGTTCAGCCGCAACCCCGACGACCCGACGGAGATGAGCGTGCGCCTCGGCGCGTTTGACGCCGATCCCGGCGTGCGGCCGAGCTGGCGGACCTACGTCGCCTACGCGGCCCCCTGGGAGCCGATCCCCGACGACGGGCTCGAGCGCTTCCCCGAGGGCAAGCCGCGCGCCGGCATCTGAGCTCAGCCCGAGTCGGTGTTTGGCCCTCGGGGGGTCGGGGGCGTGAGGGCGGCGCCGGGAGCGCCGCCCTCGGTCGTGATCTGGCCGGGACTGCGGCTCAGTGCGTGCGTGCTCCCGGGTGTCCTTCGTACTTGAAGTGGTACGTCGTCCGCTTCGCCTTCCTGGCGGACGCTGCCGCGCGCGGCGGGAGCGCGCCCTTGGCGCGCGCGAAGTACCAGATCGGTATGCACGAGCGCGCCCTTGAACTGCCCTAGCGAGCGCAGCGCGTTTCCGTTGAGCTGGTCGGCCTGCATCTGCGCGATCGCCAGGTTCTCGGGCGTCGGGTCTGCCTCGTAGACGTTCATGGTCTCAGCCGGCGGCTGGCCCGGTGAGCGTCGCGTAGGTGTCGCAGGCCTCGTGGTAACAGGGGTCGAGCTGCTCGCCCAAGACACCGCCGTAGGCTGCCACCTGCGCCGCGGTCTTCGGAGCCTCTGCCCCGGAGAAGATCCCACCGCCGGGGATCCCGCGGTTGATGAAGCCGACGTAGTCGGAGCGCCCGTCGAACGGGATCGGCTCGCTGGAGAGGCCGTGCTGCGCCCAGTAGCGCACGAAGACGTTCTCGATCGTGCCGGAGCCGGCCGGTCCGGCGGGATTGCCGGGCTCGCTTCCGTCACCGTCGTAGACCAGCCGTGCGAAGTTCGACGAGGCGATCATGTCGGTGTCGATCATCGCGATCGACCTCGCGACGTCGGCGTTGGACATATTCGCCGCGTAGAACTGCGAGCCGACGAGACCGTCCTCCTCGCCGCCGAACCACAGGAACCGGATCTGGTAGCGCGGTTGTGTGCCGGACTTCGCGAGCTGCTCGGCAAGCTCGAGCTGGAACGCGGTGCCGGACCCGTCGTCGTTGACGCCCGGGCCGGCCGGGACGGAGTCCAGATGCGCACCGGCGAGTACGACGTGGTCGGGGTCGCCGCCCCGGGTCTCGGCGACGACGTTCGGATAGAGCGTCTCCTGCTCAACGCCGGACGTCGCCAGGTTGACCGTCGGGCCGACGCCCGGCTGGTACGCGTTGTAGAGCTCCTGGCCGACGGCGAAGCTCGAAAGCACCGCCGGGATCGGGTACTCCACGGGCGCCGAGCGGAACAGCGCGTTCGTGCGCCCCGCGGTCGCCCTCGTTGAACAGGATCACGCCGATCGCGCCGGCGGTCACGGCGTTCTCCAGCTTCTGCGTGAACGCGCACGTGCCGCGCTGGATCAGCGCCACCGCATCCTTGGCGTCCGGTCGGGAAGTCGGTCATCTCGCAGCCGCTCGTGCTGCCGCCAACCACAGGCGGGATGACGATGTCGTTGGTCGGCACCACGCGGGCGTTCGAGACCGACTTCGTCGGCGAGTGCTCGAACGCGATGAAGTCGACGTTCGGCGAGTTGTCGTCCGCGGCGCTGCCCGCGATGTACGTCGTCGGCGTCGGCGAGACCTGCTCGAGCACCGGCGCCGCGGTCTCATGCCACACGGGCATGTTGAACATCTCGTAGCGGGCGTCGTAGCCAGCTTTCTCGAGCGTCGACTTCACGTACGCGGCCGACGCCGTATAGCCGGGCGTGCGGGTGTAGCGCGTGCCGCCGTTGAGGTCGGCGATGTTCTGCAGCGCCTGTTGATGCTCGGTGATCCCCTCCACCGTCACCAGCCTCTCGAGCCTCGTCGAGTCCACATCGCCAGGCTTGGCGACTGCGCTCGGCGCGAATGCGAGCGTCGCCAAGACGGCCACGCACGCGGCAAGATGCGATCTCCGCATCCTCTCCTCCTTACATAAAGCTTGCCAGCGGCAACCTCCGGTCAGCGGCAACCTCCGCAACCTCCGGGCCGCCCCAAATCTGTTCGGCCGTTTACCCGATCGGCGCTCCCAGGAAACCGCCGGCCGCTCCGCTCGCTCAGGCCGGCGCGGCGACGGCCTCGCCGAGGCCGACCAGGTCTGCCACACGCTCGCGGTGCTGGCGCGCCGATCCGAGCAGCTGCGAGCCCACCCTCGCCCGCTTGAGGAAGAAGTGGACGTCGTGCTCCCACGTGAACCCGATCCCGCCGAAGGTCTGGATGGCGTTGTGGGTGACCGAGTTCGCGGCGTCGGACGCGCGTGCCTTGGCCATGTGCGCGGCCAGGGCCAGCGCCTCCGGGTTCGCGTCGGCGCACCACGCCGCGTAGTACGTCAGCGAGCGGGCTTCCTCGACGTCCCAGAGCATCTCGGCGAGTCGGTGCGAGACCGCTTGATAGGCGCCGATCGGGCGCCCGAACTGCTCACGCTCCTTCGCGTATTCGATCGCCATGTCGAGCGCCCGCTGGGCGACACCGACGAGCTCGGCCGCGATCGCGACCGCCGCGCGCTGAAGGCCGGCGGCGACGTCGCCGTCCAGCGGGTCGCCACCATCGGCGCTGACCCGGTAGTAGGCCCGTGTCGAGTCGATCAGCTCCAGGCGCTCGAGCTCGGCCTCCGAGCCCTCGACGATCCTCGCCCGGTCCCCGTTCGGTAGCACGATCAGGGCCGCGCCCCCGGCCGCGCCCGCGATCGGCGGGTCGTCGGCGGTCATCGCCAGGGCGCCCCGCTGCTCGCCCGAGGCGATCCCGGGAAGCCAGCGGGCCTGCTGGTCTTCGCTGCCGGCGCTCACGATCACCAAGCCGGCGCCGGCATTGGAGACCAGCGGGGTGGGCGCGAGCGCGTACCCCAACTCCTCCTGGAGGATGACCAGCTCCAGCGTGCCCAGCCCCTGTCCACCGTGCTCCTCGGCGATGGCGATTCCCGGCCAACCGAGGTCGCAGATCTCATCCCAGATCGCGGCGTCGTACGGATCGCCGGACTCCGCGAGCTCGCGGACCTTCTCCGGCTTGAAGCGGTCGGCCAGGAACTGCCGCGCCGTCGACTTGATCTCGCGCTGCTCGTCGTTGAAGTCGAAGTCCACTAGGAACCTTCCCTTGCCAGGGGGGCAATGTTCGTTTCGCGCCTAAAGGCGCTCATTCACTCACCTCAGCTTCGGCAGGCCCAGCACGCGCTCGGCGACGATGTTCTTGAGCACGTCGCTCGTGCCGCCCTCGATCGAGTTCGCCCGCGACCGAAGGAACCTGTAGGCCCAGAGCCCGTCCTGCCGCAACGCCTCGGTGCCCCCGACCTCGACCGCGAGCTCGGTCAGGGCCTGGTTGGTCGACGACCACTGCAGCTTCGCGATCGAGCCCTCGGGCCCCGGGGTCCCGACCTTCATCGTCGCGGTAAGCGCCCGCATCGCTCCGAGCCTCAGCCCCTCGATCCCGATCTTCAGACGAGCGACCTTGTCGCGGACGAGCGGGTCGTCGGCGAGGTCGCGCTCGCGCGCGAGGGCGATCAGCTCGTCGAGCACGTTTGCGAGGCCGAGCGCGGCCGAGGCGCCGAGCCCGGCGCGCTCGTTCATGAGCGTCGTGATTGCCACCATCCAGCCGTTGCCGACCCCGCCGACGACGTTCTCGTCGGCGACGTAGGCACCCTCGATGAAGAGCTCGTTGAACTCGGCCTCGCCCGTAATCTGGCGCAGCGGGCGCACCTCGACCTCGTCCTGCTCCATGTCCATGAGGAAGTAGGTGAGGCCCTTGTGCTTGGGCACGTCGGGATCCGTCCGGGCGACGAGCATGCACCACTTCGCCTCGTGAGCGAACGTGGTCCACACCTTCTGGCCGGTGATCCGCCAGCCGCCGTTCTCGGGCACCGCCTTCGTCTTGAGCGAGGCGAGGTCCGAGCCCGACTCGGGCTCGGAGAATCCCTGGCACCAGATCTCCTCGGCGGACAGGATCGGCTCGAGGAAGCGCTCCTTCTGCTCTTCGGTCCCGTGGGCGATCACCACCGGCCCTCCCATCACGAGGCCGAGCACGTTCGCCGGCCGGGGCGCCTTCGCCCGCGCGAGCTCCTCGCCGAAGATCGACTGCTCGATGAGGGTCGCGCCACGGCCGCCGTACTCCTTCGGCCACGCGATCCCGGCCCAGCCGGCCTCGTGGAGCTTGCGCTGCCACTCGCGCTCGAACTCGAACTGGACCAGGTCGCCGCCGCTCGGCGCCTCGCCCGGATGGTTCGCGTCCAGCCAGGCGCGAACCTCGTCGCGAAACGCCTGCTCTTCCGGAGTCAGCGTGAGGTCCACGGGAGCGAGACCCTACTAGTGCGCGGGACTAGTCGGAGATCTTGCGCAAGTACGCGGCGAAGCCCCCGTCAGGCGCGTGCACGTTGAGGAAGCGCACTGTGCCCGATCCCCGATGGGCGAAGGTATGCCGGACGCCGGGCGGCACGGCGGCGAGCGTCCCCGCGCCCGCGGCCCGGGCGTTGTCCTCGACCGTCAGCTCGAGCTCTCCGTCGAGAACGTAGAACGTGTCGACCTCGACTTCGTGTTCGTGGATGCCGGGGCCGTCGAGCGCGCCGTCGACGGTGAACTCGGAGAAGCAGATGTCGGCGAGCGCCCCCTTGAGCAAGAGCGAGCGATTGCCGCGGACCAGCCGCTCGCCTCCGTCCGGCCCATGGAGCACCGCCTCGCTCGCCGCGATGCCTCCATCGGGGGGCGGGTCGAAGCTGTCGAACCCGACGCCGAGCCCGTCCCGCATGCCGCGCATGAAGGCGGCGAACCCCCCGTCGGGGGTGTGGAAGTTGAGGAACCGGGCGTCCGTGGAGCCCTCGTTCGCGAATGAGTGGATCAGGTTCGGCGGCACCGCGACGAAGGTCCCCGCACCGGCGCTGCGCCGCTCGGAGTCGGGCCCGAGGGTGAAGGTCAGCTCGCCGTCGAGGACGTACCAGGCATCGGTGTGCTCGCGGTGGACATGCGGGTCGGGGCCGACCTCGCCCGGTCCGTACCGCGACCACGTGATCGATATCTGTGGCCGGTCGGCGAGCAGGGCCACGTCGCGCCGGTCGAGCGCGGTGATCGTCTCGCCCCCGCCCTGCGGGATCACGATCTTGTCGTCTTGCGACATCAGTCGAACACGTACAGCACGGCGAGCGCCGATGCCACCCAGGTCGCCTCGGCGAACAGCATGCCGGGATCCTCGAGCAGGATCGCAGCCGTCGAACGGGTGTCCCGGCGGTCGTAGATCAGGTACAGATAGCGAAACACGCCGTAGAGCACCGACGGCGCCGTGGCCAGCATCCGCGATCCGACCAGCGGGCTGTCGACCGCGTAGATGACGTACGTGAGGATCGCCGCCGCGGTCACCATGGCGATCATCTGGTCGAGGAACGGCAGCGAGTAGTGCTCGAGCACGGGTCGGGAGTCGGCCGCTTCCCGCTCCTCGAGCATCGCCTCCTGCCGGCGCTTGGTGAAGCCGAGGAACAGGGCGAGCATCCCGGTGCAGATGAGCAGGAACTCCGATGCCTGCGCCTCGACCGCGACCGCGCCGGCCACGACGCGGAGGATGAACAGCGAGGCGATCGTCATCACGTCGAGGATCACCAGGCGCTTGAGCAGCAGCGAGTACGCGGTGGTGATCGCGCCGTAGGCGACGACGAGACCGCCGACCTCGGGCTCGATCGCGAACCCGAGCGCGACCGCGAGCGCACCGAGCGCAAGCGCGACGGCGGCGGCGGTGCCGGGCGCAACCGCGCCGCTGGCGATCGGTCGCCGGCGCTTCTCCGGATGGCGGCGATCGTGTTCTCGGTCGAGCAGGTCGTTGAGCAGGTAGCCGGCGCTCGAGATGCCACAGAAGGCGATGAAGGTGAGGGTCGCGGCCAGGACCTGATCGCCCTCGTCGAGCTGTCCCGAGAAGAGCAGCCCCGCGAACACGAGCAGGTTCTTGATCCACTCCTGCGGGCGCAGGGCTGTGATCAGCGGCATCGGCCGGGGAAGGTTAGGGTCTGTACCAGCAGCCGATGGGCCTCACGGACCGACTGGTCGAAAACCGCCGCAGGAAGCTGGTGGAGTACGTAGCGGAGCGACTCGAGACCGACGATCCGGTCGAGGCGTCGCTGCCGATGACCCAAAGCAAGAACCCGCTGGCGCCGGGAGTGCGGTTCTACGGGATCGCAGTACTGCCGAGCCAGGTCGTCGTGGTCGGCTACCCGAAGCTGGTCGAGATCCCGAGCCAGGTGGTATCGACCTGGGACCGCGAGCTCGTCGGGGTCGTCCATCACCGCCACGGACGGTTCGGCGCCGGTGAGTTGTTCCTGAAGACGCCGGACGGAGAGTTCCGCGTCGAGGTACCGCGGATCCACCGCGACGACGCCGACGCGATCGTCGCTGCGCTTGGCGGCGCGCCGCCGGCCTGACGACGTCAGGGATCGACGAGCACCCCGGGGTTGAGCACCGCCCCCGGGTCGAGCTCCCGCTTGGCCGCGAGCAACGCCCCGGCGAACGCGTCCGGGCGCTGGCGGTCGTACCACGGGCGGTGGTCGCGGCCGACCGCGTGATGGTGGGTGATCGTGCCGCCTGCGTCGATCACCGCGTCCGAGACGGCCGCCTTGATCTCGTCCCACTGCTCGACCTCCGAGCCCCGCCGCGCGGGCGCGAGGATCGTGAAGTACGGCGCGGGGCCGTCGGGATAGACGTGGGTGAAGCGGCACATCACACGCGGCGCCGCGTCGCCCTCGGCAGCCCCGCCCGACGCCTCGGCGACCGCGCGCCGGGCCGTGTCGATGACCGTCGCGTGGAAGTCGGCGAAGCGGTCCCAGGTGATGGCGGTCTCGAAAGTGTCGGACAGCACGCCTACGGCGACGAACGTGTCGCGCAGGTAGGGCGCCGCGAGGAACGCGTGGCGCCAGGCGCCGACAGCGCCCCCCCGCTCGTCGGCCGCTGCGCGCCCCCGGATCTCCCCAGGATCGCCGCCGTGGTCGCGCACCAGCTCGAGCGCCTGGTCCATGAGCGCGTCCACGGGCTGGTGGGCCGACTCGAACCCGAGCACCAGCGTGGCGCGACCGTCCTCGGACGCATGGGTGAGCTCCGACTCCACCTCGTCGAGCAGGCGGCAGTTGGCCGGGTTGAGCCCGGACTGCCCGAGCGCCCGCACTGCCCCGGCGCCGGCGGTGAAGGAGTCGAAGGCGACGCCGGCGGAGAGCTTGTGCCGCGGGCGGTCGTGCACCCGCACCCACGCCTCGGTGATCACGCCGAGGATGCCCTCGGAGCCGATCAGCATCCGGTCGGGGCTCGGCCCCGCCCCGGACCCGGGCAGCCTGCGGCTCTCCCACGCACCGCTCGGGGTGATCGCGCGCACCGACTCGACCAGGTCGTCGATGTGGGTCCAGACGGTCGCGAAGTGGCCGCCGGCGCGCGTGGCGATCCAACCGCCCAGCGTCGAGTACTCGAACGACTGCGGGAAGTGGCGGAGGGTGAGATCGTGCTCGGCGAGCTGCTCGTTCAGGTTCGGCCCGAGCGCGCCGGCCTGGATTCGCGCGGCGCGTGAGACCCGGTCGACCTCGAGCACGCGGTCGAGCGCGCCGAGGTCGATCGTCACGGCGCCCGCATAGCCGTTTCCGACGCGCGGCTCGATCCCGCCGACGACGCTGGTCCCGCCCCCGTACGGGATCGCCGCGGCCCCGACGTCGGCGCACCAGGACAGGACGGCCTCGATCTCCGCCTCGTCGCGCGGCCGGGCGACGACGTCAGGCGCATGCTCGATCTGGCCGCGAAAGCCGCGCACGACGTCGCGGTAGGCCTTTCCGAGCGCGTGCGAAACGCGCTCGCGCCGATCCGCGCCGACGATCTCAGCGAGCCCCCCCGGCGCCTCGAGCCGCGGCGGCGGCAGCTCGATCTCCTCCAGAGGCACGGGCGCCTCGGCCTCCCCGCCGAACCCGAGCCGCTCGCGGATGTCGGCCGCCGCCGCCTTCAGGTCCGCGAACGAGGGCTGCTGGTCCTCATAGCCCCAGCCCCAGTGCTTGCGCGCTCGCGCGGCCACGGTGGCCACGCTATCGCGCGCCTAGGGCCGACCCCTTGTAACGAGTGATACGTTCGGCTCGCCCATGACAAAGGGGAGGTAATCCGATGAGCACCCGGATCCGCGAACACATCCGTCACAACCTGTGGGGAATCGCTGCCGTCTTCATCGCCCTCGGCGGCACCGCGCACGCGATCCATCCGGGGGGCGCTGACACGATCAGCACCGAGGACATCATCAACGGGCAGGTGAGGACCGCCGACATCGGCAACGGTCAGGTCCTGTCCGCCGACGTGCGCGACGACACGCTCGCCAACGGCGGCCTCATCGCGGCCGACCTCGGACCCGGCTCGGTAGCAGCGGACGAGGTGACCGACGCGAGCTTGGCCGGAACCGAGATCACCAACGAGAGCCTGGCCGCGTCCGATCTCGCCCTCGGCTCGGTCGGGACATCCGAGATCCAGACGAACGGTGTCGCGGCCGAGGAGATCGCAGACAACTCGATCGACGCGGGCGAGATCATCGACTTCGGCCTCTCGAACCAGGACGTCGGGGTGCTCTACGCGGTGGTGAACAACGACGGCACGCTCGCGCGGTCGAGCGGGGGCGTCGCCTCGGCGCCGATCGGCACGTCGACCCCCGGCGACTACCGGGTCGACTTCGGCCGGACGGTGACCGGATGCGCAGTCAGCGCAGTGAACGGCAGCCCGGGCGCCCAGCCGATTGGCGCGGGAATCATCGGCGTCCAGTACGACCTCTCGGATGCCCAGGACGTGATCGTCAGGATCTGGAACGACGCCGCCGTGGCCTCCAACGGGTCGTTCCACCTGGTGGTGGTCTGCTAGCGCGCGCCTACCAGTGCACGCCGCGCATCAGGTTGGCGAACAGGACCTGCTGGTCGGACGCGCGCTCGCCGCTCGCGGCCGGTGGCCCGCCGGTCTCCTGCTTGCGCTCCCGCTTCTCGCCCTTCGCGGCGCTCGTGTCCGGGAACAGGTGATAGGCGCTGTTGAGGATGTAGTCGATCGACTTCGGGTTGATCGCATAGAGGAGCTGGCCGAGGGTGCCGAGCGGAGTTGCAATCCGCTTGGGCTTGTGAATGATCGCCTCGCAGATCATGTCGGCAGCCTCCTCCGGCGTGATCGTCGGGAAGCGGTCGTACATCTTCGTCGGGGCGATCATCGGCGTCCGAACCAGCGGCATGTGGATCGTGGTGATCTGAACGCCGTCGTCGATGATTTCCGAGGCGATCGAGCGGGAGAACGCGTCGAGCGCCGATTTCGAGGCGACGTAGGCCGAGAAGCGAGGCGTGTTCGTCTGCACGCCGATCGAGCTGATGTTGATGATCTGGCCCGACCTGCGGGCGCGCATCACGGGCAGCAGCTTCAGGATCAGGCGCACCGCGCCGAGGTAGTTGAGCTGGATCGTGCGCTCGAAGTCATGCGGGCGGTCGTAGGAGAGTGCGATCGAGCGCCGGATGGAGCGTCCGGCGTTGTTGATCAGGATGTCGACGTGGCCGTGCTGGGCGAGCGCCTCGTCGGCCATGCGGTCGATGTCCTCGGGGTCGGAGAGGTCGGCGCGGTGGATGTAGGCGACGCCCCCCTCCGCCTCGATCTGCTCCTTGGTCTGCTCGAGCTTCTCCGGGGTTCGCGCGACGAGCAGTACGGTGCCGCCGGCCGCGGCGATCTTCAGCGCGGCCGACTTGCCGATCCCCGAGGACGCGCCCGTAACCATCACCACGCGGCCGCGAACCGCCTTCTCGAGCGAGATGGACCCCTGCAGCCGTCGCCCGAGCCGCATCAGCTCGTCGGGGATCTGCTGCTCGATCACCTGGGCGATGCCGCCGATCAGTCCGAGCCGGCCGCGAGCCGCGCCCATCAGGGTCCGGTCGCGGAAGAGGTCCGGATCGAGATGGCGCTCCCAGTAGTCCCAGAGCTTGCCGGCGTAGGCCTCCAGCGGCGGCACGGTGATGTCGGTGCCCGACAGCGCCATCTCGGTCTGCCGGGAGTCGAAGTGGGTCGGGTAGTTGACGTAGACGAGCACCGACCGCGGGATCCCGAAGTCGGCCAGGATGCGATCGGCGACAGCGTCGCCGAGCGGCGTCGCCGAGACCGCCAGCCGCAGGATCGGCTCCACCGTCTCCAGCGCGCCGGCGGGCACGCGAACCGACGACTGCGGCGCGTGGGCCGCGCGGGCGAAGATGTCGATCGCCTCGCCGGCGGTGGGCGGGTTGGGGTCGGTGAGGTGAAACGCCCTCCCGTCGAGGTCTTCGAGGTGGGCGATGTGCTCCATCGCGCGCACGACGAAGTCGACCGGGACGATGTTGATCTCGCGCCCCTCGACGCCCGGCATCGGTATCCACTGCGGGACGGCGTTGCGGATCCGGCGGATCAGCTTGAAGAAGTAGTAGGGACCGTCGACCTTGTCCATCTCGCCGGTCTCGGAGTTGCCGACGACAATGCCCGGCCGGTAGACCCGCCACGGCCGCTCGCACTCGGTGCGCACCACGCCCTCGGATTCGTGCTTGGTGCGGAAGTAGGGGTGCGTGTCGAGGTCCTGCGCCTCGTCGAACATGTCCTCGCGCCAGGTACCCCGGTACAGCCCGGCGGCGGCGATCGAGCTCACCATGTGGACCCGACCCGCCTCCACGGCCTCGGCGAACTCGACCATGTGGCGGGTGCCCTCGACGTTCGCGACCCGCTGCGACTCCGCGTCGGCGGTCATGTCGTAGATCGCGGCGAGGTGGAAGAGATGGTCGACCTCGCCCTTCAGCCGCTCGAGGTCCGCGTCGGAGATGCCGAGGCGCCGCTCGGACAGGTCACCGACGATGCCGACTACCCGCGAGTCGTCGGTCCCCCAGCGGTTGCGCAGCTCCTCGAGCCGGCCCTTCGAGCCCTCGCGGACCAGCACGTAGACCGTCCCCTCGCGTTCGAGCAACAGCTCGACCAGGTTGCGCCCGATGAACCCGGTCGCTCCGGTGACGAAGTAGCTCAAGTCTCTCCTCCTCGATGGCTCGGGCCGCTCAGCCCACGACCCTACACTTCCCCCATGGCCTTTGAGTTCGCTCCCGACCCGGGCGATCGCGGCGAGCCCGACGTCAAGCTCGGCCGCACCGGCGGCTCGGCGGTCGGCGAGGACCGGCGCCTGATCCAGAACGGGATCCAGGTTCTGGCCCGCGGCGCCCTGATGTGCCCGTCGTGCGCGCTGCCGATCGCGCCCGGCCCCAGGGTCCCGGCGCGCGCGGAGCTCAGCTGCGGCTTCTGCGACCACCGCGCGAGCGCGACCGAGTTCCTGCGCCGCGACGTGGTCGACGCCCCGGGCAACGACGTGATCCTCGTCGCCCGCCTGTCCTGACCGGGACGAGCGGTCGGTTGGCCAAGTCGCGGCGGGGGTAGGCGGCGCCCATGAGGGCGCTGATCACCGGGGCGACGGGCTTCGTCGGAGGCAGGCTTGCCGCCGCCCTGGCCGCCACCGGCGCCGAGACCCGCTGCCTCGTGCGCAACCGCCGCCGTGGCGAGGCACTGAGCCGGGCGGGTCACGCCGTGCACGAGGGCGACGTGCTCGACGCGGAGAGCCTTCGCGGCATAGGCGACGGCATCGACGTCGCCTATTACCTGATCCACTCGATGGGCCGTGGAGGCGCCGACTCCGACTTCGCCGAGCGCGAGCGCCGCGCTGCGCGCAACTTCGCCCGCATGGCGTCGGACGAGGGCGTCGAGCGCGTCGTCTACCTCGGGGGCCTCGGCGACGGCCACGGCTCGAAGCACCTGAGGAGCCGGCACGAGACCGCCGAGGTGCTCGCCACCGAGGGCCCGCCGCTGACGTACTTCCGCGCCGCGATGGTGGTCGGCGCCGGCAGCGAGTCGTACCGAACGCTGCGCTACCTGGTCGCCCGGCTCCCGGTGATGATCGCGCCGGCCTGGCTGCGCACCGCAACGCAGCCGATCGGGATCGACGACGCCATCGCCTATCTGCGCGACGCACCGCGGATCGCCGAAACCTCGGGGCGCGAGGTGCAGATCGGGGGTCCCGACGTCCTCTCCTACGGTGACATGCTGGGTGAGATGGCGGCGGCCCTCGGCGTCCGCGAGCGGCCGATGGTCCCGGTGCCGCTGCTCTCGCCCACGCTCTCGTCGCTCTGGATCGGCCTGGTGACGCCGGTCGACGCCGGGATCGCGAGGCCTCTCGTCGAGGGCCTGAGCACCCGAACCGTGGTCACCGACCCGAGCGCGGCTCGCCTGTTCGACGTCGAGCCGGAGCCGTTTCGCCGCGCACTCGAGCGGGCGCTTGCCGAGGAGCGGAGCCAGGGATGACCGCGCTCGTCTGGTACCGCCGCGATCTGCGCGTGCGCGATCACCCGGCGCTGCGGGCCGCGTCGGACCGCCACGACCGGATCGTCCCGGTGTTCTGCCTGGACGACCGGCTGCTCGCCGGACGCCATGCGTCCGGCCCGCGTACCGCGTTCCTCCTGGAGTCTCTTGCCGATCTCGACCGGTCGCTGCGCGGGCTGGGATCCGGCCTCGTGATCCGCCGCGGGCGGCCCGAGCGCGAGCTGGTCGAGCTCGCGCGCCAGGTCGGGGCCGACGAGATCCACTTCAGCACCGATGTGAGTCCATTCGCCCGCGCTCGTCGCCGCCGCACCGGCAAGCGCCTCCGCGAGGCCGGAGTCGCCTCCGTCGGCCACCCCGGCCTGAACGCGATCGACGACGTCGCCGAGCTGCACACCAAGGCGGGAAAGCCCTACACGGTCTTCTCGCCCTTTCATCGCGCCTGGCTCGCGGCGGAGCGCCGTCCGGTGCTCGTGGCGCCGCGCGAGCTTCCGCCGCTGCCATCGGACGTGGCGAAGGGGCGGATCCCCTCCCTGCAGGCGCTCGGGCTCGAGCAGGAGGTCCACGAACCGCCCCCGGGCGGGGAGTCCGAGGGTCGTCGACTCGCGGTCCGGTTCCTGCGAGGCGCGGTGCGCGACTACGACGAAAATCACGACGCGCTTGACCGCGATCGGACCTCGCGGCTCTCCCCGTACCTGCACTTCGGGTGCTTGACTCCGCGCCAGCTCGAGCGCCGGCTCGGCCGCGGCCGCGGACCGCAGGCGTTTCGGCGCCAGCTCTGCTGGCGGGATTTCCATCATCACGTCCTCGCCCACTTCCCTCGCAACGCGCGCTCCGAGTTCCAGCAGCGCTATCGCGGCCGGATCAGGTGGAGCTACGCGAAACGGCGATTCGAGGCGTGGACCGAGGGCCGCACGGGGTTTCCGTTGGTCGACGCCGGCATGCGCCAGCTGCGCCGCGAGGGCTGGATGCACAATCGCGCGCGGCTCGTCGTCGCCTCCTTTCTGACCAAGGACCTGGGGATCGACTGGCGCTGGGGCGAGCGCTGGTTCATGCGGTTGCTGGTCGACGGCGACGAGGCCAACAACAACGGCAACTGGCAATGGATCGCCTCGGTGGGAACCGACCCGGCGCCCGCCTTTCGGCGGATCCTGAGCCCCGCCCGCCAGCTCGAGCGCCACGATCCGGATGGCGCCTACGTGCGCCGCTACGTGCCCGAGCTGGCCGCCGTGCCGGATCGCTATCTGGCTGAGCCCTGGCAGATGCCCGACGATGTCCAGCGCGAGGCGGGTTGCGTGATCGGCGAGGACTATCCCGAACCGATCGTCGACCACGCGGTGGCGCGCCGGGAGGCGCTCGAGCGCTATCGCGTTGGTTAGACCGAGGGGTTGCCGGGAAACCGCATTCGCAGCGGGAAAACCATCGCCTCGGCCGAGGCCAACCTCATACACTCAATAAGCCAGTGTCAGAGGCCACAATCGTCGAAGTCCAGATGCCCCAGATGGGCGAGTCGGTCACCGAGGGCACCATCCTCGAGTGGCACGTCGCCGAGGGTCAGGAGGTGGCCGAGGGCGACACGGTGGTCGAGGTCTCGACCGACAAGATCGATGCCGAGGTCCCCGCACCCGCCAGCGGCGTCGTCACGAAGATCCTCGCCCAGCCCGACGACACGGTCGAGGTCGGGCAGGCGCTGGCCCAGATCGACCCCAACGGTGCTCGATCCGACAACGGCGCCTCGGCCGACCCCTCCCCGCTGAAGGAATCCGAGGGTCTCGTGATGGGCGGCGGCGAGGGCGACGAGGACCTCGGCGACGACGCAGCCGGCGCCGACTCGCCCCAGCCCGGCGTGACCGAGACGCCGACACCAGAGGACGCACATCTACCGGCTGACCCGGCCGCCCCCGGACGAATCCCGGCAGAGCCGGGATCACCGGTCGCTGACGCTCCCTCGGAGGAGGCGGGCGGAACGTTGGTGATTGCCATGCCCGAGATGGGCGAGTCGGTGACCGAGGGCACGGTGCTCGAATGGCACGTCGGCGAAGGGGACAGCGTCTCCGAGGGCGACACGGTGGTCGAGGTGTCGACCGACAAGATCGACGCGGAGGTGCCCGCCCCGGCCAGCGGCACCGTCACGAAGCTGCTCGTGGAGCCCGATGCGACGGTCCAGGTCGGCCAGGCGCTGGCCGAGATGACTTCGGGAGCGGCGCCCGCCGGCGACGGGGCCACGCCGGCGGCCGAGGCCGCGACAAGCGCCGCCGAAGAACCCGCGCCCGCCGACGCCGGCAATGGACGCGTGTCGCCGGTGGCCCGACGGGTGGCCGCGGCGAAGGGCGTCGACCTCGCCGCCGTCAAGGGCTCGGGCCCCGGCGGCAAGGTGACCAAGGAGGACGTGCTCGCGGCGGCCGACGGCGACGGCGCGGCTCCCGCCGCCGCGCCGGCCGCGGAGGCCGAGGCCAAGCCGCTGCGGGGCCCCGCGGCGATGCTCGCCAAGGCGATGAACGACAGCCGGTCGATGCCGACCGCGACCTCGTTCCGAACGCTGCCGGTCGACACGCTCGACGCCAAGCGCAAGGCGATCAACGGCGCGCTCAAGGAGCGCGGCATGAAGGTCTCATTCACGCACCTGATCGCCTGGGCGATCGTCAAGGCGACCGGCGAGTGGCCGGTGATGGCGCGCACCTATTCCGAGGTGGATGGCAAGCCGCACGTCGTCGAGGCCGGTCACGTCAACCTCGGGATCGCGGTGGACGTCCAGCGCAAGGACGGCTCACGCACCCTGATGGTGCCCTGCGTGAAGGCCGCGGAGACGCACGACTTCGCCGCCTTCCACGCCTCCTACGAGGACCTGATCACCAAGACCCGCGAGAACAAGCTCACGGCGGACGACTTCCAGGGCACGAACATCACCCTCACCAACCCCGGCGGGCTCGGCACCGTCGCCTCGGTCCCACGGCTGTTGCCCGGCCAGGGGACGATCGTCGCCTGCGGCGCGCTCGCCTACCCGGTCGAGTGGGCGCACGCGACCGCGGACAAGATCAAGGCGCTGGGGATCTCGAAGGTGATGACCACCACCTCGACGTACGACCACCGGATCATCCAGGGCGCCGAGTCGGGCTCGTTCCTGCGCCGGATCGACGAGCTACTGCAGGGCGAGGACGGCTTCTACGAGGACGTGGCCGAGGCGCTCCGGATCCCGGCCAGCGTGGTCAGCACCGCTCACCCGGCGTCGGCCTCCGCGCCGCCGCTGGGCACAGCCGCCCCCTCCGCACCGGCGCCGGCCGTCGCCGCGGAGCCCGATCGGGAGCTGCTGCAGGCGGTGCAGGCTGCGACCTCGCTGCTCAAGGCCTACCGCACGCACGGACACCTCGCCGCCAGTGTCAACCCGCTCGGCGGCCCGCCCAAGGGGGATCCGGCGCTCGAGCCCGAGAACTTGAACCTGACGCCCGAGCTGATGTCGCGGATCCCCGCCTCGATCCTGCGCTGCGGCGTCGAGGGGGAGACCCTGCTGGAGGCGCTGCCCAGGATGCGTGAGGCGTACTGCAGCACGATCGCGTACCAGATCGAGCACCTCTCGTCGCATCAGCAGCGGATGTGGTTGCGGGAGATGATCGAGACCGGCTGGCACCGCGCGCCGCTCAGCGACGAGGAGCAGCGGGCACTGCTCTCGCGGCTGATCGACGTCCACCAGTTCGAGCGCTTCCTGCAGAAGGCGTACCTGGGCCAGAAGATGTTCTCGATCGAGGGCCTCGACGTCACCGTGCCGATGATCGACGAGATCGCCACCCTGGCGAGGCAGAACGGCGCCGAGGAGGTCGTGCTCGGGATGGCCCACCGCGGCCGGCTCAGCGTCCTCGCGCACAACCTCGGTCGCTCGGTCGAGTCGATCCTCGCCGAATTCGAGGGCGCGAAGGCGCTCGATCAGGTGAAGGCGATCGCCGCGATTCCCCACTCGGGCACGGGCGACGTCAAGTACCACCACGGCGCGGAGGGCCTGTTCGAAACCCGCGACGGCGACCAGGTCAAGGTCCGCCTCTACCCGAACCCGAGCCATCTCGAGTTCGTCGACCCAGTGGTGACCGGCGGTGCCCGCGCCGCCCAGACCGAGCACTCCGGCCCGAGGCTGAAGCACAACCCGCACGCGGCGGTCGCGCTGCTCCTGCACGGCGACGCCGCCTTCCCCGGCCAGGGGGTGGTCGCGGAGACGCTCAACCTGCAGGCGCTCGACGGCTACTCGACGGGCGGCACGGTACACCTGATCACCGACAACCAGGTGGGCTTCACCACCGACCCCCGGGACGGCCGGTCGACGCCCTACGCCGGCGACATGGCGAAGGGCTTCAACTGCCCGATCATCCACGTGAACGCCGACGACGTCGAGGCCTGTCTCGGCGCCGTCCGACTCGCGATGGCCTATCGCGAGCAGTGGGGGCGAGACGTGGTCATCGACCTGATCGGCTATCGCCGCTACGGCCACAACGAGACGGACGAGCCCGCCTACACGCAGCCGACGATGGCGGCGAAGATCAAGGAGCACCCGCCCGTCTCCGAGCTGTACGCGCGCAAGCTGATGGACCAGGGCGTGGTCACCGCCGAGGACGTCGAGAGCGAGGCGAAGCGGTCCCAGGAGCAGCTCCAGACGACGCTGAAGCGCCTGCGATCCAAGATGGAGGAAGGCGAGTACGAGGACCCGAGCTCGACCGCGCTCGGCACCGGCGAGCTCGACCGATCGCGCAGCCCGGAGGTCGAGACGGCGGTCTCGGAGCAGCGCCTGCGCTCGCTCAACGAGGAGCTGCTGCGGGTGCCCGACAGCTTCACGATCCATCGCAAGTTGCGCAAGCCGCTGCTCGCCCGCATCGACAAGCTCGATCAGGGCGAGATCGAGTTCGGCCATGCCGAGAGCCTGGCGTTCGCCTCGCTGCTGACCGAGGGAACCCACATCCGCCTCACCGGTCAGGACACCGAGCGCGGGACGTTCTCGCATCGTCACCTGGCACTCCACGACGAGAAGACCGGCCTGCGCTACGTGCCGATTCAGAACCTGAGCGGCGCGCTGGCCCCGTTCGAGCTCCACAACAGCCCGCTTTCCGAGGCCGGCTGTCTCGGCTTCGAGTACGGATACTCCGCCGCCTCGCCGGAGAGCCTGATGCTGTGGGAGGCGCAGTTCGGCGACTTCGCCAACTCGGCGCAGGTGATCATCGACAGCTTCATCGTCGCCGGGGAGTCGAAGTGGGGCCAGACGACCCGGCTGACGCTCCTGCTCCCCCATGGCTACGAGGGCGCGGGGCCCGAGCACTCGAGCGCCCGGATCGAGCGCTTCATCCAGCTCGGCTCCGAGGGGAACATCCGGCTCGCCAACCCGACCACGGCCGCGCAGTACTTCCACCTCCTGCGCCGCCAGGCGCGAATCGCCAAGCCGCGGCCACTCGTTGTCTTCACCCCGAAGGGGCTGCTGCGCCTCCGGGCCGCGTCCTCCTCGCTCGGGGAGCTGACCTCGGGCACGTTCCGGTTCGTGCTCGACGACCCACGCATCGGCGAGGACCGGGACAAGATCGACAGGCTCGTGCTCTGCAGCGGCAAGCTCTTCTACGACATCGACCAGCACGAGCGCCGCGAGTCCGCGACCTCGGTCGCGCTCGGCCGGGTCGAGCTCCTCTATCCGTTCGCGCGCAACGAGCTCGAGCGCCTGATCAACGCCTACCCGAACCTGAAGAAGATCGTCTGGGCCCAGGAGGAGCCGAAGAACATGGGCGCCTGGAGCGTGATGGCGCGCCGGCTTCCCGAGCTGATCCCCGAGGGCGTCGAGTTCACCTACGTCGGCCGCCCGCAGCGCTCGAGCCCGAGCGAGGGCTACCCGGCCGCCCACCGCCTGGAGCAGGAGCGCATAGTCCTCACCGCGCTCGAGGGGTAGCGGGCGAGCCCGCGCCGCCGCGGCGGCGCGAACGAGTCGAGTAGGGGGAGAATCCCCGGCCGTTGTCGCATTGAGCACCGTATTGGTGCTCAGCACGACACTCGAGGCCCCGGCTCAGCCGAGGTGCGCCGGCGGGTGGCGCGGATGGCCGGGCGCCAGCATGGCGTGGTGTCCCGCGCTCAGGCGATGGACTGTGGCTTGTCCCGCCGCCAACTGGCGCGGGACCTCGCCAACGGACGGATCCGCCAACTGCACGGTGGCGTCTATCTCGTTGGACCGATACTCCCCCGTTATGCCCAGGAGATGGCTGCGGTCCTCGCCTGCGCACCTCGTGCCGTCCTCAGTCATCACTCCGCCGCGTACCTCTGGGACCTTCCCCCTTACCCAGCCAAACCCACTCCCGTAGAGGTCACCGTAGCCGGCCGCAATCCCGGTCGACGTCCGGGCATCTGTATCCACCGTTCGGCTTCGGTGCGTGTCAGCGAGGTCACGACCAAGCGCGGGATCCCGGTGACCACCCCCACTCGGGTCATCCTCGACCTCGCCGGCGTGTTGAGTGCCCGCGAGCTCGAGCAGCTGGTGAGCGAGGCCTTCGCAATCCGACTCACAAACCGGCCTAGCCTCCTCCGAATCATCGAGCGCCACGCCCAACGGCGCGGCGTGCGGGCGCTTCGGGCGCTGCTCGAAGCCGGTCACGCGCCGGCTCGTACGAGGTCGCCACCCGAGGAACGGCTGTTGATGCTGCTACGCGCCGCGGGCCTGCCCGAGCCCGAGGTCAACGCACGGCTCGAACCGTGGGAGGTCGACTTCCTGTGGCGGGAGGAGCGTCTCGTGGTGGAGGTCGACGGGTACGCGAGCCATTCCTCGCCGGAGGCGTTCGAGCGCGATCGGCGCAAGACTGCCGAGCTCCAGGACGCCGGCTTTCTCGTGCACCGCGTCACCGCCAAGGCAGTCCAGGGAGACCCGGGATCCGCCGTGGCGACGATCGGCCGCATGGTTGACCGCGCCCGTGTGTCCCCGGGCCAATGATGCGGTCATCGACTCGTACAGCCGGTCGGATCCGTGCGCTATCAATCGCGCCGTGAGCACCGACTCGCACAGCGTCCTGCGAACGCCCGTGCCCGGGCCGGTGTTCGGCTGGGCGAAGGTGGCCTCGTGGGTGGAGCTCGTCCTGTTCGCGGGGCTGGTGGTGGTCTGGCTCGCACCCGGACTGGAGCACGCAACCTTCTATTTCGGGCTCGCCCATGGGATCGGCTTCATCCTGCTGGCCTTGGTGATCTGGGCCGCGGTGCTGCGCCACGAGGCGCCCTACACCCTGCTCGCCGCGACCCTGACCCCGGTCGGGCCGGTCGGCAGCGTGATCGCGATCCACTACATCGAGCGCAAGGACCGCTCGAGCGCCTGAGGCGCGTCCCACCGCGCACCCCCCGGCCCGCTCGCTGCGGGCGAGAAAAGGTGGGGCGGGACCGCGAAGGGGGTCACGCGGCCCGCCCCACGGCGAAGAACCCCTTTACCTAACCCCTATGTCTGGAACCTTCCCTGACTGAGAGGCGGGTAAACGTCGAACCGTTGGCCGCCCGGCCAGAGCGCGAGAACGCCGCGATCCGGCCGAAAACGGCGGTAGTTGGCGGGGCGGGGCCGCGGGAGGCAGGGGGTCCACACGGCCCGCGCCACCGCCAGCGCGTCGGTAGCCAGGGAGGGATGCCGACGCGATCGTCCCCGGAGGCGGGACTGGCCGGGGACGAGTTTGTAAGTACTCCCTCCCGCGCGGGTGCGTCAACTATGACCGATAGCGAGTGGCGGTGTCAACCACCTCGCGCCGGCCGGCCTGCTAAGCGGACCGCAGATCGCGAAGCACGCGGTGAAGGATGCCGCCGTTCTGGAAGTAGCGGACCTCGTTCGGCGTGTCGAGGCGCACCCGTGCCTCGAATACAGACGTTCCGCCCGCCTCCTCCGAGGGAGCGTCAGCGACCGGTGATCCCGGCTCTGCCGGGATTCGTCCGGGGGCGGCCGGGTCAGCCGGTGGACGGCGCGCGGTCACCTTCACCGTCTTCGCCTCTCCATCCTCGAGATCCCCGAACTCGAAGACCTCCTCGCCGGTCAGCCCGAGCGACTCGATCGTCTCCCCGTCCGGGAACTGGAGCGGCAACACGCCCATTCCGATCAGGTTCGAGCGATGGATGCGCTCGAAGCTCTCCGCGATCACCGCGCGCACACCCAGCAGCACGGTTCCCTTCGCCGCCCAGTCGCGCGACGAGCCCGAGCCGTACTCCTTGCCCGCCAGCACCACCAGCGGGACGCCCTCCTCGGCGTAGGCCATCGCCGCCTCGTAGATCGTCGTCTCCTCGCCGTCCGGGAAATGGCGCGTGAAGCCGCCCTCTCTCTCGACCAGCCTGTTGCGGAGCCGCACGTTCGCGAAGGTGCCGCGGATCATCACCTCGTGGTTGCCGCGCCGTGAGCCGTAGGAGTTGAAGTCGCGCGCCTCGACGCCGTTCTCGATCAGCCACCGGCCCGCGGGGCTGTCCTTGCGGATCGCTCCCGCGGGCGAGATGTGGTCGGTCGTGACACTGTCGCCGAGCACCGCCAGCGCCCGCGCGCCCGAGATCGGCTCGATCGGGGCCGGCTCCGCGTCCATGCCCTCGAAGTACGGGGGCTCGCGGACGTAGGTCGAGTCGGGCCACGTGTAGCGGTCGCCGTCGGGGGTCTCGAGCGCCCGCCAGCGCTCGTCGCCGGTGAACACGTCCGCGTAGCTGCGCTCGAACATGTCCTGCCGAACCGCCTCGGCGATCGTCGACCTGATCTTCTCGCTGGTCGGCCAGATGTCGGAGAGGTAGACCGGGTTGCCGTCGGCGTCCTCGCCGAGCGGGTCCCTGGTCAGGTCGACGTCCATGCGCCCGGCGAGCGCATAGGCCACGCAGAGCGGCGGGGAGGCGAGGTAATTGTTGCGCACGTCCTGCTGGATCCGGCCCTCGAAGTTGCGGTTGCCGGACAGCACCGAGCAGACGACGAGCTCGTTGTCGTTGACCGCCTTCGAGATCGCCTCCGGGAGCGGTCCGGAGTTGCCGATGCAGGTGGTGCATCCGTAACCGACGAGATTGAAGCCGAGCCGGTCGAGGTACTCGTCGAGGCCCGCCTGCTCGAGGTAGTCGGTGACCACCGTCGAGCCGGGCGCCAGCGAGGTCTTGACCCAGGGCTTGCTCTGCAGGCCACGCTCGACCGCGTTCCGCGCGAGGAGGCCCGCGCCGATCATCACCGAGGGGTTGGACGTGTTGGTGCAGCTCGTGATCGCGGCGATCACCACGTGCCCGTGGTCGAGCTCGACCTCGGTGCCGTCCTCGAGGGTCACCGGAACGACGTCGTCGGCGCGCGCCTCGGCGATCGCGGTCGCGGCGTCGCGGTCGAAGCGCCGCGGCCGCCCGCGGTCGTCGTTGTGGTCCTCCGCCGGCGAGTCGGAGGCCGGGAACGATTCCTCGACGGCCTCGTCGTAGTTGCTGCCGAGCTCCTCGGCGGCCTCCGGGTCGTGCTCGCGCAGCGACTCCAAGAACGCCGCGTGGGCATCGGCGAGCGCGATCCGGTCCTGGGGCCGCTTCGGCCCGGCGATCGAGGGCTCGACATCGTCCAGGTCGAGCTCGAGCGTCTCCGAGAACGTCGGCTCCTCGGAGCCCGCGTCCCAGAACATCCCCTGCTCGCGGGCGTACGCGTCGACCAGCTCGATCAGCTCGGTCGGCCGGCCGCTGAACTCGAGGTAGCGAAGCGTCTCCCGGTCCACCGGGAAGATGGCGCAGGTCGAGCCGAACTCCGGCGACATGTTGCCGATCGTCGCCCGGTCGGCGAGCCCGAGCGTGCCCAGCCCGGGGCCGAAGAACTCCACGAACTTCGAGACCACGCCGCGCTCGCGGAGCATCTCGGTCACCGTAAGCACGAGATCGGTCGCGGTCGAGCCCTCGGGCAGCTCACCGTCGAGCTTGAACCCGACCACCTGCGGCAGCAGCATCGAGATCGGCTGGCCGAGCATCGCCGCCTCGGCCTCGATCCCTCCGACCCCCCAGCCGAGCACGCCGAGGCCGTTGACCATCGTCGTGTGCGAGTCGGTGCCGACGAGGGTGTCGGGATACGCCGGGGTCGGGCCGGAGCCGTTGGACTCGGGCGTGAACACGACCTGGCTGAGGTACTCGAGGTTGACCTGATGGCAGATGCCGGTCGCCGGCGGGACGACCCGGAAGTTGTCGAACGCCTGCTGGCCCCAGCGCAGGAACGCGTAGCGCTCGCCGTTGCGCTCGTAGTCGCGGTCGGCGTTGATGTCGAACGCGCGTGGGTTGCCGAACGCGTCCACCTGCACCGAGTGGTCGATCACGAGGTCCACAGGGACCAACGGGTTGATCCGCGACGGGTCGGAGCCGAGCTTGTCGATAGCGTCGCGCATCGCCGCCAGGTCGACGATCGCCGGCACGCCGGTGAAGTCCTGCATCAGCACCCTCGCCGGCTGGAAGGGAATCTCCTCCGAGGGCTCGGCGCCGGCGTCCCAGGTCGCGATGGTCTCGACGTCGTCGGCGGTCACCGAGTCGCCGTCCTCGAGCCGCAGGGCGTTCTCCAGGAGCACCTTCAGCGAGTACGGCAGACGGGCGACGTCGAACCGGTCCTGCAACGCGTCGAGCCGGAAGATCTCGTACTCGCGGCCCGAGACGTCGAGTGTGTCCTTGGCGCCGAAGCTGTCGCTCATGGATCCAGTATGGCTGTTACCCGGTTCGGCCCCGGGAGATACGGGCGGCGAGGTGCGGACGGCGGCCGGAGAAGTTCGCGAGCACGCGCTGGTGCAGCGGCGCGACGTCGATCTCCGGCCTGTCGTGCTCGATCGCCGCGACGACCGCCTCGCCGACCTCCTCGGGGGTGGAGGTGCCCAGGCGCATCGGCGGCTCGCGGCCCGAGTCGGCGAACATGCCGGCGTCGCGGATGAACCCGGGGCAGATGACCGAGACCCCGACGCCGTCGCGGGCCAGGTCCTGGCGCAGGCCGAGGGCGAAGCCGCGCAGCCCCGCCTTGGTCGCCCCATAGAGCGCGTTGTGCGCGCTCGCCGCCTTGCCGGCCAGCGAGGAGACGAACACCATCTGGCCGGACCCGCGGGCGCGCATCGCGGGCGCCAGCGCGCGAGCGGTCCGCACCGGCGCCTCGAGGTTGACGCGGATCACCCGTTCGACGTCGGCCTCGCAGAAGTCGTCGACCCGCCCCTGTGCGCCGAGGCCCGCGTTGGCCACGAGCACGTCGACGTCGCCCGCCTCGGCGGCCAGCGCCTCGGCGGCGCCGATGTCCGCGAGATCGGCGACGACCTCGCGGTGCCCGCTCCCGGGCAGCTCCGCGGCGAGCGCGGCGAGCTCGTCGGGCTTGCGGCCGCTCAAGACCAGCACGGCACCGCGCTCGGCCAGCGCCCGTGCGATCGCGCGCCCCAGCCCGCCGGTCGCCCCCGTCAGTAGCGCGGTGCGGCCCTGGAGCTCCATCAGCGCTTGTCGGTCTGCCCGCGGGCGATCTCGTCGGCGACCCGGGTCGCCATGTCGCCTGCGATCCGCCCGGAGAGCTCCGGCGCGTTGATCGCGAACCGCGAGAGCGCGCGCTGGCGCAGCGGCGCGACGGTGATCTCCGAGCGGTTGTGCTCGATGGCGCGGACGACCGCCGCGGCGACCTGCTCGGGCGTGCCGGTGCCGATCAGCGGCGGGGCATCGGCGCCGGAGTCGGCGAACATGCCGGCTGCGCGAATCGCCCCCGGGCTGATCACCGAGACGCCGACGCCGGAGCCGCGCAGGTCCTCGCGCAGGCAGAGGGCGAACCCTCGGAGACCGAACTTGGTCGCCGCGTAGAGCGAGGCGCGGGCGGTGGCGGCCTTGCCGGAAATCGATGAGACGAAGACGAGCTGGCCCGAGCCCCGCTCGACCAGCCTCGGCACCAATTCCCGCGTCATCCGAACCGGCGCCTCGAGGTTCACCCGCAGCGCGCGCCCGATCTCCTCCTGGCTGAATCCATCGAGGCGCCCGGACGCCGGAAGGCCGGCGTTGGCGACCAGCACGTCGACCTGACCGGCCTCGGCCATCAGGCGGAGCGCCGCGCCCTCCTCGGCCAGATCGCAAACGACGCTTCGGTGAACGTCGCCAGGGAGCCGCGATGCGAGCTCGGCGAGCTGGTCGAGCTTGCGGCTGCTGAGCACGAGCCGCGCCCCGCGATCCGCGAGAGCGTCCGCGATCGCGATGCCGAGCCCCCCCGTGGCGCCGGTGAGCAGCACCGTCTTGCCGCCGAGATCCACGCTCGCAACCTATACGCTGCCGAGCGATGAAGCTCTTCGTCTGCTGGGGCACCTTTCCGACCGTTCGGCCCGGCGGGCACCCGTGCGCGAACGCCCACAACGCGCTCACGGGCGCCGGCTACGACCCAGAGGTCGTCAAGGTCCGCGGCCTCGGCATCGGCCCCGGCTTCATGCACTGGACCACCGACGGCCGCCGGGAGGTCGAGGAGCTCTCCGGCCAGAAGGTTGTCCCGGTGCTGGTCACCGACAGCGGCGAGGTGATCGACGAGTCGAAGCGGATCGTCGCCTGGGCCGAGGCCAACCCGGCTCCCTGAGCGGCGATCACCTGCAAGATCCGGTACTTCTGCGAATTGTGGCGAATTCGTGAGCAGGTCTTTGCACTTCGCTGTCGAATTGTGTACGCTGCCGCAACTCGATAACCGGTAAAGCCGAATCTCGGACGCCCCAGACAACGCTTGAGGGGCCTCGAGAGCGGGGGAACCAACGTTTGGGGCGAACTCGCCAGACCCGGAAGGGCGCGGCGGGGGCGCAGGCTCTTTCAGCGCCAGCCCGTCAGCTAACCCCGTAGGCCGACGAAGGAGACCGTTACGTTGACCTACACGCGTAAGGCGAGACCGAGGAAGCTGAGCGCCGCGCTCGGCCTCGCGACGGCAGCGGCGCTGATCGCCCTCCCCTCCCCGGCCATGGGCGCCGGGAGCGGCGGGGTCGGTATGGGCGGCACCGACGATGCGCCGCCGAGCGGTACCACGACGCCGGGCAGCAGAGCGAAGCTCAAAAACGGCTTCGCGATCCCGCCGGCCGACGCGCCACGCAAGGTCGTGCGCGCGATCGAGGCCGCGAACAGGATCGTCAAGGGCAAGCCTTACTGCCTGGGCGGTGGCCACGGACGCTGGGAGTCCCGCTGCTACGACTGCTCCGGGAGCATCAGCTACGCGCTCGGCGACCGCGGCGCGGGCGTGCTCGACGCGCCGATGCCCTCCGGCTCGTTCATGCGCTGGGAGGAGCCCGGCGCGGGCGAGTGGATCACGACCTACGCAAACGGCGGCCACATGTACGCGGTGATCGCGGGCCTGCGCCTCGACACCTCCCAGACTGCGGGCGACGGGCCCGGATGGAGCAAGACGGCGCTCAGGCAGTCCGGCTTCGCCGTCCGCCACCCCGCCGGCCTCTGAGACGGCGCCCGGTCGCTGCACCGAGCCTTCTAGGCGGTTAAGGCAACCGAATAGCCGAGGTACACAAGGCCCGCCACAATGGCGGGCCGTGTATCTGGAGGGCGGGGACACCGAGGCGCGCAGCCGATTTCGCAGCGGGATGCGGATCGGCCTCCCGTACGCGGTCGCCTCCCTGCTGCTGGCGATCTCGTTCGGCGTCCTGGCCGAGCCGGTGATGGGGCCCGTGGCGCCGATCGTGATGTCCGCGCTGGTGTTCGCGGGCTCGGCCCAGTTCGCCGCGACGGCCGTGCTGGCAGGCGGCGGCGGTCCCGCGGCGGCGATCGTCGCCGGCATCCTCCTCAACGTCCGCTACGTGCCGATGGGGATCGCGCTGGCGCCCTCGCTGCGCGGCGGGGCCCTGCGCCGCGCCGCGATCGGCCAGACGATGATCGACTTCTCCTGGGCAGCGGCAAGCCGCGGCGGCGGCCGGTTCGATCCGGCGTTCATGATGGGCGCCACGACGCCCGCCTACCCGTGCTGGGTCGGAGGGACCGCGCTCGGCGTCCTCGCCGGCGACCTGATCGGCGACCCCGCCGCCCTGGGGCTGGACGCGCTCTTCCCCGCCTTCTTCCTCTGCCTGCTGGTCGAGGGCGAGCTGCGGCCCGGCCTCCCGGCCGTCGTCGCCGCTCTCGGCAGCCTGATCGCCCTGGTCCTCATCCCGTTCACGCCCGCCGGCGTGCCCGTGATCGCGGCCTCGGCGGCCGCCCTGGTCGGCCTTTGGCGGTCCGACTGATGGGCGAGGTCTGGCTGACCATCGGGGTCCTCGCGGTGGCGACCGCGACGATCCGCGCCTCGGGGCCGGTGCTGCTCGGCGGCCGCGATCTGCCCGCCGCCGTCCGGGGCGTGATCGGGCTGATCGCACCCGCGCTGCTCGCGGCGCTCGTCGTCGTGCAGACGCTGAGCGTGCCGGAGGGCGGCGCGATCGATCTCGACGCCCGAATTCTCGGTGTTGCCGCGGCGGGCGGCGCGTTGGTCCTCGGCGCGAGCACCCTGCCGGTCGTCGCGCTCGCGGCGGTCGTCACCGCGCTGGCGCGGGCGCTGGCCTGAGACCCGGCCCCGCGCCGAACCGTCGCAAGCCGAGGATGATCTTTGTCCGCCGCGGGGATTGGCACGGTTCCTACAGTTCGGATAGCGTCAGCACGCCCGACCACGTGCCCCCTTGTACGCAATGGAGCAGTCAACCGCCGACGGCCGCGGAGCCGACCACCCTCGGGACCTCGACGCCCGGACATCCGCCTGAGCGGGGTTCGCAAGGTCTATGGCGAGGTCGTGGCCGTCGCAGGCATCGACCTCGAGGTTGCGCCGCGGCGAGTTCTTCACCCTGCTCGGCCCGTCGGGGTCCGGCAAGACGACGACGCTGCGGATGATCGCGGGCTTCGAGCTTCCCGATTCGGGCACGGTCGAGCTCGGCGGCCGCGACGTCGGCGACCTGCCGCCCTACGACCGCGAGGTGAACACCGTCTTTCAGGACTACGCGCTCTTTCCCGCACATGAGCGTCGCCGAGAACGTCGAGTACGGGATGCGGGTGCGCGGCACAGCCAAGGACGAGCGCGCGAAGCGGCGCAGAGATGCGCTCGAGATGGTCCGGCTCGGCGGCTATGACGATCGCAAGCCGTCCGAGCTCTCCGGCGGTCAGCGCCAGCGGGTGGCGCTCGCGCGCTCGATCGTCAACCGGCCCCGCGTGTTGCTGCTCGACGAGCCGCTCGGGGCGCTGGACCTGAAGCTGCGCGAGCAGATGCAGGTCGAGCTCAAGCAGATCCAGGACGAGGTCGGGATCACGTTCGTCTACGTCACCCACGACCAGGAGGAGGCGTTGACGATGTCGGATCGGGTCGCGGTCTTCAACGACGGCCGGATCGAGCAGATCGGCGCTCCCGCCGAGGTCTACGAGGCACCGGCGAGCGGGTTCGTCGCCGGGTTCGTCGGCACTTCGAACCTGATCGAGCGCGACGGGCGCCGGTTCACGATCCGCCCGGAGAAGATCCGCCTGCTCGCCCCCGGCGAGTCCGCCGACGGAATGCACACCGAGAGCGGGCGCGTCCGCGACGTCGCCTACGCGGGAATGATCACCCGCTACCTCGTCGCGCTGGATGCCGGAGGAGAATTGCAAGTCGTCCGCCAGAACCTCGAGACGTCCTCATCGCAGGCGCTCGAGCAAGTCGGGCGGGAGGTGGTCGTCGCGTGGCGGCCCGAACACACCGTCGCGGTCACGACCGCGGCGAATCAGAGAGAGGATGAGCCAGATGCGCAACAAGGGAGGTAGGTCCGCACGAGCCGCATGGATCGTGGTCGTCGGGCTGCTCGCGTTCATGGTCGCGTTCGCCGCAGGTTGCGGTGGCGACGACGACGACTCGAGCTCGGACGAGAGCGAGGCGCTCAGCGAGGTCGGCGAGCCGGAGGGTCAGGTCAACCTGATCGCCTGGGCCGGTTACGTCGAGGACGGCTCGACCGACCCGAAGGTCGACTGGGTCACCGACTTCGAGAAGGAGTCCGGCTGTGACGTCAACGTCAAGGTCGCGCGGCACGTCCGACGAGATGGTCGAGCTGATGCGGACCGGCCAGTACGACGGCGTCTCCGCGTCGGGCAACGCGACCGCGCGCCTGGTCGAGGGCGGCGACGTGGCCCCGGTCAACGCCGACCTGGTGCCCGAACTACGAGACCGTCTTCGACGACCTCAAGGACCAGCCGTACAACACCTTCGACGGCGTCAACTACGGCATCCCGCACGGACGCGGCGCGAACGTGCTGACGTGGAACACGGAGGAAGCGCCGGACATCGACGGCTCGACCTGGGCCCCCCTGCTCGACCCGAACGGTGGCGTCGAAGTACAACGGGCAAGCTCAGCGTCTACGACGACCCGATCTACATCGCGGACGCGGCGCTGTACCTGAAGGAGCACCAGCCGGACCTCGGGATCGAGGACCCGTACGAGCTCGACGAGGAGCAGTTCAACGCCGCGGTCGACCTGCTCAAGGAGCAGCGCCCGAACGTCGGCGAGTACTGGTGTCGACTTCGCGAAGCAGATCTCGTCGTTCGCGAACGGCGACGTCACGGTCGGCACGACCTGGCAGTACCAGTACTTCACCCTGCTGGGCGAGGACGAGCCCGTCGCCTCGACCCCGGCCTCCGGGGGCTTCCTCCCGGAGGAGGACGCGACCGGGTGGTCGGACACCTGGATGATCAGCAACGAGGCGGAGCATCCGAACTGCATGTACATGTGGATGGACCACATCATCAGTCCGGAGGCGAACGCCAAGGTCGCGGCCTGGTTCGGCGAGGCGCCGTCCCAGAGCAAGGCGTGCGCGGAGTTCAAGAACCTGGACCCCGCGTACTTCGGCGCTCCGAACCACTGCGAGCTCTACAACGCCGACAACCCGGAGTTCTGGTCAGCGCGTCTACTACTGGGAGACGCCGCTCGCTGATTGCGGCGACGACCGCGGCGAGGAGTGCATGGACTACAACGACTGGGTCTCGGCCTGGACCGAGATCAAGGGGTAGTGCGCTAGGTCGTGGAGGCCGCTGGCGTAGGCACGCCGGCGCCGAGGAGGTCGGTGGGCCGCAGGCTCGCCGGCCTCTTCCACGGCCGTCCCCGGCTGCAGGTCGGGACGCTGCTGGCCGGCCCGATCGGCTGGCTGGTCATCGGCTACCTCGGCTCGCTGGTGATCATCCTGATCACCTCGTTCTGGTCGGTCAACGCGCTCAGCGGCGAGCTCGAGAAGACATTCACGCTCGACAACTTCCAGACCATCGTCGAGGAGCCGGTCTACCGCACGATCGCGGGGCGGACGATCGCGATCGCGGCGCTGGTGACGATCACCGACGCGCTGCTCGCCTTCCCGATCGCGTTCTACATGGCGAAGGTCGCCAGCAGCCGGATGAAGGCGCTCCTCGTCGTCGCCGTGCTGCTGCCGCTGTGGTCGAGCTACCTGGTCAAGGTCTACGCGTGGCGGACGATCCTCTCCAGCGGCGGGATCCTGAACGAGCTGCTCGACCCGTTCGGGGTCAGCGGGCCGGGCTACGGCAACGTCGCCGTCTGGCTGGTGATGAGCTACCTGTGGCTGCCGTTCATGATCATCCCGATCTACGCCGGGCTCGAGCGGATCCCCGATTCGCGTGATCAGCGCCTCGGAGGACCTGGGGGCGTCGCCGTGGACGACCTTCCGCCGCGTGATCCTGCCGCTCGCCTTCCCGGCCGTGGTCGCGGGCTCGATCTTCACCTTCTCGCTGACGCTCGGCGACTACATCACCCCGGCGCTGGTCTCCAATAACCAGTTCATCGGCAACGTCGTCTACGCGAACATCGTCAACAACCAGCCGCTCGCGTCCGCGTTCGTGATGGTGCCGGTCGTGGTCATGATCATCTACCTGCTGATCGCGCGGCGACTGGGGGCGTTCGAGCATCTATGAGGCTCTCGAGGCGCTCCCAGATATTCCTTCGCGCTCGGCGTCGGCCTGACGCTGGCGTTCATCTACATCCCGCTGATCGTGATCCTGATCTACGCGTTCAACGCGGGCAAGACGCTCGAGTGGCCGCCCGACGGTCTCACCGCTCGACTGGTTCCAGAAGGCGGTCGAGAACTCCGGCGCGCGCGACGCGTTCGTCACCTCGATCAAGGCCGCCTGCGCGGCGACCGCGATCGCGATCGTGCTCGGCACGCTCGCCTCGCTGGCCGTCTCGCGCCACCGCTTCTTCGGCCGCGAGACGATCTCGTTCCTCGTCATCATCCCGATCGCGCTGCCGGGGATCGTCACCGGGATCGCGATCAACGACACCTTCACCCAGGTGCTCGGCGTCGACCTGAGCCTGTTCACGGTGATCGTCGGCCACGCGACCTTCTGCATCGTGCTCGTCTACAACAACGTCGTCGCCCGGCTGCGCCGGGTCTCGACCTCGCTCGAGGAGGCGTCGGCCGACCTCGGCGCCGACCCCTGGCAGACCTTCCGCCTGCGTCACGTTCCCGAGCCTGCGCACGGCGCTGGTCGCCGGCGCCCTGCTGGCCTTCGCGCTCTCCTTCGACGAGATCATCGTCACCCGGTTCACGATCGGCGCCGACATCGAGACGCTGCCGATCTGGATCTACAACAACCTCTTCCGCTCCAACCAGCTGCCGATCATCAACGTCGTCGCCGTGCTCGTGATCGTGATCTCCGTGATCCCCGTCTACTTCGCCAACCGCCTCACCCGTGAGGTCGGTGGGGCCGCGCCGACCGCCCGCGGCAGGGCTCCGACCGAGGCGGAGGCGATCGCCGTCCCGTGATCGCCCGCCGGTGAGCGCGCGAACCAGACGCGGTCGTCGTGCATTCGCCCGTCGACCTCGAGCGCAAGCTCTCGAGCTCGGTGCGCGGGACGATCCCCCACGGCGCCATGGTCCCGCACCAGACCGGATTCATGCGCCCGATCCCCGAGCTCGCGCACTACCGGAGCCCGGTTCCGAACGTCTACCTGTGCGGCTCCGGGACCCACCCCGGGGCCGGCGTCTCGATGGCCTCCGGGCGCAACGCCGCGGAGGTGATCTACTCCGACCTCGGGCTGGACTTCGACTCGCTGGCGACCGCGTAGGCGTCGCCGAGGTCGATGCCGGTGGCGGCGCTCGCCCAGGCGAGCAGGATCCGCTCGGCGGCGGCTCCATCGACTTCCGGATGCCCGAGCACGACCTGGAGGCCCAGTCCGTCCTCGAGGGCGACCAGGCCGCGCGCGAACGTCTCGGCCTCGCCGCGGAGCTCGAACGCTCCGGCACCCGCCCCCCGCTCGAGCACGCGCTCGTAGAGCAGCGCCTGGCGGTCGAAGAACGCGGCCGAGAGCGTTGCGAAGACCTCGCTGGTGCCGGTGAGCGCGTCGAGCTCGTACAGAAGCCTGCTCTCCTCGTCGTCTGGGCCGGTGGGGACCCCCAGCGAGATCATGCGCCGCAGCTGGTCAGCGGGATCGGCGAGCTCGCGGATCGCGTCGGCGCGGCGCTCCGTGTAGCGGCGCATCGCGTCGCGCGACACGTCGAGCAGAAGATCGCCGAGGTCGGGGTAGTAGTAGAGGACCGCGCTCGGCGACAGCCCCGAGCGCTGGGCGACGTCCTTGACCCGTAGGCCTACGGCGCCGCGTTCGAGCAGCACGGCCCGCGCCGCCTCGGCGAGCTGGGCGCGCCGACGCCCTTGATCCTTCCGCCGCATAGCCTGAACGATATCCGGCGAACTGGCAGAAAACGCCCTTGACAAGCCAACTCGCACAGACATATTCTTAAAATCTGATTCAGATTAAAAGAATCATGCCGACCGTCGCGGCCGTGGCGTCGCTGGTGCTCGCCGCCTGCGGCGAGGAGAACGGGATCGAATCCAGCGGCGAGGCCGAGTCGGTCGGCATGGTGCCCGCGGGCAAGGCCACGGACGAGCTGACGATCTCCCAGTGGCCGCTGTACATCGACCCGGGCAAGGACGGCACGATCGCCGAGTTCGAGGGCGAAACCGGGATCGACGTCGAGTACGTCGAGGACATCAACGACAACGTCCAGTTCTACGGCAAGCTGCGTCCCCAGCTGGCCCAGGGCGAGTCGGGCGGCCGCAGCCTGATCACGCTCAGCGACTGGCTCGCGGCGAAGATGTACGACCAGGGTTACCTCTACGAGCTCGACTACTCGAAGCTTCCCAACGTGGAGGAGAACCTGATCCCGAACCTGCGCGGGGCCGCGGCCGATCCGGAGCGCAAGTTCACCGTCCCGTGGCAGAGCGGGATGACCGGGCTGATCGTGCGCAAGGATCTGGCGCCCGACGCGGACTCGATCTGCGACCTCTTCGACCCGCGCTACAAGGGCCGGGTGACGATGCTCACCGAGCTGCGCGACTCGGTGCCGATGACGCTCAAGTGCATGGGCATCGACCCGGACACCGCGTCGACGGACGAATGGCTGGCCGCCGTGGACAAGATCGCCGCGGCGGCGGACTCCGGCCAGATCCGCGACTTCACGGGCAACGACTACATCAAGGACCTGGCGACCGGCGACACTGCGATCGCGCTCGGCTGGTCGGGCGACGCGGTGCAGATGCAGAACGACAACCCGAACATCGAGTTCGTGATGCCTCGTGAGGGCTGCATGCTGTGGTCGACGAGCATGGAGATCCCGGTCGGCGCGCCCGATCCGCAGGCGGCGCTCGAGTTCATCAACTACGTCTACGACCCCGAGGTCCAAGCGGACATCGCCGAGTACGTCAACTACGTCACACCCGTCGAGGGGGTGAAGGAGATCCTCCGCGAACGCGACCCGGCGCTGGCGCGCAATCAGCTGATCTTCCCTAGCGAGGCATACACCGAGGACTGCACGTTCGAGCCGGTGCTCGGCGGCGAGCAGGGTGCGGAGGTCACCGAAGCGTTCGAGCAAGCGCTCGTGGGCTGAGCGTGCGCACGCTCTCGATCGCGGCGCTCCAGACCGTCCCGGCCTTCCGCGACCCCGATGCGACGCTGGAGCGGTTCGCCCGCACGGCCGTGACGCTGCGGCGGACGATCCCCCACGCCCAGCTCCTGCTGCTGCCCGAGCTCCACCTCTCGGCGCCGCCGCGGTTGCTCGACGAATCGGCCGGCTACCCGGCGGAGGTCGCGGTGGAGATCCCGGGGCCGCTCACGGACCGGCTCGCCGAGGTCGCCGTCGAGACGGGCCTCTGGCTGGTGCCGGGCTCGGTCTACGAGCGCGCGGCCGATGGCCGCGTCCACAACACCGCTGTGGCCGTCTCGCCGGAGGGCGAGCTCGTCGCGACCTACCGCAAGGCGTTTCCATGGCAGCCCCTGGAGTCGACGGCGCCCGGGGACCGGTTCGTGACCTTCGAGATCCCGGGCCTGTGCCGGATCGGGCTCGCGATCTGCTACGACGGGTTCTTCCCCGAGGCGTTTCGCCAGCTCGCCTGGATGGGCGCCGAGGTGGTCCTGCAGCCGACGCTTACGACGACCAGCGACCGCGACGCGGAGCTGATCACCGCCCGCGCGAACGCGATCTTCAACCAGCTCTACGTGGTCAACCTCAACGCGGCGTCGCCGGCGGCCCTGGGGCGCACCATCGTCGCCGACCCCGAGGGGCGCGTGCGGGTCGCGGCCGGCTCGGGCGAGGAGCTCGTCTCGGACGTCCTCGACCTCGACGCGGTCACGCGGGTCCGCCGGTTCGGCACCGGCGGGGTGTCGCGAATGTGGACGCAGCTCGACGAGGGCGCCGCCGCGGGCGTCGAGCTGCCGATGTACGAGGGCGGCCGGATCCGCCCGCGTAAACCGGCATAGACTCGGCGCCCGATGACCGTCCTGCGCGCCTGGGCGCCGCTGTTTTGGTCCGGCGTGCTCGTCGGGCTCGTGCACACGATCGTCGACGCCCTCGGCGCCGACCCGCCGGCGGCAATCGTGTACGGAAGCGGGGTGCTGCTGGCTGCCTCCGCGGTGCCGGTGCTCATCGGCCTCGTGCACGGGCTCGTCGTCGCCCGGCGCGCCGGCGCCGAGGATCGGGCGGGCGATCCGCGGCTCGCGCCGGTCGCCCGCCTGGTCGCCGGGCGCGTCCGCGGCGCGGTCGCGGTCCTGATCGAGCCCGAGCGCCGCACC
The DNA here is from genome assembly GCA_963729075.1 of uncultured Solirubrobacterales bacterium. Lineage (GTDB taxonomy): Bacteria > Actinomycetota > Thermoleophilia > Solirubrobacterales > 70-9 > WHSW01. Next base: position 6,553 of record CAVSMU010000005.1, on the reverse strand, counting down.
GAGGGAGCCTGGGGGACCTCGGGGACCGATCGCTCGCTCGACCCGGACACCCGGTTCGAGATCGGGTCGGTGACCAAGACCTTCACGGCAACTCTGCTCGCCGAGATGGTCGGCCGCGGCGAGGTCGCCCTCGACGATCGCGTCGCCGAGTACGTCCCCGGCGTGCCCGCCACGCGCGCGGGCGAGGAGGTCACGCTCGTCGACCTCGCCACCCATTCCGGGGGAATGCCGCGGCTGCCGCGGGACCTGATCCCGCGGGCCATCCTCCAGTCCCCGGATCCCTATCGAGGCTTCGACGACCGCCGCCTCGAGGCGGCGGCGCGCCGGACGCGGCCGCGCTCGGGGCTCGGCGAGACCGCGCGGTACTCGAACTTCGGCGTCGCCCTGCTCGGGCATGCGCTCGCTCGCGCCGCGGGCCGGGGCTATGCCGACCTGATCGCGGAGCGGATCCTGCACCCGCTCGACCTTCGGGAGACTGCTGTCGCCACCCTCGACGAGAGCGATCCGCGCGCAGCCCGCGGTCACGACCAGTTCGCGTTCGGGGTGCCGCCGTGGGATCTGGCGGCGATCGCCCCCGCGGGCGGCATCGTCTCCACCGCCGCGGACATGGCGCGCTGGCTGGAGGCTCAGATGCGACCCGACTCGACCCCGCTCGCCGACGCGATCCGGATGACGCACGAGCCGCGCGTGCCGCTGCAGCCCTCCGCCATCGGCCGGCTCCTGGGCTCGGGGCTTCAGGGCTCCAGGGTCGGGCTCGCGTGGATCACCACCGACGTCGAAGGGCGCGAGGTCGTCTGGCACAACGGCGGCACCGGCGGCTTCGGCAGCTTCATCGGGTTCGGCCCCGACTCCGGCCGCGGCATCGTCGTGCTCACGAACTCGACCCACGCGCGGCGGCTCGACGAGGCCGGGTCTGGCGCTCGTCTCAGGCGGCTAGATCACGTCCAGAGCGTCCAGGCGCCGCGGCCGCACGGCCGCTGCGGATCGCCCCCTCCATGAGCCCGTTGAAGCGACCGCCGATGTGCTCGCCGGCGAACGCGAGCGGCCCGACCGGCTCGGCGAGCGCCTCCGCGAGACCGGCTTCCGGCGAGATCGAGTAGGCGGCGCCGACCCAGGGATCCTCGTCCCAGGCCGAGAGCACGGCGCCGGCCGGGTCGAGCGCGAGGTCCGGTCGAAGGGCCGCAAGCGAGTCGAGCCAGGCGCCGGGACCGTCGGCGACGCCGAGGCGCTCGAGCGCCGCCGGCGAGCCGGAGAAGCAGCTGACGACCGGCATCGTCTCCTCGTCGGGCCCGGTCGCGGTCCAGCACCAGTAGCGCTCGGGGACGTTCATCACCGCGCCGACCGGTGCCGGCTCGCGCAGGGGGACGAACAGCTTCGCCGCGTGCCCGTAGCGCACCCGGGCGAAGGCGTCGCGCTTGCCGGCGGGCAGCGCGGGCGCGAACTCGATCCGGTCGATCACGCCGGCCGGGCACGGCGACGACGGCGGCGTCGGCGACGCTACGCGTGGCCGGCCGTCGGTCTCGACCCGCACCCCGCCGGCGCCCCCACTCCACCACGCGCCGCCGCGTCGCCCAGCCGCACCGCCTCGCCCAGCCGCTCGGCGAGGCCGAGCGCGAGGCCCTGGTTGCCGCCCGCGACGCTCGGCGCCGGCTCGGTGTCGATGTGCGCCAGGCCGGCGAGGTCGGTGGCGGGGATGTCGTCGGCGGACGAGGCGGACGAGATCTCGGCGCGGGCGAGGATCGCCTCGCGAGCGCCGGGCTCGATCTCGAGCGAGTCGAGCAGCTCGCGCACCGATCGGCGGCCATCGAGGGCCGCGACCCCCCGGTCGGCTGCGCGCACGGCGTCGGCCAGCCCGGCCGCCGTGGTCCCGATCCCTCCGCGCGGCTCGCGGTCGCCGTAGCGCATCCCCTTGTCCCAGAGCCCGAGGCCGAGCTCCTGCGCGAGCGCGCGCACGGCGCTGTTGCCGGCGAGGACGAACTCCGCCCCCATCTCGATCACCGCTCCGTTCGGGAGAAGCCGCGACCACGTCCGCCCACCGACCCGCTCGCGCGCCTCGACGACCTCGACCTCCGCGCCGCCGCGCGAGAGATCGTCGGCGGCGGCCAGCCCGGCGAGCCCGGCGCCGATGACCACGACCCGGCGGCTCAATTCAGCGAAGCACGAGGCAGTGCTCGGGATGCCAGCCGAGCTTCACGCTGCTGCCGGGCTCCCAGCGGTCGTCGGCGCTGGAGCGGTAGGTCGCCTGCTCGAGCGCGACGACCCGATCGCCGTTGCCGAGCGAGACCGTGATCTGCGTGGAGACTCCGAGGTAGACGCGTGCCTCGACGGTGCCGTCGAGGCTCACCATCCCCGCCTCGACGTCGTCGTCGACCGCGATCTTCTCCGGGCGCACCGAGAGGTTGACCGTGTCGCCGCGCGTGACCCCGTCGGGCAACGGGGCGTCGATGCGCAGTCCGTTCGCGATCCGCACCTTGCCGCCGTCCTCGACCGTGCCCGTGATCAGGTTCGAGATCCCGATGAAGCCGGCGACGAACTCCTCGCTGGGGCGCTCGTAGACGTCCTCGGGCGCGCCGCACTGCATCACGCGCCCCTCGTGCATGACCGCGATCCGGTCCGACATCGAGAGCGCTTCCTCCTGGTCGTGGGTGACGTAGACGAAGGTGATCCCGACCTCGCGCTGGATCTGCTTCAGCTCGACCTGCATCTGGCGGCGCAGCTTCAGGTCGAGCGCCCCGAGCGGCTCGTCGAGCAGCAGCACCTTCGGCCGGTTGACCAGCGCCCGCGCCAGCGCCACGCGCTGGCGCTGGCCGCCGGAGAGCTCGTTGCGTGGCGCGCCCCGCGGCCGGAGAGGTTGACGAGCTCGAGCGCCTCGGCGACGCGCCGCCCGACCTCTGCCTTGTCGACCTTGCGGCGCTTGAGGCCGAACGCGACGTTCCCGGAGACGTCGAGGTGGTCGAAGAGCGCGTAGCTCTGAAACACCATGTTGACGTTGCGCTTGTAGGGAGGGACGTTCTCGACCGGCTGGCCCTCGAGCAAAATGTGCCCTCGGTGGGCAGCTCGAACCCGGCGAGCATGCGCAGCGTCGTCGTCTTGCCACAGCCCGACGGGCCGAGCAGCGAGAAGAACTCGCCCTCGGCGATCTCCAGGCTGACCTGGTCGACCGCGACGTGCTCGCCGAAGCGCTTGGTCACGTTCTGGATTCCGATTGCCTCTGCCATCGAGTCGCCGCTGCCGCCTGTGCGGTGAGTCCTTGGTCGCGCTCGTTCGCGTCATGCGGCCTCTCTTCCGAACAAACATTCTCCTCTCACGTCGGCCAGGAGCGCGGCAGCGCGATGGCCAGGCGACGATCAGGAACGACACCACCATCATCAGGTCCCGATCGCGTTGATCGTCGGCCAGAGCCCGAACCGAATCGCGGACCAGATCCGGACCGGCAGCGGCTGCATGTCCTCCCCGGTGGTGAAGAACGCGAGCACGAAGTCGTCGAAGCAGAGCGCGAATACCAGCAGCGCCGAGGCGAGCACCGCGGGCCAGAGCGCCGGCACGACCACCAGGCGCACGGCCTGCAAGCGCGTGGCCCCGAGGTCCATCGCGGCATCCTCGACCTCCCGGTTGATCGACGCCATCCGCGCGCGCACGATCATCGTCACGTACGAGATCGAGAAGGTGATGTCGGCGATGATGATCGTGAGCAGCGAGAGCGCGATCCCGACCTGGCTGAAGATCAGCAGCGCCGAGATCCCGGCGACGATCTCGGGCACGACCAAGGGCACCAGCATGAGGATGTTGCTACCCGGCGCCCACCCGCGCCCGCGAGCGCACGAGGCCGATCGCCAGCGCGGTCCCGATCACGGTCCCGGCGAGCATCGTCAGCAAGCCGATCTCCAGCGACATCAGAGCGAGTCGCGCAGGGTCGGCTCGTTGAAGAACTCCTCGTACCACTGCAGCGAGAAGCCGGCGAAGTTCTTCAGCGACTTAATCGAGTTGAACGAGAACAGGATCACGACGAAGCGGCGCGAACAGAAGAACAGGTAGACCGCGAAGAACACGCGCAGGAAGCGCGGCCTGTCGAACGGATGGGCCGCCCAGCTCGCCGCGCCACCGGCCCTCGCAACCATCCTGCAGCCCCCACCTGACGCCTCCGCGGGGCCCCGCCGCCGAGCGCAGGTAGATCAGCATCCAGATCAACAGGAACAGCATCATCACGATCGTGAGCGCGGCGCCGAACGGCCAGTTCTTGGCCTCGAAGAACTGCTGCTGGATCAGGTTCCCGACCATGTAGGTGTCCGGCCCGCCGAGCAGTTGGGCGGAGACGAAGTCGCCGACCGCGGGGAGGAAGACGAGTACGCAACCGGCGACCACCCCCTGGAAGGCCGCCGGCCAGGTGACGTGGCAGAAAGTCTGCCAGCGGGTCCCGTAGAGGTCCTTGCCGGCCTCGATCAGCGACGGGTCCATGCGGTCGAGCGCCGCGTACAGCGGCAGGATCATGAACGCCAGATAGCCATAGACCAGGCCGCCGATCACCGCCCACGGGGTGTTGACCATCCGGATCCCGTTCTCGGCGATGCCGAGGTCGTGAGGATCCCGTTGACCAGCCCCTCGTCGGAGAGCATCGCCACCCAGGCGTAGGTGCGAACCAGGTAGTTGACCAGGAACGGCAGCACCACGACGGCGATCAGCACGTCTTCCAGCGACCGCCGAAGCGGGCGATGTAGTAGGCGATCGGGTAGCCGATCAGCAGGCAGAGACCACGGTGGCGAGCGCGTAGCCGACCGAGCGCAGCAGCACGGGCGCGAACAGCGGGTCGAACACGTCGGCGAAGTTCTGCGGGTGCCAGCCGTACACCGCCTGGTACACCGGGTCCGTCGTCCCCAGGGAGACCGCCAGCACGATGCCCAGCGGGACCGCGAACAGCAGCAGCAGCCACACCCCCGCCGGGGCCAGCATCAGGTGCGCGAAGCGGTTCTCGCTCATCGGCTCACGACGCCTTGACCTCGAGGAAGGTCTCGGTCCACAGCTCGCGGTCCTCCTGGGGGAGGTTGGCGAACTGCTCGCCGCCCTCGAGATCGTCGACGGTGACGACGATGTTCGGGTCGCCCTTGGCCAGCTTCTCGAACGTCTCGTCCTGGCCGCTGGTTGGGCATCGGGTAGCCGTTCCAGCTGACGTTCCCCGCCGCGTTCTTGGGGTCGAGCATGAAGTCGATGAACAGCAGCGCGGTGCCCGGGTGCTCGGAGTTGACCGGGATCACGAACGTGTCGCTGCCGACCGGGAAGCCGTCCTGGGTGATCTTCTCGAACTGGTAGGCCTCGGGGTCGTCGACGCGGTAGCGGATGTTGACGATGTCGCCGTTCCACAGGTGCTGGATCCAGGCGTTGCCGCTCGACATGTTGGTGATCGTGTCCACCGAGAAGCCGCGCAGATTCGGCTTCAGGTCCACCAGCCAGTCCTTGGTCACGTCCAGCTCTGACTCCACGACCGTGTTCATGTCGTAGCCGTTGCGCAGGTTGCCCGCGGCGAGCGCCTCCTGATAGTCGTCGAGCACGTAGATCCGCCCGGCGGCCTCCTCGTTGGCGAGGTCGTTCCAGGAGCCGGTCATGTTGTCCAGGATGTCCGCCCGGTAGCCGATCCCGGTGATGTAGAGCGAGTAGGGGACCGAGTGCGCGGAGTCGGGGTCGTACCAGGGGTCGTCGAAATAGGCGTAGATGTTGTCGATGTTCTCGAGCTTGTCCCGCGGAATCCGCAGCAGCTGCTCCTGCTGGACCAGCCGTTGCACGTATTCGGCGGTGGGGAACATGACGTCGTAGGCGTTGCCCGCCCGCAGCTTCGCCAGCATCCCCTCCATCGAGTCGAAGTAGGACTCGATCACGCGGACGTCGTAGCGGTTCTCGAACTCCTTGACGAGCGCCGGGTTGATGTACTGGGAGTAGTTGAAGTAGAAGAGGTCGCCGTCCACCTTCGGCTCGATCACTCCGGTTGACGTCCCCCTGGATGCCGCGCCCGATCCCGCAGCCCGCGAGCGCGGCATGGCGCCGAGCGCCAGGCCGGCGCCGGCCTGCAGCAGCTGCGCGCGGACTCGGTCACCCCACGGCTCCTCCGCCGCGGGCTTCGAGCTCCACGCTCGAGCAGCGCGTTCGGCCACATCGACGCAAGTCATCCGCATCAGCGCTCGGCGAGACGAGGCGGTCGCCGAGCGCGACCTGGACCGCGAGGCCTCGATCAGCGCCGCGAGCTCGAGCGCGACGCGATCCGGGTTGGCTCGACGAACTCGCCCGCCTCGCCCCTCCGGATGATCGACGCGATCTGCGGGCGCGAGCGGTCGTCGAGCCGCTGACGGGCCTCGCGCACGCGCTCGTCGCGCAGCGCGCGCGTCCACAGCTCCACCCAGAGGACCCAGTCGTCGCCGGAGACCGAGGCGTCGATCAACGCCACGAGCCGGTCGCGAGGGTCCGCGAGCGCCGCGAGCCGCTCGGAGAAGCGCTCGTAGAAGAGTCCTCGGCGAACGTCAGTGCCTCGCCGAGCAACTCGTCGCGCGAGTCGAACCAGTAGAGGACG
>CAVSMU010000004.1:0-42138 GCA_963729075.1 uncultured Solirubrobacterales bacterium | reverse complement strand
GGGCCGGGGTGGATTCGAACCACCGCCCAACGGATTATGAGTCCGCTGCTCTCCCCGACTGAGCTACCGGCCCGGGTCCTTCCGATCATGGCTCTGGGTGCAGATTCCTGCTCGTGGCCGTCTGGTCCGCGGAGGGTCTGTGGATCGTTTAGGTTCGTACAACGCTCTGCTCGGGAGGTGTCATGACATGCGACCACTGACCGCAATCCGCACCGGCCAGGGACGGCGTTGGAAACTCTCGCTCGCGCTTCTGGCCGCGGCGGTCGTATTCACGAGCGGTGTTGGCTCGGCGAGCGCCACCGACGGTGGCTTCGAGAAGAAGCTCCAGAAGGGCATAGACCTGTGCTTCTCCCAGGGCGGGGGGCTCGACATGGATCCTCCATTTACCTTGGACTGCGGGTTTGCGAACCCCATCGCCCCAGACGATGCGGCGGAGGCCGACCGGTTCTGCCACGGCCAGCTTCACGGCGAGCTGAGCGTGAGCACGGGCGAGCTCTTCCCGCATGCGTGGCACTGCGCATATCGCCCCCCGAAGTCAGCGTTCCCATAGATCGGAAGGGCGCTGACGCGGGCCCCGCGCCTTAGCCGCCGGTCGCCTACCCGGCCGTCGCAGCGGCTCGCGGCCCCGGATCAGGTCGCTCGCCTTCTCGGCGACCATGATCGTCGGGGCGTTGGTGTTGCCGCCTGGGATCACGGGGAAGACCGAGGCGTCGACGACCCGCAGGCACTCGACGCCGTGGACCCGCAACTCCGAGTCGACCACCGCGTCCTCGGCGTCGTCGCTCATCCGGCAGGTCCCGGCCGGGTGGTAGATCAGCATCAGCCGGCGGCGCAGGTCCGCCTCGAGCGCGTCGCGGTCGGCGGCGGCCGGCCCCGGCTTCAGCTCGCGCGTTACGACCTCGCTCAGCGGCGGTTGGGAGGCGATCTCGCGTGCGAGCTCCATCCCGGCGACGAGCGAGGCGACGTCGTTTGGGCTCGAGAGCGAGTTGGTGAGGATCCTCGGCTTCGCCAGCGGGTCGGCGGAGCGCAGCCAGAGGCGGCCCCTGGCCTCGGGGCTGACCAGGACGGGGCCTATGGTCATCGCATCGCCGTCGAACTCCTCGCTGCCGTGGTCCTCGAAGTAGACGGCGCCCATGTGGAACTGGATGTCGGCGGCGGGTAGGCCGGCGCGGGTGCGGACGAAGGCAACCACCTCGGCGACGGTCGAGGTGAGGGGGCCAGAGCGGCGGAGAAGCCATTCCGCGAAGTTCTTCGGCCTGTCGGCGCCGTAGAGGGTGGGGCCCTCCGAGACCTCCCAGAGCATGGTCACGAACGGGTGGTCCTGCAGGTTGCGCCCGACGCCGGGCAGCTCGTGCCGGAGTGCGATGCCCACCCCGCGCAGGTCCTCCGGCGGGCCGATGCCCGACAGCAGCAGGAGCTGGGGCGAGCCGATCGCCCCGGCGGCGAGGATCACCTCCCGATCCGCCCGTGCCAGCCGGTCCCCTCCCCTCCTGCGGCGGTAGCGCACGCCGAGGGCGCGGCCGCGCTCGAGCTCGAGCCCGGTGACGGTCGCGCCGGTGACCAGCTCGAGGTTCGGGCGGTCGAGCGCCGACCGCAGGAACGCGTCGGCGGCGCTCCAGCGGCGCCCGTTGCGCTGCGTGACTTGGAACATCGCCGCGCCGTCCTGCTCGGGCCCGTTGTAGTCGGCGATCACGGGGATGCCGGCCGAGGCGCTGGCGTCGAGCAGGCGCCGGTCGAGCGGCCGCGGCGACCGCTGCTCGGTGACCCGCAGCTCACCGCCCGCCCGGTGGAACTCGGAGTCGCCGCGGGAGTTGTCCTCCGAGCGCAGGAAGTAGGGAAGAACGTCGTCCCAGCCCCACCCGGCCGCGCCCTGCTTCACCCATAGGTCGTAGTCGAGCGGCCGGCCGCGCACGTAGAGCATCGCGTTCATCGAGCTCGAGCCGCCGAGGGCCTTGCCGCGCGGGATGTAGAGCGAGCGGCCGTCCACGTGCGGCTCCGGCTCCGTGGCGTAGTCCCAGTCGAGCTTGGTGTGAAACTGGTTCGCGAACGCAGCCGGGATGCTGATGTTCGGGTGGCGGTCCCGGCCACCGGCCTCGATCAGCTTGACCCGGGTGTCGGGGTCCTCGCTGAGCCGGTTGGCGAGCACGCACCCGGCCGAGCCCGCCCCGACAATCACGTAGTCGGCCTCAGCCACGAGGCGATCCTACGCCGCTGGACTCAGCAGCTGTCCTGGATCCGATCGATCGCCTGGTTGAGCTCGGCGGCGCTGAAGGCGCCCTCGATCCGGCTGTCGACCTTTCCGTCGCAGTCGATCGCGAACAGCCACGGCTCGGTCGGCAGGTTGTACGCCTCGACCTGGGGGCGCAGGCCCTTGTTGGCGAGGTTGTCGTTGTAGATCTCCATGTGGATGTAGGCGGCGTCGTCGGGGCGGTCGCGCTTGACCTGCTCGGCGATGTCGACGACGGGACCGCAGACCCGGCTCTGGCAGAGGGCCGGGGTGGCGAACAGGAGGATCACCGGCTCCTTGCCGAGGACGGAGGCGAGGTCGTCCTCGTGCATCGTCCCGGGCGGGATGCGGGTGTCGATGTCCTGGATGTTCGCGACGTCGTCGGCGGTGGGCGTGTGCACCACCGGAGCGCGATCGCCGGGGTCCGGCACCGGGTCGTTCCGCACCACCACCGCGCTCGGCATTTGCACGGCGGCGAACTCGCCGTCCCGCTCCACGAGCGCGATCATGCGCCACTCGCCGGGCTCGTCGAGCGGCATCTCGGAGACGTAGACGGCCTTCGCCGCGTCGGGGTCGTTGGCGGTGTTCTCGGCGGTGAAGGCCGGCTCGGTCTCGAGGCTCTCGACACGGGCCGGGAACGGGCCCTGCGCTTCGCCATCGGGCCCGGGGGCGGCGTAGATCGCGACCTCGGCGTCGGTGAGCTGGTCGCGGGCGACGGTGAAGACGCCGAACCCGAGCCGGTTGCGTCCCTCGGTGAAGACCTGGCCCGCCGGCGAGACGACGAGGTCGTCGGCCGGCGCGGAGTCGGCGACGATCTGCTCGAGCGAGCGGCCGTCGACTGCCGGAAACGCCGACGCCTCGGGCGCCGGGCTGCCCGCGTCGTCGTCGCTGTCGTCGTCGCCGCCGCAGCCGGCGGCGAGGAGGGCGAGCGCGCTCGCGGCGAGCGCGAGCGCGAGCAGACGTGCGGTGCGGACTCCTGATACGCGCACCGGCGGCAGGCTAGCGAGAGCGGCTAATGGCCGACTAAGCGGACGTTGAGAGGTAGGGTCCGCGCGCGAAGCGAGCGAAGGAGGACGAGGTGGCGGAACGTGCGGCGCTGATCACGGGCGGTTCGAGCGGGATCGGGCTGGCGATCGCGCGGGCGCTGGGCGAGGACGGCTACGGGGTGACGGTCTCGGCCCGCCGACCGGACAAGCTCGAGGCGGCCGCGGGCGAGCTGGCCGGCGGGGGGCTCGACGTCCACCACGTCGCAACGCAGATGACCAACGAGGAGGAGATCGCGGCGCTGTTCGCCTCGCACCGCGAGCGCTTCGGTCGGCTCGACGTGCTCGTCAACAGCGCGGGGGTCGGGATCGGCGAGGCGATGGAGTCGATCACCGCGAAGCGGCTCGACATCCAGCTCGGGGCCAACCTGCGGGGGCTGATCCTGGCCACTCGCGAGGCGCTGCCGGCGCTTCGCGAGGCGGGCGCCGAGCACGGCAAGGCGCTGATCGTCAACCTGGCCTCGATCGCGGGCAAGAAGGGCCAGGGGTGGCTGTCGGTGTATTCCGCGACGAAGGCGGGAGTCGTCGGCTTCAGCCAGGCGACGCAGAAGGAGTGCGACGGCCAGGGGATCCAGGTGACGGCCCTGTGTCCCGGGTTCGTCGACACGCCGATGACCGAGTTCATCCGCGAGCACGTCGCGCAGCAGGACATGATCCGGCCCGAGGACATCGCCGAGTCGGTGCGCTTCCTGCTGCGAACGTCGCCGGCCTGTCTGGTGCCGGAGGTCGTGTTCACCCGCCCGGGCGAGGGCCTTTGAGCGCCGCCGTCTAGGCGGGGGGCGCGGGCTCCGCCGGCTCGCTGCGCTCGGCGGGCGGGTTCGGCCCGGGGCGATTGGCGAGCTCGCGCTCGGTTGCGCTGAGCAGGTCGCTGGCGGGGATCCGGCGGCGGACGCGGATGGTGGCGTCCTCGGGCTCCGGGACGGTGACCGGCGGCTCGGCCGGCGCGGACGGAGGCGCGGTGGGCCGCGCGAGGCGGGCCAGCTCGGCGCGCTCGGCGCGGATCTGGGCCGCGAGCTCGGCGATCGAGCCGTGCTCGATCGCGGGATCCAGGTTGAGGCTCGACTCGAGCAGCGTGCGCAGCGTGCGGACCTCGCGCCGGGTGGCGCGCCGGCGCCGGCGGGCGCCGGTGTATTCGTCCCATGCGCGGGCGAAGCTGGCGACGTTGGTGCGCCCGCCGTTTCGGTGCGCGGCGAGCATCGGGCAGACGCCGCCGGATTGCGGGTCGACGTAGGCGCCGACGATGATCCGGTTGGTGTCGATGCCCCGCAGCATCGCCTCCTTCGTGTGGCGCGGAAGCCGCTCGACGGCGATGCGCAGGCGGCGCGCGGGGTCGCGGCTGTGACGTCGCATCGCGAGAATGGTGCGCGAGGTGGCGCGGTCAGTCAATGGGGCGAACGCGGGCGGAAAGCGATCTTGCAGATTCTTGGTCGCGGCGTTCGGCGATGCCGGCCACGCATTCCCGGCGATCGGATTGGCGCGGGCGCTCGCCGCGCGAGGGAACGAGGTGGTGGTTGAAACCTGGGAGCGGTGGCGGGAGCCGGTCGAGGGCGCCGGGCTGGGGTTCACGGCGGCGGAGGAGTACAAGACGTTCCCCCCTCCCCCGCCGGGCTCCGGCGAGGGGCCGTCGGCGGCCGACGCGGCGCTGGCGTTGTTGCCGATGCTCGAGCGCGAGCGGTTCGACGTGGTCGTCAGCGACATCCTCACGGTGGCGCCGGCGCTCGCGGCCGAGCGTGCCGGGCTGCGGCGGGCGACGCTGATCCCGCACGTGTATCCCGTGCACGAGGACGGGATGCCGTTCTTCGCGTTCGGCGCGCAGCCGCCGCGCACGCCGGTCGGGCGGGCGCTGTGGCGCCGGGCGCTGCCGGTGCTCGTCGGCGGGCTGCGGCGAGGGCGGGAGGAGATGAACGCGTCGCGGTCGGTGGTGGGGCTGCCGCCGCTCGATCGGTTTCACGGCGGCATCTCCGACCAGCTGGCGCTGGTGGCGACGTTTCCGCAGCTCGAATATCCGCGGCGGTGGCCCGCGGAGGTGCGGGTGACGGGGCCGATCGGGTTCGAGCTGCCGCATCCCGACGTCGAGGTGCCCGCGGGCGATGCGCCGCTGGTGCTGGTGGCACCGTCCACTGCGCAGGATCCGGAGTGCCGGCTGGTGCGCACGGCGCTCGAGGCGCTCGCCGACGAGCCGGTGCGCGTGCTGGCGACGACGAATCGGCAGCGACCGGAGGAGCGGCTGCCGGCGGCGCCGGCGAACGCGGTGGTGGTCGATTGGCTCAGCTACTCCCAGGCGATGCCGCTGGCCGACCTCGTCGTCTGCCACGGCGGGCACGGGACGGTGGCGCGAGCGTTCAGCGCGGGCGTGCCGGTGCTCTGCTGCCCGGCGGTGGGCGACATGGCCGAGAACGCGGCGCGGGTGGCGTGGTCGGGCGCCGGGTTGATGCTGCCGTGGCGGTTGATGGGCGCGGGGACGCTGCGGCTGACGGTGAGGCGGATGCTCGGCGACCCGGGCTTCCGGGCGCAGGCGGGCGCGATCGGCGCCTGGGCGCGCGAGCACGACGGGGCGGCGCGCGGCGCGGAGCTCGTCGAGGCGCTGGCCGGGAAACCGTCGGCGCCACGCGCCCGAACGATGAGGAAACTCCCGGGGTCGGACTCGAACCGACAACCTATCGGGTAACAACCGATTGCTCTGCCATTGAGCTACCCGGGACCGCTGTAAGCCGCTCCCGTTACACAGGACAGCTGGCTGTCAGGTCGCTAAGGCTAGCGTCTCCTCCTTCGACTTCGGCATGACAGTTCGCGCACAAAGGACGCACTTGGCGACCTCCTGACGAATGTCGTCGATAGACCTGGTGATGCCCCGCTGGGCGATCCCGAACGCCTTCTGGGCAGGATCCAGGTGGTGAAACTGAAGAGCGCAGAGGCTGCGGTGATAGCCGCACAGCACACACTCTGCCGCCAGCTTCCTCGACAAGAATCTGCTTGACCTTTCGCCGCCTGCTGGCAACGGCCTCGACTCGGCACTCGCTTACATCGCGGGTACCGTCGATCGCCGACCAAGCGAACTCGGTCTCGCCATGTCGGCGACAGTGCCGGACGACCGTTCGCCTGCCGCTCGCAGCTCGCCTGCTCGACGTCCCGGCGCCTTCGATCATCGGGCGGTTCGAGCCCGTGAGCGTCGATCCAATACCGGACCGTGGGCTCGCTGCGATCAACCTCAGCGGCGATCTCGGCAAGCGTGAGCCCCCGGTCAACGAGCGGTTCGAGGTCCTCCCGCGTCAGACCGCCGCGCGGTGCGTACTTCTCACGGCCGTTGGCGACCAGGCCGTGCTTGCGTACCCAGTAGCCCACGGTCGACGGATCCCGATCCGTCGAGCGCTCCGATTTCGGTCAGCGATCGGCCTTGTTCCAGCCAGGCCTCGAGTAGATCGCGATCCATGGCCGGATTCTCCCGGCCGGACCGGATGGTAAAGCGAACGTGTGTTCGCCTCAGGTGTGCGCCCTGGCGATGCGTTCTGTCAGCTCGGCGCGGGCGCGCTGGAGCTCGACCGGGGGGTCCGCCCCGTTCGCCTCGGCGGCGGCGATCTGGTCCTCGATCCGCGCTCGGTCCAGCTCGAGGTAGTTGAGGTTCATCGCCTGGGCGCTCGCCGGCTCGCGCTCGGACAGCATCATCACCCGAGTGACGTAGGCGACGAGCTCCTCGTCGTCGCGCTCCAGGCCGTCGGTCGGCGCGTCCAGGTGGCCGGCGAGCCACGCCCGCGCCCGCGCCGCGACCGGAGACGAGAAGTGCTCGTCGGTGAGCCGCTCGACGTACTCCCTTCCCTCGGCGGGCAGCTTCACGCACATCGCCAGCAGCGCCATCTCCCGTCGCTCGCGCGCGCTCAGCTGACGCGGTGCCGGCGCGCGCTCCGGGCCCGGGTCGCCGGCCGCGGACGCCGGCACGCTCGCCCGACCGCCTCGTCCCGCGGCCGCGATCCGCCGCGCCACCAGCCCCGGGTCGGCATCCAGGCGGTTGGCGACCTCGCGCATCAGCTCCTCGCGAGTGATCGAATCGGGCATCGCCGCGATCACCTCGACCACCTCGTCGAGCGCCCGGTCGCGCCCCGGCGGCGACGACGTGTCGGCGTCGTCGAGCAGCATCCGCACGTGGAAGACCGGCAGGTCCTCCGCCGCCTCGATCGCCTCGCGAAACGCCGTCGCGCTCGCACCGTCGCGGCCGGCGAGCACGTCCGCCGGATCCTGGCCGGGCTCCATCCTCGCCACCCGCAGGCGCAGGCGCTTGCCGCTCGCCACCTGCTGCGTTCGGAGCATCGCCTCCCGGCCGGCGCGGTCGGCGTCGAGCGCCAGCACCGCCTCCTCGGCGTACGCGGAGAGCAGCTTCACCTGCTCGGGCGTGATCGCAGTGCCCATGACCGCGACCGCGTCGCGAATGCCCGCCTGGTGGCAGGCGAGGACGTCCGTGTAGCCCTCGACCACCAGCGCCCTCCCCGCCTTCGCGATCCCCGGGCGCGCGCGCTCGATTCCGTACAGCGTGCGCCGCTTGCGATACAGCTCCGACTCCGGCGAGTTGACGTACTTGGGCTTCTGGTCTCCGAGCAGCGCGCGGGCTCCGAACCCCTGAACGCGGCCGCGCGCGTCGCGGATCGGAAACACGATGCGCGAGCGAAACCGGTCGTAGTGACCGCGCCCCTTCTGGCTCTTCAGGATCAGCCCCGCCGCCTCGATCTCCGCCACGCTGTAGCCGGCCTTCTGGCCGCGCACCAGCACCGTGTCCCACGTACCCGGCGCGCACCCCACCCCGAACTCGGCCAGCACCTCGTCGCCCAGCCCGCGCTCCGCCAGGTAGTCGCGCGCCCGCACCGCCCGCGGCGCCTCGCGAAGGAAGGCGGCATAGAAGCCCGCCGTCCGCTCGAGCAGCTCGCTCAGCCGCGCCCGCTTGCGCCGCTGCTCCTCCGCCCGCGGATCCTCCTGCTCGCGCTCGAGCTCCACCCCGTAGCGATCGGCCAGCGACTCGACCGCGTCCGCGAACGACAGCCCCTCCTTCTCCTCCACGAACCGGATCACGTCGCCGCCCACCCCGCACCCGAAGCAGTGGTAGAGCTTCTCCTGCGGGTCGACCGAGAACGACGGCGTACGCTCGTCGTGAAACGGGCAAAGCCCCGTGAACCGCGCCCCGGACCGGCGCAGGTCCGTGTACGCGGAGATCACCTCGACAACGTCGGTCGCCTCCTTGACGCGCTCGACGCTGTCGTGGGTGAACCGGCTCACGATCTCCGTGGGCTCACAGCCGCGACTCCTCCGGAAGCGCGAGGCGCCGGAACGAGGCGATCGCGAACCGGTCCGTCATACCCGCGATGTAGTCGGTGACCCGCTGCAGGTCGTCGGCCGCCGCGGCGCCGTCGGCGACCAGATCCGGGTCGTCGAGATAGTGGTCGAACAGGCCGCGCAGCGTCCTGAGCACCCGGTCGTGCTCGCTGCGCGCCTCGGGCCCGAGATACACGCGCTCGAACATGAACTTGCGCAGCCGCAGCATCGCGCCACCGACCTCGTCCGACTGCGCCACGTCCCCCCGCTCGCGCGAGGTGGAGACGATGTCGCGCACAAGGGTGTCGATCCGCTCCGCACCGGTCGGCCCGAGCAGCTCGATCTCGGCCGCCGGCAGGTCGGCCTCGGCGAGGATCCCCGCGCGCACCGCATCGTCGATGTCGTGGTTGATGTAGGCGACCCGGTCGACGAGCCGCACCACGCGCCCCTCGAACGTCGCGGGCTGCTGCGGGCCGGTGTGGTTGAGGATCCCGTCGCGCACCGCCTCGGTCAGGTTCAGCCCCTGCCCGTCACGCTCGAGCACGTCCACCACCCGCAGCGAGTGGCGATTGTGCTTGAACCCCCGCGCCCCCCGCTCGCGCAGCGCTCGGTCGAGCGCCTCCTCGCCGATGTGGCCGAAGGGCGGATGGCCCAGGTCGTGTCCGAGCCCGACCGCCTCGGTCAGGTCCTCGTTCAGCCCCAGCGCCCGCGCCACCGTGCGTGCGATGCAGCCAGTCTCGAGCGTGTGCGTGAGCCGCGTCCGGTAGTGATCACCCTCGGGCGCGATGAACACCTGCGTCTTGTGCTTGAGACGCCGAAACGCCTTCGAATGCACGATCCGGTCGCGATCGCGCTGAAACGGCGTGCGCAGCGGGCTGTCGGGCTCGGGCTCGCGGCGGATCGCCGGATAGGAGCGCGTCGCGCGCTCCCAGAGGAACTCGCTCTCCGCGCGCTCGATCCGTTCCCTGAAGGCATCGGCTTCCTGTTGACCGAACTCGCTCAAGCTCAATTGAGCATACGGGCGCCCGACTCCTCCCCCCGAGGCTCGCCTTCGCCCCGCAGGACGAGGTAGGAGAGCCAGATCGCGACCAGGAAGATCGGCAGGCCCATTGCCGTCTTCGCGATCCCGAGCGCCAGCACTGCGCCCGCGAGGTACAGCGGCAGCTGGACCGCGAGGCGCAGCGCGAACACGCCCACCCAGATCCAGCTCGCCCGCGAGTACAGCCGCACCCGCTCGGGATCGCTCCGCCAGCTCATGCCCTCGCCGGTGATCGGTCCCAGGATCACCCCCAGCAGCGGCCAGCGGATCGCGATCGAGACGAGGTACGCGGCGGCGTAGGCGGCGTTGAGCAGCAACCCGGGGAGGAAGAAGTCTTCCGCCCGGCCGGTCCGGTCCGCGATGAACGCCGCCAGCGCGACCCCAACGAACCCGGCCAGTACGAACTGAAGCGGCTCCCTTCTCAGCAGGCGCACCGCCGCAATCAACGCGCCAACGCCGATCGCGACCCACGCCGCCAGCCCGATCTCGTTGCCGCCGACGGTGTAGGTGATCACGAACGCGAGCGCCGGCAGGCTCGAGTCCGCAATGCCCTGTACCCCCCCGAGGCTGGTCAGCAGGTCCGCGTGTTGTTGATCCCGCACAGGGCGATCTTCGCGGACTGCGGCGCCGGCTGCCGCCCCGGGCACGGGGCGCATAGGCTGCGCGCGTGCCCGGCACCGCCCTCGTCACCGGAGCCTCGTCAGGGATCGGCGAGCAGTTCGCGCGCCAACTCGCCGCCCGCGGGCACGACCTCGTGCTCGTCGCCCGGCGCGCCGATCGGCTCGGTTCGCTGGCCGCCGAGCTTCCCACCGAGGCCAGGGTGATCGCCTGCGATCTGGGCTCCGACGCCGCCGCCCTGCCCGCGCGAGTGGCCGAGCTCGGCATCGAGGTCGACCTGCTGGTGAACAACGCCGGGTTCGGCACCCACGACCGCTTCTGGGAGGTGCCCGAAGGGCGCGACGCGGAGATGGTGCGGGTCAACTGCGAGGCCGTCGTCGTGCTCACTCGCGCGTTCCTGCCGGCGATGATCGAGCGCGGCGAGGGCGGCGTGATCGTCGTCGCCTCGACCGCCGGCATGCAGCCGCTCCCGTACGAGACCGTCTACGCGGCGTCGAAGGCTTTCGCGCTCAACTTCACCGACGCGCTGCACGCGGAGCTGCGCGGCACCGGGGTCCGCTGCCTCGCGGTCAACCCCGGCCCGGTGCCGACCGAATGGCAGCAGGTCGCCGGCTGGGATCGGATGACCAAGGCGCCGGGAACGATCTCGGCCGAGCAGGTCGTGCGCGAGTCGCTCGCCGCCTACGACCGCGGCGCCCGTTCGCTGATCCCGGGGGCGATGTTCCGCTGGGCGATGCGGGGCGCCGCCCTCGGCCCGCGAGCGCTCGGCCTGAAGGTGGCAGAGCGGCTCTACAGGCCTGACAACTAGCCGACGCGCGGGACCAACCCGGGGGGCGGGTTTTGGTCGGTATGCGACCGAACCCGCCACTGCTGCGAGGCAGCCCTATGCCGCGGCGCGCAGCTGCACGTGCGCGTGGTGCTCGAGCGTCTCTGCGATCGCTCGCTCCGCCTGGCGCAGCGCGCGATCGCCCGCGGCCGGCGCCTGGGCGAGCGGCCGCCCGAGCGCCTCGACCATGAACCCGTGCGCCTCGCCGGAGAGGGGGAAGCCGCCGCAGGCGCCGCAGACCACCCCGCCCGCGGCTCCCGAGAAGCCCGCCAGCCCGTCGCCCTCGCCGCAGCGGGCACACGAGGCGAGCTCGGGCGCGAACCCGGCGGCGAGCGCCAGCTTCAGCCTGAACGCGATCGCCGTCGCGAGGCCGGCCGCCCCGTCGCCCGTGCCGTCGCCGTCGACAGACTCGGAGCCGTCGAGGATCGCGAGGTAGCGGCACAGCAGGTTGTAGGCGGCCGGGTTCGCCTCCTCGGAGTCGAGCAGGCGAAGGACCGCGTCGCAGGCGCGGGCGGCGGCCCCGAGCGCGGGACCGTTCGCGCGCAGGTTCGGGTGCGCCTCGACCGTGTGGGCGGCGGTCACCGTGGCGAGATCGCCGCGGCCCTGGTGGAGGACGAGGTCGAGGCAGAAGAACGGCTCCAGCCGTCCGCCGAAGCGCGAACGCGGTCGCCTCACCCCCTTGGCGATCGCGCCGATCCGGCCCCGCGTGGCGCTGTAGAGGTGCAGCACGCGGTCGGCTTCGCTGTAGCGAATGCTCCGCAGCACGACTGCCTGGGTCTTGAACTTGCCCCGCACGGGCCGCATAGCGTGTCGCGACCGGCGGACGTCTCGGCCGCGCTACTCGGCCGCGTAGCTCGACGCGCCGAGGAGGTGCAGCGAGACGTAGGGCTCGTCGCCGACCACCCAGCTGTCGTGATCCGGCGGCACCGTGAAGATGTCGCCGGGCTCCATCACCGCCTCGTATCCGGGGCCCGAAACCGCCGCTCTGCCCGAGACCACGATCCCGAGGTGCTCGACCTGGCAGCGGTCTTCCGGCGAGGAGCCGACGTGCTCGCTCCATTTCCAACCGGGCTCGTAGGTCGCCCGGCCCAGCGTCATGCCGCCGACCTCGACCAGCTCGAACCGCCCGAGCGGGAACTCCCGCACCTCGTCGGGCTGCTCGAACCGGCGCAGCAGGAACTCGTCGATCGCCATGTCCCTCCAGCCTACGGCGCGCCGTGATCGGACACCGAGTCGCGGATCGCGGCGGCCGTGACGGTCGCGGCCAGGGTCCCGATCGCGATCGCGGTGAAGCGGTCCGGCGGGCCGCTCGGCCGGCCCGCGGCGAGGCAGAAGGCGACGTCGCCGTCGACGCTGGAGAAGACCGGATCGACGGCCCGGGCGACCCCGCCGCTGGCCATCCGCGCGACCCGGGTACAGGCCGGCTTGTCGAGCGCCGCGTCGGTGCACACGCAGACGAGCGTCGTGTTGCGCTCCTCGACCACCGTCCAATCGGGCGGCTCGCTCATCGCCGCGAGCGTGGCGGCGGTCGAGACCGGCTCCCCGTTCTCACCGCGGGCACCGGCGAGCAGCCGCCCGTCGGCGCCGATTACGTCCCCGAAGGCGTTGACCACCGCGATCGCGGCGACCGTCTCGCCGGTGCCCGCCCGCGCCGCCGCGTAGCCGATCCCCGCGGGCGTCGCGCGATCGCGGCCGAGGATCTTGCCCACCGCTGCGCCCGTCCCCGCGCCGACCCGCCCGCGCTGCGGCACCGCGGCCGTTGCCGCATCGCAGGCCGCGTAGCCCGCGGCCGCGTCGGGCCGCGCGGCGGCGTCGCCCTCGACGAGGTCGTAGATGATCGCCGCGGGCACGATCGGCACCCGGCCGCCGGGGGTCACGTAGCCGCGGCCCCGCTCGTCGAGCCAGCGCATCGCGCCGTCGGCCGTGGCAAGTCCGAAGGCGCTGCCGCCGCTGAGCATGACGGCGCTCACCTCGGCGCCGCCCGCAAGCGGGCCGATGACGTCCGTCTCGCGGGTCCCGGGACCCCCGCCACGAACGTCGACGCCGCCGCTGCTTCCGGGCGGGGCGATCACCGCCGTGCACCCCGTGACCCCGACGGCGTCGGTCCAGTGCCCGATCGCGAACCCCTCGGGCGGGGAGATCGGGTCGCTCATCGGCCGCTCCGCCGCCGCCGCGCGCGAAGCCGCTTCTGGCAACCGGGGCAGAAGTAGGTCGAGCGCCCCGCGACGACCACGCGCCGGATCGCCTCGCCGCAACGCACGCAGGGCTCGCCCTCGCGGGTGTGGACGAGGAACTCGTCCTGCATCGAGCCTGGCTCGCCGCGCGCGTCGCGATAGTCGTCAATGGACGACCCGCGGTTGCGCAGGGCGAGCTCGAGCACGGTGACGATCCCGTCGCGCAGCTCCTCGCAGTGCTCGAGGCGCATCGAGCCCGCGGGCGACAGCGGGTGGAGATGGGCGCGAAACAGCGCCTCGTCGGCGTAGATGTTGCCGAGACCCGCGATCTGCGCCTGGTTCAGGAGAAACGACTTCAGCGGCGCCCGGCGCCCGGCGGCGAGCGCGCAGAGCCCCTCGGGGGTCAGCTCGCCGGAGAGCGGCTCGAGGCCGAGCCGCGACGCGAAGTAGGGGTCGATCTCATCGGGCGCCAGCACCACGCCGTGACCGAAGCGCCGCGCGTCGGTGAACCAGAGCTCCGACCCGTCGTCGAACGCGATCCGCGCCCGCAGGTAGCGCGCGTCGGGATGCGACTCGTACAGCCGTGGCCCGCCGAGGCGCTCGCTCTCCATCAGGTCGGCGACCTCCCCCGACCCGGCCGGCCGCAGCAGCAGGTTGCCGGTCATTCGCAGGTGCATGACCAGCGCCGACCCGTCGTCGAGGCGGACGATCAGATACTTCCCGCGCCTCGCCACCGCCTCGATCCGCCGCCCCGGCAGCGCCTCCTCCGTCGCGGCCGGCGGCTCGGGGCGGGTCCAGCGCTCGTCGAGCACCTCCGCGCGCT
Organism: uncultured Solirubrobacterales bacterium; assembly: GCA_963729075.1. Classification (GTDB taxonomy): domain Bacteria; phylum Actinomycetota; class Thermoleophilia; order Solirubrobacterales; family 70-9; genus WHSW01. The sequence continues at coordinate 28,093 of CAVSMU010000004.1, read as the reverse complement.
CGATCCGACGCCCGACCACCTCTGGCTCGAGCTGGCGGCGAATGGTCTCGACCTCGGGAAGCTCCGGCATGCCCGTGAACATAGCCGCGCGCCGAACGGCGCCTTGTGGTCGGGACATAGAGTGCTGTCGCGCGATGTCGCAGGGGAACGTGTCATGCAGGGCGGGCTGACGCTCACCTGCGTCTGAGGCTTGACGAGCGGGTAGACCCGACTCAGAGGGCTTCGTCCCGCCTGGCCGTACCGTGTCGCAGCGGTCGCTATTCACGTGCCTGGCGCCTGTCTAGAGGCTCACGGGCAGGGACTAGCCAGCCGAAGGCGGGGCCTTCTCCTCTACGACGTGGAGGAGGTCGGTCGGCTGGAGCACGTATACGTGCAAAGGGGCGATCTCCTGGAAAGGCGAGTCGAGGCCCGACATCCGGAGCGGTAAACTTCGGTCCATCACTGGGCGCCGGGTCCATCCATCTCGGCTCGAACGCTCGCCAGCACCACCCGCACGGGCACCTGCGAACCTCTGAGTCGCATGCGTGGGCGGTCCACTTCTAACGACCAGGAGGACCCATGCGTGCAAGCGCGCTGGACACGGAGCCGGCGGAACTTCGGATCAAAGCCGGCCAGGAGGGTGACCGCTATATCGTGCGATTGCTTGGCGAACTCGACTGCGCAGGTGCGAGCGAGGTCGAGATGGCCCTCGTCCTGGCTGAGAAAACGGGTGCTCACAGGATCCTGCTCGACATAGACGAGCTCACCTTCATCGACTCGACCGGTCTCGCTGTGCTGATGCGGGCCAAGCACCGTGCCGACGCCGCCGGGGAACGACTTCGCATAACCCGGGGAACGGGCCAGGTCGCGGACATGCTGCGGCTGACGGCGCTGGATCTGAGCCTGCCGTTCGTCTGATCGCTGCAGCGGAGATAGCTGCCAAGAAGCGCAATCAAAGGAGAACCGCAATGGAGCGCACGACCACACCCGAGCATCGCGGCGGGATCGCCGGAATCTCGCTCGGCGGCATCATCGTGATCGTCGGGATCGTCCTGATGTTCGTCTGGAGCATCATCGGCGGACTGATCGTTGTGCTGATCGGCCTGATCGCCTTCGGTGGGTTTGCTCGGGGCCGCTGGTACTGAGCAACCTGAGGGCGGCTTCTCAGGGTCGCCGAAGGCGTCGGCTTCACGACGCGATCGCGTGCGTTGTCCCGCATCAGGTCTCCTCGGCGTGCGGGCGCCGGCCCATGACGCGCAGAAAGCCGACGCCCGCTTGCGGATTGGCTGCTCGGGCCGCAAGAGACGCAACGTCGCCCGCGTTAGTCGGGGGCATCCGTCGATGCAAGGAGGCGTCGGCTTTGCCGCAACTGGTCGGCGCCTCACATGCGGGCGCTGGATCTCCAAGGGGGCTCGGCGCCCGCGCTATACGGGGGAAGGGTCGGCGAGGGTGTCCATGCGTATTCAACGACCGCCGCGCAGGTCGCTGCAAGGAACAGGAATCTGAAAACACCCCCAGGCCCAGCCGCCGTGACCTGATCCAGGAGCTGCAACGCGTCGCGGCGCTGTCTCCGAACTCGGGCCCTACCGCGATCGCGAAGACGACCGCCCTGCGTGCGCTGCTTCGCCTCGAGGACGAGTCGGCCCTGACCGGACCCGAGCAGCGGCTATGGGATGAGGATCGCGACCCGAACGAGCGGGTTGACGCGCTCGACTGGTACCCGGATCCAGACTCGCCGTTCGCGGAGCTCGACGCATCCGACACCGTCGCGACTCGGCGGGCCTGGTGGCTCGCCCTGGCGGCCGCGCCCAGACCCCGCTCGAGAGTGCCCGATCCCGTGTGACCGCGGGCGTGCGGATTCAGTGCGCGCGTTGCTGCGCGGCGGTCGGCTGAAACCGACGCCTTGGCTTCGGAACCCTCCCTACCGCCGTTTTTGCGCAGCGCGCTAGTCGGCGGTTTTCTCGTCGCCCTGAGTGAAAAAAGCGGGCGGACCCTGAAGTGGGATCTGACGCGCAGCCGACTCGGGCGTTTGGGGGATAGGCGGATTTGCGGGGTGAAATCCGCGAGTACCAGGGTCCCGAAAGGGGGTGCCCTGGACGACTAGCGGGGCTCGGGACCCCGGCCCCGGGCCTCGCACCTTTCGTGCGAGACGCGCGAAGGCGCCGACCTTCCGGAAGGAGCGTCAAAGCTCGCAAAAAAACCTCGCAAAGTGCGATCTTTTTTCGGCGGGACCGCAGTCGCGGGTGTAGGACAGCACTTGCAATGAGAGGACAAGGGGGTTCGCGCCGGGGGCGACCGTCCTATCCCGAACCGCGTGTTCTAAAGGGGGACACATGAAGCGGTATCTAGCCTTAGTGGTTGGCGTTGCCGTGCTCGCGTTCGCGCCCGCAGCGGTCGCCGCCAGCCCGCACTACATCAGGGGTCCGGACGCCACCGTCTCGGGCAACAGCCTGACGGTCTCTTGGAAGGCCGCCGGGCTGGGGAACACGGCGACGTCGGTGGATTTCTCCCTCACGGGGACCGCCAACGTGACGTCGCAGTGCTTCACCAGGAGCGGCAACCCTGTCCAGGGCGTGCCGAAGTCCGAAGTGGTCGACGTTGACGTGACCGGCACGTTCCCGGTGCGGAACGGCCAGGTGACCGGCTCACTGACGGTCTCGCCGTTGTCGACGCTCACCTGCACCGGCAACCAGCAAGTTCGGATCCTGGACGTCTCGTTTGACCTGACGCTGACCGGTGACGATTTGCCGCCGGTCAACCTGACGGGCTGACGACTGGCGCTCGCGGGGAGCCGCAGAGGCTCTGGCGCGGGGTATCTGATAACGCCCGGGGGTCCACGCCCCCGGGCGTTGTCGAACTCGGGGAGCCGGAGCGGCGTACCAGCACAGCAGTAATCCAGGTTTTACGCTCGAGGCCTAGCGGTCGCATCGCAGCGGCCGACGTGGTGGGGTCCGCCGCGCCGGGGACACCGATAGCTGACCCGGACCGGCGCCGGCGCTCGCTTCGGGTGCGAGTGACGCCACCGGGGAACCGCTGCCCGCGCTCCGCGTTTCGCCTTCGCCACAAGCGGCCATTCTGCCTACGATGCGCCTTGCGGCAGAGGTCGGATTCGTGATCCACGATGAACGCGGGTCAGAGGTCACTGACGAGCTCGAACGGAAGACCGGCGTGCCGCCCTACCTCGCCAGCCCTACCGAGCGGCATTACAACCTGGCCGACGCTCAGGTCGACTCATCGGGCATCGACGCGCTGCTCGGGCGGCGCTCAAGCGGCTGCAGATTTAGGGTGGCGCGCGTTCCCGCTTAGCGTGCATTTTGCATGGGATGTAATTCCGGTCGGTATTCTCTCGGCGGGCCGGCCGCCCACTCACGGAGGAGGACACCATGCGAAGGATTCGCAATCGCCTGACCTATGACAACGTCGTCGCCACGCTCGCGCTGGTGATCGCGGTCGCAGGCGGTACCGCCTACGCCGCCAATACCGTCTTTAGCGCCGACATCGTCGACGGCGAGGTCAAGACCGCCGACGTCCGCAACGACACGCTCTCTGGCGGAGTGCTGACCGCCGCCGACCTTCGCAACTGCTCGGTCGGAAACACCGAGATCGCCGACTGCGGCGTGCGCTCCGCCGAGGTCCAGAACGAGGCGCTCACCGGCGCGGACATCGCCGAGTCCTACGCTTCAGAACGTGAACGCCGGCAAAGTTGGCGGCCTTCAGGTCCGCAAGATCAACTTTCAGGTCCCGTATAGGAACCGGCCCGACCACCGTCCTTGATCTGGCTGGGCTGCAGATCACCGCCGAATGCCAGAACTTCGGCGACCTCCTCGACGTCAAGGCGTTCACGTCGAAGAACGGCGCGAGCGTCTTCTACGTCGCGGCTTCTCTGGAGTGAGCGCCGATGACACGGACGCAACCCGACACATCGATTCCGCATCGCAGTGCCAGACGGGCGCTTCCATATCGGTGAACAGATCCAAATCGACAATACGACTCCCGGTACGCCGGAGACACCGGTCACTCGGCGCGCTCAAATAATCGGCCCCCGACGGCAGCGTGGTGATCGCTCGCCTCGCCCTCTACAATGCCCGAAGCGTCCGGCGACTGCGCGCTGACCGGAATCGCGACCGGCGGCTAGGCCACTCGGCCCCTGCGGCGGGACTCTGCGGCCAGGCCAAGCCACCAGCGCCGGCGCGCCGCGACCGCTGCGACGCGCCTCGAGCCGCTTAGTCCGGTGTCGTACTGCGCCAAACAAATGCTGCGCGATTCTCGGTGCTGCTAGCCTGGCGCGCTTGTATAAAAAAAAAAAAAAAAAAAAAAAAAAAAAAAAAAAAAAAAAAAAAAAAAAAAAAAAAAAAAAAAAAAAAAAAAAAAAAAAAAAAAAAAAAAAAAAAAAAAAAAAAAAAAAAAAAAAAAAAAAAAAAAAAAAAAAAAAAAAAAAAAAAAAAAAAAAAAAAAAAAAAAAAAAAAAAAAAAAAAATACGCCTATCGACGAGGTCCTGGCTGGGAGCATCTGAAGCAAAAAAAAAAAAAAAAAAAAAAAAAAAAAAAAAAAAAAAAAAAAAAAAAAAAAAAAAAAAAAAAAAAAAAAAAAAAAAAAAAAAAAAAAAAAAAAAAAAAAAAAAAAAAAAAAAAAAAAAAAAAAAAAAAAAAAAAAAAAAAAAAAAAAAAAAAAAAAAAAAAAAAAAAAAAAAAAAAAAAAAAAAAAAAAAAAAAAAAAAAAAAAAAAAAAAAAAAAATGCAAAAAATAAATGAAAAACTGGCCTGGCTCTCGTAGCTCGCGATCTCGTGAGCTTGCCCGGCGGCCCGTATTTGGCAATCTTTCCTCTGACCTGGGGGCGGCTCTGAAAGCAAAAAAAAAAAAAAAAAAAAAAAAAAAAAAAAAAAAAAAAAAAAAAAAAAAAAAAAAAAATAATGCCGACCGTTCCTCGTCCGAGACCGCCGAGCACGTCCGCGCGGCAAATTGACACGCCGCATTTTTTTTAGTATTCTGAGCGCGGCGACGCTGTAGATTGGAGTGATTTTTGAGACCCGTACGATCTCTTTTTTTTTTTTTTTTTTTTTTTTTTTTTTTTTTTTTTTTTTTTTTTTTTTTTTTTTTTTTTTTTTTTAAAAAAAAAAAAAAAAAAAAAAAAAAAAAAAAAAAAAAAAAAAAAAAAAAAAAAAAAAAAAAAAAAAAAAAAAAAAAAAAAAAAAAAAAAAAAAAAAAAAAAAAAAAAAAAAAAAAAAAAAAAAAAAAAAAAAAAAAAAAAAAAAAAAAAAAAAAAAAAAAAAAAAAAAAAAAAAAAAAAAAAAAAAAAAAAAAAAAAAAAAAAAAAAAAAAAAAAAAAAAAAAAAAAAAAAAAAAAAAAAAAAAAAAAAAAAAAAAAAAAAAAAAAAAAAAAAAAAAAAAAAAAAAAAAAAAAAAAAAAAAAAAAAAAAAAAAAAAAAAAAAAAAAAAAAAAAAAAAAAAAAAAAAAAAAAAAAAAAAAAAAAAAAAAAAAAAAAAAAAAAAAAAAAAAAAAAAAAAAAAAAAAAAAAAAAAAAAAAAAAAAAAAAAAAAAAAAAAAAAAAAAAAAAAAAAAAAAAAAAAAAAAAAAAAAAAAAAATTTTCGCAGGAGAACGTTGAGGCTTATTCAAGCGCGGCGTTGACGCATACAAACGCCGAACGTCGAAGCATTGCTGGAAGATACTCGACCCGATGATAATGGACCGGTGCTGGTTCCCTTCGAGGCGAGGCTGAGATATATCGGGGAACGAGGCGTCCGCGAGATCGTGGGCAACTCTTCGAGGCCCTACGCCGAGTTCTACGTCCAGTACCCAGAGGTCCGGACCTCGGCGAAGATCGTCGCGATCGGCAAGTCCGCACGCGTGGCAGGGAGAGCGGAGCCGTGACGAGTCGCCTTTCGCTAGCCGTGACGGACTTCATGAAACGGAAGCGGTTCGGTTGAGACTACTCGATCCCAAGGAAGCCCTCGAAGCCGCCGGGCTGTCGGAGTAGGCGATGTCGGAGGAGAACGTGGAGATCGTGCGCCGCATCTTCGACGGCTGGGCCACCGGCGACTTCGGCGCCGGTCTCACCGATCTCGACCCTGGCGTTGTCTTCGTAGTTCGACGTCCCTTCCCCGAGCCCGTCGAGACAGTAGGTCCAAACGGAATCAGGGAGTACATGCGTGGCTTCCTTGACAACTGGGAGACCTACGCGGTCGAAGCAAGAGGTCTCCAAGCGGTAGGCGACACGGTCCTGGCCGACGCGGTCCAGCACGGCGAAGGCAAGGCAAGCCGGATTGCGATGAAGCAACCGTTTTTCATGGTGTTCACTTTCCGAGGGGGGAAGATCGTGCGGATGGAGTCCATCCTGAACCGAGACGATGCCCTCGAAGCCGCTGGCCTGTCGGAGTAGGCGATGTCGCAGGAGAACGTGGAGGTCGTCCAGCGCGCAGTCGAGGCGTGGAATGCCGACGATCTGGACGCCTTCTTGGCCGAGTTCCATGCCGACCTCGAATGGCACCCCTCGATCGAGCCCGGCCTCGAGGGAACGGCAATCATCTACCGAGGCCATGACGGCGCGCGAAAGGCTTGGCGGGAGTACCGCGGCGAGGCATGGGAACGACTCACGAGTCGGCCTCAGGAGGTTCGCGACCTCGGCGAGTCGGTCCTGCTGCTCGGTCGGATCGAGTTCACCGCCCGGACGACAGGCATCGAGTTCAGCCAGGAGATCGGAGAACTATTTGAGTTTCGAGGGGGGAAGATCGTTCGCGCCCGCGACTTTCTGACTCATGCGGATGCCCTCGAAGCCGCCGGGCTGTCGGAGTAGGCGATGCCAGCCGAGGAGAACATCGCGCTGATCCATCGCGGCCTCGATGCCTTCAGCCGCGGCGACTTCGACGCGGGCGTTGAGGATATGCAGCCGGACGTCGAATGGCACGTCTCGTTCCGGCTTCCCGATCTGCCGTTGGACAAGGCGGTCTACCGAGGCCATGACGAGGTCCGGCGGCTGTGGGCGGCTTTTCGGAGCGGCTGGGCGGAACTCACCGTAACCCTCGAGGAGGTGGTCGACGCCCGCGAGGACTTCGTGGTTGTCCGCACCCGGTTCGTCGGCCGGGGGAGCGCCAGCGGGATAGAGGTGGATCGCACGATCTTCTATGTGTTCGAGATCGCGGCTGGGAAGCTGAAGCGACTGCGGCCCTTCGACACAGAGCGCGAAGCCCTCGAAGCCGCCGGGCTTCAGGAGTAGGCGATGTCGAAGGAGAACATCGCGAACGTCAGGCGCGGGATCGACGCCTGGAACCGGGACGACCTCGACGAGTGGCTTGCTGGCTTCGCACCGGAAGCGGAGTTTCATACCACCGGGCGGTTCCCGGATGAGCGGGTCTATCGGGGGCGTGCGGGGCTGGAGCGGTATTGGGCGGAAATCCACGAGGCCGCCGATGAAATGACCCTTTCGATTTCCGACTTGCGGGCTAGCGGCGACAGGGTGTTCCAGGCCGTGACGGGCAGGGGGCGGGGCAAGCGGAGCAAGGTCCCGGTGGAGGAGCCGATCTGGCTCGTCACGACATTGCGCGACGGGCTGGCCGTACGCGTCGAGACTTACGTCGATCGGGCCGATGCCCTCGAAGCCGCCGGGCTGTCGGAGTAGGCGGCGCGACTTTTTGGGGGCGGTTCCCGGTTCACCGTACTGCGCCAGCACAAAAATGCTGGGCGATCCCCGGTGCGGTGTTAGGCTGGCGGCCACCACTTGAGGGGGGTAGGCCCACGTCGAGCGTGTGCCGCCCACGGAAGGGAAGGGAACGACATGGCAACGCGATGGGCGATCGTGATCGGCGTGGGTGCGGCTGGCGTGATGGCGCTCGGGGGGCAGTCGGCGACGGCGACGTTCCCCGGCCCGGATGGACTGATCTCGTTCACCCGCTTCAGCCCGAAGGTGAACAGCGCCGAGATCCACGTCGCCCGGCCCGACGGCAGCGGGGTCCAAAAGCTCACATCCAACCCTCGTCACTTCTCGCTCAACTCCGACTGGTCCCCGAACGGACAGTTGATCGCCTTCGACAGCAACCGCGTTGACATCGAGGGGCACAAGAGGGCGGTCCAGGTCTACCTGATGAATGCGGATGGGAGCGGCGTCACGCAGCTCACCAGGGGCCGGGGATTCCATGGCTCGCCGGGCTTCTCCCCGGACGGCAGCCGCCTCGCGATCGAGTCGGACTGGGGCGACTACCCGGCCCTGCAGGGAATCTGGATCATTCCCGCCTCCGACCCCGACGGCGTCACCCAAGCCGAGGCTCAGCGGGTAACGACGCTTCCCAAGGGCGCCGACTTCGACTCCGAGGCACAGTTCTCTCCCGACGGGAGCAGGATCGCGTTCACGAGGTTCAAAAACTTCGAGAAGAAAAAGTCGGCCATCCACGTAGTCGCCAACGACGGAAGCGGCCTGCAGCGGCTCACCCCGTGGAAGCTGAACGCCTCGCACCCCGACTGGTCACCGGACGGCCAGATGATCGCGTTCGACTCCGGGGACGTCCAGTTGCCCGGAAACAAGGGCGACATCTATGTCATGGGCGCTGACGGCAGCGCGCGGACCAGGCTCACCGACAATCCCCGGATCCGCGAGGGAAAGCCCTTAAAGCAAGATGGGAATCCCGTCTGGTCCCCGAGCGGCACGAAAATCATGTACGTCCGCTTCCACGCCCGTCGGTTCGTCGATCCCGAGTCTGGCCCGCCGGGGGGCAAGGTGATGGTGATGAACGTGGACGGCTCGGGGAAGCACGTGGTCGTCAGCGGAAAGCTCCAAAACAGGGTCGACTGGGGAACGCACCCTTAGGTAGCGGTGAACGATCGCTGCCGAGCCGCCGGGCTGTCGGAGTAGGCGATGTCGCGGGAGAACGTCGAGATCGTGCGCAATGCCTTCGATGCCTTCAGCCGAGACGACATCGAGGGCGTGTTGCGGCTCTGCGACGAGGACATCCTCATCACCCAGCCCCAGGAGTTGCCTGGCGCGTCGCGGCAACAGCGCGGACACAGCGGGCTGCTGGAAGCCTTCCGCATCTGGCCCGAGCAGTGGGACGACTACCAAATAGAGATCCTGCGGATAGCCGACCTCGGGGACTACGTGGTCGTCATCTCCCGAACGGGCGGGCGTGGCAAGCAGAGTGGGGTCGAGGTCGAGATGGATTTCTCCTACGTTCTCACCGTCCGGGACGAGAAGATCGTTGAGCTGAAGATCTTCATGCGCGAGGACCAGGCCCTCGAAGCCGCCGGGCTGTCGGAGTGACCGCCGGTTGATTAGTCGGCTCCGACGATCTAGGGTCGATGGGTCAGGAAGGGAGATCCCATGCGCTGGACCAATCGACACTTCATTCGCGCGCTTGTCGCGCTGGCCGCCCTCATCGCCGTTCCGACGGCACTCGGATCGAAGCCAACTAAGACGGTGGTCACGGCCGGGGCTGTGATCATCCCGGCAGGTGAGGGTTGCGCCTTCGATGTGGAAGAGACGGTCCCCGAGGGCACGACATTCACAGTTACCGAGTTCGGTGACGGCAGTCGGGTCGTCACCCACGGCAACTCTGAGCCTACGCTCACGAACCTCGAGACCGGAACGACGTTCCTGCAGAAGACCAGGGGGCAGATAACTGACCGATTCGATCCGCAGACCAACAAGCTGCGGTTCACCACCAGCGGCCGGATCTTCATCAGCTTCTTGCCCGGCGACCAGGGCCCATTCGGAGAGGTCGATGAACCTGGGCTGTTGCTCAGCATCATCGGCCACCAGGTTGCGACGCTGGACCTGGACGCGAACGTCATCACGTCCTACTCGCTCCGCGGCCAGGCGACCGATATCTGCGCCGCGCTCGCTGACTGAGGCGCGAGGTTGTCCGAGCAGCCGTGTCAGGGCCGCTCCGACCATGGGCATTGCGAAAGCGACCGGGCGTCGAGACTCGCGGCTGGGGTCGGCGGTTTGACCCAAGAATCCGATCCACCGGTCGCGCGCGCCGGCGTCCCCTCAGCGCTTTGGAGGTAGTAGGGCCCGGAGGGCTTGTACTAGGCGATGGACGGCCCGCCATCGCGAGGGCCGTGCCCCTGCCGGCGCGGGATACTGGGCGGGCGATGTCGCAGGAGAACGTCGAACGGATTGACCCCCTCGGCGGTCGCGGGGTAGGGTCGGCTCACCTCCACCACTCGGAAAGAGAGGGCCCACATGCGCAAGGTCATCCTGGCCGCAACTCTCGCGGCGCTCGGCTCCGCCGCGCTCGCCGTTCCGGCCTCCGGCTCGTTCGATCACCACTTCACGGTTTTCGAAAAGGCGCGTTTCCACGTGCTGGAGAACCAAGAGGTGTTCACGATCAGGGGCGGGCTCTACGATCCACGAAATCACGGCGACCGGGTCGGCAGTGACCACGCTCGGTGCAAGATTCGGCCACACGAGACCCTGAGGTGCCGGGGAGTCATTCACCTCAACGGTGAGATCGGTGGTGGCTCTGGCGACATTAAGTACCGGGGCGACGTTCGGCCCGGCGACTCCAGGCTCAACGTCACCGGCGGCTCCGGCGACTTCAACGGGGTCGCCGGAAAGTGGGTGTTCGAAAACGTGAACGAGTCCGGAACGAAGTCGCTGGATAGGTTCTCCCTCATCCGCTGACGAAGGGGGATAGAGGCCGAGCGACGGCACAGGGCGGGGCACCCTTCGCCCGGTGTCTGCTCGGTAGCCTTCGAAGCCGCCGGGCTGTCGGAGTAGGGCGCTCATTAGCCGCTCCTGCCCTCGCTGACGTTCATACCTGCCCCCGTGTTGGCGGATTGGCGCGCGCCAATAGCCACCATCGCGGTCCCGCCCGGATGCTCCCGCTCGGGGTCGCACCCCACCCCGATGCGCCGCGTCCCTTGACGCAAGCTGCCGCAACGTGAGAAGGTCGAACCAAGCCAGCTACCTCAAGGGGGAAATCGCCATGCGAGCACTTCGCAATCGGCTGACCTATGCCAACGTCGTCGCCACGCTCGCGCTCGTGATCGCGGTCGCGGGCGGTACCGCCTACGCCGCCAACACCGTCGTCAGCTCCGACATCGTCAACGATCAGGTCTACTCGGCCGACGTGCGCAACGACACGCTCTCGGGCGGAGGGCTCACCGCTGCCGACCTGCGCAACGGCGCGGTCGGAAACACCGAGATTGCCGACGGCGGCGTGCGCACCGCCGAGGTCCAGAACGAGTCGCTGACCGGTGCCGACATCAAGAACGGCGAGGTCTCGGTCCTGGATACCAACAAGGTGATCCCCTCGGGCGCCACGGTTACGGGCGCGTTCAGAGAACAGGAGGAGAACTCCGACCCCGGGAACCTTGTGCGCCTTCTTTTCTCGGTCGATTTTCATGGCCTCCGCGCACCGACGGCGCTCACCGATGCCGACATTAACTTCGACGACACCGGTATCTCCGCCGCTGCCGCCGCCCCAGGCGAGGACAGCAGCGGCTGCACGGGAGGCATCGGGATTCCGACGGCGCCGCCGGGAAAGGTCTGCATCTACCTCTTCGAGGAATCGGTCGTGGATGGAAGCGCTCGTGGAATCACACTCGGCTCAGGTACCGGGTTCACGGAGCCGAATGACAAGGGCTTCACCGTGTTCGCTACCAATCTAAATGCCGCCGGCCTCGGCGGAACCTGGGCGTATCGGGCGCCCTGAGGAAGGATCGAAGCCGCGGGGCTGTCGGAGTAGGGCGCTCGTGCGATCGGAGGCGGAGGCCCGGCTCATCCCGTCTCCCTCGGCGCGGGGTCTGTAGTGCGTACACAGTCCGAGGCCCCCACTCGACGGTCCGCTGCGAGGGCGATTCCGGGTTACCGCCAGGGTGCCGGGACTGCGCGGCGCGACGGATGCCGGCTTGGATGTCAGCTCGCTGTCTGTATGACTCCTGACGGCCGATGTGCTGGCAGCGCAAGCTGCAATAGACCTGCTGTCGCTTGGTCGTCGTGGTGCGCTCGAACGGCTCGCCGCAGCGCTTGCAGTTCGCCTGGTCCGTGCGCCGGCGCCGGTACCGCTCGCGCTCGGCGGCCCGCTGGCATCGCTCGCTGCAGAACCGCTTGTGAGGCGCGGTTTTCGGCACGGTGAACGGTGTCTCGCACCGCTCGCAGAGCCTTTGCGGGGCGTTTTCTTCGTGCCGTCCGGGGACCCTAAGCGGAATATTTCTCACAGCCGCCCCTTACGACGGTCCTTAGAAAGCGAACGGGGCCCCCGGGCAGGGGTGCGGGGGGCATCACCACTCCTCTCCACCGCCCTGGCCGCCAGGCGCGAGGGCAATGGCCTCGAGGAGCGTCTGGTCGTGTTCGCGCAGCGGGTCGGCTGGGGCCGGCGCCGGCTCGCGCACGCCACCGTCGAAGTCAGGAGGCCCCTCGTCCTCGGGCTCCTGGTCGAGGATGCCGAGGGCTCGGAGTAGAGCGACGTGCTGTTCATCGTTCATTGCGTCAGTCCTCACTCGCGTCCTCGAACCCAAGCGCCCGCCGCTGGCCTGCGGCCTTGGACTCGAGGGCGTCGAGTGCCTTTAGCTCGGCCTCATTTACCGGCGGGGGCGCTTCTAGGCGACGGACTGCGGCGACGGCCGCGGCGAACGCCTCGAGCTGTTCGGCTGTCTCACCCACCAGCTGCTCGGCGAACTCGGGCGGGAGGCCATGCCGCTTGGCTATGTCCCTGCGCTCAGCCACCGAACTGCTCCAAGCGAGCATCACCAATCGGGCTGAAGCAGGGCGCGACGACCTCGGCCTCCAGCATCGCCTCAAGTGCCTGCTTCCACTCGTAGAGGCGGGGGTCGTGGCCCCAAACGTTCTGCACTCGCTCCATTCCCGGGGTGCTGAGGGCAACCCCGCGGGCGTCGTCGGCTCGCGCGATGAGAGCGTTCACGGCTCCCAGCGCCGCCTCAACTGACGCGTCGAGCTCTGCCACGAGTTGCGCGTGGTCCTCCGCGACCTCGGCCATCCGCTCCCTCGCGTGCTTGAGCTTCCACTCCTGGCGCTCGGCATCGAGCTCGTGGAAGTGGTCGCGGGCCTCGACGTAGGCGTCCTCGTGGGGATTGGGCCCGCGCAGGCGCTTGCGGATTTCCTCGTCCAGCTTGGCGGCCTGGGTGTTCTGGCGCGGGGTGAACTGCTCGCCTGTGACTCGGCCGAGTGAGTCGCGCGGCGCTCGGTCAGCTGCGCCTGGAGGCCACGCGTGTCCCGCTCGTAGGCGTCTCTCTGGTCAGCCGCAGCGCGAGTGGCAGCGTGGGCTTCCTCGGTCGCCTTGTCGAGCTGAGCCAGCTCGGCGGTAACCGAGTTCCTGGTCTTAGTCTTGGTCGTGGTCATTCGACCTTTCGGGTTGGGGGTTGTTCAAGTTCTTGGGCACCCACGCCGAGCGCAGCCCATCGCTTTAGCCGCGCTCGGCCGGCGCCTCTCGAGGCCGAAAGTTCCTCGAGCTTCTTCTCGCCCGGCCCAGGGAAGAGACTTGGCTCGGGGGAAGGTGAAGATTGGCCTGGCCGAGGCGTTCCGCTGTCAGTGAAAGGGCCACGGCCAGGCTCACGGACGGGATTAGCCGACCGCGCTTCGGCGTGCCTCCGGTTGCGGCAACGCGAAGTCTTGGTTGCAGGTTTGGTACTCATCGCAGCCGTCCTCGGCCCGCGGCCCCAAGGGGGCGCATGGGCAAGCCGGGTGCTGGCGCGCTCTGCCAGCTCCTGGCACCATTCCGTAACCGCTAGACGCGCCGAGCCTTCGGAGCGAGTGTCGGCGACCAGGGCCTCGAGCGCCCCCACTCGGTCTCGAGGTCGAGCTTGTGACCCTTGGGCAGCCGGTCGTTCCAAGAGTTCATCACCCGAGACGCGAGGGCTAGTTCACTGGCGAGGCTCACGATTGCGCTGCCGGCGGGGGCTCAGCGGCGCTCGCCCTGCAGCGCGACGGCCAGGGTACGGCGCACCACTTGCGACAGGCTTCGGTCCTCGGCCTGCGCCTTGGCTTCGAGCACGCTAACGAGGTGGGGCGGCAACGAGGTCGAGACAATCCTGTTGCCCTGCTCGTTGCCGTTGCTGGTTGCCACCGGGAAACTCCTTCGATACTGCGCCGGCTTCCCCGGTGGCTTGCTTCCCGTTGGCGCTGTTAACGGGAGCGGGAGAAGTTGGGGGCCTAAATCAGACCCGCCCAACCACTTTAGGGCCTAGTTGTCACAACACGGTCTTAACGGGCTGCCCCGTTGCGCGGCCCGGCGCTGTGCCTCGATCAGCAACCGCCGCGCGCCCGGAAGTCTCATTGTCCCGTGGGTTGTCCCACGGGTGTCCCTCGACGGGCGGGCATGGCTTATTTATGCGGCTTGTCGCCCGCGGGTGGGCCTTGAAGTAGACCTCCTTGATCTTCTCCCGCGAGAGGTGCGTGTAGAGCTGCGTCGTGGCGACGTCCGCGTGGCCGAGCATCTCCTGCACAGAGCGCAGGTCGCAGCCGCCGGAGAGCAGGTGGGTGGCGAAGGTGTGACGCAGGGTGTGCGGGCTCATCCTGCCCTCGAGCCCGGCCGCCTTGGCGTGACGCTGGATGATCTTGTAGAGGCCCTGGCGGGTCAGCGGGCCGCCGCGGAAGTTGACGAACAGCTTGCGCTCGACCCGGTCGCCGAGGAGCTCGCCGCGGCCAGAGCGCACATAGCGCTCGATCGCGCGCGAGGCCTCGCGGCCGAGCGGCACGATCCGCTCCTTCGAGCCCTTGCCGTGCGGGCGGACGAAGCCCCGGCGCATGTCGACGTCGCCGATCTCGAGCCCGATCGCCTCAGACGCGCGCAGCCCGCATCCGTACATGACCTCCAGCAGCGCGCGGTCGCGCAGCTCGATCGGATCGGCGCCGCCCGCGTTCTCCAGCAGCTTGGTCACTTCGCCCTGACTCAGCACGTGCGGCAGCTTGCGGCTCTTGCTCGGCGGACTCAGGGTCGCGGTCGGGTCCTCCGACACCAACTCCTCGCGCCGCAGGTGGCGGTAGAACGAGCGCAGGCAGGCGGTCTTGCGGCTGATCGTCGCCGGCGAGCACGGCGCGCGACCGCCGTTGCCGTCCGCATCCGGAGCGACGCCGGTCGCGAGGTCGGCCAGGAAGTCCGCGATGTCGGCGCGCTCGACGTCGGTGGCATCCCGCCCGCGGCCGGCGAGGAAGGTGCCGAACTGCAGCAGGTCGGTGCGGTAGGCGTCCAGCGTGTTGCGGGCCAGGCCGCGCTCGAACTCCAGGTAGGCGAGGAAGTCGAGCACCAGGGCCTCGAAGCGTGCATCGGTGCGGCGTACCTCGGGCTTCTCGACGGCGACCGCCATGCGGCCGGTTTTCTGCCGCGCCGCCTCGCCCCCTGCTGATGCAAGCGGACTACCGCAGCATGTCGCGCAACACCAGCATCCCGATCAGCGATTTCGCGTCGTCGCACTCGGCGATCGCGCCGTCGAGGTCGTCGAGCGGCCACGGCGCGACCTCGATGCGCTCGTCGGGGTCCGGTCGGTGTTCCACCCACCGCAGGCCGGTCGCGAGGTAGACGGTCACCTGCTCCTCGGCGAACCCGGGGCTGGTGTAGAAGCGCTTCAGCTCCGTCCACTCGGAAGCCTGGAGGCCGACCTCCTCCGCCAGCTCGCGCCGGGCGCAGTCGAGTGGGGCCTCGCCCGGCACATCGAGCTTTCCCGCCGGCAGCTCCAGCGTGGCCTCCTCGCCCACCGCCTCGCGGGGCTGACGTACGAGGTAGATGTGGACGTCGTCGTGCGCGACCACGGCGACGGCCCCAGGGTGGGCCACGACCTCACGCTCGGCCTCGCTGCCGTCGCCGTAGCGGAAGCGGTCGATGCGCACGCTCGCAACCTTGCCCTCGTAGACGGTCTTCGATCCGATCCTCTCCATCACCGTCTCCTACCCGGCCCGAGCCCCGGCCAGCGCGCGACCCGCTGCGAGCGGCGCGGCGAAGAACAGGGGGTCCTCGGGGATCGACCGGCCCATCGTGGACGCGGGAAGGCCGGTGTCGGCGTACCCGCCCAGGTCGATCGGCTCGACCGCGAGGTCGTGGCGTCCGCTGCAGATCTCGATCAGAGCATCGAGCGCCGCCTGTGCCGAGCCCCCCTTCGGCGCCTCGGCGTCGAGCAGCGGCCAGCCCTCGAGCTCGGCCTCGGGCACGGGGACCCGCACGGGCGCCAGCAGCAGCTCGAGCACCGAGGCGGAGTGATGGCTGAGCCCGCGATGGCGGGAGCGCTCGTCGGAGCTCGACAGCCGCGGGCAGACGAGCGTCGGGAGCCCGAGGGCGAGCGAGGCGTGGGCCGCGTCGAGGGCCGCCATGCCGCCGTGGCCGAGGTGTGTCGCCGAGCCGAGGATCCCCGGGCCCGGGCCGACGACGATCGCCTCCCAGTCGAGCCCGCGAGCCGCAGCGTCAATCCCGCCCGTAAGGGTGATCGCCTCGTGCTCGCCGCCGTAGGCGGCGCCAGCGGTCACGTGCCCGCACAACAGCCCGCGCTCGCGCAACTCGGCGACGTCGTGCGACAGGGCGCCCGAAAGCGCCGCCCCCGTGCCCTGGAGGAAGCCCAGCCGCAGGCCGGGGCTCGCCTGCGACGCTGCCCACGCGACGGGCGCCAGGTGGCCGTGGATGGGGATGACGAGCACGGGTGGCTTGGGCGAATCGGCCGCCGGCGCCTCGGCCAGCTCCACTGGCTCGACCGGGTGCTGGAGCGAGGTGTAGTTCAGCTTCATTACATGGACCTTTGACCCGCCGGGCGCCTCCAAACCTCTGGTCAGGTTCGCGTGGACGACGTCGAAGCCGCCTGAGCCGAGGCCGAGGTCGACCGCCTCGGTGTTGACGATCACCTCGTCACCCACCTCGATGGGCCCGACCAACCCCACATCGGCCCACGCGCGGCGCCGCTCCGCGCCGATCTCCACCGTAAGCGGCTCGACCGCGACCACGGTTCCGCGGCGGAGCTTCAGCATCATCGACCGGCCGCGAGCCCGACGACGGCCTCGCAGACGGCCAGCATCTCGACGATCCGGGTCGCCGCGACGCTCTCCTGCGGGGTGTGGTTGTGCTGCGTGCCGTTGGCGAGCAGGACGCAGTCGAAGCCGCGCGCGACGAGGGCGTTCGCGTCGCTGCCGCCGCCGGTGGCGATCTCGCGCGGCTCGTGCCCGCAGCGCTCCAGCGCCTCGCGGGCGAGCCGCACCGCGGGCGCGCTCGAGGTGTGCCGGTAGCCGCGGAAGACCTCGGCCACGTCGATGTCGACATCGCAGCCGTGCTCGGTCGCCGCCCAGGTGCAGGCGTCGACCATCCCGGCCATGGTCTCTGCGACCCGGCTCTGGTCGAGGGAGCGCGCCTCGCCCTCGATCCGACAGCTGCCGGGGACGACGTTGACCGCCGTCCCTCCGGAGATCACGCCAACGTTCGCGGTCGTCTCGAGATCGAGCCGGCCCAACCGCATCGACGCAACCGCCGCTGCCGCCGCCTCGATCGCCGATCGGCCCTCCTCCGGCCGGATCCCCGCGTGGGCCGTGGCGCCCTCGAACTCGGCCACCAGGCTCTGGTGGGTCGGCGCCGCGGTGATCAGCTCTCCGATCGGGCTCGCGTGGTCGAGGGCGTAGCCGAACGGCGCCCGCACCGCGCTCAGGTCGAGCTCGGCGGCGCCGCGCAGCCCGTCCTCCTCGGCGACCGTGAAGACGAGCTCGATTCCGATCGGTGGCGGCGCAGTCGCGTGGCGTGCGGCGAGCTCGACCAGGACGGTCACGGCCGCCTTGTCGTCGGCGCCGAGAATCGTGTCGCCGCGGCTGCGATAGACGCCGTCCGCGAGCTCGACCTCGATCGGCCCCTCGTGCGGGACCGTGTCGAGATGGGCGCAGAACATCACCCAGCCGTCCCCCACCCCGGGCACTCTCGCGATCAGGTTGCCCGCGCCCGCGCGCGCGGGTCCGGCGGCGTCATCCTCGCTGACCTCGACCCCGAGGGCGCCCAGCTCGGCCACGAGGGCGTCGGCGACCATGCGCTCCTCGCCCGTCGGGCTCGGGATCTCGCACAGGCGCACGAAGCGATCGAGGAGCCGGTCGTCGCTCACGGGGCGGAGGCTATCCCCGACCGTTCGCGGCCGCGGTGCGGAAGGATCAGCGGGCCAGGGCGACGTGAGCGAGGCCGTCCAGGGCGGACGCGTCGTCGTCGAGCAGCGCACCGACGCGTTCGCCGACTGTGCTTACGATTCGCTCCCGCTGCTCCGGCGAGGCGCTGTTGAAGGCCTCGGCGATCGGCGCCGCGAGCTTCAGCGTCTTGTCCCAGTGCTCGTCGGTGTCGACATAACCCCAGTGGACCCGAACCTGCTCGATTTGTGGCTCGCCGAACCCGGCGCCGGTGATGAGCTCGCGGATCCGATCGGGGTCGCCCATCGCGAAGATCCCGGGCGCGTTCGGTTCCGGGGGGTCGAGGTGCCCGAGCTCGACCATCGTCACCCCGGGGATGAACGCCCACTTATTGCTGTCCGGCGCTCCCCAGACCGCGAGGGCGAGCCGGCCGTCGCCTCGCAGGACCCGCTTCGTCTCGGACAGCGCGGCTGCCGAGTCGGCCATCAGCATGTAGCCGAAGCGGCAAACCACCCCATCGACGCTCCCGTCGTCGAGGTCCATGTTCTCGGCGTCCAGGACGCGGTACTCGACGTTCTCGACCCCGACCTCCTCGCCGCGCCGCCGCGCCGCCTCGACCATGCCGGGGGCGAAGTCGGTGTAGATCACCCTTCCCTGTTCCCCGACGCGCTCGGCCAGAGCAGGCACGAAGTCACCGGTACCCCCGGCGAGCTCGAGGATCGTCTCCCCCGGCTGCGGATCCAGTCGGGCGAGCAGCGCGTCGTAGACGGGTTGCGTCCGCTCGACTACGTAATCGCGCTCGTCCTCCCAGTTCGGGGCGAACCGCTCCCAGGAATCGAGCGACCGCTTGCGGTACTCGTCGAGATCCATCGGGTCAGCCTAACGCCCGGCGGTGACCGGCTCGGGTCTGCCGCTCGATCGCCTCCGCGGCGGCCTCGCGATGGACGTCATCGTCCATCTCGGGGGACAGCCTTCGACCGGCGGCGGCCGCTAACCGTGGCGGCGCACGTGGACGTCCGCGGCCTCCGCCTGCTCCTCGACCTCGGTCTCCTCGGTCGCAGGCCCATCGCCGCGCTCGGCGGCGTGCCGCGCCGCGGCGCCGACGAACTCGCGGAACAGCGGCTCGGGCCGGGTCGGCCGCGAGTTGAACTCCGGGTGGAACTGCGAGGCGACGAAGTAGGGGTGATCGGCGAGCTCGATGATCTCCACCAGGCGCTCGTCGGGCGAGGTCCCGCTCGCGATGAGGCCCTCGTCCTCGAGCCTGCGCCGGAGCTGGTTGTTGACCTCGTATCGGTGGCGGTGGCGCTTGTAGATCACCGCCTCACCGAAGATCTCGCGCGCCCGCGTGCCGTCGTGAAGCTTCACCGGGTCGGCACCCAAGCGCATCGTCCCGCCCATGTCGGAGACCTCCTTCTGCTCCGGCAGCAAGTCGACGACCGGGAAGGGCGTCTCGGGGTCGAACTCGGTCGAGTTGGCCCCTTCCATCCCGGCGACGTGACGGGCGAACTCGGCGACCGCGATCTGCATCCCGAGGCAGATGCCGAGATACGGGATGCCCTGCTCCCGCGCGATCCGCGCCGCCTCGATCTTCCCCTCGATCCCGCGCTCGCCGAAGCCGCCGGGGATCAGGATCCCGTCCGCCCAGTCGGCGATCCGCGCGGGCTCGAACTCCTCGGAGTCGACCAACTCGACCTCGACGTTCGTGCCGTGATGGAAGCCGCCGTGGTCCAGGGCCTCGATTACCGACTTGTAGGCGTCGGCGAGCTGCACGTACTTTCCGACCAGCGCGATCCGCGCCGTCCCCTGACGGGCGTCGGCCCGGCGGACCAGCTCCTCCCACTCGCCCAGCTCAGGTGCCGGCGCCTCGATCGCGAAGTGGTCGAGGACGAGATCGTCCGCCCCCTCCGCGCGCATCACGAGCGGCACCTTGTAGATGTTGTCGACGTCGCGGGCGGACAGCACAGCCTCCTCGGGGACGCTGGCGAAAAGCGCGATCTTGCGCCGGATATCGCGCTCGAGTCCACGCTCGGAGCGGCAGACGAGCGCATGCGGCTGGATCCCGATCCGACGCAGCTCGTTGACCGAGTGCTGCGTCGGCTTCGTCTTCATCTCGCCCGCGTGCCCGATGTAGGGCACCAGAGTCAGGTGGAGGAACATGCATCGCTTCGGCCCGAGCTCGGAGTAGAGCTGGCGAATCGCCTCCAGGAACGGGAGCGACTCGATGTCGCCGACCGTGCCGCCGATCTCGGTGATCACGAAATCGACCGCCTGTGACTCGGCGACGATCAGGATCCGCTGCTTGATCTCGTCGGTGATGTGCGGGATCACCTGCACGGTGGCGCCGAGGTAGTCGCCGCGGCGCTCGCGGCGGATGACCGAGTTGTAGACGGCGCCGGCGGTCACATTGGAAGCGCGCGACGTGTTCTCGTCGGTGAACCGCTCGTAGTGGCCGAGGTCGAGGTCCGTCTCGGCGCCGTCCTCGGTGACGAAGACCTCGCCGTGCTGGAACGGGCTCATCGTCCCGGGATCGACGTTGATGTAGGGGTCGAACTTCTGGAGCTGGACGCGGAAGCCGCGGCTGACGAGAAGGCGGCCGATCGAGGCCGCCGCGATGCCCTTGCCGAGCGAGGAGACGACGCCGCCGGTGACGAAGATGAAGCGCGTCTCGCCAGGCTTCATCGCTTCACGTCCGCCGATCTCACTCTGCCGAGCGAGTCTAGCCACCGCAGTGGCGGAAGGCTGTCGATCGCCGCGGAGATCGACCGGAACTCGCCGTACACGGTCAGCGCCGCGACCACGGCGAGCGCGATCCAGCGCCCGCTGTCGTCGAGGGTGACCAGGAGCGAGATGCCGGCCAACGCGCCGATCAGGTTCGAGCCTGTGTCACCGAGCATGGCGCGCTCGCGCAACGTGAAGGCCGCGACCACGAGCGCCGGCCCGACGAAGATCCCCAAGAGCTCGATGGGCTCCGCCGTCCAGGCCCCGAGGCAGAGTCCCGCCAGCAGCAGCGCGAAGGCCTTCTCGACCCGCCCCGGGCGCAGGTCGAGCAGGTTGAACAGGTTGGTCGCCAGCAGCAGGAGCGCGAGATCGGCGAAGTAATCGATCCCCTCCCGCCCGCGGCCCGAGACCGCGTAGGCGGCCAGCGCGAGCGCCCCGACCGCCTTGATCGCGCCGGTCGAGAAGCCGCCGGCGAGCACGGCCCGCGCGTGGCCGCGCCAGCCGCGCGGCGTGTCGGCCGCGGTCCCGCGCCCGAGGGCGTCGTCGAGCAGGCCGAGCAGGGCGACGCCCAGCACGTAGACGATCCACCGGCGCAGGTCGGGCTCGAGGAGGTCGAGGTCGGCGCGGTCATCGAGCACCGCCAGCGGCGCCAACGCCAGCAGCGAGCATGCGACCAGCGGCGCCCCGGCCGGGAAGGCGACCCGGCGCCCGCGGTAGTTGTCGCGCGCCAGGCCGACTCGCAGCATGTCGGCGAGCCACGGGCCCAGCAGAAGCCCGGCGAGCGCCGCGGAGAGCGCCAGGCCGAGGAAGGTCTCGTCCATCAGCGGCCTAATCGCGGGCGCCGGCGCCGAACCCGAGGCCGGCGCGGACCAGCAGGTCGGGCAGCAGGGCGTCCGCCGTCTCCTTGACTCCGAACGCCCCCGCGGCCCCGTCGAGCGTGTACACGAGCGCCACCCTGCCCGGCAGCTCGTCCACGTTGTCGACGCTCGCCGCGCCGCGGTCGCTGAAGAACTCGATCGAGCTCGGGTCGGTGTCGGTTCGCTCGACGCCGACCATGGTCGGCCCCGGCGGCCCGACGCTGGCGATGCCCTCGATGATGCCCTCCTCGACCCGGTCGGTGTCGGCCGCGTCCCTGGGCGAGAGCTCCTCGGGCCTGCCGCGCACGATGACCACGCCGTCGATGTCGCCCGGCTCGCCGCTGTAGCGGCCGAACAGCGCGCTGCGGAGTTCCGGGAACCGGTCGCCGCCGCGCACGAGCGCCCGTCCCGCGCGCTCCGCCGCGCGCGTCAGCGCGGCGCCGCGCGGCTCGTTGCGCGCTCCCTGGTCGCGAACGGCGTCGGCGGCCGCGGCGGTATCGGGTGGCGCTGTGACCACCGCGATCTCCTGAAGTGCCGCGCCGGCCGACTCGACGCCGGCGCGGATGTCGTCGGCCAGCTCGGGATCGAGGTCACCCAACGCGACGAGCGCGATCTCGCGGCCGCGCAGGCGATCGGCGACGATCGCCGGCGCCACCGCCTCGCCGAACTCTCGCTCGGTATCGAGCTTCGCCTCGAGGTCCTCGATCTCGGCGCGCGCCTGATTGAGGTCCGCCTCGAGGCTCTGTTCGAGGTCCTCGGCCGTGCCCGAGACGAGGTCCGAGCCGAAGCCGACGCCGATCAGGATGCCGGCCGCCAAGGCGACGAAGACGGCCACGAGCGAGGCCGCGTGATACCGCGCCGAGTAGCCCACTAGAACAACAGCGTTCGCGTCCGGCCCAAGATCAGGCTTCCTTTTCGAGCCTCGCGCTCACAGATTGAGGGCGACCTTGATCTTCAACCAGACCAGGTCGAAGAACTCACGCAGCTCCGGGGAGCTCAGCACGACGATCGCGATCAGCGCCAGCGCGACCCCGAGGAAGGCCCACATCTGCCAGCCGCGGACACCGGGGTTGTAGAGCCGGCTGACGCCCTTGGCGTCGACCAGCGTCTCACCGATCCGCAGCCGCGTGAGGAACGTCGAGGACATCCCGGCGCGGTTCTTGTCGAGGAACTCGGTGAGGTTGAAGTGGGCGCCCACCGAGACGATCAGCTCGGCGCCCTTCTCATGGGCGAGCAGCATCGCCACGTCCTGGCTGGTGCCGACCGCGGGGACCACGACCGGCTCCACCCCGAGCCGGCGCAGGCGGTCGAGCCCGGGGGCGCGGCCGTCGGGATACGCGTGGACGACGGCCTCGGCACCGCCGGTGAGCGCGGCGTCGCTGGCGGAGTCCATGTCGCCGAGCACCATGTCCGGCGCAAAGCCCTCCTCCAGGATCGCGTCGGCGCCGCCGTCGACGCCGACGAGCACGGGATGCGTGTCCTCGATGTAGGCGCGCAGCGTGCGCAGGTCGCGGCGGTAGGTAGTCCCGCGGACCACGATCAACGCGTGGCGGTCGCGGAAGTTGGTGCGCACACGGGGAAACTCGATCTTGCCCGTCAGCAGCTCGACCTCCTCGCGGGCGTGCTCAATCGTGTTCTCGGCGAACGCCCGCAGCGCCTCGTCGATGCGCGACTGCTGCTGCTCGAGCACGCCGCTCGCCTCGTCGAGGTCGATCGTGCGCCCCGACGCGAGCACGGCCCCGTTGGCCCGGACCTCGCCGTCCTGGAGCGTCACCAGCTCGCCGTCGTCGAGCTCCTCGAACAGCGGGGCCGCGGGAGCGTCGACGAGCCGTACCCCCGCGCGGGCGAGCACCAGCGGCCCCGGGTTTGGATAGCGACCGGTGCTCGACTTGGCGACGTTGACGACCGCGGCCACGCCGCAGGCGACGAGGTCCTCCGCCGCGATCCGATCGAGGTCGGCGTGGTCGATGACCGCGACCTCGCCCGGGCGCAGACGCTTGACCAGCTCCTTGGTCCGGCGCCCGAGCCGCGCGGGCGCCTCGATCGCGGTCTCCGCCGCGGGGCGGGGTTCGATCTCGGGCCCGCGCAGGTACGCGCGGGCCCGGCTGCGCAGCGCCATGCCCCGCGATTATGCCGCCGCGCCCGGCCACGGGCGCCGCGCAGCGGCTAGATGCGGGTCATCCGTGCGTGCGTGTCATGGGATCACCCGGTTAAGCGCGGCCGATCCCGGCCAGATGGCCGGTCGCGCCGAGCAGGCTCGGCTCGCGCTCGAGACGTCCCAGCGTCCGCAGGAGCACCTCGCGGTGCGCGGCGTCGTCGAGCCACGCCTCGAGATCGGACAGGAGCTCCGCGATGCCCTCGACCGCGAGCACCTCGACTTCGGAGAAGCCGGCATCCGTCAGCTCAGGGCCGAGCTCGGTCGGGAGATGGAAGTACGCGGTCGTGAACCAGCCGGGCCTGCGGGCCGGGTTGCGGTGTTGTCCGTCGCGCAGGTCGCGCTCGAGGATGGCCTCGAAGTCGGGGTCGAGCAGGTACTCCTTGCGAAGCCCGTCGATCGCCGGCGCGAAGCGGCTGATCGCGGCCGCGAGCAGGGCTCCGCCCCGCCGCAGCACGCGCCGCGCCTCGACCAGTGCGCGCACGCGTTCCGCGCGCTCGGTGAGGTGATAGAGCGGCCCGAGCATGAGGACCGCGTCGACGCCGTCGTCGGGGCGATCGAGGTCGCGCGCATCGCCGATCGCGGCGCTCGCGAGCGGCCGCGGCGCCTGTCGCGATCGTTCGAGCGCCCGCTCGACGTGCAGTGGAATCGGGTCGATCAGGTGGACCTCGTAGCCGCGCTCGGCGAGCCAGAACGCATAGGCGCCGGTCCCGCCGCCGACATCGAGCACGGTCGCTGGCGGCGGTGGGAACGAGCGCTGGATCAGCTCATGGGTGCGGGCCTCCTCGACCCTGGCGAGCGTGTCGAGCCGCCGCGCCTCCTCCCCAGTCTCGTAATAGGCGCTGATCTCCTCGTCGAGCGGCGACACCGTCAAGCGGCCTCGAGCAGCTCTCTGGCGTGGCGGCTGGCGGCCGAATCGCCACGGTCGCCCCCCAGCATCCGGACGATCTCCGCGACCAGCTCGTCGCCGGCCACCCGCTCGACGGTGGCCCGCGCCTCGCCGTCCGAGGAGTCCTTCTCGATCGTGAAGTGGGTATCGGCGAGCGACGCGACCTGTGGCAGGTGGGTGATGCAGATCACCTGCTGCGCCCGGGCCAGCCGGCGCAGCCGCTCGCCGACGGCCCGTGCCGTGTTCCCGCCGATCCCGGCGTCGACCTCATCGAAGACCAGGCTTCGCCCTGCGGCGTCGCTGGCGAGGCCGATCAGCGCGAGCATGATCCGCGAGAGCTCACCGCCGGAGGCGGCCTCCTTGAGCGGCGAGCTCGGCATCCCCGGGTTCGTCGTCACCACGAACTCGACGGTCTCGGCGCCGAGCGGTCCGAAGCCGTCAGGGTGCGGGTCGAGCGCGACCTCGAGCCGTGCCCCCTCCATCGCCAGCTCTGCGAGCTCCGCGGCCACCCGCTTCGAGAGCCGACCGGCGGCCGTGCGGCGACCCGCGCCGAGCTCCTCGGCGACGGCCGCCCGCTCGGCGGTCGCCGCGGCGAGTCGGCGCTCGAGCGCTGCTGCGATCTCGGCGCTGTTCGAGAGCCGCTCGATCTCGGCGCGGCACGTCTCCGCATGGGCGAGAACCGCCTCGATCGTGCCGCCGTGCTTGCGCTTGAGCCGCTCGAGCGCGTCAAGGCGCTCCGAGACCCACTCGAGCCGCCCCGGCTCGGCCTCGATCCCCTCCAGGTAGCCGCGCAGCTCCGCGGCCAGGTCGTCGACCTCCAGCGCCACGCTCCGAGTTCGCTCCGCGAGTGCGTCGAGTCCGGGGTCGACGCCCTCCGTCGCGGTCAGCTCCGCATCCGCCTCCCCGAGTGTCTGGCGGGCGCCGCCGCCGTCCTCGGCCTCGCCGCTGATCGCGCCGAGCGCTCGCGCCGCGGCGACCCGCAGCGACTCGGCGTGGCGCAGCCGCCCGCGCTCGGTCTCGAGCTCCTCGGCCTCCGCAGCGTCGGGCTCGGCCGCATCGATCTCGGAGAGCTCGAACTGCAGCAGGTCGAGATCGCGCTCGCGCACCCCCTCGCGGGCACGGAGCTCGGCCAGCTCGCCGTCGAGGCGCTTGACCTCCGCGTGGGTGGCGCGGTAGGCGTCGCGACGCTCGAGCTGTGCGCCGCCCGCGAAGCCGTCGAGGATCTCGAGCTGCGCGGAGGCGAGCATCAGGCGCCGGTGCTCGTGCTGGCCGTAGAAGGCCAGGAGCCGTCCGCCGAGCGACTGCAGGTCGGCGGCCGACGCCGCGCGACCGCCGACGAAGGCGCTGGTTCGTCCCGATGCGCCGATCCGCCGTCCGAGCACCACCTCCTCGGCGCCGTCGGGCAGTCGCTCGGCGACCGCGGCGAGCTCCGGGTCGTCCAGGAGGCCAGGCGGCAGCGCGAAGACGCCCTCCACCCAGGCCTCCGCGGCGCCCGGACGGACGATCTGCGGGCGAGCCTTGCCGCCGAGGAGCAGGTCGAGCGAGTGCGCGAGCACGGTCTTCCCGGCCCCGGTCTCGCCGGTGATCGCGTTCAACCCCGCGCCGAGGCGCAGCTCGGCGCGCTCGATCAGGAGCAGGTTCTCGATCCTCAGCTCGAGCAGCATCGCCCCCTTGTAGCGGCGCCGCCTGACGGATTCGCCACGGAATCGCGCTGCGAGCGGGTTACGCGGGCGCCGGCTCGGCCTCTGGCCCCCCTACGTCCCCGCGAGCCGGCCGAACTTGTCGCGGATCCGGCGGTAGAAGTTCGAGCCCGGCAGTTGGCCCAGGCGGCCGAGGGCGTCGCGGAAGCGGACGTCCATGTCGGCGCCGCTCGCGAGCTCGCCGACGTGTTCGCCGTCGAGGACGATGTCGACCGGGTCCCGGCCCGCGGCGTTGGTCACCGAGAGCACGTCATACGGCGCGACCACGAGTGGGCGCGCGGTGAGCGTGTGCGGCGCGATGAAGCTGACCACGTAGCCCTCGACCCCCCAGGCGAGGATCGGCCCCGAGTTGGCGAGGTTGTAGCCGGTGGAGCCCGCCGGCGTCGCGGCGACGAGCCCGTCGCAGCGCACGTGCCCGACCTCCTTGCCGCCGAGCCGGTAGGACAGCTCGGCCATGCGCCCGTGCGGCCGACGGATCAGCGAGACGTCGTTGAGGGCCAGCGGTGCGTCGGCGTCGATTGTCGCCTCGAGTCCCGGCATCTCGAGCACCTCGAACTCGCCCGCGAGCGCCCGCGCCAGCCCGGCCCCGAGCTCTTCGCGCTCGACCGCCGCGAGGAAGCCGATCGTGCCGAAGTTGAAGCCGAACACCGGCACCTCGGTGCCGGCATAGGTGCGCATCGCCTTCAGGATGGTGCCGTCGCCGCCGAGGACGATGCAGAGGTCGGGCGTGCCGGACAGCGAGTCCAGCGGCTTCAGCCCCGCCGCGCTCTCGCCGTGCTTGGCAATCTCGTCCTCGTCGGCATGAAGCGCGCAGCCCGCGGCCTCGGCCGCGCTCACCAGCTCGCGCACGCCCGCCGACGTCTGCTCGGGATGGGTGTGCGTGAGCACGACCGCGGTCCGGATCTCGGTCGGCGCCGCCATGGGCCGGTCGCTCATGGCTCGACCTCCGCGATCGCCGCCTCGACGTCCACCTCGCCCTGAGCTCGGCCGGGCCCCGGGGCGGATCCGGTCCGCGCGAGGTGGATGAACGTCTCGCGGTTGCCCTTCGGGCCGGGCAGGCCCGAGGAGGCGAACCCGCGCACTTCCAGGCCGGCATCGGCGGCAACGCCGGCAACCGCACGCAGCGCGTCGCGGCGGGCTTCCGGATCGCGGACCACGCCGCCCTTGCCGACCCGCTCGCGGCCGAGCTCGAACTGCGGCTTCACAAGCAAGAGAAGCTCGCCATCCTCGCGGACGCAACCGGCGACTGCAGCGAGCACCTTCGCAACCGAGATGAACGAGACGTCAACCGTCGCGAGGTCGGCCGCGAACGGCAGCTCGTCGGGACGGAGGTCGCGCGCGTTGCGGCGCTCGATCACCTCGACCCGCGGGTCGTTGCGCAGGCCCCAGTCGAGTTGGCCCGCGGCGACGTCGAGCGCGATGACGCGCTTCGCGCCGTGCTTGAGCAGGCAGTCGGTGAACCCGCCGGTCGATGCGCCGACGTCGAGGCAGCCAAGCCCGCCGACGTCGATTCGGAGCGCGTCGAGCGCGTTCTCGAGCTTGATGCCGCCGCGGGAGACGTAGGGCGGTGGCTCGGCGACCGTCAGCTCGGCGTCCTCGGCTACGAGCTGCCCGGGCTTCTCGGCCCGCCGTCCGTCGCGGCCGATGCGGACGCGCCCGGCGCGCACGGACTCGGCCGCGCTCGTCCGCGAGCCCACCAGCCCGCGCTCGGCGAGCAGTGCGTCTACTCGGCGCTTCGGCATTGGCGCACGGTAGCGCCCATGCCGCTTGCCG
>CAVSMU010000003.1:0-422958 GCA_963729075.1 uncultured Solirubrobacterales bacterium | reverse complement strand
CGATGGCTGGGGCAGCGTCCCAACCCCCTAGCCGAGCTTCAGCGTCACCTTCTTCGACTCGGTGTTCGGCTCGCCCCCGGTCGGCGTGTAGGTCACCTTGGCCTTGACCTTCACCTTGCCCGTCTGATTCAGCTTCTTCTTCGCCTTGCCCTTCGGCTTGACCACCAGCTTCTCGTTTCCCGCCGCCACCGCCGACTCATCATCGGCCTTGACCTTCTTGGTCTTCGCGAGCTCGAGTTCGCCGCGGCCCGGCACCTTCACGGTCAGCTTCGCGGTCCCCTTCTTCCAGGTTTCTCTTCACCTTGCCGAAGCTGAACTCGTTCGAGGGCGGCGACGCGGTCGCGTTCGAGGGCGGCGACGTGGTCGCGGCGACGGCCGAGACGGTCACCGACTCGCCCGGGTCGTTACATGCGCCGGCGACTGCGACGTTGTCGGTGTCGCCGGAGTAGCTCGCGACCCAGCGGTAGAGGCCGGGCTGGGCCGGGGCGAACGCGGCAGATTGGTAGGAGCCGTTGCCGGAGACCGTCTTGGTGTCGGTGAAGGCCGGGGCCCCCGAGCAGTTGGCGTCGTCGGGGCCGTAGAGGCGGAAGGTGATCTGGCCGGTCGGCGAAACTCCGTTGGCGAGGGTCGCGGTGTCGGTGATCTGGCCGCCGAGGGCGATGTCGGGCGAGGCGCTCGTGGTAAGGGTGGCGGTGGTGAACCTGTAGGTGACGGTGACGAGGCCGTTGCCGCTGCGAACCCCGGTCTCAAAGACGGTGCCCGCGGGTCCGTAGCCGGAGCCGCCGCCGCCGCCGGCCGCGCCCAGGCCGCCGCCGCCGCCGTACCAGCCGCCGCCGCCGCCGCCGCCGCCGAGCTACCGCCGAGCGCCGTCTCCACCGACGCCGAAGTCGCCCGCTCGTCGCGGGGACGTGGCGCTGCCCCCGTCGGTCTGCGTGCCGCCGCCGCCGGCCACGGAACCGGCACAAACGCTGGCGTGTCCGGCGAGTCCGGCCTCGCCGCTCTCCCCACCGCCATCGCCGCCGGATACCGGTGCGCCGCAACAGCGCAGCCCCCAGCCCCTCCGCCGCCGCCGGCGACGAGCACGCGGTCGGCGAGCGTCGGTGCCGCCGATCCGGATGTCCGAGGCGCCGCCGCCGCCGCCGCCGAGGTCCGCCGTGCCGCCGGTAGCGCCGTCGCCGCCGCCGTTGAAGCCTCCGACGCCGACAACTCCCTGCCCGCCGACGTTGACCTGGATCGAGTCGCCGGGGGTGACTGCGATCGTCGCCGTCGCCCGGCCGCCGAGGCCGGGCGCGAAGCTGGCCGCTGGAATTCCGCCACCCTGCGCCCCGTAGAGGTCGAAGGTCGCGCTGGTGACCCCGGCGGGGACGGTCCAGGTCTGCGCCGCGCCGGTGAAGTTGAAGGTCTAGGTGGTCGCGGAGGCGGGCGCGGCGAACGCCAGCGTCGCGAGCCCCACCACCGCGAGCGCGGCGCGGCGCACGAGGCGCGACCGTGGTCTGCGAGCGACCTGCGCCCCCTCAGCAAGACGAGGCGATCCCGCCTGCGTACCGTGCGCTCATGCGAACTCCCCTTCTTGGCGACCGGAGCATTCCGGGCGCGGCTTCTAAGTGATGGCGCGAGCCTAAACCCGAATTAGGGTCTGTCAAGCGGACCGGCGAGGTTCCCAGCCGGGCTCAGCGTCCGTTGTGCGCTCAAAGCGCCTCGGCGATCGCGATCGCCTCGTCCTCGCGCTCCCGCTGCCGCGCGCTCCATCGACTCCGCGACGCCGCGGGGCCCGGTCACCACATGCCCTCGAAAGCGCTTGGCGGCGCGTTCGGCATCCGCGGCGATCCGGCTGCGCTCCTCGTCGGTCAGCAGGCCGCACCGGTCGAGTTCGAGCACGCGCTCGAGCCTGGTCGTGGGCTCATCGATCCCGAGTTCGAAGTCCCAATAGCCCCAGAAGCGGTCGCCGGGCGCGGATGCGGCACCCGCCATCAGTTCCGCGCCGTGAAGCCGCCAGGCGAGTCCGAGCTGCTCGTCGGTGTAGGGATCGTCAGGGTCCGGGCCTTGACCGAGGATGAACGGCAGGTCGAACTCGTCGAGTGGAGGGGGACCGAGGTCGGCGTGGCGAGAGCGGCCCATCAGCCCGCCTTCTGCCACCGGGCGCGTGCCGCGGCGCCCCCATGAGCGGAGCCGGCATCACGGGTGCCGTCGGCCGGATTGCAGAGTTCGATCGAGCCGAGGAGACGCTGCTGGACGAGGCGAAGCTGCCGAGCCTCGGCGAGCGCCGGGTGGATGGTCGGTGCCCGGTGCTTCCCGTGCTCATCAGGCCATCGGCGTCGACCACGCGCTCAAGCTCGCGCAGCTCGTCCTCGACCCGGCAGGCGCGCTCAAGGAGATGGAGTTCGCGGGCGTCCAGTCGCCAGCCTTCGCCGACGTCGGTTGTGATCGCGGTCCAGAGCCGCTGGCCGGCGCTGCGAAGCTCGGTTGGCGGCTCGGGTCTCGGCTCAGCGCTCATTCGGCCTTGATTCGGATGTATGTGCTTCCACACTTGAAGCCGCCTTCGAACTCGCAGATCTGAACTCGCACCTCCTGCCCTGCCTGCCACTGGTACCTGTCGGGGTTCGTCGGCGAGGCGAAGCTCGGTATAGGTCCTCGGCCAGCGGAACTCGGCCCGCACCTTGCCGCTGCTCTTCACCTTCCACTCGCCTTGCCGTTCTTGATCGTGTTCACGCACTCTCCCCCGGCAGGGCAGGTGGTGGGAATGACGCGGGCGAGGGTTTCGGCTCCGAAGTTGTACCCCGTGCCCTTAAAGACCACGCGCGAACCCGGATCGACAGCATCCGGTCCTTTGACGTTTCGAGCCTGAGCGGTCGCGGAGGTGGCGGCGACCAAGCTGAGGGTGACTACGAGCGTTATGCGCTTCACGGATCTCCCTTCGGTTGGCAATTCAGGCAATTGGGAATCGTTCGTGTGTGCGGTGTGCTACCCGGCGGTTGTTCGGATCGCACCGATTCCGATTCCTACCCTCCCTACGCCTCGAACCTCCGGACCCGGACCGGGTCGCGCTGAGCGACTTGGTCTCGAGCACGCGGGTGTCGGCGTTCGCGGGTGTCGGCGTCAGGCGTGATCTCGAACAGGTCGAGCTCGACCAGCTCCTTCGTCCCGTCGGCTCCGTCGCGATCCTCGGTGACGATATAGCCGAACGACAGGCCGACCCTGTTCCTCTTCACCGAGCGCCAGGCCTGGCGAGCGACGTCGCTGTCGTGGATGTCGAGGTCGCCCTCGACGAACAGTCCGTCCTCGGTCTCGATCATCGTCTGCGGATCGACCTCGCCGATGATGTCCTCGGCCTTGCTTCCGTGGTTCCAGTGCAGCGGCACCTTCTTGCCGCTCGCTTGCCACCGAGCGATCGTCGTGCCGAACGCGCCGGGGACGATCCGCTCGCCCTGCGCGATCGACGGAATACGTGGCGGCGAGCGCGGCGAGATGGCCGAGCTCCGTGGTCTCGGCGACCTGGGCCTTCACGGTTATGTGCTGCATGGCTGCTCCTGGCGTTCGGGGATCGGGAAGCCGTGGACTTGACAGAGCGCCTCGACGTCCTCGCGCTCAAGCCGCGGGACGGTGGCCAGGGCGCGGGCGATGGAGTCGCGGATACGGATGAAGTCGGGGTCGGCGAGCATGTCGCGAGCGATCTCGACGAGCTCGTCGTACGTGCTCCTCGCTGAGGCCGAGGTAACCGGATCACCTTGCCGAGCGCCTCGAGCTTCTCGTCGCGGGCGTCCTCAAACGACGGCGGCCAGTCCGGGTGTGTCCTCGGACATGTAGCCGATCACGCAGACCGGGATCTGCGATGCCTCGATCCTCTCGCCGACCGGGATGCGCGCCTGCCCGAGGGTGTCGCCTGGCAGCGTGTGGCCGACCTCGACCCATACGTGATCGACCACGCGCCCGAGCATGATCGCCGCGGCGACGTGACTGGCCTCGTGGACTGCGGTGCTCACGCCGACCTGATCCTGCGACTGCGGGAAGCCGGCGATCGGCGGGAAGGCGATCGGGTCGTCGATGTTCTGCTCGACGTACCGCTCGCTCAGCCTGGCGGATCGCCTCGGCTTCGGCCTTCCGCTCCCGCTGGCGCTGCTCGAACTCGCCTCGCGCCCGGGCGTCTCGGCGGCGCTCGCGCTCGATCTCGGCCTTGTTCGGAATCGACGATCCCGCCGCCTCGCTGAACCTCGGTTGCTCGTCGGGCGGCGGCTCGTCCAGGCTCACGGCGCTTACCGAGCAACGCTCGGTTCGCGGCCAAGAACCGCTCGTGCGCCTCGACGTCGGCCGTGGTCTCCAGCCCCGCGCGCTCGCGCATGGCGTCGAGCAGGCGTCGACGATCGGCGGGCTCGATCCTCGCGAGTCGATCGAACAGATCGCCCGCCGTGCGGTCGCCGGCGACGGCCGCCTCGAGGACCAGCTCCTTCAAGACGGCGCGGCTCTCCGGGTCCGGCAACGCGCGTCCAGCGAGCGCGACGTCGACGAGCTCGTCGTCGCGGGAGCGATATGGGATGTCGATCGTCCAGCTCATGCCGCACCGGCCTTCGGCCGGATCCCGACCGGCTCGCGGTCGGCGAGACAGAGCGCGAGCGCGGCGACCTGGGCGGCGAGCTCATCGCTCCCGACTCGGGCGCGCTCGATTGTCGTGAACCGCTCACCGCAAGAGCTACACCGCCGGCGGCGTCGCACACCGCCATCCGGGAGCGGGCGGGAGTCGAGCACCTCGGCGCGCTCACCGCAGTCCGGGCACCGCATGGTCAACTCCTTGTGGTCGGCTACAGGATCTAGAACCCATTGTCCCCTGCGCCGCGACACGGATCCGCCCTGCGGATGCGCCAGTAATGCGCCAGTGAACACCCGCACCAACCGTCCCCTAGCGGGTCCCAGCGGGACGTTTCGTGCCTGAGGGCGGGTTCGCGTGCCTACGCGCTAGATCTTCAAGATCGGCAAGCTGGAGGCATAGTCGCGGGCTCCGTCGCGGTCGGGTCGCGACGAGCTCAGACGGCCGCCAAGCCCGACTGAGGGCGGCCGTGAGGTACTCGCCGAGCGCGTCGATCGCCTGCGCTCGAGCAGGGTCGTAGGCATTCGCGGTCGGCCGATTCACCGTGTCAACTCCGCTGAACGGTGGAAGAATGGCGCCCGTAGCGCATGTCCAGCCCGCGATCGCAGAAGCCGCTCGAGCTGATCCTCGCCCGCAACCTGCTGACGAGCATCTCCACCCCCGCGTTTCTCCTCGACGCCGACGCCGCCGTCGTCTTCTACAACGAGGCGGCTGCGGCGGTACTCGGGCGCTCGTTCGAGGACGCGGGCCGGATGAGCGCCGAGCAGTGGACCGAGACGTTCGGCCCGTTCGGCAAGGACGGCGCCCCGCTCGACGTCGACGGCATGGCGACCACCGAGGCGATCCGCGCCGGACGTCCCGCGCACGGCACCTTCACGATCAGAGCCGCCAACGGCGAGCGGATCTCGATCGAGGCGAGCGCGTTTCCGATCGTCGCCTCGGAGCATGGGTCGTCGGGCGCGATGATCCTCTTCTGGCCGCTCTCGGAGAACGGGGGTGGCGGCTGATGCAGGTCAAGGTGTGGGGCGCGCGCGGCTCCGTACCGGCCCCGGGGCCGCACATGAACCGCTACGGCGGCAACACGTCCTGCGTCCAGGTCACGCTCGCGGGGGGCGAGGAGCTGATTCTCGACGCCGGCACCGGCATCCGGACGGCCGGCATCGACCTCCAGCGCGGCAGGCGGATCCACATTCTGCTCACCCACCTGCATCTCGACCACATCCAGGGGCTGATGTTCTTCCCGCCCTGCTTTCACGCGGATTCGGAGATCACGATCTGGGGCCCGGCGTCGCCGGAGGCGTCGCTCGAGGACCGAATTGCGCGCTACATCTCCGCGCCGCTGTCGCCGGTCGAGGTGCGCGAGCTGCCGTGCTCGGTCTCGTTCCGCGACACGCCGGTCACCGAGTGGGAGCTCGGCGGCGCGACGATCCGCGCCGAGGCTGTCACCCACCGCGGGCCGACGCTGGGCTACCGGCTGACTGACGGCGAGACGACGCTGGCCTACGTCCCCGACCACGAGCCGGCCCTCGGGGCGTCGCTCGCCGCCCTCGAACCCGAGTGGATCTCGGGCTTCGACCTCGCCCGTGGCGCCGACCTGCTGATCCACGACTGCCAGTACGCGGATGACGAGTACCCCGCCCACGCCGGCTGGGGCCACTCCGGGCTGTCCGACACGCTCACATTCGCCAGACGGGTGGAGGCACGGCGGCTCCTGCTCTTCCACCACGATCCGCTCCACTCGGACGAGTTCCTCGACGACTTCGGCGCCACGGCGAAGCAGGCGTGGCAGACCCTCGGGCGCGACGCGACCGAGCTCGAGCTGGGCATGGAGGGCTCCGAGCTCTCGGTTGGGCCCCCGGTCCCGGCTGTCCACGCCTGAGCGGCCGGCCCTTCGACCACCGGTACAAGCGCGGGCGCGGAAACTTTCGACACCGGGATAACGACCTGCAGCGCGACCGCGCCTACCGTCAATCGCGATCGATGTAAGCGCGACCGCCGGGCGGCTGCTCGGCGCTTCCCGCGTTCGGTGTCGGACCGAAGCGGGAGCGGAGGTAGCTACAGATGAGACGAAGGTACCTGGGCATAGCGATCCCGCTGGCGGCCGTCGCATTGCTCGCCCTGCCGGGAGTGGCGTTCGGACAGGACGTCGCCCTCGACCGGATCAAGGACCTCAAGGGAGGCATCGCGGAAGCCGCCGACGCGGTCAATACCGAGTGGGTGATCGTTGCGGCGTGCCTGGTCATGTTCATGCAGGCCGGTTTCCTGCTGCTCGAGGTCGGTTTCTCACGGATGAAGAACGTCGGTGCGGGCGTCGCGAAGATCCTGGTGAACTTCTCGATCGCCTCGCTCTGCTACTGGGCCGTCGGGTTCGCGCTCGCCTTCGGTGGCGCCGGGGCGATCGCAGGCGACTCGGGCTTCTTCCTCGACGTCGGCTCGACCGCCGCCGAGGCGGGGGCGCAGTTCCCGTTCGTCGGTACCTACGGGATCGATCCGGCGGCGTTCCTGTTCTTCCAGTTCGCCTTCTGCGCCGTCTCGCTGGCGATCGTCTGGGGCACGACGCTCGAGCGGATCAAGTTCGGCGCCTACGTGATCTACGCGGTGATCTTCTGCGCCGTGATCTACCCGGTGATCAGCCACTGGATCTTCGGCGGCGGTTGGCTACAGGTCAACATCGGCATGCAGGACTTCGCCGGCTCGACGGTCGTCCACCTGATCGGCGCGACGGGCGCTCTGGCGGCGCTGCTGCTGCTCGGTCCGCGGCGCGGCAAGTACACGAACGGCGGCAGGCCCCGGGCGATCCCCGGGCACTCGATGCCGCTGGTCGGGCTCGGGGTCCTGATCCTGTGGCTCGGCTGGTTCGGGTTCAATCCGGGTTCGACCCTGGGCATCTTCGGTGACGCCGCCGCCGGGATCGGCAACCGGTTCGCCGAAATCGTGCTCGTGACGAACCTCGCCGCGGCGGCCGGAGTGATCGCGGCCGTGTCGACCATGTACCTGCTCCGCAGGACGATCGACATCGGTATGGCGGGCAACGGGGCGATCGCCGGCCTGGTCGCGATCACCGCGCCCTCCGGATATATCGAGTACTGGGCCGCACCGATCATCGGGGCGGTCGGCGGGATCATCGTCGTGGTCGGCGTGCTTGCGATCGAGAAGGTGCTCGACGACCCGGTGGGGGCGCTGTCGGCGCATGGCCTCGCCGGTATCTGGGGGACGCTCTCGTGCGGCCTGTTCACCGCGCCCCGGTTCGCGGAGTTCAACGCCGTCGGCGAGGGCGGCCTCTGGTACACGGGATCGTTCGACCAGCTCGGAGCCCAGGCGCTGGGCGTGGCGGTCTCGTTCGCCTGCGTGTTCATCGTCTCCTACGCGGTCTTCGCCGTGATCAAGGCGACGATCGGACTCCGGGTGACACCCGCGGAGGAGGACGCCGGGCTCGATATCTCCGAGCACGGGATGTATGGCTACCCGGAGCAGTTCATCTCGCCCGAGGAGTATCCCGGCGGAGGATCGGCGCCGGTCCCGACT
The DNA here is from genome assembly GCA_963729075.1 of uncultured Solirubrobacterales bacterium. Classification (GTDB taxonomy): domain Bacteria; phylum Actinomycetota; class Thermoleophilia; order Solirubrobacterales; family 70-9; genus WHSW01. The sequence continues at coordinate 414,854 of CAVSMU010000003.1, read as the reverse complement.
CCGAGCCCCAAGCCGGCCCCGGTGACGACGATGACCACCGACCAGCCCTCAGAGGCCTGAGGGGAGGTGATCAAGATGAAGAAGATCGAGGCATACATCCGCCACGAGGCGTTCGAGCCGATCAGGACCGAGCTGCTCGACAGAGGGTTTCCTTCCCTGTCGATCGGCGAGGTCAAGGGCTCCGGGCGCCAGAAGGGCATCGTCGAGACCTACCGAGGCTCGAGCCTGACCGTGAACGTGCGACCGAAGCTCAAGCTCGAGGTGGTGGTCGAGGACAAGGACAAGTCCCTGGTCGTCGAGACGATCCTGCGGCACGCGCGCACGGGCGACATCGGCGACGGGAAGATCTTCGTGATCCCCGTCGAGGAGGCGATCCGCATCCGCACCGGCGAGGAGGGCGAGGAGGTCCTCCAGGCGCACGTCGACGCAGAGGTTCCGGCCTAGGGACGGGCGCGAAGCGGGAAGCACGCGGTCCGGCGCTCTCCTGCTCGCGACGTCTCCAGGAACGCCGCAAATGCCGCGAACGTCGCTTCCGAGAACTGGAATGCGGAATTGACCGCGCATACGACTGTCAACTCCGCAATCGCGGTCGAGCGCGACAACGATCGCGGAGTTTGCGGCGTGCCGCCGGCGCCGGCCGCTACGTGACAACGCGGTTCCACCCGCAACCGACGCCGGGCCCGCGCCACACGCCTCCGCGATTAGTTCGGCCGGGTCGAGCCGTCTACCTTGACGACGGGACCAAACGAGACGAGGAGGGGCAGATGCCCGCCCAGGACCGTGTGGAGCTCGCGCGCGCCAGCTACGGCGCCTATGAGTCCGGCGACCGCCGGGCGATCGAGGAGCTCCTGACCGACGACTTCACCTTCTACAGCCCTCCGGATCCCGGCATCGACCGCGCGACCTACTTCGAGCGGTGCTGGCCGAACGCCGAGCTGATCGAGGCCTTCGACTTCAAGCGGCTCGCCGAGGTCGGCGACGAGGTGATCGTGACCTACGAGAGCACCAAGACGGACGGGAGCCGGTTTCGCAACACCGAGGTGCTCACGTTCGCGGGCGACAAGATCTGCAAGGCCGAGGTCTACTTCGGCTGGGACCTGGAGTAGCCGCTAGGACTTCGCGTCGAGGGGCGGCGGAGGGTCGATCCCCCACTCCCGCATCCCCTCCTCGATCCGCTCGCAGGTCGTCTCGATCACCTTGACCCGGGCGTAGCGCTTGGACTCGGCCGCGATCAGCGACCAGGGCGCGTTCGGCTGGTCGTTTCGCGCCAGCATGTCCTCGATCGCCTCGACGTAGACGTCGCGCTTCTCGCGGTTGCGCCAATCGTCCTCGGTGAGCTTCCACGACTTGAGCGGGTCCTTCTCGCGCCGCTTGAAGCGCTTCAGCTGCTCCTCGGATGAGATGTGCATCCAGAGCTTGACCAGGATCATGCCCTCGTGGGTCAGCGAGCGCTCGAAGTGGTTGATCTCGTCATAGGCGCGCAGCCATTGCTCGCGCGTGGCGAAGCCCTCGACCCGCTCGACCAGGACCCGCCCGTACCAGCTCCGGTCGAAGATCGCCATCCCTCCCCATCCGGGCAGCCTGTCCCAGAAGCGCCAGAGGAAGTGGTGACGCTTCTCGTCGGGGGTCGGGGCGGCGAACTGGGCGACGCGAACGTGGCGGGGGTCCATCGGGGCGACAAGCCGCTTGATCGCGCCCCCCTTGCCCGAGGCGTCCCAGCCCTCGAACAGGACCAGTACGGCCGGGCCGATCTGCTTCGGGCCGATCTGCCCGCCGAGCGTCAGCCGCAGCTGGGCGAGGCGTGCCCACGCGTTCTCCAGGCCGCGCTGCTCCTCGCTGCGCGACAGCGACTTCGAGAGGTCGATCTGGTCGAGCCGGCCCATCGCGGGTTCGTCACAGAAGCGCCGCCATCGGCACCCTGGGGCCGGGAGGCGGCGGCTCGTCGGAGAAGATCTGCAGCGCGAGGGGAAACAACAGCGTCGCCAGGAAGATCATGATCACGCCGACAGCGACCAGCCACCGCGAGCCGGAGAGGTGGCCCAGGATCGCGATGGCGAAGCCGATCCCCATCAATGCGATGTAGGGGCCGATGGACTCGGGCAGAAAGGAGCCCGCGCTGAGCGCTTCCATCGCGTCATTATCATCGGCGCCGATGGCAGCAGGCGCAGACAACCGTTCGGTCGCGGAGGTCAAGGCCGGCCTGGAGCGGGTCGGCTATCTCGCCGACGAGCCCGCGGCGCTCGTCGCCTACCTCGCCCAGGAGCTCGGAAAGCCGGTCCTGGTCGAGGGCCCGGCGGGCGTGGGCAAGACCGAGCTCGCGAAGGCGATCTCGCGCGCGACCAAGCGCAGCCTGATCCGCCTGCAGTGCTACGAGGGGCTCGACGAGGCCAAGTCGCTGTACGAGTGGAACTACCGCAAGCAGCTCCTGCGCATCCAAGCCTCCGATCCTGCCACAGACCCTGCCGCCACCGGACGCGGAGCCGAGGAGGCGGCAGGCCAGGTGTTCGAGGACATCTTTGCCGAGGACTTCCTGCTCACGCGCCCGCTGCTGGAGGCGATCGCGTCGACCGAGCCCGTGGTGCTGCTCATCGACGAGATCGACAAGACCGACCAGGAGTTCGAGGCGATGCTCCTCGAGGTGCTCTCGGACTTCCAGATCTCGATCCCCGAGCTCGGCGTGATCGAGGCCCGCACGCACCCGATCGTCGTCCTGACCTCGAACAACTCGCGGGAGCTCACGGAGGCGCTCAAGCGGCGCTGCCTTTACCTGTGGCTCGACTACCCCGCGGTCGAGCGCGAGATGGAGATCGTCCGCCTGCACGCGCCCGAGCTCGACGAGAAGCTGGCGCGCCGCCTGGTCGAGGTCATCCACATGGTCCGCCAGCTCGACCTCAAGAAGCCGCCGTCGATCGCCGAGTCCATCGATTGGGCCCGGGCGCTGCTCCTGCTCGGCGCCGACGACATCGACGACTCGGTGTTCGTGCGCACGATGAGCATCATCGTCAAGCACCGCTCCGACATCGACCTGGTCGCCGAGCGGGTCGGCGTCCAGCTCAAGACGACGCCGGGGCTCGGCGCGGAGGCGACGGGATAAGCGACTCGAGCCCGACCCTGCCCCCCGGCCTGGCGCCCCGCATCGTCGCCTTCTGCGAGGAGCTTCGCGGCGAGGGGGTGGCGGTGGGCACCGCGGAGATCCTCGACGCATTCGCCGCGCTGGCGGCGGTGCCGTGGGCCGATCCGGCGGATTTCCGCGAGGCGCTGGCGGCGACGATCGCCAAGTCCCAGGAGGACCGGCGGGTGTTCGAGCTCCTGTTCGAGCGCTTCTTCTTCCGCGCCGCCGAGGCGGAGGCGCTCGAGCGCGAGATCCGCGAGGAGCGGCGCTACGAGGGGGGCGAGCAACTCGACCTCGACCAGCTTCGCGAGGCGATCCGGCAGGCGATCGCCCAGGGGACCGACGGCGAGATGCGCGACGCGGCGCGGCTTGCGATCGCCGCCTTCGGGCGCCGTGGGGAGGGCTCGGGCGTCGTGGGCGTCGACGTCCAGCGAATCCGACGGACGCTCGGGCTGCAGGCGAGCGGGAGGGTCGCCGAGGGCGACGAGCCGGCGCTCGAGCGCGAACAGATCCAGGCCTTCGAGCGCCACCTGCGGCGCGAGCTCGAGCGGGCGCTGATCGAGCGCACCGAGAAGCTGCCGCCGTCGCGACCGCTGGCCGAGCTCGACCGGGCGCTGCCGACGAGCCCGATCCAGGACCTCGCGGCCGTCCATCGCGCGGTCGCCCAGCTCAAGCGCCGGCTCGCCACCCTCGGTCACGAGCAGCGCGGGCGCAGGCGCGCCTCCGTCGTCGACATGCGGCGCACGATGCGAGCGTCGCTCGAGACCGGCGGCGTGCCGCTGCGGCTCCGGTACCGGCCGAAGCGCCCCCGCCGGCCGGAGATCTACGTGCTCTGCGACGTCTCGACCTCGGTCACCTCGGCGAGCGTCTTCTTCCTCTCGGTCCTGCACGCCCTGCACGACTCCTTCCGCAAGCTGCGCAGCTTCGTCTTCATCGAGCGAATCTCCGAGATCACCGAGGTCTTCGAGCGCGAGCGCGACTTTCGCGCGATCTCGGAGAAGATCAGCCGCGAGGGCGGGGTCGCCGACGTGTCCGGCTACACCGACTACGGCCGCGTATGGCTCGAGTTCTTCGAGGAGATCTCCGAGGACCTCGACCCGCGATCGACCGTGATCGTGCTCGGCGACGCCCGCACGAACGGGCGCGAGCCGCACGCCGAGGTCTTCGCCCATGTCGCCGAGCGCGCCGGGCGCACGTTCTGGCTCAACCCGGAGCCGCGCCTGTATTGGAACTACGGCGATTCCGTGATGGCGGCCTATGAGCGGCACTGCACCGCCGCGTTCGAGTGCTGGACCACCAAGCATCTGGAGGACTTCGTGAACGTGGTCGCCGGCGGCACGCCGGCCGTCGAGGCGTAGACTCCCTGGCGCAAGACCCAGGGGGGCTCGCGGGAAAGCGGGCTGAGATTGCGCCTCTGGCCAGGACCACCCGGCGCCGACCCTTCGAACCTGTGCGGTAATGCGCGCGGAGGGAGCATGCGAACCACCCACGAGGCTCCCGCAGAGGAGCCTCAACCATCTGGATCCCCGGACGACGCGGGCGCCGCGGCGCCGCTGATCGAGGCGACCGCCCTCGCGCACCGCTTCGGCGAGCTCGAGGTGATCGAGCGGCTCGACCTCGACCTGGCAGCCGGCGAGGTGGTCGGCCTCGTCGGGCCCTCGGGGTGCGGCAAGTCGACGTTCCTCGAGCTGATCGCCGGGCTGCTCGAGCCCAGCGCGGGCACGGTGCGCGTCGGTGGCCGGGATTCGGCAGCGGGTCGGCTGGCCGACTGCGCGTACATGCCGCAGCGCGACCTGTTGCTTCCCTGGCTTGCCGCGATCGACAACGCGGCGCTCGCGCCGCGCAACCGCGGTGCCTCACGCGCTGAGGCCCGCGCCGAGGCGGCGCCCCTCTTCGAGCGCTTCGGCCTCGCGGGGTTCGAGGACGCCCGGCCCGCGGAGCTCTCGGGCGGGATGCGCCAGCGGGTCGCGTTTTTGCGAACGCTCCTGGCGGGCAAGCCCGTGCTGTTGCTCGACGAGCCCTTCGCGTCGCTCGACGCGATCACCCGAGCGGAGATGCAGGAGTGGCTCGCCGGCGCCCTCGCCACCCAGGGCAGATCCGCGCTCCTCGTCAGCCACGACGTCGAGGAGGCCCTCTATCTGTGCGACCGGGTGATCGTGCTCTCCGCCCGCCCGGCGGTTGCCGTCGCCGAGGTCTCGGTGCCGTCGCCCCGGGCGCTGCCGCGCAACCAGACGGTCGCCGATCCCGCGTTCGTGGCCCAGCGCGAGCGGGCGCTGTGGGCGATGCAGGAGGCGGCACGATGAGGCGCTGGCTGCCGCCGCTCGCGGTCCTGGTGGCGCTGATCGGCATCTGGGAGCTCGCCGCGCGCTGGGACCTGATCGCCGATGCGCTCTCGATCGAGCCATTCCTCGTCCCCGCCCCGAGCGACGTCGCCGAGTCGCTCTGGAGCGATCGCGGCCTGCTCGCCGAGAACGCCTGGGTGACGGTCCAGGAGGTGTTGCTCGGCTTCGCGATCGCGCTCGTCGTCGGGGTCGCGTTCGCGATCCTGCTCCACCGCTCCGACACCCTGCGGCGCGCCTTCTATCCGCTGCTGATGGCGTCGCAGACCGTTCCCGTGATCGCGATCGCCCCGATCCTCGTCGTCTGGCTCGGTTTCGGGATCGGCCCGAAGCTGGCGATCATCGCGCTCGTCTGCTTCTTTCCGATCACGGTCAACATGCTCGACGGGCTTCGATCGGTCGACCCGGAGCTGCCGCGCATGATGCGCACCCTCGACGCAAGCCGGACGCAGATCCTGCGCCGGGTCGAGATCCCCTCGGCGCTGCCGTACCTGTTCAGCGGGGCGAAGATCGCCGCGGTGATCTCCGTGATCGGCGCGGTGTTCGGCGAGTGGTCGGGAGCCGACGAGGGCCTCGGCCACCTGATCCTGGTCGCCCAGGGGCAGGTGCAGACAGCGCGCGTGTTCGCGGCGGTCGTCGTGCTCTCGGCCCTCGCGATCGCGCTCTTCGGCGTGCTCGCGTTGCTCGAGCGCCACTACGGCTGGTGGCTTCCCCGGCGCGCGCGGGTGGCATGAGCCGCGGGCGCGCGAGCCGCGTCCGCACGGCGCTTGCGATCGCCGCCGCCGCGGTGCTCCTCGTGGTCGCCGGCGGCTGCGGCGAGCGCGAGGAGCCGCGGACCGAGGCCGAGGCCGAGCCGTTCACCGTCGCGCTCGACTTCTACGTCAACCCCGACCACGCCGGCCTCTTCACCGCCCTCGAGCGCGGCTACTTCGAGCAGGCCGGCCTGGAGGTCGACGCGCAGGTCCCCTCCGACCCCTCTGCCCCGATCCGCCAGGTCGCGGCGGGTCGTGGGGATCTCGCGATCTCCTACGAGCCCGAGGTGCTGCTCGCCCGCGACCAGGGCCTGCCGGTGACCGCGATCGCCGCACTCGTCCCGCACCCGCTGACCTCGCTGATCTCGCTGCCCGAGGCCGGAATCGCCGACGCCGCCGACCTCCGCGACAAGACGATCGCGACCGCCGGCATTCCGTACCAGGCCGACTTCCTCGACGCGATCCTGTCCGAGGAGGGCCTCTCCCCCGAGGACGTCACCCAGGTCGACGTCGGCCTCGGCCTGCTGCCCGCGGTGCTGTCGGGCCGCGCCGACGCCATGCTCGGCGGCTTTCGCAACATCGAGGGCGTCGACCTCGCCGAGCGCGGGCGCGATCCGCGCGTCGTGCCGGTCGACGAGCTCGGCATCCCGACGTACGACGAGCTGGTCCTGGTCGCCAACTCCGACCGGGTGGCCGACGATCCCGAGCCCCTGCGGCTGTTCATCGACGCGCTGGAGCGCGGCACCCGCGACGCGGTCGACGATCCCGAGGCCGCGACCGAGGCGGTCCTCGCCGCCGCCGAGGGGCTCGACCCGAAGCTGACGCGAGCCGAGGTCGACGCCACCCTGCCGTTGCTTCTGCCGGAGCGCTCCTCCCAGCCGTTCGGCTACATGGACGGCCCCGAGTGGGAGCGCTTCGCCGGCTTCTTCGCCGACCGCGGGCTGATCGGCACCCGCCCCGAGGCGTCCGAGCTGCTCACCAACGAGCTCCTGCCTGACGACGACTCGGAGTGAGTGGCGGCGGTGCTCACCTAACAAAGCGCCGCCCACCAGCGTCGCAGCGGCTATTCCGTGTGCACCTCGGGGCGAGCGGCACCCCGTCCAACGAGCGGGCGATCAACGCTGCGCCAGACTATGGACCGCGCGTACGAGGCGCTGCTTCTGGCGACGATGCCCGTGGATTGGATGTAGCTGACGCGGATCCTTGCGGAGATCGTAGAACTCAACGCGCGGTCTCCTCTTGCGCCATTGGATCAGCTCGCGCCCATGTGCCGTGACGACCGCGCGCCATACCGGCACCCTGCCGCCCTTGCTGGCTCCGCCCTCGAGCAGCAGCCGTCGACGAGGCGATGCGAACAGCGATCGGCCATCCACCCCCGACAGAGACGCGCCCGCCAATTCGGCGATCGTGACCGGGAGGTCGATGTTCGCCACCAGCTTCGTGCTCTTCGGCGAGTGAAATCCCGGGCCGCGCACGATCAGCGGCACGTGTGCGGAAGCGTCGTAAGGCAGGTCCTTTCCGAACACGCCGTGCTCACCGTAGTCATACCCATTGTCAGAGGTGAAGATCAAGACGGTCTCCTCGGACAAACCCGACCGTCGCAGGGCAGCGTCGATGTTCGCAACCATGTCGTCCACCGCGAGCAGCGATTCAAGACCTCGGCGCCAATGGCAGGCGGCACGCCGCTCGATGCGTCGCAACCGCCGTGGCTTGTCGCGGAAGGACTTTGACCGAGCGAAACGGCCGGGGACCGGCGCATCGGCAAACTGACCGAAATGGCGATCGGCGGGGATCGCTCCGCAACGTAGCTTCCCACCAAGGTTTACCGCACCGTCGTGAGGCGCGATCGGCATCACCTCTAGAAAGAACGGGTGGTCAACCGGGGACACCCCGACAGGCGCCTGGCGGCGGATGAAGTCGACCGCCAGTGCTCCGTAGGCGTCGGTGGAATAGCCGGGCAGTACGCGGACGCTCGAGCCATCGAAGATCCGCTCCTCGTAGTAATACGTCTTGGGCCCCACCCGGCCATACCACTCATCCCAGCCCGGCGGAACGTAGGGAGGGCTCGTGCATCCGGGATCACAGGCATAGCCATTCAGGTACTTGCCTATGTGCGCTGTGGTGTAGCCGGCTTGCTGCAACCGAGGCGCGAGTGAGCGTGCTTCGACGTTGGCGATCTCCTCCCAGGTGGGCGTGTTATCGGTAATTCCGTGGTGGTGGGGATAGAGCCCGGTCATGTAGCTGGCGCGGCTAGGGCAGCACAGCGGTTGGGTCGCGTAGTACTGCTCGAACGAGGTCCCCCCTTCTACTAACCCGTGTAAATACGGCATGTGGCGCAAGGTGGTGCCACCCCGCTGGTCATCCGTCATTACGACGATGATGTTTGGGCTCAGCTCCGCGCGCGCCGTGGCTTGCGAGCGCGAGGCAATCGAGATCCCGGCGAGGATCAGGCCGCTGAGGACGACGACCAGGAATAGCCGCGCCGCTACGAAACGTCTCATGACCTGTTGAGATCTCAGGTTGGGTTCCCTTCGGATGCCCGAGCGCCACACCACCGGCCACGAGCACGACAGCGATCAAGGCGATTAGCCCTAGAGGCTGGTTGGCCGGGACGGGCGCACGTCGTTACTCGTGCGCCCGTCCGGCCTCAGCTCAGCCGACCGGCTGGAAGTAGTGCTTGTCCAGCCAGTGGGCGACCTTCTTGCCCAGCACCGCCCCCTGCACATCGGCGGTCCGGAAGTGGATGCCGCCCCAGACCCGGGCGTCGATGATCTCCTTCAGCGCGTCCGAGAACCGGCTGTAGCTCCTCGGCGGGCAGGGCGCAGGAGAGCACTTGGGGCTCACCGCCGTGAACTCGATCTTGTCGGTCCCGAAGAAGGCCTTCAGCGTGCGCGCGATGGCGCCGCTGATGCAGCCGTGCCCCGACGGGTGGTCCGGGAAGCCGGGTGTGACAAGCGGCGCACCGGAAACAGGAATCGTCGGGTTAAAGAGCGGCAGCCACCCGGGGTCGGCCTCGGTCGCCGGGTTGCCGTCGCTCCCGGCCTCCCGGATCGCGGTGATCGGCCGCCAAAAGCTCCAGTAGGCCTTGTCGTTCCAGCAGCCAATCGAGCCGTCGGCCCCGGCCAGGTTCGCCTCCGCCAGCAGGCGGGCGCTGTCGGCGGTATCCAGATCCTCGCTCGTCGTCAGCGACCGGAGGACGCCGTTCCAGATCGTGCCGTCCTGCCAGAAGACAGCGGCGGCCGTCTGGTCGGCGGTGCGCTTCGTGCTCGTCAGCGAGCCGAGCTTCTTGACCTCGTTGAACTCCTCCGCGTAGGCGGCGCTCGTGAGCGGGTTCGGGCCGTCACTGCGGAGCATCTCAACGTTCGGGACGAGGAACGGCGTCACGTCCCCGACCCAGGGCGCCGGGTCCCTGGCGACGAACCCCGTGGGTCCCTGCGGCGGCGCGAGCCGCCACTCGCCAGGATCGAAGCCCTCCGCGAACTGGAACGTGCCGAAGCGTCCGTCGTCGGCCCGCTCGGCGAGCATCGCTGAGGCGGCGGCCTCGCCGATCGCGATTCCCGCCGTCTTGGCCGGCCCGTCCGGGACCGCCGCCAGCGACTGCGTATAGAGCGGGTCGAGCCAGTCGCGAACCGGCTGCGGCAGCATCGGCGCGCCCCCGAGCCCCTTGAGTCCGACCAGGACCTCGTGCGCGGCGGTGGCTGCGGCGGCCTCCTTCGAGTCGGACGGATCGGCCGCAGGCGCGACGAGGTAAGGCTGATGCCCGCCGTCGATCGCGTTGACGGCGTCGTAGACCGCGCCCTGCACTATCGCCAGGTGAAGCTGGATCAAGTGCGCCGGCTGGCCGACGCCGGGCATGACTGGCGCCGTCGGTGCGTTGGCGATCGCCGCCGTTGCGTAGCGATTCCAGTCTCGGACCGTGTCGGCGCTCGCGGACGCCTGCGCCACGCTCGCGGTCGCCGAGATCGCGAGCGCGAAGACACTTAGGACGATCAAAAGCGGCGCGCGGCGCCATGCGGATCGTCGCGGCCGGGTAATGCTGATGGTGTGAGCCCTCATCGTGGGCCTCCCTGTGGTCGTCGCCTCGGAGCTTGCCTCCCTGCGAGGCGCGGCCCTACGAGGCGCAGCGGTACCGGTTGTCGGCGCGCAGGCTCCGACACGGCGGTATAGGGGCGGTACAGGCCCGGTACAGGCGCGGTGTACGAGCGCTCCGTGCTCGAGATCGGTCGGCCCGAAGGGCAACGAGATCGGCTTGTGTGGATGTGGTCCTGCTCGGGGGACATGCATGATCGGCCGTGATCGCCGCGGCCGCCTAACGAAGCGCCGCTCATCAACGCATCCCAGGCCGGCTTCGGCCGATAGCCGCTGTCGAAGGGCAGCGGATTGGTGCCGGCGAGCCAGGTGTGGTTGTCGCTCACGCCCCAGACGGTCAGCATGCGACAGGCCGCGACCTGCTGACAGGCCTCGGCCAGGGCGCCGTAGATCGCCGCCTGGTGGGCGAGCAGCTCCGCGCTCATCGGAGCTCCCTGAGGCAGTGCCACGTCGAGCTCGGTGATCTCGATCTCGAGGCCGAGGTCCGCGAAGCGAGTCATGTTCGCGACCAGGTCTGTGACCGAGGGCACCGCGGCGTTGATGTCCATGTGACCCTGGATGCCGAGTTGATCGACCGAAACGCCGCGATCGATCAGCTCGCGCAAGCAGCCGATAGACCCCGTCGGACTTCGGGTTTTGAACCTCGATCCCGTAGTCGTTGTAGGCGAGCCTGGCCTGGGGATCGGCCCGATGCGCGATCCTGAACGCCTTGTCGATGTAGGTGGGGCCGACGACCTGCGGAAAGAGCCAGTTGTCGCGCAGCGCTCCGCCGTCGGCCACCGCCTCGTTGATGACGTCCCAGGTCCTGATCCGGCCGCGATAGTGGCCGACGACGCCCCGGATGTGGCGGCGCATCGTGCGGGTCAGGGCCTGCGGCGTCCAGCTCGGCCTGCCCGTCTCATTGACGCCGTACTGCGCCAGTCCGGGGTCGCGCGACCACACCCAGCGCGGCAGCTGCCAGTGCCAGATGAGCGCGTGGCCGCGAAACTCGGCGCCGTGGCGCGCGGCGTAGTCGAGCATCCGGTCGGCGTGGGAGAAGTCGAACTGCCCCGGCTCGGGCTCGACGTACTCCCACTTGAGCTCGTTGCCGGGACTGAGCGAGTCGAAGTGCTCTCGGAAGAGGCGCCGCGAGCCGGGGTCGGTGAACGAACCGGCCTCGGCGCCGAATGCTCGACATCTCGGCCCCGAGGGCGACCCGGTGACCGTCCGGGGGCGATCCCGAGGCCGGGCCGGCCAGGGCGAGCATCACGGCGAGCTGGGCGGCGAGGGCTAGACGAACCCGCATCGTGGGCCTCCCTTGGTCGTGGCCCGAAACCCGGTCTCCGGCGAGGTGAGGCTTCGGTGCCAGGGGTCAGCCCTGACGCTCCGACGGTGCGGTCGACGCCCGGTCGAGCGCCGGTCGACGCGCGGTATACGCGGCCGCCGCGGTGGGCGTGCTCAGCCGCTACGGCAGTGAGAACCGTGCTCCCTGCAGAGCGTGACCTCGAGCTCGTCGGCGGCCCGCTGGCCGAACTCGTCGGTCGCCACGAACTTGATCTCGACCTTGAGCCGGCGCTTCTTCGACACCTCGAGTCGTTTCGGGTGCGCGAGCCTGCCCTTGATCTTGGTGGGGTGGGGGACGCCGGCCACGAGCCGCGCCGTGGTCCTTCTGACGTCGCCTCTGGCCACCACCGTGGACGTGTTGTTGGTGATCCCGAGGAACTCGAGCTTCTTCCTCAGACGCACCAGGCGTGAGCCAACATCCCGCTCGGCCTGGACGGAGAGCCGCAGGGGCAGGGCCGGCGGGGTCGGGGTGGTGACGCCGTTGCCGGTGAGAGTCAGCGTCGGCCCCCCGGGACCGGTGCTCAGGGTGCCCTCCTCGGCCCCGATGCCCGTGGGGGTGAAGGTGACGCTGATCAGGCAGCCCTGAAGCTCGATCTGCGGGTAGATGGCCGCGAGCGTCGGCGCGCAGTTATTGGTCTGGGCGAAGTCGCCAGAGACCTCGATGTTGGGGGTGAAGTTCTCGTAGCAGGCATATGGGTCCTGGCACCACGCCCCGAGCCCAAAGCGCTGCACCGGGCTCGTCGTCTCGACCTGTCGATCGCCGAAGTCGAAGCTCACCGGGGGGCTCGCGGGGAGGCTGACGTGCCCAAGGCAGCCCGGCGGGATCTCCGCGATGGTGGTGGGCGGCGTCACCGGTGGCGAGCAGTACCACGGAGCCAGGCCCCTCCCGGCGCTGGCGGTGCTCGCCGTGGCGGCCAAGACCACGACGGCGAGGCTCAGCGTGAGGATGCCGCGGGTTGGTGTCAGAGAATGCGTGAAGCGCACGATCGTTCCGCGTGCACGCTTCCACCCTGCGGTATACGCCCGGCCGACTCGCGGTATACGTGGGCGCGGGGTCGGGCTCGCTAGCCCGCGGGGCAGACGGACCGGTAGTCCTGCTCGGGGACGACCTCTTCCCACTGCTCGGGCGTGAGATCGCCGCCGGCGACCACGCACGCGTGTTGCACCCAGACCTCGAGATCGACCTCCAAGCGGATCGCGCGCCCGGCTGCGGAGACCGCGAACAGGCGAGCGCCGTCGGGCGTGAAGCGCGCCGCCACACCGCCGTGCGGCAGGCCCGGAAGCGGCGAGCCGATCGGCTGCTGCGATCCGACGTCCCAGAGCAGGACCGCGCCGTCGTCATGGAGGTGGCCAGCGTGCTGCCGTCCGGGGAGAAGACCAGCCCCAGTCACGCCTGCCGCCGCCGCGGGAAGCGCTGCCCCACCCGACCCCAGCCGTCCGTCGACCAGAGGAGCGACTCACCGTCCTGAACTGGCCACCGGCCAGCTGGCGACCGTCGGGGGAGAAGGCGACCGAGCGGACGGTGACGTTCGGTGCCGCAACCAGGCGAGTCGCTCGCCGCTGCGGCGGTCGCGAACCTCGACGCCGTCGGAGTCTCGTCCGGAACCGGGCGCCGACCGGGATCGCGAGTTGCGAGCCGTCGGGGCTGAAGGCCAGCCCGAGCACCGGCGCCCCATGCTCAGCGGTCGGCCCGCCAGCTTCCGCCCGTCGAGGTCCCAGATCCGTACGGCGCCGGACCCGGTTCCGCCCCCCGTGCCTGCCGCAGCGAGCATGCCGCCCGCGCCGAACGCGAGCGCTGGACGTCGCTTCCGCCGCGCCCGCCCCGCGGGGCGCGCTGAGGAGCGGGCCGACGCGCTTCCCGGACCCAGCGTCCCAGAGCCCGACGCCGCCACCTCCCCCGGCCACCGCCAGCCGGCGCCCGTCGGGCGAGTACTCGATCGCGAGCAATGCCCTGCCGGGGAAGGCCTCGAAGCCGCCGGTCCTGCGCAGCGTCTCGGCGTCGATCAGGTCCACCCGGCCGTCGTTCCTCGCGACCGCGAGGGTGCGCCCGTCGGGGCTGATCGCGAACGGCTTGGCGGCCCGCGCTGGACCGGGAGGTGTCGGTGCTTGTGCGGAATGGCCGTAGCGAGCCGCCGGTCGCCGGCCACGTCCCAGATCATCGCCGTGCGCGTCCGCGCCGGCCGTGTAGAGGGTGCGCCCGTCGGGGCTGAACGCCTCGCGCCACCTGGACGTGGCCGGCACCTCGAATGTCTCGGTCAGCGCGTCCCGTCCCCAGGTCCCACAAGCTCACGTTCCCGTCGTCGTCCCATGTCGACGAGGGTTCGCCCGTCGGGGCTGAAGCCCCCGTCACGCCGCCTCCCCCTGGCGTCCGCCATCGTCCGCACCCGCCCGGAGGCGAGGTCGAGCAGGCGAACACTCCCGCCGTCGTCGCCGAACGCGAGCGTGCGCGCCGTCGGGGCTGATGGCGGTGCTCGGAGCGCCCACCGGATAGCGGTCCAGGACGCGCAGCGTCTCCGCGTCGATCGCGTACGTCGTCGTCCTGCGCCGGTCGCGGTCAGACGAGCAGGCGCCCGTCCGCGGCCGAGATCAGCGGGATGCTTGGAGGACTTGGGCGGCGACGCGGACGGCCGGTCCGAGCGGGGAGCCGGTGCGGGCGTCGAAACGCCGCAGGAACACGGGCGCCGAGTAGTCGACATCCCGCGGTCGAATAGCTGACCACCAAGCTCCGCCCGTCCGGGGCATAGTCGACGGCGGTGGGGGAGTAGCACGATCCGGGGGCGGCCGGATGGGGGCCGAGCGAGACGGACCTGCGCACCCGCTGAGTGGCTCGCGTCGACGATCTGCAGGGACGCGTTCTGGTGCTCCAGCTGGGCCGCTCGTGGGGATCGCGAGCGAGCCGCCCCGGGGGTCGAAGGCGAGCAGACCAGGGCTCGCCCGGCAGCTGGTGATCGCCGATTTGCTGCCCCGTCTCGGTGTCGAACAGGATCACGTGCCCCTCCCGTCGCCGACCGCGAGCGTGCTTCCGTCCGGGCTGAGGGCGAGCGCCTGCGGTAGCTGCCCGTATCGCCGTCCAGGACGCCGAGCGCTGCGGGGCTCCGCACAGCGTCGAGAGCAGGCTGGAGCGGGTCGCGAGCGAGTCGTCGAGGGCGACGCCCGTGTTGGCGAGCATCAGCGCGCGATCGAGGCGGTCCTCGGTGAGCGCCTGTGCCCCGAGACGCTGGGCGGTCTCGGCGGTGGCCGCGTCGCGCGCGCCCTGGCGCTCGGAGAGCGCGATCACCCCGGCGATGACGGCGGCGGCGAGCAGCACGCCGACGCCGGCGAGCAGCGTGCGCAGGCGCCGGTTGGCGCGCCGCTGGCGCTCGGCCTCGCGCTCGCTCGCAGCCTGGCTTTCCTCGAGAAACGCGCGCTCGAGCTCGTTCAGCTCCGGGTCGTGGCTCGCCGCCCAGTCGAGCGCCGAGGCAAGTCTGGCGCCTCGATAGAGCTCGGCGGGGTCGCGTTCGGAGCCCTGCCACTCGGCGGCTGCGTGGATCAGGTGCTGGTGCAAGCGCCGGCCCTCGGCGTCCTCCTCGAGCCAGCGCCGCAGCCGAGGCCACTCGCGAAGCAGCGCCTCGTGGGCGACCTCGACCGTGTCCTCGTCGATGGTGACGAGCCGGCTCTCGGTCAGCACCGCGAGCGCGCCGGCCGCATCCTCGTCGCGCTCGACCTCGAGCTCGGAGAGCGCCACCCGCCGGCGCACCAAGGCGGACTCCTCGGCGTCGGCCAAGCGCAGCAGGATCGCCCTGGCCCGCTCGCGCTCGGGCTCGCTCAACCGCCGGTAGGCGCCTTCGGCAAGGCGCGCGACCGCGCCGCTCACGCCGCCGCTGGCCGCGTAGCTCGCCTCGCGCAGGGTCCGCCCGCTTCGCTCCTGCCAGAGCTCGAGCAGGGCGGTCGACAGCAGCGGCAGCCCGCCGGGTTGGCCGGCGACGTCGTCGACGAGCGCCGAGACCAGCCCGGGCTCGACCCGCAAACCCGCCTTGCGCGCCGGGAGCTCGATCGCCCGCCGCAGCTCCTCGCGGCTCATCGGCCCGACGAGCACGTTGTTGGCGCTGATCTGCGCCGACAGGCTGGGGTACTCGGCGCAACGGCCGTAGAAGTCGGCCCGGATCGCGAGCACGACGACGACGCGCTGGTCGGTGTCGTCCGCGGCGCCGACGAGTGCGTCGGTGAAGGCGGCGCGCTCGCCCTCGTCACGGCAGGCGGTGAATACCTCCTCGAACTGATCGACGGCGAGGACCAGGCGCTCGTCGGGTGCAAGCGAGCCGAGCGCCGCGGCAAGCGGATCAGCACCGTCGCCCTGGCCCTCGCCGGGCGCAAGGCGCGCGAGGGCGCGCCGCAGCGCCGCGAGCGGATGCTCGCCGGGTCGGATGAGCACTTGCCGCCAGCGCTGCGAGCCCGGCAGCATCCCGTTCGCCAGCGCGGGCAGCAGGCCGGCGCGAAGCACCGAGGACTTGCCGCTGCCCGAAGGCCCCACGACCGCCAGCAGGGTCGAGCCGACGACGCGCGCGACGAGGCCGGCAACCAGTCGCTCGCGCCCGAAGAAGTACGCGGCGTGCACGGCATCGAACGGGGCCAGGCCCCGGAACGGGCAGACCTCGGGCGCCGATGGGTCGGCCGGCTCGACCAGATACAGATCGCCGCGCTCGCGCGCCGCCTGAAGATCGGCAACGCTCCCGGCCAGCTCCGCCTGCGCCGTGCGGAGGTCGCCGCGCTCGCCCGCCGCCCTGTCGGCCGTTGCCTCCAGTCGCCGGCTCGCCTGCGCTTGAGCCCAGTCGCTGGCCGCGCGGTGCAGCCCGAGCGGCACCCCGTCGCTCTCTGCGATCAGGCGCTCGACCGGGGTCGCGAGGCCGTCGGCGGGTGCGTACAGGCCGTCGATCTCCGCGGCCGCGTCGGGACCCAGGCGCTCGAGCGCCAGGCGACGCGAGCCTGCGGCGCGCGCGAGTTCCGCCAGCGCCGGTGGGCTGGGTTCGTCCCGGTGCAGCGCGAGGATGAGCAGGGGCGGCGCGCGCGGCTTCGCGGCGAGAGCCACCGCGGCCTCGAGCGCCGCGGGCGGAGCATCGTCGGCGTCGTCGATGACGAGGAGCGTCGGCCGCTCGCTCTCGCCCGCGCGGCGGACCGCGTCCAGCGCCGGCTCCGCCGCCCCCGAGCCCGCGGCGTAGATGACGCTCGCCCCGCCTCGGTGCACGTCGCGAGCGAGCTCGGCGACGAGCCGGGTCTTGCCGATCCCGGCCGGGCCCGAGACGAGCGCCACCGTTGAGCCACCGGATCGGGTCTCGTCCCAGCGTTCGCGCAGCCAGCCCAGCTCGCGCTCGCGGCCGGCAAGTAGGGGCGAGCCGCCTTCGAGCTGGGGCGCCAGCTCCGCGGACGGCGCCGGCGCGTCGAGCGCGGGGTCCTGGGCGAGGATCTGCTCCTGGAGGCGGCGCAGCTCGGGCCCCGGCTCGATTCCGAGCCCGTCGGTCAGCGACCGGCGGGCTTGGCGGTAGGCCTCCAGGGCCTCGGACTGGCGCCCGGAGCGATAGAGGGCGAGCATGCGCTGGGCGTAGAAGCGCTCGTTGAGCGGATGCTCGGCGATCAGCGCCTCGAGCCGGCCGATCAGATCGCCGTGGCGTCCGGCGGCGAGCTCGGCGTCGATCCCGAGCTCGAGCGCGCGCAGATAAAGCTCCTCGAGCCGGCGGATCTCGGGCCCCGCAAACGGCTCGGAGGCGACGTCGGCGAGCGGGGCCCCCTGCCAGAGCTTGAGCGCCTCCTTGGCGGCGCCGTCGGCGATCCCCTGATCCGCATCGCGCCGAGCACGCTCGACCAGGCGCTCGAACCGCACCGCATCCACGGCCTCCTCGGAGAGCTGTAGCTCGTAGCCGCGACCGTGGGTGACGATGCTCGCCTCGGAGCCGTCGGCGGCGAGTGCCTTTCGCAGGCGCGAGACGTGGGTCTGGACGTTCTTGGCGGCGCTCTCGGGCGGGCGCTCACCCCAGAGGCCATCGATCAGCGAGTCCGCGCTGACCGTGCGGTTGGCGCGCAGCGCAAGCATCGCGAGCACCGCTCGCTGCTTGCTTCCTCTGAGTGGCAGGACCCGGCCGTCGACGAGCGCATCGACACGGCCCAGGATGCGTATCTCGACAGCCAACTACCCCCCCTTTCGGGAAGACCGTACACCCGGCGGCTGCTGCGATCAACTCCCGTGACGCTCAGGCGGCGCGCCGCAGCGGCGGCGCCTGCGCGACCGCCCCGTGCCAGCGGACGAGGGCGAAGCTGCCGGCGAGGCCCCGGAACGGCGCGTAGGGGGCGAAGTACTCCTCGACCTCGGCGACCGTCGCCCGGCGCCCGAGGCGGTTGAGCACGCCGACGAGCTTGACGTAGGCGAGGTCGCCCGCGGGCAGCGAGTCGGGCTCGCCGCGGCCGCCGAGCCCGAGCACCTGCAGGGTCCACGGCCCGATGCCGGGGATCCGCTGCAGCCGCCGGTCCCCGGCCGCGTCGGCGGGGTCGACGCGTCCGGCGGCGACCTCGCGAGCGCAGTGGATGAGGGCGATCGCGCGCGACGGCGCGAGGTCGTAGGCGGCGAGCTCGGCGGGCGCGACGCCGGCGACCACCGCGGCGGTCGGCACGTCCCGGAGCGGGCCAGGCCCGAGCCAGGGTGCCGGTCCTCCGCCGCCGTTCGACGGGTCGGGCGGCAGGAGCTTTCCGCCCCATCGCCTCACGATCCAGCGCTGAATCTGTGCCGCGCGGCGCGCCTCGATCAGCTGCTCGGTGACGGCCCAGGCGAGCGCCTCCCACGGCCACGGGCGCCGCCTCGGACGGTGCCAGGGGCGATGGTGGATCGCCTCCCCGATCAGCGGATCGCCGCGGAAGGCGCGGGCGAACTCGCTCAAATCCTCGTCCACGCCGAGCGCGAACCGCATCCGCTCGACGGCGAGCTCGAGCGCTGCGGGAGTCGTGGGCGGCGCGCATCCCGCGGCGCGCAGGACCACGCGAGTGCGCTCCGGCTGCCAAGCGTGGACGACGACGCGCTCGCCCCCGACGTCCAGCAGCCGCGAGAGCACGCCGCCCCGGCGCCGGGAGGTGCCGTCTCCGCCCAGTCGCGACGGGAGCCGGTACGGCCACGGCGGCCGCACCTCGACCTCCAGCGGCCGTGCGACGGGCACGGGGCTACTTTTCGCCGAGCAGGTGGACGTCCACCAGGAACGAGCGGCTGGCGACGACCTTCACCGGGCGCTCGCGGCCGCGCGAGCGCTTCGCCGCGCGCCGTCCGGAGCTGCCGCGCGACGCGCGCACAACCGCGACCGCAGCGGCCCCGGCCACCAGTCCGCCGGCCGCCGCAAGCGCGGCCGTCCGGACCTCGTCGCGCCAGATCGAGAGGTCGGTCCCCTCCTCGCGGCGGGCGGGCAGCGGCCGAGCGACGGACTCCTCACCGGCGCCGTCGTCATTCGCCGGCATCTCGATCGCGTCGGTCTCCAGCAGCTCCTCTCGCACTGGCTCGTACTCTAAGGGCTTGTCAAGCGGCAGCGGTCCCGCGCTCGGCGAGCGGCTTCCGGTAGATGCGGTACTTCTGGACGATCCGGCCGCCCATCCCCTCCATGGCGCGGTTCATCGGGTCGTTCGTCTCCAGGATCCAGCCCATGTGACCACCGCGCGGCCCGTGGGCCGCGGCCGTCTGCACGTGGCGCTCATAGAGCGCCGCGGCGACGCCGAGGTGCTGGTAGTCGTGCTTGACGCCGAGCGCGAACACGCGCAGGCGGTCGATGTAGGAACGGCGGCGCAGGAAATGCCACCAGCCGAACGGCAGCACCCTGCCGTTCATCCGCCCCAGCGCCTGCTCGACGTCGGGCAGCGTCAGCGCCGCGCCCACCACCTCGCCGTCCTTCTCGGCGATCATCGCCCAGTTCTCGTCGAGGACCGGCTTCAGGTTCTTGGCCTGGAACTCGACCTCGGCCTCGGTGATCGGGACGAACCCCCAGTTGTCGCCCCATGCCTCGTTGTAGACCTCCATGAAGCGCGCGACCTCGGCCGCCATGTCGCGTTTTCGCATCGAGCGCAGGACGACGCCCTCGTCGCGAGACTTCTGGGCGGCCGCGTGGATCAGCGGGTGCAGCTCGGTGCCCGCCTTGAGGCGGCCGAACCACAGCTCCCACATCAGCAGATCGATCTGCTTGGTGAGCCCGAGCTCCTCCAGGCGCCGCGCGTAGTACGGCGGATGCCACGGCTCGAGGATCATCGAGGGCTCGTCGTAGCCCTCGATCAGGATCCCGCACTCGTCGTTGAGCGTGAAGTCCATCGGTCCGAGCATCCGCTCGCGGCCACGCTCGCGCAGCCAGTCGCCCGCGGCCCCGATCAGGGCCGCGAAGACCTCGGGATCGTCGGCGGTCTCGAAGAAGCCGAACATGCCGTCGCTGCCGCCCTGGAACTCGTCCCACCGGTGATCGATGTGGGCGCTGACGCGACCGACGTCCTCCCCGCCCCGCTCGGCGACGAAGAGCTGCGCCTCGGCGTGCTCGAACCACGGGTTCTTGTCGGGGTCGAGGAACTGCCGGCGCTCGAAGCGAAGCGGAGGCACCCATTGCGGGTCGTCGCGCCGCAGCCGATAGGGGACCTCGATGAAGCGGTTGCGCTCGCGCCGCGTGCGCACCGGGCGTATCGACAAGTCCGCCACGGCTGCGGAACCTACACTTCGCCACATGGCCGAGACGACAAGGGCCCCAGTCGACGTGTTCGAGAAGGCCCGAACCCACGACCGCTCGGAGCAGCTCGAGATGGCCAAGGAGGCCGACCTGCTGCCCTACTTCCGGGTCCTCGACTCCGAGGCCGGGCCCGTGGTCGAGATGGAGGGGCGCGAGACGATCATGCTCGGCTCGAACAACTACCTCGGACTGACCGGCGACCCGCGCGTCAAGCAGGCGGCCCGCGACGCGCTCGAGACCTTCGGGACGGGCCTCACCGGGTCCCGGCTGCTCAACGGCACCACCCCGCTGCACCTCGAGCTCGAGCGCGAGCTCGCCGAGTGGATGCAGACCGAGGACGTCATCGTCTTCTCGACCGGCTACCAGACGAACGTCGGCTGCATCGGCACGGTCCTCGCCCCGGGCGACACGGTGATCTGCGACTCGGCCGACCACGCCTCGATCCTCGACGGCTGCAAGCTCTCGGGCGCCAAGCTCCGCCCCTTCCGCCACAACCAGATGCCGAAGCTCGAGAAGATGCTCGACCGGGCGGCCGGCGACGGGGGCGGCGTGATGGTGGTGGTCGACGGGGTCTACTCGATGGAGGGCGACCTGCCGGCGCTGCCGGCGATCGCCGAGCTCTGCGGCCGCTACGGCGCGCGGCTGATGGTCGACGAGGCGCACGGGGTCGGCGTGCTGGGCGCTCGCGGAGCCGGCGCCACCGAGCTCTTCGGTCTCGAGGACCGGGTCGACCTGCGAATGGGCACCTTCTCCAAGAGCCTCGCCTCCTGCGGCGGCTTCATCGCCGGGCCCGCCGACGTCGTCGAGTACCTGCGGATCGCGAGCCGCTCGTTCATCTTCAGCGCCTCGGCCGTCCCCGCGGCCGTCGGCGCGGCGCTCGGTGCGCTGCGGGTGATCCGGTCGGAGGGGCCCGAGCTGATGGCGAAGCTGCTCGACAACGCCGCCTACCTGCGACAGGGCTTCCGCGATCTCGGCCTGCGGGTCGTGGAGCCGGGCACGCTGCCCGACGGCCGCGAGGCAACCACCCCGGTGGTCCCGGTGATCGTCGGCGAGGACTGGCAGGCGGTGCTGCTCTGGAAGGCGCTCTTCGAGCGCGGCGTGTACACCAACGTCGCGATCCACCCCGCCGTGCCGCCGGGAGGCGCGCTGCTTCGCACGTCGCTGATGGCGAGCCACGAGCGCGAGCACCTGGATCGGGCGCTGGCGCTGGTCGAGGCGACGATCGCGGACTTCCCCGACCTGCCGCGATCGAGCTCCTGAGGAGGCCGCGGCGGAGCCGCCCCGTTCCCCCCAGTGGGGGACTTTCACGTTGTCCACTTCTGGACAAGACAAGCCCACGCACAAAAAGCATGCTCTTAGCGAACGAGTGTGGGGGCACGCCGGACCGGCCCGGTTGACGCGGGCGCTCCGGGTTCCATAGGTTGCGAAGGCGCCGAACGCACCCTGGGGCAGGGAGCGGTCGGGACAGAAAAGAGTGATTTGTCCCGACCCACCCTGGAGCGGCAACGGGCCGCGATTGGGAGCACCGGGCGCCGATATACCCCGCAACCCCCAAACCGCTCAGAGGAGGAGAGTGAGAATGGAAGCTGCCTCGAGCCTGGCTCCTGTAGCGATCCCGCAGCACATGCAGGCGCTCGAACACGCCAACCGCGTCCGGCTGGCGAGGGCGTCGCTCAAGCGCTCGGTCGCCGCAGGTCGGGCCGATGCGGCGGAGATCGTCCGTGAGTGTCCCTGGGAAGTCCAGTCAATGTCGATCGGCGAGCTTTTGAGGAGCCAGCGGCGGTGGGGCCGTACGCGGGCTCGTAAGTTCCTGTTCCCGATGGCGTTGAACGAAAATCGTGAGCTTGGGCGGCTGACCACCCGTCAGCGTGAGCTCCTGGCAACGGAGCTCGAGGCCAAGCGGCCCGAACGCACGATGGCGTAAGACTCGACGGGATCGTCCCAGCGGTCGAAGGGGCGGGCGCGCGACGCCCGCCCCGCCGCCGATCCCGGAACGCCTCAGAAGCCGATGTTGAGCGGCACCGGGCTGGCACCGGCGAAGCCGAAGAACCAGACCCCGAATCCCACGATCGCGATGCCGGCGCTGGCGACCAGGAGCATCTCGAGCGCATTACCGCCACGGGGGCGATTGCGACGCTCCTGGAGCACCGCGTGGCGACGGTTGAGCCACGAGAGCACGATCACCACGACGAAGATCGTCGCCGTGATCCCGAGCATGGTCACGAGCATCGCCGTGCCAAGCGACGCCGACCCCTGAACCTGCGATCCGATCCAGAGCCAGCCGAGCGGGACGCCGATCCACAGGAACAGGCACCCGGCCAGCATGAGCAACACCAGCGCGCTGCTGGCGGGACCACTCATGATCTCGCGCACGCGGGAGAGGATCACCGGCGAGCGTACCGGCCATCGCTCAGCGCAGCTTGACCATACGCCCGGCGCGGTTCTGGAACGTCCGTGCCAGCGCCCAGAAGCAGAGCGCGCCGACCCCCGCGCCCGCGGCGAGGCTGGCGGTCGGCGACAGGTCGGCGAGGTAGTAGAGGCCGAGCATCACGGCTACTGCGACGGCGGCAGCGAGGAGGGTCGAGTGCGAGCGATAGCCCGCGAAGTGCTCGCGGATCGACAGCTCCAGCCCGGCGAGCGACGCGATCACGAGGCCGGTCGCGAACAGCTGCGTCCCGCGCTCGCCGTCGACGAGGAAGAACCCGGCCACGAACAGCACGAGGCCGAAGAGGACCACGAGCTCGACCAGGGGGAACGAGCCCCACGGCGCAGGCGGGCGCTCATCCGCGATCGGCTTGCGGGGGACCTTCGCAGCGGGACGCTTGGCGGCCGGCTTGGGCGCGGCAGCCGGCGCGGCCGCAGGGGCGCGGGGTCGGCGCTTGCGGCGTTTCTTCGCCATCTCAGATGGTGCCGTGACCCGCGTGGCCGGGGGCCGAAGCCCCGCGGCTAACGGACAACCGGACGAGAGGCGAACCCGCCACCAGTTGAACAGGATCCCCAGGATGCCCCAGCGCGGGCGGGAGTGCCAGTGGCGACAGCCCCGCTCGCCGATGTCCTCGTTCGACACGATCACCCAGCGATGGCGCTCCGGCGCAGCGATCATGCGCTCGATCAGGCCCCGGTTCGCCTCCTCGACCTCGGCGCGCCGGGCAAGCTCCGCCTGGGCGTCGCGCAGGCGCAGGGCGAGGGCGTCGCGGACCCGCTCGAGCTCGCCGGTTGAGAGCACCCGCGGGCCGCCGACCGCGCCGACCCCCCAATCGAGCCCGGAACGGGGGAAGGCGGAGGCGAAGAGCTCGCCGAGTCGGCGGTCGAGGTCCGCTATCTGGCGCCGGAGGTCGTCACGGGCGCGCCGCTCGGCGCCGGCGGGGACGGTTCCGCCGAGGGTCTCGGGGCCGGGCGCTGTGGGGGCCGTGATCTGGTCGAGCGCGCTGGGCACGGAGGCTCCTTTACCCGTTGCCTGTCCGCCGCATTCTAATCGGCCACCGGCCGCGCTTCCAGCGAGGGGCCTAGCCGTCCTCGAGAGTGCCGGCGGCAAGCCAGAGCGCCTCGGAGACCGCGAGCGCCGGCACGCCGGTCACCTGAATCGCGGCGAGCAGCGTGCGCTTCGTCTTCGGTCGGACGCCGCGGCCGGCCGCGAGCGCCCCGAAGAGCAGCGCGAGCGGACGGGCCTCGTCGGCGATCACGAGCGTGCCGGCCGGAAGCTCGCCGGGTCGCCCCTCCAGCCCCTCCCCCGGCTCGGTCGTGCGGATCCCCGGCCTGCCGGTGACCCGGTCCGCATCGAAGGCGCGCATCGCAACGCTCGACTCGACCGTGGCGATCGTGAGCGCGTCGTCGAGCAGGCTGCGGCTGCGAAAGCCGCCGTGCTGCATCCGCTCGAGCACCAGCTCCTCGATCGGCGTTCGCTGCTGGTCGGGGTCCAGGCCGATGTGGCGGTAGAAGACGCGGTACGCCCAGGGGATCGGCTGGTGGCGGAGATTGATCGCCTGGGCTCCCGAGAACCGGTCGGACAGGACGCGAAGTTGCTGTCTGAGCTCGCGGGTCGAGCGCCCCGAGCCTCGCTCGACCGCGAGGTAGTGAAGGGCGAGCCCCGGGAACTCCTCGACGAGCTCCGGCGCAACCCAGCCGAGCTGCGGCGGCGTCTCCCCGGACGCCTCGGCTCCGGCGCTCATTGCGGCGCCTCCGCGTCGCGCTGGGACTCCCGGATCAGGCGCTCGATCGCGGCGTCCAGCTGGCGCTTGTCGAGCTCGTCGCTGCCGACGCGGGCCTCGCTCAGGATCCCACCCGGGAGCACGAACGCCACCGTCGGGCAGACTCCGACCCGGTAGAGATTCGAGACGGCCCCGTCGCGATCCCAGCCGACGGGGAGCTCCCAGCCGCGCCCGGCGACGATGTCGGCGAGCTCCTCGCGGTCGCCGCGGACGGCGAGCGAGAGGAAGTTGACCCGCCCGCCGTAACGCCGCGCGGCGTTGTCGACGACGTCCTGGGTCGGCGGGCACTCGGCCGGCGTCGAGAACCAGAACGACAGCACCAGCGGCCGATCGAAGAGATCGCAGATCCGGATCACGTTGGGCACGTCGACGTCGCACGCCGAGGTGCGCTGCTCGTCGGCGGGACAGGGAACCTCCGAGCTCTCGCAGTCGTCCTGGTAGACGTTGGCGTCGGCGTCCTCGCCGCCGATCAGCTCCGGCACCGCGAACTCCGGAAGGGGCTCGCCGACCTGCGTCTCGTCGGCGCCGAGCACGCCGCCCTCGTTGCTCTCGAACGTGTTGATGGCGGCGATCACGATCAGGGCGATGAACGCGAGGCCGACGAAGGCCGAGTAGCGGCTCGACGGCCGCCGCTTGGATGACGAGCCGTCGGTGTCGCCGGTCACGGGCTAGCGACGAAGTCGCGGTTCAAGCGCTTATGGCCTGCCTTCCCGTAACGCGTCGCCGCCCGACGACACCGGACGCGAGGCGGAGGATGTCGTCGGAGTTGTTCGGAACGGAGTTGTTCTGAAGCCCGATTCGGCCCAGACCAGCGCCGCGGGGAGGATGATCAGCACGCCGACCAGGGCGACCGAGAGGTCGATCACGGTGACGATGCCGAAGTCGCGCAGCATGCGGATGTCCGTCGCGATCAGCGTCGCGAACCCGGCGATCGCGGTGATCCCCGATGCGATCACGGCGACCCCCGTGCGCGAGTAGGCGCGCCGCAGCGCCTCGCCGACGGAGAGCGCCGTGCGGCGCTCCTCCTCATAGCGCGCGGCGATCAGCACGCTGAACTCGGTGGCGATCGCGATGACCAGCGCGCCAAGCGTCGCCGACATCGGGTTCAGGGGCACGCCGGTGATCGCCAGCCCGAGCGCCGACCAGCCGGTGGCGAGCGCGACCGGGATGAGCGGCACCAGCGCGCGCCGCAGCGACCGATAGACGGCCAGCAGGGCGAGCGCCACCGCCGCCAGCCCGGCGACGGTCAGCAGGTAGCGGTTGCCCTCGAGCGCCGAGTTTGCATCTGCTGCGAGCACCGGCAGGCCGACCACCTCGGCGCTGACACCGTCGGGCGGGTCGTTCCCCGTCCCCGGCGGGTCGATCTCAGCCCTGATCGCGTCGATCAGCTGCTTCTGCTCGTCGAACGGCATGACCTTGATCCCGAACGCGATCACCGCGGTGTCGCCGAGCTCGCCAGTGTCGGGGTCGCTGTTGATCACGGCCTGCGAGAAGTACGGCGGCAGGAGCGCGAGCGTCCGCCGAATCCGTGCCTGGTCCGGCGCCTCACTCTCGCCGCCGAACAGGTCCGGAAGGGCGATCGACGGGCACAGCTGCGTGTCCTGCTCGCGGCAGGACGTGGCCTCGCTGGTAAAGCCGGCGCGGGAGAGGACGCGCTGCTTGTAGTCGCTCATCCACGCGATCACCTCGGGGTCCGTGAGGTCCGGCGCATTCACCGTGACGTCAACCTCGCCGGAGACCCCGGTCGCCTCCTGGAGCTCGTCGACGTTCTGGAGCTCGGGCAGGTTGCGGGGGACGAGCTCACGGATGTCGGAGATCACCTCCGTCCGGGTTCCCAGCGCCCAACCGATCACCGCGACGATGAGGCCCACGGCCAGCACTCGGCCGGGCGCCGCGACCGATGCGGCCAGGGCCCGCCGGCCGAGCGAACCGGCCCGCTCGGAGATCGCCCGGCGAGCTTGGCCGATGCGCTCGAGCGCGGCGATCAGCGGCGCCGGGAGGCGGCCACTCGGCGGCGTGCGGCCGGCTGCCGGCCTCGTGAGCGACAGCGTGGCCAGCCCGGCGGTCAGCGCGAGCACGAACGCGATCGCGATCCCGGCCACCAACAGCAGGCCGAACCCGCGAATCATCGGGATCGGCGACAGCAGCAGGACCAAGAAGCCGGCGGCCGTGGCCAGCGCCGCCGCCCCGATGACGGGCCCACCCGCCGCGGCTGCCTCGACCGCGGCCCGAGGGGCGGAGGCGCCTGCACGTGCCGCCTCCGCGAACCGGGCATGGAACTGGATCGCGTAATCGACCGCGAGCCCGATCAGGATCGGCAGTACCGCCAGCGACGCCATGGTGAGTGAGCCGCCGAAGGCAGCGAGCAGTCCGAACACCGCGGCCGCGGCGACCATCGCGATCCCGAGCGGCAGCAGCCGCATTGGCGGACCGAAGAGCAGCGCCAGGGTCAGGGCCATCACCGCGAGCGCCACCGCCAGAAGGACGAAGATCTCGTCCGAGAGCTTCTGGGCGAGGCCCTCGACGACGACCGGGACGCCGCTGACGACGTACTCGGCGTCACGGATGCGGAAGGTCGAGTCGTCGACCGCGGCGCGGATCTGCTCGATCGCCTCGCGGCGCTCGGTCTCGCTGAGCTCGGGGCGCAGCCGGATCAGGATCTGGGCCGCATCGGCGCTCGGCCAGAACGCGGAGAACCGCGGCTTCGGCTCGCCCGGGCTCCGCCTGTCGAAGACCACGGACTGGACGAAGGTCGGATCGTCGAGCCGCGGGATACCGGTCTGCCCGTAGCGGATCGCGAGGTCGAGTACCTGCTGCTGGAAGGTGGTCAGCACCTCCTGCGCGGCTGCCTGCGCCGCGGCCCGCTGGTCGCTCTCCGACAGTCCCTGGCGGCGGGCATCGAGCGCAGCGCGCGCCGCGGCCGCGCGCGCCTGCTGCTGCGCCGCGCTCGACTGCTGCGCGAGCAGCCGCTCCGCCTGGATCGCCGACTGGTTGAGGAAGGTGGCCCCACCGAAGACCACCCGCGCCGCCCGGCTCTCGGCCAGCGCGGCGCATGGCGCGGGGGCCGGCTCGTCGGGGAACACCCTGCCTCCGGGGGCCTTGCCGGACAGGCACGCCTCGAGCGCCAGCAGCTTGCCGAGGTCCGAGCTGAGCACGAGCTGCTCCAGGTCGCCCTTGACCAGGACGACGACCGCGTCGTCGCCGAACTCCCGCTTGAACGCCTCGGTGCCGACGAAGGCGTCGGAGTCGCGATCGACCAGCTGGTCCGTGCCCGCGTCGGCCTCGAGCCCGAGCGCGCCGACGGCGGCGACCAGCGTCACCAGCGCCGTCGCGGCCAGCACGGGCAGAGGCCGCTCCACACAGAAGCCCGCGATCCGTGCGAGCAGATCCCTCATCGACTCAAGGGTAGGGACGTGCGCCCGCGATCAAGCCGACGGAAACCGAGCGCGGCGCGAGCCGCCTCAATCCATTGCGAGCGGGCCCTCCGTTTGGGCGTTCAGGAACTGGGAGACGAACTCGTTCTCGGAGTTGAAGAGCTCCTCGGACGGGCCCGATTCCACGATCCGGCCCTTCCAGAGGACCGCGATGAAGTCGGCGATCCGGCGCGCGGTGCCGAGGTCGTGGCTGATCACCAAGTAGCAGCCGCCGTTCTCCTCGTGAACCTCGCGGATCAGCTCGCAGAGCAGCGCCGTGCGCACCGGGTCGAGGCCCGAGTCGGGCTCGTCGAACATGACGATCGCCGGGTCGAGCACCAGGGCGCGGGCGAATCCGGCGCGCTTGCGCATCCCGCCGGACAACTCGTTCGGCATCTTCTCGGTCGCCTCGGCGAGGCCGACCTCGCGCAGGCGCCGGTTGACGATCTCACCGATCTCGTCCTCGCCCTTGTCGGTGTGCTGGCGCAGCGGGAAGGCCGTGTTGTCGTACACGTTCATCGAGCCGAACAGGGCGCCGTCCTGGAACAACAGGCCGAACTTCTTGCGCATCTCGAACAGCTCGTCATCGGTCATGTTGGGCACCGACTCGCCGTGGACGAGAAGGTCGCCCGTGTCGGGATAGAGCAGGCCGACGATGTGCTTGATCAACACGCTCTTGCCGGTGCCCGACGGGCCGAGCACCATCGAGATCTGGTTGTCGGGCAGGCCGAGGTTGAGGCCGTTGAGGATCCGGGTGCGCCCGAACTGCTTCACCAGGTCGATGGCCTCGATCGCGTCCTCACCGCCGTGGTCGCGCTTCTCGCCCGTGTGCCAGCGATAGGGGTTCGACTCCTTCGAGTCGACGCCGGGGATCGAGTAGTCCCTGTGCAGGTCTCCGAGCTCGGGTGCCGGCTCGTCATAGTCCTCGCCTCGGTCGTCGCGGCCGACGTCGTCGGCAAAGCGGTCGTACTCCTGCTCCTGGGCGACCTGCTCGTCGGCGGGCTGCTCCTCGGCGACCTGCTCGTCGCTGCCACGCTCGTCGGGATACCCGCGTTCCTCAGCCACTCTGCCTACTCCTCCTGATGGTCGGTCATTGTCTGCTCAGCCGCCGATCGGCGCCCTCGGGTTCGCTCCCCAGAAGACCAGCGTCCCCATCATCCCGATGATGTGGACCAGCACGATGTTGAGCACCATCGACTTCGCGGTCGCGGTGCCGACGCCGACGGGGCCGCCGGAGGCCGTGTAGCCGTAGTAGCAGCCGACGAGCACGATCACCGTCGCCATGAACATCGCCTTGATCAAGCTGAATATGAGATCCGGCGGGTTCTGGAACATCCAGAAGATCAGGAAGTAGCCGCCGGACGAAACCTCGCCGATCTGCTCGACCACCGCCAGGTAGGAGGCGAGGTAGCCGATCCCGATGGCGGCCAGATACATGAACGGCAGCACCATCCAGGCGCCCAGCAGCCGCGTGCCGCAGAGGAAGATCATCGGGTTGACGCCCATCACCTCGAGCGCGTCGATCTCGTCGGAGATCCGCATCGCGCCGAGCTCGGCGACGATCCCGGTACCGATCTTCGCCGCCATCATGTAGCCGAAGGCGTAGGGGATCACCTCGCGCAGGTCGCACCAGGCCGCGAACACGCCGGCGTAGGCCGGCGCGCCGACCGAGCGATTGAAGTACGCGCCCTCGATCCCGCACTGCAGGCCGAGGATGAAGACGAGCCCCCAGATCACGACGGTCGAGCCGAGGATCAGGATCCCCGCCTGGCGCAGCGCCTCCCCGAAGAAGTGCATCACCCGGCCGGAGTAGACGATCCCCATCACCCGGCCGCAGAAGCGGGCGATGTCGCCGAGCGACGCGAGCCAGTCTCGGGGTACCGCCAGCCAACCCATCACTTGATCACGCTGATTTCAGGGTGGGTCGCAAGCAGTGTTTGCGTGAAGACGTAGTTGAACGCGAACACGCCCAGGAAGGCGATGACCACGGCTTCGTTCACGGCCCTGCCAACCCCCTCGGCGCCTCCTGACGCGTTCATCCCCTTGTAGGAGCAGACGATCGCGATGATCGCCCCGAACAGGGTCGTTTTTAAGATCGAGCCCCATAAGTCGGTGACCGACGCGTTGTTGAAGAGCGTCGCGAAGAACCCTCCGAGCGGCTGGCCGTAGGCGATCTCGGCGAAGATCCCGCCGGTGATCCCGAACAGCAGGGCGTAGATGTCCAAAAGCCCCGTGATCAGCATCAGGGCAAGGAAGCGGGGCACGACGAGGTTCTTGATCGGGTCGACGCCGAGCACCTGCAGCGCGTCGAGCTCCTCGCGGATCTTGCGGGCGCCGAGGTCCGCCGTGATCGCGGTCCCGGCGACGCCCGCGACGACCACCGCGGTGACGAACGGTGCGAACTCGCGGACGCTGGCGAGGATGAAGAAGCCGCCGAGGCGATCGAGCGCTCCGAACAGCGACAGGAAGTTCGCGGCCTGGAGGCCAGGGGCGCCGAAGCCGAACGCCACCGTCGAGATCAGCATCGGGAACCAGCAGAGCTGCAGCGCGAACAGGAACTGGCTGACGAACTCGCCCCCGTAGGGATACGGCGGCCTGACCGTGGCCACGATCGTCTTGCCGGTCAGGATCATCATGTTCCCGACCTGCTCGAACAGCGATTTCGCGGGCAGGAATGCCCTGTCAGCGACTGATCTGACCATCTGCTCCTCCGGCCGCCGGCTCCACCGGCGACGGTGACGAACAAGATTATTCGATGGGGTGACGCTCCGCCACCCCCAACCGTTGCGCCACAGAGCGGGGGAAATCAGGCCGGTCGACCGGTCTCAAATTGCGCTCGGACGGCGCTCTCGGTGGTATGTTGCCCGCGCCTTGGGGGAGGAGATCGCCACAAGCGCCCACCCACTCATGCCCCGAGGCGTGCGGGCCCGCGGCGTCGCGGTTGCGGTGCTCGCGATCATCGCTTCGGGGGCCTCGGCCTGCGGTGACGACGCCGAGCGCCAGGACGCGGACGAGCCCGCGGGAGACTTCCCCGTCGAGGTCACCTCGGCCAAGTTTCCAACCGACCAGCGGCTCGCGCAGACCAGCGATCTCGAGCTCGAGATCGAGAACGCAGGCGACGAGGACGTCCCGGACCTGGCCGTGACGATCTTCACCGGCGACCAGCCGTCGAGCGGATCGTTCTCGGTCCGCAGCGAACAGCCCGGTCTGGCCGACCCGAACCGGCCCGTCTGGATCCTCGAGAACGGCTTTCCGAAGCTGGTCACACCCCAGGTCAAGGACCTCGAGACGGCTCCGCCGGCGGGCGCCGAGGCGGCGCAGACGAACACGTTCTCCTTCGGCGCGGTGCCGCCGGGCGAGAGCAAGGACATCGTCTGGCGCGTCACGCCGGTCCAGGCCGGCACCTACACCGTGCACTACGAGCTGGCGGCCGGGCTGAACGGCAAGGCCAAGGCGGTCACCCGGGACGGCGGCCCGGTCGAGGGCGAGTTCGTCGTCACCATCACCGACAAGCCGCCGCAGGCGCGGGTCAACTCCGCCGGCGAGGTCGAGATCAGCGAGTGATCGCGCCGTAACGGGTCAACGCCGGCCGGGGTCGGCGCCCCGCTAGCGTCTGCGGTCGTGCGGGGCTGGAGGCGGTCGACGAGATTGGCGCTGGTGGTGCTCGCCACGACGGCGGTCGCCGCGGGGTGCGGCGGCTCCGACCCGGAGCCGGAGCCGACGAAGGCGTCGGAGGGCTCGCCCCCGCCCCCCAGCGCCGAGGAGTCCCACGAAGGGTCCGGCCCGGAGGGAAGGACACCGGTCGGCAACGGGCGCGGCGGGGTCGAGCTGACGAAGCTTGGAGCGTTGTCCTATCCCGTCCATGTCGCCCAGCCGCGCACCGGCGACGACGGCCACCTCTACGTGGTCGAGCAGTGCGGACGCATCCAGCGGATCCCGATCGACGGCGGTGATCCCGAGCTGTTCCTCGACGTCAGCGAGCAGATCGCATGCGGCGGCGAGCAGGGCCTGCTCTCCGTGGCCTTCGCGCCCGACTACGCCGACTCGCGTCTGCTCTACGTGTATTACACCGACACCGAGGGCGACGAGCGCATCGTCGAGTACCGTCGCGCACCAGGCGAGCCGCCGACCGCCGACCCGGACAGCGCTCGCGAGCTGCTGGCGATCGAGGACTTCGCGTCAAACCACAACGGGGGCCTCCTCCTCTTCGGCCCCGACGACCGGCTGTACGCGGGCACCGGAGACGGGGGCGGCAGCGGCGACCCGGAGCGCACGGCCCAGGACCCGGACAGCCCGCTCGGCAAGCTGCTGCGGATCGACACCGACGACGGGGACACGGAGATCGCGGCGCTCGGCCTGCGCAACCCGTGGCGCTACTCCTTCGACCGCTTAACCGGCGACCTGTGGATCGGCGACGTGGGCCAGAGCGAGCTCGAGGAGATCGACTCGGCCACCCGCGCCGAGGCCACCGCGCGCGAGACGGACCTCAACTTCGGCTGGTCGGCGTTCGAGGGCACCCAGCAGTTCAACGCGGACCAGGAGGCGCCGGGAGCGAGGGGACCGACGCTCCAGTACGGGCGCGACCGCGGCTGCTCGGTGACGGGCGGCTACGTGGTCCGCGACCCGGGCCTGCGCACGCTGTTCGGCCGCTACGTGTACGGCGACTACTGCGAGGGCGAGCTGCGCAGCTTCACCGCGGAGGTCGGTCGCCCCGCCGCCGACGACCGTCCGCTCGGCCCGCAGGTCCCGGCGCTGAGCTCGTTTGGCGAGGACGCCGACGGCCATGTGTACGTGACCTCGTTGGAGGGCCCGGTCTACCGGCTGGATCCTGCCGGATCCGGCGGCTGACGGACGGCCGGAGGGCAGGCGACTCGCGGTCGCGGTGTCGGGCGCGCGCTACCCTGCAGGCCGGATGGCGGGGAGCCTCACGAGCGGCCTTGGCAGGGTCCTGCCGGCGATCGTCGCCGCAGCGGTCGCGCTGACCGCGGCGAGTCCGGCCACCGCCGGCGCCGGTCTCGAGCTGCGCCGGGTCGGAAGCTTCGACGCCCCGGTGTTCGTCGAGGACGCGCCGCAGAAGCGCAAGCTCCTGTTCGTGGTCGAGCAGCCGGGCACGATCGCGGTCATGCGCAACGGCCGCAAGCTCGCCCAGCCATTCCTCGACATCCGCGACCGGGTCCAGCTCTCCTCCGAGGAGGGCCTGCTCTCGATCGCCTTCGACCCCGAATACCAGCGCAACCGGCGCTTCTTCGTCTACTACGTCAACCGCGAGAGCAACATCCAGGTCGACAGCTTCAAGCGCAAGCGCGGCTCGCCGACGCGCGCCGACCCGCGCTCGCGGCGCACCCTCATCGTGATCCCCCACCCCGGCCAGACCAACCACAACGGCGGCCAGCTCCAGTTCGGCGACGACGACATGCTCTACATCGGCACCGGGGACGGCGGCGGCGCCGGCGACCCGAGCGACAACGCCCAGAACCCCGAGAGCCTGCTGGGCAAGCTGCTGCGCATCGACCCGCGCCGTAAGCGGGGTTATGAGACGCCCGAGTCGAACCCGTTCGTCGGCGGGCCGGGCGCCGACGAGGTCTACGCGCTCGGGCTCCGCAACCCGTTCCGGTTCTCGTTCGACAGCGGCGGCGGCGGCCTGGCGATCGGCGACGTCGGCCAGAACGCCTGGGAGGAGATCGACTTCCTGCGCGCCGCCAACGCACGCGGCGCGAACTTCGGCTGGGACAACCTCGAGGGCAACCACTTCTTCGAGGCCCCTGGCACCGAGCCGCCGGGCTATCGCGCGCCGATCCACGAGTACGCCGACGGCTCCGCGGTGATCGTGGGCTACGTCGTCCGCGATCCGCGGCTGAACGCGCTGTCCGGGCGGCTGCTGTACGCCGACCTCAGCGGCGACGAGATCCGGTCGCTCGACCCGTACGCGCCGAACCCGAGCGCGACCGACGCCGGCACCGGCCTGCCGATCGCCCAGCCGTCGTCGTTCGGCGAGGGGGCCGGAGGCAAGATCTACGTCGCCTCGCTCCGCGACAGCGCCGTCTACCAGATCGTCGCCGGCTGAGCGGGGCCGCCCGGCCCGCAATGGGACGGGCGTGCAGGGCGAGGGGTAGAGTCCGCGGAGCGCACCACCGCCAGAGCGAGGAGGACGAGATGGAGTCCGCAACCCACAAGGACGCGGCCGCGAAGGTCGGCGACGCGGCCGACAACGGCGACCGCCAGCCCGAGGCGGCCACCAGCTTCGACGTCCATCGCCCGGTGGACGGCTCCGTCATCACCTCGGTCGCGATCGACTCGGAAAGCGGGGTGGCCGAGTCGGTGGCCCGCGCGCGGGCTGCCCAGCCCGCCTGGGAGGCGATCGGCTTCGACGGCCGACGCCGCTGGATGGAGGAGCTGCGCGACTGGATCCTCGCGAACCAGGACCGGCTGGACGCGATGATGCAGGAGGAGACCGGCAAGGTGCGCGCCGACGCCGCGCTCGAGGCCTTCTACTGCCTCGACGCCATCAACTTCTGGGTCGACCAGGGTCCGAAGCTGCTCGCCGACGAGATCGTCACGCCGCACGTCCCGCTGCTTCGCGCGAAGCGCAGCAAGATCGTCTACCGGCCGTTCGGCGTCGTCGGCTTCATCAGCCCCTGGAACTTTCCGGTCATCCTCTCGATCGGCGACGCGCTGCCCGCGCTGGTCGCCGGCAACGCGGTGGTGATCAAGCCCTCCGAGGTCACGCCGCTGACCGTCACCGAGATCGCCCGCGCCTGGCGGGAGGAGATCGGCGCGCCCGACGTCGTGCACGTCGTCAACGGCGGCGCCGAGACAGCCGGGCCGCTGATCGACGAGGTCGACTACCTGCAATTCACCGGGTCCGAGCGCACGGGCAAGGTAGTGATGAAGCGCGCCGCCGAGACGCTCACGCCGATCAGCCTCGAGCTCGGGGGCAAGGATCCGCTGATCGTTACGCGCGACGCCGACGTCGACCGCGCGGTCAACGCGACCGCCTGGGGCGGGCTCGTCAACGCCGGCCAGATCTGCATCTCGATCGAGCGCGTGTACGTCGAGGAGCCGATCTACGACGAGTTCGTCGACAAGCTCCGGGCCAAGGTCGAGACGCTGCGCCAGGGCGCCGACGGCGATCCCTACACCGCCGAGATCGGCGCCATGACCTCGCCGCCGCAGGTCGAGATCGTCGCTGAGCAGGTCGAGGACGCCCGTGCGGCCGGCGCGCGAGTCCTCACGGGCGGCAAGCGCGGCGACGGGCCCGGTGATTGGTACGAGCCGACGGTGATCGCCGACGTCGATCACTCGATGAAGGTGATGCGCGAGGAAACCTTCGGGCCAGTGATCCCGGTGATGAAGGTCAAGGACACGGAGGAGGCGATCGAGCTCGCCAACGACACCACGTACGGGCTCGGCTCGTCGGTCTTCGCCGGCGAGCCCGCCGAGGGCGAGCGGATCGCGCGGCGGATCGAGGCGGGCCACTGCAACGTCAATGACGTACTGGTCAGCTACAACGTTCTCGGGATGCCGATGGGCGGCTGGAAGAGCTCCGGGATCGGCGTCCGCCACGGCGCGCAGGGGATCCGCCGCTTCTGCCGCACCGAGTCACTGACGATCCCACGCCTCCCGCAGGCGAAGTCCGAGCCGATCTGGTTTCCCTACAACGCCCGCAAGCGGGGCGCGATCCGGCGTCTCTACCGGTTCCTCAACGCCCGCGGGCTGCGCAACCGGCTCGGTATCTGAGGCACCTGGCGGCACCGCGGCTGATCGCCGAGGCCGCGCTGAAGCTGAAGCGGGTCGCGGGCTAGGCGGGCGCGGCGTCCATCGACGGCTCGTCGCTCTCTGACTCAGACGGGTCTCGGCCTCGGCGTTCGGCCTCCGCCTCAATGGTCCCGTCGCCTTCCGGATCGTCCTCCGGCGGCAGCTCCCCGCCGCGGTTCGTGCCCGCGATCAACTCGTCGCCCCGCTTCTCCGCCGGGATGAAGCCGGACTTCATTCCGAAGTAGACCGCCTGGGGGTGGTGGGCGACGATCGCCGCGGTCGACTGCTCGGGCTCGAGCGCGTAGCCGCCCGAGAGCGAGATCCCGATCTCCGAGAGGCCGAGCAGGCGCTCGACCTTCTCGTGCTCGGACTGGTCCGGGCAGGCCGGGTAGCCCCAGGAGT
The DNA here is from genome assembly GCA_963729075.1 of uncultured Solirubrobacterales bacterium. Lineage (GTDB taxonomy): Bacteria > Actinomycetota > Thermoleophilia > Solirubrobacterales > 70-9 > WHSW01. Next base: position 378,753 of record CAVSMU010000003.1, on the reverse strand, counting down.
AACGGCGGCCCTGGTCGAGGTCGATCCCGAGGTCGCTGCGAACCTGGGCGTGCAGCCACTCGGCCAGCCCCTCGGCCGCCTGGACGCCGAGCCCGTGGGTGAACAGCTGCTCGGCGAACTCCCCGTCGCGCTCAAGCTGCCCGATGCGCTCGGTGACCTCGGGCCCGACGGTCACCGCCTGCAGCGCGACCACGTCCCGGCCCGAACCGACGGGGCGGAAGAAGTCGGCGAGGCAGATCCGGTCATGTCGGGGCTGGCGCGGGAACACGAGCCGCTCGAGCTCGCGGTCGTGATCGTCGGGATCGAAGATCACCAGCTCGTTGCCGTCGGCGTTGCACGGGAAGTAGCCAAGCCGCACCCGCGGGTACAGGTAGTCCTGCTCGCGCCACATGCGCTCGAGCTTCGCCGCGAAGCCCTCGTCCCCATCGTGGCCCTCGACGATCCGGCGCCACTCCTCGCCCTTCTTGCCGCGACCGCCCCAGTGGAGCTTGAAGAGGACGTGGCGGTCGAGGTACGGGTAGACCTCGTCGAGGTCGACGTCGATCTCGTGCGCCCCCCAGAACGGGGGCTCGGGCACCGGCGCGTCGGGATCCGCCGCCGAGCGCACGGAGTCGTCGGTGGTGGGCGGGCCCTCGTCCTCCTGCTGGGGGCGTTCGCGTAGCTCGTGCGCCTCGTCGCGGATCTTCGCGACCAGCGACTCGCGCGCGGCCTCGTCGATGAGCGCATCGACCGTGTCGAGGCCGGCGAACGCGTCCTTGCAGTAGAAGACGCCCGGCTCGTAGATCTCGTCGGACTCCTTGCCGTTCGGGTACAGCGCGCGGCGCCCGAAGTCGCGGTTGATCGCCGCGCCGCCGATCAGCACGGGGAACCCGAGTTGGCGCTGGTGCAGCTCCTGGATGCAGGCGGGCATCTGCTTCGACGTCGAGACAAGCAGCGCCGAGAGGCCGATCGCGTCCGCCTCGTGCTCGAGCGCCGCGTCGATGATCGTGTCGATCGGGACCTGCTTGCCGAGGTCGACGACGGTGTAGCCGTTGTTGGTCAGGATCGTGTTGACCAGCGATTTGCCGATGTCGTGGACATCGCCGAACACGGTCGCGATCACGACCTTGCCCTTCGTGTGGCCCTCGATTCTGTCGAGGTAGTTCTCGAGCCGGGCAACCGCGCGCTTCATCACCTCCGCCGACTGGAGCACGAACGGCAGGATCAACTCGCCGGCGCCGAACTTGTCGCCGACCTCCTTCATCGCGGGCAGCAGCACGCCGTTCAGCGTGGGCACGGCGCCGATCTTCTCCACCGAGCGGTCGATCCAGTCCTCGACCCCCTCCTTCTTGCGCCGCAGGATGTGCCAGTGAAGCGCCTCCTCGGGCTCCATGCCCTCGGTCGGATCCCCGGCCTCCGCCTCGTCCTCGTCGCCCTTGGACTCGAAGTGGGCGATGAAGCGCTCGAGCGCGTCGTCGCGGCGGTTGTACACGAGGTCATCGGCGAGCTCGCGCTCGTCCTCGGGGATCTCGGCGTAGGGCGTGATGTGGTTCGGGTTGACCATCGCCAGGTCGAGCCCGGCGTCGACGCAGTGGTGGAGGAAGACCGAGTTGAGGACCGCGCGCGCCGGGGGCGAGACCCCGAAGGAGACGTTCGAGACGCCGAGCGAGGTCTTGACCCCGTCGAGCTCCGCCTTGATCCGCCGGATCCCCTCGATCGTCTCGACCGCCGACGGCTTCCACTCCTCGTCGCCGGTCGTCAGCGTGAACGTGAGCGCGTCGAAGATCAGCAGCTCCGGGTCGAGCCCGTGCTCGTCGCACGCGAGCTCCTTGATCCGCCGGGCGATCTCGAGCTTGCGCTCGCCGGTCTTCGCCATGCCGACCTCGTCGATGGTCAGCGCGATCAGCGCCGCGCCGTGATCGCGCACGAGCGGCACCACCCGGTCGAGCTTGTCGCGGCCCGCCTCGAGGTTCACCGAGTTGACGATCGCCCGCCCCGGGGTGTGCTCGAGCGCCGCCCGGATCACGTCGGGCTCGGTCGAGTCGATCTGCAGCGGCGCCGGCTGCGTCAGCGAGACGCGCTTCGCGACCTCGCTCATCTGCTCCGCCTCGTCCGTGCGCTCGGTCAGCGCGACGCACAGGTCGAGCACGTGGGCGCCGCCGTTCACCTGGTCCTCGGCGACCGTGACGATGCCGTCGTAGTCGTCGGCCAGCAGCAGCTCCTTGGCCTTGCGCGATCCCTGCGAGTTGACGCGCTCGCCGACCAGCGTCGGGCGCGGCTCCTGGGCCAGCGGGGTCGCGGTCATCATGCTCGAGACCTGCGGCGGGCCGGGAACCGGGCGCTCCCCGGGGACGCGGCCGGCGACTCGCTCGCTGAGCGCCCGGATATGGTCGGGCGTCGTTCCACAGCAGCCACCGACGATCGAGATGTCGTGGCGCTCGACGAACTCGCCGAGCACCGACGAGATCTGCTCGGGGGTCTCGGGGAAGATGGTCTCCCCGTCGGGGCCCTGGATCGGCAGGCCCGCGTTCGGGATGCAGTGCACCGGCACCGGGCACCGTTCGCCCAGGAAGCGGATTGCATCGCGCATGTCCTCGGGGCCGGTCGAGCAGTTGAGCCCGATCACCTGGACGTCGAGCCCCGCAAGCGTCGCCAGCACTGCCTGGATGTCGGTGCCGAGCAGCATCTTGCCGCCCTGCGGCAGCAGTGAGACGGAGGTCTGGATCGGCAGCTCGCGCCCGGTCTCCCGGAACGCCGAGCGCGCACCGAACACCGCGGCCTTGACCTCGAGGATGTCCTGCGCGGTCTCGATGATGATCAGGTCGGCGCCACCCTCGACCAGACCCTTCGCCTGCTCGGTGAAGACCTCGACCAGTCGGCCGAAGGAGATCGCGCCGAGGGTCGGGTCGTCGGAGGCCGGCAGGTAGCCGGTCGGCCCGATCGATCCCGCGACGAAGCGCGAATCGCCTGCGGCCTTGCGCGCGATCTGCGCCGCCTTCGTGTTGATCTCGAGGGTGTGCTCGCCGAGCCCCCACTCGTCGAGCTTCAGCCTCGAGCCCTGGAAGGTGTCGGTCTCCACCACCTCGGCGCCGGCATCGAGCATCGACGTGTGCACGCCCTCGATCACGTCGGGGCGATGGAGCACGAGCGCCTCGTGGCACTTGCCGGGGAGCCCGCCGTAGTCCTCGGACTCAAGCTCGAACTGCTCGAGCGTCGCGCCCATGCCGCCGTCGTAGACGACCACGCGCTCGCGAATCGCGCTTAGGTAGTCGCGGTCTGGCTCAGGCAAGTCGTCTCATCTCCATCGATCCCGGCTGTCGCACCGCGCCGTTCTCCGGGGAGTGGGTCGGTTGCGGCGGCTTCGCTGGTCCGGGTCCCTCGGCCGCTCCAGATGGTTGATCCGAGAGGATAGCGCGACCGCGCCGGGCGGCGGGTGATCAGCTTGCGTTCTCGGTCGCCCCCGAGGGCCGCAGCCGCGCGGGGGCGGCGCTCAGCGCGCGCAGCCGCATGTCCTGCCACGTAACGCCCTCGCGCACCAGCGCCGGGAGCCCGAGGCCGACCGCGGTCGCGATCTCGACCGCCTGGAGGATGACCCCGTAGGCGAGTGCGTTCGGGGCGCTGACGTGAAAGCCGGTGGTCAGGACGCTGATGGTCGCGAGCTGGAAGATGCCGATGTTCGACGGCGTCGCCGGGATCACGGCGGTGACGTTGACGGCGAACAGAACCGCGGCGGCGGCGCCGATTCCGATCTTGGCGTTCGTGTCGAGGCCGAGGGCGGTGAAGAGGGCAAAGCAGGCGAGGAGCTGGAGCGCCCAGGCGCCGAGCTGTGCGGTGACGGCGAGCGGGCCCCGGCGGGGATCGCGGAAGACCACGAGCCCGGTGCGGACCCGGAGCAGGGCCGTGCGGATCGCGCCGACGACGCGGGCGATGCGTCCCGAGCCGCTCTGCTTGACGAGCAGCGGCGCGAAGATCACGGCAAGCAGCAGCACCAACGGCGCCATGCTGATCAAGAACAGGTGCTCGGAGCTCGAGTGGAAGAGGTCCGTGGCGCCGATGATCACGGCGCCGAGGATGACCAGCGCGACGACGTTGAGAACGCTCTGCGAGACGAGGGTGCCGAGCAGGACCGGGAACGTCTCCCGCATGCGGCCGGTGCGCCGGGAGAGAACCATCGCGCGCGCCGGCTCGCCCAGGCGTGCCGGCAGGGTCGCCGACATGAGCACGCCGATCATCGTCGCCGAGGTCACGTCGCGACGCCGAAGCGGGGTGTTGGGAAGCGCCGAGCGCGCGATCTCCATCCAGGAGATCGCCCGCAGGAGCAGCGAGGCGCACATGAGCCCGGTGGCGACCAGGACCCAGCCCAGGTCCGACTCGACCATGTTCGTGAGGGCGTCGCCGACCCCGATCCGCTTCGCGGCGATAAAGGTGAGCGCGAGCGCGAGCACGCCGGCGATACCGAGGGCCGCCCGCCGCGCCGCCTGCGCCCGTCCCGAGGGGTGTGGCGGAGTCGGATCGAGTGGCGGCAGCCGGCGCGCCGGCACCGGCGCCGAGCCATCGACGGGAACGATCCCGTTCCGTCGCGCGAGGGCCTCGAACGTGGTCGCGGGCTCCGGGACCTCGGTGGTCACCACACGCTCGTAGACGGACTCGACCCGCTCGGCGATCCGGGGCCAGGCATAGCGCTGGGCCGATTCGCGCGCCGCTTCGCCCATGCGCCGCAGGCGCTCGGGCTCGTGACTGGCGGTCTGCAGCTCCTCGGCGAGTCGCTGCGGATCCGCCGGGGGCACGAGCACACCGTCGACGCCCTCGGTGACCACGTCGGCGTATCCCGCGATGTTGGAGGCGATCACCGGCGTGCCGGCCGCGAAGGCCTCGGTGAGGATCATCCCGAAGCTCTCGCCGGTGAGCGATGGCGCGCAGAGCACGTCGGACTCGTGCAACGTCCGCCAGAGCTCCTCGGCCGGCACGCGGCCACGAGCATCGACCTTCGCCTCGACCTCGGGGTCGGCGACGTAGCGGCGGACGTCGGCGTCCGAGACGCCGATCACGGTCAGCTTCGCGCGCTCGTGCTCGACGAGCGCGCCGAACGCCGCGAGCAGCACCGGCAGGCCCTTGCGCTCCTCGGCGCGGCCGACGAAGAGCACCCGCAGCTCGTCGGACGTCGGCTTCGGGCCGGCCGGGGGCGCCGCCGTGTCGACGCCGTTGGGGATCACCTCGTAGCGGCCGCCGAAGAACCGCTGTCCGGTCCATGCCGCCGCCTCGGAGACCGCGATGCGCGCGTGCATGCGATTGAACCGGCGCCGCCCCCCGGCGACGATCCCGATCCCGTTCGTGAACTTGTTGTTCGAGTACGCGTGAAAGGTGCCGACCACCGGTGCTTCCGGGAAAGTCGCGGCGCCCCAGCCCAGCATCGGCGCCACCGGTTCGTGCACGTGGACGACGTCCGGAGCAAAGGCGCGCAGCTCGCGGCGCATCCGCGCCACGCCGGTCGGCAGCCAGTGGAGGTTCGTCACCGAGCCGTTGCCCCGGACCGCGAAGGTGCGGTTGAGCGGGACGAGGTAGTCAGGCGGGCGACGGACCTCCGGCGCGGCGCGGTGGACCAACCGGCTCCGGCGGTCGGGTGGGTCCCAGGGGGCGAGCACGCGAAGCTCGTGGTCGCGGTCGATCAACTCGCACGCGAGCGCCTCGACGTGCCTGTTGACACCGCCCCCGTAGGTCCAGGAGTAGGGCGAGACTATGGCGATGCGCACCCGCGTAGGGTACCCAGCCGAGCCGCGGAGGCGTGTACGGCTAACCCCCGTCTGCGGCGCGTCACCCGCCGCCCCCTACCTGACTCGTCCAGCAACGCGCGGCCCCGGCGTCGCCCAGAAGAACGCCGCGGAGATCGCCAAATAGATCGTTCCGATGACGAGCAGGACCGAGCCCGAGTCATTGGCGAACGTCCCCACGAGCACGCCTGCCAGCGCCCCGAGGAAGCCGCTGCGCGCCTGCCACGCCTGCCCGAACCAAGCGAGCACCCTCCGGTGCCAGACGAGGCCGGCACCGAGCACGAGCACCGCCGCCCCGAGGAGCTCCGGGTACACCGGGTGGATGAAGGTGTTCGTCATCAGCGTCAGGCGCCGTTCGAGCACGTCGAGCACGTCGCCCGCCTGGCCCGCGCCGAGCACGGAGCGGCTCAGGTGAGCGCCGCCGAGGGCGAGGTCGATCAGCAGTAGGCCGGCGAGTGCGAGCGCGCCGCCTCCGGCGACGACCAGGATCGCGCGCCCACGCGGCAGGCCGAGCGCCAAGACCGCGGCGGTCGCGCCGCCGACGCCGAGCACGATCGCCGCGCCGACGTCGGCGCCGAACCGGCCCGGCGCGAACGCGACGGTCGCCAGCAGGGCGATGCCGGCGAACCAGCCGGCCGCCGCGGGCCGTTCGATGCCGACTCGCGTCGCCAGCGCCGCCCCGGTGCCGACCAGGGTGAGCGTGGTGAGGATCGCCTCCAGCTCGTTGCCGATCCCGAAGAAGCGCACCCCGTAGCCGGGGTTCGGGCCGAGCACCGACAGCGAGGTCAGCGGCGAGCCGACGACGACGTCCACGGCGTAGGCGCCGACCGTGAGTCCGCAGGCGAGGGCCAGGCCCGCGTAGCCGGGCACGAGCCGGTCGACGGCGAGCGCGGCGACGACTGAGCCGACTCCCATCAGCAGCGTCGAGACGAACGTGCTGGCGTCGAGCGCCGCTGCGAGGAGCAGCAGCAGCGGCCCGAGGGCCGCGGCGAGTCCGAGCAGCCGCAATGCGACCCGCGCGCCGGGCCGCCGCCACACGATGGCGGCCAACCCGCTGAGCGCGAGCCAGATCGCGAGCGGCAGCAGCGCGACGACGTCCCTGCTCGGCCGGGAGTCGAGCCGCTCCTGGAGGTCGGCCACGGCCACCGGGTCGCGCGTGTCGGCCGAGGTGATCTCGCTCCCGTTCATGTCGTCCGGCACCTCGACCCCGAGGTGGTCGAGCACGGTGGGTGCGATGTCGGTCGTGGTGACCACGCCGTCGGTCCTCGTCGAGGCCGACGTCAGGTTGCCTTCGAACCCGGGGCCGGCGATCCCGGCGGGCAGCAGCTCCTGGTCGGCTCGCGCTCCGGCCGCGAACGCGATCAGCAGATCGTCGGCTCCCAGATGGTCCACGAGCGTGGGCAGCTCCGCGAGGCGCGCGCGGAGCACGCTCAGCCCGGTCCCGCAGCCGGCCCGGCAGGCGACCGGGTCCGCGATCCGGACCGCGCCCGCGCGGTCGACCGCCATCAACGTCGCGAGCCCGCTGTCGCCCTCCGCCGCGACCGGCACGCCGGCGGCGGTCATCGATGCGGCGAGCAGCCCGGGCACGATGTTCGCCGGGGCGCTCTCGGCTCGCTCGACGACCTTCGCCCAGAGCCGCGCCGGGACCTGTCCGTCGCGGAGGTAGAGGCGCGGCAGGTCCTCGTCGTATAGGTCCTCGTTCGCCCGGTTGCCCTGGCTCACGTCGAGGAACGTCTGCGCGACCGGGACCGCCCCGAGCCCGGCGCTCACCACGCCCGGGGCGAGCTCTTCGTTCTCGGCGATCTGCTCGACCGTGGTCCCGTAGGGCAGGACCGCTATCACCACGCGTTCGGGGTCGGGGGGGCCGGGCTGTGCAGCGGCTGTGGAGGGCCCGAGGACCAGCGTTGCTGCCGCTAGCATCGGCACGATGGCCGACCGCACGTTTGCCAAGTTCACCTTCTTCAAGCTCGACCCCGCCTGGCAGCGCCGCGACGCCGAGGCGCGGGCGGAGGATAAACGGGAGTTCGTCGCCGCCTGCGACGACTTCGCCACCGATCGCTCGCTGCGCGCGTACTCGACCGTCGGCATGCGCGGCGACACCGACCTCATGCTCCTCGCGCAGAGCCCGGTGCTCGAGGACATCCACACCTTCCACGTGGTCCTGGCACAGAGCGGGCTCGCCAAGTGGGCCACGATCCCCCACTCCTACCTGGCGATGACCAAGCACTCGCCGTACTCGGAGTCCGAGGCCAGGCCGGAGATCTGCACCTCGGACCGCCGCTACTGCATCGTGTACCCGCTCGACAAGAAGCGGGAGTGGTACCGGTTGGCCCTCGACCAGCGCCGGGCCGTGATGGCGGAGCACATCGAGATCGGTCGCCGCTACCCGGAGATCACGATCAACACCGCGTACTCATTCGGACTCGACGACCAGGAGTTCGTCGTCTCGTTCGAGTGCGACGACCCTGGCGAGTTCCTCGACCTCGTCCAGGAGCTGCGCGGCTCCGAGTCGAGCGCCTACACCCTGCGCGACACCCCGATCTTCACCTGCATCGCGATGTCGGTGGGGCGAGCACTCGACGCTCTCGACGGCACCGCCACGCCGCGCGCCGCAACGGCTCTGGTCGGGCCCTAGAACAGCTGGGCGCGCTGCTTCGAGATCTTGAAGCCGTGCGCGTTGCGGCGGTTCACGCACCTGATCCCGCTCTGCTTGCTCTTGCAGCGGAAGCGGCCGCGCGTGATCCGGTCGCCGTAGCGAAGCACCGGGCTGCCCCGATCGATCGCGGTGTCGCCGGCGCAGACGTAGTTGCCGCGCCCGTGCCTGACGACCGTGAGGCCGAAGCCCCAGTCGAGCTCGCACGACGCGGGCGGCGGCGGCGCCTCCCACTGCTTGTTGCGGATGTCGCAGCGCGCCCCCTGGCCGAAGACGTAGCAGCCGATATTGCCGCTCGGGGACTGGAACTGGGCGAGGCTTGCCGATGCCGTCGGCGCGCAGACCAAGAGCGCCAGGACTGCGACCGGGAGCGCCAGGCGGCGAGCCATGCGGCGCAGCCTACCCTACGGGTCGCCCGCGGCATCCCCTACGCTTTCGCGCTCGCATGGGAGACCTCGGGACCGACAAGAATCCGCTCCGCGTCGCCATCGTCGGCTCGGGGCCGGCCGGCTTCTACGCCGCCGAATCGCTGTTCGCCGACGCCGAGCGCACGGTCGAGGTCGACATGTTCGACCGCCTGCCGACGCCGTTCGGGCTCGTCCGGGCCGGCGTCGCCCCCGACCATCCGAAGATCAAGAACGTCATCCGCCGCTACGAGAAGACCGCCGCCAGCGAGGGCTTTCGCTTCTTCGGCAACGTCGAGATCGGGCGCGAGCTGAGCGTCGCCGACCTCGAGCGACATTACAACGCGGTCGTCTATGCCTACGGGACCGCGACCGACCGCAAGCTCGGCATCCCCGGCGAGGACCTGCGTGGGTCCCATGCGGCCACCGAGTTCGTCAACTGGTACAACGCCCACCCCGACTTCGCCGACCGCGAGTTCGACCTCTCGGTCAAGCGCGCCGTCGTGATCGGCAACGGCAACGTCGCCGCCGACGTCGCCCGGATGCTCGCCCTGCCGCGGGCCGAGCTCGACATCACCGACACCGCCGACCACGCGATCGAGGCGCTGGCCGGCTCCGGGATCGAGGAGATCGTGGTCGTCGGCCGCCGCGGCCCCGTGCAGGCCGCGTTCACGAACCCGGAGGTCCGCGAGCTCGGCGAGCTCACCGACGCCGACATCGTCATCGATCCGGGCGAGATGGAGCTCGACCCCGCGAGCCGCGAGTACTTCGACTCCGAGGACTGCGACCCGACGCACCGGCGCAACGTCGAGATCTTCACCGCCTTCTCGGAGCGCGCCCCCGAGGGCAAGCCGAAGCGGGTGCTGATGCGGTTCTGCTGCTCGCCGGTCGAGATCCGGGGCGACGGCAAGGTCGAGAGCCTCGTGCTCGGTCGCAACGAGCTCTACCGCGACGAGTCCGGGGCGATCCGCGCCCGCGACGCCGGCGGGCGCGAGGAGATCGAGTGCGGCCTGGTGCTGCGATCGATCGGCTACCGGGGCGTCGGCCTCGAGGGGATCCCGTTCGACTCGGGCCGCGGGCTGATCCCCAACGACGGCGGCCGCGTCATCGACCCCGAGAGCGGCGAGCAGGTTGCCGGCCACTACGCGGTCGGCTGGATCAAGCGCGGCCCCTCGGGCGTCATCGGCACCAACAAGAAGGACGCGCATGAGACGATCGTCAACCTGTTCGAGGATCTCGCGGCGGGGGCGGTTCCCGAGCGCGACCCGGTCGAGACGCCGATCGAGGAGGTCCTGGCCGAGCGCGCGGCCGACCACGTCACCTATGTCGGCTGGCAGGCGATCGACCGCGCCGAGGTCGCTGCCGGGGAGCCCCATGGCCGGCCCAGGATCAAGTTCTGCCGCATCGACGAGATGGTTGAGGCGGCCCGCTCCGCCAACGCGGTCGCGGGCTAGGCGCCGCGGCGACGGCTACCAGCGCGCCCGGCGCCCGGATGCGATCCACGCCTCGAGCAGCGGGTCGACGAGCTGCACGCCGTGCCTGCCCCCGCGCTCGATCTCACCGCGGCGCAGCAGCGCGGCGCGCACGTCGCGGGCGGTGCCCTTGCTGAGCCTGAACCGCTCCAGGGTCGACTTCGCGTAGAGCGACGCACCGCCGCCCCTCGGGCCGCCCCACGCGATTGCCGCCATGGCCCGGCGCTCGTTCGCCGAGAGGTCCTCCCAGATGCGCTCGAAGGAGTCCTCCAGCTCGGTGAACATCGCCGCCGAGGCCGCGTCCCAGGTCGCCTCGTCCGCGGCCTTGCGGGAGCCGGTCCGTTCCCACACGTGGTGCGCGGCCAGCATCGCCCGCTGCGGGTGCCCTCGGGTGAGCTCGAGGAGCGGCTCGAGCGCCGCGCCCACCTCCCTGCCCGACCGCTCGAACCGGTCGCCGATGAACTCGGCCAGGTCCTCGTCGGCGAGCGGCTCGAGCACCAGCGGCCGCGCCTGTCCGTAGAGCGGGCGCTCGCGCGAGCCGAACAACTCAGCCATCAGCCCCGGGTGCGATCCGGCGAACACGTAACTTGCGTTGGCGCCATGGTGCTGGATGCGACTGCGGATCAACCCGTCCAGGCCGGCCCCGATCGCAAGCACGGACTGGAACTCATCGAACATGGCCAGGGTCCGGCGGCCGTCGCGCTCGAGCACCCGCGCCGGCAGGTCGAGGAGCTCGATCAGCGCCCGGTTCGCGTCGTCGTCGCCGAGCGGGCTCAGCTCGACGCCGGCCTCCGGCGTGCCGAGTCGCAGGGTCGGGCGCCAGCGCCGGCGCAGGCCGGCGAACCACCGCGCGAGCGGCCCGCGCAGGGCCCGCTCGTAGGCGAACTCGAAGCGCGTGACGACGTCGTCGAGGGTGAGGGCGCCGAAGAAGTCGACGTAGACGGTCGCGATGCCGCGCAGGTCGGCCTCGTGCTCGAGCCGGCGCAGCAGGCTTGTCTTGCCGAAGCGCCGGGGGGCCGAGAGCCTGCAATTGTGTCCCCCCTCCGCGAGCTCGAGCAGCCACTCGGCCTCGGGGTCGCGGTCGATCAGCTCCGCCGGCTCGACCGGGGCGTCGATCGTGAATGGGTTCGCGGTCACGGTACGGCGATATCGTACCAAGCGGTACGGACAATCCGTACTGTGTAGACTCGAACCCGTGGCGGACCTGGACGAGCTCAAGCGGATGATCGAGGCGGCGCTGCCCGGCGCGGAGGTCGAGCTGCTCGACGAGGGCGGCGGGGACCACCTGCGTGCGATCGTCGCCGCCCCACAGTTCGACAGCATGAAGCGCATCGACCAGCACCGCGCGATCCGCAACGCGGTCCGGGAGCGCTTCGAGGACGGATCGATCCACGCGCTCTCGATCGAGACCACGGTGCTCGGGTCGGACTGAGCGGCGGAGCGCTTCGCTACCCTGAGCTCATGCCAGCTGATCCACAGCTCAAGGAGCAGGTCGAGCGGGCGATCGCCGACAACCCGGTGCTCCTGTTCATGAAGGGAACGCCGGACATGCCGCGCTGCGGCTTCTCGATGCGCGTCGTCGGCGTCCTCGAGCAGGTCGGGGTCGAGTATGGGGCGATCGACGTCCTCCCCGCGCTGCAGCCGCTGCGCGAGGTGACGACGGAGCTCTACGACTGGCAGACCTTCCCCCAGCTCTACGTCAACGGCGAGCTGGTCGGCGGCTGCGACATCGTCGAGGAGATGCTCGAGTCTGGTGAGCTCGCAGAGCTGCTCGGGGTTGAGCAGCCGGCCGACACCGCGGCGCCCGAGGCGCACCGGATCCTCCCCGGCGGGTCGCAGCAGAGCCCGCCGATGCAGGTCGAGTAGCGACGCGCACCAACGTCCGGTCAGCGCTCACCGCTGAACGCGGCGGTGCGGACCGCGGCGTTCGTGTTGGATGACGCCGGGGTCCGTCGAGTAGGGGACGGCGTGCGGCGTCGCCGACCATAACTCGCACGAGCCGGCCGTTTCGCTCGACCGGTGGGACTTAGGGTCGATATGCGACCTCAACTCCCATGGCTCGGGCGAAACCCACGGCTGATGGAAGTTATGGACGCCCGCTCGCCGGCCCCTCCCCCCTACCTGACCCGGCAGCCCCCCCGCGCGGCTACTCGGAACCGCCCGCGTCCTCGACGCGCCCGAGCGCGCGCTCCCAGCGCGCGTAGAGGTCGTCGAGCTCGCGGCGCGCGCGTTCGTGGCGGGCGGAGGACTCGGCCGCCCGGTGCGGGTCGGTCCACCTCGCCGGGTCGGCGAGCTCGTCCTCGAGGGCCTGCAGCGCGGCTTCCGCCGCCTCGACCTCGCGCTCGAGCCGTGCCGCATCGGCGAGCCGGTTCTTGCTCGGGCCGGCGGGCTTCGAGGCCTCGCGTCCGCGCTTCGCCCGGCGGGCGGCCGACTCGCGCTCGATGCGCGCGCTGTCGACCTCGGCTCGGTACTCGGCCCATCCGCCGCCGTGACTTCGCAGCAGCCGCTCCTCGATCACGATCGTCCGCGAGCCCACCGCCTCGAGCAGCGCGCGGTCGTGGGAGATCAGCAGCACGGTGCCGCCGAACGCGGTGAGCGCGTCCTCGAGAGCCTCGCGGCTCTCGAGGTCGAGGTGGTTGGTCGGCTCGTCGAGGATGAGCAGGTTCGCCTCGGAGCTGGTCAGGATCGCGAGCGCGAGCCGCCGCGACTCGCCACCCGAGAGGTCGGCGACCGCCTTCGTCACGTCGTCGCCCGAGAACAGGAAACGTCCCAGCAGCGCGCGAGCCTTGGCCTCCGAGAGCCCGGTGGATCGCTGTGCATGGGAGAGCACCGTGGCGCCCCCGGCGGAGTCGAGCTCAGTGTGCTGCGCGAGGTAGCCCAGCTTCACGTTGTGCCCGCGTCGCAGCGCGCCGTGGGCGAGGTCGCGGGCGCCCGTCAGGGTCTCGACAAGGGTCGACTTGCCGCTGCCGTTGGCGCCCACCAGGGTCACGTGCTCGCCACGCTCGAGCCACATCTCTGCGTCGTCGAGCAGCGTCCTCCCCGGGACCTCGATCGTCGCCCCTTCGAGCTCGAGGACCACACGACCGGAGCGCTCCGCCGTCCCAAAGGCGAACGACAGCGAGCGCCCGTCGCGGGGTTCCGTCTCGGGCATGCCGCTGCGCATGCGCTCGATCGTTTTGAGCTTCGACTGCGCCTGGCGCGCCTTCGTCGCCTTGTAGCGGAAGCGCTCGACGAAGCGCTCCATCCGCGCGATCTCCGCTTCGCGGCGGGCCGTCTCGCGACCGGCGGCGAGCTCGCGAGCGGCCTGCTCGGAGCGCCATGCGTGCCAAGGGCCGGCGAAGAACCGGGCACGCCCGCCAACGAGCTCGAGCACCGACGTGCCCACCGACTCGAGAAACCAGCGATCGTGGGCGACCAACACCACCGCCGCGTCGACCTCGCCCAGGTAGCGCTCGAGCCACTCCAGGGACTCGATGTCGAGGTGGTTGGTGGGTTCGTCGAGCAGCAACAGGTCAGGCGCGGAGGTGATCGCCCGGGCGAGCGAGGCTCGGGTCAGCTCGCCGCCGGAGAAGCTGCCCAGCGGCCGATCCAGCTCGGCCGCGGCAAAGCCGAGCCCGCGCAGCGCGACCTCGATCCCGTCGCGCCAGCGATACCCGCCGGCGTGCTCGAGCCTGGCCTGCGCGTCCGCGTACGCCGCCAGCGTCCGCTCGTCGGCGCGTTCGGCCATCACGCCCTCGAGCCGGGCGAGCTCGGTCTCGATCGCAGCGATCCAATCCAGCCCAGCGGTCACGTACTCGCGCAGCGTTGCGTCGGCCCGCGGCCGGCGCTGGTCGTGCAGCGCCACGCGCGTCCCGCGCTCGGTCGCAACCCGGCCGCCGTCGACCGCCGCCTCACCGGCCAGGATCCGCAGGAGCGTCGTCTTGCCGCTGCCGTTGCGCCCGGAGAGCGTCATCCGGTCGCCCCGCTCGAGCCGAAACGACACGTCGGCGAACAGCGTCCGGGCGCCGATCGCCTTCGTCAGGCCGGAGGCCGTGACGACTGCCAAAGAGGTCTAGACGGTCGCAGCCTGCTCGGCCGCGTCCTCGCGCACCTGGAAGCTCGAGCCGCAGCCGCATGCCGCGACCACGTTCGGGTTGTTGACGGTGAACCCGGCCCCCTGGAGGCCGTCGACGTAGTCGACCTCGGAGTCGAAGACGAACTGCATGCTGACCTTGTCGACGATCACCGCGACGCCGTTGTGCTCGAACACGTGGTCGTCTTCCTTGGCGGCGTCCAGGGCAAGCGCGTACTGGAACCCGGAGCAACCGCCGCCGCGCACCGCGACCCGCAGCGCCTGCTCGGTCTCGTTCGCGGCGACGAGGTCGCGGATCTTCTCCGCGGCCCTGTCGGTGACCCTGACTGCCGTCTCAGGAGTTTCCATGCGCCTTGGATAATAGTGGTTCGCTCAGCGTCGTCGGCTAGGAATCCGGTTCTCCGCGCTGCGATGCGGGCTTGCGGGTGCGGTACTTCCAGTCGAGATACTGCAGGATTCGCTTCGAGTCGTAGATCACCTCGTCGCCGTCCACCAGCACGGGCACGCGACGCTGCCGCGTGAGCTCCTCGATCTCCGGGCGGCGCGTGCGCCGATAGGGCACCCGCTCCGTCGCGTGCTCGAGCTCGAGCCTTCGCAGGCGCCGCGCCACGGCCCCGCACGGGCAGAGCACGTTGGTGGGCGTCGGGCACCGGTAGAGCACCCGCTTCATCGTCCGGCCAGCCGCTCGCCGGCTCGCACGAGCCGGCCCGCCGCGCGCAGCGCGAGCCGCTGCGGTCCTCCGGCGGGCGCGCGGCCACCGAGCTGCTCGCGCTGCCAGGCGACCGCGTCCTCGAGCGTCTGCTCGTGCGGGCGCGGCCGAAAGCCGAGCTCGCGCCGCGCCTTCGTGTTGCGGTACGTCCACCACAGGGTGGCCGAACGGACCTCGTCGCCGATCACCGGCAACGGCAGCCGCGCCAGCCGCGCGGCCTGCACGCCCGCGAGCGCGATCGGCCCCGGCAGCTTCAGCGGCGGCGGGCTGACGCCGGAGATCCGTGCCAGGTCGGCAAACAGGCGGTCGAGCGTGAAGTTGCGCCCGCCGAGGATGTAGCGCTCACCGACCTCGCCCTTCTCGTCCGCGAGCAGGTGCCCCGCGGCGACATCGCGCACGTCGACGATGTTGAGCGCGCCGTCGACGTAGGCGGGGATGCGGCCGAGCATGAAGCGGCGCACGAGGCCCATCGACGTGCCGGTCGGGTCGTCGGGGCCGAGCGCGAAGGTCGGGTTGACGATCACCACCGGGAGGCCGTGGGCGGCCAGCCGGAAGGCCTCCAGCTCCGCCTCGTGCTTGGAGTTGACGTAGGCGAATCCGAGGTGCCCGATCTCGAACGGCGTCGTCTCGTCGGCGGTGCTCTTCGGCTTCGCGACCCCGATCGCCCCGACGGTCGAGGTGTGAACGACGCGCTCGACCTCCGCGTTCAGCGCCTCCTCGAAGACGATCCGCGCCCCGCGCAGGTTGGCGGCGAACACCGCCTCGCGATCACGGGCGCGGAGCGATGTTCGCCCGGCGACGTGAAATACCCGCGAGACGCCGTCCATGGCCCTCCGGACCGCGCGGCGGTCCGTGACGTCGCCGGTCGCGCGCTCGAACTCGAGCCCGCCCACCGGGTCGAGATTCGAGCTGCGCCGAGCGAGCAGTCGGAGCTCGTCGCCGCGCTCGGCGAGCGCGTGCGCGAGATGCGAGCCGAGGAACCCGCTCGCGCCTGTGACCAGGGTCTTCGCCATTCGGGCGGATCCTACGAGTGATAAGAACCGTGGGCGTGAGCGCCGAGGTCGTCACCGACACCACCGCC
Organism: uncultured Solirubrobacterales bacterium; assembly: GCA_963729075.1. GTDB lineage: Bacteria > Actinomycetota > Thermoleophilia > Solirubrobacterales > 70-9 > WHSW01. The sequence continues at coordinate 362,615 of CAVSMU010000003.1, read as the reverse complement.
TATCTGCCCGAGGAGCTGATCGCCGAGCACGGGATCCACCGGGTGAGCCTCTACGTCACCCTCGACGGCGAACAGCTGCCCGAGAGCGAGATCCACGCCGAGGCCTATAACGACTTCTACGAGCGGCTGCGGCGAAGCGAGCAGGGGGCGACGACCTCGCAGCCTTCGGTCGGCGATTTCGTCTCGGTCTACGAGCCGCTGCTCGCCGCGGGCAAGGAGGTGGTCTCCATCCATATCTCGAGCGGAATCTCGGGCACCTGCACCTCCGCCCGGCAGGCGCGCCAGAAGCTGATCGACGACCGCAAGGGCGGCGAGCGGATCGAGGTGATCGACAGTCGCTCGGGATGCGGCGGCCAGGGGCTGATGGCTCTGATCGCGGCGCGCGCGGCCGCGGCGGGAGCGAACGGCGCCGAGGCTGCGCAGGCGGCGGAGCGCGCCCGCGAGACCCTGCGCATGTGGTTCGCGATCGACACCCTCGAGTACCTGCGCAAGGGCGGGCGAATCGGCGCCGCCCAGGCCCTACTCGGCTCGGCATTGCAGATCAAGCCGATCCTCACGCTGGAGGAGGAGATCACGCCGATCGAGCGGGTCCGCACCCGCCGGCGCGCTTTCGAGCGGATGGTCGAGTTCGCGCACGAGCGCAAGAACGACGGCGCGGGCGCCTGGGTCGTCCAGCACATCCACGATCCCGACGCCGCTCGCGGGTTGGTGGACGAGTGCCGTCAGGTCTTCGGCTCCGACCCGGTCTTCGTCTCGGAGATCGGGCCCGTGATCGGCGCGCACATCGGGCCCGGCCTGCTCGGCTTCGGCGGCCTCGGCTCCGAGGTCTGGGAACGGCCGTCCGGGTAGTACGGCTCCGCGCTAGCCGGCGGCGGCGCAGCGCGATCAGGCCCCCGACGGCGAACCCGAGGACCGCTGCGCCGATGATCAGCTCGCTGCGGTGCTCGCGCACCTGGCGCCGCCAGTCGGTGAGCTCGGTGACCCGCCCACGCAGCGCCTCGACCGAGTGCGAGAGCTCCTCGCGCTGGCGCTCGACGTCGGCCCGGATCTGTGCCGAGCTGCGACCCGGGGGGCCGGAGGCAGGCTGAGCGACCGGTTCCCCGGCGCCGCTGTAGATCTCCGGCTCGCTGTTCAGGGCGCGGGCTCCTGGGGCGAGGGCGTAACAGGCTGCTGGCTGGAGGGCGTCACAGGCTCCTGGGCCGGGGGCGTCACGGGCTGCTGGGCCGGAGGCGTCACGGGCTCCTTGGCGGCGGGCGTGGTCCCGGCCTCGAGCGTCTGCTTGATCCGCCTGCCCTCCTCGATCGCGAGATCCGGAGTCGGCGGCGAGCCCTTCTGCACCGCGTCGTAGGCGACGTAGCCGGCGATCGCGGCGGTGGCGAAGAACACGACCGCCTCGATCAGGAACCCGATCCAGAAGTGGTCGCCGAAGAACAGGTCGTTGAGGAGCCATGCGATCGAGTGCATGAGCAGGATCAGGCCGAGGAAGGCGAACGTGCCGGCGACGATCCCGACCACCCCGCCGCGGAGCAGCCACTGCACCTTCTCGGAGATCTCGGCCTTGGCGAGCTCGATCTCGTCGCGGATCAGGGTCGAGACCCGCTCCGAGACGTCGAAGACCATCTCGCCGACCGAGCGCTGCTCCTCGGGTCGCTGGGGCGGTTCGTAGCTCACTCGGGTGGGTCCTCCCCGAAGACGCGCTGCCAGATGAGCGTCGAGATCCGCATCGAGACCACGCTCGCCAGGGCGCCGACGCCGGCGACGAGGCCGGTCCACATGAGTCGCTTGACGATCTCGTTGTTCATCGAATGCGTTCGCCGTCTACCCGGCGCAACCCGGGCAGTAAACCATCCCGCGCGCGGGTCAAGTGCCGCCGTTCGAAGCGCCCTGCTCGAGCCCGCCGCAGATCGTGTCCACGACCATCACACGGGCGCGCTCGAAGTCCTGCTCGCCGCCGGGGATCAGCTCGAACACCCAGCCGGAGAGCAGCTGCTCGATCGCGCCGTAGAACCACATCGACGCGAACGTCGGATCGACGTCGTCGCGAAAATCGCCTGCCGCCTGCGCGTCGCGGACGATCTTCGCGATCAGGTCGTAGGCCTGGCTGATCTCCGGGAGGTGGGTCCGCCCGAACGAGTTCGCGGCCCGGGTCACCTCGACGATGATCACCTTCATGAGCTCCGGGTCGTGGCGGTAGGAGTCGATGATGAAGCCGGCGACCGCGTCGAGCTTCTCCCGCGGCGGGATCGGCCGGGAGTCGACCTCCTCGATCGCCGCCAGCAGCAGCGACCAGCGCTCGACGAAGAGCTCGTTGAGGACCTGGTCCTTCGAGTTGAAGTAGTGGTAGACGAGCCCGTAGGCGACCCCCGCCTCCCGCGCGATGTCGGAGACTCGGCAGGCGTGAAAGCCCTGCCGGGCGAACACGCGGATCGCGGCATCGAGGATCTGGCGCCGGCGATCCACCGGGGGCGCCTTCGCCATCACGAGCCGACCCCCGACAGGTCCGGCCAGCGGTATGCCGCGGGGCGCCGGTTGGCCAGCGACGGCAGCGACTCGCGGATCGCCGCCTGGCGCTCGAGATCCAAGTCGGCGACGATCACCCCCTCGCGGTCTGCGGCCTGGGCGAGCACGACCCCCCATGGATCGACGATCATCGAACGGCCGTAGGACACGTAGTGCGGCGGCGCCTCCCCGACCTGGTTCGGCGCGAGCACGAACGCCTGGTTCTCGATCGCGCGTGCCCGCAGCAGGACCTCCCAGTGATCGCGGCCGGTGGCGAGCGTGAACGCGGACGGCACCGTGATCAACCGCGCGCCCCGGACCGCGAGGATCCGATACAGCTCGGGGAACCGCAGGTCGTAACAGACGCTGAGCCCGACCTCGACGGCGCCAGCCGCGGCGGTGACGATCTCGTCGCCGGGCTGCTCGGCCTCGGACTCGCGGTAGGTGACGCCGCCGACCTCGACGTCGAACATGTGGATCTTGCGGTAGACGGCGATCAGCCCACCAGACGGATCGATCAGCGCCGAGGTGTTGAACAGCCGGTCCGCGCCGGCGACCCGCTCGCCGATGCTTCCCGCGAGGACGTGGATGCCGTGCTCGCGGGCCCAGCCGCGAGCCGCCTCGGTCGAGACCCCGCCCTCGAGCTCCTCTGCGCCGGCCTCGAGCTCGGCGGGCGGCGCGAGCAGGTTCCACTTCTCCGGCAGGGCGACGAGCTCGGCGCCTGCGGCGGCCGCCTCGCGAACCAGCCGGCGCGCGGTTTCGAGGTTCCGGTCCTTGTCGTTCGTCGAGTTGAGCTGGACGGCGGCTACGCGCATCGGCGATCCCTCCAGAGGCGCCCTGACTGACCAGTCAATCTAGCGCGTCGCCCGGAGGATCAGCCCGATAGCAGCCAAATCGCGAGCGTCCCGAGCACGAGCCCCGCCTCGACGCAGGTGACCAGGCCGACCGATCCCGCGAGCGAGTCCGAGGCGAACCCCGATGGCAGGCCGAGGAGCAGACCGACGGCGAGCGCCGCAATCGCGATCGCGCCCCACCACAGAAGCGCCCGCTCCCAGCGGGCGTCCGCCTCGAGCAGGCCGCCCAGCCGGCGATGCAGGGCGAACGGGACGGCGAGCAGGGCGGTGAAGAGGCCGATGGCGTACACCACGATCCAGGGGCTCAGCGCATCGAAGGAGAGATACGGGGCGCCCGCTGCCCCCGCCAGCGGCACGGCGACCGCCGCCACCACGACGCCCGCGACGCAGAACAGGGCTGGCGCGCGGTCGGCCGAGGTCGTGGTCAAGATCGTTGCGACGCCGCTTCGACCCGTCGATGCGGCTCGGCTCGCAGCCGAGGTGCCGGAGGCGGTCCGCGCCTGATCGCGACCAGGGCGGCGTCGTCCTGGCGGGCTCGCGCAACGAAGCTCGCGAGCGCGCTGCGCACCCGGTCGACGGCAAGCTCGGGGGACTCGCAGCCGGCCAGCCCCTCGCGCAACCGCTGGGTGCCGAACCGCTCGCCGTTCGGCCCGCGCGCCTCGATCACGCCGTCGGTGTAGAGCACGAGCTGATCCCCGGGCTCGACAGCGACCGTGGCCGGCAGCCACACGGGCTCCTCGACGACGCCCAGCAGGGGACCGGGATCGCCTACCGTCTCGGCGCCCCCGTCGCGGAGCAGCAGGGGATGTGGATGTCCGGCGAGGTAGACCGTGACCTTCGAGCTCTCGGTCTCGGCGTCGGGCAGGATGAGCAGCGCAACCGAGCAGAGCGCCGCGTCGTCGCGGCCGCGCAGGTTCTCGTCGAGCAGATACAGGCCCCGACACGGATCGCCGGAGAGCGAGCCCGCCGTGCGGATCGTGTGCCGCGCCTCGGCGGTCAGCGCGGCGGCGGCCGCGCCCTTGCCGGAGACGTCGCCGAGGACCACCGCCCAGCCGTCCTTGACCTTGAACACCTCGTAGAAGTCGCCCCCGACCTCGTTGATCTCCCCGGCCGGCTCGTACATCGTCGCCACCTCCCAGCCCGGCATGCGCGGCAGGCTCGGAGGCAGGAGCTCGCGCTGGAGCGCGTCCGCTACCCGCGCGCGCTCGTCGGCGATGCGAGCGTTTTCGATCGCCAGCGCGGCGCGACGGGCAACCTCCACCGCGAGCTCGAGGTCGTCGGCGTCGAAGATGCGCGATCCCTCGTGGTTGAGGAAGGAGAGCGCTCCCGCCACCGCGCCGCCCGCGAGCATCGGCGCCACGATCACCGAGGCGATCTTCATCTCCCGCAGCGCGCGCAGGTGCTCGGCGTCCGTTGCTACCTCACGCAGGCGGCGATCGTCCACGGTCACCAGCTGAGCCTCGCCATGGCGGAGCGCGTTGCCGAGCGGCGTATCGGCGGTGACGCTGATCGGGAACCTCCGCCGCACGTCCTGTAGGGCCTCCAGCCGCTCGGGGTCACGGTGGGCCAGGGCCACCCGCTCCAGCATGCCGTCCTCGCGGGGGACCTCGATCGAGCACCAGTCGGCGAACTCCGGGACCAGCAGCTGCGGCACCCGCGCCAGGGTGCCGCGATAGTCGTCGGCGTCGGAGAGCAGCTCGCCCGTGCGGCCAAGGAGCCGGTGGGTGAACTCGGCGCGCTTGACGTCGGTCACGTCCTCGATCGCGGTGACCGAGTACAGGACCTCCCCGGAGGTGCCCTCGATCCCCCGCGCCTTGGTCCGCATCCAGCGCTCGCGGCCGGAGGCTCGATCGGTGATCCGCAGGGTCAGCGGGGAGGCGGCCTCCCCGCGTAGCGCGCGCCGGCCCGCGAGGGCCTCGGCGCCGACCTCGTTCCCGGCCTCGTCGCGGATCGCGAAGCGCTCCCGGATGCGGGCCGCCGGAGTCGAGATCGCCTCCTCCGAGGTCCGGTAGCCCAGCGTTCGCGCCGCCGCCGGATTCGCGAATACCAGCTCGCCGTCGGAGCCGTGGATCACCACCGCCTCGTCGAGGATCGACATGACCGTGTCCATGCGCCGCTCGACGCTCTCGAGGTCGGAGAACAGCCCGGCGTTGTCGAGCGCAAGGCCGATCCGGCTGGCCAGGATCTGGGCGAAGCGGACGTCGTCGGAGCTATAGCGCCGCCCGGACCAGGCCGCGAGCACGGTCAGCGCCCCCAGGTTGCGGTGCCGGGCGGTGATGGGGGCGACGATCGAGGAGCGGATGCCGAGCGAGCGCAGGAACTCGAGGTCCTCGGGCGAGTGCGCCATCCGGCGCAGCTCCTCGTCGCGCAGGTGCGGCCACCACCGCGGGATCTCGCGCCAGGCGCGGTCGACGTTGACCAGCCATTCGGGCAGGGTCGGCGGGCGGTGCCGCAGGCGCTCCTCGATCTCCGCCGCGTCGGGGTGGCCCCCGACGCGGGTCGCAATCCGCGTGACCTTCCCCTCGTGGACCGCGTCGACCATGCAGATGTCGCCGAACCCGGGCGCGATCACGGCGGTGACGCGCTGCAGCGTCTCGGCCAGGGGCAGCGAGCCGTCGGCCACTTCGCCGACCGAGTCGAGGAGCACCATGCGCTCCGAGCGCCCTCGCGTGCGGCCGCGATACCACGAGCCTGCGACCGCGAAGCAGGTGCCGACCGCAATCACGCCGATGTGCACGATCTGGTCCGCGGTCTCGGTGTTCATGTTCCAGCCCGGGCTGGCGACCGCCGCGGCGATCGCGGCCGTGCCGATGGCCGCGGTCGCGACCGGCCCCGCCAGCAGCGCGGTGATGAACGGTGCGGCGACGTAGGTCCCGACGAGCGCCGCCGCCTCGTGGTCGAGCAGGACGTCGGCGGCGACGCAGACCGCCAGCGTGGCGAGGCCGGCCAGCAGCCCGAGCGGCTCGCTGGCGAGGTCGTGCGCGGCCCCCCGGCCGCGCTCGCGCAGTGTGCTGGTGGCGCCGTCCATCTCCTCGGATCGCCGGGGCGGCGGGTCGCTCCGGCACGGCTGAATGTACCGCCTGCGCGATGGGGGGCAGCGCAGGTTCAGCCCGGCGACGCCGAGCCCCGCGTCGCTAACATCCGAGCCGCTCCACTCTTGCCCAACCACTTGGGGAGCAACCACACGAATCCGTCCGCAACGAAACGGGGAGAAAGGATTTCTTGAACGCACCCTTCAGGGTCACGGCCGAACCGGGAGACGGCCTGCATACCGTGAGCGTCTTCGGAGAGCTCGACCAGGGCACCGCGCCGGAGCTGCGGTCGGTGCTCGGCGAGACGCTCGGCACACCGACCGTTGCCGTTCTCGTCGACCTGAGCGACTGCGAGTTCATCGACTCGACCGGGCTGAGCCTGCTGGTCGAGGCGAAGCGCCGGCTGTCCGAGGAGCGACGCCGTTTCGGCGTCTGTTGCCCCGACGCCGACGTCCGCCGCCTGCTCGAGCTGACCGGCATCGACGAGGCGGTCGGGCTCTTCGACACCCGTGACCAAGCGGTCACGGCCCTTCGCAACGGCGCCCCGTCCTAGCGCCGAGAAGGACCGAGACCGCGAGGTCGGCTACGAGCCGACCGTCGCCGCGCGCTGCTCGGCGTGAACGCCCTCGGCGCGTTGCATGCGACACGAGCTCCGTTTCAGGATCGCTTCGCGCGGCGGGCGCTGGCGGGTGCGGCGGCCGGGTGGGGCTCTCCGCCGCGCACGGCGTTGAGCAGCTTCCACAGTGCCGCCCGGCTGATGCGCGAGATCTGCATCTGTGAGACCCCGAGCCGTCGCCCGATCTCTCGCTGGGTCAGCTCGTCGACGAAGCGCAGCCTCAGCACCTCCCACTCGCGGTCGTCGAGGCCGGCGCGCTCGGCCGTCAGGTCCGCCTCGACGCGCTCGTAGCCGCCCTCGGCGCTACCGATCGTCTCCACGGTCGGGACGGCGTCCTCCTCCGCGACCCGCGGCGCGTCGAGCGACATCGTGCGGCGCGCGTGCGAGGCCTCCAGCGCCTCGAGCACGTCCTCGGTCGAGATCTCAAGCCGCTCGCCGATCTCGGCGGCACTCGGGACCCGGCCGAGCTCCTCGGTCAGGCTGTTGGTCGCCTCGTCGACGTTCATCGTGAGCTCCTGTAGCCCGCGCGGGAGGCGAACGTTCCAGACGTGGTCGCGGAAGTGACGGCGCAGCTCGCCGAGGACAGTCGGCACCGCGTAGGCCGTGAACGGCCGCCCGCGGCCGGGGTCGTAGCCGTCGATCGCCTTGATCAGTCCCAGGCTCGCGACCTGGATCAGATCGTCGAGCGACTCGCTGCGGCGCCGATAGCGCATCGCAAGCGACCGCGCCAGCGGCATGAACCGGTTCACCAGCTCGTCGCGCAGCTCCGGACAGCGCGTGTCGGCGTACCGCCGCAGCAGCTCCCCCTCGTCCTCCAGCCCGATCGACCGCCCCGTGGGCGGCGACTTCTCGGCATCTCTGCCGGACAGCGTCGCTGTCATGCGCTCCTCCAGTCTCGGTTCGCGTCCGTAGCGACGAACCGAACCTCCGCGGAGGAGGTGGGAGCGGCGCGCTCCCCCGGCCTGATCGCCTTAGCTTGGCGCTAGTGACCGGCCCGGGCGAGGAGCCGGTCCCTTGGGCAGAAGGTGAGTGTACCCAGTCGACTGCTGGTTCAATCCTCGCCGTTGCCGAGCACGAAGACCTCGACTGCGTGGTCGGGTTCGATGGCGTGATCGGAGAGGAAGGCCACGACCCGGGAGCCGGTGGTCCGCTCGACCAGGCCTTGCGCCTCCTTGCGAAAAGCGTCCTGGAACACTCGCCGCTGCTCGCGAATCATCTCCATCCGGTCCTCGTCCTTGAGCGTCTGCTCGGCGTGGGTCAGGGTGTCGCGGAGCACGGTGACGATGACGTCCTCGTGGATGTGCGTGCGGGCATGCGACGGGCCACGCCCCGTGTACTTCTTGTAGAGGTTGACGACTCCGCGCGAGATCTCCCGGGCCATCTCGCTCGTTGTCTGGCCTTCGGCTTCCGTGGTCATCGCGTCCCTTTCGCTCGCTCGTCGCAGCCATGCGACGTGGCCGACCTGTCGATACCCGCTCAGGCCCGGTTATCACCACCCGCGCGCGCCGCCGGCTGAACGGCATCGCCGGCCCCGAACAGCCGACGAGCCTCTCGTTGGAGGCTCGTCGGGCTACCACTCAGAGAGGGGATTGAGGCCTGTCGCCGTGTAGACGACCGGGCAACTGAAGGGTTGTCCCGGCGGCCGCCGATCCCGCTACCCCGCTACCCCGCGTCGGCGGCTTGGAAACAGCGGCCCGCGATCAGGGGCGCCGCGCGGAGTCGCTCTCGAGTCGCGCGACGAGCAGCTTCGTGTGCAGCGCGGCGATCAGGTCGTTCAGGGGGCCGATGCCGGCCTCGACGATCTCCATCGCCCGGTCCGGGTCGAGATCCCCGGCCAGGCGCTCGGTGAGCACCCTCACCTCCTCGGCGACGAGCGGCTCCAGGGCGCGCTTGTAGCGCAGCGTGTCGTAGACGGTGAAGCCGAGGCTCTCGTCGTAGCCCCCGGCGCGAAACCGCCCGATGGCCTCGATCACGCGGACATCCGAGGGCGAGTACCCCTCGCTGTCCGGAGTCAGGACGCCGACGGCGGCCATCCGCTCGAGCACCTCCCGCGGGACGTCATAGCGTCGCTCCACCTCGTCGGCGGGCACGCGCTCGCGCTCGCCGGCGAGCGCGCGGTCCAGGATCCGGTCCTCGAGCTCGATCATCGCCCGCAGGCGGGCGGGCTCGGCATCCTCGCGCGCGAGCAGGTCGCGGATCACCCGCAGGGGCATGAACCGCTCCTCCTGGAGCTGCTTGATCAGCCGGATCCGGTCGATGAACTCGGGCGGGTAGTAGGCCATGTTGCGCGACGTCTTCACCGGCTCCGGGAGCAGGCCCTCGCGAAGGTAGTGCCGCACGGTGGCGACGGGGACCTCCGCGCGCTCGGCCAGCTCGCTGATCCGCAGCAGCTCCTGGGGCGGAGCGTTCACGACATGAACCTCTCGGCACTCGCCTCGGCGCTCGGCCCGGCGGCGGCGCCGCTCGCCAGCAGAGCCGCGATCTCGTCGGCGGAGAAGCCGGCCTCCCGGAGGACCTCGTCCGTGTGCTCGCCGAGCGCTGGGGCCGGCGCGTGGACCGTCCCCGGGGTCCGCGACATCTTCACCGGGACGCCGAGCTGGCGCACCGGCCCGATCCCCGGCTGCTCCCACCCCACGACCATCCCCCGCTCGCGGACGAGCCCGGAATCGAGGGCCTCGTCGAGTTCGAGGACCGGCTCGATCATCGCGTCGTGCTCGTCGTTGAACGCCTTCCACTCCGACCGCGTCCGCGAGCGGAAGATCTCCGCGATCTCCGCCCAGGCCTCGGAGCCGGTCGGCTCGTACTGCTTGGAGGTGAGGTCCTCTCGCCCGACGCCGGCGCAGAAACGCGCCCAGAACTGCGGCTCGAGCGCGCCCATCGTGATGTAGCCGTCCGCGGCCTCGTAGGGCAGGTAGCAGACGAAGCGCCCGGTGAGCTGGCCCTCACCTCGCTTCGGGACCTCGCCGTCACAGAGGTACGCGCCCGCGACCATCGCCAGCCACGAGAGCGCGCCGTCCGCCATCGAGATGTCGACCAGCTGGCCGCGGCCCGAGCGGCGCGCCTCGTGCAGCGCCGCCATCGTCCCGAACGCCGCCATCAGCGCGCCGCCGCCGAGGTCGGCGATCTGACCCGCCGACTGGATCGGCCGGCCGTCCGGCTCGCCCGTCAGGCCGAGCAGCCCGATCAGGCCGAGGTAGTTCATGTCGTGACCCGCCCGGTCGGTGTTCGGCCCGGTCTGGCCGTAGCCGGTGATCGCGCAGTAGACGAGCGCCGGGTTCTCCTCGGTCATCCGCTCGTAGCCGACCCCGAGCCGGTCGAGGACGCCGGGGCGGAAGCCCTCCAGCACGACGTCGCTCTCGCGGACGAGCCGCAGGAGCGCGTCGCGGCCGCCCTCGGACTTGAGGTCGAGGCGGATCGAGCGCTTGTTGCGGTTCAACGACAGGTAGAGCGCCGAGCGCGTCCCGAGCGCCTGCTGCTCGTCGTCGCCGTAAAGGGGCGGCGCCCAGCGCACGTAGTCGCCCATGCCGGTGTCCTCGACCTTCACCACGTCGGCACCGAAGTCCGCGAGCAGCTGGGAGGCGAAGCCGCCCGGCAGCAACCGCGTCAGGTCGAGGACCCGAACGTCGCTAAGCGGCAGCTCGCTCACGTCCGGGCACCCCCAGCATCTCGCGGGACTCCGCCACGGTCGCGACTCGGCGGCCGACGTCCTCGGCCATCTGGCGCGCCTTCGCGATCAGCTCGCCGTTCGAGCGGGCCATCTCGCCGTTCGGCAGGTAGAGGTTGTCCTCGAGCCCCGCGCGGACGTTGCCGCCGAGCGCCAGCGCGGCGCCGACGAGGCGCCACTGGTCGCGCGAGATCCCGATCACCTGCCAGTTGTTCGGGCCCTCGGCCCCACCGGGCAGCTGTTCGGCCATCAGCGAGACGTTGCGCGCGTTCGGGCGGATGCCGCCGTTGACCCCGATCACCAGCGAGACGTTGAGCGGCTCGCCGAGCAGGCCCATGTCGATCAGCGGGTCGAGGTTCGCGACGTGACCGGCGTCGAAGCACTCGTGCTCGGGCTTGATGCCGAGCTCGCGCATCGCGGTCAGGAACTCGATGATCGTGTCGAACGAGTTCTCGAACACGGCCTTGAAGACGAAGTCCTTGCGCCGCCGCGAGTACTTGGCGTAGTTCATCGAGCTCATGTTCAGGGCAGCGACGTCCGGGCGCAGCTCCCGCAGGTACGCGATCCGCTTCTCGATCGGGACCCCGAGCGCTCCGGTCGAGTAGTTGACGATCACGTCGCCGACCTCGGCCAGGATCGCCTCCGTGATCGCGCGGAAGTCCTCGATCTCGTAGCTGGGCGTGCCGTCGGCGGTGCGGGCGTGGATGTGGATCTGCGACGCGCCCTCGTCGACGGACCGCCGGGCCTCCGCGGCGTACTCCTCCGGCGTGTAGGGGATCGCCGGGCACTGGTCGCGATTGGCGATCGCGCCGCTGATCGAGCAGCTGATGATCACCGGCTCGGAGAAGCGGCTCATCTCGGGTTGGGTCGCAGGTGGCAGGTGGCAGGAGGCAGGAGGCAGGAGGGGCGCTTCGCGACCTGCGCCCTGCGGCCTGCGGCCTGCGGCCTCATACCGGCATCACGCCGTGCTTGCGCCACGGCCGCTCGACGCGCTTGTCCCTCGCCATCCGCAGGCCGCGGATGATCGTCGGGCGGGTCTCCCGCGGGTCGATGATGTCGTCGATCAGGGCGTTCTTCGCCGCGATGTACGGGTCGATCACCTTGCGGACGTTCTCGAGCAGCTCCTCGCGGGTCTTGTCGGGGTCGTCGGAGGCCTCGATCGCCGAGCGGCCGATGATGTTGACCGCGCCCTCGGCGCCCATAACGGAGATCTCGGCGCTCGGCCAGGCGACGATCAGATCGGGCTCGTACGCCTTCCCGTTCATCACGTAGTAGCCGGCGCCGTAGGCCTTGCGGACGACTACGGTGATCTTCGGCACCGTCGCGCGCGAGACCGCGTAGAGCATCTTCGCCCCATGGCGGATGATCCCGGCGTGCTCGACCTTCGAACCGACCATGAACCCGGGGACGTCCTGGAGGAATACGAGCGGGATGCTGAAGGCGTCGCAGAGGTTGACGAAGCGCGCCGCCTTGTCGGCCGAGTCGTTCTCGAGGATGCCCCCGAGCTGCTTCGGCTGGTTGGCCACGATGCCGACCGGCATCCCGCCGAAGCGCGCGAGGCACGTGATGATCGTCCGCGCGAACCGGGGCTTGATGTCGAAGTACTCCCCGTCATCGACGATCTCGGCGATCAGGTCGTACATGTCGTACGGGTGCCGTGACGACTCGGGGACGATGTCGAGCAGCTTCTCCGACATCCGGTCGTCGGGATCCTCGGTCTCGCGCGCCGGCGGTCGCTGCTCGCAATTCGCCGGGAAGAACGAGAGGTAAGTCTTGACGGCGGCGATGCACTCGCGATCGTCCGCGACCTCGAGGTCACCGACCCCGGACTTGCGGCAGTGCACCCTCGCGCCGCCGAGGTCCTCCATCGAGATGTCCTCCCCCGTCACCGCCTTGGTCAGGTGGGGGCCGGCGAGCGCCATCGCCCCCTGGCCGACCACCATCGGCACGAAGTCCGAGAGGCCGGGGATGTACGCGGTCCCGGCGGCACACGGGCCCATCATCGCGGCGACAAGCGGCACCACGCCGGACATCACGACCTCCTCGCGGAACAGGTGCCCGGAGCCGGCGAACAGCGATCCGGCCGCCTCCTGGATCCGCGCCCCGGCCGAGTCGAGCAGCCAGATCAGGGGGATCCGCTTCTGCAGCGCCAGCTCGCGCAGCCGCGCCATCTTGATCTCGCCCGTCATCCCCATCGACCCGGCCATGACCGTGAAGTCGTAGGCGGCGATCGCGCACGGGCGGCCGTCGACGTCGCCCCAGCCGGTGATCACCCCATCGGCGGGCGCCTCACGGCCCTCCATCGCCCGTTGGGAGAAGTGCGGCCCGGCGTGGATTCCGAGCTCGACGAAGCTGCCCGGGTCGACCAGCAGGTCGATCCGCTCCCGCGCGGTCAGCTTGCCGGCGTCGTGCTGCTTGGCGATCTTCTCGGACCCGCCGCCGAGCTTCGCCGTCTCACGGCGGGCGTGCAGGTCGTCGACCAGCCCCTTGAGCCCGGTCTCCGCGCCGGCCTCGGTTTCGGCCGGTGCCTCCGCCGCCTCCCCAGCGCGCTGGGTCTCTGCGGCCTGCGACCTGCGACCTGCGGCCTCGCTCATCGTCCCTTCCACTGCGGCTCGCGCTTCTCGAAGAAGGCGGTGACGCCCTCGACCGCGTCCTCGGTCGAGAGCTCGATCGTCAGCTGGGAGCGCAGGTAGTCGAGCGCCTCGGCGAGCGGCATATCCATCTGGCGCCACAGCGCGTCCTTTCCCAGGCGCATGATCAACGGCGACTTCGCCGCCAGCTTCCCAGCCCAATCGGCGACCGCGGCCTCGAACTCCTCGGGCGGGACGACCTTGTTCACGATCCCCGCCTCGCGCGCCTCCTCCGCGGTCAGGCGCTCGCCGAGCAGCAGCATCTCGTTCGTCTTCTTGCGCGGCACGTTGCGGTAGATCAGCGCCATGATCATGAACGGGAACAGGCCGACGTTGATCTCGGGCGTCCCGAACCCGGCGCCCTCCCTGGCGATGATCAGGTCGCAGGCGAGCGCGATGCCGAGCGAGCCGGCCAGGACGTGGCCGTTCGCGGCCACCAGCGAGGGCTTGCCGAGCTCGCCGAGCAGCTTGAACACGCGCACGAACGCCTCCGAGCCGAAGTGCTTGTGGACGATCGGCGCCTCGGCGCCGAACCCCGCGAGGTTGGCGCCCGACGAGAAGACCTTCTCGTGCGAGGAGGCGAGCACGACCACGCGGACGTCCTCGTCGTCGCGCGCCGACTCGAGCGCGGCGATCAGCTCGCCGAGCAACTCGACCGAGAGCGCGTTGCGGGTTTCGGGGTCGTCGAGCGTGATCGTCGCGACGTGCTCGGCGATCTCGTAGCGAATCTTCTCGAACTCGGGCACGAGTAGAAAGTACTACTCTACACTTTCTACTTTCGAGCGAGCGAGAAGGAGAGCATCCGTGGCCACAGCGACCGTGATCAAGCCGGAGCACGAGGCGACGCGAAACCACTTCATCTTCACGGACGAGCATCTCGATCTCCGCGAGTCGATGAGCGCCTGGGTGAAGAAGGAGCTCTACCCGTATCGCAACGAGTGGGAGGAGACGCTCTGGCCCGATTCGGCGATGAGGCGCGCCGGCGAGCTCGGCTATCTGGGCCTGTGCTTTCCGGAGGAGTACGGCGGCCAGGGCGGCGACTACTTCTACTCGCTGATCCGCGCCGAGTGCATGAGCTACTCCGGATCCGGCGGCACGAACATGGGCTTCGCGGTCCAGACCGACATGGTCCTGCCCCCCGTGCACCTGCTCGGCACCGAGGAGCAGAAGCAGCGCTACCTGGTGCCCGGGATCCAGGGCGAGCGGATCGGGTGCCTCGGGATCACCGAGCCCGGCGCCGGCTCGGACGTCGCCGGGATCCGCACGACCGCGATCCGCGACGGCGACGAGTACGTGATCAACGGGGCCAAGACCTTCATCACCAACGGCGCGCGCGCGGACTTCTGCGTCCTGGTGACGAAGACGGACCCCGACAAGCGCCACGACGGGATCACCCTCTTCTTGGTCGACCTGCGCGACGCCGGCGGCGACACGGTCCCGGGGTTTTCGATCTCGCGCACGCTCGAGAAGATGGGCATGCACGCCTCCGACACCGGCGAGCTCGCGTTCGAGGACATGCGGGTCCCGGCCGACGCGGTGCTCGGGGAGATCGGCAAGGGCTTCTACCACATCTCCTGGGAGCTTCAGGGCGAGCGCCTGGTGGCCGCCGCGGGCTGCTACGCGTCCTGCGAGCGGATGTTCGAGCGCACCCTGGAGTACGCGAAGGAGCGGGAGGCGTTCGGGCGCCCGATCGGCCGCTTCCAGGCGATCAGGCACAAGTTCGCCGACATGGCGACCAAGATCGAGGCCGCGAAGCAGATGGTCCACGCCACCGCTTGGCGGTTCGCCAACGGCGAGTACCCGGTGCGCGAGATCACGATGGCCAAGCTGTTCGCGACCCGCGTCTGCCACGAGGTCGCCGACGACTGCGTGCAGATCCACGGCGGCTACGGCTACATGAAGGAGTACGAGATCGAGCGCGCCTACCGCGACCAGCGCCTGAACCGCATCGGCGCGGGGACGGACGAGATCATGCTGGACGTCATCGGCCGTTCCTATGGCCTCTAGCGGGCGTATCAGCTTGTGGAGATGAGGATTCGCGCCACGCTGGCGACGCTCGCCGTGGGCGCCGCCGTGGCCGTGGGTGCGCTCGCGGGCTGCGGCTCCGACGACGACTCTGACGACTCGGCCCAGAGCGACTCGACCGAGCAGACGACGACCGAGCAGTCCTCGGGCGGCTACTGAGCGACCTCGGCGCGGCGGCGCTCGAGGAATGAGCGCTCGACCGGGTTCGCGACCAGCTCGAGCGCGCGGTCGTACTCGCTCGCGGCCTCGCGCGCGCGCCCCGCGCGCCGCAGCAGATCGGCGCGCGCGGAGTGCAGGTGCAGGTAGGCGTCGAGCCCCTCGATCGCGTCGATCGCCTCGAGCCCGCGCTGCGGGCCCTCCGCCATCGCGATCGCCACCGCGCGGTTGAGCTCGACGACGGGCGACGGCTGCGCTTGAACGAGCCAGTCGTAGAGCAGCCGGATCCGGTCCCAGTCGGTGTCGTCCGCGGTCGCCGCCCGGCAGTGCTCGGCAGCGATCGCGGCCTGGAGTGCGTAGGGGCCCGGGGCCAGCGGCGCGACCACACCGCGAACCGCGAGCGCCCGTCGGGCGAGTTCCAGGCCGGAATCGATCTGCTCGCGGTCCCAGAGCGAACGGTCCTGATCTGCGAGCGGCACCAGCTCGCCGCGCGTGTCGAGCCGGGCCGGCCGCCGGGCGTCGTGGAGCAGCATCAGGGCGAGCAAGGCGTCGATCTCCCGCTCCCGGGGCATGATCTCCCGTAGCACCCGGCCGAGCCGGATCGACTCGGCGCAGAGCTCACGGCGGATGAGCTCATCGCTGCCGGAGGCTGAATACCCCTCGTTGAAGATCAGATAGACGGTCGCCAGCACCGACGGCAGGCGCTCGGGAAGCTGATGGGCCGCCGGCACCTCGTAGGGAATGCGCGCCTCGCGGATCTTGCGCTTCGCGCGTACAAGCCGTTGCGCCATCGCCGACTCCGAGGTCAGGAACGCGCGCGCGATCTCGGCCGTGCTGAGACCGCCCAGCGTCCGCAGGGTGAGGGCCACCCGCGCCTCTGGGGCCAGGGCTGGATGACAGCAGGTGAAGATCAGCCGCAGCCTGTCGTCGGCGACCGGCGACTCGGCAACCTCGTCGATCTCGTCATCGCCGGCGACGCGCAGGGCCTCGAGGCGCTCGAGCTCCGGCAGCTTGGCGTCCAGGGTCCGCGCACGCCGCAGTCGATCGATCGCCCGGTTGCGAGCGACACGCGTGATCCAGGCGCCGGGATTTGCGGGAACGCCGTCCCGGGGCCAGCGCTCGAGCGCGACGACGAACGCCTCCTGGACCGCCTCCTCGGCGGCGTCGAAGTCCCCGAGGACCCGGATCAGGGTCGCGACCGCACGCCCGGACTCGTGCCGGAAGGTGCGGTCGACGACCCCGGCCGGAGCCTCTACGAGGATGCCTCCGCCGTGGCGGTAGACGGGTCCTCGTACCCGTACTGCGTGTAGTCCATGACCGGTCGAACCTCGATCCCGCCTCCCTGGAGGGGAACCTTCCTGGCCCACTCGATCGCCTCGTCGAGGTCGGCGCACTCGATCACATAGAAGCCGCCGACCTGCTCCTTCGTCTCCGCGAAGGGGCCGTCGGTGACCAGCCGCTCGCCGTCGTCGGAGATCCGCACGGTGGTCGCGGTCGCGCTCTCCTGCAAGCCCTCCCCGGCGATGAACGCGCCGGCGTCGACCAGCTCCTGCCCGTAGGCCGACCAGCGGTCCATCACCGCCTTCATCTCCTCAGGGCTCACGTCCTCCATCCCGCCTTCCTCGCCGGCGAGGATGAGCATGTACTTCATGTGTCCTCCTGTCGTTGGAGCAGCGTCCGTTTCGCCGCTTTTCACCCTAGCGACGAACGAGCGAGCGGAAATCGACATTCCGTGAAAGATTCTTGGGATCTCGAACCTCGGCCACATCCGCAGCTACTACGAGGCGCTCAACACCGGCGACGTCGAGCTGATCGCGTCCCACTTCACCGACGACGCGACTCACTACTACACCCGCCTCGGCCCCCATCACGGGCGGGCGATCGCGGAGAACGCGCGCTGGGCGATCGACAACCTCGACGGCCAGTGGCACTACGAGCACGGGCTCGCCGACGGCGACGAGGCTGTGATCGAGTGGACGATGACCTGGCGCGACCCGAAGTCCGGTGAGAAGCGCCTCAACCGCGGCACCGAGTGGTTCCGGCTCCGCGACGGCAGGATCGCCGAGGTCCGCGCCTACCACCACGGGGATCGAGCCAACCCGACCGGGGATCTACTCGGCTTCGACTTCGCGGGCCGCGGCTACACGACGATGAAGGCGTGGCGCGCACCGGGCGGCGGATGACCGCCGTCGTCCGCGACACCGGCGAGCGGGCCACGCTGCCCCCGTTCACCGACGAGCACGAGCAGCTGCGCGAGACGATCGACCGCTGGGTGCGAACCGAGGTCGCGCCGCACGTGGACGAGTGGGAGGCGGCGCGGGAGTTCCCGCGCGAGCTGTACACCCGGGCCGCCGAGCTCGGCTTCCTCGGCCTGAAGTACCCGGTGGAGCTCGGGGGTCAGGGCGGCGATTACGTCCACGACGCAGTCTGGGCCGAGCAGCTGGCCGCGGCGGGCGCGTCCGGGGGGGTCGGGGCGGGGCTCGGGGCGCACACGGGGATCGCGACCCCGCCCGTGTACAGGTTCGGCTCCCCCGACCAGCACGAGCGGTTCCTGCGGCCGGCGATCGCGGGGCGCAAGATCGCGGCGCTCGGGATCACCGAGCCCGGGGCGGGGTCCGACGTCGCCTCGATCCGCACCGAGGCGCGCAAGGTGCCCGGTGGCTACGTCGTCAACGGCGCCAAGACGTTCATCACGAACGGTGTGCGCGCCGACTTCCTCGTCTGCGCGGTGAAGACGACCCCGGACGGCGGGCACCAGGGGATCTCGTTCCTGATCCTCGAGCGCGAGATGCCCGGATACGAGGTCTCGCGCAAGCTGGAGAAGATGGGCTGGCACTCCTCCGACACGGGCGAGTTGTCGTTCACCGACGTCGAGGTGCCGGACGAGAACCTGCTCGGCGAGGAGAACCGGGGCTTCTATTTGATCATGGAGAACTTCGCCTGGGAGCGGCTCCTGATGGCGCTCGGGGCGGTCGGCGGCATGCGCCGGCTGCTCGACGTCGCGATCTCCTACGCGGGCGAGCGCGAGGCGTTCGGACGGCCGATCGGCGGCTTCCAGGCGATTCGCCACAAGATCGCGGAGGTCGGGGTCAAGGCCGAGGTGGGGCGCGCGCTCACCTACCACGCCCTGCGCCGCTTCGTCGCCGGCGAGGACGCGATTTCAG
Source organism: uncultured Solirubrobacterales bacterium (assembly GCA_963729075.1). Taxonomy (GTDB): domain Bacteria; phylum Actinomycetota; class Thermoleophilia; order Solirubrobacterales; family 70-9; genus WHSW01. Next base: position 343,975 of record CAVSMU010000003.1, on the reverse strand, counting down.
ACGTCACCAAGGCCAAGCTCTACACCCAGCGCGCCTGCGTCGAGGTCGCCGACGAGGTCCTCCAGATCCTCGGCGGCTACGGCTACATGCGCGAGTACGGGGTCGAGCGCGCCCTGCGGGACGCCCGCCTGGGCCCGATCGGCGGCGGCACAGACGAGGTCATGAAGGAGATCCTCGGCCGGCAGCTCGGGCTCTAGTCGATCACTCGCAGAGCACCGTGTCCTCGGCCCCGACGAGGGCCTCCGCGGCGCCGACCCGGATCCTCCCCCGGCCCGAGACGAAGTGGGGATCCTAGGCCGGAGCGACGAGCGTCGTCTCGATAGCGCCATTAGCAAGCGAGTCGACGCTCGGCGCGGAAGCACGACGCGGCGCGGCGCTGAACGGCGCGGGCCGAGGTTCCGCTGGTCGATAGCCTGAACGCGATGACGACCGTCGCCCAGCCGCACGCCGGCTACTCGATCCCGCAGGACTTCGAGGACTTCCGCGAGACGATCCGCAAGATGGTGGTCGAGCGCGTCGCACCGCGCGCGCCTGCGATCGACGAACAGGCGGAGTATCCACGCGACATCCGCGAGCTGTTCGCCGACCACGACCTCATGGGCCTGCCCTTCGACGCCGAGCACGGCGGCACCGGGACCGGGACGCTGATGCTCAACATCGCGGTCGAGGAGGTCGCCAAGGCGTGTGCGTCGAGCGCCCTGATCCTGATGATCCAGGAGCTCGGCACGCTGCCGATCAAGCTCTTCGGCACCGACGAGCAGAAGCAGCGATTCCTGCCGCGCTGCGCGTCCGGCGAGTGGTCGCCGGCGTTCGCGCTTTCGGAGCCCGACGCCGGCTCGGACCCGGGCGGGATGCGCACCCGCGCGGTGCGCGACGGCGACGAGTGGGTGATCGACGGCACCAAGAACTGGATCACGAACCTCGGCGTCGCCGACTTCTATATCTGCTTCGCGGTCACCGACCCCGAGCAGGGCCACTCGCGCGGCATCTCCGCGTTCGTCGTCGAGGCCGATCGGCCCGGATTCGCGGTCGGCAAGCTCGAGCACAAGATGGGCATCCGCGGCTCGCCCACGGGCCAGCCGATCTTCGACAACGTGCGCGTCCCGGCCGAGAACCTGATCGGCGAGGCAAACCAGGGATTCAAGGTCGCGATGGCGACGCTCGACCGATCGCGGCTCGGGGTTGCCGCGCAGGCGGTCGGGATCGCCCAGGGGGCGACCGACTACGCCGCGGCCTACGCCCAGGAGCGCAAGCAGTTCGGTAAGCCGATCGCTTCCTTCCAAGGGATCCAGTTCAAGCTCGCCGACATGGAGTCGCGCACCGCTGCCGCGCGCGAGCTGCTCTACCGCGCCTGCTCGAAGGTCGATGCCGGCGATGCCGACATGGGCAAGTACTCGGCGATGGCGAAGCTGATCGCCTCGGACACGGCGATGGCGGTGACCACCGAGGCGGTCCAGGTGCTCGGCGGCTACGGCTACGTCAGCGAGTACCCGGTCGAGCGCATGATGCGCGACGCCAAGATCACCCAGATCTACGAGGGCACGAACGAGATCCAGCGCCTGGTGATCGCGCGGGCGATATCCCTCGTGCAGGGCAAGTAGCCGAACGAGCGCGATTCAGCAGGGAGGGCGCGGGCAGACCTGCAGATTCGGCGGCTGCTTGGGCGCTAGCAGCCTTCCGATGCGGTTGAAGATGGCCGAGGCGTAAGCCGTCGTGGGCTTGCCCCCGGGCCCCTGGGTGGCGGACACCACCACTGCCGCTCGCTTGGCGGGTAGGTAGCTGATGACCCCGTTGTAGCCGAGCAGCTGCGGGTTGGCGCCGATCCAGCCGTTGCCCACGATGAGGCCCATCCCGTAGTACTGGTTCGTGGTCAGCGGTCCAAGGCCGACGTTCTGCGGCCCGACCTGCAGCGCGTGGGATCGGCGCGAGAGCAGCGACCCCGTGCCGAGCGCCTCGACCCACCTGCCCATGTCGCCGAGGGTGGAGGTCATGTTTCCCGTGTACCTCGCCCACGACACCGACCAGCGAGTGGTGTCCTCGTAGCGGCCACGGTCCCTGCTGTAGCCGTGCATGACCGGCGCCGGAATGTGGGGGCCGACGCGCATCTCGGTCTCGTTCATGCCGAGCTCGCTCCAGATCCGCTGGCGCAGCAGCCGGTCGACGGGCCTTCCGGTGGCGCGTCGCAGGACCTTTCCCAGGAGCAGGAAGTTGGTGTCGGAGAACGCCCAGCTCGTTCCCGGGGCGAACAGCGGCGGCTGGGCGAAGGCGAGGCTGAGCAGCTCCGAGACCTCCCAGCTCCGAAACGGGTTGGCGTTGAACGCGTCATCGAACTCGGGGGTCGTGACGTAGTCGGCATAGCCCGCGGTGCTTCGGGCGAGCATCCCGAGCGTGACCTGCTGCGCGCCGGGCAGGCTCGGGAACCAGTTCGAGAGCGGATCATCGAGGCTCAGGCGCCCGTCGTCGACGAGCTGCAGGAGCAGCGTCACCGTAAGCGACTCCGTGATGTTGCCGATCCGAAAGTGATCGGCCCTCGTCGCCACCACTCCGGGCCTCGACTCGCCGAACGCGCCGCTGGCCAGCCTCCGGCCGTCCTTCCAGACGCCGAACAGCGTGGAGCGCACCGGGTACTTCTCGGTCAGCGCACGTACGGTCCGCGTGATCTTCTTGCCGCTCGGGGTCGCTGCGCTTGCCGTCTGCCCGCCGCCTACGACGATCGTGACCGCGATCACGACGAGCAGGCAAGCTGTCCGCCTACCGCAAGTCACAGGTGGATGCTCGCTGACCGTGGGCGTGCGTGTCAAGCCCAGCGGTGGTGATCCGGCAGTAGGGTGGGTGGGTACCAGCCGCCAAGCGGAGGTGACCATGCTCAGGACCGCGCTCATCGCCATCACGGCACTTGTAGTCTCGCTGCTGCTCCCGGGCGTGACGACGGCGCAGACTTCGCCCGATCCGTGCCTGCTGATCTTCGAGGCCGAGGAGGCAACCATCGTCGGCACGGACGGCAACGACCGCATCTTGGGCACCGAGGGCCCCGACGTCATCCTCGCCGGCGCGGGAAACGACTTTGTCGCGGGCCTCGGCGGAGACGACCAGATCTGCGGCGGGGAGGGCGACGATAGGCTCGACGCCGGTACGGGGAACGACTTCGTCATCGGCGACACGGCCGAGTCCATCTTGCTCGGCTTCCCCGCCGGCATGAACGTGCCGGGCGGCCGCGACCACATCCTCGGCGGCGGCGGCGACGACCAGCTGTTCGGCGAGGGCGGCGCCGACGTGATGAGCGCGGGCGCCGGGGACGACTTCGCCACGGGCCAGATGGACAAGGACCAGTGTCGACGGCGATGCGGGCGACGACGCCCTCTTCGGCGGTCCGGCCGACGACCTCGTCCGGGGCGGCGAAGGCGGCGACGACCTCGTCGGCAACTTCGGCAGCGACGTGCTGCTCGGCGGAGAGGGCGACGACCGGTTGCTGGGCGACAACCCGCCTCCTCCGGTCCCGCTTCCGAACCCCCCACCCGAGGAGCCCTCGCACGACGTGTGCAACGGTCAACGGGGCACTGACTTCGCTGTCGTCGGGACGTGCGAGCAGGAGAACCAGATCGAGCTGATCGGACCCTTTCCCGAAGGGTGACGCCGCTGCCCGGCGATCGCCGAGGTCGGTGATTTGTTCGTTTCGTCCTACTCCGGGAGCACGCTGGCTACTGCTCAACCGTCCCGGTGAACGTCTCGCGACCTTCGCCGCCGCTTCCGGTCACCTCCATCTCACCGTCTCCCTGTAGGCCCTCGAAGGCGTCGGTTCCGCCGAGGGCCTCCCATGGGCCGGTCTGCTTGTGATTCACCGGCTCGCCCGGGCTGAAGCCGATCCTGAGGCTGCCGTCGGGGCAGTCAAGGGTCTTCTCGACGAACCAGGCGTCGCTCCCTCTGGTGTCGCTGAACGTGCCACCGGGGCAGAAGGGCGAGTCGCCGATGGTGGAGCCGCTGAGGACCTCGCCCGTGGCCCCTTCAGGCCTGAACGTGATGTGCGTCTCGATGACGATCTTCTCGCTTCCTTCTCCGGCGTCGGCGGAGTCGGTGTCGACAGCGGTGGTCGTCGTCGCCTCGCTTTCGTCTCCGTCATCACCGCCGCAGGCGGCAACGCCGAGTGTCGCGACTGCCAGCCCCAACACCAGCCAGCGCACACGGCGCGACGACCCCAGCTTTGCTCCTGACGAATTCTCCATCGAGACACCCCCGAGTCGTTAGCTGCGCCGAGACTCTCAGGCCGGCTGGATCCGGGGTGTGACCTTCCGCACTCGATCGACTTGGAAACGCGACGCTCGCACCCGGCCGAGAATGGGATACTGGGGCCTCGTGATCGGGCACGCGTCGTGATGACTCTCGGTCGCAACGTTTGTAACAGCTCCCGCTTTCGCCGAGCGTTGCTGGCGCTCGCGACGGCGGCCGTGGCGACGCTCGCGCTGGTTGCCCGCGCCGATGCCTTCGTCTACTGGGCGAACTTCAACACCGGCACGATCGCTCGCGCCAACCTCGACGGCTCGGGCGTCGACCAGAGCCTCATCGGCGGCGCCAGCGATCCGGTCGGGCTGACGGTAGACGGCTCACACGTCTACTGGGCGAACTTCAACATCAACGGGATCGGGCGGGCGGACCTCGACGGCTCGGACGCCAAGCAGAGCTTCATCACGGGCAGCACCCAGATCAGGGGGGTGGCGGTCGACGGCGCGCACATCTACTGGACGAACCCGTTCGCGAACACGATCGGGCGCGCCAACCTCGACGGCTCGGGCGTCGATCACGAGTTCATCATCGGCACCGGTGGCGCCACCGACGTGGCGGTCGACGGTGCTCACGTCTACTGGGCGAACAACCTCACCAACTCGATCGGGCGCGCGAACCTCGACGGCACGACGTCGACAACGACTTCATCACCGGCATCAGCGGCCCGGTCGCCCCGGTCGCGATCGTGGTCGACGGCGCGCACATCTACTGGACGGCCACCGGCAGCAACAGGATCGGGCGCGCCAACCTCGACGGCTCGGGCGTCGACCAGAGCTTCATCTCCGGCGCGAGCGGCCCGCTCGAGGTCGCGGTCGACGCTGTCCACCTCTACTGGACGAACAACGCCACCGGCACGATCGGGCGCGCCAACCTCGATGGCACCGGAATCGACCAGAGCTTCATCTCCGGCGCCAGCGGGCCGTCGGGGATCGCGGTCGACGGCCCGACGGTCGCCGAGCTGATCGGCGAGGTCGAGGAGCTCGGGCTGCCGCACGGGATCGAGCGCAGCCTGCTCGCGAAGCTGGGCGGCGCGCAGCGAAAACTCGACGCCGGTCGGCTCGCGGGGGCGTGCGGCAAGCTCGGCGCATTCGCCAACCAGGCCCGGGCCCAGACGGGCAAGAGGATCGACGCCGCCGAGGCCGCCGAGCTGATTGGCCAGGTGGGCGCGGTGCGGGCGTCAGTGGGCTGCGCGTAGGGGCTAGGGCAATTGACTCCCCGTTAGGCGCGGGTCGGCTTCGCGCCGGGCTCGGGGCCGGGCCGCTCGCCGATCCCGATCTTCGGCAGCCAGCCGAGCGAGCGCGGCAGGTACCAGTTCCAGTCGCCGAGCAGGGTCATCGTCGCCGGCAGCAGCACCCCGCGGATGATCGTCGCGTCGATCAGCACGGCGGCGGCGAGCCCGACGCCGAACTGCTTGAACTCGATCGCCGACAGGGTGGCGAAGATCGCGAACACCGCGATCATCACCGCCGCGGCCGCGGTCACGACGGCCGCGGTGTGCTTGATCCCGTCGCTGACCGCGGCCTCGGTCGACATCCCGCGGTCGTAGAGCTCGCGCACGCGGCTGAGAATGAACACGTGGTAGTCCATCGACAGGCCGAACAGGAGCACGAACAGGAACAGCGGCAGCCATGAGGTGATCGCGCCGGTCGACTCGAAGCCGAGCAGCGACTCGAGATGGCCCTCCTGGAAGATCCAGACCACGATCCCGTAGGCCGCCCCGACCGAGAGCAGGTTGAGCACGATCGCCTTGAGCGGGATCACGATCGAGCGGAACGTCGCGAGCAGCAGGAGGAAGGCGAAGCCGAGCACGAAGGCGAACACGATCGGCACTCGGGTCTCCATCAGCTCGTTGAAGTCGTTCGAGCCGGCCGTGAAGCCGGTGACGTTCGCCTCGGCCCCAGTCGGCTCGACGGTCGCCGGAATGATCTCGTCGCGGAGCTCAGCGAGCGCGGCGTACGACTGGTCGTTGGTGCCGTCGCCGACTATCGGCACGTCGACCATGGCGACCGAGTGGTCGGCGCTGAACTCAACGGTCACCGGCGGCTCGAACAGGTCGTTGGCCTCGACCGCCTCGCGGAGGTTGTGGACCGCGATCGTCAGCTCGACGTCGGCGGCGTCCCCTTGCTCGATCACGACCACCGCCGGGATCTGGTTACCGGGGAATGCGGCCTGGATGCGGTCGTAGGTCTGGATGACCTCGAGGTCCTGTGGCAGGGTCTCGATGCCCGGCACCGCCATCTTGAGGTTCAGCACCGGGATCGCGAGCACGAGCAGCACCGCCGTCGACGCCACCGCCGCGACCACCGGCCGGCGCAGAACCGGGGTGAGGATCGCCGACCAGACCCGTGATTCCCGCGTCGCGCGCTCCTCGGGCGAGGGCAGGAATGGGATCTTTCCCTTGTTGACGCGGTCTCCGAGCCAGGAGAGGATCGCCGGCAGGACCGTGAGCGAGCCGACGACCGCGATCGCGACGACGGTGATCGTTCCGACCGCGAAGGACGTGAAGGTCGCGGCGCCGGCGAGGAACATCCCCGCCATGGAGATCGCCACGGTCACGCCGGAGACGAGCACCGCGCGCCCCGAGGTCGCCGCAGCGGCTGCAAGCGAGGCCTCCGCCTCGTTCCCGCGTGCTCGCTCTTCGCGTTCCCGCCGCAAATAGAACATCGAGTAGTCGACCCCGACGGCGAGGCCGACCAGCAGGACCACCGAGGTCGCCGACTGATCGAGCGGCCAGATCAGGCTCAGTGGGCCGAGCAGCCCAATCGCCGCCGCCACGGCCGTCGCCGCCAGGACCAGCGGCACCAGCGCCGCGACCACAGCGCCGAAAGCGAGCAGGAGGATGATCAATGTGATCGGGACCGAGGTCACCTCCGCCTTCTGGAAGTCGTCCTCGAACGACTCGCTGAGCGCCTTGCCGGCGCTGGCGTCACCGAACTCCTCGACCCGGAAATCGGGATGGGCCTCGCCGAGCGCGGCGACCGTCGCAAGCGGCGCCTCGACCAGGTCCTCGGCCGTGACATCCGCGTCGTCGCCCGGATCCGGGATCTCGAACGTGATCAGCGCCGATGTGCCGTCCTGCGAGATCCCGCCCTCGGTGCCGGCGGAGTAGGGGCTTTCGACGTCGATGACGTTCTCGGTCGACTCGAGCTGGGAAACGGCGTCATCGACCACGGCCCGGAATTCCGGCTGATCGGCGGTCACCCCGCTCCGGCTCTGCACGAGCACGGTCTCCCCCGGGTTGTCGGGAAACGCCTCGGCCACCGCCCGATCGGCTTCGCGCGCCTCACCGACGCCGCTGTCCTCGTCCTTGATCTCCTCGACGCCGATCGCGCTGCCGAGCAGCAACGCCAGGATCACGAAGGCGAACCAACCCGCGATCGCGATCCGCCGATGCGTGGCACTCCAGCGCCCGGCGCGAGCCGCCAAGTTTCTGCTCCGCTCCATCCGCGCACCTCCGAATCGGGAGCACCCACCCTCCCGCACTTGGGGGGCCAGCGCAAGCGCTTGCTGAGACGCGGGCCGGTTGGCGCCGGGGCCGACACGGTCGCGTAGAGTCCCGGCGCTTACACCGGACGCAGAAATCGAAGTGGGAGTGTTTGAAGAAGATGGGACTGCTTGACGGCAAGGCGGCGATCGTCACCGGCTCGGCGCGCGGGATCGGCCGCGCCACCGCGGAGCTGTTCGTTCGCGAGGGCGCCAAGGTGCTGATCAACGACATCGACGGCGACGTGGCCGAGCAGGCCGCGGGCGAGATCGACGGCGAGACCGCGGTGTTCGCCGGCGACCTCACGAGCCCGGACGTGCCCGACGGGCTCGTCTCCACGGCGATCGAGGCCTTCGGCGCCGTCGACATCGTGGTCAACAACGCCGGCTACACCTGGGACGGCGTGGTGCACCGCATGACCGACGAGCAGTTCCAGGCGATGCTCGACATCCACACGATCGTCCCCTTCCGCGTCACACGGGCGATCGCCCCGCACTGGCGCGATGCGGCCAAGGCCGAGCAGGCGGAGGGCAAGGAGGTGTTCCGCAAGCTCGTCAACGTCTCCTCGATCTCGGGCACGATGGGCAACGCCGGGCAGGTCAACTACTCGGCGGCAAAGGCCGGGGTCGTCGGGATGACGAAGACGCTGGCCAAGGAGTGGGGCCAGTTCAAGATCAACTGCAACGCGGTCGCCTTCGGCTTCGTCGAGACCAGGCTCACCCAGGCCAAGGAAAAGGGGGAGCAGCTCGAGACCGCCAGCGGCGAGAAGGTCGACCTGGGCATCCCCGAGCAGATGCGGGCGATGGCGACGATGGTCATCCCGCTCGGCCGCCCCGCCCAACCCGAGGAGGCGGCCGGACCGGTGCTGTTCCTCTGCTCGGGCCTCGCGGACTACGTCCACGGACAGGTCATCAACGTCACGGGCGGCCAGTTCGGGGGGATGTTCACCTAGGGGCGCGGGGCGCCGGCGTCCAGGACAGCACGGAGCTCGGCCTCGAGCCTGCCCGCGTCCTGGTGGAGGCGGCGCCAGGTCACACGCGCCGTGCGCATCCCTGCAGCAACGAGGGCGAAGTCGCGCGCTCGATCCGCGTCGGCTGCCCTCCAGCCCGAATGGTGGGCACGGCTGTCGAGCTCGACGACGAGCCGTGCCTCTCGCCACAGGCAATCGACCACGATCCTCCTCCCACGCGCCGTGATCGGGACGTTGACCTCGGGGCGGGGTAGGTCGCGGTCACGTAGGAAGGCGAGGAAGCGGATCTCCAGCTCGGAGCGGGCGAGGTCCATGCCGATGCGCGCGTCGGCGAGGATCGCCCGCAGGGCGACCGCGCCGCGACGGCTCGGATATCGGCACATGAGATCAGGAAGCGACGTCGTGTCGCCGAGCCCCAATGCCTCGGCCTTGCCGACCGCCTGAGCCAGACGCTCGTCGTCGAGCACCGTGGCGAGGTCGAGCAGGGTCCGGGCGACCGTCGTGACCGGGATCCCGTCGTGGATTGTTCGCTCGTCCTCGGGCAGGACACCCTCGTGCAGGTCGATCCCCGGACGGGACGAGCGTCGCGTCGGGGCCGTCACGTCGGCGACCGTTCGACCTGCCTCGATCACGCCGTGGAGGGCGGCCGCGGACCGGTGGCTGAGCGTGCTCCCCGGGCCGCCGGCGAGCACCGCTGCCATCCACCGGCCCTCCGGCGTCAGGACCGGGTGTCCGACCGCGTAGACGCCGCGGTGGACGACGTGCAGGCGTCGCCGCTCGATGCGCCTGGTGACAGCTCCAGGTTCGAAGCCGCGTGCGAGCAGCTGCCACCGCGCCACCACACCATGCTGGCGTTCTGCGAGGAGCGCCAGCTCGACCTCCTTCGGACGAGCCGTCGATTGTGTCCGCATATCGGAGTCAATCTGCGGCTCGCCGGGCATGGGGCCAGGGTCGCGCCCGGGCGCGCGCGAGTGGCGCGCGGGGCGTGGCGGAACTCGTACGTCAGCGTGGCGGCTTACGTTCCTCGGCCGGGGGCTCGCCGGAGCCGCCCGGGGGCCAGGAGCCGAACCAGTTGTCGCGGGCGCCGTCGAGGGTGATCACGGTGCCGGAGAAGAAATCGCCGGCCGGGGAGGCGAGGTAGGCCACCAACCACCCCCACTCCTCCTCGGTGCCGAGCCGGCCGAGCGGGACCGTGCCCGGCACGGCCTCGACGACCTCCTTCGGGTACTTGGTCCGCATCGTCTCGGTGCCGAACTGCCCGGCGGCGAGCGCCACCAGGGTGATCCCGAACCGCGACCACTCGACCGAGAGCGTGCGCATCATGTTCTCCACCGCGGCTCGCGCGGCGCCCGAGTGGACCATGCCGGGCATCCCGTGGTGGGGGGAGAGGGTGACGCTGAGCACCTTGCCGCGCCCCTGCGGTATGAACGCCTTGGTCGCGGCGGCATGGGTCATGAGCCAGGTCCCGGTGACGTTGAGCTCGATCACGGTCCGAAAGCCCTTCGGGGAGATCGCCTCCGCCGGGCTCAGGAACTGGCCGCCCGCGTTGTTGACCAGCAGATCCAGCCGCCCGTGGCGCTCGAGCACGCCATCGACGAGCCGCTCGACCGCCTCGTCGTCGCGGATGTCCATCGCCTCGGACTCCGCGCTGCCCCCCGCCGCCTCCACCTCGGCGACCATCCCCGCAAGTGGCTCGGAGCGCCGCCCGCAGCCGATCACGGTCGCGCCGAGCCGCGCCAGCTCGAGCGCGGACGCCTTCCCGAGCCCCGTGCCGGCTCCGGAGACCAGGCAGACCTGGCCGGAAAGCAGGCCGGGCGCAAAGATGCGCGAGCTCGGAGCCGCCATCGCGGCGGACCCTATCGGGCTACCGTTCTGCGGCGATGAAGGTCCAGACGGACACCAGGCGGCTCACCACGCCGCTCGCGGGCGGGCTCGAGGGGGCGACCGTCGCGGTCGAACCACTGCTCTGCGGGAGGATGTACGCGCCCCGCGGGTTCATCGAGGGCAACGCTCAGTTCACGACCGTGCGGATGCTCGGCCTCGGCACCCCGCGCTCGCAGTGGCTGGCGCTGCCGATTCCCGCCTTCCTCGTCCACCATCCCTCCGCCGGCCCGTTCCTCGTCGACACGGGCTTGCATCCCTCGATCGCGTCGCGACCCGCCGAGAACCTCGGCCGGCTGGTCGCCAACTTCTCCAAGCCGGAGCTCGAGCCCGGCAAGGACCTGCCCTCGCAGCTGCGCGCCCGCGGCATCGACGCCAAGTCGATCGGCCTCGTGGTGATGACGCACCTTCACTTCGACCACGCCTCGGGCATGTCGGAGTTCCCGGGCGCCACCTTCGTGCTCACCGAGGCCGAGTGGATCGCCGCGACGACCGAGAGCCGGCCGTTCATGCACGGCTACCGCCATGCGCACTACGACTACGCCTTCGAATATCGCACGCTCAGCTACGACTCCGGCCGGGTGAGCTCGTACTCCACCTTCGGCCGCACGTTCGACCTCTTCGGCGACGGAAGCGTGCGCCTGGCCTCGACCCCCGGCCACAGCGCGGGCCACCAGTCGGTGATCTGCCGGCTGCGGGATCGCGACCTGGTGATCGCGGGCGACGCGATCTACACGATCGGCCAGCTGAACGACGCCCCGGAGCCACCGCGCCCGCTGGACCGTCACACCTGGCGCCGCTCAGCGCAGGAGCTGCGCCTGTTCGCGCGCCAGTACCCGCAGGCGGTGATCATCCCGGGACACGACCCGGATCACTGGGAGCTGCTCGAGCAGCGTTACGAGTAGGGCTCGGTGCGCGTCGAGGCGCCGGCGACCGCGTCGGCGGCACCCTCGCGCAACGACTTGATCACGCTCGACCGGCCGCGCTCGTCGAGGGCGCTGTACATCGTCTTGACCCGATCGAACACCTCCGTGGAGGCCTCGTACTGCTGCTCACGGGTCGGCTGCTCGACGACGTCGAAGGCCAGCGGATCGCCGTACTGGACGGTGACCTTGGGAAACGAGAGGCGCTTCCAGCCACGTACGCCGCGTGATCCGTGGATCGCGACCGGGACGACGGGGACCCCGGACTCGAGCGCCAGCCGGCCAACGCCGGCCTTCGGCTCGCCGAGGCCGCCGGTGCGGGAGCGTCCGCCCTCCGCGTACATGAGGACGCAGCCGCCGCGGTCGAGGATCGAGTGGGCGGTGATGAAGGTGTCCTCGTCGTGGTGGCCGCGCATCACGGGGAACACCCCGCCGACCCGGTAGATGTAGTCGAGGATCGCGTTCTGGCCGAACATCTGCGACTTGGCCATGAACCTGATCCTGCGCCGGATGTAGACGCCGGCGAAGAAGTGGTCCATGTTCGAGAAGTGGTTCGGAGCCAGGATCACCGGCCCGTCGATGGGCACGTTGGCGACCGAGATCCCGCGGGTCCTGTATAGGAAGAGCGCGACGGGGGTGACGAGCATGCGGACCAGGTCGTAGGTCCAGCCCGCGTCGTGGGTGCGCGCCCATTCGTGCAGGTGCTGGAACTCCTCCGGGGGACGGCTCTCCTCGTATCGCTGCGGCTTGAGATCGGACATGGGTGATGGCTCGCCGGCGCACCGGCATCGGGTCCTACCCCCCTCCTACCCGTGAGTTACGGGTTCGGATCAGGATCGGTACCCGTTGCCTCCGACCGTGCCCAGCCCTTCGCGCGCTCGACGGCCTCGTGCCAGCGGCCGACGAGGTCGGCGCGCTCGGCCTCGGCCATCCGCGGCTCGTACCGGGATGCCTCGCCCCACATCCCCGCGACCTCGTCGCGATCCCAGAAGCCCGCCCCGATCCCGGCCAGGTAGGCGGCGCCCAGAGCCGTGGTCTCGGCGATCTCGGGGAGGATCACCGGCGCGCCGAGGACGTCGGCCTGAAACTGCATCAGCCAGCGATTCGCGACGGCGCCCCCGTCGGCGCGCAGCTCCGAGAGCTCGGCCCCGGCGGCGCGCTCCTGGGCGCGGACGGCATCAACCGTCTGATAGGCGATCCCCTCGAGGGCCGCGCGGGCGAGGTGAGCGCGGGTCGTGCCGCGGGTGAGGCCGACGATCGTGCCCCTGGCGTACGGGTCCCAGTGGGGCGAGCCGAGGCCGGTGAGCGCCGGCACGAAGAAGACGTCGTCGTTTGACTCGAGCGACGCGGCCATGCCCTCGGTCTCGGCGGCCTCGGCGACGATCCCGAGGCCGTCGCGCAGCCACTGCACCGCGGCGCCGGTGACGAAGACGGCAGCCTCGAGCGCGTAGTCGGTCTCGTCCTCGAGCCCCCAGGCGATCGTCGTCAGCAGGCCGTCGCTGGGCTCGGGCATCGTCCGGCCGGCGTTGAGCAGCACGAAGCTGCCGGTCCCGTACGTGTTCTTCGCCATCCCAGCGTCCTGGCACGCCTGGCCGAAGAGCGCCGCCTGCTGGTCGCCGGCGATCCCTGCGACGGGGACCTCGCCCCCGAACTCCGAGGTCGTCCCGTAGGCGTGGGCCGACGGCAGGGGCTCGGGCAGCCGTCCCGGGTCGACGCCGAGCAGCTCGCACAGCTCCGGGTCCCACCGCAGCTCGCGGATGTCGAACAGCATCGTGCGCGACGCGTTCGTGAGATCCGTGGCGTGGCGGCCCGTGAGCTTGAACACGAGCCAGGAGTCGATCGTGCCGAACACCGCCTCGCGTGCCGCGTCGACGTTGCGCAGCAGCCACTCGATCTTGGTCCCCGAGAAGTACGGGTCGAGCACGAGCCCGGTGCGCTCGCGGACGAGCGGCTCGTGTCCCAGCCTCGCGCAACTCGTCGCAGCGCGCCGCCGTGCGCCGGTCCTGCCAGACGAGCGCGTTGTGGACCGGCTCGCCCGTCTCGGGATCCCAGGCGACCACGGTCTCCCGCTGGTTGGTGATCCCGATCGCGTCGAGGCTCGCCGGATCCCCCTTCGCGTCGGCGAGCGCGTGCGATGCGACCCGCTTGGTCACCTCCCAGATCTCCGTCGCGTCGTGCTCGACCCAGCCCGGGCGCGGAAAGTGCTGGCGGAACTCGCTGTAGGCGCGACCTCGGATTCTCCCGTCGCGGTCGAAGACGAGGCAGGTCGTGCCGGTGGTGCCCTGATCGATGGCGAGGATCACGCGCGCCAGGCTAAACGCTCGGGCCCGCGGCGCCGCTCGCGAGCGGCGGCGGGCCGACGGGTCAGGTGGTGCGCTTGTCCGTGGGCTCGTCGCGCGGCTCGAGCTGGATCTCGCGCTCGGCGCGCGGCACTCCCTCGCCGAGCTCGCGGCTGCGCTCGCGCTCGGCGTTGAGCTCGACGCCGAAGAGCAGCGCGAGGTTGGTGATCCACATCCAGACGAGCACGGTGATGACGCCGCCGAGTGCTCCATAGGTCTTGTCGTAGGCGCCGAAGTTGGCGACGTACAAGGCGAAGAGCGCGGACGCGATCAGCCAGACGATCACCGCGAACGCGCTACCAGGAGTGACCCAACGAAAGCCCGGCACCTTCACGTTCGGCGTCGCGTAGTACAGAATCGAGAACATCAGGATCACGACCCCGAGCAGGACCGGCCACTTGGCGATGTCCCAGATCTGAAGCGCCGTGTCCCCGACCCCGATCGCGCCGCCAACCGCGTCGACGACCGGACCGGTGAGCACAAGCGCCAAGGCCACGAGGGCGAGCATGATCACCATCGCCAGCGTGACGAGGATCTGAAGCGGACGCAGCTTGAAGAACGAGCGTCCCTCGGGCGTCTCCCAGGCGATGTTCGAGGCGCGCATGAAGGCGCCGACGTAGTTCGAAGCCGACCAGAGCGCGACCGCGAGCCCGGCTACGAACATGATCCCGGCGGTGCTCTGGCTCGAGGTGATCGACTCGATCGGGCCGGAGAACGTATCCGCGGCCGAGCTCGGGCCGATCTGCGTGACGATGTCGGTGATCTGCCGTGTAGTCGTCTGCGGATCCCCGAACAGCCCGAGGATCGAGACGAGCGCGATCAGCGCCGGAAACAGCGAGAGGAGGCCGTAATAGGTGAGCGCCGCCGCCCAATCGGCCAGGTTGTCCTCCTTGAACTCGAGGGCGGTGCGCTTGAGCGTGGGCCACAGGCCCTCGCGAGTGTCGGTGCCCTCGGGGGCGTAGTCGGCGCGCGGGGCGCCCGCGACCCCCTTCTCGGCCCACGGATCGCGGCCCGAGGGGCCGTTCGAGCGCTCGGTCTTCGTCCTCGAGTCGGTCATGTCGTATCCGGCTTCTCCTCGCCCGGCCATGACCCGGTGGCGCGGTAGAACGCGACCCGGGCCCCGTGGTTGACCACGCCGCGGACGAGCCGGAAGATCGCCCCCTCGACCGTCATCGCGATCAGCAGCGCCGGCCACGAGACCTCGCGATGCTCGGGCTCGGGCGCCTCCTGCTTGGCGATCCGGCCCCAGATGAACTCGAAGAGCTTCGACGCGATCAGCCCTGCGAGCAGGCCGCTGACGATGCTCACCGGAGTGAAGAGGACCTTGCCCATCGTGTCCCCTAGCGGCGCCGGCGGCGCAGCCAGACGATCGCCGCCAGCCCGATCGCGCCCGCGGCGATCGCGAGCGGAAGCGGGTTCTCCTTCGCGCGCTCGGGAGCACGTCACAGCGAGCTCCCGGGCGGTCTCGGACGCCCCGGAGAGGTTTGCCTGGGCCTTCCGCTTCGTCTCCTCGACCTTGCGCTGGGCCTGGCCCTTGACGTCGGCCTTCTCGGCCAGTGCGGAAACCGTCTCGCCGAGCTCCTCGCGCGTGGCTTCGATCTCGGCTTCGATTTCCTCCGGTGTGCGCGTCGATTTCTCGCTCTCGACGGCCGCGTCGGCGGCGGGACTCGCCGCCCTGTCGTCCTCGGGGTTCATGCGTGTCCCTCCCTCGCGCTGCGCTTCACTGTCTCCACGTCCTCTTTGGTCGAATCGATCGCCATCTCGGGCACCGGCGGGGTGCCGCGCTGTACCTGGCCTCGCCCGACCAGAGCGGCGATTCCGGCGATTGCGGCGTAAACGGCGGCGACGATCAGTGCCGCGACCCAGGCGTCGACGGCAGTGGCCAGCAGCAGCACAAATGCCGCCGTAAGCGCGCCGAACGCGAACAAGCCGATGATCCCGGCGGCGCCGAAGGCGCCCGCCCCGACCCCCAGCCGCTTGCCCTTCTCGGTCACCTCGGCCTTGGCCAGCTCGACCTCCTTGCGCGCGAGAACCTGGGTCTGTTCGCCGAGCTGCTCGATCAGCTCCTTGATCGATCTCTCGTCATTGGTCTCGTTCGGCTGCGGAGCAATCGGCTCCGCGCTCGCCCCTCGTTCCATCTCGATCTCCTTGGCGGCGCCCTCGATTCTTTCCTCGGTATCCGTTTGCCCGTATCCGGGCGTGTGAATCGTCCAGGCCCGAAAGACCCGGTCGGCACGCTCAGCGCCGGCGGGCCCACCACGCGCGGGCGAAGTCGCGCAGCTGGCGGCCCCGGTGGACGAAGCCGCCGAGCGTGCGCCCGGTCGCCCGGTGCTCGAGGTTGAGCTCGACCTCGGACAGCCGGTAGCCGGCGCGGACGGCATCGACGGTCATCCCGACCTCCATCCCGTAGCCGGCGGCGAACGGGAGCACCGCGCGCAGGACCTCGGCCCGCATCGCCCGCTGGCCCGAGATCGGCGCCGCGGCCTCGAACCCGGAGCGATTGCGGATCGCCCAGCGCGCGGCCCTCAGGGCGACGCCGAAACCGCCGCCGACGCGGCGCCGGAAGGCGGCGACCGCGAGGTCGGCATCCCCGCGGGCGACCGTCTCGACCAACGGCGGCAGCGCCGCCGCCGAGTCGCCGAGGTCCCCGTCGCAGACGAGCGCCAGCTCGGCCGCCGCGCCCGCCTGCGACGAGAGCGCCGCCTCGGCGGCCGCGGTCATGTTGGCGCCCTTGCCGTGCGGGCGCCCGCGGCTCACGACCTGGGCGCCGTGGGCGAGCGCGACCCCGGCGGTGCCGTCGTCGGACGCGTCGTCGGCGACCCAGAGCTCGGCGTCCCGGGAAGGCGGCCGCGAGCGAGTCGAGGGTCGCTCCAATCCGATCCGCCTCGTTGCGGGCGGCGACTATCACGAGCAGGTTCGTCATGGGTCCGGCGCGGCCGGATATTCTCCCGCCCGCCGATGGCAGACGTTGAGGCACATATCACCGGCACCGTCTGGAAGATCGAGGTCGAGGTCGGCGACGAGGTCGCGGACGGGGACACCGTGGTCATCCTCGAGTCGATGAAGATGGAGATGCCGGTCGAGGTCGAGGACGACGGCACGGTCAAGGAGATCCGCTGCAAGGAGGGCCAGAGCGTCCAGGAAGGTGACGTGCTGGTCGTGCTCGAGTAGCCGGTGCGGGCGATGAGCGAGCCGCTCGCCTCCGGCAAGTTGGTCCTCGATCGTCCCGCCGAGGCGGTCGCCCGACTGACGCTCTCGAATCCCGAGAAGCGCAATCCGCTCGACCATGAGGTCCTCGACGCGCTCGCGGCCACCCTGCCCGAGCTCGCCGAGGGAATCGAGACCCGGTGCGTCGTGATCACCGGCACCGGCCGTGCGTTCTCGGCCGGCTACGACATCGGCGCGATCCCCGACCAGACCTTGGAGCGCGACGCGGAGGCCCTCGTCGCGCATCCGTTCCACGCAGCGATGGAGGCGGTCAGCGCCCATCCGTATCCGGTGCTGGCTGCGATCAACGGCCACTGTCTGGGCGGTGGGCTCGAGCTCGCCGTGCGCTGCGACCTCCGCGTCTGCGCGGCCGGCGCCAAGCTCGGCATGCCGCCGGCGAAGCTCGGCCTGATCTACGGGCACACCGGCCTCGAGCGTTTCATCGACGTGATCGGCGTCGCGCGGACGCGGGAGCTCTTCCTGACCGGGCGTAACCTGAGCGCCGAGCGCGCCGGTGAGATCGGGCTCGTCAACGAGGTCGTCCCCGACGACGAGGTCGAGGCCGCATCGCTCGGCCTTGCGGAAGAGATCGCCGCGAACGCCCCGCTCTCGATGACCGGGAACAAGCGCGCGATCGAGACCCTCGCCCGGTTCCCGCGACTGACGCCCGACCAGGAGCGCGAGCTGATCGAGCTGCGCGAGTCGTGCTTCGCCTCCGAGGACTTCCGCGAGGGGATCCGCGCCTTCGCCGAGAAGCGCAAGCCGGACTGGAAGGGCCGCTGAGCGGCCTCGGCGCTCCGGCCGCCAAACTTCTTGCAACTGCGCCAGGCGGACGAGACGGTTGAGGACCGACCGGATGACCGGTCACTGGATCATGCGGACGATTTCTCGGCCTCTGCGCGGCTTTCCGCCGCTGCCAGATTCACAGACCTGGCCACGGGTAGGTCAAGGCATAAGGCATAAGGCCGGGAGGCTCCCGGGCACCCCAAGAACGAGCAAGGAGGCCTGCTCATGGCCCAGACAAAGGCCGGCAGCACGCGATCCAAGACCAAGAGTTCGAATAGCCGGTCGTCGACGGCCTCGAAGAGCCGTAACGGCGCGAGTGCGCAGAGCCAGAGCAAGCGGTCCTCGTCGGGCCGCAGCTAGCAGGCAGCAGCAGCAGCAGCAGCGTCCGTCGAGCAGCAGCAGCAGCAGCAGCAGCAAGCGTCCGTCGAGTCAGCGCCGTCCCGCGAGCGGAGGTCAGCAGACGTCGAAGAAGTCGAGTTCCGGCGCTTCGAAGAAGTCGAGTTCCGGCGGGTCGGCGAGCCGCGACGGCAGCGACAAGTCGAAGCTGGCGGCGTTCGCTGACAAGGCAAAGGTTCCGGCCGCAGCCGGCGGAGCCGCGCTGCTCGGGCTTGCGGGCGGGGTCGCGCTGAGCCGCACCAAGCAACGGAAGGGCGTGCTCGCACGCATACCCAAGCCAAGCGTGAAGATGCCGAAGGTCAAGGCCCCGAAGATCAGCATGCCCAAGCCGGACTCGGCATTGAAGACGATCGGCAGCGCGGCCGGCCAGGTCGCGGAGCGCAGCGAGAGCGTCGGTCAGGTCGCGGCGCAGGTCCAGAAGGCCAGCGACGCCATCGCCAACTCGAAGAAGTGAGCGAACATGGCTGACGAGAACACACTCAAGCGCCGGAAACGAAACGCACGAGCGCCGCGAAGAGCAGCGTAAGAGCGGGAACGAGCGGCCGCAAAAGGAGAGATCGGCCGGACTACGACGACTACGCCGTTGTCGATCCGAGCAAGATCGAAGAGGGATCCGATGTGATCGTCGACGTCCCGGTGATCAAGGTCGACAAGGTCGAGGTCGAAGTCGAGGACCTGACCGCTCAGGTCGCCGTGGTCGCGGAGGTGCGCAGGCTGGCCGAGGTCAGCGTCGGCGCGGTGGCACACCTCGACAAGGTCGAGCTCGAGATCTACGGCGTCGAGGCGCAGGCGCTTCTGAATGCGCGCCTTGACACCGTGCACTCGATCGTCGATCGCGTCGCCGTGACGCTTGATCGAAACCCGGAGATCTTGGGCGGAATCGGACGGGCCGTCGAGGACACGGGTGCGGGAGCCGGGGAGTTCCTCGGCTCCGCGGGAGATGTCGCCGAGGACGCCGGCGAGGGCGCCGAGCAGGCGCTTCCGCAGATCGGCCAGGGCGCCAACCAGGCGCTCTCGGACGTCGGCGAGGGCGCCGGGCAGGGCGTCGGGCAGCTCGGTCAGGGCGTCGGGCAGGGGGTCGGAGACCTCGGCCAGGGCGCCGGACAGGGCGTCGCGCAGGCCGGCCAGGGGGTCGGACAGGGCCTCGGAGAGGCCGGGCAGGGCGTCGGGCAGGGCGTCGGGCAGGCCGGTCAGGGAGTGGGAGAAGGTCTCGGCAACCTGGCGGGTCAGCAGGGCCAACAGGGGCAGGCGCCCCAACAGGGCCAGCAGGCACAGCAGCCCCAACAGGGGCAGGCGCCCCAACAGGGCCAGCAGGCACAACAGCCCCAACAGGGGCAGGCGCCCCAACAGGGCCAGCAGGGCGCAACAGGGGCAGGCGCCCCAACAGGGCCAGCAGGGGCAACAGTCCCAACAGGGCGGAGGCTGAGAACACATGGCACAAGAGTCGAAGAAGCGATCCAGCGGACACACGCGCAGCTCGAGGAGCCGCGGCTCCTCGACGAGCAGTCGAACTCGTAAGCGCGGCGCCACGAACGGCCAGACCAGCTCGAAGAAGACGAGCGGCAACTCGAGCCCGCAGAAGACGAGCGGCAAGTCGAGCTCGAAGGCGAGCGGCAGGTCGAGCTCGCAGAAGACGAGCGGTAACTCGAGCTCGAAGACGAGCGGCAAGTCGAGCCCGCAGAAGACGAACGGCAGTTCCGCCTCCCAGAAGACTGAGAAGTACCGGTTCGCCCAAAACGTCGAAGGTCAGCTGACGCGGGCGGAACAGGAGTACCGCGCTTACGCGACGGGCGACGGCGAGATCGCCAAGCCCGATCTCCTGCTCGCGGTGCCGGTCGTCAAGGTCGACCGGATCCATCTCAAGCTCGAGCAGCTCGACGCGCACGTTGCGGTCAAGGCGAAGGTGCTCGATCTCTTGAAGCTCACGGTCGGGGTCGACGTTCACCTCGGCAAGCTGGAGATCGACATCGAGGGCGTCGAAGCGCAGGCACTCGCCAAGGTACGGCTGGATTACGTCGCGGCGATGATCGACCGGATCCTGACCGCGGTCGACAACAACCCCGAGCTGGTCGAGAACCTCGCGGCCGCCGTCGAGCACATCGGCTCGGGCGCGGGGGAGGCCATCGATGAGACCGGCGAGGGCGCCGAGCACGTTGGCGAGGGCGCCAAGCAAGCGGTCGGTGAGGTCGGCGAGGGCGCCGGACAGGCGGTCGAGGGCGTCGGCCAGGGCGCCGGCGAAGCGGTCGAGAACGTCGGCGAGGGCGCCGGCCAGGCCGTCGAGGGCGTCGGCCAGGGCGCCGGCGAAGCGGTCGAGAACGTCGGCGAGGGCGCCGGCCAGGCCGTCGAGGGCGTCGGCGAGGGCGCCGGGCAGGCCGTCGAGGGCGTCGGCCAGGGCGCCGGGCAGGCGGCCGGAAACCTCGACCAGACAGTCGGCAACCTCGGTGAGACGGTCGGCCAGGTCGGCGAGGGCGCCGGTCAGGCGGTCGGGGGCGTCGGCGAGGCCGCCGGTCAAGTTGGCGAGGCCGCCGGTCAGGCGGTCGGGGGCGTCGGCGAGGCCGCCGGTCAAGTTGGCGAGGCCGCCGGTCAGGCGGTCGGCGGAGTCGGCGAGGGCGCGGGCCAGGCGGTCGGCGGAGTCGGCGAGGGCGTCGGCGACGCGGCCGGAGGCGCGGTCGGCGGAGCGGCCGGAGGCCTCCTCGGCGGCGGCGACGGTCAGGACGGCTCGGGCGCCAACGGCGGAGGCGACGGAGCCGGCCCGTCCGGGATCAGCGCGCCCCAGCTGGCCAAGGAGGCGGTCAAGCTCGCCGCCAAGCAGCTCGGCAGCGCCGCCTCGGATGAAGCCAAGGACCTGAGTCTCGCCGCCAGCCGCAAGGTGATGGAGATGGGCGAGCGCCACCGCGAGAAGCGAGCCGACAAGCACAACGCGACCGCGGCCGCTCTGCGCGAGGCGGCTGACGCCGGCATCGACATCGAGGAGATCGAGGGCACCGGAGCCGAGGGCCGCGTAACCCTGCGCGACGTGCAGAAGGCACAGCGGTCGTGAGCGGATCGCAGCGCAAGGACGAGGCGCCGCCCGCAGAGATCGAGGCCGGCGCGACGGTGAAGGCGAAGAAGCTCCGGTTCGAGCGTGTCCCGGAGACGGAGGTGCGCTTCCCCGGTTCCGACGAGGAACGGTCCGGCTCCCACACGGAGCGCGAGAACCTGCCCGATGAGGTCGAGCCCGGTGTTACCTACCGCGACGTAAAGGTGCGTTGGGAGGCCGGCGCCGCGTTCCGCGCGGAAGTAGCGCCCGAGGTCGCCGAGGCGATGGCCGAGGAAGAAGACGAAGAGCGAACGGCCAAGGACAAAAAGAGCGAGTGATGGCGGGGCAGGGCGGCGGCAACAACGACGAGGCGGACGGGGACGCGAAGGGCCGGGCCGCGCCCGGCCACGGCAGCGGGCGCCGGATGCCCGTCCAGCAGGCGATCGACGTCGCCGTCCCGGTCTCGGTCGCCTACGACCACTGGACCCGGTTCGAGGACTGGCCCGAGTTCATGCACCGAGTGGAGAACGCCGAGCAGGTCGACGACGCCACCGTGTCGTTTCAGGTCAAGATCTGGGGCATCAGCAAGCGTTTCGAGGCCGACATCCTCGAGCAGCACCCGGACGAGCGCATCGAGTGGAACGTGACCGAGGGCTACGCCCACACCGGCGTGGTCACCTTTCACCCGCTCTCAGAGAACCTGACGCGGGTCGAGGTGACGCTCGACGTCCAGCCGTCGAACCTGATCGACAAGGCGAGCCGGGGGATGCGGTTCGTCAAGCGCGCGGTTCGCGGCGACATGCATCGCTTCAAGGCCTACGTCGAGCTCGATCACGACGAGAAGGACGGCTGGCGCGGCACGATCGAGGAGGGCAAGGTCAAGAAGGCGCGCGGCTCCGGATCGAGCTCCCGATCGCGCGGCTCATCGCGCCGGACGAGCCGCAACGGCTCCGGGGCCGAGAGCGGCTCGAAGGCCAAAGCCGGCTCCTAGCCGCGTCTGGTCGGCGCCTCGGTTACGCGGACCAGCCGCACCTGACGCCAGTGCGTCGGGCTCAGTCGAGCCTGACGCCACCGTCCGCCGTCACCGTCCAATGGGGGTTGTGGGCGATCTCCCACGGGTGCCCGTCGGGGTCGATGATCACGGCGCTGTAGCCGCCCCAGAAGGTCTCCGCGGGCTCGCGGCCGATCGTCGCACCGGCCGCGCGCGCCTCCTCGGCGACCGCGTCGACCTCCTCGGGCGAGCCGAGGTTGAGCGCGAGCGTGATGCCGCCCCAGCCGGGGGCGTCCTCCACGCAGCTGTCCTCGGCCAGCCTGGCGCGGTCCCAGAGCGCGACGATCATGTCGCCGGCCTGAAAGAACACGACGTCGTCATCGGGCGCGGCACCGGTTTCCCAGCCCAGGGCTTCGTAGAAGGCGCGTGCGCGCGCGAGATCGCGCACACCGAGCGTGATCAGGCTGACGCGCTGCTTCATCGGTCGCAGTTTGGCGCACTTTCCGCGCGCGGGCTTTAACGAATCGGACGATCCGGAGGGCCCAGGCACGATAGGCTCGGGAGGCGCGATGGCACCGCCGTATCGGATCCTCTCGATCGACGGGGGCGGGATCAGGGGCCTGATCCCGGCTGTCGTGCTCGATCGGATCGAACAGCGGGTCGGCCGGCCGATCGCCGAGTGCTTCGACCTGGTCTCCGGCACCTCGACGGGCGGCATCCTCGCGGTGGCGCTCACGCGGGCCGGGGAGGACGGCCGCGCCCTGTGGACGGCGGCGGAGCTGATCGAGCTCTACGAGACCCAGGGGCCGGAGATCTTCGATCGGACGCTGTTTCAGGCGATCTCCTCGGGCTTCGGGGTCGAGGACGAGAAGTACCCGCGCACCAACCTCGAGGCCGCCCTCGAGCACTATCTCGGCGACGCGCGCCTGCGCGACGCCCTCACCGAGGTGCTGATCGCCGCGTACGAGACCGAGCAGCGGTTCCCGTTCTTCTTCAAGCGCCGCAGGGCGCGCGAGGACCCGGCCTATGACTTCCCGATCGCGAAGGTCGCCTACGCGACATCGGCGGCGCCGACCTACTTCGAGCCCCTGAAGCTGGAGACCGGGGACACGATCGACTACTTCTCGCTCGTCGACGGCGGCGTCTACGCGAACAACCCGGCGATGTGCGCCTACGCGGAGGCGAAGCGCTATGAGCCCGAGCGGCCGGTGATGATGGTCTCGCTCGGCACCGGCCAGCTGACCCGCAGCCTTGCCTACGACGACGTCAAGGACTGGGGCCTGCGGGAGTGGATCTGGCCGCACACGCCGATCCTCAACGTGATGTTCGACGGCGTCAGCGACACGGTCGACTACCAGCTCACCCAGCTCCTCGACGAGGACCTCTACTACCGCTTCCAGCCGACGCTCGACCTGGCCAAGGACGACATGGACGACGCCAGCCCCGAGAACCTGCGCGCGCTGAAGCTGCAGGCGACGCGCATGCTCGCCGAGCGCGAGCAGGCGGCGCGCTTCGAGCGGATGAGCGAGCTGCTCGCGGGCCCCTGAGCGGCACTGCCTAGCGGCAGTAGTGGCCGCTCTCGGGCTCCGGGTCGCGGCCCTCGATCCCGGCGCAGTCCGCGAGCTCGTCGGTGAGCGTCGCGAGGCGTTCGGTGGCCGCGGCCGTCCGCGGCAGCTCGGGGGCAACCACGGCGAGGTTGTCGAGCTCGAACGGGTCGGCCGCGCGGTCGTAGACCTCCACGATCTCCGAGTCCTCGCAGGCGCCCGTTTCGAGGTCCGGTGACGAGGTGTGCTCGATGTACATCCACGAGCCCTGCCGGACGCCCTGGAATCGACACGAGGTCGCGCGGCCGGGTTGGACCGTGTCCTTGCCGATGTCGAACTCGGTGGCGATCGGCCGGTCGGCGGGCCAGGCGTTGCGGCCGCCCTCGATCAGCGGCAGCAGCGAGCGGCCGTCGAGCACGCGGCAGTCGCCGGCCTCGGGGCAGGTCTCGGTCCCCGACCAGGCGACGATCGTCGGGACCAGGTCGATGTTCGCGGTCGGGGCGTCGACCCGCGCGCCGGCCTCGCCGCCGCCCCGGAAGCGCTCGGGCACGCGGATGACGAACGGAACGTGCGAGGCCTCCT
Organism: uncultured Solirubrobacterales bacterium; assembly: GCA_963729075.1. Lineage (GTDB taxonomy): Bacteria > Actinomycetota > Thermoleophilia > Solirubrobacterales > 70-9 > WHSW01. The sequence continues at coordinate 319,575 of CAVSMU010000003.1, read as the reverse complement.
CGTAGGCGAGGCCCTTGCCCGCCGCGAGCCGGTGCTGGCCGTGGAAGTTGCCGTTGTCGGAGGCGAACACGATCACCGTCTCGTCGAGCTCGCCGGTCTCGCGCAGCGTCGCGACGAGCTCGGCGACGCCGCGGTCGACCGCCGGCAGGGTCTCGAGCCGGCACTGATAGCGGGCTCTGATCTCGCGGCGCTTCGCGGCGTCGAGCGGCGGCTGGTCGGCGACGAAGTAGGGCTTGTCGGTGACGTCGCGCTCGAGGACGGCCGGGAGGTTTGGAAGCCGGGCGCCCGCGAACCGGCCCTCGTCGCGACGGGCCGGCACGGCGCCGCCTCCGCAGGGCCCGCCGCTGTTGGCGTTGAGGTTCTCGTTGTGGGGCGCGGCCTGCCCCACCTGGAGGAAGAACGGCGACTCGCCCGCGAGGTCGCGGACGAGCTCGGACGCCCGCTCGTTGAGGACGTCGGTCAAGTAGGAGCCGTCGTCGTAGACCTCCTTGCGCTGCTTGCCGTCGACGGTGAGCATGAAGTCGTAGTAGCCGCGGGCGTTGCCGACGAGCGCCGACCAGCGGTCCCACCCCGGCGCGACCTCGTCCCTGTCGTCGACGTAGTTCTCATAGGCGTTCAGGAACTTGCCGACGTAGGCGGTCTGGTAGCCGGCGCGCTGGAGCCACACCGGGAGCACGTTGTCGTTGTCGGCGAGCGTGGCGTAGCCGGGCTTGTTGTTGAGCACCCCGTTGTTGTGCCCGTACTGCCCGGTCAGGTACGCGGCCCGCGAGGGACAGCAGAGCGGCGTCGTGTCGTGGGCGTTGGTGAACGTGAACCCCCGGCGGCCCAGCAACCGCCAGGTGTTCGGCATCGTCCGGCGGTTGTAGGAGAGGTAGTCCTGGTCGTCGGTGAGGACGAAGACGAAGTTCGGCTGCGCGCCGTAGGCGGGGTCGGGCTCGACCGGAGGGTTCGGGTCCTCGCCGCCGCAGCCGGCGATGCCGGCGGCGAGCACGGCCGCGGCGAGCGCCGCGGCTTTGGCTATTTGCATATCTTGATCTTGGCCGGTAGCCCGAGCCGGCGGCCGTCCTCGAAGTTCGCCTGGGCCACGACCTCGGCGGCGTCCGGGAGCGCGTTGCGCAACAGCTTGTCGGGCAGCACCAGTTCGAACGGCGGCTCGGCGTCACTGCCCGCGAGGGCGCGATCGACGCGGAAGTCGACCGTGGTGATGTCGGCCTCGTTGGGGCTGAAGACCCGCGCCACGATCGGGCTCAGCGCACAACTGCCCGCACCGCCGCCGCCGGTATCGAAGTTGAGCTGGCCGGTCGGATGCTGGCGGCAGTCGACCCCCGCGCAGTCGGAGAGCTGTTTGAGCTGCTGGGAGAGGTTGGCGATCAGCGGCGCATAGGCCGGATCGCGTGCGAGGTTGTTGAGCTCGTACGGGTCGGTGTAGGTGTCATAGAGCTCGACCTCGGGCAGGACGCGCCTGGTGTCCCACTCGGTGTACAGGTAGCGCGAGGTCCGCAGGCCGAGGATCTCGTCGCCCGCGAAGGCCTCGAGCAGGGCGGCGCGGCCGTTCTCCAGCTCCGGTGTGCGCAGGCTCGGCATCAGCGACTCGCCGTCCTGGGTGAGGCCCGGGGAGGCCCCGGTCAGATCGAGGATCGTCGGCACGAGGTCGGCGTTGGTGACCACGTCCTTGGTCTGCCGGTCGCGGGCGATCCCGGGGCCGCGGGCGATGAACGGGACCCGGGCGGAGGACTCGTACAGATAGCGCTTGTTGTTGCGGATCCGGTGCTCGCCACGCATGTAGCCGTTGTCGGAGAGGAAGAAGAAGTAGGTGTTTCGCTGCTCTCCATCGCGCTTGATCTCGGCGAGCAGCTCTCCGACACTGTCGTCGACCGCCAGCAGCGACTCCCAGGCGCAGCGCCGCTTGCGCAGCGTGTCCCTGATCTGCCCCGGGGTCAGCGGGTCGCGCTCGGCGACCGGCGACGGCTTGTCGCTCACGTCGCCCTCGTTGAACGACCCCGGCAGGAGGCCCTTCTGGTCGTCCTTGAGCGTGCCCAGATCGCGCGGCGCGGGCTCCGCGGCGCGGTTGCACGAGCGCCCGGGCGAGCCGCCGCCGCCGCCGTGCGGAGCCGCATAGCCGAGCATCAAGAAGAACGGGTTGGTGCCGGGCGAGTTGCGGCGGATGAAGCGCTTCGCCTTGGTGGTGAACACGTCGGTGCTGTAGTCGCGCTTGCGCTCGCCGTACTGGTTGAGGGCGCCGTTCTCGTTCAGCGTGTAGCCGAAGTACTGCGCGTTCGAGGGCGCCAGGACCCGCCAGTCGTTCCAGCCCCTGGGGACGTCCGAGGGCAGGGTCCCGTACTCGTCCGGCAGCGCGTACTCGTTCAGGAACTTGCCGATGTAGGCGGTCTGATAGCCGGCCTCCTGCATCCACAGCGCGAGGTTGTTGTTCCCGTGGAGCTCGTTGAAGACGCCGTAGCCCCCGTCGGGCGCCTGGTTGGAGAGCACTTCGTGGTTGTGGGCGAACTGCCCGGTGAGCATGGTCGCGCGCGACGGGCAGCACAGGGGGAAGCTCGCGAAGAACCTCTTCATCGTCACCCCCTTGCGCTTCATCTCCTTGTTGACCGTCTTCATCACCCGCATCGACGCCGTCTCCTGGTCGTCGGTGAGCAGCACGATGATGTTCGGCCGCGTCTGCTCCGCGGCCCCGGCCACGGCGTGCTCGGGCGCATGGCCGGCGCTCAGCGCGAGAGCGGCGGCGGTGGCGACGGCGAGCAGGGCGAGGCCGGCCGCGACCAGGCGTGGTCGAGGCACGTGGTGCGGTGCTTGTCCGGGCGATCGTCCGGGCATGATCGGCGTGCTCGTTCCCTCAAACGGGCGGCTCTTGGCCTCTCGGCGTCGAAACACGAGGGCAGCGAGCAAGTCGCGGCCGCGGCGGTCCCGCGACGCCGAGCCAGGGCAGGATAGCGGGGCCACCCGGCGGACCCGACCTCCCGCCGGCTCACGAATGCCCCCGCCCAACGCGTTCTCGTAGCGTGCCGGAGATGAGCGCTCACGCGAGCCTGGCCCGCTCGGATCCGGTGATGGCGCGGCTGGTCTCCAGCCACGGCCGGTTGTCGTTCGAAACCCGCCGCCGCGGGCGGCCACGCGTGGACTCGTACGGGATGCTGCTGCGCAGCGTCGTCGGCCAGCAGGTCTCGGCCAAGGCGGCGGCGACGATCTACGACCGGGTGCTCGAGCTGTTCGGCGGACGCACGCCGACACCCGCCGAGCTGCTCGCGGTCGAGCCCACCGCGCTGCGGGGCGCGGGGCTGTCCGGCCGGAAGGTCGAATACATCCGCGACCTCGCGCACCACGTCGAGTCCGGCGAGCTCGAGCTCGACCGGCTCGCCGAGCTCTCGGACGAGGAGGTGATCGCCGAGATCAGCGCCATCCGCGGATTCGGCGTCTGGAGCGCCCAGATGTTCCTCATGTTCCAGCTCGAGCGCCCCGACGTGCTGCCGACCGGGGACCTGGGCATCCGCCGCGCTGTCCAGGTGGAGTACGGACTCGATGAGCTGCCCGCCCACGACGAGCTCACCCGGATCGCCGAGCCCTGGCGGCCGAACCGCACCCTCGCCTGCATCTACCTCTGGGAAACGTTGCACAACGCCCCGGTGTAGCGAGCACGACCCCGCACCGTCCGACCACCCGCCTAGCGTTCGCGCCGGGATGCCGCCGCTGGTGACGTTCGAGGAGGCGCTCGCGCTCGCCGAGATCTCGGAGCGCGGGGAGATCGAGGAGCTGATCGAGCGCGCGTGGAAGGTGCGCACGGAGCGGTTCGCCGATTCCACGGACATGTGCTCGCTCGTCAACGCGAAGTCCGGCGGCTGCGCGGAGGACTGCGGCTTCTGCGCCCAGTCGCGCTACGCCGCGGCGGACACGCCGATGCACGCGATGATGGAGCCGGAGCAGATGCTCGAGCATGCGAAGGCGGCCGAGGCGGCGGGCGCGCACCGGTTCTGCATGGTCACCCAGGGCCAGGGCCTGTCCAAGCGCGACTTCGAGAAGATCCTCGCGGGCGCCCGGCTCGTCGCGGAGCAGACCAACCTCAAGCGCTGCGCGTCGATCGGCCACATCTCCGCCGACCGGGCCAGGAGGCTGGCGGACGCAGGGATCCAGCGCGTGCACCACAACGTGGAGACGGCGCGCTCGTACTACGACGAGGTCAGCACCACCGTGCGCTACGAGGGCCGAGAGCGAACGATCGAGGCCGTCAAGGAGGCCGGGCTGGAGACCTGCGTCGGCGGGATCCTGAACCTCGGCGAGAGCCCGCGACAGCGGGTGGAGATGGCCTTCGAGCTGGCCGATCTCAACCCGACCTCGGTGCCGATCAACCTGCTCAACCCGCGCCCCGGGACCAAGTTCGGCGACCGCGAGCTCATGGACCCCTGGGAGGTCGTCAAGTGGGTCGCGATCTTTCGCCTCATCCTCCCCGACGCGCTCTTCCGGCTCTGCGGGGGGCGGGTGGAGAACCTCGGCGACATGCAGTCGGTGGCGGTCCGGGCGGGGCTCAACGGGGTGATGATGGGCAACTTCCTGACCACTCTCGGGGTCGATCCGGCCACCGACCGCGCGACGTTCGAGGAGCTCGGCCTGAACGTCGCCCGTCAGCCGGACAACGGCTCCAACCCGCGCCCCGACAACCGCTCGGGCTGGCTCGACGGCGAGTCGCCCGCGACGCCGATCGACGAGCTCATCGACAGCCAGGCGCAGGCGAACTTCTGGGATCCCTCGACGCAGCTTCGGGTGATCAAGAAGAAGTCGAAGCCGCCGGCCTACCCCGACCCAAGCGAGGCGGAGCCCGTTAGGGCGAAGCCGAGCCGCGCCGCTGTTGAGGCGCCTGGTTCAGAGGCGGAGCCCGTAGGGCGAAGCCGAGCCGCGCCGCTGTTGAGGCGCCTGGTGCGGCGGGGTGGGGAGACTGAGCGCGTCGGGGGCGGCGCCGGCGTGAGTGAGGTCGCCGAGCGACTCGCGGAGCTGCGGCGAGCCGGCTTGCAGCGTCGCCTGCGGCTGATCGAGGGCCCGCAGGGACCGCGGGTGCTGCTCGACGGCGCCGAGGTCCTGCTGCTGTGCTCGAACAACTATCTCGGGCTTGCCGACCACCCCCGGGTGCGCCAGGCCGCCGCCGACGCGGCGGAGCGCTTCGGCGCCGGGGCCGGAGCGTCGCGGCTGATCTCCGGCTCGATGTCGCTGCATCGCAAGCTCGAGGACCGACTCGCGGAGTTCAAGGGCTCCGAGGCCGCGCTGCTGTTCGGCTCCGGATACCTGGCCAACACCGGGACCGTCGCCGCACTGGCCGGGCGCGACGGGGTCGTCTTCTCGGACGAGCTAAACCACGCCAGCATCATCGACGGTTGCCGGCTCTCGAGGGCGGAGAAGTTCGTCTATCGCCATCTCGACCTGGAGCACCTCGAGTGGGGGCTGCGCGCCGCCGGCCGGCGCAGCCAACTGATCGTCACCGACGGCGTGTTCTCGATGGACGGCGACGTCGCTCCGCTCGCCGGGCTGGTGGAGCTCGCGCGCCGCCACGACTGCATGCTGATGGTCGACGAGGCCCACGGCACGGGGGCCCTCGGGCCCGGCGGCCGCGGCTCGGTCGCGGCGGCCGGGCTCAGCGGCGAGGTCGACGTGGTGGTCGGCACCCTCGGCAAGGCGCTCGGTGGCTACGGGGCCTACGTCTGCGCATCGGGCCAGCTAGTCGAGCTCCTCATCAACACCGCGCGGCCCTTCATCTACTCGACGGCACCGCCCCCGCCGTCTGTCGGCGCGGCCTTGGCGGCGCTCTCGATGCTCGCGGACCGTCCCGGCATGGTGGAGCAGCTGCGCCGTAACGCCGCGACGCTGCGCGAGCGGCTCATCGGACAGGGACTGGAGACGGGCGGCTCGCGGACCCAGATCGTGCCGGTGCTCGTCGGCGACGCCAGGCGCGCGATGGCGCTCTGCGAGCGGACGCTGGAGGGCGGGGTCTTCGCGCAGGCGATCCGGCCGCCGACGGTCCCCGCGGGAAGCTCGCGCCTGCGGCTGACGGTGATGGCGAATCACCGGGCCGAGGAGCTGCGCCACGCAGCGCAGGTGATCGGCGGCGCGGCGCGCGAGCTCGGCGTTGCCGCCGCCGGCGATGCGCAGCCGGGTAGGGCGCGTGCGCTTCGGCGCGCCGCGTGAGCGGAGTCTTCGTAACCGGCACAGGAACCGAGGTCGGTAAGACGGTCGTCTCCGCGACGATCGCCCGAACCGCGGCCGCCGCCGGCCGGCGGGTCGCGGTCTTCAAGCCGGCGGTCAGCGGCCTGGAGGAGGGCGGCGAGCCCGACCACGCGCTGCTGCGCCGCGCCGCGGGATCGCGGCAATCCGACGACGAGATCGCGCCGTACCGCTACCGGCCCCCGGTCTCCCCGCATCTCGGCGCCGCGCTCGCGGGCGAATCGATCTCACCGGAGCGCCTCCGCGCGGCCGCTTCGCGGGCCGCGGCGGCGTCGGACGAGCTCGTCGTCGAAGGCGTCGGCGGCTTCCTCGTCCCGCTCACGCTCGGCTACCTGGTCCGCGACTTCGCCCGCGACCTCGGCCTGCCGGTGGTGATCGCCGCGGCGCCCGGGCTGGGGACGATCAACCACACACTGCTCACGATCGAGTCGGTGGGTGCGGTCGGGCTCGGCGTCGCGGCGGTCGTGCTGACGCCGTGGCCCGAGGCGCCGGGCGAGATCGAGCGCTCCAACCGCGAGGCGATCGAGCGCCTCGGCGGGGTCAGGGTCGCGACCCTGCCCCGCCTCGAGCTCAGCGAGCCTTCGACTTGGCCTCGACTCGAGTTCGGCGCTGCCGCCGGACCGCGCGTCGACGCCCGGCCCTGACCGAGCTGTCCAGGTGGATTCCGAAAGCCGGGTGCATCGTCACTTCTCCTTGCCGGTTCCGAGTGGTCACGAGCAACCTACGGGCGCCGCGCCGGCCGCGTTGTGAGAGCGCTCACACGAAGCGGGTCCTCTCGCGGCGCGCTTTTCCCTCCGAGCCCGCGTCTAGTGTCGCCGGCAGGCGATGCCGGAAGCGACCGCAGACCTCGATCACCGTCACCTCTGGCATCCGTTCACCGCCCAGAGCGCGTGGTGCGAGGAGGAGCCGGTGGTGATCGAGCGCGGCGAGGGCACCGATTTGCTCGATGCGGAGGGCCGGCGCTACATCGACGGGGTCTCGTCGCTGTGGTGCAACGTCCACGGGCACCGTCACCCGCTGATCGACCACGCGCTACGCGAGCAGCTCGACCGCATCGCCCACTCGACGATGCTGGGGCTCACCCACGAGGGCGCGGCGGAGCTGGCGGCCAGGCTGGTCGAGCTCGCGCCGCCCGGCCTGAACCGGGTGTTCTACTCGGAGTCGGGGTCGACCGCGGTGGAGATCGCCCTCAAGATGGCGTTTCAGTACTGGCAGCAGCGTGGCGGCCAGCACCGCCGGCGAACTTCGTTCGTGGCGCTCGCCGAGGGCTACCACGGGGACACCCTGGGCTCGGTGTCGGTCGGCGGGATCGACCTCTTCCACGGCGCCTACGGGCCGCTGCTGTTCGACTGCCACCGCGTCGCGCCCGGCGACGCCGAGTCGCTCTCACGAGTGCTCGACTTCCACTCGGAGGAGGTCGCCGCGGTGGTCGCCGAGCCGCTGGTCCAGGGCGCCGCGGGAATCCGCGTCCAGCCCCCCGGATTTCTGCGCCGCCTGCGCGAGCTGACCGAGGCCCATGGGGTGTTCCTGATCGCGGACGAGGTCGCGACCGGATTCGGGCGCACCGGGACCATGTTCGCCTGCGAGCAGGAGCGGGTGGCGCCCGACTTCCTCTGCCTCGGCAAGGGACTCACCGGCGGGTATCTGCCACTCGCCGCGACGCTGACCACCGAGCGCGTCTACGAGGGATTCCTGGGGGCGCCGGAGGATGGCCGTACGTTCTTTCACGGCCACACGTTCACCGGCAACCCGCTCGGCTGCGCCGCGGCGCTGGCCAGCCTCGAGGTCTTCCGCACCGAGCAGACGCTCCTGCGACTGCAGCCGAAGATGCGCCTGCTCGGCGAGTTGCTGCGCGAGGTCGCAGCGATGCCCGAGGTGGCGGCGGTGCGCGGCCGGGGCTTCATGGTCGGGATCGACCTGGGAGAGCACGACCCGGCCACGCGGCTCGGGCACCGGGTCACGCTCGAGGCCCGCGAGCGCGGCGCGATCGTGCGCCCGCTCGGCGACACGGTCGTCCTGATGCCGCCCCTGGCGATCTCGAAGGCCGACCTGCGCCGGCTGGTCGAGATCGTCGCGGCGTCGATACGTGCGGCGTGCGCGGGGGCGTACGGCGAGCGCGCGGCCGAGCCGGCGGCGATGCTGCGGGCGGCGTAGGCAACAGCGGGTCAATCACGTAGGGGTGGCGTCCAGCGGGATTGGCGCTTTCCTCGTCCCTGGGACGAGTTTCGCGCCATTGCCCGGGCCACCGCCTCCCCGCCGATACTGCCTGTGATGGATCGCGACGACCGCCGTAGTACCGGCATGACCGAGACGCTCGTCGCCCCCGCGATCGAGGCCCCAACGGAGGCCGAGGCAACGGAGGCCGAGGCGGCCTTCGAGGCGCTCTATCGCTCGAGTCGCGACGACCTGTTCGCCTACGTGGCCGGGATGCTGCGCGACCGGTCGGCCGCCGAGGACGTGACCGCACAGGCCTTCGAGCGCGCCTACCGGCGGCGGTCGAGCTTCAACCCCAAACGTGGCACCCACCGCGCCTGGCTGTTTGGGATCGCCCGCAACGCGGCGCTCGACGAGCTCCGTCGCCGCAGCCGCAATGCCGAGCTTTCCGGCGAGCCCATCGACGACGACGCCGGCGGTGCCCACGAGCGGGCTGCCGAGTCGGCGCTGCGGCGCTCCGTGGTGCGCAACGCGCTGGGCGCGCTCTCGGCGCGCGAGCGTGAGCTGGTCGCGCTCAAGTACTTCGCCGGGCTGGGAAACGCCGAGATCGCCACCGTGCTGGGGATCAGCGAGTCGAACGCCGGCACCAGGCTGCACCGCGTGATCGAGAAACTGAGGGAGGCGTGCGATGAGGATTGAGGAGCTGGAGCGCGAGGTACGGGCCGAGCGGCCCACGCCGGAGCCCGACTTCGCCCGCCGCCTCGACGAGTGGGCCGGGGCCGGGTTTCCGCGCGACGCCGGGCTCGGGCCCCGCAGCGTCGCGCCCCGCGGTGCCGGCATCCTGCGGCGTGTCCGGGAGCGGCTCACCTCGCTGCCGCCGCGGCGCGTGCTCGCGCCGGCGGGATCGGTGGCCGTGGTGCTCGTCGTGATCGCCGTCGCGATCAGCCAGAGCGGTGACGAAGGTGTCGTGCTGGATCGCGGCGGCGAGTCGGCGCCGACCGAGGAGTCGGCGGGTGGCGGCGGCGGCGCGGCCGGTGAAGCCGAGATCGCCCCGGCCCAAGCGGGGGCTCAGCAGCTCGACGCCCCCGCACCGCAAACTGCCGACGAGGGCGTCGCCCGAGGCTCCGATCAGCGCATCGTCGACGCGACCGCCGCGCTCACCCTGGGCGCCGAGGCCGAGGACGTCCAGGACGTAGCGAACGGGGTGGTCGAGGTCACCGATCGCCACGACGGCATCGTGGTCGACTCACAGGTGACCACCGACGAGGACGGCGCCCGTGCCGCGTTCGAGCTCGAGATCCCCTACCGCGAGCTCGACGCCACGCTCACCGACCTCTCCGAGCTCGGCGACGTGATCTCGCGGACGGAGGCAAGCGAGGACATCACCGCTCGGGCGGTTCGCGCGCAGCGCGAACTCGCGGGTGTCCTCGACCGGCTTCGAGACGCGAGGGTTGAGCTGATCCGGGCCGACACGCGGGAGGAGCGGTTGATCGCTCGGTCGCGGATCGACTCGCTCGAGGCGACCGCCGACGCGCTCGAGGCCCAGGTCGCGGACGTGCGGCGCCTGGGGCGCTTCGCGACGGTGTCGGTCGAAGTGACGTCGAACGGCGCCGCCTCCGACGACGGCGGCTGGAGTCTCGGCGACGCGCTCGACGACGCCGGGAGCGCGCTCGAGGCGATCGGCGGCGTCGCCCTGGTCAGCCTCGCGGTGCTCGTGCCACTCGGTCTCGTCGCCGCGATCGTGTGGCTGGTCGCCGCCCACCTACAGGGCCGGCGGCGCGAGCAGGCGCTCGACCGCGACTAGCGGCGCGTCCTACTCCGAGTAGGGCTCGAAGTCGGCCTTGCGCGCCCCGCAGACGGGGCAGAACCAGCTGTCGGGGATGTCGTCGAAGGGCGTCCCGGGTGGAATCCCGCCGTCGGGATCGCCGTCGTCGGGGTCGTAGACGAATCCGCAAGACGTGCAGACCCAGAGCTGCTTCGTCTCGGTCTCGGTGCTCACGGCGCGCAGGTTAGCGCTCGAGTCCGGGGCCGACGCAGATCCGGGCGCAGAGCGACTACGAGGGGTTGCGAGCCGCAAAGGCCTCGGCTCGTCACCGGCGTCGGGGCTATCGTCTCCGGCGATGGCCGAAACGCCGGTGACGCCGCGCCCCGCGGCGACGACCATGCTCCTGCGGCGCGGCGGCAGGCATTCCGACCGCGAGCTCGAGGTGCTGATGGTCAGGCGCGCCGAGACGCAGTCGTTCATGCCCGGCGTCTGGGTGTTCCCGGGAGGCGTCATCGAGCCCGGCGAGCGGCCGGAGGAGTGCGCGGCGCGCGAACTCGAGGAGGAGACCGGGATTGCGCTCGGCGATGATGCCGAGCTTCACGTGTGGGCGCGCTGGATCACCCCTGAGGTCGTCCCGGTGCGCTTCGACACCCACTTCTTCGTGGGCCTCGCCCCGGCGCATTCGCCCCCGCACCCGGACGGCCGCGAGGTCGACGACGCCGGGTGGCTCAACCCGCGCGGCGCGCTCGAGGCCCATCGCGCCGGCAAGCTCGAGCTCGTCTTTCCGACGATCCGGACGCTCGAGACCCTGCTGCCATTCGCCGACGCGGCCGAGGTGATCGAGGCCGCGCGCGACCGCGTGGTCGAGCCGATCCTCCCTCGCGTGGCCGGCACCCGCGAGCGCCATCGCGTTCTGTTGCCGGGCGACGACGGATACGAGGACGCCGCGCCGGACACGGATAGTCTGACCTCGTGACCAGCAGCCTGCCGCAGGACGTGCGGACGTGCTTCGAGCGCTTCATCACGACGGAGTACACGACGATCGATGCCCGCCAGCAGCCGATCACCTGGCCGGTGACTCCGTACTACCAACCCGGGGGACCCTCGATCGACGTCACCACCGGGCTCGGCTACCCGAAGAAGGCCGACGATGCGCGGCGGAACCCGCACGTGGCGCTGCTGTTCTCCGACCCCACCGGAGCCGGGATCGAGGAGCCGATCCAGGTGCTCGTACAGGGGACGGCGGACGTCGACGAAAGCGACCTCGACGCGAACAAGGAGCGCTACTGGCGCGAGTCGTGGGAGAAGCTCCCGGGCGCTCGCGACGCGCACCCGCCCAAGGTCCTGCGCGGGCTGTTCGGCTGGTACTACACGAGGATCTACGTCAAGGTCCGCCCGGAGCGCGTGTTCGTCTGGGCTGACGGGGACGTTTCGAAGGAGCCCGAGGTTCACGACTCACATCTCGAGGAGGTGCGGGCCGGTCACAGCCAGGAGCCGCTCGAGGCCCACGAGCCGAAGATCGGCGGGCCCGTGACGTGGGACGAGCGAATGGACGAGCTCGGGGCGCGCCATCCGACCGCGGTCCTCTCGTGGGTCGGCCCCGACGGCTTCCCGCTCGCGGTCCGCACCCCGGTCGCCGTCGATCGCGACGCGCGCCGGGTCGGACTCGGAGCGCCACCGGCCGGGCTCCCGCTGGTCGAGGGGCCCGCGTGCCTCACGGCGCATGCGCACGACCCCAGCTTCAGCTGGCAGGAGAACTTCCAGGTCCGCGGCGACCTCGTCCGCGACGACGGCGGCTGGACGCTTGTGCCGCACCGCCTTTTGGGCGGGTTCGAGCTCCCCGACGAGAGCGAGCTGGCGCGCTACCGCCGCAACTTCTCGAAGACGATCCGCTTCTACCGCAACGCCCGCCGGCGGCGCCGGTCGGGCTAGACCCTGCGCGCGAGCCCGGGGTAGTTGACGACGAAGCCGTCGCGGTCGAGCTCCAGATCGGCGAGGAACCCCTCCGCGGGCCCGCGGTCGACGAAGCGGACCGTCGCCCGGCCGTCGGGTCGCCGTCGGACGTGCTCGTATCGCTGGGGGTAGGCGATCAGGGCGAGATCGGGGACCGAGACCCAGGCCATCAGGAAGTCCTCGCCGCCCTCACGCTGGGCGAGCCCGGCGCGGGCGACGGGCATCATGTTCGTGAGCGGCGAGAACCCGAGGTCGCAGTCGAGCGCCGCCGCCAGCTCGGCGGTCCGCCCTCCCGGCTCGGCATCCGGCCCCTTCCCCTCGCGGGTCGCGTGGGCGGTCCATGCGGCTGTGGCTCGGCGCTCGAGGTCGAGCCGGCGCGACCAGTCGGCGCCACGAGCCTCGACCTCGAGCCGCCGGGTCGCGAAGCCGTCGGTCGCGTCGAGCCGGTAGTCGATGCGATAGGGCTCGGGGTCGACGCCGAGCTGTACGCCGGTGGCCCGCAGGCCATCGTCGTCGAGGTCGACCACGGCGGACTCCGCCCGCCAGCCATCGGTGCCCTCCCATGTCAGCAACCGCCGCATGGTGTTGGGTCCGCCGAGACCCGCTGCCGTTACGCGCTCTCGTCCGGGAAGCGCTCGAGCCCGGCGTGCCACGGGCCGGCCGGGTACGTGTGGAGGCCGTGCTCCTCCATCTCGTCGCGCAGCTTGTTAAAGAGACGGCCCGCGTTGTCGAGTGCGGACCCGTACTCGTCGGCGGTGCGCTCGTCGAGACGCCACAGGAAGTAGAGCTGGCGATCGGTGATCCCGAAGTCGATCTCGTTGTGGATCCCTGCGACCCAATCGAGGAATGCGGGGCTGAACAGCTCGCGCAGCGCCACCGGATCGTGGTCGGCGGGCACCGTTGCGAGAAAGCGGCGGTTGAACTCGATGGACTCGAACTCGACCTTGCGCCGCGAGACCGCCTGCTCGACCCGCTCCTCGATCTCGACCGACTCGACGTTGAACATCGGGACCACCCGGGCGAGGTCGGGCATGTGGGCCTTGGCAAGAACCGCCCGGGGAAGCACCGTCTTGGAGAACAGGCCGCCCTCCTCGCGCTCGTCGGCGTCGCATGAGGCGCCCCAGAACCCGGCGCTGAGCTCTCCCGTGATCCGGTTCGTCCCGCCCGGGCAGAGGGCCGCCGGGCCGTCCTTCGGGTTCAGCCCGCCGACCGGCTCGTAGGTGACGCCGCGCTTCCCGGCCAGCCCGCGGACGATCTGTGCCCACTCGTCCGCCTTCATCGGGTCCGCTCCGGGCGCGGCTCAGGCATTCACGAGATCGGTGCGTCCCTGCGCCTCGAGCTGCGCCTTGTAGCGTGGGAAGACCGGCTTCGTAAGCGGGACCAGCTTGAGGATCTTCGCCACCGGGCCCTTGGCCTTGATCTGGCCCCGTGCGAGCGCGACCGTCACGTTGACCTCGCCCAGCCAGAAGCGGTGCGCCGTGTCGGCCTCCATCGCCATCGTCACCTCGGGCTCCATATCGGACTCGCCGAAGTCCACGTCGCCGGGCTCGCCCTCCTGGAGCCGCACCGTGATCGCCGAATCCGGATTCGTGTACTCGTAGCGGACGATCGTGTTCGCCTTGCGGAACTTGGGCGCCAACTCCCCGTCGGAGGCCAGGTCGACGAACAGCTTGCCGAGCGTGTCGTAGACGTCCTGCGCGTCCTTGAAGTAAGCCACCTCTCTCCTCTCGTCACCCGATCAGCCCATCCTATGCGCCAGCCTCATCCCGCCGTAAGCCTCGCCGCCCCGAACGCGGGGCGACTTATGGGTCGCATAGCGCCCATAACTCGCCATCCGGCGCCTACGGAACTCGGAGGTGACCTCGTACTCCGTGTCGGAGCCGGAGAGGAGCAAAAAGGCGGCGACCACCGCCACGGCCAGCGCGATCAGGGCCGCGACGCGGCCGATTACGGAGGAGGTCTTCACGTCACTCCCGTTCCCAACTAACCCAAACCCCCGAAGACCCCGGCTCTCCACCGGGCAGGCGGCGAACCTAGCAACGGCCTCGCGCGCCTGTCAAAGCACAACCGTCGCCCAGAAACCGCATTCCCATGCGGTTTTCGTGCTCCGTTCTTTGAGTTGACGTTAAGCGGGCGCGCGACCGCCGGCCGGGCGTTCGCCGCCCGCGTCCGGCGGTCCCCAGTGATAGATTCGCCGCAACCGCTGGGCAGGGAAGCGGCAGTCGAAGGGAGGAGCATCGTGATCGCAGGCCGCGGTACGCACCACCGAGAGGTCGAAGGCAACGCGTCGACTCGCCGCGCTGGCGATCGGGGCCGCGCTCGCCCTACCGGCGCTGCCGCGGCGGCCCACCTCGAGCGGCCGTCCTACTGGCCCGACCCGGCCCCCGACACGTCCGTCAGCCCACCGGCCGGCGGCGAGGTGCCGACGGACGCGCGCGGCGCTGCCCTCGGCGGTGACCGGGCAGGGCCCGGGCGACGTGCTCGTCGTCTGCAAGGGCAAGGACGGCTCGGACTCGCTCGCGGCGCTGCGCAAGTCGCTCAAGCAGGCGACCGGCAAGGGCTTCTAATCCTGCGCCCGAGCCAGCCCAAGTACGTGCTCAGCGAGAAGAAGGCGCAGAAGCTGCGCCGGATCAACGGGGCGCTCGCGGAGGACTGCAACGTACGACTCGATCCAGAACGGCCGTCCTGCGGGCCGGCAACAACGACCGCGTCGTGATCATGCCCGGCCGCTACACGGAGCCGAAGTCGCGCCAGGCGCCCGCTCAACGACCCGCGCTGCAACCCCTCGCTGCTGCAGGAGGACGCGAGCGGCGACCTCACCCCCAGCTACGAGTACCAGGTGACCTGCCCCAACGACCAGAACCTGGTCTATGTCCAGGGCCGCGAGGTGGTCGGCAAGCCGCCTCGCCGCCGCTCACCAACCGCCACGGCATCCCGGCGCAGGAGCTCGGGAACTGCGTGCGCTGCAACCTCCAGATCGAGGGCTCCGGCGCGCAGCCGACCGACGTGATCATCGACGGCGGCCGCGCTACAAGTCGAAGAACCCGGAGGCCAAGCCCGGCGAGCTGGTCAAGGACGTGTCTCCGGGCCGACCGCGCCGACGGCTTCGTCGTCCGCAACCTCACCACGCGCGGCGCGCTCGAGCACGGGATCTACGTCGAGGAGGCCGACGGCTACCTGATCGAGCGCACGAAGATGTTCTGGGCCGCCGACTACGGCAACCTCAGCTTCACCTCCGACCACGGCCTGTACAAGAACTGCGACGGGTTCGGGTCCGGCGACGCCGTGCTCTACCCGGGCGCCGCCCCCGAGACCGGCTCGCAGGCGACCGCCTTCTACCCCGACGCGCCGCGGATCAACACCGTGCTCAAGAAGTGCGACATGCGCGGCAGCGCGCTCGGCTACTCGGGCTCGATGGGCAACGCTGTCCGGATCACCGACAACCACATCTACGGCAACACGACCGGGATCTCGAGCGACACGCTCTCGGCCGCCGGCCACCCCGGGCTTCCCGGCGGACAGCTCGAGATCGATCACAACCTGATCTACTCGAACAACCTCGACCTCTACCGCCCGGACGCGCCGATCAACCAGCTTCGTGCCGGTACCGATCGGGACCGGGATCCTCTACGCCGGGCATGAACGACGCCCGCGTCCACGACAACTGGATCTTCGACAACTGGCGCAACGGCGCCATGCTGCTCGACGGTCCCGGACGCGCTCACCACCGGCGGCCGCGCCGAGGGCGACATCTATCCCGGCATCTCCTGCCCGGGCGCGCCCGCGAACGGCATCTCGACCTCGTGCGGCAACCGGTTCTACGCCAACCACATGGGCCAGGCGCCCAAGGGCTTCAAGTTCCCGAACGCGCTCGACCATGTTCGGCGTCCCGCACGGCGAGACGCGGGCGGCAACCGCAAGAGCACGCTGCCGAACGGCAACGACTTCTGGTGGCACGAGTTGGCGGGCAACACGGGCAACTGCTGGTTCAACAACACCGGCGCCGACGGCACCGCGGCGAGCGTCACCGGCCCCGGCGGCCACGGGACGCCGCCGCGACGTGCTGCCGTCCGACTGCGCCACGAGCGTCGGCCCGGGCGACGACGCGAAGACCAACTACCTGATCGATTGCGGCGATGGTCCCGACGAGGACACGTCCCACTCGCCTGCGACTGGTGGCAGCCGCCCCCGCAGCCGGGCAGCCCGGCCGCGGCCGGCTCGCAAGCAGAGTCGCACCGCGCTCGCGGTGCAGCGCTGGGAGGCGTCGGTCGAGGCCGAGGCGCTTCGCGACCGGCTGGCCGAGCTTGGCTACGGTCCCTGAGCCGCGGCAGGGCCTACGCATGAGCCGCTGGGCGCCGGCGCTGCTTGCGGTGGCGGCGCTGGCCCTGGGCGCATGCGGCGACGCGGCGACTCGGACGATCCGGCGAGCGCGGGGAGCACGAGGACGTGGTCGGCGTCGGCCCGGTGCGCGCCAACTCGACCGCCCAGTTCGCCAGCTGCTGCGACTGGCGCCGCGGCCGGAGGAGGAGCGCTACGCGACGATCGCCGACATCCGCGGCCAGCTCACCGTGCAGACCGACCCGGACGCAACCTCGGATCTTCCCGGACGAGGCCGCCTACGGATGTTCGAGAAGATCTGCGCGCTCGAGCTACTCGGACTCCCTGCGCCTCTACAAGCTCTACGCTCGCCGCCCAGGCGTTCGCCCCGCTAACGC
The DNA here is from genome assembly GCA_963729075.1 of uncultured Solirubrobacterales bacterium. Classification (GTDB taxonomy): domain Bacteria; phylum Actinomycetota; class Thermoleophilia; order Solirubrobacterales; family 70-9; genus WHSW01. Next base: position 302,772 of record CAVSMU010000003.1, on the reverse strand, counting down.
CGACGGGACGGCTCGAGCAGACGGATACGCGCCAATCGCGCCACGCCTACGGCAGCAGGCTGCCGCCCGGCGGGAGCACCCATAGCGCCTCGGCGCGGGAGCGCACCTCGTCGGGCTCGAGGTCGGCGACCGTCGCCGCGCCGCGCTCGCGCATGAGTGCGGCAAGCCCGCGCCAAGCCGCCGCGACGGCGCCGACCCGGCTGCGATGGCCGAAGCCGGTCGCCTCGGCGAGCCCGGCGGCGTGCGCCTCGACCTGCGTCACCGTGAGCTCGCCGAACCGCCGCTCCGTGCCGCCGATCGAGATCGGCTTGGTCAGCAGCTCGCGCTGATCGGCGTCGGCGGTCAACTGCGGCCCGCTGCCGCGATCGCCGCCTGGCCGTAGGCGATGCCGCCGTCGTTCGGGGGCAGGCGCGCCGGGACCAGGACCCGGAGGCCGGCTCGCCGCAGGCGCTCGGCCGTGCGCTCGACCAGCAATCGGTTCTGGAACACGCCCCCGGACAGCACCGCCGCCGTCAGGCCGCGACGCTCGGCCTCACGGGCGCACGCCTCCGCGGTCGCGCCCGCGAGCGCGCTGTGGAAGCGGGCGCCGGCCATCGCCGGTTCGGCGCCGGCGGCGACGTCGGCGGCGAGCGCGCGAACGGTCTCGCGCGGGTCGACGATCGTCCCCGCGCCCGGCTCGGCGCCGTCGCGGGCGTCGATGAGCGGCATGGGATACGCGCCGCGCTCCGCCGTGTCGGTGATGCCCTCGAGCTCGGCCGCCGCCTGGCCCTCGTAGGTGACCCGGGCGCGGACGCCGCAGATCGCCGCGACGGCGTCGAAGAGCCGTCCGGCGCTCGTCGTCAGGGGCGAGTTGACCCCGGTCGCGCACAACCGGGTCGCGGCCTGCCAGTCGCCGGCCGTCACCGAGTCGCCGAGCGCTCGCGGGATCGGCGGCTCGTCGACTTCGAGCGCGGCGACGAGCCAGGCACACGCCATCCGCCACGGCTGCCGCGCGGCCGCATCGCCGCCCGGGAGGCGGACGGGGAAGAGCAGCCCGGCGCGCTCGTAGCCGGCGATCCCGCCGGCGAGGATCTCCCCTCCCCAGACGGTGCGGTCGGGCCCGAGGCCGGTTCCGTCATAGATCGCGCCCACCGCGTCGCCGGTCACGCCGTGCTCGGCGAGGCAGGCGGCGAGGTGCGCATGGTGGTGCTGGACGCCGACGGTGTCGACGCCCTCGCGCTCCAGCGCGTACCGCGTCGAGAGGTAGTCCGGATGGAGATCGTGAGCGACGACCGCCGGCTCGACCGCGAACAGGCGCTCGAAGTGCGCGACCCCGTCGGTGAACGAGCGCAGGGTCTCGTAGTTGTGGAGATCTCCGATGTGGTGTCCCACCCAGGCACGGGCGCCCTTGGCGAGGCAGAACGTGTTCTTCAGCTCGGCACCGCAGGCGAGCACCGCGGGCTCGGCCGGGACCGGGAGGGTGAGGCTCTCGGGCACGTAGCCGCGCGAGCGGCGTATGAGCAGCGGCGCGGTCGACGCCGCCGGGGCGACGGCCCGGACGACCGAGTCGTCGGTGCGGGTGTGGATCGGGCGGTCGTGGACACAGAACGCGTCGGCGATCCCGCCGAGGCGCTCCAGCGCCTCGTCGTCGCCGAATGCGATCGGCTCATCGGAGACGTTGCCCGAGGTCATCACGAGCGTCGCAGCGGTGTCCGCCAGCAGCAGGTGATGAAGCGGCGAGTAGGGCAGCATCACTCCGAGATCGGCGGACCGCGGGGCGACGCCGGCTGCCACCGGCGCACCGGCCCTCCGGCGGGCGATCACGATCGGGCGCGCCGGCCCTGCGAGCAGCGCCTCCTCGCTCGGGCCGAGCTCGACCAGCTCGCGGGCGGCGGCAAGGTCGGGCGCCATGAGGGCGAATGGGCGGTCCTCGCGGTGCTTGCGCGTCCGGAGCACCATCACCGCGCGTTGGTCCGCGGCCACGCACGCCAAGTGGTAGCCGCCGAGCCCCTTGATCGCGAGGATGCTCCCGGCGCGCAGCATGCGCGCGGCCGTCTCGACGGCGTCGCGGTCCGAGTCCGGGCCGACCAGCGTCTCTCCTCGGCCGTCGGCGAGTCGCACCTGCGGGCCGCAGGCGGGGCAGGCGTTGGGCTGGGCATGGAAGCGGCGGTCGCGCGGGTTCTCGTACTCGGAGCGACATTCCGCGCACATCCGGAAGCCGGCCATCGTCGTCAGCGGCCGGTCGTACGGAACCCCGGTGACGATCGTCAACCGCGGCCCGCAGTTGGTGCAGTTGGTGAACGGATAGCGGTACCGACGGTCGGCCGGGTCGCGCAGCTCGGCGAGGCACTCGCCGCATGTGGCCGTGTCGGGCGCGACGAGGGCCGCGGGCTCCCCGCGCCGATCGGATTCGAGGATCCGGAAGCCACGCTCGCCCGCCGGGGACACGGGCTCGGCGTCGATCGCCTCGACCGTCGCGAGCGGTGGCGCTTCGGCCGGCAGGCGAGCGAGGAACCCGTCGACGGCCTCCGGCGGTCCCTCGACCTCGAGCAGCACTCCCCGCTCGTCGTTGAGGATCCAGCCGCCGAGCTCGAGCTCGGTCGCGAGCCTGAACGCGTAGGGGCGAAAGCCGACGCCTTGGACCGTGCCGAGCACGCGAGCGCGCGTGCGGCGGCGGCCGGTCCGCGCCAATGCCGGGGCGCTCACCGGTTCTCGCCTCCGAGCTCGATCAGCTCGCGGAGCACGTGGTAGGCGCTCGCCTGAGCCTCCTGGATGCGGGGGATGTGCTCGGAACGCGTGAGCACGACGTGGTCGGCGAGGCCCTCGGCCGCGATCCGCCCGCCGTCGTAGCCGACCATCGCGATCGTGGCCAGGCCGCGGCGCCGGGCCTCGCCGAGCGCGACGATCAGGTTCGCCGAGTTGCCGCTCGTCGAGAGCGCCACCGCCGCGTCGCGATCGCGCCCGTAAGCGATCACCTGACGTTGAAAAACCTGCTCGACCCCGACGTCGTTCGCAATCGCGGTCAGGATCGACGAGTCCTCGGTGAGGTCGATCGCCGTGCGAGCGGCCCATCGCGCCTCCGGCGGCGACCGTAAGTCAGCCACCAGGTCCGAAGCGTCGGTCGCCGAACCGCCGTTGCCGAACGCGAGCAGCTTGCCGCCGGCGTCGAGGCGGCGGCGAAGCTCGACGGCCGCGGCACGAAGGACGTCGCCATTCTCGGTCAGCGTCTGCTCGCGCAGCGCCCCGACCTCGTCGGCCTTCATCAGCACCGACTCGCGAACGTCCGCGATCACCGTCTCGAGGTCCGTCTCGCTCTCGCCCAGGAAGGGGTAGAGAAAGCTCGAGGCGCCGCTGTCGTGGACCGTCCGCGCCTCGCGGCCGCTGAGCAGGCCGCGGTGGTCGAAGAAGACGTGCACCAGCTCCCAGAGCACGTGGTAGAGCGTCTCGACAAGCTCCTGGCGAATGAACGGGTCCGTGGCCGGCGGCTCGAACTCCCACTCCGCCCCGACGGGGGCGAAGGCGAGGGTCATGCAGCCGCGATCGACCGCCGCCGCCAGTGCCGCTGCCGCCTCGCCGTCGACCTCGTCGGCGCCGAAGCCGAGGACGATGTCGTCGGACTCGGCGAGCAGCGCCAGCTGTTCCGCAAGTCGCCCACCCTCGGGACCGAGCCCGATCGCAGGCAGTGCCCGCTTGCCCACGATCACCGGGTGCACGAACTCGACCGCGACGTGGCGCACGTCCGAGCGCGCCGCCGGGCTCGAGCCGACGGCGATCAGCCGCCCGCCGCGCGCGAAGCCCTCCGCCATCCGATGACAGCAGCGCGCGAGCCGGTCCGCCTCGGCGGCGAAGAAGCTCCGGTTGGCATCAGTGCGGGCGGCAAGCAGGGTTTCGATCCGTCCCTGTAACCCGGTGGCGGTCGCCTCGCCCATCGGAGCCTTCCGGCGCCGCCTACGCGGGGGCGGCGGCGCGGGCCGGGACCGCGGCGAGCCACTCGCGCCACGCGTCGATCCCCTCGCCGGTCCGGGCGCTCACCAACATGTGCTCCACCCCGGGGTGGACCGCGTCGAGGTTCGCGAGGAAGCGATCGAGGTCGAAGTCGAGGTGCGGGAGCAGGTCGAGCTTGTTGACGACGACCAGCTCGCAGGCCCGGAACATGAGCGGGTACTTGAGCGGCTTGTCCTCGCCCTCCGTGACCGACGAGACCATCACCCTCGCGTCCTCGCCGACCCGGAACTCGGCCGGGCAGACGAGGTTGCCGACGTTCTCGATGACCAGCAGATCGAGCTCGTCGAGCGCCAGCTCGTCGAGGGTCGAGCGGACCATGTTCGCGTCGAGGTGGCACTCGCCGCCAAAGCCGTTGTCGGTGTTGAGCTGGACCACCGGCACGTGCAGGGCCGCGATCCGGTCGGCGTCCATGCTCCCCTGGACGTCGCCCTCGAGGACCCCGGCGCGGACTCCGTCGAGCCGCTCGAGCCCGCGCTCCAGCAGCGTCGTCTTGCCGGCGCCGGGCGCGCTCATCAGGTTCACGACGGTCACCCCCGCGCGATCGAAGTCGTCGCGGTTCGCGCGCGCGATCGTCTCGTTGGCGTCGAGCGCATCCTCGGCGACCTTCACCTTGGTGCGATGCATGTCTCCTCCTCGGTGATCTCGATCGATTCGACCTCGAGCTCGCCGCCGCGGACGACCTCGGTCTCGGCGCGCTCGCATGCCGGACAGCGGAACGCCGGCAGCACCGGCGCCTGCGCCTCGTGGCCCGCGACCGGAGCGCCGGCGCCGGGTCCCACTCCTGGCCGCAGGTCGGGCAGCGAAGCCAGGCACCGACGAGCTCGAGCTCGAGCCGCGCCCCCTCGCACGCGGTGTCGCGGGCGACGATCGCGAAGTAGAACGCGAGCGAGTCCGGCACCACCTGGCGCAGCGCCCCGACCTGGACGTCGACTCTCGTCACGCGGCGCTCGCCCGCGTGTCGCAGAGCGGTGTCGACGATCGCGCTGGCGATCGAGAGCTCGTGCATCAGGGGCGCTCCGCGTACGCCTCGTCGGTACGCAATTCGGCGACTGTCTCGAGCACCAGCTCGGCGGCGCGATCGACGACCGCCGCAACCTCCGGCGTCAGCTCGAGTCCCATCTCGTCGCCGGCGGCGGGCTCGCAGGCGACCACGACGACCTTTCCGGGCCAGCCGCCGACCGTCTTTACGAACCGCAGCACCGTCTTGGGATCCATTCCGTGGGGGCTCACGACCTCCCCGTCCGCGATCGGCGCGATCTCGTCCGGGTCCGGCTCGATCACGTACAGCGTCCCCGGCTCGCCGCCCTGGCGGCTGACGTCGACCAGGACGAGGGCGTCGTAATAGCCGCGCATCACCTCGTAGGCCAGATCGAGCCCGCCGGTGCCGAAGTCGAGCACGGTGACCGCTTGCGGGAGCTCGCGCTCGCCGAGGGCCTTGGCGACGTGGCCGCCGAACCCGTCGTCGCGCATCCATGCGTTGCCGATCCCGGCGACGAGGATCTGGTGCTCGCGGGCGCTCACTCCGCCACCGTCTCGAGCTCGCCGGCCTTGAAGAACAGGTAGCGGCCCGTTTCGCGAAACAGCTCCTGCCCGGGGTCGTCGTCGATCGTCACCGCGATGTGGGCGCCGTCCTCGTAGTCGACGTAGAGGCGTTCGATCGTCGCGGTGCGCCCGTCGAGCATCCGGTCATAGACGTCGCGGTCGGTGCCCGGGCGCAGCACGACCTTGCCGCCCTTGTGGAAGCGCACGCCGTCGACCTCGAGCGTCCGCTCGCCGGGGTTGGGGTGCCCAGTTTCCGGAGGGGGTCCGGGGTCGGCGGGACCGGCCGGCTCGAGGCGCCCGTGGAGGGCGAGCATCTGCTCGGGGGTCGCCGCGCTCGCGCGCTCGACCATCGCCCGCACGGCCGGGTCCTGTCGCGCGATCTGCTCGCGCTCGGACTCGCTCAGCGCCTGCACGTGCAGCAGCAGCGCCTCCTCGATCTCCGTGTTGTCGAACAGGTTGCCGAGGCTCTCGGGCGCGATCCGCGGGTGGTCCGGGAGCACGATCGGCGCGGCGACGATCGCGTCGTCGCCCGCCGCCGCAAGCACCGGCCACGTGTTGACGTTCCGGCAGGCCGCGACCGCCTCGCGGTCGCGGTCGAGCGGCGAGGCGAAGCGGCCGGCGCTGGACTCGATCACGACGTGCGTCGAGAGCAGGCTCGCCCCCAGCGCGCCGGGGCGATCGAGGCGCTCCGCCTCGCCCGCGTCGAGCTCGGTCGTGTTGTGGACGCAGGCGCGGATCAGGGTGGCACGGGGCTCGGCGACCTCCGCGGCACGCATCCGCACGCGGCCGCGCACGGTCCGCTCGCCGGCGAACTCGAACTCGCGGCCGGCGCCGTCGCCGAGCAGCTCGGCGAGCGGGGTCGCCGGCAGCTCCAGCCGGCGCTCGACCGCCTGGTGGCGCTCGCCCGCGACCTGGAGGAACCGCACCTCGCCCTCGAGCTCGGCGCCCTCGCAGTCGAGGAGCAAGCACTCGACGCGCAGGTGGTCGAAGGCGGTCTCCAGGAGGTCGGCGTAGGCCGGCGGGTAGACGATCCCGAACGGCGTCGGCGTCGCGTTCTTCGTGGCCCCGGGCGTGTAGGGGTAGAGCGCGTAGCCCTCGTAGAGCAGCGAGGAGACGAGACGGTCGACCGCCGCGTTCATCGCCCGCCCTCCCGCCCGAGCAGCTCGTCGATGACGGCGTCGTAGCTCGGCAGGCCCCGACCGAGCTTGAGCCGCTGCAGCCGGGCCAGCGTCTCGGCGTGGACGGGCACCCACGTCCGGTGGGGGTAGTGGGCCTCGATCGCCCGCCGCCAGGCTGCGACCGGCATCCGGTAGCGGGCGTTGCAATCCCACGGGACCTGGACCACCTGCATCCGCCCGGCGTCGGCCTCGTAGAACACCGTCCCGTTGAAATGGAAGCGCAGCGGCGCGTCCCCGTCGGCGAGGCCGTACAGGTACTTGCTCGCCGCCAGCTCGAGGTCGTAGCTGCATGCGATCGGCAGGTCGAACTCGGTCGCGCCCTCGAACCCGGGCACGAGCGAATCGACCTGGGCCCAGCGGATGCTCGAGGTGGTCGCCGCCCACCGCTCGGGCTCGCCGAAGAGCTCGACCAGACGGTCGCGGCTGTCGGGGTCGTAGGCACGCTTGGACGGCTCGAGCGTGATCAGCACCGAGAGCGCGATGGTGAACACGCGCCGCCCGGACTCGTCGGTCGCCCGCAGGCGGAACCGCAGCGTCGGCGCCGCCGCGCGCTCGACCGGCTCGGCTCCGAGGACCTCGAACCGGGGGTCGGGTCCGCGCCCGAACGGCGACGGCTCGGCGGCAGCGGCGGCCGGGGCGCCATTGCCCGCGACCTCGGTCACCCGGCCCGCTCCCGCAGCTCGTCGAAGAACCCGGCGATCGCGGCCTCCGGCCCGGCCCCGCCCGAGATTCCCTCCCACCTCGCCCGGATCAGCCCGACGAGCCGGTAGCACTCGTCGATCGGCGCGATCGCGTGCTGGGGCGGGTCGGCGAGCCGGTTGACGATCAGCGCCTCGGCGTCCGGCTCGAGCCCTGTGAGGACCGGGTTCGCGGCGCGCAGGCGCTCCCACGGCTCGAGGTCGAGCTCGCACTCGGTCGCCCCCGCGGGGCTCGGGTAGAGCGCGACGGTCCGCCCGCCGGCGCTCGAGCGGAAGAAGAACGCCAATCCGATCGGGATCCCGAACGCCGCCCAGGTCTCGTCGTCCAGCTCGAGCTCCTCGAGCCACAGGACGCGGGTTCCCGTGGGGCGCAGCTCAGGATCGCCGCCGCGCAGCGCGACGCAGCTCTCGCATGAGCACAGGATCTGGCGCTCGACCAAGTGGATCAGGTGCCGATGGTCCGCCTCGATCGGCTTCCCGCACAGATCGCAGCGCTCCTCACCGGGAGCGGGCGAGCCGTTGGCGCGGGGCCGCTCGCGAGCCGAGCTCGAGAGCCGCCTGATGCTCGACACGACGTCAGAGCGGCGGCGCGCCGCGACCTTGCGCTCGAGCTCCGGCGCTCACAGCGACACCCTCGCGCCGCCGGCGCCGGCGAGCAGCGGCACCGGCGCCAGCAGCAGGCGCTCGTCGTCGAGCGACCGGCCGGCCCGGGGCAGGAAATACCCGCGCTCGCAGGCGGGACAGGTGAGGACCCCCTCGACCAGATCCCCGGTGCCGAGCGCTGCGCCGCAATCCGCGCACGCGTCGCGGAAGGCGAGCAGGCTGCCCTCAACCCGGGCGACGACCAGGTCGGCGTCCTGGACCCGCATCGCGGCGAGCTCACCCTCGCCGATCGCCGCGACGTCGAGGTCGAACCACGACGGCGCCCGCCCGTCGGCCCCCGGGCCAACCTGGACCACCGGCAGCTCCAGCGCACCGGCCCCGGCGCTCGCCGCCGGTGCGACCGCACCCTCGACCGCCAGCCCCTCGAGGTCGGGCGCCGCCTCGTCGAGTGCGGACTTGATCGCCAGCTCGAGCGTCGACGCCGAGGCCGGACACCCCTCGCAGCTGCCCTCGAGCCGGATCCGCGCAACCCCGTCCTCGATCCCGAGCAGCTCGACGTCGCCGCCGTGCGACTCCATGTACGGCCGCACTCCGTCGAGCGCCTCGCGGACCCGCTGCTCGAGCTCGACCGGGTAGAGCCCGTGGATGAGCATCAGGCTGGCGACCACGCCGTCGCCGGCGAGCCGCTCGCGCAGCTCGGCCGCCTGGTCCCCCGCCTCGCCGATGGCCGTGAAGATGCGCTCGAGCCCTTGGCCGTAGAGCTCGATGACCGAGCCGATCATCTCCTCGGCGGTCTCGCGGGCGGCGGCGTCCGGGATCCGCTCGAGCTCAGCGGTCAGCCGCTGCAGCCGCTCGACGAGCTCATCCGGGGAGCCCGCCCCCGGGCCCGCTGTGGCGGGCCCTCCGTTTTGCCGTTCATCCATCGGCGGGCGGTCGGTCGCTCAGCACATCCCGGTCGGCGTGTGCACCACCTTGCGCACCTTTCCGCCGCCGCCGTACATGTGAACGCCGCACGGCAGGCACGGGTCGAAGCTGCGCACCGCCCGCATGATGTCGACGCCCTTGAAGTCGTCGGGGCCGTTCTCCTCGAAGATCGGCGTGTTCTGGACAGCGTCCTCGTAGGGCCCCGGCGTCCCGTAGACATCGCGAACGCTCGCGTTCCAGGGCGTCGGCGGGTAGGGCTGGTAGTTCGCGATCTTGCCGTCCTCGATCACCATGTGGTGCGAGAGCACGCCGCGGGCAGCCTCGTGGAAGCCGCAGCTGACCGCGCGCTCGGGAACCGTGAAATCGCTCCAGCTCTTCGTGCGGCCGGCGCGGACCTCGGTGAACGCGCGCTCGAGGCAGTGCAGACCGATCAGCGCCGAGTACGCCTGGTGGTAGGAGCGGGCGCGATCGCGCTCGATCGCGTTGGACTTCTCCGGGATCTTCCACTCGAGCTCGGTCTCCGGCGAGCTCGCTGTCCGCGGGAGCACCATCTGGATGCTCTCACCGGTCGCCTTCGCGTACCCGAAGTCGACCAGCCCGGCCTTCGCCGTGCACCACTGGCGGGCGAACGGGCCGCCGCCGGTGTCGCAGCAGACGTGCGTGTCCGTGCGCTGGTCGTAGATGCGCGGCGAGACCACCCACGAGTACTTGTCGGCGAAGTCGCGCTTCTGCGGCCGCGGGATCGTCACCTTGTTCCACGGGTGGCGGTGGTCGACCGGATTGCCGAGCGGGTCCGCGGTCACGAACGGCCGCTCGGTCTCGGTCCAATCGTCGAAGTACGAGGAGCCGAGCAGGATCCGGATCATCAGGTTGATCTCGACCAGATCGGTGGAGATCAGCTCGCCGCCGATCACGACCCCGGGGGTGATGTACCGCTTCCGCCCCCACTCGGTCATGTTGCGGTAGTCGTAGTCCACGTAGTCGGGGTCGTCGAAGCAACCCCAGTTGACGAGGTTCGTCTCGCGGTAGCCGACCATGTCGTACCCCGGCAACTCCCGGAGGAAGAAGTCGTAGAGGTCGTCGTGCATCGGCACCGTGCGCTTGACGTAGTCGAAGTAGCGCATCAGGCGCACGTAGTAGTCGGTGAGCGTCTGGTGCGTGATGTGGGCGCTGACCCCGCCCGGCATGATCGTCGAGGGGTGCGTGTGGCGGCCGCCGAACAGGCAGTACATCTCCCGCGTGTAGCGCGCGACCTGCAGCGTCTCGAGGTAGAACTCGCCGACGAACGGGTTCAGCGCCCGCATGATGTCGGCGATCGTCCGGTAGCCGTGGATGTCGGCGTTCGGCGCCAGCTCCTGCTCGGCCTTCTGGAGCAGGGACGGGTTCGTCTCCTTGACCATCTGCTCGCAGAAGTCGACGTTCGCCATGCAGTCGTTGAAGATCGCGTGGTCGAACATGTAGTCGGCGGTCTCGGCCAGGTTGTAGGCGAGGTCACCGAGGGGCGGCGGCTTCACGCCATACGCCATGTTCTGATTCAGGCACGAGCACGTGCAGTGGTTGTCGCCGCAGATGCCGCAGATGCGGCTGGTGATGAAGTGGGCGTCGCGGGGATCGATCCCCTTCATGAAGATGTCGAAGCCCCGGAAGATCATCGAGGTGCTGTAGCACTTGAGCACCTCCCGGTTCTCGAAGTCGATCTCGGTGTGGATGCCGAGGCTGCCCACGATCCGGGTGATCGGATCCCACGACATCTCCTTGACCATGACCTTCTGGTCGCCGCGCGGTGTCTCAACGGTTGCCATCTCTCGTCCTCCTTCGCTCGCCCGCGGGCCCTACGAGTAGTTGCGCGGCTGGTAGCCGGTGAGCAGGCGCGGCGAGCGCTTGCGCCACTCCGGCTCCTTGTCGAACTTGTTCTTGATGTTGCGGTTGCGGAAGTACTTGACGACCGGCCCGATCGAGAACCGCTCGAAGTTCGCGGCCGCGTTGCCGTACGGGTCCGGGTCCATGAACGGCATGAACTTGTCGGGGAAGCCGGGCATCGTGCACGCCATGCAGATGCCGCCGACGTTCGGGCAGCCTCCGTAGCCGTCCACCCAGCCCCTGACCGGCACGTTGCACTTCACCACCGGTCCCTTGCATCCGAGCTTGACGAGGCAGCGCGGGTCGTCGCCGTACTCGGTCGCGAAGTTGCCCTGCTCGACGAAGCCCGCCCGGTTGCAACCCTCGCGCACGGTGCGACCGAACAGCCACCGGGGTCGCAGCTGCTCGTCGAGGTCGGGCACCGGTGCCCGCCCGGCGAGGTGCAGGGCCAGGTAGAGCAGCACCTCGGTCATGTTGTCCGGCTGCGCCGGGCAGCCGGGGATGTTGACGATGGGCAACCCGGCCTTGGACTTCCAGCTCCAGCCGAGGTAGTCGGCGACCCCCATCGCCCCGGTCGGGTTGTTCTTCATCGCCGGGATGCCGCCGTACGTCGCGCAGGTGCCGATCGCGACCACGGCGGCCGCCTTCGGCGCCAGCCTGTCGATCCACTCGTTGGTCGTGATCGGCTGGCCGGTCTCGGGATCGTCGCCGATCGCGGCCCAGTACCCCTCGCCCGAAAGGTCCTCGTTGGGCACCGAGCCCTCGACGCAGAGCACGAACGGGTCGATCTCGCCGCGCTCGGCGCGCCACCACCACTCGATGAACTCGGGTCCGTTCTCGTAGGCGAGCACCGGGTTGTGGACGATCACCTTCGGCATTCCCGGGATCGCCTGGGTGATGATGTCCTCGAGGCTCGGGTTCACGGCCGAGGTCATCGCCACCGAGTCCCCGTCGCAGGAGAGCCCCGTGGTCATCCAGATCACGTGGGCCTCGACGGCCTCCGTCTTCGCCTGGTCGGGGACGACCTCAGTGCTCAGTGCCATCGCAACGCTCCTCTTCGTTTCAACAGATCCTCGGCAGCGGGTCGCCGGCGAGCAGGTCCATCACCCGCCGGCCGCCGAACGCCGTCTCGACCAACACCATCCCGGGCGGCTCCGCCCGGACCTCCGCAAGCTCCGTCGCCGCCTCGCACCCCGGGACCGAGCGCAGCGCCGCGAGCGCCTCGTCGGTGGACTCGGGGGCGACGACGGCGACCATCACGCCCTCGTTCGCCACGTACATCGGGTCGATCCCCAGCAGCTCGCTCGCGCCGGCGACCTCCGGCAGCACCGGGATCTCGGCCTCCCGGACCGTGATCCCCACCCCGGAGGCGCGCGCGAGCTCGTTGAGCACGGTGGCCACGCCGCCGCGGGTCGCGTCGCGCATCGCGCGCAACCCCGGACCGGCCGCCTCGAGCAGCGCGTCGGCCACCGGCCACAGCGAGCGGGTGTCGGACTCGACGTCCGCGTCGAGCCCGAGCTCGCCTCGCGCGAGCATGATCGCCGTCCCGTGCTCGCCGATCGTGCTCGAGACGAGCACGCGGTCGCCGGCCTCGAGCGCGGCAGGAGAGAGCGACGCCCGGCCGTCGACACGGCCGATCCCGGCCGTGTTCACGTACATGCCGTCCGCGTGCCCGCGCTCGACCACCTTCGTGTCGCCGGTGATCACCTCGACGCCCGCCGCCCGCGCCGTCGCCGCGATCGCCTCGACCTCGCCGCGCAGGACGTCCGCCTCGAGGCCCTCCTCGAGGACCAGTGCGACGCTGATCGCGACCGCCTCCGCGCCGGCCGCGCTCAGGTCGTTCACCGTCCCGTTGACCGCCAGCTCGCCGATCGAGCCTCCCGGGAAGCGCAGCGGCTTGACGACGTACGTATCGGTCGTGAACGCCAACCCGAGCCCGTCCACCGTCACGGCACCGGCGTCGGCGAGCTCGTCGAGAGCCGCGGAGCCGAACGCGGGCGCCAGCAGCCCCTCGATCAGCGTCTGGGTCGCCTTGCCGCCCGCCCCGTGCGCCATCGTGATCCGCTCGTCCTTGAATCGCGGCCGCTTCGAGCGCGCGGTCTCGATGATCGCGAGGATGCGCTGCTCGCGATTGGAGACCGTCGCCTGCTGGCTCACCCGGCCACCGCCTCCCGCTCGCTCGCGTAGCGCCCGTAGTTGTAGTACGCCGCGCAGGCGCCCTCCGGGGAGACCATGCAGGTGCCGATCGCGTGCTCGGGCGTGCACGCGGTCCCGAACACCTTGCACTCCCACGGCTTGATCACGCCCTTGAGCACCTCCCCGCACTGGCACGCCTTCGGGTCGGCGACCCGGATCCCGGGGACGTCGTAGCGCAGCTCGGCGTCGAAGTCCGCGTAGCCCTGCGAGAGCCGCAGCGCGCTCTGCGAGATGAAGCCGAGCCCGCGCCACTCGAAGTGGGGGCGCAGCTCGAAGACCTCGGCCATCACCTCGAGCGCCGCCCGGTTGCCCTCATAGGGGACGACGCGCTTGTACTGGTTCTCGACCTCGCAGCGGCCGTCGCGCAGCTGCAGCAGGATCATCCGAATCGACTGGAGGATGTCGAGCGGCTCGAAGCCGGCCGTCACCAGCGGCCTGCCGTAATCGGCGGGGATGAACTCGAACGGGCGCACGCCGACGATCGTCGAGACGTGACCGGGGCCGATGAAGCCGTCGAGCCGCAGGTCCGGCGACTCGAGCAGCGCACGCAGCGGCGGCACGATAGTGACGTGGCTGCACATGCAGAGGAAGTTCGGGACCCCCTCTGCCTTGGCTCGCCGCAAGGTCAGGGCCGTCGACGGGGCCGTTGTCTCGAACCCGATCGCGAAGAAGACCACCGTGCGGTCGGGGTTCTGCTTGGCGATCCGCAACGCGTCCAGCGGCGAGTAGACCATCCGCACGTCGGCGCCGGCGGCCTTCGCGTCGAGGAAGGTGCCGTCGGAGCCCGGCACCCGCATCATGTCGCCGAAGCACGCCAGGATCACGCCGTCCTCGCGCGCGAGCGCGATCCCGTCGTCGACCCGGCCCATCGGGATCACGCACACCGGGCATCCGGGCCCGTGGACGAGCTCGACGTTGTCGGGCAGCAGGTCGTCGATCGCGTACTTGTAGATCGAATGGGTGTGCCCGCCGCAGACCTCCATCAGCTTGTAGTGGCGGTCGGGCTCGGCCACGCCGAGGATCTCGCCGGCGAGCGCGCGGCCGAGCTCGGCGTCGCGGAATTCGTCGACGAACCTCACGCCGCCTCCTCTGCTTTCGCCCGCACACCTTGTCCGCGGCTACGCCGCGGACCTCGGTTCGTGCTCTCGCGTCCGGGGGCGGCTCTCACGCGATCGCCGTCCCGGCGTGGACCAACAGCTCGTCGCCCTCGGCCACCGGTGCGACCAGCGCGATCTCGACGGTTCGATGGGCGCCGGTCTCGTCCTCGCAGAGCGCCAGGTCGCGCTCGAGATCGATGCGCAGCACCCGCATCGACTCGGCCACGTCGCCGCAGGTGACGCAATGATCTTCCGCGCAGCTCACTCGATCACGCTCGCCTTGAGCTCCGCGAGCTCGGCCTCGTAGTCGGCGCCCATGCCCTCGAGCAGGTCGCGGGTCGCGCGCGCCTCCTCCTCGTCGACCTTCGAGATCGCGAAGCCGACGTGGATCAGCACCCAGTCGCCGGGCCCGGCGCCGCCCCCGTCGTCGTCGAGCAGGCCGATGTTGACGTTTCGCTTGACCCCGGCGACGTCGACGCGCGCGAGCCGGTTCGCGGCGTCGGTCACCTCAACGATCTGGCCCGGAATCGCCAGACACATCGCGACCGGCAAGCTATTCGGCGGCAGACCTCTCGGTAAGGACAGCGCGCAGGGTGTCTTGGACACCTACCGGGGTGCCGCCGTTCACCTAGACGATATTTGGGCGCTTGGGCGCGGCGGGCAGGTCAGGGCGCGGCGCGAGCTCGCCGCGACGCTTGGTCGCCTCCCGATGCGCGGCGAGTCGCCCGTTGATCGCCCGGCTGCGCCGGTTGTTCTTCGGCAGGCGACGAGCCTTGAGGTAGCGATCCAGGAACGCGTCGATCCGGCGCTCTCCGTCGGCCAGGTCGGTGGCGCGCACGTCGAGCTCCTCGATCCCCTCCGCCGTGAGGCTGTAGACGCGCCGCTTCGGTCCGGACTCCGAGCGCTCCCAGTCCGACCGGACCAGGCCCTCGTCCTCCAGCTTGCGCAGGGCGCGGTAGAGCGCCCCCGGATCCGAGCTGTCGAAGCCGAAGGCGCACAGGTTCTCGGCCAGCTCGTAGCCGTGCGCGTCGTCCTCACGGAGCAGCAGGAGGAGGCACGGTCGCAGGAAGTTCCTCGGCAGGCCGGAGCTCAGCGCGTGTGGCACTCGCCCCCCCGCTGATCACGGTTTATCAACGGCTCTCCTTTTGGGTACCGTCCGCGCGGTCCGTCGCCGAGTCTATAGATCGGCTCCGAGCCGGTCACCGGGCCGCCGATCCGGCGGCCCGGTCATGACGTACCGCTGCCTACTGCCAGACGCTCACGATCACCGCGACCAGAAGCAGCTTCGCGAGCCAGTCTCCGGCGTGGATCGCGGCGAGCGCCGGGGGCGTGCGCTCCCAGAGCACCGCGCCGACCCAGAGCACCACCGGGAACCCGATCCAGAGCGCGAGGCCGAGGAGCAGGCCGCCCGTCCATTCGTCGATCTCGCCCTGGACGGCCAGCCCCGCCACCACGGCGGCCAGGATCAGGCAGCGAGCGCCCTCGACCGCCAGCTTCCAGGGTGGCGGCTGCCCGCCGCCGGCATAGGCGTCGCTCAGCTCGGCAAGCCGCTCGGTGAAGACGACGTAGTAGGTGGAGCTCAGCGCGAACGCCGCGACTGCCGCGACGACCACGGGGAGGATCGGGACCTCAGGCATCGACCTCACCCCCCTCGAGCAGCGGCTTGAGCGCGCGCAGCCGCTCCCGCCACCACGCCTTCATCTCCTCGGCCACGGCGGCGTCGGCCAGCCGCTCGTGGGAGATCGCCACCCTGCTCTTGCCGGCGGCGAGCTCGTCGAACGTCACGTTGACCCTCGTCGACCCGCCCTCCCAGTCGTACCGGGCCGTCCGCGGGGCGGTGGCGGTGCGGAGCGTCAGCGGCGCTCCCGAGAGCCAACGCCCCCGCAGGGCGTCGTCCTCGAACGCGCCGAACAGCCGCTCGACGGAAACCGCCACCGTCTTGGAGGCGGTGATCGCGAATCCGTGGGGATGCTCGCCGACGGCGCGCCCACCGCGGGCGCGCTCGTAGCTGACGGTCACCGCCTGCGGGCCCCACGCGAGCGGCTCGACTCCGAGCTGCTCGGCCACCCAGCGCGCGATCTCCCGATGGGGGCGGTCGGCCGCTCCCCACTCGTCCAGGAGGTCGAACCACTCCTCCCATCCGCGCCCCGTCCGCCGCCGGATCGACTCGTCGGACGTCGCCAGCGCCGGCTCCTCCGTCTTCTGCGGCTCCTGCGGCGCCAGCAGCGAGGCCCGCGCCGTGGTGTAACTCTCGCCCGTCTTCTTCATCCGCGAGCGGACGAGCCGCTTGAACGATCTCTGCCTGGTCATCTCGATGCTCCTTCTTGGCGGTGACCGCGCGACTCACGCTCGCCTCGGCCCCGCCGGAAGGGCAACGTCCAGACCGGCGTCCCGAGGGCTCGAGCCCCCTTTGCCCCCGCTGCGGCCGGCGGCGTGAGCGCCGGGTCCGGGGGTTGGGCGCGGGACGGCGCCCGAATCACATCTTTCCCTTTGAGACCGCGCGGGGCGGTGAAACTCATCGCTCCCGTGGCGCGATCAGCAGCGCTCGAGCGACGGCCAGCGCCTCGCCGTCGCCGGACAGGACGGCCGCCCCAGCGTGGTGCTTGCGGCCCTCGATCTCGATCGGCCAGGCGATCACCACGTGCTCGGCGCCCGCGACGACGGGCGCGTCGAGCCGCGCCGTGAGCCTGCCGAGCACGCTCATCGGCAGCTCGCCGTCCATGTAGAGGGCGAAGTAGGTCGGGCAGTCGAGCACAGCCCAGACGAACTCCGGCAGCACCTCCCCGTTCGCGTCGGCGGCCCACTCCGGCGGGGTCCACGGCGAGGCGACGACCTCGCGCCCCTCGACCGTGCCCGCGAAGACCCCGAACGCGTCCTCGCGCGCCGGGCCGCATACGAAGCAGCGGCTGAAGAGGCCGTCGGGCGGCCCGCGGTAGCGCTCCGCGGCCGCGCGGGCCTCGCTCGGGCTCACCGGCGCGGGCACCTCGGCCTCGACCCCCGACACGCCCCTGCCCTCAGCGACGAGCGTCTCGCCGTCCACCACCCCTACCGAGCCGTCGTCCTCGAAGACGAGCTCCAGAGGAGTCTCCAGCGGCACCGGGCGCCGCAGGCTGACCTCGGCGACCCCGTCGAGGAAGCCGGCAACCACGCCCGCGACGTAGCCGCCCTGGCCGCTCTCGAGCGGCCCGTTGAACCGCCTCGGAATCGTGAGCGACTCGGGCACCGGCCGACTATCTCAGGCGCGTCGTCGCGGTGGGCCGCCGTCGCGCACCGGCGCGCGACGGCGACCGCCCCGGGCTCAGCCCGCGGCGTCGAAGCGGCGCCCCACCTCGTCCCAGTTGACGACGTTCCAGAACGCGTCGAGGTAGTCGGGGCGCTTGTTCTGGTACTTGAGGTAGTAGGCGTGCTCCCAGACGTCGACGCCCAGCAGGGGCGTCTGGCCGTCGGAGACGGGCGTGTCCTGGTTCGGGGTGCTGGTGACGGCCAGCCCGGAGCCGTCATGGACGAGCCACGCCCAGCCGGACCCGAACTGCCCGATCCCGGCGTTCTTGAACTCCTCCTTGAAGGCGTCGAAGGAGCCGAACTTGTCGTTGATCGCGTCGGCGAGGGCGCCGGACGGCTCCCCACCGCCGTCAGGGCTCATGATCACCCAGAAGAAGCTGTGGTTGGAGTGGCCGCCGGCGTTGTTGCGAACCGCGGTCCGCTTGTCGTCGGGAAGCGCATCGAGGTTCTGCAGGACCTCGTCGACGTCCTTGTCGGCCCACTCGGTGCCCTCGAGCGCGGCGTTCGCCTTGTCCACGTAGGCCTGGTGGTGCTTGTCGTGGTGGATGCGCATCGTCTGCTCGTCGATGTGGGGCTCGAGCGCGCCGTAGTCGTAGGGAAGGTCGGGGACCTCGTAAGCCATTGATTCCTCCTCGGGTCGGTCTTGACTGGAACTTACCCGAGCGCCTCGCGAAATCCCTGCCGCCACGTGGGATAGCGCAGTTGCCACTCGAGCTCGCGCTTGGCCTTCTCGTTCGTCGCCCCGCGGGTCTCGGTCGCTAGCGCCGCGGCCGCGCTGCCGGCGACCAGGCGCGCCAGGAACACCGGCACGCGCAGCGGCCGCTTGGCGCCGACGGCCTCGGCATAGGCCGGCACCCAGTCGCGCATGCGCGCCGGGTCGTCGTCGCAGACGTTGTAGATGCCTGGCGGCCCGCCCTCGCAGGCGGCCGCGGTGGCCGCGGCGGCGTCCTCGGTGTGGATGAACGAGAAGGTCCCCTCGCCCCGGCCGACCACCGGGAACCGACGCCTGCGCACCTCGCCGGCGTAGTAGCCGTCGGCGGCATAGGCGGTGCCCGGACCGTAGAAGAACCCGTAGCGAAGCACGACCCCATCCATGCCCTCCGCGCCGGTCACCTGGTGCTCGAGGTCGAAGACCGAGCGCAAAGCGTCCCCGAACGGGCCCGGCGCCGTTTCCATCACCGGCGCGTCCTCGGCCTTCACCCAGTCCCCGACCGGCTCGTAGACGAACGCAATGCTCTGGGCGACGATCCTGTCGGTCCCGGCCTCCCGCGCTGCGGCGATCAGGTTGCGGGTGCCCTCGGTGCGGACCCGGTTGGTCGGGACATAGAGGTCCGGGTCCCGGAAGTCGAAGACGTCGGGGAGGGCGGTCAGCTCGTGCACAAGGACCTCCGGGCGAGCATCGGCGATGGCCCGGCCGAGGGCGTCGCGGTCATAAACGTCGCAGACCGCCGCCTTCGCCCCCGCGGCCTGGATCTCGACTGCGGCCGCCTCGCGGCGCGTCATCCCGGTCACGTCGTGGCCGGCCTCGACCAGCCGGCGCACGAGCGGCCTCCCGACCGCCCCCGACGCTCCGGCGACGAAGATGCGGCTCACCCGCGCTCCAACCTGTTCGACACGGCGGCGAGCCAGGCGAGCGCCGCGGACCCGAGGGCGAGCAGCACGGTGTCGGCGATCCCGCGCCCGTTGCTGCGCGCCTCGTCGATGTCGAGCAGGTGGTTCAGGGCATGAAAGGCGTACCACAGCGCTCCGACCGCGAGCAGCGGCGTCCGCCACGACGGACGCCCCACCGCGATCAGCAGCGCGATCCCGTAGGCGAGCACGAATGCCCCGACGTCGCCGACGTAGTGCGTGTTCTCGAGCCCGTACTGACCGATGACGTCGAAGAAGCTGTCGGGCGAGAACACCATCCAGAGGCCCTCGCCGACGTGGAAGACCGCGAGCGCCGCCACTACGACGCGCATCGTGCGCTCGTCCAAGGGCGCGTCGGACCGCGTACGAGCCTCCATCGACCCGCCAGGCTAGCCGAGTGCCTCCGGGCTCCCGGCCCGCGCCCAGGAAGCCGCCGTGCGACGATTCGCACGGAGAGGAGCGACGGATGAACGACGTACTCGAGGAGCTTCGCACCTGGACCGATGCCGGCCAACGGGTCGCGCTCGCCACCGTGGTCGCCACGCGCCGCTCGGCGCCGCGGGCCCCCGGAGCGAAGATGGCGATCAACGAGGAGGGCGAGATCGCCGGCGCGGTCTCGGGCGGCTGCGTCGAGGGCGCCGTAGCGGAGGCGGCGCTGGACCTGCTCCGGGGCGGCGGCGCGCCGCGCCTGCTGCACTTCGGGATCGCCGACGCCGAGGCGTGGGACGTCGGCCTGCCCTGCGGGGGCGAGATCGACGTGTTCGTGGAGGAATACGTACCTTGAGCGCCACCGAGCCGAGCCCGGCCGCCGAGCTGGCCGAGCTCGCGCGCAACAACGGCCGCGGCGCCGTCGCGACCGTCGTCGGACCGGAGGGCGACGAGGCGATCGGGCGCAAGCTGATCGTGCGGGTGGACGGGTCGAGCTCCGGCAGCCTCGGTGCCGACGGCCTGGACGCCGAGGCCCGGGCGATGGCCGGCGAGCTGCTCTGGGCCGAGCGTTCCGAGCTGACCGAGCTGCACGGCAGGCAGGTGTTCGTCGACGTGGTCGCGCCGCCCCCGCGCCTGCTGATCCTCGGCGCGGTGGATTACGCCGCGGCCCTGTGCAAGCTCGCGCGGGCGGCGGGCTGGCGCCCGTACGTCTGCGATCCGCGGACCGCCTTCGCCACCCGCGAGCGGTTTCCCGAGGCCGAGGAGGTCGTCAACGCGTGGCCCGACGAGGCGTTCGAGCGCCTCGGGATCGACCGGGCCACCTACATCGCAATCCTCACCCACGATCCGAAGCTCGACGACGCGGCCCTCCAGATCGCGATTCGCTCCGATGCCGCGTACGTCGGGGCGATGGGCAGCCGGCGCGCCCAGGAGCGCCGCCGCGAGCGCCTGCTCGAAGCCGGCATTGATCCCGAGGAGCTCGACCGGGTCGCCGCACCGATCGGCCTCGACCTGGGCGCGATCTCGCCGGAGGAGACTGCGCTCTCGATCCTCGCCGAGGTGGTCGCCGTGCGCCACGGCCGCCAGGGCGGCCGGCTCTCGGCCTCCACGGCGCCACGGATCCACGAGATCGAGGCCTGATCGCAAGCGTCGTTTCGGGGCGCGCGAAGGGCTCGGGGTAGACTCGGCGCAGGAGATAGTTGGCCATGACCTGCGATCGAGGAGCGGCCCGGTGATCAGGGGTGAGCTGGCACAGCAGGCCGAGGAGCTGACCGCGAAGCGGGCCCCCTTCGTCCAGGCGACGGTCGTCCGCGCCCAGAGCCCGACCAGCGTACGCCCCGGCTATACGGCGATCGTCCGCCCGGACGGCACGATCGACGGATTCGTCGGCGGCACCTGCGCCGAGACGTCCGTTCGCCTGCATGCGCTACGGGCGCTGGAGACCGACGAGCCGGTCCTGCTCCGGATCCTGCCGGGCGACGACCCCGGGGCGGAGGCGGCGCCGGTCGAGGGGGCGGTCACGGTCCGCAACCCGTGCCTGAGCGGCGGGGCGCTCGAGATCTTCCTCGAGCCCCACGTTCCCGCCGCGGCCATCAGGATCGTCGGCAGCAGCCCGATCGGGCTCGCCCTCGCGGACCTCAGCGAACGGCTCGGGTACGCGGTGCAGCTCGACGCCCCGGAGGACAGCGAACCTACCGCCGACGACGACGCCGTGGTCGTCGCCTCGCATGGACACGACGAGGAGCGCGTCCTCACCGCCGCGCTGCAGGGCGCGGTCCCGTACGTGGGGCTGGTCGCCAGCCGGGTTCGCGGGGATGCCGTCCGCGAGTCGCTCGAGCTCCCCGCGGAGCTTCGCGAGCGGCTCCGTACGCCGGCGGGCCTCGACATCGGGGCGGAGACGCCGGAGGAGATCGCGGTCGCGATCCTCGCGGAGATCGTCGCGCTGCGCCGGGCGCGGGACGTCGCGATCGAAGGCCGGCCGACCGCCGGGCCGGCGACGGCGGCCGAGCCCGCCGCAGACCCGGCCGCGGTCGCCCCCGCGGTCGCCGTCGCGATCGACCCGGTTTGCGGCATGGAGGTCGCGATCAGCCCCGCGAGTCTTCAGCTCGACCTCGACGGTGAGCGCCACTACTTCTGCGGCGAGGGCTGTCGCGACCGATTCGCCGCCGAGCACGCTCCCGATGCCGCCGTCCGCTGAGCCCTTCGTGACCGGCTTCGTGCTGGCCGCCGGGGGCTCGAGCAGGCTCGGCGAGCCGAAGCAGCTGCTGCGGCTGGGGTCGGCGACGCTGCTCGACCACGTGCTCGACACCGCGCGTGCCAGCGATTTCGACCAGCTGGTCGTCGCGCTCGGCGGCAGCGCCGACGAGGTCCGGCGCGAGGTCGACCTGTCCGGGGCCGAGGTCGTGGTCAATTCCGACTACGGGACCGGCTGCTCCTCGTCGATCGCCGCCGGGTTGAGCGCAGTGGACGCGCGCGCACAGGTCCTGGTGCTGATGCTCGGCGACCAGCCCGGCGTCAGCGCCGACACGGTCCGCGCGCTCCTCGCCGGCCGCGGCGAGAACACGAGGCTCGCGGTCTGCCGCTACGACGACGGCCGCGGGCATCCGCTCGCCTTCGGCCGCGCGATGTTCGGCGAGCTCGGTGGGCTCCACGGCGACAAGGCGGTCTGGAAGCTGATGGACCGCCTCGGCGAGGAGGTGGTCGAGGTCCGCGTCCCGGGCCCGATCCCTCCCGACGTCGACACGCGAGCGGACTACCAGGCGGTGCTCGCGGCGGCCGGGCTGAGCTCGTGAGCACCCAGGCCCATCCGGGCGCAGCGCCGGCGCTGAGCGCGGCGGTGCCCGACATCGAGACGCTCGAGCGCAACCTCGACGCGGTGGACTACCTGGCCGACCCGGGCCTCGCGACGGCGATCTTCCTCTCCCTGCGCCTGCCCCAGCCGCTCCTGCTCGAGGGCGAGGCCGGGGTCGGCAAGACCGAGGCGGCCAAGGCGCTCGCGAAGGCGCTCGACACGACGCTGATCCGGCTGCAGTGCTACGAGGGCATCGATGCCGCGGAGGCGCTGTACGAGTGGAACTACCCCCGTCAGCTCCTGCGGATCCGGGCGGCGGAGGCGACCGGGGCCGCGCTTGACGAGGCCGAGCTGTTCGGCGAGGACTTCCTGGTGCCCCGGCCGCTGCTGCAGGCACTCCGGCACCCCGGACCGCTGCCGGCGGTACTGCTGATCGACGAGCTCGATCGCGCCGACGACGACTTCGAGGCGTTCCTGTTCGAGCTCCTGGGCGAGTCGAGCGTGACGATCCCCGAGATCGGAACGGTGCGCGCGAGCCATTCGCCGGCGGTGATCGTGACCTCGAACCGGACCCGCGACCTCCATGACGCTCTCAAGCGCCGCTGCCTCTACCACTGGATCGACTACCCCAGCCCCGAGCGCGAGGTCGAGATCGTCCGCCGGCGAGTGCCGGGGACGGCGCAGGAGCTGGCCGCCGGCGCCGCCGGCGCCGTGCGCCGCCTGCGCGAGAGCGACGTCCAGAAGCCGCCCGGGATCGCGGAGACGATCGACTGGGTGGCGGCGCTGGAGGTGCTCGGAGTCGAGCGCCTCGACGCCGCGGCGGCGGAGCGGACGCTCGGCTCCGTGCTCAAGTACCGCGACGACCAGGAGCAGATCGCCGAGCAGGGCCTCGACTGGCTCGTGGGCGCCGAGGAGGCGCGGTAGCGGGCGGACCGCGCGGCTGCGCTCCAGGCGCGACTAGAACTGAGTGGAGCTGCGCCCGTAGGGGTGCGGCGACAGATCGCGACCACACTCCGGGCTCGGCCCGAGCGCAACGCCGCCCGCCTCAGCCCGCGGGCTGCGGAGCGTCGAGCCGGTACGCGGTCTGGGCGTCGAGCGAGCCCTCGATGCCGTCCGGAAGCGAATCGCCGCCGAACGCGCGCAGGGCGGCCGTCTGGATGCTGACGGTCTCGCCGCCGGCGGACCAATGCCCGTTGTCGTCCCACTCCAGGGTGTCCGGCGCGGCCTCGAGCATCCAGGCCGCGATGAGCTGCGCCCTGTCCCGCAGCTTGCGGGCCGTGATCGCGACGTTCTCGCCGACCGCGTCGCTGGGGGCGGCGTTGAAGCTGTTGCCCTCCCCGAAGCGATCCGTGTCCTGGTGAACGACCTTGATGTCCTCGGGCGGGATGCCGAGCTCGGCGGCGGCAGTCTCGGCGAGGCTCGCCTCCTGCCCCTGTGACGCCTCGCTGAGGCTCAGCACCGCCTTGCCGGTCGGATGCATGCGCAGGAACACCGCTCGATAGACCGGACCGTCAGCCACGCCACCAGACCCTATCGCTCGCGGGCCGGCTCACGGCGTCGTCCTGCCGCGCCTGGGGCCGTAGCCGCTCGGCATCGGGACGGGCCGCTGCGCGTCGGTCGGCTCGGCGCTCGCCCAGGACGGCTCGTCCGCATGGGGCGCGGGCGTGCGCGCGGGCTCGGGGCGCGTGATCTCCTCGGCTGCGATCGCATCCGCGAGCGCGTCCATGGCGTTCAGGTCGCGGCCGCCGATCAGCGCGTCGCAGTGCGGCAGCGCCGCCGCCATGCCCCCGGCCCGGGGCTCGAACCCGGGCGCGCCGGCGCGCGGGTTGACCCAGACGATCCGATGGGCGAGTCGGGCGAGCCGCTCCATCTCGCGCCCGACCAGGGCCGGGTCGGCGCGCTCCCAGCCGTCGGAGAGGATCACCACGACGGCGCCCCTGGCCATCCCCCGGCGGCCGTAGCGGTCGTTGAACGCCTTGAGCGCCTCGCCGATCCGGGTGCCGCTCGACCAATCGGGCGCCGTGGCGGCGGCGCGCTGGATCGCCGCCTCCGGGTTACGCCCGCTGAGCGCGCGCGTGAGACGGGTCAGCCGGGTGGCGAAGACGAACGCCTCCGCCGGCGTCCCGCTCGCCACCGCCGAGCTCAGCAGCTGCAGGTAGGCGCGCGCGTAGGGCTCCATCGAGCCGGAGATGTCGCAGAGCAGCACCAGCCGTCGCGGGCCGGTGCGCCTGCGCTTGCGCACGAGCTTCACCGGCTCGCCCCCGGTCCGCAGGCTCGCGCGCAGGACCCGGCGCAGGTCCAGCCGTTCGCCGGTTCGTGCCCGGCGCGCCCGGCGCGTGCGCCGGTGCGGCGTCGCCAGCTCGAGCTGCCCCATCAGCCGGCGAAGCCGGGCCAGCTCGTGGGGCTCGAGCGCTTCGAAGCTCTTTTCGCGCAGCCGCTCCTCCTCGCTGGCCAGCGCCAGCGGCACCTCGATCTCGCGCGCGGGATCGTCGCCCGACGGCGCGGCCGTCGGGCTCAGCCCGCGCCCGCCGGGCTCACCGGCATCCCGGTCCGGCGAGCGGGACGCGCTGCTCGGCGGGCGCTCGCTCGCCGGCGCGTCGAGCGGGGGGGAATACGGGTCGCCGCGGTCCTCATCGGGCTCGAGCCGAGGGTCGAAAACGGCGGCGAACACGCGGTCGAAGGTCGGCAGCTGGGCCTCGGAGGAGACGAAGACCGCGCGCGCCGTCCAGTAGAGCTCGCTGCGGGTCCGCGGCGCGACCAGCGCCGTCGCGCGCGCGAACCTCGCCGAGCGCTCGTGGGTGACCGGCAGGCCGGCGTCGCGAAGCCGCCTGCCGAGCGCGGCGGCCAGCCCCGCGAGGTCGGGAGCCTCGAGCACCGCGGTCATCTCAGGCGCGCTCCGGCCGGCGTCGCTACTGCGGCGGCTCGGCGCGGCCCTGCATCGCCGCCCACACCCGCGCGGGGTTCAGCGGCATGTCGATGTGGCCAACTCCGTGGGACTGATAGAGCGCGTCGCAGACGGCGTTGACGATCGCGGGCGGTGAGCCGTTCGTGGCCGACTCGCCGACCCCCTTGGCGCCGATCGGGTGATGCGGGCACGGGGTCACGGTGGCGCCGAGCTCCCAGTCGGGGCATTCGAGCGCGGTCGGGATCAGGTAGTCCATCATCGACCCGTTGAGGCAGTTGCCCTCCTCGTCGAAGGTGATCACCTCCATCAGTGCGATCCCGACGCCCTCGGCGAGCCCGCCCATGATCTGCCCGTCGACGATCATCGGGTTGATCCGCACCCCGCAATCGTCGACGGCGATGAACCGCCTCACCTTGACCTCGGCGGTGCCCGGGTCGACGTCGACGACGCAGATGTAGGCGCCGCACGGATAGGTCAGGTTCGGCGGGTCGTAGACCGATTGGCCCTCCAGGCCGCCCTCGAGGCCCTCGGGCAGCGGAGCCTCGCCGTACGCCGCGGCGGCGATCTCGTCGATCGTCGCAGCCTTCTCGGGATCGCCCTTGACGTACCAGCGGCCCTTCTCCCACGCGAGGTCCTCGGGCGACGTCTCCAGCATCCCCGCGGCGATCAGCCGCGCCTTGTCGCGCGCGCGCCGGGCGGCGACTGCGGCCGACGCGCCCGACACGGGGGTCGAGCGGCTGCCGTACGTGCCGAGGCCGAACGGCGTCCGATCGGTGTCGCCGTGGCGGACCTCGATCTTGTCCGGCGAGATGCCGAGCTCCTCGGCGACGATCTGGGCGAACGTCGTCTCGTGCGCCTGGCCCTGGGTCTGGGCGCTGATGCTGAGCACGGCGCGCCCGTCGGCGTGCACGCGCAGGTCGGCGCCGTCGGCCATCCCGAGCCCGAGGATGTCCATGTGCCGGCGCGGCCCGGCGCCGACGACCTCGGTGAAGAACGCGACGCCGATCCCCATCAGCTCGCCGCGCTCGCGCTTCTCCGCCTGCTCGCGGCGCAGGTCGTCGTAGCCGGCGATCCGCATCGCCTCGCGCATCGTCTGCTCGTACTCGCCGGAGTCGTAGGTCCAACCGGTCTTGTTCTCGTAGGGGAACTGCTCCGGGCCGATGAAGCTCTTCATCCGCAGCTCCACCGGATCGGCGTCCATCTTCAGCGCCAGCTCGCCGACCAGGCGCTCGACCAGGTAGATCGCCTCGGTGACCCGGAACGAGCACCGGTACGCGACTCCGCCCGGCGCCTTGTTCGTGTAGACGGCCTTCACGCTGCAATGGGCCGCCTCCAGGTCGTAGGAGCCGGCGAAGATGTGGAAGAAGCCGGCGGGGAACTTCGACGGCTGGGCGGTCGAGTCGAAGGCGCCGTGGTCGGCGATCACGTCGACCCGCACGCCCGTGATCCTGCCGTCCTTGGCGCAGATCTTCCCGCTCATGACGTAGTCGCGCGCGAAGCCGGTCGACATCAGGTTCTCGGAGCGGTCCTCGACCCACTTCACCGGCTTGCCGGTGAGGATCGTGCCGACGATCGCGCAGACGTAGCCGGGATAGATCGGCACCTTGTTCCCGAACCCGCCGCCGATGTCGTTGGTCATGATCCGGATCATGTGCTCGGGCAGGCCCGCGACCTGCGCGTAGACCGTGCGGTGGGCATTGGGCGCCTGGTTGCCGTTGTAGAGATCGAGCTGACCCGTCTCCGGGTTCATGTCGGCGATCATTCCGCAGGTCTCGAGCGGCGCCGGATGGCAGCGGGGATAGATCATGTCGCGCTCGACGACGATGTCCGCCTCGGCGAAGACGCGGTCGGCCTCCTCGGCATCGCCCGCCTCCCAGAGCGGGCTCGCGAGGTTGTCGGTCTGCCCCTCCTTGTCGTCGCGGATGACCGGCGCGTCGGGGTCGAGCGCCTTGCGGGCGTTGACCACGGCCGGCAGCGGGTCGTACTCGACGTCGATCAGCTCGAGCGCGTCGCGCGCGGAGTAGCGGTCCTCGGCGATCACGAAGGCGACCTCCTGGCCCTGGAACCTGACCTTGTCGCCGGCGAGTACCGCCTGCGAGTCGTAGGAGATCGTCGGCATCCAGGCGAGCCCGAGGGTCTCGAGGTCCTTGGCGGTGATCACCCTGAGCACCTTCGGGTGCTCGAGCGCGCGCGAGGCGTCGATCGAGACGATCTTCGCGTGCGCGAAGGGGCTGCGGAGGACGGCCCCGTGGAGCATGCCCGGGAGCACGATGTCGTCGAGGTACTTGCCCTGCCCGCGGATGAAGCGCGCGTCCTCCTTGCGCTTCATGCGGCCGTAGCCGATCGGCGTCTCGGGGCTCGCGGTGGGGGTGGTTGCCATGTTCAGCTCCTCGGCGCCGCGGCGGACTCGTGCTCAGCCGCCCAGCGAATCGCTCTGACGATGTTCGAGTACCCGGTGCAGCGGCAGATCGCCCCCGAGATCGCCGTCCGGATCTCCTCCTCGCTCGGGTTCGGGTTGGCGTCGAGCAGCGCCCTCGCGGTCATCAGCATCCCCGGCGTACAGAACCCGCACTGCAAGCCGTGCTCCTCATGAAAGCCCTGCTGGACGGGGTCGAGGACGCCATCGACCTCCAACGACTCGACCGTGCGGATCTCGTGGCCCTCTGCCATCGCCGCGAGCACCGTGCACGACTTCACCGGCAGCCCGTCCATCTGCACCACGCAGGCGCCGCAGTTCGAGGTGTCGCAGCCCCAGTGGGTGCCGGTGAGCCCCGGGGTGTCGCGGATGAAGTGGACCAGCAACAGCGCCGGCTCGATCTCCCTGGTGATCGGCTCGCCGTTGATCGAGATCGTGACCTGCATCAACCCTCCTGTCCTCGAGCCCGCTCGGTCGCGCGCCGCAGCGCCCGCCTGGTGAGCTCACCTGCCAGGTGGCGCTTGTAATCGACCGGGCCGCGCCCGTCGGCCGTCGGCCGGCAGTCCTCGGCGGCGATCGCTCCGGCCTCGGCGAACAGCTCCTCCGACGGCGCCTTGCCGCGCAGGTGATCCTCGGCCCGCGTCGCGTGGATCGTCGTCGGCCCGACCGCGCTCAGCGCCAGGCCGGCGTCGGCGATCGTCCCGCCGTCGAGCCACAGCGCTCCGGAGACGGCGACGATCGCCCAGTCGCCGGCGCGCCGCTCGACCTTCTCGTGGGCGCTGCCGGCTCCGGCGCGCACCGGGATCCGGATCTCGATCAGCAGCTCCGCGTCCTGGATCGCGGTGGTGTACGGCCCGACGTGGAAGTCCTCCATCGAGACGACCCGCTCGCCGCCCGAGCCCGCGATCACGACCTCGGCCCGCAGCGCCGAGCACACCGCCGAGAGGTCCTCGGCGGCGTCGGCCTGCGCGAGCGAGCCGCCGATCGTGCCGCGGTTGCGAACCACGGGGTCGGCGATCACCCGCTCGGCGTCGGCGAAGACCGGAAAGTGGCGGCCGAGGAGCTCCGATTCGAGCAGCTCGTAATGGCGCGTCAGCGCTCCGATCCGGACCTGCCCGTCCTGCTCGCGGATGTAGCCGAGGTGCTCGAGGTCGTTGATGTCGACGAGCAGCTCCGGGTTGGCGAGCCGCAGCTTCATCATCGGCAGCAGGCTGTGGCCGCCCGCGATCACCCGGGCGTCGGGCCCGCGCGCCTCCAGCAGCGAGATCGCGTTCTCGACGCTGGTCGCGCGCTCGTACTCAATTGGTGCCGGTGTTTGCGAGGCTCCCTCCTGGTGCCTGGAACACTACTCGGCCGCCTGCTCGTCGCCGGGGCGTGAGCCGAGGCCGATGTCCTTCGTCTCGACTTCGTCCTTGGCGCCCGGCTTGGCCGCCGGGGGCTGGTCCATGGTCGCATCGGCGGCGTCTCCGGCATCCAGGTCGACCGTCGGGCCCGTCGGCGGCTCGTCGGCGCCTCCCGTGACCGAGCCGAAGACCGCCGGGGCCCCGCTGCCGATCGTCGGCGAGCCCGGGCGCGAGCGCGCCCCGGCCTCCGGGCCGGTGGGGTTCGAGTAGAGCGAGCGCGCGGCGGTGCTCGAATACTCGGCGTCGCGGAGCGCCGGGCCGGCCTCGCCGCCCGCGCCGAGCGGGCTCTCGCGGCCCAGGCGCACCAGCTGCACCGCGCCCCGGGTGTAGACGACGTCGATGTTCCTGACCGGCCCGGAGCGGCCCTCGCGCTCGAGCATCGCGGTACCCCCGCCCGGGAACACCGACTCCACGAGGCCGGGACCGTCCTCGGGACCCGCCTTCTTCAGCAGCAGGCCCTCGAGCAGCTCGGTCCCGGCGCCGAGGTCGGCGTTGATCGCGTGGACGACCTCGTTCACCGGCTCGGTCTTGCGCAGGATCTCGCCGACGGCGCCGATCACGACGTCGAGCCCGGCGGTGATCTTGCGGAGCTCGAGGATCACCCCGACGAGGAAGACGACCAGCGCCAGGATGATCAGGACGATGGCGAGGATGGTGACGACTGCGGCGGCGTCCATCGCTCAGGCGTCGTCGAGGATCGTGTCGAGCGAGCCGCCGTAATTGGCGACCACGCCGACGGTCTGGTTCACCTGCGTCCTGGTGGTGCCGAGGAGCTCGACGGCGTCGAGGTCGGCCGAGGCGGACCTTGCCGCAGCCTCCACCTGCTCGACCGCCGCCGAGACCCTGCGGGCCGCGTCGAGGACGCCCTTGAGCAGCACCACGACCACGGGGACGACGACCACCAGCAGGACGAGTGCGCCGATCCACCCGAGCATCATCGTCTCCGCGCGTGCTCGGCGACGATCGCGGCCTTGTCCGCGACACCCGGCATCAGGGCGATGATCCGCGTGAAGGCGGCGTTGATGTTCTCGACCGCCGGGCGCAGCGGGCGCAGGTGCTCGGACTCGACCGTCTCGAGCGCCGAGCCCAGCGTGCCGAGGCCGTCGGCGATCCTGTCCAGGCGCCGGCGGATCTCGATCAGCGCGAGCGCCAGCACGACGATCACGAGGACCGCCTCGGCGACGCTGAGCACGATCAGCAGCGAGGTGCTCATTCCCGCTCTCCCGCGTAGCCCTGGGAGAGCGCGTTCATGTAGCCGTCCTGGACCACACCCTCCGCGGCGATCTGGTCGAGCACCGGCGTCGTCGCCTCGAGCTGCGGGATGTTGGCGGTGTTCTCGGCGACCTTCCCCGCCCCGTCGAGCAG
Organism: uncultured Solirubrobacterales bacterium; assembly: GCA_963729075.1. Taxonomy (GTDB): domain Bacteria; phylum Actinomycetota; class Thermoleophilia; order Solirubrobacterales; family 70-9; genus WHSW01. The sequence continues at coordinate 272,470 of CAVSMU010000003.1, read as the reverse complement.
CGAGCCGACGCTCTGCTCGATGTCGCGCAGGTAGCGCAGCAGGAGGAGCAACATGCCCGCGACTGCGAGTGCCACGACGAGGCCGAGCCCGAGCGCTACGTACCACAGGTCGCGCTCCGAGTCGGCAATGGCGACCAGGATCGCGTTCATCGGCCGACCGCCGCCTTGCGCAGCGCGCGCGCCGACTGCAGGATCCGGACGCCCGAGTCGTTGACCTTGGTGACGCCGTCGAGCCCGTCGGTCTGTGCCCGCAGCTTCTCGACCGCCCTGACCGCGGTCCGGGCCTGGCCGTTGATCCGCGACGCGAGCACCAGGATCGTCACGACGATGATCACCGCGACGATCACGACCACCACCCCGAGCGACAAGCCGATGTACCAGGGGGTCGTGTCTGCGGTGATCAGGAGACTCATCTCATACCGCTGCGGATCGCGCAGATCCTATACCGGGGCCAGCCGCCCCGATCAGATCTTGGCCAGGTTCTCGGCGAACTGGTTGATCATCGCCTCGGTGACCCCGGCGATCACGCCCTCGCCCATCGCCGCCGCCCTCCCGGTGACGGTGACGTCCGAGTGAAGCTCGGCCTCGGTCCCCTCGCCGGCCTCGGTCAGCTGGATCTCGACCTTCGCCCTCGCGTTGCCCTGCCCGCGAGCCTCCCTGGCGCTGGCGCTGAGCACCGCCCGATGGGCGTCGTCGTCGCGCTCGACGATCTCGGCCGGGCCGGAGTACTGCATCGACATCGATCCGAGCCTGATCTTGATCTCGGCCGTGACCTTGTCGTCGTCGATCTTCTCGAGCACCCGAGCGTCGGGCACGCACGGGATCACGCGCTCGAGGTCGAGCATCGTCGCCCATACCTCGTCGATCGGCTTCGGGACCGAGAACGAATTGTCGAAGTGCATCCAGCCTCCTCCCTGGTACCGGTAGTGTCGGCACCGATTCAACCAGGCAGCCACAAGTTCGGCCCCGACAGCGCCACGCTGCTCGTGAGGACGAGTCGCAAGGGTGCCGCCTCGAGGGCGGGTCACGACCTCGTGATCGAGGTCACCGCCTGGTCGGCGACGCTCGAGGTCGGCGAGGACTCCGCCCCGACCACCCTCGAGCTCGACGCAGACGCCGGTTCGCTGCGGGTGCGGGAGGGCACCGGCGGCGTCCAGAAGCTGGGCGACGACGACAAGGCCGACATCCAGAAGACGATCGATGAAGAGGTCCTGTTGCGAGAGCCGATCCGGTTCCGCTCGACCGCGATCGACGCCGGCGATGACGGGCGCGTGATCGTCACCGGCGACCTGACCCTGGTCGGCAGGACCAAGCCGATCGAGTTCGGGCTTCGTGTCGATCCCGAGGGCGGGATCGCCGGGACCGCGGTCGTCAAGCAGTCCGACTGGGGGATCAAGCCGTACTCGGCGCTCTTCGGCGCGCTCAAGGTCAACGACGAGGTCCAGCTCGAGCTCTCGACCGGTTGACTTTGCCCTCCGGGCACGGATACGGTCGGAGCGGTCAACCGAAGGAGGCACTTTTGTCGTCGAGCGCGGACGCTGAGCTCAAGTCACGCCATCGCGCGATGTGGGCGTCGGGCGACTATCCGGCGATGGTCGAGACGTTCCTGCTGCCGCTCGGGCCGCGCCTGGTCCAGGCCTGCGAGATCGGCCCGGGCATGAACGTCCTCGACGTCGCCGCCGGGACCGGCAATGCCTCGATCCCGGCGGCGCAGGCGGGCGCGAGCGTCACCGCCAGCGACCTGACGCCCGAGCTTCTCGAAGCCGGCCGCGCGCGGGCCGAGGCCGAGGGACTGACCCTCGAATGGGTCGAGGCCGACGCCGAGAACCTGCCGTTCGACGATGGCTCGTTCGACGTCGTCATGTCCTCGATCGGCGCGATGTTCGCGCCCCACCACCAGGAGGTCGCGGACGAGCTCGTCCGGGTCTGCCGTCCCGATGGCACGATCGGGCTCTTGAGCTGGACCCCCGAGGGCATGATCGGAGCGCTGTTCCGGACCATGGGCCCGTTCGCCCCACCGCCCCCGCCGGGCGCCCAGCCGCCGCCGCTCTGGGGCAGCGAGGACCACGTGCGCGGAGCTGTTCGGCGACCGGGTCGACTTCCGCCTCGTGGAGCGCGACGTCCTGGAGGTCACCGCGTTCGAGCGCCCACGTGAGTACGGCGAGCACTTCAAGGCGTACTACGGCCCCACCATCGCCGCCCGCGCGAACGCGGGTCGCGACGGGCGCGAGGATGAGTTCGACGCGGCGGTCGACCAGTTCAGCGACGAGTGGAACCGCGGCACGCCGGAGCAGGCCCGATTCGAGCAGGAGTACCTGCTCGCGGTCGGATCCCGCGTCGGCGGCTGAGCCCTTCAGCGGCTGGGGCGGCGAGGGCTCAGCGCGTCGCTCAGGCTCTGTGCCACGGCCGCGGTGAACCGTTCGATTGAACCGGCACCGCGTTCGGCGTGATCCGGGTTGAGCTCGGTGATCGTGAGGCCGGCCAAGCGCGGCGAGGAAAGGAGTGCGCCCAGCGCGCGTAGTGCGTGCTCGTAGGAGAGGCCCTCGTTGCGTCCCCAGTTCTCGGACAGCGGCACGTCGGTGAAGTCGATGACATCGACGTCGAAGTGGACGAGCACGCGGTCACAGCGGCCCTCGATCCACCGCCGAGCGCGCCCCGCCGCGCCCTCGGGATCGGCGGCGACGTCATCTACGGGGAGCACTTCGATCGAGCGCCGCTCGATGACGTCGCGCTCGAACGGGGTGGCCTGCTCAGGCCCCCAGCCGAACAGCAAGACCTGCTCGGACGCCAGCAGCGGAGCACGCCCGCCGGCATCGACCAGCGCCGCCACCGCACCCGGCTCGCCGAGCATGTGGGCGAGGCCCATCCAATCCAGTGCGCCCTCGCGCACGCTGTCCGGCACGTTTAGATCCGCGTGCGAGTCGAAGTAGACGAGCCCGACTCGCTCCTCGGTGGCCACGTGGCCGGCGACGGTGCCGATACCGACCGTGCAGTCTCCGCCGATCACGAGCGTCGCCTCGTCCTCGGCGATCGCGTCGCGGACCCGGCGTGCGGTGTCCTGCACGATCTCGACGACCTTGGCGGCGTTCTGCGCGCGACGATTCTCGCGATCCGGTCGCCAGCGCCACACCGCCCGGTCGCCGTGGTCGCGAACCTCGATGTCCGCGGCTCTCAGCCGGTCAAGCAGACCGGCCTCGCGCAGGGCCCGGGGTGCCTGCTCCTGCCCCGGAGCGAACGCGCCGGCGCTGGTCGGGACGCCGATTACGCCTACCTTCTTCGCTCGCACGAAGACGACAACGCTACTCGGCATGGGCATGGCCAGAGCGAGATACGGGCTGTCGGAGTAGCCGCTGGGCATCGGAGCGCCAGCGGGGGTCACCCGCCAGTCGCACCGCTCAGCCGCGCGTCACGAGCCGCCGTGCCGCCTCCAGGTCAGCGGGCGTGTCGATGTCCTGATCCGGGCAGAGGTGCCCACACTCCAGCTCGAGGACCCCGGCCGCGGCGAGGAGGTCGCGCGCGCCGGCGTCGCCGCGCAACGAGCGCACTTCGCCGAACAGCTGGCGCTTGATCAGCACCGGGTGTCCCGGCCGGCCGCCGTAGGTGGCGCGCGCCGCCGGGGCGGGCCCGTCGGCCCGGTCGAGGATCGCGGCGATCACCTGCGGGGTGATGAACGGCTGGTCGCCGAGCGTGACCACGACCGCCGCGGCGTCGGCAAGCGGCTCGAGCCCCGCGCGCAGCGATGCCGCGATCCCCTCGTCCCAGTCCTCGCAGACGACCGTCTCGACCGCCCCCAGGTCGGCCGCCGCCCGGACCTCGTCCGCGTGCGCTCCGAGCACGACGACGATCCGCTCGATCGCGGGGACCGCGAGCATCGCGGCGAGCGCGCGGTCGAGCACCGACCAGCCGTCCAGCCTGGCCGCCAGCTTCGCGCCCCCGAACCGACGGCCGCCGCCGGCGGCCAGCACCACGCCTCCGATCACGGCCCGGCCTCGAACCCCGACTCCATCAGCGCCGCGAGCTCCTCGAGCGAGGCGAGCGAGTTGACGCGAACAGGGACGGTCCCGCTCATCTCTCCTCCTGGGGGTCGCCTGTGCCGATCCTATAAGAGCCGCTCGGGCTGCCCGAGGCCCTATCCTCGGGCTTGGTGGAACCCCTCGTCGATGCCCACGGACGCCCGATCACGGACCTGCGGGTCTCGGTCACCGACCGCTGCAACTTTCGCTGTCGCTATTGCATGCCGGCCGAGGGCATGCCCTGGCTCGACCGCTCCGAGCTGCTGAGCTTCGAGGAGATCGAGCGCCTGGTCGGCCTGCTGGCGCGGCTCGGGATCACCGACGTCCGGCTGACCGGCGGCGAGCCGCTCGCCCGACGCGAGTTCCCGAAGCTGGTCTCCATGCTGCGTCGCATCGATGGGATCCGCGACCTCTCGGTGACGACCAACGGCTACCTGCTCGAACGCGACGCCGCGGCGCTGGTCGAGGCCGGGATCGACCGGATCAACGTCTCGATCGACTCGCTCGCGCGCGATCGCTTCCACGAGATCACCCGGCGCGACGCGCTGCCGCAGGTGCTGCGCGGGCTCGAGGCGATCGCGGCCTTTGAGCGCGTGCGGCCGATCAAGGTCAACGCGGTCGCGATGCGTGACTTCACCGAGGACGAGGTGTTCGGCTTCTGCGAGCTCGCCCGGTCGACCGACTACCAGGTCCGGTTCATCGAGTTCATGCCGCTCGACGGCGACCGGGCGTGGAGCGCCGACCAGGTGCTCACCGGGGACGAGCTCCGCGCGCGGATCGAGACCCGCCACTCGCTCGAGCCGCTGCCGCGCGAACCGCACGCGACTGCGCGCGTCTATCGGTTCCGCGAAGGCGGCGGCGAGATCGGCTTCATCAACCCGGTCTCCGAGCCGTTCTGCGCCGACTGCAACCGCATCCGCCTGACCGCCGACGGCGAGCTTCGCACCTGCCTGTTCTCGATCCGCGAGACCGATCTGCGCGAGCCGCTGCGCGCCGGCGCGGACGACGCGGAGCTCGAGCGCATCGTGCGCGACGCGGTCTGGCGCAAGGAGCTCAAGCACCGGGTCAACGAGCCGGGCTTCGTCGCGCCGCCGCGGACGATGAGCGCGATCGGCGGCTGAGCGAGACCGAGCTCGGGCGGGGCCCAACGCCGGGCCCGGGCCGCTGGTATCGTCGCCGTCGGCAGGCCGGGGAGAACGGCCCCCGGGCGTAAACGCAGGAGGAGACGGTGAGAGGGATTTCGAGGCTGCTGGTCCTGGGCATGCTCGTGGTCGGGCTCGCGTTCACCGCCACCGGCGCCGCCGCCGCGGCGCCGTCCCCCGCCGCCGCCAAGACGGCGAAGCTCAAGGTCCTCAACAAGGGCCAGAAGAAGATCAAGCGCCAGAAGGCAGTCAGGGTCAAGCTGAAGGGGGCGACGCTCGACCGCAAGCTCAAGCTGCGCGCCAAGTCGAAGACCTTCGACACGCGGAAGTTCAAGAACCTCACCAAGAAGGGCGTGCTCCGGCCCGGCGCGCGCACGGTGAGGCTGAAGCTCAACCAGGCGGGCCGCGAGCAGATCCGCAGCTGCGAGTGGCGCCAGATCCGGGTTCAGGGCAAGGGCGCGAAGGTGAAGTGGGACCTGCGCCGCAACACCGGGAAGTGCCGGCCCAGGCCGATCGACCTGAGCCGCGCCGGGACGTGCGACTTCATCACGGTCGACGACGCTTCGGCGCCCGAGTCGCTGTGCATGCTGCCGTTCCCCGACGACTTCCACACGGTCAAGGACCAGAGCTCGGCGACCGGACGGCTGGTCGCGTTCGAGGACGCCGCGATGCCGCAGAACTCGAGCGGCCAGCCGATCGCGGCCGCCGACTACAACCGAAACGACGGCTTCAGCCCGGGCCAGACGATCGTGGTCAAGGTCCCCGGGCTCGACACGCCCGAGGCCCTCGCGGCCACCGGCGCGGTGCCGCTGAACCGGCTCGACCGCTTCGAGGAGGGCAAGGCGCCGGTCGTCGTGATCGACACGCGGAACGGCGACCGCTGGCCGATCTGGGTTGAGATCGACGCCAACGCGTCCACGCCGGCCCGCACCGCGCTGCTGATCCACCCGGCCAGGAACTGGGCCACCGGCCATCGGTACGCGATTGCGCTGCGCAACCTCAAGGACAGTGCCGGCAACGAGCTCGAGGCGCCGGAGGGCTTCCGCTACCTGCGCGACCGGCTGCGGGTCAACGACCGAGCGGTAAAGGATCAGGAGAAGCGCTTCGAGAAGGTGTTCCGCGACCTGCGCGGGGGGAAGATCAAGCGCCGCGACCTCTATCTCGCCTGGGACTTCACGGTATCGAGCGACGAGAACATCGCCGGGCGGATGCTCCACATCCGCGATGACGCGTTCGCACAGCTCGGCGACACGAATCTCGCCGACGTCCAGGTCCAGGGCAGCGCTCCGTCGTTCCAGGTCACCTCGGTCGAGAACTTCACCCAGGCGCAGGACCCGGAGCTGGCCCGCCGGATCCAGGGCACCTACGAGGTGCCGTGCTATCTGGTGCCCAACTGTGAGCCGGGCGGCCGGTTCGCGCTCGGCGAGAACGGGCTCCCGAGTCGCAACGGCACCTACACGGCGCAGTTCAACTGCGGTGTCCCCCACGCCGCGGTCGACGCGGTCGGCGCCCAGCCGGGCCGTCCGCAGGTCTACGGGCACGGGCTGTTGGGCTCGGCATCACAGGCGACCTCGAGCGATCAGCAGATCCTCGCCCAGACGCACAACTTCGTCATCTGCGCGACGACGACGATCGGGTTCTCGAGCGGCGACCTTTCGAACATCGTCACGAAAATCGTTCCGAACCTCTCGAACTTCCCGGAGCTGACTGACCGCACCCAGCAGGGGCTGCTCAACACCCTGTTCCTGGGCAGGCTGATGATCCACGAGGGCGGCTTCGTCAGCGACAAGGCGTTCCATGTCGACGGGACGAGCACGGCCAGCCCGCCGGTGCTCGACAGGTCGCGCCTCTACTACAACGGCAACAGCCAGGGCGGCATCCTCGGAGGCGCCGCGACCGCGGTCGCTCCCGACTGGACCCGGGCCACGCTTGGCGTGCCGGCGATGAACTACTCCGTGCTGCTTAACCGATCGGTCGACTTCGATCCGTTTTTCATCATCCTCAACGATTCCTATCCCGACCCGCTCACCCAGCAGCTCGGGCTGTCGCTGATCCAGATGCTCTGGGATCGCAGCGACCCGAACGGCTACGCCTACCGGATGACCGACAACCCGCTGGACAACACGCCGGCGCACGAGGTCCTCCTGAACCCCGCGTTCGGCGATCACCAGGTGACCACCTGGCAGGCGGACGTCGAGGCGCGCACGATCGGCGCCTCGATCCACGCGCCGGTCGTCTACGACGGGCGCTGGCCGGACGTCGAGGTGGCCTGGGACATCCCCAGGATCGAGAGCTACCCGTTCACGGACTCGGCGATCGTCTACTGGGACAGCGGCCCGACGCGCCCGAACCCGAGCAATCCGGCGCAGCTGCTCGGCACCGATCCGCCGCCGCTGACCAATACCCCGAACCGAAGCGGCGTGGACCCGCACGGCAACCCGCGCGTGGCGCCGGCCGAGATGCAGATGGTCTCCGATTTCCTGCGGCCCGACGCGCAGAGCCGGATCACCGACACCTGCGGCGGCCCCTGCTACGCGGGCGGCTTCACGGGCCCCTGAGCCAGGCGTCGCCAAGCGGGCGTGCGCTGAGCGTCCCGGACTCCCCTGCATAGCGAACACTCCGGGACGTTCGGCAGCTCGTCGCTGTGCGATTGCCTATGCAATGCTTAGGCAGATGGCGGAGCGGCTGAGCCTCGGCGAAGCGGCGCGGATGATCGGCGTCAGCCCCGACACGCTGCGGCGCTGGGATCGCGCCGGCAAGGTCCGCACCACCCGCGACGAGCGCAATCGCCGCATGGTCTCGCTCGCCGAGGTGCGGCGGCTGGGCGGCGCTCCCGAGCGCCACCGCACCGGCGACGAGCTGTCGGCGCGCAATCGCTTCCCCGGCGTCGTGCGCTCGGTCGAGGTCGAGGGCCCGATCGGGCTGGTCGAGATCGAGGCGGGGCCGTTCCAGGTCACGGCGGCGATCACCCGCGACGCGATCGAGGAGCTTGGGCTCGAGCCCGGCGTCGAGGCGACGGCGATGGTCAAGGCGACCTCGGTGATGGTGATCCGCGGCGGGGCGGGCGCGTGACGGCGAGGGCCCTGCTTCTGTCGGGCGCCGCGGCGCTCGCTCTCTGGGCGGGCGGCTGCGGCGACGATGACGACTCGGGCGAGTCCGGCGAGAGCGGCGACGAGCTCACCGTCTCGGCGGCAGCGTCGCTCACGGACGCCTTCCCCGAGTACGGGGAGACGATCGATGGCGAGGAGCGGTTCTCATTCGCGGGCTCGGACGAGCTCGCCGCGCAGATCCGCCAGGGTGCGACGCCCGACGTCTTCGCGTCCGCCAACACCACCTACCCGGACGAGCTCCACGACGAGGGCCTCGTCGAGGAGCCGGCCGTCTTCACCCGCAACCAGCTCGTCATCGCGGTGCCCGCCGACTCCGACCTCGAGTCGATCGACGACCTCACCGAGCCCGACCTCGACGTTGTGATCGGCGCCAAGGGCGTCCCGGTCGGCGACTACACCCGCGAGGTCCTAGGCGGCCTGCCACAGACGGACTCGGCGGCGATCCTCGACAACGTGCGCTCGGAGGAGTCCGACGTCAAGGGCATCGTCGGCAAGCTGACCCAGGGTGCCGCCGACGCCGGCTTCGTCTACGAGTCCGACGTCGCTGCCGCCGGCGACGCGCTGCGCGCGATCGAGCTGCCGTCCGACCTCGTGCCCGAGGTCTCCTACGGGATCGCCGTGGTCAGCGACGCCGCGAACCCCGACGGCGCGCAGGCGTTCATCGACGGGCTTCTGGCCCCCGACGGCCAGCGGATCCTCGAGGACAACGGCTTCCTGCCCGCGCAGCCCGGTTGAGGCTGCGCTGGTTTCCCCTCCTGCTGGCCGGGGCGCTCTGCCTCGCGCTCCTCTTCCTCACCTTGCCGATCGCCGCCATCTTCCTCCAGGTCGGCCCCGGCGAGCTGATCGACCGGCTCGGTGACCCGCAGGCCACCGACGCGCTGCGGCTGAGCCTGATCACGTCCGGGATCGCGCTCGTGTTGATCCTGGTGGTAGGCACTCCCGCGGCATACCTGATCGCTACGCGCAGGTTCCGCGGGCGCTCGGTCGTGATCACTGCGATCGAGCTGCCCCTGGTGCTGCCGCCGGCAGTGGCCGGCATCGGCCTGCTGGCCGCGTTCGGGCCCTCGGGCCTGCTCGGGGGGGCGATCGAGGACGCGGGCGTGCGCCTGGTCTTCGAGACCGCCGGCGTCGTGGTCGCGCTGACCTTCGTCGCCAGCCCCTTCTACCTGCGCCAGGCCCAGGCGGCGTTCGAGGCCGTCGATCCGACCTGGCTCCAGGCCTCCCGCACCCTGGGCTCGGGCGAGGCGCGTACGTTCGCGCGGGTCGCGATCCCGGCCGCGATGCCGGGCCTGGCGGCGGGAACGGCGCTCGCCTGGGGTCGCGCGCTGGGGGAGTTCGGGGCCACGCTGGTGTTCGCCGGGTCGTTCCAGGGCATCACGCAGACGGCGCCGCTCGCGATCGTCGAGCTCTTCGGAAGCGACTTCACGGCGGCGCTCGCCCTGTCGGCGGTCCTGGTGGCGGTCTCGGCGGCGCTGCTGCTCAGCGTCAAGCTCGTCATCGGCCGCGGCGCCGGATCACGCGCGACCGAGCCGATCCTCGATGCTTCGCGCTGAGCTCACCGGGACGCTCGGCGAGCTCGAGCTCGACACGCGTCTCGACGTGCCCGACGCGCGCTGCCTGGCGCTGCTGGGACCGTCGGGCGCCGGCAAGTCCTCCGTGCTGCGGATGATCGCCGGCCTGGTGCGCCCGCGCCGCGGCCTGGTCGAGTGCGGCAACCACGTGTGGCTCGACACCGAGACCGGCGTCGAGCTGGCGCCCGAGCGACGCCGGTGCGGCTACGTGTTCCAGGACTACGCGCTGTTCGGCCACATGAGCGCCTGGCGCAACGTCGCCTACGCGCAGCGCCGCCTGCCGCGGGCGCGCCGGCACCGCGCCGCCGTCGAGCTGCTCGACCGCTTCGGCGTCGGCCGCCTCGCCGACGCCCGGCCGGCGACCCTGTCGGGCGGCGAGCGCCAGCGCGTCGCCCTGGCGCGGACGCTGGCGTCGAACCCGAGCGCCCTGCTCCTCGACGAGCCGCTCTCGGCGCTCGACGTCAGCACGAGGGCGAAGGCCACCCGAGCGCTGCTCGAGCTGCTCGGCGACGCCGCGGTACCCACCGTGCTCGTCACCCACGACTTCGACGAGGCGGCCGCGATCGCCGACGAGGTCGCGGTGATCGAGGACGGGAGGATCGTGCAGCGGGGCAGCGCCGAGGAGCTCTCGGCGCGCCCGGTGTCGGCGTTCGTCGCCGACCTCACAGGGGCCGTGGTGCTCGGGGGCGTCGCGGTCCGGCGCCCCGACGGGCTGACGGAGATCGCCCTCGAGGGCGGCGGCACGGCGCTGAGCACCGACGCCGGCGAGGGGCGGGTTGCGATCAGCGTGCACCCGTGGGAGATCACGCTCGAGCCGGGCGCGGCGACGGCCGACAGCTCGGCCCGCAACCACCTGCGCGGGCGGGTGTCGTCGGTGCGGCCGGTCGGCAACCGGCTGCGGGTCGCGGTCGAGGCGGGCCAGCCGCTCGTCGCGGAGGTGACCGCGGACGCCCGCGACCAGCTCGGGCTCGAGCCCGGCCGGGAGGTGGTCGCGAGCTGGAAGGCGACCGCGACCAGGATCGTGGCGGCGGGCGACTAGGGTGTCCGGTCACCGGCAATCGCGAAGGAGGTACCGGTGAAGCTCAGCACCCGTAACCAGATCAGGGCCACGGTGACCTCGGTCTCCCAGGGCGAGGCGATCGCCAACGTCGAGATGGACGCGGGCGGCCAGCGGCTCGTCGCCTCGATCACCGTCGAGGCCGCGCGCGAGCTTGGGCTCGAGGCGGGCCGCGAGGTGACCGCGCTGATCAAGGCGTCGGACGTGATGGTGGCGGTCGAGTGATGAACGCGCGCGAGTGGATCGACGCCTTCGCCTCGGAGGTGGGCGCCGAGCCGCCGACCAAGGCGGAGCTCGAGGCGATCCTCGATCTCGCCGCGGTGGCCGCGCACTCCTCCGAGCGCATCGCGGCCCCGGCGGCGTGCTGGATCGGCGGCACGACCGGCGCCTCGCTGGCCGAGCTGCGGGCCGCGGCCGACCGCGTCGGCGGCGACTCCGCTGCCGACGACTCGACCTGAGCGTGCCGCGATGAGGGTGGCCGAGCTCTGGCGCTATCCCGTCAAGGGGCTGCGCGGTGAGGCGCTGGAGCGCGTCGAGATCGCCGCGGACGGCATCCCCGGGGACCGCGGGCTCCGGGTCGCCGACGAGCGCGGCACGATCACCGGCCGGCGCAAGCAGCGCATGGTCGGCCTGCCGGCAACCCTCGACGGGGCCGGCGAGCCGCTGGTCGGCGGTGAGCCGTGGAGCTCGGGCGCCGCCGCGGACGCGATCCGCGACGTCGCCGGGGACGGCGCCGGCCTCGTGGAGGCCGAGAACGGGCATGCCTTCGACCTGGCGCCGCTCCTCGTCGTCACCGACGGCGCCATCGCGCAGCTCGGTTACGACCGGCGGCGCTTTCGCGCCAACATCCTGATCGAGGGCGTCGACGGGGCCGCCGAGCAGGGCTGGATCCGCGGCCGGCTCCAGGTCGGCGAGGCGCTGCTGTTCGTCCGGGAGAGCTGCGAGCGCTGCGTGATCACGACCATCGACCCCGACACGACCGAGGTCGATCCCGAGGTCCTGCGCCGCACCCGTCTCGAGGCCGGCGGGATGATGGGCGTCTACTGCAGCGTGCTCCAGCCGGGCGTCGTCGCCGTCGGCGATCCGGTGAAGATCGTTCGCTGAGGCGCACCGCGGCGCGAACGGGCGCGGCGCGTCTGGCCGAATGTGCGAGGTCGCGACGCGGGGATGAGACGATGGCGGCGAGCGACGAAAGGAGCAGCATGAGCGAGCGCGTCTTCGTAGGGGGAGCGATCGACGGAAGGCGCGGGCTGGGATGGCTGCCGGACTATCCCGACCTGCGCGACTACACGCGCGAGAGCGAGGAGATCGAACCGCTGCTGGCGAAGACCGCGGTCAAGAAGTCGAAGCGCAGGAAGGCCACGGCCAAGACGGATCTGCGCGAGTGGTGCGCGCCGATCGAGGACCAGGGTCAGATCGGCTCCTGCACCGCCCACGCCGGCGTCGGGATGCTCGAGTACTTCGAGCGCAAGCTGCACGGCAAGCACCTCGACGCCTCGCGCCTCTTCCTCTACAAGGTGACCCGCGCGCTCGGGCAGTTCGAGGGCGACTCCGGCGCCTTCCTGCGCACGACGATCGGGGCGATGGTGCTCTTCGGGGTTCCTCCCGAGAGCTACTGGCCCTACTCGGAGGAGGAATTCGACGAGGAGCCGCCGCCGTTCTGCTACGCGTTCGCTCAGAGCTACCAGGCGGTCAAGTACTACCGGCTCGATCCTCCCGGAACGGAGCGGGATGAGCTGCTGGACTCGATCAAGTCGCATCTCGACTCGCAGCTGCCCTCGATGTTCGGCTTCACCGTCTACGCGTCGATCGACGAGGCCGGCGAGGACGGGAAGATCCCATTCCCGGTCAAGGGCGACAAGGTCGCGGGCGGCCACGCCGTGATGGCGGTCGGCTACGACGACGCGCTCGAGATCCCCAACCGCGAAGGCAAGACCAAGGGAGCGATCCTGATCCGCAACTCCTGGGGCAAAGGCTGGGGCGAGAAGGGCTACGGCTGGCTTCCCTACGACTACGTCACGGAGGGGCTCGCCGACGACTGGTGGGTGCTGATCGACAGCGAGTGGGTGGATACGGGCGAGTTCGAGACGTAGCGCGACCACTCGCCCCTTTTGGGTGAACGGGGCAGTGAGCGGGCTCTTGCCCGCTGGATGGCCCGCCTCCCCGCATGAGCCGTCGATTGTGTCCGCATATCGGAGTCAATGTGCGACTCGCTGGGAATGGGGCCAGGGGCGCGGCCGGGCGCACAGCGCGACGCCGGCTTATGTCGCCTGGATCCGCGAAATCAGGCGGTGGCGTAGCGCTGGGCCGCCCGGGCGCGCCGCTTCGCCGCCTCGACCTCACGGTCCTTCGGCGGCGCCGAGGTGACCAGGCTGTCGAGGAGCTTCGAGGTCGCCGCGGCGATCTCGTCGACGGCGCGATCGAAGGCCTCGGTGTTCGCCTGCGAGGGCTTCGTGGAGCCGCTCACCTTGCGCACGTACTGCAGCGACGCGGCCTGGACCTCCTCCTCGGTCGCCGGCGGCGCGAAATTGTGAAGCGTACGGATGTTTCTGCACATGCCTTGAGCGTAGCCGGAGTCGATGTAGGGTGGGGCGCGATGGCGCTGTTGCTCCTGGAGGCGATCGGACCCGAGGGTGAGCGGTTGGCGCTCGAGGCCGGGCGGTTGACCGAGATCCCGGTGGGCTTCGACTCCGAGTTCAACACCGCCACCTTCGACTCGGACGAGCTCGACGCGGCCGAGCTCGAGGGGGTCGTGTTCGACGCGCTCGGCGGGATCGACCCCGACTGGCGCTCGCACCTGCGCGTGGCCGATTAGCGGCGCAGGCGGGCGGGCAGCGTCTTGAGCTGGTTGATGAAGGGCGACTCGGCGTACTCCGGACGGCCCGCGAGCTCGATCTGCGGAAAGCGCGCCAGCGTCTCCTCGAACAGGACTCTCAGCTCGAGCCGCGCGAGTGCGGTGCCGAGGCAGAAGTGCCGGCCGCCGGCCCCGAACGCTTGGTGCTCGGGGTTGCGGGTGACGTCGAAGCGGTCGGGATCGCTGTAGCGCGACCCGTCGCGGTTCGAGGACACGTACCACATCACGACCTTCTCGCCCTCCCGGATCGTCTGCCCGTTCAGCTCGGTGTCGCGGGTGGCGGTGCGCCGGAAGTGGGCGAAGGCCGGGAACATCCGCAGCGACTCCTCGACCGCGCCCGGAATGAGCGACGGATCGTTGAGCAGCAGCTGCTTCTGGTCGGGGTGCTCGAGCAGCGCCCGCATGCCGCTGGCGTAGGTGGCCTTGGTGCTGTCGTTACCCGCGGCGACCAGCAGGAAGAAGCCCATGACGATCTCGTGTTCGGCCAGCCGCTCGCCGTCGATCTCGGCGTGGACGAGCACGCTGGTGAGGTCGTCGGTCGGCCGCTCGCGCCGCTCTGCGATCAGCCGCCCGCAGCGCTCGAAGATCTCGGGCACGTCGCGCTTCATCACCGTCTCGACGCCCTCGGGATTGAGGTCGGGATCACCGGCGCCGAGGGTCGTGTTCATCAGCCGCGCCCAGATCTCGTCGTCCTCCGGCGGGATCCCCATGAAGCTCCCGATCACGCGGGAGACCACGGGCTGCGCCACCTCGGTGACCAGATCGCAGGTCTCGCGACCGTCGAGCCGATCGAGGACGTGGGTGGTGATCGCGCGGATCTCGTCCTCGTGCTCGGCGATCCGCTTCGGCGTAAACCCCCGCTGGAACAGCGCCTTCAGGCGGTCGTGCTTCGGCGGGTCCATGCCGATGAACATCGCCTGGATGAGCTCGAGCGGCATGATCGCATCGGTGAGCGCGGTCACGCCGCCGGCCGACGAGTAGGTCCTCCAGTCGTGGCTGACCTCGTGCACGTCGTCCGCCCTGGTGACCGACCAGTACCCCGCCTCCTGCGGGTACTCGGTGATCCGCGGCGTCCAGTGCACCGGGCACTCGCCCCGCATGCGCCCGAAGAGCTCGTGCGGCGGGCCGTCCTCCCATTGCTCGCGCTCGGTCACGAGCACGTCCTCGAGCGGTGTTTGGTCGTTGGTCACGATCGGCCTCGTAGTCGAAAGCGGTGGCGCCGACTCTAGCCGAGCGCGCGGGTAGCGACCTTGATCCCGCGCCCGGTCTGAGACAATCGGCCGCCACGACGCCGATGGCCACCGAGGAGAAGGTCACCTACTGCCGGATCTGCGAGCCGCTGTGCGGCATGGTGGCGACCGTCGAGGACGGGCGCCTGACGAAGGTCAGGCCCGATCCCGAGCACCCGCTGTCGCGCGGCTTCGCCTGCCCCAAGGGGATCGCCATGGCCGAGGTCCAGAACGATCCCGACCGGGTCGTGCACCCGCTTCGCCGCCGCGAGGACGGCTCGTTCGAGCGCGTCACATGGCCCGAGGCCCTGGATGAGATCGGAGCTCGCCTCGGCCGCATCCGCGACCGCCACGGCGGTGACGCGGTCGGCTGGTACATGGGCAATCCGGGTGCCTTCTCGTACTCGCATCCGCTCTGGGTAAAGGGCTTTCTCGACGCGCTCGGCTCCCCCCACTCCTACACCGCCTCGTCCCAGGACGTCTCCAACCGCTTCGCGGCCAGCTCCTTCCTCTACGGCTCCCCCTTCATCGTCCCGATCCCCGACCTCGCCCGCACCGACTTCCTGCTCATGGTCGGCGCCAACCCGCTGGTCTCCCACGGCAGCGTGCTCAGCGCTCCGCGGGTCAAGGACCAGCTGCACGCGATCACCGCCCGGGGCGGCCGCGTCGTCGTCGTCGACCCGCGGCGATCGGAGACCGCGGCCGCATTCGAGCACCTCGCGGTTCATCCCGACTCCGATGCCTGGCTGCTGCTCTCGCTGCTTCAGGTGATCTTCGCCTCCGGGCTCGAGGACGACGAGGCGATCCGAACTCAGGCGACCGGGATCGACGGGCTGCGCGAGCTCTGCGCCGAGCACGCCCCCGAGTGCACCGAACCACGCACCGGCGTGCCCGCGAGCGAGGTCCGCCGGCTCGCCCAAGACCTCGCCGGGGCCGAGCGGGCGGCGGTGTACGGGCGCACCGGCTCCTGCCTCGGGCGCAACGGAACGCTGGTCGCCTTCCTGCTCGACGCCCTCAACGTCGTCACCGGCAACCTCGACCGCGAGGGCGGCGCCATGTTCGGCGATCCGCCGATCGACTTCGGCCGGGTGGTCGAGATGGTCGGGCTCGGCACCTACGGCAAGGTGCGCTCGCGGGTCGGCGATCTGCCCGAGGTGCTCGGCTCGCTGCCGGCCTCGGTGATGGCGAAGGAGATCACGACCCCGGGCAAGGGACAGATCAGGGCGATGTTCTTCTCGGCCGGCAACCCGGTGCTCTCGGTGCCCAACGGCGACGAGCTGGAGGCCGCGATGGCCGAGCTCGAGCTCTCGGTGGCGATCGATCTCTACGTCACCGACACCTCTCGCCATTGCGACTTCGTGCTCCCGGCGACGACCATGTACGAGCGCGAGGACTTCCCGCTCCCGTTCCTCGCCCTCTTCACGACGCCGTTCGTCCAGATGACCGAGCCGGTGGTCCAGCCGCGGGGCGAGGCGCGCCAGGAATGGGAGGTGATCGAGGCGATCGCCGGGCGGATCGGCGTCGTGCCGTCGAGCTCGTGGCCGTTGCGCCAGCTCGGGCGGTTCGGCATCAAGCTCTCGCCGCGGCGGCTGATCGACCTGCTGCTTCGCACCGGGCCCAAGGGCGACCTCTTCGGCCTGCGACGGGGCGGGCTCAGCATCTCCGAGCTGGAGCGAAACCCGCACGGGATGGTGCTGGCCGAGCACCTGGCGCCCGACGTCCTCGGCAGCCAGATCCGCAACGAGACGAAGCGCGTCCGGCTCGACCCGCCGGAGATCGCGGAGGAGGCGAGGCGGCTTGTGAGCCAGAACGGCGACCATCCCGACTTCCCCCTGCGGCTGATCGGCCTGCGCGAGCTGCGCTCACACAACTCCTGGATGCACAACTCCGAGCTGCTGATGCGGGGCGGTCGAAGCCATGCTGCGCGAGTGCATCCGGACGACGCCGAGGCCTGCGCGATCGAGGACGGGGCGGGCTGCCGGATCACGTCCGCGCACGGCTCGATCGAGCTCCCGGCGCGCGTCACTGACGAGGTCAAGCGGGGGACGATCGCGGTCCCGCACGGGTGGGGCCACCGAGGAGGCTGGCGGCTCGCCGCCGCGGCGGGCGGCGCCAACGTCAACCTGCTCAGCTCCTCCGACCCCGAGGACCTCGAGCGGCTCGCCGGAATGGCGTTCTTGAACGGCATCCCGGTCCGGCTCGAGCCGGTCGGCTCGCGGCGCGTGGACGAGCCGGCGACCGCCGTCGAGGCGCCCGCCTGACGCCGATCAGGCGCGAGCGGTCAAGCCGACGACGACGTGGACCGTCAGCTCCGCGGGCGTCTCGCCGCCCTCGACGAGCGCGGCGACCTCGGCCAGCATCCGGGCGCGCTCATCGTCGGGCAGCCCGGCGACCCAGCTCATCGACGCGACGTAGTCGACGATTCGCCCGGGATCGGCGGGCTGGGAGCCGCTGACGCGGATCTCCCATGGCTCCCCCCAGCCCCCGGCCGATCGCGCCGCGTCCTGCCACGGCGGCCCGTCGAAGAACGGATGCTCCGGGCGCCCGCTCTCGATCAGCGTCCCCAGCTCATGCGCCCACGAGGCGCCGCTCCAATCCGGAAGGGAGGTGAGCACGGCCAGGCCGCCTCCCTGGACGAGAACGCGCCGGATCTCGGGCAGCGCCCGCCCGGAGTCGAACCAGTGGAACCCGTCGGCAACGGTCACCGCGGCGACCGACCCGTCGGCGAGGGGGATCGCCTCGGCCACACCCTCGCGCACGCGGTCGGCTCCGATCGCCCCGGCCAGGCGCTCGCGGAGCGCGGGTTGTGGCTCGACGGCGACCACGTCGAGGCCCGCGGCGAGCAGCGCGCGGCTCAGCTTCCCCGTTCCGGCGGCGAGGTCGAGCACCGGCGCTCCGGGCGCGAGCCGAAGCTCCGCGGCGAGCGCTCCGACCACGGCCGGCGCGTATTCGGGCCGACCGCGTTCGTAGGCGTCCGCGGCCGAGGCGAACTGCGCGGCGAGCGGATGCAGGGCCACGCCGGATCAGATGGTTGATTCCACGGGCTCGTGCGCGCGGGGGCGCGCGGAACCGAGCTGGGCGTGGCCGGCGGGCGAAGCCCATGCCGGTGGGCATGGGCGAGTCCCGACGGACGCGATCCAGCGACGGTATCCGTGCGTCATCCGTGCGTGCGATGTCGTGGAATCACCCATCTAGGCCGCGCTCGCCCGGGAGCTGGGCTCCGGTTCGCTTCGCCCGAGGAGTCGCTCGGCTGCCGCCAGGTCCTCAGGCGAGTTGACGTTGAAGACGATCCGCGCCGGGTCGCCAAAGCGGGCGATCTCGCGCTCGCTGACCACATGGGGATCGAGCGCCGCCACAGCCTCACGCATCGCGGCGCCGTCGGCGAGCGCGGCGGCGAGCGCCGCCGACGCCTCCGGCGCGTAGCGCCCGAGCAGCGGCTCCAGGCGCCCCCCGACCTCGCACACCGCGAGCGGCGCCTCGATCTCGGCGAACCATCGCAGGAACTTCGCCGGCACGAGGGGCATGTCGCAGGCGATTGCGATCACACCACGCCCGGCGCTCGCCCGCAGCGCCGTCAGCAGCCCGGTGAGCGGGTGGCGCGGCTCGCTCGGCTCGCTCAGCACCCGGCAGTCGAGCGGCGGCAGCGGCGAGTCCGGCTTCGCGACCACGATCGGCTCGAGCCCCGCCGAGCCGACCGTGGAGACCACCCGGGCGACGAGCGGCCTGCCGGCGAGCTCGACGACGGCCTTGGGCTCGCCCATTCGACGGCTCAGCCCACCGGCAAGGACCGCGCCGACCATCACGGGTCGCTTCACCTCCCCAGTGTTTCATCGAAGTACCCTCCGGCGGTCCAATGGTGGCGAAACTGACCGAGATCGAGGAGGCCAGGCGGCTGGTTCTCGACCGGGTCGTGCCCCTCGAAGCCGAGCCGGTGGCCCTGAAGGACGCGCTCGGCCGGGTGCTGGCGGAGCCGGTGACGAGCGCCGACGCCGTGCCGGGGTTCGACAACTCGGCGATGGACGGGTACGCGGTGCGCGCGGCCGACACCGCGGGCGCGGACGGCGGAGCGCGTCTGCCGGTGGTCGACGAGTCGCGGGCGGGGCACCCGGCGCAGCGTCGGCTGGCCGAGGGGGAGGCGGTCGCGATCTCCACCGGGGCGATGGTGCCCGAGGGCGCCGACGCCGTCGTCCGGGTAGAGGACACGGACGCCGGGTCGCAGGAGGTCGAGATCCGTGTCGAGGTAGAGGCCGGTCGCGACATCAGGCGCGCGGGCGAGGACATCGCCGCCGGCGAGGCGGTGCTGGCGGCGGGGGACGAGATCGGGCCCGCGGAGGCGGGCGTGCTGGTCTCGGTCGGCCGGGGCGAGGTGGCCTGCGCGCGGCGCCCCCGAGTCAACCTCCTCACCACCGGCGACGAGCTCCAGGAGCCCGGCGAGCCGCTGCGTCCCGGCGCGATCCGCAATTCCAACGCGTACTCGGTCTCCGGCCTGATCAGGCGCTCCGGCGCCGTCCTCGGCGCGGTTGAGATGGTTCCCGACGACCGTGACGCGACCGCGGACGCGCTCGCGCGGGCGCTCACCGGAGACGTCGTGGTGATCTCCGGCGGCGTCTCGGTCGGCCCTCACGACCACGTCCGCCCGACCCTCGCGGCGCTCGGCGCCGAGGAGGTCTTCTGGGGCGTCGCGCTGCGACCGGGCAAGCCGACCTGGTTCGGCGTCGCGCCGTCGGGCTGCCTGGTCTTCGGACTCCCGGGCAATCCGGTCTCGGCGATGGTCACGTTCCTGCTGTTCGTCCGGCCCGCGATCAGGGCGATGCTCGGCGCAAGCCCGACGCAGGCCGACAGGGCGACCGCGGTCCTCGATTCGGACTACCCGAAGCAGCCCGGTCGCGCCCACGTCGTGCGCTGCCGCCTCGAGCTGCGTGACGACGGCTGGCACGCGACGCCCACCAAGGACCAGGGCTCGCACGTGCTCACCTCGATGCTGGGCGCCGACGCGCTGGCGATCATCCCGACGACGTCCGGAACCGTGCGGGCGGGCGAGCGGGTGGAGATCGAGCTGCTCGACTGACCCGCCTCGCCGCGCCGATCTACGATCCCGAGAATGGAGATCGAGCTGCGGCTGTTCGCGATCTTCCGGGAGCGGGCCGGACGCGAGCGGCTGGATCTGGAGCTGCCGGAGGGGGCGACGGTCGCCGACGCGCTTGCGGCGGCGGCTGAGCAGCCGGGCCTCGGGGAGATCCTCGCCGCGATGCCCGTGCGCGCGGCGCTCAATCGCGAGTACGTCGACGACGACGCCCCGATCTCGGCCGGCGACGAGCTGGCGCTGATCCCGCCGGTGAGCGGCGGCGCGGCAACGGGCATTCACGCCCGCGTCACCCCCGAGGCGCTGTCGGTCGAGGCGCTCGCGGCGGCGGTCGGGCGGCCGGGCGCCGGCGCCACGGTGGTGTTCTGCGGCACCACGCGCGAGGTCGACCGGCTCGAGTACGAGGCCTACGCCGAGATGGCGACGGAGCGGATCGAGACGATCCTCGCGGACTGCATCGCCCGCCACGGGCTGGAGGCCGCGGCCGCCGAGCACCGCACCGGGTCGGTGCCGCTGGGCGAGCCGAGCGTCGTCGTCGCCGTCTCCGCCGCCCACCGCGGCGAGGCGTTCGCAGGCGCTCGCGAGGCGATCGACCGGATCAAGGCCGAGGCGCCGATCTGGAAGCAGGAGATCGAGGATGGGGACCAAGGCGAATCCCGGCGCTGGGTCGAGGGCTCCAAGCCGCCGGCCGGCGCGGGCCCGGACCCGTCGGCGCGGCTCACGCACCTCGATGACGCCGGGAAGGCGCGCATGGTCGACGTCGGGGCGAAGCCGGAGACCGCTCGCCGCGCGCGCGCCGAGGCACGGCTGCGGATGTCGGGACCAACCGCAGAGGCGGTCGCTCGAGGCGACGCGCCGAAGGGCGACGTGCTCGGGGCCGCCCGGCTCGCGGGGATCGGCGCGGCGAAGCGCACCTGGGAGCTGATCCCGCTCGCCCACCCGCTGGCGCTCGACTTCGTCGACGTCGACGGCCGCGTTGACGCCGCGGCCGGGCTGGTGGTGCTCAACGCCGAGGCGGGGACCACGGGGCGGACCGGGGTCGAGATGGAGGCGATGACCGCATGCGCGGTGGCCGCGCTGACCGTCTACGACATGGTCAAGGGGCTCGAGCGAGGCGTCTCGATCGAGGCGCTCGAGCTGGTCGCCAAGAGCGGCGGGCGCAGCGGCGACTGGAAGCGCGATCCGTGAGCCGGGGGGCGCGCGAACCGGGGGAGCTCGGCGCCGCCGTGCTGACGATCTCGACGTCGAGGGCGCGCGGCGACGGCGAGGATCTCGGCGGCCCGGCGCTGGCCGCGTTCGCCGAGCGGCTCGGCGTGACGGTGGTCGGCACCGAGGTGATCCCTGACGAGCGCGAGCTGATCGAAGGCCGCCTGCGGTGGTGGTGCGACGAGGGCGGCTGCGAGCTGGTGCTGACGACGGGCGGCACAGGATTCGCCCCCGACGACGTGACCCCGGAGGCGACCCGGGCGGTAATCGAGCGCGAGGCGCCGGGGATCGGCGAGGCGATGCGCGCCGCGTCGCGCGAGCACACCCCCATGTGGATGGCCTCGCGCGGGATCGCGGGCACGCGCGGGCGCACGCTGATCGTGAACTTCCCCGGTAACCCGCCGGCGATCGAGCAGGCCGGGGGCGCGATCGTGCAGGCCCTGCCACACGTCCTGGGCCTGCTCACGGGCCGCGGCAAGCGTCACTGAACGGCGTTTCGGACCCCTGTCGGCCGGGCATCCGTTGAACGTGGCCAGCCGGGTCAGCAATCCGACCGAGACCTATCGAGTGCTCGTCGTCGCTGCCGAGGAGATCAGCGGTGAGGAGCTGCGCGATGCGATCGCCGAGCACGTCAGGGGCCGCGAGACGGAGGTCCTCCTGATCGCGCCGGCGCTCATCGATTCGGCAATCGAGCACGCGATGGGAGACATCGACGCCGCGCGCGCGGCAGCCGGTGAGCGCCTGCGACGCTCGGCGGCGGAGCTCGGGCGTGCCGGGATCGACGTCGAGGGCGCCGTCGGCGACTCCGACCTGCGCCTGGCGATCCAGGACGCGCTGCAGACCTTCGATGCGGACGAGATCCTGATCGTCGCCCACCGCGACGGCGGCCCGTACCTCGAGCGCCAGGGCATCGAGGAGGCCGAGCGCGACTTCGAGCCCCCGATCACCGAGCTGTTCGTCGAGCGCTCCGGCGGTGGCCAGCCGCGGCTGGCGGACGTCGAGACGGTCGGCCCCGGCCAAAGCCGGGCGGACCCCGAGGAGGTCGAACCCGCGTCGCGCAACCTGCCCCCGTTCAGCCCGCGGGACCTCCTCGGCATCGTCGTCGCGGTCGTCGGCACGATCGTGCTGGTGGTGATCGCCGCGGGCGCCGGCGACCTGAGCGAGCCGGGCGGCTTCGGGGCCGACGACAGCTTCTCCTCCGGCGCCGCCGTGGTGGTGATCGCCGGCCTCATGGGTCTGGTCAACGTCACCCACATCGTCGGCCTCACCCTCTTCCAGACGGCGCCGTACCGGGGCTTCTGGCGCGACTTCTTCGCCCGCCTCTCGCTCTACGGGACCCCGATCGCGATCGTCGTCAGCCTGCTGCTGAGCTGACCGGGCCCGGCCGGGTCACGGCCGACGAGATAATGCGCGCGCCGATGTCGCAGGAGAACGTCGAGGTCGTGCGCGATCAGTTCGAGGCCACGAACGAGCGGGACTTCTCCCGAGCGATGGCGCACTACGCGGCGGACGTAGTGCTCGTCGTGGACTCCGCCGCGTTTCTTGCGTCCGGGACCTTCGACGGCCGCGAGGCGGTCGGCCAGTGGTTCGGCGACTGGTTCAGGACCTTCGAGCCCGGCTACCGATTCGAGATCGAGGAAGCGCGAGACCTCGGCGACGTCGTGCTGCTCGTCGCGAGCCACCACGGACGCGGGCGGACCAGCGGCGTCGACGTCCACGGCCAGACGGGCTACCTCTACACGGTTCGCGCCGGCCGGATCGTTCGCGTCGAGCTCTATCGGAGCCGCGCCGAAGCGCTCGCAGCCGCCGGGCTGCAGGAGTGAGCGAAATCGGGGCGAAGGGTGGTCGCGCTCTCAACCGCCCCACGTAGTATCTCGCTCAAGCCGCCGCCTTCCATGCACCTTTGAAGGAGGTCTCCCGGATGCCCCGTCGATACGAGTGCCTGGACGCTGGCTGTGGGGCGACCATCGTCGCCCCCGACGAGCAGGCGCTGGTGGAGGCCGTCCAGCGGCACATGGCGGAGGAGCACGACAGCTTCGAGCTCGAGGATGTGATCATCGACATGTCGACCGAGGTCGACGACGACGAACAGGAGGAACGCTGATGTCAGACGGTAACGGCTCAAAGCTCGACCCCGATGTCGTCGGCCGCTTCCACTTCACGCGGGCGATGATCAAGGGACCGATGTACCGGAAGTACAAGTTTGCGGTGAAGAAGATCTGGGACGTCGACGACCTCGACTTCACCCGGGACGCCGCCGACTGGAAACGGATTTCGGAGGAGCAGCGCGAGGGCCTGCTCGGGGTCACGATCCGGTTCCTCGCCGGCGAGCAGGCGGTGACCGACGAGCTCGTGCCGATGATCGCCGCCTCCCACGCGCTGGGCCGCTTCGACTGGGTCACCTACCTCTCCACCTTCCTGATGGAGGAGGCGAAGCACGCCGAGTTCTTCATGCGCTGGCACGACGATGTCGTCGGCGTGCTCGAGCCCGAGGAGGTCGCGCGCCACTTTCTCGTCCGCGGCGAGACGGTGGACCCGAGCGGACGCTTCGAGGTCCGCGACGTGCTCCACGAGGCGCTCCCCCGGTACGGGCGTGAGCTGTTGCAGGCCTCGATGGACGGCGACACGGAGGCGATCGAGGCCCGCTTCGTGCGCTTCTCGGCCGCCTACAACGGCTTCGTCGAAGGCGTGCTCACCATGCCCTCCTACGAGATCGTCATCGACACCACCGACCTCTGGAAGGCCTTCCCCGGGCTCAGGGAGGGGTTCAGGCTGATCCTGCGGGACGAGGGCAGGCACATCACCTTCGGCACCCAAGCCTGTCGCACGCTGATCGAGAGGAACCCCGAGTACGAGGCTCTCGTGCACGAGGTCTTCGACGAGTACCGCGGCAACCTGGTCGGCCTGGTCGAGTATCAGAAGGCCGTCCCGGGGCTCGATCTCGACAAGTACCAGCAACAGAAGGTCCGGCACTACCGCAACCGCTGCCGCGAGATGGGGATCACCCCCGACGCCGAGCTGATCGAGCAGATCCTCGATCCGGAGA
This sequence comes from uncultured Solirubrobacterales bacterium, assembly GCA_963729075.1. Lineage (GTDB taxonomy): Bacteria > Actinomycetota > Thermoleophilia > Solirubrobacterales > 70-9 > WHSW01. The sequence continues at coordinate 248,159 of CAVSMU010000003.1, read as the reverse complement.
TCGACTTCGTGGTCGGCGTGCAGGCGGGCTAGCCTGAGGCCAAGGCCGGGCCGGGGCCGAGCCCGATGCAAACGGGACCACATTGGGACCACGGCTGGTCCCGAGAACGGCGAAACCCGCCACGGTGAGCGGGTTTCTGCCAATCGGGGCGCCCGGATTTGAACCGGGGACCTCACCGACCCGAACGGTGCGCGCTACCAGACTGCGCCACGCCCCGAGGACGCCCAAGTATGGCGAAAGCGGCGTGGCAGTTTCACTTTCACGCCGCCCGCCATACTGACCGGGATGGCGGAGCGATCCGGAGGGAGGGGCTCAGAGCCGGCTCCGGGCGCCGGCCCGCCGCTGATCGGAGTGGTCGTGACGCTCGTCGGGGTCGCCCTTCTCGCGCTGCTCATCGTCCTGATCGAGCCGCTGCGCACCGGGGTCGGCAACGCCGTGCAGGGCGACACCGAGTCACTGCGTGACGAGATCCGCGGGCTCCACTTCGGCGGCGTGCCGATCGTGCTCGGGCTCGCGCTCGCGCACGCCGTGATCTGGTACCCCGCAGAGATCCTCGACGCGGCCGCAGGGTACGTCTACGGGTTCTGGGTCGCGATGCCGCTCATCATGGCCGGCTGGCTGCTGAACGCGATCGTCGCCTACTGGATCGGCCGCCATGCTGCCCGCCCCGTGCTCTACCGCTTCGTCCGACAGGAGCGCTTCGAGCGGCTCGAGCACGTCGCCGAGGCCGGCGGCGCCACCCTGCTGCTCGTCATCCGCCTGATCCCGGTCATCCCCTTCAGCCTGTTCTCGATGGTCGCGGGCGCCGCTCACGTGCCGGTGCCGAGGTTCCTGTGGACGACGGTGGTCGGCTACATCCCGATCACGGTGCTGTTCGTCTATCTGGGCAGCCAGCTCGAGGAGCTCTCCCCGACTGACCCGATCCTGTGGATCGGAGCGATCGTGTTGATCGCGCTGCTGCTATTGACCCGGCGGCTGCGGCGCATGATCGGCGAGTCGCCCTCCGGCTCCGGCTCCGGCTCGAGCGAGGCCGAGCCGGCGGAGGCGCAGCCCCGGCCCTAGCTCTGGCCGACGGCGTCGATCGCCGCCTCGATCTCCGCCGCCGACGGCGACTCGATCAGCTCGCGCTGGCCGCCCGGTCCGGAGACGACGACGGCCGGCTCGGCGGGCAGCTGGAGCTCGGCCGCGAGCATCGCGTCCTGGCGCACGAGCTCCTCGCTGCGGGGCGACTCGAAGTCCTCCTGCCACTGCTCGACGTCGAGCTGCGGCACGGCCTCGGCGACCTCGCGCAGCACGTCCTCGTCGACGTCGCGGCTGATCGCCAGGTCCTGGTTGCGGACGAACGTGTCCAGGTACTGCCACTGGCGCGCCTGCTCCCCCGCGGCCTCGGCGGCGATCGCGGCCAGAGTGGTGTCGTTGGGCGCCAGCGAGAAATGGCGGAACTCGAACCGGGCCTGGTCGGTGCGCGCGTACTCCTCGACCAACGGGTCGATCACGTCGATCTCGTAGTCCGCGCACGGCTCGCACTGGATGTCGTTGAAGACGCTGATCGCGAGCTCGGCGTCCTCGGGCCCGAGGTCCGCCTCCTCCTGCGCGATGCCTCCGAAGATGCGCTGGACCTCGTTGACGCCGCCGATGTCCTGCGCCCGTGGCCCGCCCTCGCCGACCGCGATCGACACGACAGCGGCGATCAGCGCGGCGCCGCCGACGATCAGCAGCGCTCTCGGCACCCAGGGGCTCACCTGGAGCGTGCCGCGCGGCGGGTTAGCCCGCCACCGCCTTGTAGTAGCGCACCGCCAGGCCGGTGAGCAGGGTCTCGAACGTCTCCTCGAGCGGCGCGCCGCCGTCTCGCGCGTACGCCTCCAGGCCGCGGCTCTCGATCTCGACGCTCCGGGCGACGACCTCGTCGACCAGGTCCGGATGCTCGTCGCAGAAGTACGCGCCGATCGAGTAGAGCTCGGTGTCCATCAGCGAGTCGATGAACTCGCTGCGCCCACTGGTGCCGCTCGCGTCGTGCATGAGCCGGACATCGTAAGTGTCCGTCGTGCTCGGGGGGTGCGCCTGGGGCGGTCGGAGGACGAGCGGGGCAAGGACGCAGGGGTGCCGCGTAGCGCCGCTACGCGGCATCCCCGAGGACGCCGCATCCGCGAAGTGCTCCGGCCGAGCCCGGGCGTGCCCCCAGAGCGCGACGGGCACTAAAGTCGGACGATGGCCGGCCGCGACGAGGTGATCGCCTTCTGCGACGAGCTGCTCGACGCCGGCTCGTTCGACGACTACGGCCCGAACGGCCTCCAGGTTCCCGGGGCCTCGGAGGTGAGGAGGGTGATCACGGGGGTCTCCGCGCATCTCGAGCTGCTCGAGCGCGCCCGCGACGCGGGGGCTCAACTCGTGCTGGCCCATCACGGACTGTTCTGGGACTTCCTCCCCCGCGCCCTCTCCGAGCAGATGGCCGCGAGGCTGCGCACCGCGCTCGAGGCCGAGATCTCGGTCGCCGGGTACCACCTCCCGCTCGACGCGCACCCGGAGATCGGCAATAACGCACTGCTCTGCGCCGGGCTCGGCTTCGAGCTCGACGCCGCGCCGTTCGCCGAGTTCCGGGGCCGGGCGGTGGGCGCGATCGGCCGTCGCCACGAGCCGATCTCCGCCGGAGACCTGTTCGCCGCCGTGCGCGACCTGCTCGACCGCGAGCCGCTCGTCTTCGAGACCGGGCCGGCGCAGGTGCGCTCGATCGGCATCGTCACCGGTGCAGCCGCCTCGGCGCTCGGCGAGGCGGTGGCCCTCGGCCTCGACGCGTTCCTCACCGGCGAGCCGGCGGAGCACGCGATGGCAGATGCCCGCGAGGGTGGGCTCCACTTCATCGCGGCCGGCCACTACGCGACCGAGACGCTCGGCATTCGGCGGCTCGGCGAGCTGGTGGGCGAGCGGTTCGGGATCGATCACGAGTTCATCGAGGTCCCGAACCCGATCTAGGTCCCGGCCCCGGCCCGGCTTGCCGCACGTTGCGGGAAAACGCTTGAAAATGTCCGGCCCGGACGATAAGACTCAGTGTGCTTTCTGCAAGCGGAAGAGGAGAGGTACGTGGCCGTTCACCTGACGCCGACCGAGCTCGCCGACGAGATGAACATGAAGCGGCGGGACGTCATCTCCAAGTGCATGGAGATGGGTGTCCCGATCTTCAACGGCCGCATCGACAAGACCCTCTTCCTCTCCAACCTGCGTCTCTTCGGCGAGGGCCAGAAGACGCCCCAGACGGCGGCCTAGCGGTCGCCGCGCCGGCGCGCTCGTACCCGCCTCGCTGAGGTAGCTTTCCCCTGGGCGGCCACGAGGCCGGATCCCTCGTCAACGCAGGAGGAGAGGACAGCAGCATGGAATCGGCCACGGTCGATAAGGCGGCGACTGAGGCCGCGACCGGATCGTCGACGCTCGCGGACCTGTTTCCGTCCGCCGCTCGAAAGCACGGATCGAAGCGGGCGGTGCTCTACAAGCACGAATCCGGGCACTGGGTCTCGAAGACGTACACCGAGGTCGGCGAGATCGTGCGCAAGCTCTCCCTTGGGCTGATCGACCTCGGGATCGAGAAGGGTGACAAGGTCGCGATCCTCTCCAACACCCGTCCCGAGTGGACCTACTTCGACTTCGCGGCGCTCTCGGCCGGCGCGACGGTGGTCCCGATCTACCAGACCAACTCGCCCGAGGAATGCCAGTACGTCCTCGAGAACTCCGACGCGGTCGCAGTCGTCGTCGAGGACGACGAGCAGCTCGAGAAGATCCGTCAGGTCCTCGACCGATGCCCGAAGCTCGAGCACGTCATCCGGATGAGCGGGACCTCGCGCGACGCGATCTCGTTCGAGGACCTCTCCGAGCGCGGCGCCGCGGGCTCGGAGTCCGACTGGGAGCAGCGCTACCGCTCGGTAGGGCCGGACGACATCTGCACGTTCATCTACACCTCGGGCACGACCGGACCGCCGAAGGGCTGCGTGATCTCGCACGGCAACTACCGGTCGATGCTCGACATGGTCCACGAGGTCAACGTCCTGGGCGACGACGAGGTCACCTATCTGTTCCTGCCGCTCGCGCACTCGTTCGCGCTGCTGATCCAGTTCGGCACCTTCGACCTCGGCGCCACGCTCGCCTACTGGGAGCGCGACCCGCTGAAGATCCTGCCCAACCTCGCCGAGGTGAAGCCGACCTACTTCCCGTCGGTGCCGCGGATCTTCGAGAAGATCTACACCGCGGCGACCGCCAACGTCGAGAAGGAGGGCGGCCTGAAGAAGACCGTCTTCGACTGGGCGATCGGGGTCGGCAAGAAGGTGCGACGGCTCGAGCGCGAGGGCAAGCGCCCGGGCGCTCTCCTCGCGCTGCAATACCGGATCGCCGACAAGCAGGTGCTGTCGAAGATCCGGGGCCTGTTCGGCGGCCGGCTGAAGCTCGCGGTCACCGGCGCCGCGCCGATCAACCCGGAGATCCTCGAGTTCTTCGACGCCGCCGGCGTCCTCGTGCTCGAGGGCTGGGGGATGACCGAGACCTCGACCGCGTCGACGATCGCCACCCCGGAGGACTTCAAGTGGGGAACCGTCGGCAAGCCGTTCCCCGGTTGCGAGCTGAAGATCGCCGAGGACGGCGAGATCCTGGTCAAGGGCGCGAACATCTTCCAGGGCTACTACAAGAACGAGGAGGCGACCGCCGAGACCCTGGTCGACGGCTGGCTGCATACCGGCGACATCGGCGAGATCGACCCCGACGGCTATCTGAAGATCACGGGCCGCAAGAAGGACATCATCATCACGGCCGGAGGCAAGAACATCACCCCGGCGAACCTGGAGGCAGAGATCAAGCAGCACCCGCTGGTCTCTCAGTGCGTGGTGATCGGCGACCGCCGCCCGTTCCTGGTTGCGCTCGTCACCCTGGACCCCGAGGAGGCGGCCAAGTATGCCTCCGAGCACGGGCTGCCCCCCGACCCCGCCGCGCTCGCCGAGAACGCCGAGGTGAAGGCCTCGATCGACAAGCACGTGGAGAAGATCAACGAGAAGTTCGCCCGTGTCGAGCAGGTCAAGAAGATCGAGATCCTGCCCCGGGACCTCTCCCAGGAGGGCGGCGAGCTCACGCCGACGATGAAGGTCAAGCGAAACGTCGTCGCCGACAAGTACGCGAGCGAGATCGAAGCGCTGTACGCCGGCTGAGCCGCGGCGGGATCCGCCGAGCTCCTCGAGCCTCGGTAGAGGGCAATGAGGGGTCGGCCCGAACCGTGTCCGTTTACGCCCGCATGTCGGGCGTAGATCGACACAGTTCGGATCGGCCGCTGCGCCGACGGGCCTCGCAGCGTGCTCGTCCCTTATTGATTCGGGCAAGCGCCCCGGCCGCGCCCGAACGCCGGCCCCGGCGACGAGCTACTTTCCCGCGCCCCGCGGGTTAGCGGGGGTGATGGGTGCGGTTGGCAGGCTCGGGGGAGCTGCGCTGGCGGTGGCGCTCGCCTGCGCGTTGGCCATCGGCGGCGCGGAGCGCACCAGGGGCGCCTCGGGCCCTGCCCCGCGGCCGAACGTCGTCGTGGTCATGAGCGACGACCAGACCCAGGACTCGATGCGCTATATGGGGCGGGTCAACGAGCTGATCGGCGGCCGCGGGGCCACCTTCCCCGTGAGCGTGACGAACTGGCCGCTCTGCTGTCCGTCGCGCGCCACGCTGCTCACGGGCCAGTACGCCCACAACCACGGCGTGCTCGGCAACACGCCGCCGTTCGGGGGCTTCGACCGCCTCGGCGCGTCGGAGACGCTGCCGGTGTGGCTGCAGCGCGCCGGGTACTACACGGCGCACATCGGGAAGTTCCTCAACGGCTACGAGAACAGCGCCGTGGGCGTTCCCGCGGGTTGGTCCGAGTGGCACGGCTCGAAGCGGACCTACCTCTTCTACGGCTACGAGCTGCTCGAAGACGGTCAGCGGGTCGCCTACGGCTCCACCACCGAGGATCCCGACGCCCCGACCGCGCCGGAGACGTACTCGACCGACGCCTACACCGACAAGGCCGTAGAGCTGATCTCCCGCCGGGCGCCCGACCGCCGGCCGTTCTTCTTGTCGCTCGCGTATCTCGCGCCCCACAGCGGCGGGCCCGACCCCGACGCGCCGAACCAGAGCCGCTGCAACAACACGGCGAAGCCGGCGGCGCGACACATCGGGGCGTTCGCGAACGAGCCGCTCCCCCAGCCGCCGAATTTCAACGAGGCCGACGTCAGCGACAAGCCGGCGGGATTCGCCACCCGCCCGGCGCTGACCCCGGAGCAGATCGCCAACGCCACTCGGCGCTACCGCTGCCGGGCCGAGTCGCTGCTGGCGATCGACGAGGGCGTCCAGCGGGTCATCGGCGCCCTGCGCGACTCCGGCGAGCTGGACAACACCCTGCTGATCTACACCTCCGACAACGGCTTCTTCCACGGCGAGCATCGAGTCGCGCTCGGCAAGAACCGCGTCTATGAGGAGGCGATCCGGGTCCCCCTCCTGATGCGCGGGCCGGGGATCCCGAAGGACGTCAGCGTGGACGAGCTCGCGATCAACGCCGACCTCGCGCCGACGATTCTCGACGCGACCGGTGCCGAGCCCGGCGTCGCGGTCGACGGACGCTCGCTGCTGTCGGTCGCGGAACACCCGCGCCGGCTGCGGGGCCGCGAGCTCCTGATCGAGCAGATGGCCGGCGACGACGACGAGGACGCCAACGGCGTCTTTTACAGCGCGCTCCGCAACTCCAACTACACGTACGTCAGCAACGCGAGCGGCGAGACCGAGCTCTACGACCTCGACGCGGATCCGTTCCAGCTCTCAAACCAGGTCGCCAACCCCGCCTACGACGCGGCCGAGGCGGCGCTGGCGGCGCGATTGGCGAGGCTGCGGACCTGTGCCGCGCTGAGCTGTCGCTCGAAGCCGGCGCTGAAGCTGAAGCTACCGCGCGCGAAGCGCCGCGAACGGCCGCTCGTGCAGGCGGGCGGGCCAGTTCGTCGCGCGCGTGCGGGGCGCGGCCGCCCGCCGACTCGTGTTCGCGCGCTTTGAGCGTCGGGGGCCGAGGTCGTCGGGCTCCGACCAAGCCGCGCCGTTTCGGAAGCGCCTCACGCCGCGCCTGCTGCGCCGCAAGCCCAGACCGGAGATCCAGGTCTTCGCCGAGCTGCTCGACGGCCGCACGGTCAGCCTTCAGAAGCGGGTGCGGATTTGCCGCTAGGCGGGGTTGTCGTCTGCCGCGCCGGCGGCGTCCGCCACGTCGTCGGCCGGCTCCTCGTCGCGCGAGGAACGCAGCAGGGCGCTGTTGGTGAGCTCGAGCACCCGGCGCCAGGCCGAGAGCTTCTCCCGCTCGCGCTCGACCTGGTTGAGCACGTGGCGGACCCGCCGGGCCGAGATCTCGATCCCGTGACGCTCGGCGATCGATCGGTATCTGTCGTAGTCGCGGGCGAGCTTCAGGGTCACAGACTCGAATCCGTGCTTGGCGATCTGCAGCCGGGCGCGATAGTCGAGGATCGACGTGCCGAACATCAGCTCGTCGTCGAGCTCGGGCTCGATCAGGATGATGTCGACCCCGGGGTAGCGCTCCTCCCAGATCTCGACCGCACGGTGCAGGCGGTCGTGGGAGAGGAGACGGAAGGTCTGATTGGCGATCGCGACGATTCCCATATCGGAGACGCGCCGCGCCCGCGAGCCGGTGATCGTGGGAATGTTCTTGGCGAAGTCGTTCACGTAGGGGACCAGCGGGTTGATGACGACCACGAACTTGGCACCCCGCTCGATTGCGACGTCCACGTTGGTGGTCGAGGCGATGCCGCCGTCGATGAACTCGCGCCCGTTGATCTCGACGGGCTCGTAGATGCCCGGCAGCGCGCCCGAGGCGGCGACCGCCTCGGAGATCGGGACCTCGGCCCACTCGCCCTCGCCCAGGATCACCCGCTCGGTCGTGTCGAGGTCGGTCGCGACCAGGTAGAGCTCGCGCTCGAGCATCCGGAAGTCGTTCGTGCGGTCGGGGTCGGCGAGGACCTCGTGGACGTAGCGCTCGATTCCGGTGCTGGAGTAGATCCCCTTCGGCAGCGCCGCGGCGAGACCGGTAGCGAGGTCGACGGCGGAGATCTCGCCGAGGTTCTCGACCAGCTCGCGCACGACGCCGGTGACCTTGAAAGGCAACGTCAGCGATTGCTTGAGAAAGCCGGCGTAGTTCGGCCGCAGCAGCGTGCCCAGGTCGATGTCACGCAGCGGGGACGGCAGGTGACGGTTGAGCACCCGCATCATCTCCTCGGGCGTGACCCCGTTCGCGACCAGGCTGGAGATGAAGGCGCCGGCGCTGGTGCCCACGTAGATGTCGAACTGGTTGACCGTGCGGTTGGTGGCCAGCAGGTCGATCGCGCGCAGCGCGCCGATCTCATACACCCCGCCCGTGAACCCGCCGCCGCCCAGGACCAGTGCCGTCTTGGAGGGAGACCGGCGCGCACGGCGGCGCCGAGTCGCCTGCGACTCGGTTCCGGCTGCCTCGATATCGACGACCTTTCCCATCGCGGCGCGAGGGATTATTCCAAGCGGTACAGCCGTACCGCCCCAGCCCGCCTCCGACCATCGCTACGCTGCCGCGGATGCCGAGCGCGCGCCTGATGCTCGCGACCGCTGCGGCGGTCCTGACGACCGCGCCGGCGGCCTTCGCCGCGACGCTCGGCCCCGACCAACCCGCGGTGACCCCGGCTGCCAAGCCGGGCTCCGAGCTGGCCGCGCGGGCCGATCTCTCGCGCGGCGAGCTCCGCGACGAGCTCGCAGCGGCGCTCGCGGACGACGGGTCCACCGGCGGGGCCTGGGTCTTCGACACGGAGGCGACCGGTGACGCGGTCCTGTTCAGCGACAACGGCTCCCGCGAGATGATCCCGGCCTCGAACCAGAAGCTGTTCGTGACCGCGGCCCTGCTCGCCGAGTTGGGGCCGACGGCCCGGCTCGAAACCCGCGTCTATGCGCGCGGGAAGCTCGGGGGACGCGGTGATTCGGTCGTCGGGGGCGATCTGGTGCTCGTCGGCGACGGCGACCCCTCGTTCGGCACGGGGCGCTTCGCCCGCGCAAACGACCAGCCCGCGACCCGGGTCTCGCAGCTGGCTCGCAACGTCGCCGCCGCCGGGGTGAAGCGTGTCGAGGGCCGGATCCTCGCCGACGACTCGATCTTCGATCGCGAGCGCCGAGCCGGGCCCGACCTGAGCCCGCTCTCCGGCCTGTCGTTCAACAACGGCTACGACGGGGGCGACTACGCCCACTCGCCCGAGCTGGTAGCCGCCAAGGGACTGAAGAGCGCCCTGCGCAAGCGGGGCGTGCGGGTCGACGGTCAGGTCGGCCGCGCGAACCTCCCGGCGGCGACGCTCGAGTCCGAGCCGCTCGCCGCGGTCGCCTCGCCGACCGTGGCGAAGCTGATCGAGGAGACGAACGTGCCGTCGAACAACTTCTTCGCTGAGATGCTGCTCAAGCGGCTTGCGGCGACGAGCGGCCGCAAGGGGACCCGGCAACGCGGCAACGACAAGGTCGAGACGTTCGCGGCGTCGGTCGGCACCGCGGTCGAGTCGGTCGACGGCTCGGGCCTCTCGCGTAAGAACCGTGTCTCGCCCGAGCACGTCGGGCAGCTGCTGGTGGCGATGGCGAAGGACGAGCAGAACGCCGCCGCGTTTCGCGACTCGCTGCCGGTCGCCGGTCGCGAGGGCACCGTCGCGGACCGCATGCGCGGCACCGCCGCCGAGGGCAACTGCGCCACCAAGACCGGCACCCTCTCCGACGTCTCGGCGCTCTCGGGCTACTGCGACGCTGGCGGGCACACGGTCGTCTTCTCCACGCTGATGAACGACGCCGACGTCGACGCCGCCCGCCGAGCCCAGGACCGGATCGCTGCGGCGGTCGCCCGCTACCAGCCGTAGCGCCGGCTCGTGAGGCGCGTGCTGATCACGGGCGCCGCGGGGTTCATCGGACGCGCACTGGCGGAACGGATGCGCGGCGACGGGTTCGAGGTCGTCGGCGTCGACCTCGAGGCCGACCCGGCCGCCGGGATCGTCGCGGGCGACGTCGCCACGCCCGGGCCGTGGCAGGAGGCCGCGCGGGGCTGCGAAGTGGTCGTCCATACGGCTGCCCTGGTAGGCATGCCCACCGACGTCTCGCGGTTCTGGCACGTGAACGTGCGCGGCACGAGGCTCGCGCTCGAGGCGGCGCGCGACGCCGGCGCCCGGCGCTTCGTGCACCTGTCGTCGGTGGTCACCTTCGGGCTCCACTTCCCGGACGGCGTCGACGAGACCCACCCCGTGCGGCCCACGGGCGTGGCCTACACCGACACCAAGATCGCCGCCGAGCAGGTCGTGCTCATGGCCCACGCCGGGGCCGAGCTCGAGGTCGTCGTGGTGCGGCCGGGCGACGTCTACGGGCCCGCGTCGCGCCCCTGGACGCTGATCCCGCTCGAGTTCCTGCGCAACCGGCGCCTGGTGCTGCCGGCGCGGGGCCGCGGGATCCACAGCCCGGTCTTCGTCGACGACCTGATCGAGGGGGTCCGGCGCGCCGCCGAGGCCGAGGAGGCGGCGGGGCGCGTGATCACGCTCAGCGGCGGGGTCGGGGTCGAGACGCGCGATTACTTCGGGCACCTCGGTCGCATGGCCGGTAGATCGGTGCCCGCGGTTCCGACCCCGGTGGCGCTGGCCGGCGCCATGGTGCTCGACCGCGCCGCGCGCCTGCGCGGTGCCCACAACGAGCTCACACCGCACGCGGTCCGCTACCTCGCCCACCGGCGCGGCACCTACGGGATCAGGACTGCGCGCGAGCTGCTCGACTGGGCCCCGAGCGTCGACCTCGACGAGGGGATGGCGCGCACGGAGGAGTGGCTGCGGGCGGAGGGGCTGCTCGACTGACCGGGGACGACTGAACGGTTTTGCCCCCTCCGGCGGGGACAACCGTGCAGGCGTGGCCACGATGAGCCGGCGGATCCATCCCGGGACCACCCTAGTGGCGCCCGGCGCGTTCAGCGCCGCTGGCGCTCGGGGGGAAGTGCCGTCTGCTTCGGCGCCGGCTCCGGCGCTCCGGCGTCGGCGAGGATGTCGCGCAAGCCCCCCTCGTCGATGACCTCCGTGCCGACCTCCTCGGCCTTGGCAAGCTTGGTGCCCGGGCTGTCCCCCGCGACGAGGTAGTCGGTCTTCTTCGACACGGAGCCGGTCACCTTGCCGCCCGCGGCGCGGATCAGTCGCGTCGCCTCATCGCGGCTCAGCTCCGGGAGCGTCCCGGTGAGCACGAACGTCTTGCCGTCCAGCGGGCCGCTCTCGGCCCGCCGCTCGGCGGCCGTGACCTCGAACCGCAGGCCCCGCTCGCGCAGGCGGGCGATCAGCTCCAGCACCGCGTCGTCGGCGAGCTCCTCGCGCAGGGACTCGGCCAGCACCGGGCCGATCCCCTCGACCTCGGTGATCGCCTCGGCGTCGGCGGCGATCAGCGCGTCGATCGATCCGAAGTGCTCCGCGATCGCGGCGGCGTTGACCCAGCCGATTCCGGGGAGGCCGAGCGCGTAGAGCACGCGGCCGAACGGGCTCTCCTTCGAGCCCTCGATCTCGCGCATGAGCGCGTTCGCCGAGGTCTCGCCGAACCCCTCGAGCTCGGCGATCCGCTCGGCGGTCAGGTCGTAGATCGAGGCCGGGTCGGTGATCAGCCCCTCGTCGAGGAACCGCATGACGTTCTTCTCCCCCAGGCCCTCGATGTCCATCGCGCCGCGAAAGTGCTTGACGAGCTGGAAGTTCTGACCCGGGCAGCCGCGGCGGTTGGGGCAGATCGTCCACACCGAGTCCTCCGGCTTCACCGTCGGCGTGCCACAGGCGGGGCACTTCTTCGGCGGTTTCGCGCGACGCAGGCGCCTGCCCTCGCGACGCTGGATCAGCGGCGCGATGACCTGCGGGATCACGTCGCCTGCGCGGGTGACGACCACCTCGTCGCCCTCGCGGGCATCCTTCTTCGCCAGGTCCTCCTCGTTGTGCAGGGTGGCGGTGGACACCGTGACCCCGCCGACGTGGACGGGCTCGAGCATCGCGAACGGCAGCATGCGACCGGTGCGCCCGACGTTCCAGACCACCTTGTTGAGCCGCGTCGTGGCGGTGATCGGCGGGAACTTCCAGGCAATCGCCCAGCGCGGTTCGCGGCCCGTGATCCCGAGCTCGCGCCAGAGCGGCCGTTGGTCCACCTTCACGACGACGCCGTCGATCTCGAAGTCGAGCGACTCGCGCCGCTCCTCCCACCACAGACACCGCTCGACGACATCGTCGGCGCTCTCGTGATCGGAGACGTCCTCGTTGACCTTGAACCCGTGCTCGCGCAGCCAGTCGAGCTCCTCCGAATGAGTCGCGAAGTCGATCCCGTCACGGCCGCCGGTGCCGTAGCACCAGATCGAGAGCGGCCGCGAGGCGGTGATCGAGGGATCGAGCTGGCGGATCGTGCCGGCGGTCGCGTTGCGGGGGTTGGCGAACGTCGAGAGTTCCTGGGACGCCCGCTGCTCGTTGAGCTCGGCGAAGGCACCGCGGGGGAAGTAGATCTCGCCGCGAACCTCGATCTGCTTCGGGCCGTCGTCGATCCGGTGCGGAATGTCCTTGATCGTCCGCAGGTTCTGCGTCACGTCCTCGCCGGTGACGCCGTCGCCACGCGTGGCGCCACGGACGAACTCCCCGTCCTCGTACAGCAGCGAGATCGCGATCCCGTCGATCTTCGGCTCGGCTACGAAGCGCAGCTCGCCGGGAGCGATGTCGAGGCTTCGCAGCCGGTTGTGGAGCCGCCCCTCCCAGGCGCGGAACTCGTCCGCTCCGCGGGCGTTGCCCAGGGAGAGCATCGGCTCCAGGTGGCGCGCCTGCTCGAAGCGGTCGAGGGGCCGGGTGCCGCCGGCGACCCGCTGGGTGGGCGAGTCGGGCGTGAGCAGGTCGGGGTGCTCGGCCTCCAGTGCCCGTAGCTCGTCGAGCAGCGCGTCGTAGACATCGTCGCCGACCGTCGGGTCGTCGAGCACGTAGTAGCGGTGGTCGTGTTCGCCGATCTCCTTCCGCAGCTCGTCGACGCGGCGCTTGGCGTGCTGTGGCGCGCTCATCCGGGGGCGGGAACGTCCAGGGCGCTCTCGAGCGCGGTCAGGTCCCAGCGCTCGAGCCGCTCCAGGCCCTCGTGATCGGTGAGGTCGAAGTGGATCGGCGTGATCGCCACCTTCCCGCGCGCGACCGCGGCGAGGTCGGTGCCCGGCTCGTCCTCGAAGGAGGGCTCGAAGCCGTAGATCTTGTAGCGCCGCCGGCCGTCCGCGTCGCGTTCGACCAGCTGCAGCTCGTCGTCGTATAGGCGCTTCCCGAGCCGGGCGACCTCGATCCCGCGCAGCTCCCCGGCCGGGCAGTTGATGTTCAGCAGCGTGCCGGTCGGCAGCGGATCGGCCATCAGCTTGCGGACCACCTCGCGGGCGATGCTCGCCGAGACCGTGAAGTCGAACTCGCGCCCCGCGTAGCCCATGCCGCCGACGCCGGCCTGCTGCGACACCGCGATCGCCGGCAGTCCGAGGACGATGCCCTCGAACGCCGCAGCGACGGTGCCCGAGTAGGTGATGTCGTCGCCGAGGTTCGAACCGTGGTTGACGCCGGAGACGATCAGGTCCGGGCGATCGCCCAGCAGGCCGAGATCGGCGAAGCGCACGCAGTCGACCGGGGTGCCCTCGGTCGCGAAGCCGGTGCTGCCGTCGTCGAACTCGATCTCCTCGACCCAGATCGGCGACCGGGTCGTGATGCTCCGCGCGGTGCCGCTGCGGTTCGTGTGCGGGGCGATCACGCGCGCGTCGACGCCGTCGAGCTCGAGCAGCGCCCGCCGCAGGGCCTGCAGGCCCGCCGCGCCGATGCCGTCGTCGTTTGTGAGCAGGACGATCATCCGGGAACCCGATCGATTCTAGGGACGGCGATCCCGGCGCCGTCGGGGGGTGCGGGCGCCACAATCGCGGCATGCGCAACGCGGGCGAGGTGCTCACCGTCGGCCACTCCAACCACCCGATCGACCTCTTCACCGAGCTCCTGCGCGGGGCGCGCGTCGCGGCGATCGCGGACGTGCGCCGCTATCCGGGATCGCGGCGCAACCCACAGTTCGGGGCGGCGGCGCTGGAGGTGTCGCTGGCCGAGGCGGGCATCGCCATGGTCGCCTTCGGCGAGGAGCTCGGCGGGCGGCGCGCTCCCGGCGAAGCGGGAGATCGCCGCAACGCCGGCTGGCGCAACAGCTCGTTTCGCGCCTACGCCGATCACATGGCGACCGAGGAGTTCGCCGCCGGCATCGGGCGCCTGGAGCGCCTCGCGAGCGAGCGGCTGACCGCGGTCATGTGCGCGGAGGCCGACTGGCGCCGCTGTCATCGCCAGCTCATCGCGGACACTCTGCTCGCGCGGGGCTGGCGCCCGGTCCATCTGCTCGCAGACGGGCGCCGCGAGTTGCACCGGCTCAGCCCGCACGCGGTCGTGGAGGCGGGCCTGGTCAGCTACCCAGGCCAGCCGCAGCTGGAGTTGTGAGGGCGTCCTCGCCGGCGCGGCGCGTCCCGGGACCGACCAGCAGCGGCTCGCCGGGCAGCCCGGCCGGGTCCGCGCCGGTGAGCTCGCAGATCGTCGCCGCGACGTCGACGAGCCGCGGCGGCCGGGCGGGGACGACGTGCGTCGCCCGCCCGGGCGCTGCCAGCGCCCAGGCGTCGCCGGGCGTGTGGTTGCCGGAGCGCCCGGAGCCGCTCCCGCGGCGACGCACCGTCCCGAAGCGCTCCGAGCGCAGCTCGGTGAGCCCGGTGGCAGGCCGGTCCGACCACCGCACCACGAGATCGGGAAGCCGGTCGGCATGCCGGCCCCGGTACAGCTTCGCCGGACGCGCCACGGAGGCCACGGCGGGCGCTCCGTCGGGGTCCTGAAAGGCCGCGAGCCCGGCCGAGATCTCCTCCATGAGCCCCTCCGCCGCCTCGGGCGCGACGACACCGCCGCGCTCGCGCCCGCGCAGGTTGAGGCGCACGTAGCCCTGGTTGTCGGCCGGGTGGGCGAAGGCGGGGGTGTTCGCCCAGTCGATCCCGCGGAGCTCGAGCCGGGCGGTCAGCGCCAGCGCCGCGCGATCGGGAATCGCCCTGGCGATCGCGCCCCGGAGCCCGGCCGGCATCGCAGCCCGCAGGCGCCAGATCGCGCCCGCGCCGCCGGGCTCGATCGGGCCGCCCACGAGCACCGCCGCGAGCATCTCCGGCAGCAGGTCCGCGCGGCTGGTGTTGACCCCCATGCCGACGGCCGAGGCGACGATCACGTCGGCGC
Organism: uncultured Solirubrobacterales bacterium; assembly: GCA_963729075.1. Classification (GTDB taxonomy): domain Bacteria; phylum Actinomycetota; class Thermoleophilia; order Solirubrobacterales; family 70-9; genus WHSW01. Next base: position 232,884 of record CAVSMU010000003.1, on the reverse strand, counting down.
CGGCCGGCAGCGCGGCCAGGACCCGGCCGAAGGCCCGGTCGACGGCGACGTAGACCTCGTCGAGGGCACTCGCGAGCAGCGCGCGGGCCTCCGGGTCGAGGCTGCGCTCGTGCACCTGAGAGAGATCCCAGAACTGGTGGCCCGCGAGGTGGGCGGCGCTGAACGTCAGCCAGGCGAGGTCGAAGTGCTCGCGTGCGAGCAGCTCCTCGGCCAGCGCGGCGATCCGCTCCGGCGCCTCGATCAGGACCCGGCGCAGCCGCAGCAGCTCGGCGGGACGCGGGCGGCCGAAGATCTCGGTCGCTTCCGGGCCCCGGCCGTGGCGGCGCAAATGCTCGCGCGCCGCACCGGCCGGCCGCGACCACCGCGGCAGGACGACCCGGTCGCAGAACCCCCATCCGCAGACGAAGACCCCGTTTGCGCTCGCCGGGGGCCGGCTCTCGTAGGGGTCGATCGCGAGTGTGCGCAGACCGGCCGCGGCGAGCCGTTCCCAGACCGCCGGCGGGGCGTCGAAGGCCGTGGCGTAGCGGGTCCGCTGCTCCGGTGCGGACCACTGGAACGGGTAGAAGAGCCCGTGATCGCCGAGCTCCACCCCGCTGTACAGGGTGGGGAAGGCGCCCGCGGCGAAGTCGGTGGCGGGCGTCTCGAGCTCGTGCAGCCGCCCGCGGTCGCGCAGCGCCGCGAGGTTCGGCAACCGTCCTTCGGCGAGGAGGCGCTCGACCACCGCCACGGCGGCGGCGTCGAACTGCAGTACGCAGATCACGTCGCGGCCTCGATCACCCGCATCGCCCGCACGCCGTCCTCGGCCGTCGCCAGCAGGCCGCCGTCCGCGCCGCGCGCGGCGGCTGCGAAGGCGCTTAGCTGGGCGCGAAGCGATGCGATCAACGGATGGGCGACGGCCGGCAGCCGGGTCATCGCGCCGCGCAGGAAGCCGCCCGCCCGGGTGGCCGCGATCCGCGCTCCGCCGGGGCGCCGCACCACGACGAGCTCGCGATGGGCCCGGTCGGTCGCACAGCGGATCCGGGCGCGCCCCCGGTCGGTGTCGAGCTCGAGCTCCGCGCGCTCGGGGGTCAGCATCGCCGAGCGCACCGTTGCGGTCGGCGCGCGGGTGAGCAGGAGCGCCAAGTCGACGAGGTGCGGCGCCAGGTCCAGCACCGCGTCGTCACGGATCGAAACCGCAGACCACGATGCACGCCGGTAATGGAGCTCCAGCAGCAGCTCCAGCGGCCCCTCGGCGGGCATCGCCTCGATCAACCTGGCGCCGTGCTGGAAGCGGCGGTTGAAACCGACCCACGGCGGGCGCTCCAGCTCGGCCAGCCGCTCGGAGCCGGCGAGGTCGGGCGCCGGCGGCTTCTCGACCAGGCACGGGATTCCGGCCTTGCTCGCGAGGCGGGCGTGCTCGAGGTGATCGCCGGGCGGGCTCGCGACGATGATCGCATCGGGCCGGGCGAGGTCGACCAGCTCCGGGGCGGCCGCGTAGGTGGCGAGCCGGCCAGCCTCCGGGGCGCCGCCCGCGAGGCGCGCGATCCGCTCGCGCCGGTCCGCCCGGGGGTCGGCGACCGCGACCAGCTCGACCCCGGCGTCGCCGGCGATCGCCGGCAGGTAGCCGGTCTCGGCGAGCCGGCCGCAGCCGACGAGGCCGAGCCGCAGCGGCGGGGCGGCGGCGCTCAACGCGCCCCACCCCGGCGGGCGGGCCCGATCAGGTGCGCGACGCCGCCCGCGACGGCGGCGGTCACCGAGACCAGGTGATGCAGCACGTGCAGCGGCAGTCCGACCGCCGCCAGCACGATGCCGCCCCGGCGACGAAGCAGCGCGTAGAACCGCGCGTTCAGCGCCACCAGGCCCCCCAGCGCGGCCGCGGCCGCCACCGGCTTGCGCGCCGCGGCCGTCAACAGCGCCGCCACAGCGGCGAGCGCGCTGAACCGGTGGCGCCAGCCGAGGTTGAGCGCCCCGGAGCTGCGGCCCGACTCGAGCTGAAGTTGAACCCACGGAATCCCACGGCGCACCAGGTCGGTGCGCACCATCGAGGTCAGCGACCAGCGCTTCAGGTGGGTCCCGCGGATCTGGGGGTCGAGGACGATCGAGGCGCCGTCGGCGACCAGGCGCGTGCCGAGCTCGATGTCCTCGATCGCGGGCTCGGGGTACCGGGCCGCGTCGAATCCGCCCGCGGCGAGGAAGGCGTCGCGGCGGATCGCCCCCAGCCCGGCCCAGAAGGTCTCCGCCGGCCCCGGCGAGCTGCTGTGGACGTGATGGTGGAGCAGGTTGCGAAACCGCGAGACCGGGGCGGGGTCGGCCGGCTCGTCGTCGTAGCTGCCGAATACGGCCACGAGCCGCGGATCGGCCGCGAAGGCACGGCGGAAGCGCTCGAGCGCGTCCTCGTGGACCTCGACGTCCGCGTCGACGAACGCGATCACCTCGGCGCTCGCATCCGCGGCGCCGCTGTTGCGCGCCTCCGCGGGCCCGGCGCCGGGCGGCCCGTCGACCACCACGAGCTCGTCGGGCGGGGCGCTCGACGCCCCAAGGGCCGCAAGGCAGCGTGCCAGCGTCGGGGGCGCATCGGTGGCCGGGACCACCGCGGCGAGGGTCGGAAGCTCGCCTTCGGGCGACGACGGGCGTGTCGATGGCGAGTTAGGCATACCTAATTATTTGCACATGACACCTCGTACGCGGTCCACCGCCCGCGCCGGGCCAGCGGCGTACCCGCCGCGAGCACGGCCCGCCGCGCCGCCGCCGGCGCGTCGGAATCGAGGTACGAGATCCCCGATTCGGGCGCCGAGGCTACCCGCCGCTCCACGCCTCCTAGCCCCACCTCCACCTTCCAGGCGAGCGCGGTCTCTGTGAGGAAGTCGCTGGTGGTCGTCGGGGGGCAGCCTTCCACCCGCGCCTCACCGACCTCGTCGACGACCCCGAACAGGTCCTCGACCCCGTCGCCGAAGTCCGCCGCCCCGCGGAGATCGCCGGGGATGTCCGTCGCGCGGATCGCCCCCTGGCCGATCAGCGCCACCGCGAGCGCCGCACAGGCGGCAACAAGCGCGGGCCGGCGCCGGTCGGTTCTCTTCATGCCGCCCAGACGCGCGGCCAGCCTGACGACGCCGACCGCGCCGAGGACACAGCCGATCGCCGCGGCGGGTGCCGCGAACCGGGGGATGCCCGCGTAGCCGGCCGCGGCGAGCGCGGCCACCACCGCGATCCAAGCAAGCGCTCCTGCGGCCAGGACGACGATCTCGCGCTCGCCGCGCTGCCGGGCGGTCCAGACGGCGTAGCCCGCCGCCACCCAAAGCCCGGCCAGCACCATGTCGAACGCCCGCCCGATCGCCTCGAGCGCTTCATGCGGCGGCCAGCCGGTGCCCTCCTGGGCGCGCTCCACCCCGGTGAACGGGCTGCCCGAGCCCAGCAGGTCGACGCCGAACCACAGCACGACGACCGTGAGCGCGCCGCCGACGACCAGGCGCCGCAGCTGCGGGGACCGCGTCCATAGCCACCACCCGTAGACGATGAGGAACGGCCAGGACTCGGGGCGCAGCAGGGCCGCCGCAACCGCGAGCGCGAACGCTTGGTCGCGACGGCCGGAGAGGTGGCGGTCCACCGCCCCCAGCACAAGCGCCACCAACAGGGGCTCGGAGAGACCGCCCGCAAACTGGCGCATCCACGAGGTGAAGGCGTCGTGCAGCAGGACCATGCCGAGTGCCGCGATCGCGCCCGCGGCAATCCGCGCCCTAAAGACCCGGTCCGGGGCGAGCGCGCCGGCGAGCCTGATGCACAGACCGCCGCCCAGGACCAGCCTCGACGCGAGCCGCCAGGCGAGCGCGATCGAGGCGAGCCAGCCCATCCGGGCGACGACCAGCCACAGCTCGGGTGCCGCGTCACCCGTCGGCGCAAACGCGGTCGTAAAGACGACCGGCAGCGGCTTCCAGGACGGTCCCGCTCCGGTATCGAGGTCCAGGCCGGTGATCTCGTGCCCCCAGACCAGCCATGCCCAGACGTCGTAGAGGGGCGCGAACGGGAGGAGCAAGGAAGCCGCGGCGAGTGCCGCCACCGTCAGTGGCACAGCGAGGCGGAGCGGCGACATAGACCCCCTAAGATTAGGCTTCCCTAATGCCGACCGCGCGACAGGTAACGGTGACGCTGCTTGCGCTCGCGAGCCTGGCTCTCGGCGCCTGCAGTGCCACCTCCGAGGACTCCGGAGGCGGTCCGGCCGAGCCCGAGACCGAGGGAATCACGCTGTATTCCGGCCGGATCGCCGCCGCGATCGGCGGCGCGGTCGACATCTACGAGGAGGCCGCCGACCGCGACGTGCAGGTGCGCTTCGCCGAGACCGGCGACCTCGCCGCGACGCTGGTGGAGGAGGGGTCGAACTCCCCCGCCGACGTGTTCTTCGCCCAGGAGCCCGGGGCGATCGGCGCGGTCGCCGAGCAGGGGCTGCTGGCCGACTTGCCGCAGGACATCCTCGACCGTGTCCCGCCACAGTTCCGCGACCCGGAGGGTCGCTGGGTCGGGATCACGGGGCGCGCGCGCACACTCGCCTACGGCGATGACACGGAGCGCTCGGAGCTTCCCGACTCGCCGCTCGAGCTCACCGACTCGCGGTGGCGGGGTCGCGTCGGCTGGGCTCCGGTGACGGACTCGCTGCAGCAGTACGTAACCGCGCTGCGCCTCGAGTACGGCGACGAAGTCGCCCGTGACTGGGTCGAGGGCATGATCGCCAACGACGCCGTCGACTACCCGAACAACGTCGCGGTTCGCGACGCGATCGCCAACGGCGAGATCGATGTCGGCCTGCTCAACCACTACTACGTCGCCCAGGCGATCGCCGCCGAGGGCCCCGAGTATCCGGTCCATGTCTACTTCCCGCCCAAGGGCCTCGGGTCGCTGCTGCTGCTGACCAGCGCCGGGGTGCTCGAGTCGAGCGATCGGAAAGGGGAGGCGTTCGACTTCATCCGTTCCCTGCTGGCGCCCGAGAGCCAGCGCTACTTCACCGCGAGCTCGAAGGAGTACCCGCTCGCGCGCGGGGTCGAGCCCGATCCGTCGCTCAGCGTGCCGCTCGACGAGATCCCGGTCCCGCGCGGCGACCTCAACGACATCGCCGAGGTGCAGGCGACGATCGAGCTGCTGCAGGACGCCGGGGCGCTGTGATGGAGGGGCTCGGCGGCACGGCCCCCAGCGGGCCCCGCGTCCCCGGGCTGGGCCTCGGGTGGGTGCTCGGCCGCCGCCGGCCCCCGGCTCCGCTGCTCGCCGCCGGGATCGTCGTCGGGGCGGCCGCCATGCTGCCGGCGGCCTACCTGCTCATCGTCGTGGCCGGCGACCTCGGGCCGGCGCTCGAAGTGGCGTTCGACGCCGACACCGCTCTGCTGGTCGCGCGCACGCTCGGGCTGGCCGCCGCGGTCACCGCGACCGCGATCGCGATCGCGCTCCCGGTCGGCTGGCTCACCGTGCGCACCGATCTCCCGGCGCGGCGCCTGTGGACGACGCTGCTGACCCTGCCCCTCGTGATCCCGAGCTACGTCGGCGCCTACCTGTTCGTCGCCGCCCTCGGGCCCAACGGACTCCTTCAGGACCTGCTGGGTGTCGAGCAGCTGCCCTCGATCTACGGCTTCGCCGGCGCCTGGCTGGTGCTCAGCCTGTTCACGTATCCGCTGGTCCTGCTCCCCGTTCGCTCGACCCTGCGTCGCCTGGACCCGCAGCTCGAGGACGCAGCACGGGCCATGGGCCGCACCCCGACCGAGACCTTCCGCTCGGTGGTCATGCCCCAGCTCTGGCCGGCGCTCGCGGTCGGCGGGCTGCTCGTCGCCCTGTACGTGATCAGCGACTTCGGCGCCGTCTCGATCATGCGCTTCGACACGATCACCAACGAGCTCTATCTGACCTACAAGTCGAGCTTCGACCGCACCGCCGCCGCGGGGCTCGGGGCGGTGCTCGTGGTCCTGATGCTGCTCGCGCTGTGGCTCAACTCGCGGATCCGCAACGCCCGCGCGACGCACCGCCTCGGCCCCGGCCCGGCCCGCCCGCCGCGCGCCTATCCCCTCGGCCGCTGGCGCTGGCCCGCCCTCGCGGGCTGCGGCCTATTGGCGCTGGTGGCGCTGGTGCTCCCGGTCGCGGTGCTCGTCTACTGGTCGACGAAGGGGATCTCGGCGGGGTCGACGACGATGGAGTTCGCCGCCGGGCTGGCCGCGAACTCGCTGATGACGGGCGTCGGGGCGGCGATCTTCGGCGCGCTCGCCGCGCTCGTGCTCGCGGTGTTGGTCGGGCGGTTCCCCTCGCCCCTCTCGCGCGCGCTGGAGCGGCTCGGACACGCCGGCTTCGCACTGCCCGGGATCGTCGTCGCCCTGGCGCTGGTGTTCTTCGCCACCCGCGCCGCGCCGGCGCTGTACCAGACCCTGACGATGCTGATCTTCGCGCTCACCGTCCACTACCTGCCGCTTGCGATCGGACCGATCGGCGCCTCGCTGGCGCAGGTCTCCCCCAGGGTCGAGGAGGCTGCCCGCGGCCTCGGCCGGGGCCCGATCGAGGTGTTCCGCTCGATCACGGTGCCGCTGGTGCGCGGCGGCATCCTCGCCGGTGCGGCACTGGTCTTCCTACACGCCGTGAAGGAGCTCCCGGCTACGCTGATCCTCGCACCGATCGGATTCGAGACCTTGGCGACCGAGATCTGGACACAGACGAGCTTCGGCTTCTACGAGGCGAGCGCGATCCCGTCCCTGATCCTGCTCGCGATCGCGGCGCCCCCGCTCTACCTGCTCTCCGAGCGCGGGACGGTGACGGCATGAGCACGACCGCCACCGCGGCCGCGCCGCTGCGCCTCCGCGGGCTGGCCAAGTCCTACGACCCGGCGGTCGCGGTCGCCGGCCTCGACCTCGAGGTCGAGGCGGGATCGACCTGCGCGCTGCTCGGGCCCAGCGGCTGCGGGAAGACCACCACCCTGCGGCTCATCGCCGGGCTCGAGCCCCCCGACGCGGGCGAGATCGCGATCGGCGCTCGGATTCTCAACGGCCCCGGGGTGTCCGTCGCCCCCGAGCGCCGCCGGATCGGGATGGTGTTCCAGGATTACGCGCTGTTCCCACACCTCGACGTGGCCGGCAACGTGGGCTACGGGCTCGGCCGCAAGCCCGATCGCGGCCGAATCGCCGAGGTGCTCGAGCTGGTCGGGCTCGCCGGCGACGCGCGCAGGCCCGTACACGAGCTGTCGGGCGGCCAGCAGCAGCGCGTCGCCCTCGCCAGGGCGCTCGCCCCCACCCCGGATCTCATCCTGCTCGACGAGCCGTTCTCGAACCTCGACGCGGGACTGCGCGATCGGCTGCGCCAGGAGGTGCGCGAGATCCTGACCGAGGCCCGGGTGACCACGCTGTTCGTCACCCACGATCAGGCGGAGGCGCTCAGCATCGCCGAGTCGATCGCCGTCATGCGCGAGGGCCGGATCGAGCAGACCGGGACCCCGGAGGAGATCTACTCGCGTCCGGCATCGCGCTGGGTGGCGCGGTTTCTCGGCGAGATCGAGGTCGTGCCGGGCGAGGCGGCGGACGGGCGCGTGGACTGCGAGCTCGGGTCGCTGGCGGCCGACCACGGCGTCAGCGGCGCCGTCGACGTCCTGATCCGGCCGGAGTCGATCGCGATCGGCATCAGCGGACCCGAGGGCGCCGCCAACGCCGAGGTGGTGGGACGCCGTTTCTACGGCCACGACCAGCTCGTCGAGCTGCGCCTCGCCTCGGGGCACACGGTCCGCTCGCGGCGGCTCGGCTTTCCCGCGTGGCATCCGGGGGACCGGGTCCGCGCGTGGGTCGACGGCCCGACCGACGTCCTGCCGCGCGAGCGCGCCCGGGACGGCGCGCCGGTCGGATAGCTTCGCCGGGTGAGCGACGCGCAGACGCCGATCTGGCGCGAGGAGCCGGTCCGCGGCGGCTATCCGGAGCCGTGGGTGCTCGGGCTGCCGGGCCGCGAGCGCCTGGAGCGCTGGCGCGTGGACCCACCGATCCCGCCGCTCACCCACCTCACGGGCGCGGTGCCGACCGGATTCGGCGACGGCACCGCCGAGGCCGAGATGCCGGCGTCGGCGTGGCTCGCAAACGACACGGGCCTGATCGGCGGCGGCACGCTCGCGATCCTCGCCGACATCGCCTTCGGGTGCGCGGTCGAGACCAAGGTGCCGGCCGCCGTGCCGTACACGACGGCGGAGCTCTCGCTCACCCTGCTGCGCCCCGCCCGCCCCGGTGCGACCCTGAGCGCCCACGGGCAGGCGATCCACGTGGGCCGCAGGGTGGGCCTTTCAGAGGTCTTCCTCCTCGATCCGCGGGGCGAGACGCTGATCGCCCACGGCGCGTCGCGACTCTCGATCCTGCCCGCCGTCGATGGGCTGCCGGCGGCGCCGTCCGAGCCCGCTGCGCGGGAGCGCGCCGAGTACGCGACGCCCGACCCGTATCTGCGCGAGCCGCCGGCCGGGGCCGCCGTCGGCCAGGAAACCTGGAACCAGCTCTCGGGCCGAGAGGTCCTGGAACGCCACCTGCGCGGCGAGCTCCCGCCGCCCGCGATCCATCACCTGACCGGCCTCGAGCCGACCGAGGTGGGCGACGGCACCGCCGCAATGCGGATGCCCGCCACGGAGTGGTTGAACAGCCCGGCCGGTCGCCTGCAGGGAGGGACGATCGTGATGCTCGCCGACGCCGCGATGATGACCGCGGTGCTCACCACGGCTCCCGCCGGCACGGCGGTCGCCGGGCTCGACGTGAAAGCGAACTTCCTCCGTCCAGTATTCGGCGACGGCGCCGAGCTCACCGCGCGGGCGGAGGTCGTGCACCGGGGCCGCACCCTCACCGTGACGCGCGCCCAGGTCGAGAACGCCGAGGGCAAGCCCGTGCTGCTCGCAACCGGCAGCGCGATGTACCTGCCCGGCCGACCCGCGAACCTCGGCGCCGAGGTCGAGCTAGGCTGCGACGAGCCCGGCTGAGGGGCGCCCCCGTGCCGGCGTCAGTAGTCGACGCGTACCAGGTAGAGGCCGTGCGGGGGTGCCGTGTCGCCGGCGCGACCGCGCGGGGCCCCCGCGAGCAGCGCCCGGAAATCGTCGACGCTGCGCCGGCGGCCGGCCACGTCGAGCATCGTCCCGACCAGGACGCGGACCTGGTTGCGCATGAACGAAGGCGCCTCGATTCGCATCGCCAGCAGATCCAGACGCTCCTCGGTCCACTCGCAGACGGTCACCGTGCGCTGAAAGAGCACGTGCTCGGTGTCGCTCGGGGTGAACGCCGTGAAGTCGTGGTTGCCGACCACCGCAGCGGCGCAGCGGTCGAGCAGGTCGCGATCGGCGGGATGGCGCCACCACAACGCCCTGCCCTCCTCGAACGGCTCGCGGATGCGCGAGGCCAGGACCCGGTAGCGATAGGTGCGCGAGCGGGCGTCGCGGCGGGCGTCGAAGCCGTCGGGCGCGGGTTCGGCGGCGAGCACCGCGACATCGCGTGACAGCACCGCGTTGAGGCGCTCGGCGAGCCGATCGGTGAGCTCGCTGCCGTGCTCGAAGCTCGCCACCTGGGCGCTTGCGTGGACGCCGGCGTCGGTGCGTCCCGCGACGGTCAGCGTCACCTCCTCGCCCAGGATGCGACCGAGCGCCGCCTCGAGCTCGGCCTGGACGGTGCGCTCGCCGGGCTGCGCGGCCCAGCCGGCGAACCTGCTCCCGTCGTAGGCGATCTCGAGCCGGGCCGTCGCCATCGGCCGCGCTGGCTACACCAGCTCGAGGAAGACCATCTCGGTCGAGTCGGACCGCCGCGGGCCGAGCTTGACGATGCGCGTGTAGCCGCCCGGTCGCTCCGCGTAGCGGGGCGCGACCTCCTCGAACAGCTTGTGGACGAGGAACTTGTCCTGGCCGAGCTCGGAGAGCGCCTGGCGGCGAGCGTGCACGTCGCCGCGCTTGCCGAGCGTGATCAGCTTCTCGACCTTCGGCTTTACTGCCTTCGCCTTCGCCTGCGAGGTCTCGATCCGCTCGTGCTCGATCACCTCGCGACAGAGGTTGCGAAGCAGCGCACGTCGGTGGGCGCTGTCGCGGCTGAGCTTGTTCCTCTGCTTTTGGTGGCGCATGGGTCAGTCCGCAGGTCGCGCAGTCCGCAGTCCGCAGGTCGTGCATCCTAGCTGCGACCTGCGGACTGCGGACCTCGGACTACTCATCCCGCAGCGACAGCCCGAGGGCGTGGAGCGACTCCTTCACCTCTTCCGTGCTGCGCTTACCGAAGTTCGGGATCGCGTTGAGCTCGGACTCCGAACGCTGGACCAGGTCGCCCACGGTCTGGATGCCGGCGCGCTTCAGGCAGTTGTAGGCCCGGACGCCGATCTCGAGCTCCTCGATGAGGCGTTCGTCGCCCTCGCTCGGCGCGGCGGGCGAGAGCGCCGCCTCGGCCCCGTCGGCGCCATCGCGGCTGGTGAGCTCCTCGACGCGGTCCGCGTCGGTGAAGATCGCCATCGTCTTGATCAGGATCTCGGCCGCTTCGCGCAGCGCCGAGCCGGGCTCGATCGACCCGTCGGTCTCAACCTCGAGCGTCAGCTTGTCGAAGTCGGTCCGCTGGCCGACGCGGGCCGAGTCGACGTCGTACGCGGCGCGGCGGATCGGTGAGAAGATCGAGTCGATCGGAATCACGCCGATCGGCTGGTCCTCGGTCTTGTTCTCCTCGGCCGGCGAGTAGCCGCGTCCGCGGCCGATCGTCAGGTACATCTCGAGCTTCGTGCGCTTCTCGAGCGTCGCGATCGGCGCCTCGGGGTTGAGGATCTCCACCCCGGCGGGCAGGTCGATGTCCTTGGCCTTGATCTCGCCCGGGCCCGAGGCCACCAGCGGCGCCTCGACCTCGTCGGCGTCGGTGTGCATGCGGATGACCACGTCCTTGAGGTTGAGGACGATGTCCGTGACGTCCTCCTTGACCCCGGCGACGGTCGAGAACTCGTGGGCAACGCTCTCGATCCGGACGCTCTTGATCGCGGCGCCCCCGAGCGACGAGAGCAGCACGCGGCGCAGCGAGTTCCCGAACGTGTAGCCGAAGCCCTTGTCGAGCGGCTCGACTACGAAGGTGCCCCGGTTGTCGTCCACCTTCTCGGAGGCGATCTTGGGAATCTGGAATTCGGGCAGGGTGGTCATTTGGAACCTCTTTGCTTGTCGGGTACTGAAGGGCCCTACTACTTCGAGTAGAGCTCGACGATGAGCTGCTCGTCGACCGGCGCGGTGATCTCGCTGCGCTCGGGCTGGCGGAGCACCTTCGCCGTAAGTGCGTCGTGATCGGCCTGCAGCCACGGCGGCACCGCTGCCGTCAACTCGGTCGCCTGCCGAACCACGTCGGTGACGCCCGAGTCGGGCCGGATCGTGATCACGTCGTCGGGACGAACCTGGTAACTCGCGATGTCGACGCGGCGACCGTTGATCAGCCAGTGACCGTGGTTGATCATCTGCCGCGCCTGGCGTCTCGAGGCCGCGAAGCCGAGCCGCACGAGCACGTTGTCGAACCGGGACTCGAGCATCCGCAGCAGGTTGTCGCCCGTGACGCCCGGCTGACGGGAGGCCTTCTCGTAGTAGGTGCGGAACTGCTTCTCGAGCAGCCCGTAGAAGCGGCGCGTCTTCTGCTTCTCGCGCAGCTGCTGGCGGTACTCCGAAGCGCGCACGCGACCCCGCCCGTGCTCGCCGGGGGGGTAGCTGCGCCGCTCGACGCCGCACTTCTCGGTCATGCAGCGCTCGCCCTTCAAAAACAGCTTCTGGCCCTCGCGGCGGCACTGCTTGCACTGTGGTGAGGTGTCACGGGCCATTACGGGCGCCTCCGCTTCTTCGGACGGCAGCCGTTGTGGGCCTGCGGGCTGACGTCCTTCACCGTGGTCACCTGAAGGCCGGCGGCCTGGAGCGAGCGGATCGCGGTGTCGCGACCCGACCCGGCGCCCTTGGCATGGACCTCGACCCGCTCGAGGCCGTGCTCAATGCCCTTGCGCGCGGCGGCGTCGGCGGTCACCTGGGCCGCGAACGGCGTCGACTTGCGTGAGCCCTTGAAGCCTGCGGAGCCGGCGGACTCCCAGCAGACCACGTTGCCCTCGGGGTCGGTGATCGTCACGATGGTGTTGTTGAAGCTGGTCTTGACGTGGGCGATCCCGTAGGGGACGTTCTTCTTTACCCGGCGGCGCGCACGGCCCTTTCCTCGCCTCGGCTGCGGCATCTAGCGGCTCACTTCTTCGCCGGCGGCTTCTTCTTGCCGGCGATGCTCATGCGCCGCGGGCCCTTGCGGCCGCGGGCGTTGGTCTTCGTGCGCTGTCCGCGCGTCGGCAGGCCGCGCCGGTGGCGCACGCCGCGGTACGAGCCGATCTCCGAGAGCCGCTTGACGTTCTGCGAGCGCTCTCGGCGCAGGTCGCCCTCGACCTCGAGCGCCTCGACCGCCTCGCGCAGTTTCACGGTCTCCTCCTCGGTCAGGTCCTTGACGTAGGTGTCCGGGTCGACGCCAACCTGCTCCAGGATCTGGTTCGCGGTCGAGCGACCGATACCGTGGACGTAGGTGAGGCCGATCTCGGCCCGCTTGTTGAGGGGGAGGTTTACGCCTGCGACTCTTGCCATCAAAAAACCTGCCTTGCCAGGCGGGCGAACATGCTTTCGCGCCTAACGTCGCTCACCACCATCTATCCCTGCCTTTGCTTGTGACGAGGGTTCGAGCAGATCACGTGCACGACGCCGCGCCGGCGAATCACCCGGCAACGCTCACACATCGGCTTTACGGACGCTCGTACCTTCATCGGCCCTTCCTGGGTCGTATCGTTCAAAACCTGCTGAGAAGGCCCGCAGGCCCCATGAATCGGGCGAGCGGGCACACGGAAACGGCCCGAAGGCCGACGGTAGATATTAGCAACCGGGCTCCGGCCGAGTGCGTGAGTCCCGGTTCAGCCCTCGTGCCAGGGCGTGAGGATCCGGGGCCCGTCCTCGGTGATCGCGACGGTGAACTCGAAGTGGGCGGCCAGCGAGCCGTCGGTCGAGTAGACGGCCCAGTTGTCCTCGCCGACGCGCACGTCTGGGCCGCCGGCGTTGACCATGGGCTCGATCGCGAGCACCATCCCGGGCTCGAGCTCGGGGCCGCGGCCAGGTTCGCCGTAGTTGGGCACCTGCGGGTCCTCGTGCATGTCGCGGCCGACGCCGTGGCCGACGAGCGAGCGGATGATCGAGAAGCCGTCGCTCTCGACCCGGCGCTCGATTGCGTGCGAGATGTCGCCGAGGTGGTTGCCGGAGCGTGCCTGCTCGACCGCGGCGTACAGGGCGGCCTCGGTGGTCTCGAGCAGGCGTCGGGCGACGGGAGTGATCTCGCCGACCGCGACCGTGATCGCGGCGTCCGCGACCCAGCCGTCCTTGGTCACGCCGACGTCGAGTGAGATGACGTCGCCGCGCTTCAGCTCGTACGGCCCGGGGATCCCGTGCACGACCATCGAGTTGGGCGACGCGCAGATCGATCCGGGGAACCCGCGGTAGCCGAGGAACGACGGCCGCGCGCCCTGGGAGGCGATGAAGCGCTCCGCCGTCTGGTCGAGCTCGTCCGTGGTGACGCCGGGCCGGACCTTGGCCCGCAGCATCTTCAGGCAGCGCGCCTGGATCGCGCCGGCAGCCGCCATTTGCTCGATCTGCTCCGGTGTCTTGAGGATGATCCCGCCGCGATACACGTCTCTCAGAGCTCCTCTTCCATCTTCAACGTAGCGAGCAGCGCGCGGATTCGGTCGCTGACCTCATCGGGAGCGAGGGAACCATCGACCCGCTTCAGCAGCCCGCGGTTCTCGTAGTAGGAGATCAGCGGCTCAGTCTTGGAGTGGTACTCGTCGAGCCGGTGACGGATGACCGCGGGATCGTCGTCGTCGCGGGCCTCGAGCGACGCGCCGCACACGTCGCAGACTCCGTCGTTCTTGGGCGGGTCGGAGTCGACGTGGAAGATGTGGCCGTTGGTGCAGGTGCGGCGGCCGCCGAGCCGGCGGACGACCTCCTCGTCGGAGACCTCGAACAGGACCGCCGCCGAGACCTGGCGGCCGAGCTCGTTGAGCTTGCTCTCGAGCGCCTCCGCCTGGGGCTCGGTGCGCGGAAACCCGTCGAGGATGAACCCGTCCTCGGCCTCCTTCTGGTCGATCCGCTCGGCGATCACGCCGACCATCACGTCGTCGGGAACGAGATCGCCGCGCTCCATGTAGTCCTTCGCCTCCCGGCCGATGTCGGTGCCGTTGCGGACCGCGGCGCGCAGGATGTCGCCGGTCGCGTAGTAGGGCAGGCGGAAGTCCTCCTGCAGGCGCTCGCCCTGCGTGCCCTTGCCCGAGCCGGGAGGTCCCAGGAGAATCAGATTCAGCTCCGACATGAGTCGGGAGAGCCTAGAGGTTCGCGGTTGACACGGCGCGATCGAGCAGCGAGCGAACGGCGCCGATGACCCACTCCTGCTCGCCGGTCAGCTGCAGGTGGGTCAGCGCCAGGACCTCGTACCCCGCGAGGCGCAACCGCGCGTGTTTCGCGTGATCGCGCTCGAACGCCGCGCGGCCGCGGTGGTACTTGTAGCCGTCGAGCTCGACGACGAGCCGCGCCGCGGACCAGAACGCGTCGACGAGAAAGCCCTCGACCAAGACGTTGACCGCCGGTGTCGGAAAGCCCGCGTCGCGCACCAGGTCGAGAAAGAGGCGCTCGAGCTCGGACCGGGTGTGCGTCACCGGCGCCGGGTCGTACGCCAACAGGTCACGTAGGGGAACGAAACCGCGCCGGCCGTGTGCGCGCGCGAGCACGCGCTCGAGCGCCCGCATGTCGAGCGCCTCGAGCCGGGCGGCCTCCTCGTAGGCGCGCCGCAGGCCCTTGGCGTCCGAGACCTCGGCCAGGTCGAGCAAGGTGCGCGGGATCGATGTGACAGGGATCCCGTCCACGCGGTCGCGGTCCTCGGGGTCGAGCCGGGATCGATGAGGGGTGAGGCCCCGGCGACGCGCGATGCCGGCTCGGGTGTCGATCGTGACGTGAAAGCGCGTACCGTGCGGCTCGGCGAGCTCCCAGAGCGCCGCGGCGTCCCAGTGGCTGAGGACGGAATCCGGGCCGAAGGCGAGCACCGCCGCCATCCACCGCCCCCGCAGCGACAGCTTTTCGTGGCCGACTGCGTAGACGCCTAGATAGATTCGGTGCAGCCGACCGGCCGCCACCCGCATTCGCACCGTCCCGCCGCCGAGGCCAAGCGCGCGGAGCTGAGAAAGCGACACCACGCCGTGCTGCTCCGTCGCAAGTGCCGCAATCCGCCGATCCACCGGGGGTTGGTCGGATTCCGTCAGCAGTATTGACGCTTTTCGACCAACCCCTGCATGGGTCGAGATTGACGGCCTAGAGCGCACTCGTGGCGCGCACGGTGTGCAGAGACCCGCACGGGCCGGTCACGCAATTCACGCCACCCTACCCAGCCTCATAAGCGCCCCGCACGCCCGGCGCTCGCCGAGGGTCCAGCGCCTTACTTCAAGAACCCCTCGTAGTTCCGCATCATCAGCTGCGCCTCGAGCTGCTTCACGGTGTCGAGCGCGACGCCGACGACGATCAGGATCGAGGTGCCGCCGAAGTAGAAGTTGGCCGAGGTCTGGTTGATCAGGATCGTCGGCAGGGCGGCGACCGCGCCGAGATAGAGCGCTCCCGGGAAGGTGAGTCGGGAGAGGATGCGGTCCAGGTACTCGGCCGTAGGCCGGCCGGGTCTCACCCCGGGGATGAAGCCGCCGTACTTCTTCAGGTTGTCCGCCTGGTCGACCGGGTTGAAGGTGACCGCGGTGTAGAAGTAGGTGAAGATGATGATGAAGAACACCTCGCCGACGACGTAGGCCCAGCTCGAGGGGCTGAAGAACGCGGCGAAGTCGAGCGCCGCCGGGGTGTTGAGGAGCTGGCCGATCGTGGGCGGGAAGGCCATGATCGAGGCGGCGAAGATGACCGGGATCACCCCGGCCATGTTCACGCGCAGCGGCAGGTAGGTGGAGCCGCCGGTGGTCATCCGGCGGCCGACGACGCGCTTCGCGTACTGGACAGGGATCCGGCGCTGGCCCTCCTGGACGAAGACGATGCCGACGATCACGGCCAACGCGACGAACGGCATCATCACGACGAAGACCTGGTCGGGGTTCGTCCACCAGGACGAGATCCCTGGTCCGATCCCGGCGGCGATCGACGCGAAGATCATCAGCGAGATCCCGTTGCCGATCCCGCGCTGGGTGATCAACTCGCCGAGCCACATCAACAGCGTCGTGCCCGCGGTCAGCGAGATCACGATCAGGAACACCTTGCCGAAGGTCAGGTCGCCGACGACGCTCGTGCCCTCGGCGTTCTGGAAGCTCTCGAACAGGAACACGTAGCCGAGCGACTGGCCGAACGCGAGCCCGACGGTCAGATAGCGCGTGTACTGCGTGATCTTCTGCTGGCCGACCTCGCCCTCCTTCTGTAGCCGCTCGAGCGCCGGCACGACCACCGTCAGCAACTGCAGGATGATCGAGGCGGTGATGTAGGGCATGATTCCCAGCGCGAACAGCGACAGGCGCTGGAGGCTTCCGCCCGAGAACAGGTTGAGGAAGCCGAGGACGTTGTTGCCGGTGAAGTTGTCCTCGATCGACTCGACCGTGTCGATGTCGACTCCCGGCGCAGGGATGTAGGCGCCGAGCCGGTAGAGCAGCAGCATCGCCAGTGTGAAGGCGATCTTCCGCCGGATCTCCGGGACCGCGAAGGCGTTCGCGATCGTCCGCAGCATCAGCTCTCGATGACTTCCGCGCTGCCGCCCGCGCCCTCGATCTTCTCGCGGGCGCTGGCGCTGAACGCGTGCGCGCGGACCGTCAGCTTCTTCGAGATCTCGCCCCGGCCGAGCACCTTGACCGGATGGTTGCGCTTGGCCAACCCGGCCTCGCGCAGGGTCTGCGGCGTGACTTCGGCACCGGCGTCGAATCGGGCCTCGAGGTCGGCGACGTTGACCGGCTGGGTGTGGGTCCGGAAGCGCTCGAACGGCATCGACTTCTTCATCTGCGGGCCGCGCAGCTTGCGCATCCGCATGTGGATCGGGTTCTGGCCGCCCTCGTAGCCGCGCTTGGACTTGTTGCCCGAGCGCGCTCCCGCGCCCTTGTGCCCGCGCCCGGCGGTCTTGCCGGTGCCCGAGCCCTTGCCACGCCCGAGCCGCTTGCGCGCCTGCCGCGAGCCGGGCTTCGGACGAATCGTGTGCAGCCCGATCTCTTCGGGGTCCAGGCGAGCCATCAGCTCTCGTCCTCCTGCACCTCGACCAGGTGACCGACCTTGTCGAGCGCGCCGCGAAGCTGCGGCGTGTCCTTCATCGTCGAGGTGCGGCCGATCCGGCCGAGCTTCAGCGATTCGAGCGTCCCGCGCTGCTTCGGGCTTGCCCCGTTCGCGGAGCGAACCTGCTTGAGCTTCAAATCAGCCATTAGGAGTACCTCCGCCGACATCCTCAGCTTCGCTTCCGGTGTCGGCGGGCGGCGACGCCGGGGGCTCGGCCCCCTCAGCGGTCGCGGACTCCTCGGCAACCGCCACTGCAACCGGCTCCGCCGCTTCTGCCTCGTCCTCTCCCTCTGCGTCCTGCGACCTGCGACCTGCGGCCTCCTCCTGCAGATCGAGCCCGAGCACCTGCTTCACCGACAGCCCGCGCAGCTTTGCCACGTCCTCGGGCCGGCGCAGGCCCATCAGGCCCTCCATCGTCGCCTTCACAAGGTTGATCGGGTTCTGGGTGCCGATGCTCTTCGAGAGCACGTCGCGAATCCCGGCCAGCTCGAGCACGGCGCGCACACCGCCGCCCGCGATCACGCCGGTACCGGGGCTCGCCGGGCGCAGGACCACGTGCCCGGCGCCAAAGCGGCCGATGATCCGGTGCGGGATCGTCTGACCGAACTTGGGCACCCTGATCAGGCTCTTGCGGGCGTTCTCGACCGCCTTCTGGATCGCCAGCGGCACCTCACGGGCCTTGCCGTAGCCGATCCCGACCACGTCGTTCTCGTCGCCCACGGCGACCAGGGCGGTGAACGAGAAGCGCCGGCCGCCCTTGACGACCTTGGCGACGCGGTTGATCTCGATCACCCGCTCCTGCAGGTCCAGCCCTTGCGGGCTCACTGTCTCGATGTCGTGGTTGCGTGTCATGGGCGGCGATTCAAGTTAGCGAGTCAGAACTGCAGGCCGCCCTCGCGGGCGCCCTCGGCGAGCGCGCGGACACGGCCGTGGTAGCGGTAGCCGCCGCGGTCGAAGACGCAGCTGGAGACGCCCGCGGCCTTGGCACGCTCGGCCATCAGCTCGCCGACCCGCTTGGCCTGCTCCATCGCGCCGAGCCCGCGGAGCTCGGGCTCGATCCAGTTCACGGCGGCGACCGTGTGGCCGCCGTCATCGTCGATCAGCTGCGCAACCACGCCCCGGTTCGAGCGAAACACCGACAGCCGCGGCCGCTCGGCGCTGCCGCGCACCTTCGCGCGCACCCGGCGGCGGCGGCGGAGACGCTGTTGTGGCTTGGTCGTGACGGTCATGGCTAGCGATGCCTCCTTCCGCGGCAGTGCGTCTCAGCCGGCGAAAACCGAGCCAGGCAAGGACGACTCGCGCTTCGCGCTCGCACCGCTCCCTTCGGTCGCTGGCGTGGCGCACTCGCAGAGTGCGCGAGCGACCGAGGACGCCGACTGGCGATGGTTTGCAGCCGGCTGGGGCGTGCTGTCGTGGGAGGAGTCATCGCTTAAGCGCGCTTTCCGACCTTGCGGCGGATCTGCTCGCCCTCGTAGCGGATCCCCTTGCCCTTGTAGGGCTCGGGCGGGCGGGTCCGGCGGATCCGCGCCGCGGTCTCGCCGACAAGCTGCTTGTCGATCCCGCGCACGACCACCTGGGTCGGCTGCGGGACCTCGAACTCGATTCCGTCGGGCGCCGAGATCGACACCGGGTGCGAGAAGCCGACCGTGAGCTCGAGCGCCTTGCCCTGAAGCTTCGCGCGATAGCCGACGCCCTGGATCTCGAGGCGCTTCTCGTACCCCTCGGTGACGCCCTCGACCATGTTCGCGATCAGGCTTCGCGTGAGTCCGTGCACGGCTCGGTCCTCGCCGCGGTCGGTCGGGCGCCTCACGATCAGCGTCCCGTCCTCCTCGACGATCTCCATCCGCGTGCTCACCGTCTGGTTCAGCTCGCCCTTGGGCCCGTTCACCGTGACGCGACCAGGGCCGACCGAGACGGTCACACCGTCCGGCACGTTGATCGGACTCTTCCCAATGCGACTCATGCGATCACCAAACGTAGGCGACGACCTCGCCGCCGACCCCCTTGGCCGTGGCCTCGTGTCCGGTCATCACCCCGGTGGAGGTGGAGACGATCGAGGTGCCCATGCCGCCCTGGACCCGCGGCACGTCGCCGCTGCCGACGTAGTAGCGGCGGCCCGGACGCGAAACGCGGCGCATTCCGCTGATCACCGGCCGGCGGTCGTCGGTGTACTTGAGCTGGATCCGGATCACCTCGCCGACCGCGGTCGGCTCGACCTCGAAGCTCGTGATGTACCCCTGCTCGGCGAGGATGCGCGACATCTCCTTCTTCAGGCGTGATGCCGGCACCTCGACATCGGGATGGTCGGCGGAGAGCGCGTTGCGGATGCGCGTCAGGTAGTCGGAAACTGGATCGGTCAGCATCGTGGGTGGTCCTCGGGGATTACCAGCTCGCCTTGCTCATCCCGGGCACGTAACCCTTATGGGCGGCGTCGCGCAGGCAGAGCCGGCAGAGCCCGAACTTCCGGTAGTAGGCGCGCGGGCGGCCGCACCGGCGGCAGCGGTTGTACGCGCGGGTCTTGTACTTCGGCTTGCGCTGCTGGCGCACGCGCTGGGACGTCTTAGCCATCGCTTCCTTCCTCGTCTGAATCGCCCGAGCCCTCGGGGGCGGCGCCGCCCTCGCCCTCGCCCTCGCCTTCCTCTTCCTCGTCGTGGCGCTCGCGCTTCGCGTAGGCCTCGGGGTTCTCCTCCTTGAGCTGCTCGAGCGCGGCCTGCTCGGCCTCGGCGCGCCGGCGGGCCTCCTCCTTGCGGCGCTCCTCCTCCTCTTCGGCGGCGGTGTCCACGGCGCCGGGCCGCCCGTCCTGGGCGAACGGCATCCCGAGCCCGAACAGCAGCTCGAACGCCTCCTCGTCGGTGGCCGCGGTCGTCGTGATCGCGATATCGAGCCCACGGACCTCGTCGATCGAGTCGTAGTCGATCTCGGGGAAGATGAGCTGCTCTCGGACGCCGAGCGAGTAGTTCCCACGGCCGTCGAACGCGCGCGCGCTGAGACCGCGGAAGTCGCGGATCCGCGGGATCGCGATCGAGACCAGCCGGTCGAGGAACTCCCACATGCGAGCGCCTCGCAGGGTTACCGAGACGCCCACGGGCATCCCCTCGCGGACCTTGAACGATGCGATCGACTTGCGGGCCCGGCGCACGTTCGGGCGCTGCCCGGCGATCGTTGCGAGCTGCTCGGTGGCGGCCTCGAGAACCGGGGTCGCCTGCTTGGCGTCCCCGACGCCCATGTTGAGCGTGATCTTGACCAGGCGCGGGACCTCCATCGGGCTCGTGTAGCCGAACCTCTCGGTCAGCTTGCCGACGAGCTCGTTCTCATAGGTCTCCCGCAGCCGTGGCGGCGGCGCGGCGCGCTGTGCGTCTGTGACTGTCGCTGCTTCCATCGGCGTTGCTACTCCAGGGCCTTGCCGGTTCGCTTCGCATAGCGGTGGCGAACGCCGTCGTCGCCGGCGCGCACCCCTACCCGGGTCGGCTTGTTGTCGGTCGGATCGAGGAGCATGACGTTCGAGACGTCGATCGGCCCCTCCTTCTCGATGATTCCAGACGACTGGGCCTTCTGCGTGTCCTTGACCGAGCGCGGCCGGGTGTGGCGCTTGAACATGTTCAGGCCTTCGACGAAGACCCTCCGGCGCGCAGGCTCGGTCCGGATCACGCGGCCGGTCTTGCCCTTGTCCTTGCCGGCGGTCACGACGACCGAGTCGTCCTTGCGGATATGCATTGCCTTGGCCACTAGGAACACCTCGATCGCGCTTCGCCCATCAGCAAATGAATCTGCTCCGCGCTCATAGCACCTCCGGGGCCAACGAGATGATGCGCATGAAGTTGCGGTCGCGGAGCTCGCGCGCCACGGGGCCGAAGATGCGCGTGCCGCGCGGGGCGCCCTGCGCGTCGATCAGCACCGCGGCGTTCTCGTCGAAGGAGATGTAGGTGCCGTCCGGGCGCCCGAGCTGCTTGCGCGTGCGCACGACCACTGCCTCGACGACCTCGCCCTTGCGGATCGAGCCGTGCGGGGTCGCGTGCTTGACCGTCGCCGTGATGACGTCGCCGACGCCGGCATAGCGGCGGTGCGAGCCGCCCTTGACCCGGATGCAGAGGATCTCGCGCGCACCGGAGTTGTCGGCCACCTTGAGCTTCGACTCCTGCTGGATCACCGCGCACGCTCCAGGACCTCGACGAGGCGCCAGCGCTTGGTCCGCGACCTCGGCCGCGACTCGATCACGCGCACGACGTCGCCCGCGTTCGCCTCGTTGGCCTCGTCGTGGGCATGGATCGTCGCCGAGCGGCGGACGACCTTCTCGTAGACGGGATGACGGCGGACGACCTCGATGCGCACCGTGATCGTCTTGTCGGCCTTGCTCGAGACGACGGTGCCCTGGCGGACCTTCCTCGAGCCGGGACGGCGCTCGGCGGGAGGGGTGCCCTCGCCGGGCTCGTGCTTGGAGCGCGCCCTGGCGCGGACGCGGCCGCGCTCGGCCGCCTTCTTCGATCGCGCGGTGGCACGCTCGGCCGGCGCGCTCCTCGGGCGAGCGCTGGGGCCTCGCATCGCCGGTGTGACGAGCGCGCTCGAGCTTTCGCTGCTGCTTCGGGGTCAGCGCCTCCTCCGGCTCCGCATCGGCGGCAGGGGCCGGCTCGTCCGCAGCGGGCTCGTCCGCAGCGGGTTCCTCGGCAGCGGTCTCCTCCGCCGCAGGTTCCTCCGCGGCGGGCTCCTCGGCCTCGGGGGCGTCCGTCTCCTCGGCCGGCGCGTCGGCGGCGTCCTCCGAGACCTCGGCCTCGAGGGTCTCTTCCTGCTCGCTCTGCTCGTTCTTCTCTTCTTCGGTCATCAGCTCTTGATCGCGCTTCGCCTCGCGCAATCTCTCCTTATTTCTGGCTCCGCGCTCACTTCAGTTCCTTGTCGAGATCGATGCCGCGCTCGCGGGCGATCGTCATCAGGCGTGCCATGTCGCGGCGGGACTCGCTCAGCCGGGCGGTGTTCTCCAGCTCGCCGGTGGCGTGGCGGAAGCGCAGGTTGAATGCCTCCTCGCGCGCCTCCTTGAGCTGCTGGACCAGGTCCTGGTCGCCGAGCGCGTGCACGTCGGAGGCCTTCACTGGGAGATCCCCTCTCGGGCGACGAACTTCGTCTTGATGGGAAGCTTGTGGCCGGCGAGGCGCAGCGCCTCGCGGGCCAGGTCCTCGGGGACGCCGGCGAGCTCGAACATCACCTTGCCGGGCTTCACCACCGCCACCCAGCCCTCGGGATTGCCCTTGCCAGAGCCCATCCGCGTCTCGGCCGGCTTCTTGGTGTAGGGCTTGTCGGGGAAGACGTTGATCCACACCTTGCCGCCGCGCTTGATGTGGCGCGTCATCGCGACTCGAGCGGCCTCGATCTGGCGGCTCGTGATCCAGCCGCGCTCGACGGCCTTCAGCCCGTACTCGCCGAAGCTCACGCTCGCGCCGCCCTTGGTGTTGCCGCGCCGGCGGCCGCGCATCTGCTTGCGGTACTTGACCCGCTTCGGCATCAACATCAGGACTCACCGTCCTCGCGAGGCTGCGTGGCGGCCTCCTCGGGCTCCTGAGCCGGGGCCTGCTCCGGGCTCGCGTCGGGGGCCTGCTCGGCGGCCGGGGGGGCCTGCTGCGGGGTGGCGTCAGGCGTCTGCTCGGGCGTTGCTTCCGGCGTCTGCTCGGGCGTCGCGTCCGGGGTCGGCGCCGGCGCGGGCTCCGGCGGCGGGGCGCCCGCCTGCTGGGCACTCTCGGCGGGCGCGGGCGGCGCGGCCACCGGGGCGTTCGGCCGCGGAGCGGCGGGAGCCTCCGGCCGCGGCGTCGCGGGCTGCGGAGTCGCGGGCTTCGGGGCCGGCTTCTGCTGCTGCCTCGGGCCACCGCCGCCGGGCACGCGCTGGCCTTCACGGTCGCCGCCGCGGCGCCGGAACGAGCGCGGCGCAAGCTCCTCTTCATCGGCCCCGGCGCGGAAGCCCTCGGGCATCACCTCGCCCTTGTTGATCCAGCACTTGACGCCGATCCGGCCTGTCGTGGTCCGCGCCTCGACGAATCCGTAGTCGATGTCGGCGCGCAGCGTGTGGAGCGGGACGCGGCCGTCGGAGTAGCCCTCGGTGCGCGCCATCTCGGCGCCGCCCAGCCGCCCCGAAACCTGGACCTTGACCCCCTTGGCGCCGGAGCGCATGGCCGAGGTCAGCGCCCGCTTCATCGCTCGGCGGAAGGCGACCCGGTTCTGGAGCTGCTCGGCGATCGATTGGGCGACCAGCTGCGCGTCCAGCTCGGGACGCTTGATCTCGCGGATGTTGACCTTCACCGGCTTCTTCGTGATCCGGTGCAGATCGCGACGCAGCGCGTCGACCTCGGCCCCCGACTTGCCGATTACGATCCCCGGGCGCGCGGTGTGGATGTCGACGGTGATCTCGCCGCGTTGCTTGACGATGTTGATGTCCGAGAGGCCCGCATGGGAGAGCTTGTTCTCGATGTGGTCGCGGATCGCCATGTCCTCGAGCAGCAGGTCGGCAAAGTTGCGCTCGTCGAACCAGTTCGACTTCCAGTCGTGGATGTAGCCGACGCGGAAGCCCTCGGGGTGGATCTTCTGTCCCATTGGTCCGCGCCTCTCAGTCGATGGTCGGGGTCAGCGCCACCGAGAGGTGACTGGTCTTACGGTCGATCCGGGTCGCGCGGCCGCGGGCGCGGGCTCGCCAGCGCTTCAGCGTCGGGCCCTCGTCGACGCGGATGTCGGCGATCCGCAGATCCTCAGCGACGAGGTCGTGGTTTGCCTCGGCGTTCGCGGCGGCGGATTCGATCAACCGCGACAGATCGCGCGCGGCATCCTTGCTCGAGAACGCCAGCAGCGTACGTGCGTCCTCGACCGGCATGCCGCGAACCTGGTCGGCGACCAGGCGCGCCTTGCGCGGCGCGACGCGGACGAACCGCGCCTTTGCGCGCACCATCGGCGCCTCGGGCTGCTTGTCGGATGCCGCCGCCAACGGCTATCGCTCCCTGCTGCCGCTTCCGGAGTGGGCACGGAAGGTGCGCGTGGGCGCGAACTCGCCGAGCTTGTGGCCGACCATCGACTCGGAGACGAACACGGGCACGTGCTTGCGCCCGTCGTGAACGGCGATCGTGTGCCCGACCATCTCCGGGAACACGGTCGACGAACGCGACCAGGTCTTGACCATCTGCTTCTGGTTCGTCTCGTTGAGCTGCTGGATGCGCCGTAGCAGCCGCTCCTCGGCGAACGGGCCCTTCTTCGTCGATCTACCCATCGTGCCCCTACCTCTTCTTCTTCCCGCGCCGGCGGCCGCGGACGATCAGCGCGTCGGAGCGCTTGCCCTTCTTGCGCGTGCGGTAGCCGAGCGTCGGCTTGCCCCACGGGGTGACCGGATGGCCGCCGGGCGTGTGGTGGGCCTCGCCGCCGCCGTGCGGATGGTCCACCGGGTTCATCGCCACGCCGCGCGTCTGTGGGCGCTTGCCCATGTGCCGATTGCGGCCGGCCTTGCCGATCTTCACGTTCTGATGCTCGGAGTTCGAGAGCGCGCCGACGGTCGCCCGCGAGTCGGCTCGGACCATCCGCATCTCGGAGGACGGCAGGCGCAGGGTCACCATCGTGCCCTCCTTCGCGACCACCTGGATCGCCGAGCCGGCCGACCGGCCGAGCTTGCCGCCCTGGCCGGGCACGAGCTCAACGTTATGGACCACGGTGCCGGTCGGGATCGCGCGCAGCGGCAGCGCGTTGCCCGGCCGGATGTCGGCACCCTCGCCCGACTCCACCCGGTCGCCGGGACGCAGGCCCTGCGGGGCCAGGATGTAGCTCTTGGCGCCATCGACGTAGTGGAGCAGGGCGATGTAGCAAGTCCGGTTCGGGTCGTATTCGATCGTCGCCACCTTCGCCGGGACGCCGTCCTTGCGGCGCTTGAAGTCGATCTCGCGATAGCGGCGCTTCGCCCCGCCGCCACGATGGCGGGCCGTGATGCGGCCGCGTGAGTTGCGCCCGGCGCGGCGGCCCTTGCCCTTCGTCAACGGCTTGTGCGGCTTGTTGCGGTCCGTCGTGACCTCCTCGCGTTTTTGGTAGGTCGCGAAGCGTCGCCCCGGGCTCGTCGGCTTGGTCTTCCTCATCGCCACTCAGATCACCTACTCGGCCACCGCCGCGCCCTCGAACAGCTCGATCCGATCGCCGGGCGCGAGCTGGACGATCGCCTTCTTCCAGGATCGGGTGCGGCCGCTGTGCAGCCCGCGGCGCTTCGGCTTCGAGGGCACCTTGATCGTCCGCACCTCGATCACGCCGACCCCGAAGATCTCCTCCACCGCGTGGCGGATCTGGGTCTTGTGGGCGCGGTCGTCGACCCGGAACGTGTACTTGCCGTCCGCCATCAGGGCATAGCTCTTCTCCGAGACGACCGGCTCGATGATCACCTGGCGCGAGTCCATCAGCCGTCACCGCCCTCGGAGCCGCCCCGCTTGACGTCCGCCGCCCGCGCCTCGAGCACCGGCAGGGCCTGCTCGGACACGGCGAGCGAGGGGTGGCCGATCACGTCCGCGACCCCGGCCGCGCTCGCCGGCAGCACCGTGACGCCCGGCAGGTTGCGAAAGCTCTTCTGGACGCCCGCCTCCTCCGCGTCGCAGATCACCAGCGTCCGCTTGCCGGGAGCCCACTTGGCCAGCGCCTCGGCGGCGCGCTTGGTCGACGGCTCGGAGTAGCCATCGCCGTCGAACACGGCGATGCTGCCGCGGCTCGCGTGCACGGAGAGGGCCGAGCGCAGCGCCCGGCGGCGCGCCTTGCGGTTGACCTTCACGGTGTGCGAGCGCGGCTTGGGGCCGAAAGCAACGCCGCCGCCGCGCCGGTGGGGGACGCTGAGCGCCCCGGCGCGGGCACGGCCGGTGCCCTTCTGCTTCCATGCCTTCGCGGTCGTCATCGAGACCTCGCCACGACCCAGGGTCGAGGCCGTGCCGCGGCGGCGCGCGGCGAGGTCCGCTCTCGCGGTCTCGTGAACGAGGCTCTCGTGGAACTCCTCGCCGAACACGCTCGCGGGCAGGTCGCTCTTCGCCTGCTTGCCGAGCGTGGTCGCCTTCAAGGACGAGGTCTTAGCCATCGGAGCGCACCTCCACGGTCCCGCCCTTGGGTCCGGGCACGGCGCCGCGGATCAGCAGCAGGTTGCGCTCTGCGTCGACCTCGACCACCTCGAGGCGGCGCTCGGTGACGCGCTTGCCGCCCATCCGGCCGGGCAGCTTGGTGCCCTTGAACACGCGCGCCGGGTCGGCGCTGGCGCCGATCGAGCCCGGTGCGCGGACGTTGTGCGAGCCGTGCGTGACCGGCCCGCGACTGAAGTTGTGGCGCTTGATCGTGCCCTGGAAGCCCTTGCCGACCCCGACGCCGGAGACCTTGACCCGCTCGCCGGGCTCGAACTGCTCGACGGTCAGCGATTCGCCGACCTGCGCCTCGGGCGTCTCGTCGCGGAACTCGACCACGGTGCTCATCGGGTCGGCGCCGGCCTTCTTCAGGTGGCCGAGCTGACCCTTGGTCAGCTTGCGCTCCTCCGTCGGGATCGCGGCGAGCTGGACCGCGGCGTAGCCGTCGCGATCGGGGACCCGCACCGCCGAGACGACGTTGGGCATCGCCTCGATCACGGTCACGGGCACGCGGATGCCGTCCTCGGTGAAGACCTGGGTCATGCCGACCTTCTTGCCCACGATCGCGCCCATCAGCCAGCTAGATCTTGATCTCGATGTCGACTCCCGCGGGCAGCGCGTCCAGGCGCTGCAGCGAGTCGATCGTCTTCGGGGTCGGCTGGTGGATGTCGATCAGCCGCTTGTGGGTGCGGATCTCGAAGTGCTCGCGCGAGTCCTTGTCCTTGAACGGCGAGCGGATCACGCAGTAGATGTTGCGCTCGGTTGGCAGCGGCACTGGTCCGGACACCGACGCGCCGGTACGGGTGGCCGTCTCGACGATCTCGCGGGCAGCGCGATCGATGGCGTCGTGGTCGTACGCCTTGAGACGGATGCGGATCTTGTTGGTCGCGAGTGTTGCCACTTTGTCCTGTCAGCTGCCGGTTGTTCTTCGTTTGGTGTTCTCGGGCGCAAAAGGGGCGCCGTCCAGAAGGGGGACAGCGCCCCGGTCGTATCCGTTACTTCAACGAAGGAGCCGGTCACATGGCCGGCTCCAAATCACTTACTCGAGGATCTCGGTGACGACCCCCGAGCCGACGGTCCGACCACCCTCACGGATAGCGAACCGAAGTCCCTGGTCCATGGCGATCGGGTTGATCAACTCGATCTCCATCTCGACGTTGTCTCCCGGCATCACCATCTCCGTGCCCTCGGGGAGGTTGGAGACTCCGGTGACGTCGGTCGTCCGGAAGTAGAACTGCGGGCGGTAACCCGAGAAGAACGGAGTGTGCCGGCCGCCCTCCTCCTTCTTGAGGCAGTAGACCTCGGACTTGAACTTGGTGTGCGGCGTGATCGAGCCGGGCTTCGCGAGGACCTGACCGCGCTCGATGTCCTCGCGCTTGGTCCCGCGGAGCAGGCATCCGGCGTTGTCGCCCGCCTGGCCCTGGTCGAGGTCCTTGTGGAACATCTGCACCCCGGTCACGACCGTCTTCTGGGTCGGGCGGATGCCGACGATCTCGACGTCGTTGCCGGTGTTGACGACGCCCTGCTCGATCCGACCGGTCGCGACGGTGCCGCGGCCGGTGATCGTCATGATGTCCTCGACCGGCATCAGGAACGGCTTGTCGAGGTCGCGCACGGGCTCGGGGATGTAGCTGTCGAGCGCGTCGGCGAGCTCGACGATCGACTTCTTCGCCTCCTCGTCGCCCTCGAGCGCCTTCAGCGCCGAGCCCTTGATGATCGGGGTCTCGTCGCCGGGGAAGTCGTATTCGTTGAGCAGGTCCTTGACCTCCTCCTCGACCAGCTCGATGATCTCCTCGTCGTCGACCATGTCGGTCTTGTTGAGGTAGACCACGACGTAGGGCACGTTCACCTGGCGGGCGAGCAGGATGTGCTCACGCGTCTGCGGCATCGGGCCGTCGGCGGCCGAGACGACGAGAATCGCGCCGTCCATCTGCGCAGCGCCGGTGATCATGTTCTTGACGTAGTCGGCGTGCCCGGGGCAGTCCACGTGCGCGTAGTGCCGCTTGTCGGTCTCGTACTCGACGTGCGAGGTGGCGATGGTGATCCCGCGCTCCTTCTCCTCCGGAGCGTTGTCGATCTCCTCGAACGACTTCGCCTCGGCACCGCCCTGCTCGGCGAGCACCTTGGTGATCGCCGCCGTGAGGGTGGTCTTGCCGTGATCGATGTGACCGATCGTGCCGACGTTGACGTGCGGCTTGCTGCGATCGAACTTCTCCGCCATCTGGTTCCTCTTGCTCCTTCGCTTGTCTTCGTGCTCAGTTTGGTCGATCTCCGGGCAACCCCGGAAGAATTACAGAATTCGCTCCATCACCTGCGGCGGGCTTCGCCCGCCTCACCTGTCTCTGCCTACGCACCGGCTCCGACCGGCTCGGGCGTCGCGGACTCGACGATCTGCTCGGCGATGTTCTGGGGCACCTCTTCGTAGCGCTCGAACTGCATCGTGTACGTGGCGCGCCCCTGGGTTGAGGAGCGGACGTCGGTCGCGTAGCCGAACATCTCGCCGAGCGGGACGAATGCCTGCACCGCGAGGGCGTTGCCGCGCTGCTCCTGGCCCTGGACCTTGCCGCGCCGCCGTGAGAGGTCGCCGATCACGTCGCCGAGGAACTCCTCGGGGGTCACGACCTCGACCGCCATCACGGGCTCGAGCAGGACGGGCTTCGCACGCCGCGCCGCCTCCTGGACGGCCATCGAGCCGGCGATCTTGAACGCCATCTCGGAGGAGTCGACGTCGTGGTAGGAGCCGTCGGTGAGCTCGACCCGGACGTCGACCATCGGGTAGCCGGCCTTCACGCCGGACCCGAGCGCCTCCTCGATCCCCTGCTCGACGGCGGGGATGAACTCGGTCGGGATCACGCCGCCCTTGATCTTGTTGACGAAGTCGAAGCCCTCCTCCGGGGCGGGCTCGAGGTTGATCACCACGTGGCCGAACTGGCCCCGGCCGCCGGTCTGGCGCACGAACCGGCCCTGGACCTTCTCGACCCGGTCGCGGACCGTCTCGCGATAGGCGACCTGGGGGCGGCCGACGTTGGCGTCGACGCTGAACTCGCGCAGCAGGCGGTCGACGATCACCTCGAGGTGGAGCTCGCCCATCCCGTGGATCAGCGTCTGTCCCGTCTCCTCGTCGGACTCGATGCGGAAGGTGGGGTCCTCCTCGGCCAGGCGGGCGAGCGAGGCCGAGAGCTTCTCCTGGTCGGCCTTCGTCTTCGGCTCGATCGCAACCGCGATCACCGGCTCCGGGAACTCGATCGTCTCCAGGATCACCGGCGCGTCGGGGGCCGACAGCGTGTCGCCGGTCGCGGTCTGCTTGAGGCCGACGCCGGCGACGATGTCGCCCGCGTAGCACTCGTCGATCTCCTCGCGGTGGTTGGCGTGCATCATCAGCAGGCGCCCGATGCGCTCCGTCTTGCCGTTGGTCGCGTTGAGCACCCTGCTGCCCGCCGAGAGCTTGCCCGAATAGACCCGGAAGTAGGTCAGCTTGCCGACGTAGGGATCGGCCATCACCTTGAACGCGAGCGCGGCGAACGGGGCGTCGTCGTCGGCGGGGCGCTCGACCTCTGGCCCGTGCTCGCCGCTCCCCTTGGCCGAGGTCTCATAGCCCTTGACCGGCGGGACCTCGAGCGGCGAGGGCAGCAGCTCGACGATCGCATCCAGCAGCGGCTGCACGCCCTTGTTCTTGAACGCGGAGCCGCAGAGAACCGGCGTGACCTTGAGGTCGAGGGTCGCGCGATGCAGCGACCTGGCGATCCGCTCGTGCGGGATCTCCTCCTCGTTGAGGTAGGCCTCCATCAGCTCGTCGTCGTAGTCGGCGCAGGCCTCGATCAGGTGGGTGCGCGCGTCGTGGGCCGCCTCCTTGAGCTCGTCGGGGATCTCCTGGTAGGAGAACTCGGTGCCGAGCTCGTCCTTCCAGACGAGTGCCTTGTCCTCGATCAGGTCGATGACGCCGACGAAGCCGTCCTCGACCCCGATCGGCAGTTGGATCGGCAGCGGGTTCGCGCCGAGCCGGTCGCGCATCGTCTCCACCGCGCGGTCGAAGTCGGCGCCGACGCGGTCCATCTTGTTGATGAACGCGATCCGCGGGACCCGGTACTTGTCGGCCTGCCGCCACACGGTCTCGGACTGCGGCTCGACGCCGGCCACCGAATCGAAGAGGGCGATCGCACCATCCAGGATGCGCAGGGATCGCTCGACCTCGACCGTGAAGTCGACGTGCCCCGGGGTGTCGATGATGTTGATCCGGTGGCCCTCCCACTCGCACGCGGTGGCAGCCGAGGTGATCGTGATGCCGCGCTCCTGCTCCTGCTCCATCCAGTCCATGACGGCAGCGCCCTCGTGTACCTCGCCCAGTTTGTGGGTACGGCCGGTGTAGAACAGGATGCGCTCGGTCGTCGTCGTCTTCCCGGCGTCGATGTGCGCCATGATTCCGATGTTGCGCGTCTTCTCTAGTGGAAAGGTGCGTGTCATCTGTTTCGTAGAGTTCTTGTTAAGCGTTGTTGTGAGTTTGAGCGTGGTTCAGGCTTTGATCCGAGAAGGAGACGGAGCGGCCAGAGACCGGTCTCGGCGCAAGAAAAAGGGCCCTGTCGGGCCCCGGCGCTAGACCGCGAATAGCCCGGAACGCCTATGTCGTGCGGCTCTCCATGGAAGGAATATCCGCCCGCGCACGGTGTCCCCACGCACACGCGAGCGACGCGTGATGATAGCAGAGGGGTAAGGGCCTCCTAGGCGGGCGGATGGGCATCGGAAAGCGGGATGTCTAGCCTTCGCGAACGCGGCTCCGATTCGGCCTCCGAAGAGTCCGAGGAGCCCCGGCTCAAGCCCAAACCCGGGTCGTCGAAGTCGCGCACCCTGGCCGGCGACGCCCGCAAGGTGTCCGGGGTCGCAGTCGGCGTCGGCGCCGAGCTCCTGAAGCTCGTGCGGGAGATGCTGGTGATCCCGGCGCAGATCTGGCTGGCGATCGCCGAGGTCGCGGGCGCGGCCGTGCTGTTCGCGTGGCGCCGGATCGTGCTGCCCGGGCTGGGCGCCGTTCTCGCGCTCGCCCGAGCCGCCTACCGCCTCGGGCTGCGTCATGTCACCCCGGCGCGCGCGGTCGCGGCCGTCTGTCTGGTCGCGATCGTCTCCCTCGCCGCATCGCAGTGGGTCGACTACCGCACGATCAGCGTCGGCACCGACGCCTACTCGGGCGATCTAGCCGCGGTCGCCCCGGCCCCCGAGGTCAATCGCCAACAGGCCGGCGACGCTCATTTGTGGGCGTTCGTGCCGCTCGCGGGGGCCGCGCTCGTAGGGCTGGTGCTGGCGCTCAGGGGCCGGCCGCGGGCGGCGAGGCTGCTGATTGCGGTCGGGGTTGCCGCGATCGTGATCAGCG
The DNA here is from genome assembly GCA_963729075.1 of uncultured Solirubrobacterales bacterium. Lineage (GTDB taxonomy): Bacteria > Actinomycetota > Thermoleophilia > Solirubrobacterales > 70-9 > WHSW01. The sequence goes on along the minus strand of CAVSMU010000003.1, from coordinate 201,197 downwards.
TCGCGGTGGACGCGCCGAAGGGGCTCGACGAGGGCAATGCCGCGCTCACCTACGAGGGCGCCGAGGCGCACCTGCTCGAGGGCTTCTGGCTCCAGATCGCGGCCGGCGCGGTGCTGATCGCGGGCGGCCTGCTCCTGCCCCGCTATCTGCGACCGGCACCGGCGGCATCGAGCGCCGAGACGACCGCGGACCGCGGCCTCGGGCGCGCGCGCCGGCTGCTCACTCGCGGGGGCGACAAGCTCGAGCGCGGTCGGACAGGGGCCCGGGGGGAGCGCCCGGTCGACGGCGAGGGCAGCGTATCGGGGGCGAGCACGTGACCGACATCACCCGTCTCACCCGTCTGCTCCCGCTGGCCTGCCTCGTGGCGGCGATCTGCCTCTTTGCCTCGGAGCTGATGACGACCTTCGAGTTCACCCCGCCGGGCGGCGAGGCGCTCGACTCCCAGGGCGGGGCCGACCGTCACGGCAACGCGCTGGCGGTCATCGCCGTGTTCGCAATCGGCGCGCTCGCCCTCGCGGTCTTCACCGCCTCGAAGCCCGCCGCCACCGCGGTGGCGGTGTCGGGCGTCATCGCGCTCCTGGTCTTCCTGCTCGTCGACCTGCCCGACGCGAACGCGGTCGGCACGCTCAACGACGCGCGCGAGTCGTTCTTCGACGCCGAGGCGGTCCCCCAGGGCGGCTTCTGGCTCGAGATGGTGGGCGCGCTCGCGCTCGCCGTCTCCGGCATCGCGCTGGCCACGCTCACCCCCGAGCAGCTCGCCGCCCTGCGCCCGCCGAAACGCAAGCGACCCGACGAACCGGAATCGAGCGAGCCCGAATCCAAGCCCGCCGCCGGCCACACCGTCGCCCATCAGGAGAGCAAGCCCGAGGGCGCGCTGCGCCGCCTCACCCGCCGCCCCCGCGCCCGTCAACGGGGCTGACCCGTCAACCGCGAGCCGAAGGCGGCGAAAACCAAGCCTGGCTAGGACGCAGCCAGATCGGCGAAGCGAGCGTAGCGATGACCTACGTGAGCGAGACGATCTGGAGCTCGCCTTCGGCTCGCCACCGGCACCTATCGGCGCCTGCAACGCCAGGCGCCGGTTTGCAGACGCCGCAGAGCTACCAGCGGTAGTGGGCGAAGGCCTTATTCGCCTGGGCCATGCGGTAAATGTCGTCCTTGCGCTTCCACGCCCCGCCCTGCTGGGAGAGCGAGTCCATGATCTCGTTCGCGAGCCGGTCGGCCATCGACTTCTCACGCCGATTGCGGGCGAAGCCGACGAGCCAGCGGACCGCGAGGGTGCGGGCCCGTGTGGGAGGCACCTCGACCGGGACCTGGTAGGTAGCCCCGCCGACCCGGCGCGAGCGCACCTCGAGCACCGGGGTGAGCTCCTTGATCGCGTCCTCGAGCACCTCGACCGGGGCACGGCCGCTGCGCTCGCCGACGATTGCGAGCGCGTCGTACGTGATCTGCTCGGCGGTCGACTTCTTGCCCGCCCGCATCACCTTGTTGATCACCTGCTGGACGAGCCGGCTGCGGTGAACGGGATCGGCTGCGATCGGACGCGTGGCTGCGCGGGCGCGGCGCGGCACGCTACTTCTTGACCCCGTACATCGAACGGGACTGCCTGCGGTCGGATACGCCGGAGGCGTCCAGCGTGCCGCGAATCACCTTGTAGCGGACGCCAGGCAGGTCCTTGACCCGGCCACCGCGCACCAGCACGACCGAGTGCTCCTGGAGGTTGTGGCCCTCGCCGGGGATGTAGCAGGTGACCTCCATGCCGTTGGTCAGCCGCACGCGGGCGACCTTGCGCAGTGCCGAGTTCGGCTTCTTCGGGGTCGCCGTGTAGACCCGCGTGCAGACGCCGCGCCGTTGCGGGGCGGCGATGCGGCGCTTGCGCCCCTGGCCCGACTTGAGGCCCGGGGTCGCGACCTTCTTCTGCGGGGGCTTACGGCCCTTTCTGATCAGCTGATTGGTGCTCGGCACGGCGGCGGAAGATAGCAGGGCCATGCCGCTACGCTGGCCTCATGGCGGATGAACGACCGGTTCTGGCGGTCGATGTGGACGGGGTGATCAGCCTGTTCGGCTTCGACGGGCCGATCGAGGACCTCGGCGGCCGCTTCCATCTGATCGATGGGATGGCGCACTGCATCTCCGACGTAGCCGGGGCGCAGCTGCAGCGCCTCGCGGAGGTGTACGAGCTCGTCTGGGCGACCGGCTGGGAGGACCGCGCCAACGACCACCTGCCGCTGATCCTCGGCCTTCCGGAAGAGCTGCCCTGCCTGCGCTTCGACGGGCGGGCGCGGTTCGGGACCGCACATTGGAAGGTCGAGGCGATCGACGAGTACGCCGGCGGGAGACCGCTTGCCTGGATCGACGACTCGCTCGACAAGAGCTGCCGCGCCTGGGCAGCCAGTCGCCGGGCGCCGACCCTGCTCGTGCCCACGGAATCGCACGTCGGGATCACCGACGCGCACACCGAGGCCCTGTTGAGCTGGGCGCGCGACGGGTACACTGCCGCCTGAGCGAGAGACGTGGACGGCTTCTTCCCCATCTTCTTCCTGATGGTGATCCTGAAGATCCCGGTCGCCGCGCTCCTCTATCTGGTCTGGTGGGCGTTTCACGCCAACACCCTGCCCGAGGAGGCGCCGCCGGAGGCCGAGGACCACCGCTTCCGCCGCTTCAGGCGCGAGCCGAAGCGCCCGCGCGGGCCGCGCCGCGGCGGTCACGGGCCCGAGGCGCTACCGCTCCCCGATTGCCCGCCGGGAGCCCGCACCCACGTGCTCGCACCCCCGGCGCTCGCCCGCGCCTCCCACCGCAACGTCGGCACTAGCGCCAGAGATTGACCTGAAAGCCCTTCCCCGAGTTGCCGCGGAGGAAGGTCCCCGTGCGACCCTGAAGGCGCCAGCGGCCCGGCAGGTCGCCCTGGGTCTGCTGTAGGAAGTCCCTGAACAGCATCGAGGACTTGGCGCACGTCAGGCCTCCGAGCGCGGTCATCTGGTAGGTGCCCTTGGGGAAATTGACCGAACCGATCCGGTCGTTGTGCAGCACCCGGAAGGTCGGGCATTGTGTTGCGTTGCCGCTCGGATGACTCCCGCCGCCCGTGCCGGTTGGCCGAGCCACCCTCTTGACCGTAAAGCCGGCCCCGTTTGGTCTCGAGAACGTCGCCGTGCGGGCGTTCACCGTCCAGCCACCGCCCAGGCGCCCGTCGAAGTCCTGCAGAAACTGCGTGAACAGCTTCGATGCCTGCTGACAGGTGAGCAGCTGGTCGTCGAGCAGCGTGATCCGGTAGTTGCCCTTCGGCAGCTTCAAGTTGCCGATCTGGTCGTTGTGAAGGACGCGGAACGTAGCCGGGCACTTTGCGGTCGCTGCCTGGGCGGGCGCGGGTATGGCCACCAGCGTGGCGAGCATCGCGAGAACCGGCAGGGTGAAGAGAAGGGCTGTACGGAGGGTGTGGGGGTGCGGCATCTCGCTGCTGCTCCTGTCGATCGGGGTCGAGGCGTCCATTCCTTTCGACGCGCCTCCCCTGAACCCCTGCGCAGGGCCAGAGTTGCGACTCAGGCGAGCGCGCGCTCGAGGTCGGCGATCAGGTCCTCGGCCGCCTCGATCCCGCAGGACAGGCGCACGAGGTCCGCGGGCACGGCAGCGTCGGAGTCCTCGACGGACTGATGAGTCATCGCCTGTGGGACCTCGATGAGCGACTCGACGCCGCCCAGCGACTCGGCGAGCGAGAACAGCTCGGTACGGCCGACGATGCCGACCGCGTCCGGGTGGCGGAACGAGACCATGCCGCCGAAACCGGGCCAGCGGACGTCCTCGACCCCAGGCGCGTCACGCAGCCACTCGCTCACCGCGCGCCCGTTCTCGGTGTGGCGCGCGACCCGCAGCGCCAGCGTGCGGATGCCGCGGTGGACGAGGAAGCAGTCGAACGGGCCGGGGACAGCGCCCACCGCGTTCTGCACGAAGTGAATGCGTTCGTCGAGCTCCGCGTCCGCCGTCACCGTGGCGCCGCCGACGACGTCGGAGTGCCCGCCGAGGTACTTGGTGGTCGAGTGGACGACGGCGGTCGCGCCGAGCTCCAGCGGCCGCTGGACGATCGGGGTCGCGAAGGTGTTGTCGACGACCACGGTGCGCCCCTCGGCCGCCTCGACAACGGCACCGATGTCGACCTCGTTGAGCAGCGGGTTGGTCGGCGTCTCGACCCAGACGAGCCTCGTCTCGGGGCGCAGCGCCGTGCGCAGGGCGTCGAGATCGGTCTGGTCGACGAGGTCGTAGGCGAGGCCGAAGCGGGCCAGCACCTTGTCGACGAGGCGGTAGGTCCCGCCGTAGAGGTCGAGCGGCAGGACGATGTGGTCGCCGGCGTCGAGCGCCGCCGTCAGCAGGGCGTGGGTGGCCGCCATCCCGCTGGCGAACGCGGCGGCGAGGCCGCCCTCGAGCTCGCCCAGCGCGCGCTCGAGCGCGGTCCGGGTGGGGTTCGCCGAGCGCGCGTAGTCGTAGTCGTCGACGAAGTCGCCCGGCGACGGCTGGACGAAAGTCGACGTCTGATGGATCGGCGGGATCACCGAGCCGTAGGTGGGATCGGGCTCCAGCCCCGCGTGGACGACGCGGGTGTCGATGCGCCGTTCGCTCACGAACCTGGCGCCTCAACGGCGGCGCGGCTCGGCTTCGCTTTGCTCCGCCTCACGTAAGGCGCCTCAACGGCGGCGCGGCTCGGCTTCGCTTTGCTCCGCCTCACGTAAGGCGCCTCAACGGCGGCGCGGCTCGGCTTCGCTTCGCTCCGCCTCACTGGTTGAGGGCTTCGATCAGGTCCACCGACGCGAGGATGCCGAGCGCGCGGCCGTCCTCCACGATGATCACCGGCTTGCGCTCGTCCAGGATCATGTGGATCGCCTCGTTGGCGGGGCTGCGCGCGTCGAGCTCCGGCAGCGGCGGCTCGATCACCTCAGTGACCGGCTCGCCGAGGATCCCCGGATGGTCGGCCGACGCCATCAGCAGGCCGCGCTCGCTGACCGTACCCATGAAGGCCCGGCCGTCCTCGCCCGAGACCACCGGGACCTGGGACACACCGTGCTCACGCATCAGCTCCAGCGCCCTTCCGACCGGGTCGTGGCTGCCCACGGTGAGCATCGGGCGGTCGACGCCACGCGACTTGATCACCTCCCCGACGGTGAGCGCGCCCTCGTCGCCCAGATAGCCGTACTCCCGCATCCAGGAATCGTTGAAGACCTTGGACACGTAGGGGCGACCGCCGTCGGGAATGATCGTCGCGACCAGCGCGTCCGGGTCGTCCAGCTCCCGCGCGACCTCCACCGCTGCGCACAGCGCAGTCCCGGTCGAGCCGCCCGCGAACAGCCCCTCGCGGGCGACCAGCCGGCGGGCGGCGAGAAACGAGTCGCGGTCGCTCACAGTGACGTACCGGTCGACGATGCCGGGGTCGAAGCTCTCGGGCCAGAAGTCCTCGCCGATCCCCTCGACCCGGTACGGGTGCACCGGCCCACCCGAGTAGATCGAGCCCTCGGGATCGGCGCCGACGACCTCCACGTCCGGGTTCTGCTCCTTGATGTAGCGCCCGACCCCCGTGATCGTCCCGCCTGTCCCGACGGCGATCACGAGGTGCGTGATCGCGCCGCCGGTCTGCCGCCAGAGCTCGGGGCCCGTCGACCGGTAGTGGGCCTCGGGGTTCGCCTGGTTGAAGTACTGGTTGGGCTGGAAGCCGCCGTCGATCTCCTCGGTGAGCCGGTCGGCGACCCGGTAGTAGGACTGTGGCGACTCGGGCTCGACCGCGGTCGGGCAGACGACGACCTCGGCGCCGAAGGCGCGCAGGGTGTCGATCTTCTCGCGGCTCATCTTGTCCGGCATGACCGCGATCACCCGGTAACCGCGCAGAGCGGCCACCATCGCCAGCCCGAGGCCCGTGTTGCCCGAGGTCGGCTCGATCAGCGTCCCTCCGGGCTTGAGCACGCCCTCACGCTCGGCGGCGTCGATCATCGCCACCGCCGGGCGGTCCTTGACCGATCCGCCCGGGTTGAGGAACTCGACCTTGGCGATGAGCGGCGTGCGCAGTCCGGGCTCCAGCCGCGACAGTCGCACGAGCGGCGTGTCGCCGATCAGATCGAGGACCGACTCGTGGATCTCCGGACCCGACTCGGGGCTCACGGGTTGAGCTTAGACATTGCGGGCACGAGCGTTTTCAGGGGAACGGCGATTCTCTCCCCATCGAGCGCAAGCTATCGCCCGCGGGGGATCGAGGCACGGTCCGAGTTCAGGGCGCGGGCAACGGCCGCGGCCACGGCGTCCGGCTGCCGGCGGACCTGGCGATCGGTGAACCGGCGCAGGCGATAGCCGTCCGCGTGCAGCGCGAGCTCCCGCGCATGGTCGTCCTCGAACGCCTGGCGGCCCCGGTGCGCGGCGTAGCCGTCGGTCTCGACGATCAGGCGCTCCTCGCGCCAGAGGAAGTCGACGGTGAAGTCGCCGATGCGGACGTTCACCTCCGGGAGCGGCAGGCGCCGGCGTCGGCAGAGCCGCAGGAAGGCCCGCTCGAGCTCGCTGCGCGTGTGGTCGGTCGGGGCCGCGCCCAGCGCCAGGTTGCGGAACTCCGCCTCACGTACGGCCTTGCGGTACAGCGCCGGGTCGATCGTGCGGCACAGGTCGGTGAGGGTCCGGGCGGGGGTGGTGACTGCGATGCGCTTGTGGCGGGTCGTGGCGGTGGTTCTCAGCGAGGGGGAGCGGTGCAGGTGGATGTCCCGGCGTTTGTCGCGGCCCCCGCGGCCGGCGACGGTGACGTGCACGTCGCCCTTTGCCGCCGGGAGCAGCGCCCACAGCTCGGCGGCCGAGCGGTGGCTGAGGACGGCGCCCTCGCCACAAGCCAGCACCGCGGCCATCCAGCGACCCTCGTTGCTCAGGCCGGGATGGCCAACCGCGTAGACGCTGCGGTGGACGCGGTGCAGGCGACCGCGGCGCACGCGGTTTCTGATCTCGGTGGCACTGAGCCCGGCCTCTCGCAGCTGCCTGGAGCTGGCGACCCCATGCTGTCGGGCGGCGATCGCGGCAGCCTGTGCGTCTGCGGTGGCGGCTTTTCGGTCCATACGACCCATAAGCCGCCACCGCACCGGAGCTCGCCCCCCGCCACCCCTACCTGCCTGTCCAGATGCCGGGGGCGCACGGGCCCACCGTGGGGTTGGTTACGGCACCAACCAGGAAGGAGCACACATGCCCCAGGACTTCAAGCGCGGTGACCGGGTGGAGTGGAACTTTCGCGGGCGCACGGTCCGCGGGACCGTTCGCAGGCGGCTGACGCGGCGGACTGAGATCGCCGGCCGGGTCGTTGCCGCGTCGAGGGACGACCCGCGCTATGTGGTGCGCAGCGAGAAGTCGGGTAAGGAGACGATCCGGCGAGCCGAGGCGTTGCGCCCGGCCAACGGCTGAGGCTCCGCGGGCCCGAGCCCGCGCTCGATGAGTTCCGCGCCCGTGCGCGGTCTGAATAGGGTGCCCGGACATTTGAACCGACGGGAGGCGAATGAACGAGAACAACGGGCCGGCCGTCCTGGCCGAGGGACTGGTCAAGCACTACGACGGCCGCGAGGGGACCGTGGAGGCAGTCCGCGGCGTGGACCTGGAGGTCCGTAACGGCGAGATCTTCGGCTTCCTCGGGCCCAACGGCGCGGGCAAGTCGACAACGGTGCGGATGCTGACGACGCTGCTCACGATCACTGCCGGTCGCGCCGCGGTCGCGGGCATCGACGTCGCCGACGACCCCGACGAGGCGCGCGGCAGGATCGGCGTCGCGCTGCAAGAGGCCGGCCTCGACCCCCGCCAGACCGGGCGCGAGCTCCTGCTCCTGCACGGGCGGCTGTTCGGGCTCGACGCCGCCCGGGCGGCCGAGCGCGCACGGGAGCTGCTGGCGCTCGTCGAGCTCGAGGAGGCCGCCGACCGCGTGATCAAGGGCTATTCCGGCGGCATGCAGCGCCGGCTCGACCTCGCGGCGGCACTCGTCCACGAGCCGGAGGTGCTGTTCCTCGACGAGCCGACCACTGGCCTCGATCCCGCGAGCCGCCTGACCGTGTGGGAGGAGCTGCGCCGCATAAACGGCCACGGGACAACCGTCTTTTTGACCACCCAGTACCTCGAGGAGGCCGACCAACTCTGCGACCGGCTCGCGATCATCGACCGCGGCAAGATCGTGCGCGAGGGGAGCCCCGAGGCGCTCAAGGCGAACCTGCGCGAGCGCCGCGGGGGCGGCGAGGAGCCGACCCTCGACGACGTCTTCCTCGACGCGACCGGGCGCACGCGCGATCGCGCCGCAGGCGAGGTCCAGGAGGTGACCGCATGAGCGCCACGCTCGCGCTGGGACGGCGCTCGCTGCGCGAGGCGATCCGTCAGCCCGACGCCCTGTTCATGACGATGTTCATCCCGATCTTCTTCCTGATCGTCAACACGGGCCAGGCGGCCGAGATCTTCCCCTCGGACTCGACGGGCTTCCTCGAGGGCCAGGGATACGGCGCGTTCCAGCTTCCCATCACGCTGCTCCTCGCGGCGTCGTTCGGCATGGCCGCACTGTTCCTCGTCGAGGAGATCGAGGGCGGTTACTTCGACAAGCTGCGGGCGATCCCGATCCCGCGGTACTCGATCGTGCTCGGCCGGCTCGTGGCCGAGGGCGCGAAGTGCGTGGTGATCGCGTCCGTGATCGTCCTGATCGCGCTGCCGTTCGGGGTCGAGATCGCGAGCGGGCCCCCGGGCTTCGTGCTCCTCGTCGTGCTGACGTCGCTGTGGGGCGTGGTCTACGCCGGCTTCATGCAGCTCATCGCGCTGAAGACGCGCAGCGCCGCCGCGACCAACTCGGGCGGGCTGATCTTCTTCCCGCTGCTCTTCCTGACGCCCAACTTCGTCCCCCGCGACCTGCTCACCGAGCCGATGGAGATCGCCGCGACCCTGAACCCGGTCACCTACCTGATGGAGGGACTGCGCTCCCTGATCCTCGTCGACCTCGACTGGGGGGAGATCCTGCCCGGTTTCGCGGTCGTCGGGGCGCTGGGCGTCGTGATGCTGGTGCTCAACGTCCGCGTGATCCAGCGCTACGACTGAGCGCCCGCGACCGCGAGGCTATGAGGATTCGCCGTCCGAGCCCGCCCCGGTCTCGATCTCCTGGGCGAGCTCCTCCAGCTCCTCGGCGAACGAGGGGCCGAAGCCCTCGAGCTCGGTGACCTCGTCGCCGTCCTCGGCCAGGCCGAGCTCGGCCGCGAGCTCCTCCTCGTCGAGCAGGTCCTCCTCCGGCCGCTGGGCCGGCTCGACCGGCTCGATCTCGAGCGAGCGGTAGTGCTTCAGGCCGGTCGCCGCCGGGATCAGCTTGCCGATGATCACGTTCTCCTTCAGGCCCACGAGCTTGTCGCGCTTGCCCTCCAGCGCGGCGTCGGTGAGCACCTTCGTCGTCTCCTGGAACGAGGCGGCCGACAGGAACGACTCGGTGGCCAGCGAGGCCTTCGTGATCCCGAGGATCACCTCCTCGGCCTTGGCGGGCGTGCCGCCGCCGTCCTTGACCTGCTTGTTGAGCACCTTGAGCTTGTGCCGGTCCTCGAGCGCGCCCGGTAGCAGCGTGGTCGAGCCCTTGGACTCGATCCGGACCCGCTTCATCATCTGGCGCACGATCAGCTCGATGTGCTTGTCGTTGATGTCGACGCCCTGCGCCTTGTACACGCGCTGGACCTCGCGCACGAGGTAGATCTCGGTCTCGGTCCGGTCGCGGATCCGCAGGAGGTCGGCCGGGTAGAGCGAGCCCTCCTCGAGCTGCGCCCCCGCCTCGACCCGGTCGCCGTGCTTGACCAGCAGACGCGCCCGCGGCGGGAGCTTGTGCGTCGTCTCCTCGCCCTTGGCGTCGGTGATCGTGACCCGGATCTCCTTGTCGGTCTCCTCGATCGACACCTTGCCGTCGACCTCGGCCATCGCCGCCATGCCCTTCGGCTTGCGCGCCTCGAACAGCTCGACGACGCGGGGAAGGCCCTGGGTGATGTCGAGGCCGGCGACGCCGCCGGTGTGGAAGGTGCGCATGGTCAGCTGCGTGCCGGGCTCGCCGATCGACTGCGCGGCGATGATCCCGACCGCGTCGCCGAGCTCGACCGTCGAGCCGGTGGCGAGGGCACGCCCGTAGCAGGCCTGGCAGACCCCCGACTCGAGCTCGCACTTGAGCACCGAGCGCACCGGGATCACGACCTCCTCGTCGCCGAACGCCTCAGCGATCGCCTCGAGCTCCTCGACGTCGATCTCCTGGCCGCGCTTGAGCAGCTCGCGGCTCCGCTTGGTCGTGAACTTCTTCGCCGCCACCCGGCCGACGAGGTTCATGTTGAGCTGGCCCTCGTCGTTGCGCAGCGGCGCCTCGACGAAGTCCTTCGTCTTGCAGTCGTCCGCGCGGATGATCACATCCTGGGCGACGTCGACCAGGCGGCGCGTCAGATAGCCCGAGTCGGCCGTCCGCAGCGCCGTGTCTGCGAGTCCCTTGCGGGCACCGTGGGTGGAGATGAAGTACTCGAGCACCGACAGGCCCTCCATGAAGTTGGCCTTGATCGGGCGCTCGATGATCTCGCCCTTCGGATTCGCCATCAGGCCGCGCATGCCGGCGAGCTGGCGGATCTGCTTGAACGATCCGCGCGCCCCGGAGTTGGCCATCATGTAGATCGGGTTGAGCTCGTCGAGGTTGTCCTGCATCGCGTCGGCGACCTCGTCGGTGGCCCGGTCCCAGAGCGCGCGCAGCTGCTCCTTGCGGTCCTCCTCCGAGAGCAGCCCGTCGTTGTACTGGGACTCGATCTCGGCGACCTGGGCCTCGTAGCCGTCGAGGATCTCGTCCTTGTTCGGCGGCGAGACCACGTCGTTCTTGGAGATCGTGATGCCGGCCTGGGTCGAGAAGTGAAAGCCGAGCTCCTTGAACGCGTCGAGCGCCTGGGCGACCGCCGGGGCGCCGTAGGCCTCGACGAGGTCCGCGACGATCTGGTTGACCTCGCGCTTCTTCAGCGAGTAGTTGACGAACCGGTAGTGCTCGGGATCCCACTCCTCCTCGAGCGCCGTTGCGATCGCCCGCTCGACCCGATCGTTGAAGATGATCCGGCCGACGGTGGTCAGGAAGTGCTCGTGGTCGGGCCGCCGGTACTCGGCGTAGTCGTGCAGCTTCACGAGCCGGTTCTCGTACGCGAGCTCCGCCTCCTGGGCGGAGCGGTAGATGTTCGGGCGCTTACCGTTGGGCTTGCCGGACTTGAGCTCGGCGTCCAGCTTCGCCAGCTCCTCGGCGTCGGGGCCGTAGGTGAGGTAGTAGATCCCGAGCACCATGTCCTGCGACGGCGTCGCCAGGGGCGAGCCGTGCGCCGGCGAGAGGATGTTGTTCGAGGACAGCATGAGCAGCCGCGCCTCGGCCTGCGCCTCCGCGGAGAGCGGCACGTGCACCGCCATCTGGTCGCCGTCGAAGTCGGCGTTGAACGCGTGGCAGACGAGCGGGTGGATCTGGATCGCCTTGCCCTCGACCAGCACCGGCTCGAACGCCTGGATGCCGAGTCGGTGCAGGGTCGGCGCGCGGTTGAGCAGCACCGGGTGCTCGTGGATGACCTCCTCGAGCACGTCCCAGACCTCGGGGATCATCGAGTCGACCATCTTCTTGGCCGCCTTGATGTTCTGCACCGCCTTGCGCTCGACGAGGCGGGCCATGATGAACGGCTTGAACAGCTCGAGGGCCATCAGCTTCGGCAGGCCGCACTGGTGCAGCTTCAGGCTCGGCCCGGAAACGATCACCGAGCGCCCCGAGTAGTCGACGCGCTTGCCGAGCAGGTTCTGGCGGAAGCGGCCCTGCTTGCCCTTGAGCATGTCGGAGAGCGACTTCAGCGCCCGGTTGCCGGGCCCAGTGACCGGGCGGCCGCGGCGGCCGTTGTCGAACAGCGCGTCGACGGCCTCCTGGAGCATGCGCTTCTCGTTGTTGACGATGATCTCGGGGGCACCGAGGTCGAGCAGCCGCTTCAGCCGGTTGTTGCGGTTGATCACCCGGCGGTAGAGGTCGTTGAGGTCCGACGTCGCGAACCGGCCACCGTCGAGCTGGACCATCGGCCGCAGCTCCGGCGGGATCACCGGCACGCAGTCGAGCACCATCCACTCGGGCTTGTTCTCGGAGTGCAGGAACGCGGAGGCGACCTTGAGCCGCTTCACGGCGCGAGCCTGCTTCTGCCCCTTGGACGTGTTGATCGTCTGCTCGAGCTCCTCGCACTCGGCCTTCAGGTCGACCTGGTCGAGCAGGTCGCGGACCGACTCCGCGCCCATGCCGCCCCGGAAGTACTCGCCCCAGCCGAACGGGGAGCCGAAGCGGTCGCGGAGCTCACGGAAGACGGCCTCGTCGTTGATGACGGTCTTCGGCTCCATCTTCTGGAAGGTCTCCCAGACCTGCTCCATGCGCTCGCTCGCGTCGTCGAGGTAGGCCTCGGTATCGGCGATCTCCGAATCGACCGCCTTCTTCGTCTCCTTGACCAGCTTGGTGCGCTCGGCGTCGTCGAGCTTCGCCGGCTTCACGTCCAGGCCCTCGGCCCAGAGCTGGTCCTCCTCGTCGAACTTCGACTCGTCACCCTCGCCCTCGAGCCAGGCGACACGCCGCTCCTTCTGCTCGTTGAGCTGCTGGACACGCTGCTCGCGCTCGGCCGCGTAGCCGTCGAGGACCTTCTGGACCTCCTTCTCGAGCTTCGTCATGTCCTTGGTCCGCGCCTCGTCGTCGATCCAGGTGACGATCGAGGCAGCGAAATAGAGGACCTTCTCGAGCTCCTTCGGAGCCATGTCGATCAGGTAGCCGATCCGCGAGGGAACGCCCTTGAAGAACCAGATGTGGGAGACCGGCGCGGCCAAATCGATGTGGCCCATACGCTCGCGGCGGACCTTCGAGCGCGTGACCTCGACGCCGCAGCGCTCGCAGACGATGCCCTTGTAGCGGACCCGCTTGTACTTGCCGCAGTAGCACTCCCAGTCCTTGGTGGGACCGAAGATGCGCTCGCAGAAGAGCCCGTCCTTCTCGGGCTTCAGCGTCCGGTAGTTGATCGTCTCCGGCTTGGTGACCTCGCCGTGGCTCCAGCTTCGGATCTTCTTCGAAGAAGCGAGGCCGATCTCGATTGCGTCGAAATTATTGATGTCCATGTGGTGTTCCCGCTACTCCTTGGCCTCAGCTGCCTTTTCTGCTTCCGAGCCGGCTCCGTTTGTGGTCCCGGACTCGCCCTCGGCGACTACCTGTTCCTCCTGCTCGTCGGCCGCCTTGTCGCCGTCGGGGCCGTCCGCGCGCACGCCCGAGAGGTCGATGCCGAGCTCCTCGGCGGCGCGCAGTAACTCGTCGTCCTCCTCGCCGAGCTCCACCTCGCCGTCGTCGGCGACGAGGTTCGCGTCGAGCGCCAGGCTCTGGATCTCCTTGAGCAGGACCTTGAACGACTCCGGCACCGACGGCTCGGGGATGTTCTCGGACTTGACGATCGACTCGTAGGCCTTCACCCGGCCGACCGTGTCGTCGGACTTGACCGTGAGCATCTCCTGGAGGGTGTAGGCGGCCCCGTAGGCCTCCAGCGCCCAGACCTCCATCTCGCCGAAGCGCTGGCCGCCGAACTGCGCCTTGCCGCCCAGCGGCTGCTGGGTGACGAGCGAGTACGGGCCGGTCGAGCGAGCGTGGATCTTGTCGTCGACGAGGTGCAGCAGCTTGAGGATGTACATGTGACCGATGGTCACCTTGCCCTCGTACGGCTCGCCGGTGCGACCGTTGAACAGCTGTGCCTTGCCCGCCGCCCGGCTCCCGGGCCGCGCGGACATGTCGATCCCGAGGTCGATGCCGCGGTCCTCGTTGGCCTCCTGCCAGCGCACGAGCGCCTCGTCGACGTCCTCGACGGTGGCGCCGTCGAACACCGACGTCGCGACGTTGACGCGCCCGCCGTTGGACTGCGCCTCCTTGTAGGCGTCGGAGCCGTCGTCGTACCAGCCGTTGGCGGCCACCCACCCGAGGTGGGTCTCGAGGATCTGGCCGATGTTCATCCGGCTCGGGACGCCGAGCGGGTTGAGGATCACGTCGACCGGGGTCCCGTCCTCGAGGAACGGCATGTCCTCCTCGGGCACGATCTTGGAGATCACGCCCTTGTTGCCGTGGCGGCCGGCGAGCTTGTCGCCCTCCGCGATCTTCCGCTTGGTCGCGACGAACACGCGCACGAGGCTGTTGACCCCGGGAGCGAGGTCGTCGCCGGCGTCGCGGTCGAAGGTGACCACGTCGATCACCACGCCGCCCTCACCGTGCGGGACCTTGAGCGAGGTGTCGCGGACCTCGCGCGCCTTCTCCTTGAAGATCGCGCGGATCAGCTTCTCCTCGGCCGTCAGCTCGGTCTCGCCCTTCGGCGTCACCTTGCCGACCAGCAGGTCGCCCGAGACGACCTCGGCGCCGACGCGGACGATGCCGCGCTCGTCGAGGTTGCGCAGGCTCTCCTCGGAGCGGTTCGGGATGTCGCGGGTGATCTCCTCGTCGCCGAGCTTCGTCGTCCGGGCGTCGATCTCGTACTCCTCGATGTGGATCGAGGTCAGCTCGTCGTCCTTGAACAGGCGGCTCGAGAGGATGATCGCGTCCTCGAAGTTGTAGCCCTCCCAGGACATGAAGGCGACCAGGCAGTTCTTGCCCAGCGCGATCTCGCCGCCGGCGGTCGACGAGCCGTCGGCGAGCACGTCGCTTGCCTTGACCTTCTGGCCAACCGAGACGCTCGGGGTCTGATGGATGATCGTCCCCTGGTTCGAGCGCATGAACTTGTTCAGCTCGTACTCGTCCCTCTTCTGGCCGTGGCTGACGACGATCCGCTCGGCGTCGACGTAGGCGATCTCGCCGTCGTTCTCCGCCAGGATGACGTCGCCGGTGTCGACCGCGGCGCGACGCTCCATCCCGGTGCCGATGAGCGGCGCCTCGGGCTTGAGGAGCGGCACAGCCTGGGCCTGCATGTTCGAGCCCATCAACGCGCGGTTGGCGTCGTCGTGCTCGAGGAACGGGATCAGAGCCGTCGTCACCGACCAGATCTGGGTGGGCGAGACGTCCATCAGCGTCACGGACTTGGGCGCCACGACGACGTACTCGCCGTCGCGTGAGCGGCACTGGACCTGCGGACCCCGCAGCTTGCCGGTCTTCTCGTCGACCTCGGCGTTTGCCTGGGCGATGACGTGGTCCTCCTCCTGGGTGGCGTCGAGGTGGACGACCTCCTTGGTGACGACGCCGTCCTTGACCACCCGGTAGGGCGTGGTGACGAACCCGTGTTCGGAGATCTGGGCGTAGGACGACAGCGATCCAATCAGGCCGATGTTCGGGCCCTCGGGGGTCTCGATCGGGCACATCCGGCCGTAGTGGGTCGGGTGCACGTCGCGGACCTCGATCGGAGCGCGCTCGCGGGTGAGGCCGCCGGCGCCGAGCGCTGACAGGCGACGCCGGTGCCGCAGGCCGGCGAGCGAGTTCGTCTGATCCATGAACTGCGACAGCTGCGAGGAGCCGAAGAACTCCTTCAGCGCCGCGACCACGGGCCGGATGTTGATGATCGTCTGCGGCGTGATCGCGTCGGCGTCCTCGGTGGTGAGGCGCTCGCGGACGACGCGCTCCATCCGGTACAGGCCGACCCGGAAGGCGTCCTGGATCAGCTCGCCGACAGTGCGCAGGCGGCGGTTGCCGAAGTGCTCGTACTCGTCGAGGTGGTCGTTGACCGGATCGCGCGAGTAGGTCACCGCCTCGGCGGCGTAGTCCTTGATCGGGTTCTCCTCGTCGATCTCCTCGGGGATGCCGAGCAGCTTCGGCAGCGAGACCAGCTCCTTGATCAGGGCGACGATGTCGTCCTTGGTCAGGGTGCGGTTGTCGAGGTCGACGTCGAGGTCGAGCCGGGCGTTGAGCTTGTAGCGGCCGACCCTGGTCAGGTCGTAGCGCTTGGAGTCGAAGAACAGCTGCTCGAGCAGCGCCTTGGCGGCGTCGACCGACGGCGGCTCGCCCGGGCGCTGCTTCTTGAACAGCTCGATCAGCGCGCCCTCCTCGGTCTTGGTCGGCTCGGTGTCGGCGTCGATCGTGTGCCTGATGTAGACCGAGTTGTCGAACAGGTCGAGGATCTGTTCGTCGGTGACGAAGCCCATCGCGCGCAGCAGCACCGTGACCGGCAGCTTGCGCTTGCGGTCGATGCGCGCGTAGACGCGGCCCTTCTTGTCGATCTCGAGCTCGAGCCAGGAACCGCGCGCCGGCATCAGGTTGGCGATGAAGACCTGCTTCTCGTGGTCCTTGGGCTGCATCACGTAGGCACCCGGGGAGCGCACGAGCTGCGTGACGACGACCCGCTCGGTGCCGTTGATGATGAACGTGCCGCGCTCCGTCATCCACGGGAAATCGCCCATGAACACGGTCTGCTCGCGGATCTCGCCGGTCTCGCGGTTCTGGAACGCGACGGTCACGTTCAGCGGACGCGAGTAGGTGATGTCCTTCTCGCGGCACTCCGCGATCGTGTGCGTCGGCTCGTCGAACTTGAAATCGCCGAAGACGATCGCGAGGTTGCCTGTGTAGTCCTCGATCGGCGAGATGTCGTTGATCGTCTCCCGAAGCAGTCCCTGCTTCGGGTCGGTCAGCGCCGCGAACGAGCGACGCTGGATATCGATCAGATTTGGAACGTCAACGGGCTGGGAAAGTTGTGAAAAGGATCTCCGGGTAACAGGGGCAGCAGCAGATCTGGCCAACTGGGCGACTCCTCAGATGGTCGAAAAAGGGCACGAACCCGCGCGAGGGATTCGGGGAACAAAGGGCTCAACAGCGCGCGACGCACTAATATACCACATGCGCTTCACTAACTGAAGCCGCACACCGCCGGGGATGTCCGCGTCGGCTACTTGAGCTCGACGCTCCCGCCCGCTTCCTCGAGCTCGCCCTTCAGTTTATCGGCCTCCTCGCGGTCGATGCCCTCCTTGACGGGCTTCGGCGCCTCGTCGACCAGTGCCTTGGCGTCCTTGAGCCCCAGGCCCGTGGCCGCGCGCACGGCCTTGATCACCTGGATCTTCTTGTCGCCGGCGGCGGTCAGCACGACGTCCACGGTCGCCGACTCCTCGGCGCCGCCGTCCTCGGCCCCACCGGGCGCGCCGGCCGCGGGCGCCGCGGCCGCGACGGCGGTCGCGGAAACGCCGAACTCCTCCTCGAGCGCCTTGATGCGCTCGGAGAGCTCGAGCACGGAGATGCTCTTCAGCTCCTCGATCCAGTCCTCAGTCGTCACTTTCGTCGCCACTTGGCTCCTCCTGCTCTGAATTACTGCCAGCCGCCTCCTCCGCTTCGCGTCCGGGGGCGTCGGGGTCTTCGGTTGAAGTTGCTTCGTCCTGCTCGGCCTCCGCCTCGTCCTGCGGCTCGCCGGGCGCCTCGTCAGCGGGAGCCTCGGACGGCTCCTCGGGCTGGGCCTCCTCCTCGGCGTGCTCCGCGGGGGGCGCGGCCTCCTCGGCCTCGCCGGTCACCAACCCCCGCTCGGCGATCTGTCCGAGCGCGATCGCAAGGCCCGAGATCATGGAGTTCAGGCCGGTGATCAGCCCGGTCAGCGGGCTGGCGGTGAGGCCGACCAGCTGCCCGTGGAGCGCGTCGAGGCCGGGCAGCCTCGCGATCGCCTGGAAGCTGTCGGCGTCGAGAACCTCGCCGTCCATCAGCCCGCCCTTGTATTCGAGCACCTGGTGATCACGAGTGAAGGTCGCGATCGCCTTCGCGGCGACGACCGCATCGCCCTTGATGAGCGTCAGCGCGGTCGGGCCGACGAGCAGCTCGTCCACCCCCTCCGTGCCGGCGTCGGCGACCGCGCGCTTGGCGAGGCGGTTCTTGACCACCCGGAAGACGGCGTCGGCCTCGGCCAGGCGGCGCCGCAGGTCGGCCGCCTGGGTGACGCTGATCCCGCGGTAGTCCACGGCGAAGATCGCCTCGGCCTCCTTGAGGCTGTCGGTGAGCTCCGCGACCGCTGCTGCCTTTTGCTCTTTGTCCATGGTTCTCTCGATGTCGCCGGAACGAGAAGAGCCTGCGCGCAGGCAGGCTCGAAAGGACGTGCTCTCGACCCTCACCTGCGCCGGTCTTCCGGGCCCGCGGCCCTGCCGACGGTCTTCGGCGGGTTTGTGGAGCGGTGATGCTAGCTGATCGGGATTCCGGGGCTCCTAACGGAGCAGATAGCCCGCGGCGACGGTCATAGTTGTGGCGACCATAACCTTCGCCTCCGGACGGTGTTGAGGCGATTGGTGACGCGCGCACGCTCGAAGATCGTCTTGGTGCTTGGCCTCGTCGCCCTGCTCCTCGTGACGCCCGAGGTCGCCCAGGCGCGACCCGTGCCCGGCGTCGTCACGCAGACCGTGCTCGACGATCGCGACTTCGCGCGCATGGAGCGAGGCGGGGTCGAGACGCTTCGCTTCCTCATCCGCTGGCGCGAGGTCGAGCCCGAGCCAGGCCGGCTCGACTGGTCCTCGACCGACCACGTGCTCGCGTCCGCGGCACGCCACGGCATCGAGGTGCTGCCGATCGTCTACGGCTCACCGGCCTGGGTCGCACAGTCCGAGCTGCACCCGCCGTCGACGATGCGGCGGACCGAGCGTCCTGGCGCAACTTCCTGACCGCGCTGGCGGGCCGCTACGGCCCGCGCGGCGACTTCTGGGAGGGCTCCGAGCGCCGCGCGCCGATCACCCGCTGGCAGATCTGGAACGAGCCCAACTTCGACTTCTACTGGGACCCGAAGCCGGCCGTCGGCGAGTACGCGCGCCTGTCGAGATCTCCGCCGGAGCGATCCGCTCCGCCGATCGCGGCGCAAGATCATGCTCGCCGCCGTCGCGGCGGTACGGAGCGGGATGCCGTGGTGGCGGTTCCTGCGCCGGCTCTACGAGCTGCTGGGATGAAGCGCGACTTCGACTTCGTTGCCCTGCATCCGTACGCGCCCGGCCTGCGCCCGATGCGGCGCCAGATCGAGCTCGCCCGCGGATCATGGCCACGGCCGACGACCGCGGACGCCGCTAGCGATCACCGAGGTCGGCCGGGCGTCCGAGGGGCCGGCGTCGAGATGGTCAAGGGCCCCCGCGGGCAGGCACGGCTGCTCAAGCGCACCTTCCGCCTGCTCGGCGGCGGCCATCCGGATTGGCGATCTCGGACGTGCAGTGGTACGCCTGGCGCGATTCGCGAGGTCGAGGCGTACCGCACTTCTGCGAGCACGCAGGCCTGTTTGGGCGACCTCGCCTGGTCCAGCCGAACGACGGGTCGGGAGTTCCGTTCGGTAGGAGGCGAGCCAAGACCATCGTTTCATTGGCGTCGGCGAAATAACTCACCCGCATCGCAACCACGATGCGCCCGTCGGGTTGGACCGCGACGGAGTTTCGACGGGAGAATCCGTCGCGCACCCCGATCAGCGCCGTTCCGTTGTCGCCGAAGCTCCGATCGATGCTGCCGTCGGCGCCCAGCTTCAGGACCACGGCCCCGCCCTCAGGTTCGGCGGGGAAGGGCGAGACGTTGCCGGAGACCACCACTCCCGACTCGATCGCCGCGACGTCGTCGCCGCGCCAGTTGACGGCGAAGGCCTGCTCTCCGGGCAGCAGCGTTCCGCCCTCGATCGTCAGCGTCCCGTTATCGCCGAACTGCGGGTCGAGATCGCCCGGCCTGGCGCTGGCGCTGGCTGCGAGGAGCGCCCCCACGATGACGACCGAGAGCACGGCCAGCGCCAGTCCCCCGATCGGCCTGCTTCGCGCTCGTATCAACGATCTCCCTCTCCCCTTTGACCGCCGACGATCATAAGTTGCGCGACCATAACCTTCGCCTCCGGACGGTGTTGAGGCGATTGGTGACGCCCGCACGCTCGAAGATCGTCTTGGTGCTTGGCCTCGTCGCCCTGCTCCTCGTGACGCCCGAGGTCGCCCAGGCGCGACCCGTGCCCGGTGTCGTCACGCAGACCGTGCTCGACGATCGCGACTTCGCGCGCATGGAGCGAGGCGGGGTCGAGACGCTTCGCTTCCTCATCCGCTGGCGCGAGGTCGAGCCCGAGCCAGGCCGGCTCGACTGGTCCTCGACCGACCACGTGCTCGCGTCCGCGGCACGCCACGGCATCGAGGTGCTGCCGATCGTCTACGGCTCACCGGCGTGGGTCGCACAGTCCGAGCTGCACCCGCCGATCGACGATGCGGCGGACCGAGCGTCCTGGCGCAACTTCCTGACCGCGCTGGTGGGCCGCTACGGCCCGCGCGGGGACTTCTGGAAGGGCTCCGAGCGCCGCGCGCCGATCACCCGCTGGCAGATCTGGAACGAGCCCAACTTCGACTTCTACTGGGACCCGAAGCCGGCCGTCGGCGAGTACGCGCGCCTGCTCGAGATCTCCGCCGGAGCGATCCGGTCCGCCGATCGCGGCGCAAGGATCATGCTCGCCGGCGTCGCGGCGGTACGGAGCGGGATGCCGTGGTGGCGGTTCCTGCGCCGGCTCTACGAGCAGCCTGGGGTGAAGCGCGACTTCGACTTCGTCGCCCTGCATCCTTACGCGCCGGGCCTGCGCCTGATGCGGCGCCAGATCGAGCTCGCCCGACGGATCATGGCCACGGCCGACGACTCGCGGACGCCGCTCGCGATCACCGAGGTCGGCTGGGCGTCCGAGGGGCCGGCGTCGACGATGGTCAAGGGCCCCCGCGGGCAGGCACGGCTGCTCAAGCGCACCTACCGCCTGCTCGGCGGCGGCCATCCGGATTGGCGGATCTCGGACGTGCAGTGGTACGCCTGGCGCGATTCGATGGCGGTCGAGGCGTACTGCAGCTTCTGCCAGCACGCGGGCCTCTTCGACCTCGCCGGCCAGCCGAAGCCCGCCTGGCGCGCCTACCAGCAGGCAGTTCGCGGGGCGTTAGGTCGATACGCGGATGACGCCGGAGCGAGCCTTGGCGCAGAGGCCCGCGCCGCGCGCGATCGCCTGCGCGACGCGCGCGTAGAAGCGGCCGGAGGGATCCGCGGCCGGCGAACGTGAAGCGATTGCCGTGCTCGGGCGCCTGTTGTCGGCGACCGCGCGGTCGCCGCCCGGGCCTTGACGCGCACCAGCCGACTCGCCCGGCGTGCGCATCGAGGTCCCGCGCTCGCCCTTGACGCGGGCGCGGCGACCCTCCGCCAGCATTCAGAGCACGTCGGCAATCGCGGCACGAGATCCTCGCAGTCCTCTTCACATCTCCTCCCTGAGCCCTCGGACCCGCCAGGGGCCCGAGAGTTTCGGTGAGCCCCGAGGCTATGCCCTCGAGAGATGGCGCCGCAAGGCCGCCAGGCGGGCGTCCCACTCACCGCCCACCGTCGCCATCCAGGTCATCGCCTCCGACATCGGCGCCGGCGTGATCCGGTAGCGGACCTCGCGGCCCTCGCGGCGGTCGGTGACCAGCCCGGCGGCTGCGAGGCTCGACAGGTGCTTTTGCACCGCCTGGCGGCTGACCGGAAGCTCGCGGGCGAGCTGGCTCGCGGTCGCCTCGCCGTGACCGCCGATCAGCTCGAGCACGGCCCGCCGGGTGGGATCCGAGAGCGCGGTGAAGACCTCGTCCGCGCGCGCCGCTGCCGGCATCAGCAGATCGCCGAGAGCTCGGGCGCCCGCATCTGCGGCGAGCTGCCGCCGCCGAGCCAGGACTCGACCTCGATCCCACGCGCGTCGAGCACCCGCAGCGGTCGCGACTCGACGACCCGCACCCGGGTGTCGTCGCCGTCGGGCTCGAGCTCGATCTCGACCCGGGTCGGCTCGTCGCCGTCCGGCCCCCACCAGAAGACCAGCCGGCGCGGCGCCTCGACCTCCTCGATGAACCCGCCGCGCTCCTCGCCGTCGACGCGGACCGCGAGATCGCCGCCGGGGCGCAGGTCGAGCTCGGCGTCCTCGGCAAGCCACTCGGTCAGCTGCTCGGGATCGGTGAGCGCGTCCCAGGTCTCCTCGGGAGCGGCCGGGACGGTGAGCTCGGTCCTCGCCTCCTCGCTCATGCGGGAATCGTATCGCAACCGGCCGGTTGCGCTATTGTGCAACCAGGAGGTTGCAATATGTCGCCACTGATTCCGATGGTCATCGAGCAGACTGCCCGCGGCGAGCGGTCCTTCGACATCTACTCCAGGCTGCTGGGCGAGCGGATCGTCTTCGTCGCCCAGCCGATCGACGACGAGCTCGCCAACCTCGTCGTCGCCCAGCTCATGCATCTCGAGTCCGACGACCCCGAGAAGGACGTCCACGTCTACATCAACTCCCCCGGCGGCTCGCTGAGCGCCGCGCTCGCGATTTACGACGCGATGCGCTTCATCGGCCCCGACGTCGCCACGACCTGCTTCGGGATCGCGATGTCGGGCGGCTCGCTGATCCTCGCCGGCGGTGCCGACGGCAAGCGCGCCGCGCTGCCCAACGCGCGCATCCTCATCCACCAGCCCAGCTCGGGCTTCCAGGGCCAGAGCACGGACATCGAGATCCACGCCCGCGAGGTCCTCGAGCTGCGCCGCCGCACGGAGGAGATCTACGCCCGGCACACGGGCCAGACGGTCGAGCAGCTGCACGACGACATGGAGCGCGACCGCTTCTTCAGCGCGGCCGAGGCGGTCGACTACGGCCTCGTCGACCGCGTGGTCGAGGAGCGCAAGCTGCCGCGGCGGATCGCGGGCTTCGCCGCGAGTGGGCGGAACGGGAGCTAGGCCGCAGCTAGCTCGCAGCCGGCACGACGCAGAGGTCCGGGCGATCGGGCCGGTTGAGGCCGCGGCGCAGCGACAGGAAGGCGATGGCGCCGACGATCAGCGGCAGCCAGAAGAGGATTACGCGGTAGGCGAGCACGGCGGCCGCAGTGGTGGCGACCGGGGTGCCGAGCAGGACGAACGCCCCGAACAGGCCGCCGTCGATCCCGCCGATGCCGCCGGGGATCGGCAGCAGACCGCCGAGCTGTCCCACGAGGTAGCCGAGCAGGATGACCGAGATCGGCGGCGAGGCGTCGAAGGCCTGGAAGGTCGCCCATAGGACGGCGTTGTCGAACGCCCAGTAGCCGATCGCGCCGAAGATCACCAGCAGGTCACCGGACCGGACCACCGTGATCGCCTCGGCGGTGCCGTTGATCAGCGCCCGCCGGCCGGCGGCCACCCCACGTGCCAGCTTGCCCGCGTCGGGGCCGGGCGTCGGTCCGGGCCCGAGCCTCGGCAGGACGAGGATCAGCGCGATCACGCCCGCCGCCCCCACCGCCGGCACGGCGGTCAGCCAGATGGAGAGATCCGGCCCCGCCAGCCCGAGCGCCATCACGGTCCCGACCACGACGACGGCGACGAAGTTGACCGAGCTCTTGATCAGAAAGAACGCGACCGAGCGCCTGGCGATCTGCTCCCCGGGCATGCCGCCCTCGTGCAGGATCCAGGCGCCCAGGGCGAGCCCGCCCGCGCCGCTCGCGGGCACGACCGAGCCCATCGCGAGCTCCGACCAGGAGATCTCCCAGGTCGTGCGCCAGGGCATGTGCCGGCAGAAGATCGGGCGGAACATGAGCACGTAGGAAACGCCCGAGAGAGCCTCGAGCACGATGGCGAGCACGATCCATGCGGGGTCGGCCCCGGTCAGCAGGTCGCGCACGGAGCCTAGACCCGGCGCGAGCAGGATGCACGAGGCCGAATACACCCAGGACGAGCACGATCTGCAGCGTCCGCTTCAGCAGGCGCTGGGGGTCGAACTCGCTCGGCATCTCGACCGGCCCCCCCGGCGAGGTGAGCGGCTTGACCCGGAAGCTGGGGCGCCCGGTCTCGCTCGGCGGGCTCGGTGGGTTCGCGCTCATCGGCCTTCGAGTCTGGCAGCCGCGGGTTCGACTACCGATCCGCTTGGCGGGTTATGGGTCGCTAAGCCGCCGCAGGTTGCTCGGCGGGCTCGGCCTCGGCCCCGTCGCCGCCCGCCTCGAGCTGCGACAGCCCCGCGAGGATCTCCGACTCGCGGGTCCGCGCGGTGTCCACGCGGACGCCCGGGCCCATCGTCGTCGCGAGGGTGATCGAGAGCAGGTAGCGGCCCTTCGCCGCCGCCGGCTTCGCGCGCACGATCTCGTCGACGATCGCGGCGTAGTTCTCGAGCAGATCGCGCACCGGGAAGCTCGCCTTGCCGATCGTCAGGTGAACGATTCCCGAGCGGTCGGTGCGGTACTCGACCTTGCCCGCCTTCGCCTCGGATACCGCCTTGCCGACGTCGTCGGTGACCGTGCCGACCTTCGGGTTCGGCATCTTGCCCTGCGGCCCGAGGATGCGGCCGAGCTTGGAGACGACCGGCCCCATCAGCGCGGGGATGGCGATCGCCGTGTCGAAGTCCGTCCACCCCTGCTCGACCCGCTCGGCGAGGTCGGCGGCGCCGACGAAGTCCGCCCCGGCATCGGTGGCGGCGCGAGCGGCATCGCCCTCGGCGAACACGGCGACCGTGATCTCCTTGCCGAGGCCGTGCGGGAGCGCGAGCGTGCCGCGCAGCTGCTCCTCGGCATGGCGGACGTTGACGCCCAGGCGCATGTGCACCTCGACGGTCTCGTCGAACTTGGTGCCGGCCGTCTGCTTGATGAGCGACACGGCCTCCGCCGGCGGGTAGCTGGTCGTGCGGTCGACCTCGTCGATCGCCGCCCGGTAACGCTTGCCTCGGTTGCGGGCCATCTAGACCTCGATGCCCTCGACCTCGACCCCCATCGAGCGTGCGGTCCCGGCGATGATCCGCGACGCGGCGTCGATGTCGTTGGCGTTCAGGTCGGGCATCTTGCGCTCGGCGATCTGGCGGCACTGGTCGAGCGTGATGCGGCCGACCTTCTCACGGTTCGGCTCGCCCGACCCCTTCTCGATCCCGAGCGCCTCGCGGATCAGCACCGCGGCGGGCGGGGTCTTGGTGATGAAGTCGAACGAGCGGTCCTCATAGACCGTGATCTCGACCGGGATGATCGTCCCCGCGTCCTGCTGCGTGCGCGCGTTGAACGCCTTGCAGAACTCCATGATGTTGACCCCGTGCTGGCCCAGCGCGGGGCCGACCGGCGGGGCCGGGTTGGCGGCTCCAGCGGGGATCTGGAGCTTGATCATCGTGAGAACCTTCTTCGCCACGGGCGACCGGCGAGGATAGCGGTCGGGCGTGCAATCGGGCGGTCGTTGACGGCGAGGTCCGCCGCCTACGCCTGCTCGATCGGCTCCACGTGGGTGACGAGGTCGTTGCCGAGCTCGGCGTGGACGGCGAGGGCGGGGGTTCGTCCCTCCTCGATCCGGACCACGCCCGCGCCGATCTCCAGCGGGGCCTGGAGGTGGGTGCTCGCGCAGGCGAAGACCCCCCGCCCGCCGAGGGTGTCGAAGATCGTTCGGTGGAAGTGTCCGCCGACGATTCGGCGCACGGCGGGAAAGCGGGGCAGCAGGTCGGCGAGCGCCGTGCGGTCGTCCTCGGCCAGGCCGATCTCGTCGAAGGCGCGGTTGCCGGTGCGAAGCGGCGTGTGGTGCATGGCGACGATCGTCGGCGCCGCCGGCTGGGCATCGAGCTGTGCCTCGAGCCACTCCAGCCGCTCGGCTCCGAGCCCGCCGCCGTCGGAGCCGGCCCGTCGCGTGTCGCAGGCGATCAGCCGCAGCTCTCCGACGTCGGCCGCGTACTGGAACGGGCCGCTGGGTGATCCGCTCGACCCGCTGGCGACGAAGTACTCGCGCAGGGCGTCGGGGTCGTCGTGATTGCCGGCGAGCACGTGGACCGGCATCGGCAGGGGCTCGAGCAGTTCGCAGACGCGCTCGTACTCGGCCGCGCCCGGATCGGTGACCAGGTCGCCGCTGACCAGGACGGCTTCGGGTTGGGAGGACATCGCCAGCACCGCGTCCACCGCGGCCGTCAGCGCGCGAGCCGAGCCGGCGTCGCGCGGGCCGACGGCGACGTGCGGGTCGCTGAGCTGAGCGAGGAGGGTCAGACCTTCTTCACCTGGTCGTAGCCGACCTCGACCGGCGTCTCGCGGCCGAAGATCGAGACCAGGACCTTGAGCTTCGCGGCGTCCTCGTTGATCTCGGCGATCTCGCCCGAGAAGTCGGAGAGGGGACCCGAGATCACCTTGACCGACTCGCCGATGTCGAACTGGGCGCGCGTGCGCGGGCGCTCGGCGGTCTCGCGGTGCATGAGCCGGTCGACCTCGGGCTGGGAGAGCGGAATCGGCTTGTTCCGCGAGCCGACGAAGCCCGTGACGCCGGGGGTGTTCTTCACCAGGTTCCAGGCGTCGTCGGTCATCTCCATGTTGACGAGCACGTAGCCGGGCATCGTCCGCTTTTCGACCGCGACGCGCTGGCCGTCCTTGAGCTCGGAGACCTGCTCGGTGGGGACGACGACCTGGCGCACGCGCTGGCGCGCGCCCATCGTCTCGACCCGGTGCTCGAGGTTGGCCTTGACCTTGTTCTCGTGCCCGGAGTAGGTGTTGATGACGTACCAGCGGAACATGTCGTCTAGAGAATCCTTTGCACAAGCCAGTTGAAGATCGCGTCCAGGACGCCGAGGTAGGCGGCCATGATCGCGATAAAGATCAGGGTGATCGCCGAGGCCTGGATGAGGGTGTCGCGGTCGGGCCATTGGACCCGCTTGAGCTCGGCCCAGCACGACGCGATGAAGCCGACGACCCCGCCGCGCTGGCGCTCGGCCGGCGCCTCCTTCGGTGCCCGGCGACGCTCGGACTCCTTCGCCCGCTGCTTGCGCTCGCGCTCCTCGAGCGCGGCGGGCACGACGTGAGATCTTGTCCGGCGGGGCCTCGGCGGGTTCGGCGGGCTCGACGGCCGCCTCCTCGGCCTCCTCCACCTCGGCCGGACGGCCGACGTCGGCGCGCGAGGGGGCGGGGGCGCTGCCCCTGAGCTCATCGAGGTCGGCGCCCTGCTCGGCGAGCTCGGCCTCGAGCACGTCCGCGGACTCCGGAACCTGGGTGTCGTGCTGCGCGCGCGACTCCTCGGCCTGGGTCTGGCCCTTGCGCGCCCGCTCGGCCTCGCGGCGGCGCTGCTCGGCCTTGCGCTGTGCTCGCGTCTTCGCCACGAGCCTCTAGCGGGTCTCCTTGTGCGGCGTGTGGTGGCCGCACCAGTGGCAGTACTTGCGCAGCTCGATCCGGTCGGGCGTATTGCGCCGCGACTTGTTGGTCTGGTAGTTGCGCCGCTTGCACTCCTCGCAGGCGAGGGTGACAGCGATTCGAACGTCTCCGCGAGCCATCTTTCCTCTAGATGATCGGTTCCACGGCCTCGCGCGTGCGCGGCCGGACGAAAAAAAGACCTCCGGGCCGGCCGCCGGGAGGGCGACACCCACGAGGTGGCGAAAGGATAGCGCGCGTCCGCGGGCGCGGCGCTCAGCGCTGGCGCCAGACGAGGCTCTTCTCGCCCCCGAGCACGGCTCGGTAGCGGCCGCCCTGCTCGGTCCGCAGGGTGGTCGTGTAGACCTGGCCCGCGCGCACGTTCGAGCGCGTCAGCCGGCGCCAGCCGCCCTTGCCGCGGCGCTGGACCTTGAGCTTGCCCGAGTCCGGGACCTTGCTCCAGACGCGCAGCCGCTTCCCCGAGGTTCGCTCGAGCACGAAGGGGAAGCGGAACGCCCGGAAGGCCGGCTTGCGCTTCGCGTCGAAGTAGAGGACCCCCGCCTGGAGGAAGTTCAGGTCGGGGTCGTCGCGAACCTGGAACATGATCGCCACGCTCACCCCCTGCTTCCAGAATCGATAGAGCGCGTCCGCGATCCAGCGCGCGTGCTTCTTCGGCTTCGGGGCGTTGCCCTGCGGCTTGCTCTCCCACCAGAACTCCGTCGCCCAGATCGGGTGCCGTCCTGCGGTCGCGATCGTGTTCTCGCGCTCGGCGGCGCGCAAGACCCGGCCGACCCTGTCGATGTCCGCGCTCGAGGCGTCGTCGGGGTGGATCGCCTTCACCCGCGGCCCTCCCGAGGTGTTGATCGGATGCACGCCGAGGACATCGAACTTCGCCGGATCCGGGCACGGCGTGGGCTTCAGCTGCTTGCGGCCCTGCAGGCAGAGGAGGTCGCGAAGGAAGGCCACCGGCCGGGTCCGGCGCTCCCCGGGCGGATCGCCGTAAGGGGCGAGGCCGCCGCTGACGACGACGTTGTCCTGGCGCACCGACTTGACCCCGTCGTACACGGCGTTGAGCACCGCGCGGAAGACGTCGGCCCCGGTAGGCGTCGTTCCCTCCCATTGCGGGGTTATGAAGTTCGGGAGGTTGGGCTCGTTCCAGGCCTCGTAATAGCGGGCCCGCGGCAGCGTCGGCTGGCCGGGAGGAGTGAAGCCGCCCGAGTAGCGGGTCGCGAGCGCGACGGCGAAGTCGGTGAGCGCGCCGGGGTCGGGGCGCCAGGTGCCGGAGAAGTCGCTCGGGCTGGTTCGCGGGGCCGGCCGGGGCCCTCCGCCCACACCGGGGCGCTGTGGATGGTGAGCAGGATGTCGAGGCCGCGCGCGTCGGCCTCCCGGACGGCGGTGTCGATTTGCGAGAAGTCGTAGGCGGGATCGTTCGGATCTCGCGGCGCAACCGGCTGCGACCTGACGGTCTGCCGCCACGAGACGTCGAGCCGGACGATCCCCGCCCCCGCCTCGCGCGCGCTGTCGAACATGAGCGTCCGCTCCGGGGCGTCTTCGGACTCGAAGAAGTAGTCGCCGAAACCCGTCTCGAGCCCGCGCGCCGCGCTCGCGCTGCTCGTCGGCAGCACGCCCAGGAGGACCGCGCTCGCCAAACAGAGCGTCGCGGCAAGCGCTCGCCGCCGACTCGGACCAAAGGAAGTCCGCCCCCACCTGCCCTGTCCCCGCCGCATCGCTCCTCTCAGTATGCACCTCGGCGGCGCACCACCGCGCCGACGGTGCGAATCAACAGCTTCACGTCATCCGAGAACGACCAGTTCATCACATAGGTGTAGTCGAGCTTCACCATGTCCTCGAAGCCGATGTCGCTTCGCCCGAGCGTCTGCCACGGCCCGGTGATCCCGGGACGCGCGTTCGAGCGCGCCTTGTAGTGACCGGCGACGAGCTCCGCCTCCTCGGGGATCAGGGGTCGCGGGCCGACGAGGCTCATGTCGCCGCGGACCACGTTCCAGAGCTGCGGCAGCTCGTCGATCGACCAGCGGCGCAGGGTCTCGCCGATGCCGCGTGACCCGCGGGTCGCCGGGGATCTTGAACAGGCCCGGGACCTCGCTCAAGCGCTGCAGCTCCGATCCGACCAGCGCCTGCTTGTCGGCCTCGGCGTCGGTGACCATGGTCCTGAACTTGAGCATCTGGAAGTGCTTGCCGCCCTTGCCGACGCGCTCCTGGCGAAACAGCGCCCCGCCGCGCGAGTCGAGCCTGATCCGGATCGCGCAGTAGGCGAGCAGCGGCGAGAGCACGACCAGGCCGACGCTCGCGACGGCGACGTCGAACGCGCGCTTGAACGCGATCCGGCTTCGCGGCTTGCGGACCACCGGAACGGTCAGCATCGGCAGTCCCTCGATGTAGTGCAGCGAGCCGCGCGAGGGGATCGCATCGACGTCGGCGGACACCAGGTCCACGTGCACCTTCAGCTCGCTCAGAGCGCGGATCAGCTCGCTGCGCTGGTCGATGTCGCCCGGTGAGCTCGCGACCACGACCCGGTGCACCTGCGCCCGCCTCGCCGCGCGGACCACCTCCGGCGCCAGGTCGACGGCGGAGACCGGGTCGCCGGCATCGGCCGGCCCCGCGTCGTAGCTCGCGGCGTCGCCGTTGATCTTGACCACGCACGTGACGTCGAGCCCGAGCTCCGGGTGGCGCTCCAAGCGCCTGATCACCTTCTGCACGTCCCCGGGCGTCCCCATCACCGCGACCCGCTGCTGGTACCAGGGACGGTGTCGGGATAGCGCCCGGGTCGCCGCGCGCAGCCCCGCGACGGTTACGATCGCGAACGCCCAGAGGCCGACCGAGGGGAGCAGCTCGACCGAGTTGGTGTCGACCACCGCGCGCCCCAGCAGGAAGGCCCAGCTCCACAGGGTGAGGGCGAGGATGATCGGCCCGATCTCGTCGGCGAGCGAGTGGCCGAGGCGGCGATCCGGCAGGTGGTAGAGGCCGAGCGCATTCGCGATCGCCATCCAGGCCGGAAGCAGGGCGACGAAGACGACGCTGTCGATCACGGTCGGCGTCCGGTCGAACGTCGTCGCGAGCGCGAGCGACGCGATCCACGCCAGGATCAGCGCGGCGAGGTCGCTGACCGCGAGCCAGCGACGAAGGACGAAGCCCCGGTTGTCGCCTGCGAGCGCTCGCCGCCAGCGTCCGGCCGTCTTCGCCGGCAGCGGCCCGGCGCGCAGCTCAGGCGCCTCGACGACGAGGCCGAAACCCGCGCGTCCGGCGGCGGTCGGTGCCGGCATCGAACTCGCGCGGCGTGCCTCGACCTCGCCCGCAGCGAGGCTGCCGACGTGTGTTTGGCTGTCTGACACGCTCTAGCTCCCCAGCTCCGGACCGTATCCGGCCTGCTCCCTGTTGGATGCTCAGTTCACGCTACCTCATCGACAACGGCGGCGGCAAGCGCGGATATTTGCAGGCATGATCGGCCGTGCGCGTCCCGAACAAGGTGGCGCCGGACCCGGCCGCGGAGGCGAGTGAAGACCCTGTCCGAGACCCCGAAGCGAACGACCGCACAGTCAGTCGGCCTCGTGCACGACTACCTGCTGGTCATGCGTGGCGCGGAACGGGTGTTCGCGGCGATCGCCGAGTGCTGGCCCGAGGCGCCGATCTACACGAGCCTCTACTCGCCCGCCGGGACCGAGGGCCGCTTCGCCGCCCGCACCGTACGCACCTCCTGGCTCCAGCGGCTGCCGATCGGCCAGCGCGGGTTCCGGGCCCTCCTTCCCCTCTACCCGCGGGCCATCGAGCGTCTGCCGGTCGGCGAGCACGATCTCGTCGTCTCCTCCACCAGCGCCTTCGCCCACGGCGTGCGGCCGCGCGCGGAGGCGGTCCACATCTCGGCCTGCCACACCCCCTTTCGCTACATCTGGCACGAGCGCGAGATCGCGCTCGAGTCCGCGCCCCGCGCCCTGCGCCCGGTCGTCGCGCGGCGGCTCGCCTGGCACCGCCGCTGGGACCTGGAGGCGTCGCACCGGGTCACGCACTTCATCACCTTCTCGTCGCTCGGCAGGCACCGGATCGAGGCGACCTACGGCCGCGAGGCGAGCGTGGTGCACCCGGGCGTCGAGCTCGAGCGCTTCGCGCCCGGCGAGCCCGAGGACTTCTTCCTCTTCGTGGGCCAGCTCGTGCCGCACAAGCGAGTCGAGCGCGCGCTGGCGGCGGCGGAGCGGGCGGGCGCTTCGATGGCGATCGTTGGTGAGGGCCCCGACCTGCACCGCCTGCAAGCGCGGTACGGCGCCACGGCCACGTTCCATGGCGCGCTCGCCGACGGGGAGCTGGCGGCGCTCTACGCGCGGGCGCGCGCCCTCGTGATCCCGGGAGTCGAGGAGTTCGGCCTCACGGCGCTCGAGGCGCAGGCCTCGGGTCGTCCTGTGCTCGCGCTGGACGCGGGCGGGGTCCGCGAGACAGTCGTCGACGGCGAGACCGGGGTCCTGGTCGACGAGGACGATCCGGACTCGCTCGCGGAGGCGATGCGCGAGGTCGACTTCGACCGCTTCGACCCGGAGCGCCTGCGGCGTCACGCCGAGGGCTTCTCGGTCGACGGGTTCAAGCAGCGGTTCGCCGCCGAGGTGGCGAGGCTGGCCGCGCTGTGATCAGCCCTGGTGCTGCTCCGCGTCGCCGCGGCGACGGCGTAAGACCAGGAAGGCCACGGTCCCGAGCAGGGCCGCGATCAGCAGGATCGGAAAGAGCAGGCCGAGGCCGCCGGAGTCGGAGTCCGAATCCGTACCGAGCAGGAGCGTGCTGAGCACGTCGCCGAGCCCGCCGAAGAACCCCTCGTCGTCTGATGAGCTGGTGCTGGTCGAGCCGGCGCTCGCATCCGAGCCGCCGCCGGACCCGCCGCCCGACGCCCTGGCCGCCGCCCGAGCCCTGGCCGCCGGCCGATCCCTGGCTCGAGGCCGGGGCAGTGCCCGTGCGCTCCGTGAACTCGGAGAGGCCGGAGCCCGCGGAACCCTGCTCGGAGAGCTCGTCAGCCGTCGCGGGTGCGAGCGACGCGCCCGCGCCGCCGCCGGCCGAGTCGCCGCCCGACTCCGAGCCACCGCCGCCGCCGGCACCGCCGCCGCCCTGGCCGCCCTCGTTGGATGACGGGCCGCCGCCGGCGCCGGGCACGTTCTCCTGATATTCGTCGACCGCCGAATCGCTCTGCGCGAGCGCGGGCGCGCAGAGGGCGCCGAACGCGAGTGCGCCGGCGAGCAGCGCGAGCAGAAAGACTTTCCCCATGCCGGTACCTACGATACCCGGATGCTGACAGACAAGCCTCGATGGTGACGGCCAGCCCGCGGACGACGGCGGGGCCGCGGCGAGCTCCGAGCCCACCGGCTGGGACAGGGGGGTGGCCGCGATCGGCTACGGGCTGCCGTTCCTGCTGGTCGTCTATCTGGCGTTTGCGGGCGGCGGCTACGACCCCGTCGTTTACGGCGAGGTCGGGGTGATCTGCTGGTGGGTGGTCACGCTCGGCGCGCTCGTCGGGCTCCTGCCGCTGGCCCGGATCAGCGGCGCAGCCTGGGTCGCCCTCGGGCTGCTGGCGGCGTTCGCGCTGTGGACCGGGCTCGGGATCTCGTGGTCTGAATCGAGCGAGCGCAGCGTCGCCGAGCTCGCACGCGTCGCCTCGTTCGTGGGGGTCTTCGCGCTCGCGATCTCCGTCCAGGGGCGCGCGCTGGCACTGCGCCGCACCGTCTACGCGGTCGCCGCGGCGATCGGCGTGGTCACCCTGTTCGCGCTCTTCTCGCGCCTGCACCCCGAGCTGTTCCCCGAGATCCAGGCCGCGCGGTTCCTCGACGACGTCGAGGCGAGGCTCAGCTATCCGCTCGACTACTGGAACGCGCTCGCCGCACTGATCGCGATCGGGATCCCCCTGGTGCTCTCGGCCGCGATGAGCGCCCGAAGCCTCGTCGTGCAGGCGATCGCCGCCGCGGCGCTTCCGATGATGGCGCTGACCGCGTTCTTCACCCTCTCGCGCGGCGGCGCCTTCGCGATCGCGATCGCGATCGCCGCCTTCGTCCTTCTCTACCCGCGGCGCCTGGCCGCCGCGCCGACGATGGTGCTGGCGGCGATCGGGGCCGCGATCCTGATCGCGTTTGCGTCGGGCAAGAACGCGCTCGAGGACGGCCTCAGCGACTCGACCGCGATCTCGCAGGGCAACGAGGTTCTGCTGCTGACGATCGTCGTCTGCGCCGTCGTCGGCCTGGGGCACTTCGCACTCGCCCATGCGCGCCGCCGCGGGATCGGCCCCCGGCTCGAGGTCTCGCGGCAGGCGACGCTCGCCGCGGTGGCGATCGTCGGCGCGATCGTGCTGGTCGGCGCGGTCGCGGCCGGCGCTCCGAGCGAGATCTCCGATCGGATCGACGAGTTCACCGAGCCGGTCGCGCCCGACCCGACGGCCGGCGCCAGTCGCTACGAGAGTCTCAGCGGCAACGGCCGCTACCAGCTCTGGACCTCGGCCGTCGATGCCAACGCGTCCGAGCCCCTTGACCGGCATCGGCCCCGGGACCTTCGAGTACTGGTGGACGGAGGACCGGCCGCTGGACGCCTACGCGAGCAGCGCCCACTCGCTGTACCTGAACTCGCTCGCCGAGGTCGGGATCGTCGGCGATGCTGCTGATCGCCGCCTTCGTGCTGGTCCCGATCGGGGTCGGCCTGCGCCGCTGGTTCCGCCAACCCGCGAGCAGGGAGCTGCTCGCGGGGGCGATCGGCGGCGCGGTGACCTTCGCCGTCGCCGTGGGCGTGGACCGGATCTGGGAGCTCGCCGTGCTACCCGTGGTCTTCCTGCTGCTCGCGGCGGCGCTCCTCACGCCGCGCGACGACTCGCTCGACGACGAGCCGCGGCGCGGCTGGCGCCGAGCCGCTTTCGATCCCGGCTCGAGTCGGGGTCGCGGTGGCCGCGATCGCCGCGACGATCGCGATCGCGATCCCGACCGCCTCACTCGTCTCCGTCCGCGAGAGCCAGGCCGACGTCCGCAGCGGCGACCTCGACTCCGCGCTCGATGCGGCGCGCGAGGCAGGCGACATCCAGCCCTACGCCGCGACCCCCTACTACCAGGAGGCGCAGGTGCTCGAGGTCCGAGGGCGACCTCGAAGGGGCCGCGGCGGCGGCCCGCGAGGCGACCGAGAGGGAGCCCACGAACTGGCGCACCTGGCTCGTGCTCGCCCGCATCGAGGCCGAGGCCGGCAACGTGAACGAGGCAATCGAGGCGTACGAGCGCGCGCAGGCGCTCAACCCGCGCTCGGACTTCCTGAGGTGACGACGGCTCGCGCTGCCGGCGCCCCAGCGCGAGGCCCAGAGCGCATGAGCAACGGCGACGAACGGGTTCGCGAGATCGACTGGTTTCACAGCATCGACCTCGGCGGCGGGGTCGTCACCCCGGGCCGCGAGGGCGCGACGGCGGCCAAGCTCGAGCGCATCGGCCTGCCCGAATCCCTGGCGGGGCGTACCGTCCTCGACGTCGGGGCCTGGGACGGCTTCTTCGCCTTCGAGGCCGAGCGACGCGGCGCCGAGCGCGTCCTCGCGACCGACTGGTACTGCTGGAGCGGCCCCGGATGGGGCAGCAAGCGAGGCTTCGATTACGCGCGCGAGCGGCTCGGCTCACAGGTCGAGGACCACGAGATCGACGTGCTCGACCTCTCGCCCGAGGCGCTGGGCGGCCAGTTCGACGTCGTCCTGTTCCTCGGGGTGCTCTACCACATGCGACATCCGCTGCTGGCGCTCGAGAGGGTGGCGAGTGTGACGCGCGAGCTGGCGATCATCGAGACCGAGGTCTCCCACCTGCTCACGCGCAAGCCGGCGGTCCGCTACTACCTCGAGGGCGACGACTGGTGCGCCCCGACGCTCACCGCGTGCCGAGCGATGCTGGCCGACGTCGGCTTTCGACGCGTGAGCGTCCACCACCGCTACTCGGCGCCCGAGCGGATCGCCCGCGCGATCAAGTGGCGCCTGCGCAAGGGCCGGCGCCTGCGCGACTCCCTGGGACGTGGGCGCGCCGTGATCCACGCGTGGAAGTGATGGGCTTCGAGCACCGCCCGCAACCGCTCCCCGACCTCCTCCCCACCGTCGGTCCGCGGAGCGACTCGCATGCGTCAAGCCCAGTCCCGAGGCGTCCGATCCCGGCCGTCCCGAACCCCCGAAGCCGAGACGACCCGTGGCTATACTGCCGCGCTCGATGGCCGACGCTCCAGACGCGAGAGCCGGGACCCGGGGAACTCTGAGCCCGAGAGCCCGAAGCCCGAAGGCGCCGGGCCGGAGGGCCCGGAGAAGCGATCGACCGGCGGGCGACTCGCGGTGATCGGGACGGTTGCGGGCGTGGTCCTGCTCGTCGGCGGCTTCTTTCTCGGCCGCGCCACCGAGAGCGAGAGCTCCGACGACCCCGCGACCACCGTCGCAACGACGGACACGAAGGACCAAAAGCCGCTCGAGGTGCTCACGCGTGCCTGCAGCAGGGGCGCCGGGCCGGACGCCGAGGCCGTCGTCGAGGCCTTCCCTCCGATCATCGTCACCGACGGGCAGATCGAGGAGCAGCCCGAGGGGTCGCCCGGCCGCGCGTTCCTCGAGTGGTGGCAGGCCTACCAGTTCGACGACCTGGTCGCGGTCGAGTCGCTCACCAGCAAGTCGACCATCGACGACCTAGGCGAGGACAATCTGCGGGCGCTGGTCGAGCTCCCCGGTCCCGGGCTGCAGGGCGTCGAGGTCCTCGACGTCAGCTGAGAGCGGCGACAGCGCACAGGTGAACGTCGGAGTGCTCTCCTTCCAGCCCGACGAGCCGGGTGGCCCGATCCCCGACGAGCCGTCGAACTCGGTCCCCGAGTCGATGGCGATGGTCAGCGAGAACGGCGAGTGGAGGTTCGCCGCGACCGAGTACCTGAGCCTGAGGCTGAACAGCCTGCCGGATGCGGACGCCTGACGCTCGACCCGCGGGCTTCTTCTAGAGCTGCTCCGGCGGCGCGTCATCGCGCTTGCGCCTACGACGCTTGTCTCCGGAAGCGCCGGAGCGTCGGCCGTCATCGGGGCGAGCGTTCTTGCGACGCGCTCGTTTCTTCCGTTTCGGCCCGTTCCTCCTCGCCGCCGGTTCAGCCTGGGAAGCCGACCCGACGTCGAGGTGACCCGCCTGTGCGGGCTTCACCGCCTCGCTCGAAATCTGTTCGTCCGGCGATGCGCCGAGCGAGTAGAGGAGCTCATCGAGCCAGTGAATCGTGCGATCCGGGCGGCGGGACGTATCCGCGTCCGCGGAGTCCGCCACCGACGACGCGCGAGCGGCCCGCTTCGGCCCGAGCCCAACGGCGGCACCGATCAGGCTTGTGATCTCCCCGGCACTGCAATCGCGAACGAGCCGCAGAGGACTCGTGGCGCTGCGCACACGGTTGCGCCACGCGTCGCGCTCCTCTTCAGAGGCGGGTTCAGCCGGGGCCTCGTCGAGCTCGGGAAACGGGCCGAGCAGAGCGGGCCACGAGCCTCCACCTGGCACGATCGCCGCGCGTGCGTCGCGGACCACGACCAGCGCGGTGACCTCGCGACCGATCAGCGGAGCCAGATAGGCGGCTGTGGGCCCGGCCACGAGTAGGGTGTGGTCGCGCTCATGCGCGCTTAGCCCGTGCCAGAGATCCGCATACTTCCTGCGGACCAGCATCGGTGGGGATCGGTCCGGTGGACGGGCGTCATCTCGGGCCGGGAACATGACCCTCTCGACCGCGCCGAGTTGCGGGATCAGCCCAGCAAGGACGGCCTCGACCATCGCATCGGAGGGGTCGGCCAAGATGACCGTCGCGTGGCTCGGGCGGGACTGAGCTAGCAGTAGGTTCAGAGTCATGCCAGTGCTCTCGCCAAGGATGATGTACTGATGCGCAAGAGGGCGGAACTACGCCCACCAGAGCCCCGGCTCAGCCTCGCGGACTGGGGCGATGCCGAGTCGGTGTTCCAGGCCCGTCGCGCTGCGTTGGTGCCGATCCACCAGCCGTTGGTGTTGATCTCCCAAATTCAGCGCTCCGGAGGAACGTTGCTCAACTCGCTGCTGGACGGCCACCCGCAGCTCCACGTCCATCCGTGGGAGATACAGGTCGGCCACCCCGACAAGTACCGAGTGGCCGCGGATCGATCTCGATGCCGATGTCGAGGCCTGGGTCCAGGTCCTCTCCGAGGCCTGGCTGTCGCGAGTCTTCAGGTACGGGTATCGGAAGGATCGGTTCGGAGGTCCGCTAGCCGAGGAGGCCCTGCCGCTGACGATCGCGCCCTCGTTCGTCGATCGCCTGTTTCGATTGCTGTGTCGACGACGACCCTCCGACCTCCCCTCGCGAAGTCCTCGACCGCTACTTCATGGCGTTCTTCAACGCCTGGCTCGACTGCCAGGGACTCTGGGAGGGGCCCAAGCGGTGGCTGGCGGGCTTCTGCCCGCGGCTCGCGTGGGGAGAGAGCCGCAGCCGATGGCGGCGCGACTACCCCGACGGCAGGCTGGTCGCGATCGTGCGAGACCCCCGCGGCTGGTACGCGTCGGCACGATCACATCAGTCGCGCTACGGCGACATCGACGTCGCGCTCGACGAATGGCGAACCGGTGCGGACGAGATCGCGAGCGCAAAGCGCGAGGCGCCCGACGAGGTCTTCGTCGCTGACCTACGAGCGGCTCGTCGCGGAGCCGGAGGCTGTGCTGGGTTCGCTCGCCGCGTGGCTCGAGATCGATTGGGCGCCGTCGCTGCTCGAGCCGAGCTTCAACCGCCACCCAGTGCCAGCCAATTCGAGCTTCGAGATCCCGGCGCGCGGCATACGGACCGAGTCGCTGAAGCGGTGGGAGGTGGAGCTCGATGATGCGGAGCTCGCAAGGATCGAGGAACGGGCGCTGTCCGCCTATGAGTCAGTCTGCGAACTGGCTGATTCGGCCTGAGCCCGGTCCCCGGGCGCCCGGTGCTCAGGACGAACCGGGCGTGTGCCGTTCGCCGCGGCCGTATCGGTAACCAAATCGATCGCACAGCCAGGCGGTCTTGTCAGCGACGAGATCGCGCAGCTCGTCGTCGTAGTACTCGGTGTAATGCCCGTGCTTGCTGGTCCGTGACGGCGGACCGTTGCGGATGGCCGCGGCCAGGCCCCGCGGGACTTCCGTGTGGGCGCGCAGGTAGCGCAGGACCTGTTTGCGGAGCGATCGCTCGAACCTCAGCACCGTGAAGTCGGGGCGGTCCAATGCCGCCCCTGCGATCTCCCTGACGCGGGCGGAGTAGAAGTCGAGCCCCTGCGCCCGCATGACGGGCGTGAGGGGATGGTCGAAGTCGCCCGTGCAGGCAAGGGTGACGGCCTCCTTGAAGTCGGCCTCGCCACCTCGCATGGCTCCCTCCCAGACGGCTCGCTTGCCCCACGGGTCGGCCTCGTTTGCGCGCGGTCCGCGCTCCATCTGGTAGTGGAACCACGACACGTACCACCCCCACGGATTGCGGATCACGCAGAACGCCGGTAACTGGCGCCATCTCGAGGGCAGGCTGCTGTGAGGCGTATGCGACCAGACCGGCCCGTCGATCTCGGCCGCGTGATCGATCACGGGCAGGTGCTCGGCGATCGCCGCCTGGATGAAGCTTCCGCCGGTCTTCGGGATATGGACGAAGACGAAGTCGCGCGTGACGAGCACGCGGGAAGTATCCCGACCGCTGAGCGCGGCCTAAGCTGCCGGACCGAGCCGAGCGAGCGCCGACGCGGTTCTACGCAGCCGGCGCGCGGGCACGCTCGTATAGGTCGCGGGTCCGGGCATCAATCGTCTTCGCGTCCTCGTCGCTGAGGACGTCTCGCCAATTGTCGAGTGCCTCGGGCAGGACGCCAGGGCGGTTCACTTGGAAGCTCGAATTCGCCCTGGTGGGGATTCGGTTGAAGGTCGGCTCGGTGAGCGTCGCCTCGAAGCGGATGCCGAGCCAGTCGGCGAGGGCGCGCATCGTCCGCTCGGTTTCCGTCACCAGGCGCTCGAAGGTGAGCACGAAGACGCGGTCGCCGTACCGCTGCTTGGCGTCGAGCTGCAGTTGGGTCGCGACCTGCCAGCTTTCCGCGTAGTCGCCGATGCTCCTCCCCCCGGCAGGGGGGACTCCAGGACGTGCGTTGGCTCGGGCTCTCCCGCGCTCGTACATCAGCTTTGAAGCAATCCTCGCCTTCGGCTCACGCACGCAGGTGATGTGCCGCCCGTCGCGGTAGTCGCCGAAGAACCCCGCGAGGTGCTCCGGGAGTCGCAGATTGCCCCGGAACGCGACGACCCACCGCTTCGGCCGGGCATAGAGATTCTGGTTGTCGAGCCACGCGTTGTGAACGGCCGTGAAGTAGAGGCGGACGGCGTCCCTCTGCGTGGAGATGCCTTGTTCTGTCGCGAGGTCGACGAACAGCTCGCGGAGAAAGAGCGGATCGAGCATGAGCGGGAAGCTCTCGACCTGGTCCTCATAGCCGAGCTTTCTCGCCGGCCTGTCCTTGTGGAAGCCGCGCTGGAAGCCGCGAACGAGGTGACGCTCTCGCAGCGCCGCGACCAACGTCTCCGGCGCAGCCGAGATATCAAGCGTGGGCCAGCCCCTCCATTGCAGCTCGCCCGGATGGACGTGAAGCTCGGGATGCCCGTCGAAGAGCTGGCTCAGGAGCGTGCCGCCGGAGCGGTTCGGCTGAGCAATCAGCACCAACGGCTGGCTGACATCGACGAGACGCTCCCGACGGATCGCCAGCATGCGGTGAGCTACCTCGGTTGCGCGGAGCTTCGGGGTCTCGCTGCTCTCGCCCATCTCAACTCGAGAGCCTATGTCGGGCTACACTCGCGCGATGCGCGCCCGCGATGCAAGGTCGGCGGCGTCACCGGAGGGAGTCGAGAACGGCGGCGCAGGGGAGGGTGGGCCCGCGGCCCCTCGACCGAAGCGGCAGGCTCGCCGCCCGACCGGGCGCAAGCGCGCCAAGAGGCAGGGACGAGCGAAGCCCGAGCGCGATTCGCGTCCGCACCCTCGGCCGAAGAGGGAAAAGCGCCTCCAGGAGCGCGAACGCGCGTCAGATGTTCCGGCCGTCACGAGGCGCGCGCGGGACGACTTGAACGCGAGAAACGCCCTCTACGGTCAGGTCAGCGATCACGCTCCCTATCTGGGAATTGCGACTCAGAGCGGTAGCTTCGTGGTCGCGACGAGCGATCAGCACATCGGACGATCGCTGTTCGTCAAGGGTGCACGTCCGGAATTCGCAGTCTTGAGGCGAGCGGTGGTCGCGATCGAGGCTCTGACCGGGAAGAATGCGATCGCCGATCGACTCTTCGTCGATGTCGGTGCCAACATTGGCACGTCGACGATCCCGGCCCTCGTTTCGCACGGGTTCGGTACCGCGATTTGTTGCGAACCGGACGAAGAGAATTACCGACTGCTGCGCACGAACGTCGCCCTGAACGGACTCGAGGACAGGGTCACCTGCCTCCCCGTCGGCGCATCGGATCGGGTCGGACGCGCAAGCCTGGTCACGTACGAGGGCAGCGGCGGCAATAGCTGGGTGACTGACGACCCCGACAAAATTCAGAATTGGGAAGCGCGTCGGGCGGCCAGGCGGGCCGGCAAGAACCGAGATCCCGAGCCTCGGAGCGCGACCGTCGTTGAGGTCGAGATCGTCACTCTCGACCGACTGGCGGAGAACGGAGTGATCGACCCCGATCGGGTCGGCCTGGTTTGGATCGACGTCGAGGGCCACGAAGGCCACGTGATCGCGGGGGCCGGCACGGTCGCCGACCGCGGCCTACCGATCGTGGTCGAGTTCCATCCCGAGGGGCTTGACCATCACGGCGATCGCGACAAGATCCAGGAAGTAGCCGAGCGGTGCTACACGCATTTCCTTGACGTGCGCCGCCGCGATCGCGATCGGACGCAGGCTGACTTCACGTTGCACCCGATCGACGATCTCGCTGCGTACGCGGACAGTCTCTTGGACCCCGCCACGCCGGGGTACTTCACCGATCTCCTCCTGCTCAGGCTGGAGGGAGATCAGGCGAACGCACCGCCGAATCTGTCCGAATTGATGCAGCCCGCAGTAGATCGAAGCGAGTAGGGTGGCGCGCCGCTCGTGGCTGCCGACCGCCTAAACCAAGACGAGCTGGCGCCCGAGCACGGGCTCAACCCGTTCCTCGACGAAGTCGAGCGGTTCGAGCGGGCGGTCTTCGAGCAGCGGCCGGTCGACGCCGGCCATTACGACCAGGAGTACTTCGCCTCCGACTGGCGCGCGACCGACAATCGCTACGACCTCGAGACGCGGCGGCGCGTCGAGGCCCGGAACCCCGAGCTGATCAAGGCGGTGTTCGGTCCCGAGCGGGTCCTCGACGTCGGTTGCGGGCCCGGGTTCCTGATGTTCTTCCTCAGCGAGCTCGCCGTCGACGTCCATGGGATCGACTTCAGCCCGAGCAGTCGCGAACTCGCGCCGCCCGAGGTCCGAGATCGGATCACGATCGGCGCGGTTACCGACCGGCACGTCCCCCAGGCTTCA
The DNA here is from genome assembly GCA_963729075.1 of uncultured Solirubrobacterales bacterium. GTDB lineage: Bacteria > Actinomycetota > Thermoleophilia > Solirubrobacterales > 70-9 > WHSW01. The sequence goes on along the minus strand of CAVSMU010000003.1, from coordinate 159,742 downwards.
TACGATCTCGTCATCTGCCGCGAGGTGTTCGAGCACCTGACGGTCCTCGAGGTCCGAAGGACGGTCACCGAGCTTTGCCATGCGAGTTCGCGCTTCGTCTACCTGACGACTCGGTTCCATCCCGATCCTGACGACCTGCTCGACTTCACGACCCAATTCGAGGTCGATCCGAGCCACATCACGCTGCTCGCGAAGGACTTCCTGCGCTGCCTGTTCGTGCTAGAAGGATTTCGGCGGCGTGCTGACCTCGAGGAGCAAATGGATTGGGCGGGCAAGGATCGGGTGCTGGTCTATGAGCGCCACGCGCCGGCTCGGGGTGTCAGCTAACGCTGACCCCGGAGGGTTCGCTCGCGAGCTGATCGATCAGGGGGAGGTCCAGAACGCCGAACTCGAAGTAGCCGGCTGGGGTCAGACGCTCGCCGCTGCCCGCTTGGAGCGCCCGCTCAGCGCGGCGAAGGACCTCGAGGTGGACGGGGTTGAAGACGTCATGCGAGTGAAACGCGCAGGTCGGAACCCCGATGAATGGGCCCAGATAGGAAAAGCCCCCGTAGGTCGCGGCGAGTAGGCGCGCGCCACGCACGATCCCCGTTTGCCGCGCGAGATTGGTGTGCGGCGGTCCAGGCGGAACAGCGGCCCGGACCAGCTCGAGACTCGAAAACTCCGGGTGCTCATGATCGTCGATCGCCCCCCCGTTCCCGAGTAGCACGACCGGACCGTGATCGGCGAGGCGACCAATCAACTCGTTGAGTGCATGTCGATTCTCGGGGGTCGCCGGGAAGCTGCTGCTGAAGTAGGCCTTCAGCGCGATGTACTCGCCCTCGGCGAGCCCGGCCGGCGGGGCCGGGGGTGCGGCGATCGGGGAGAAGTCGACCTCGCGCTCGACGACCGCGGGGGGCCGCCTCCACGTCCAGACGCCCCGGTACCGACGGTACATCGTCAGCGGATGGAGCAGGCGCGCGCCGGGGTCGCCGATCTCATCCCGCACTCTCGTCAACACCTCGCGATCGAATGGCGTGATCGACATCTGCTTCTCGCCTCCGCCGACGCGGATGCGCTCCCGCCGCTCCTCGAGGAGGCGCTCGGCGGGGAACCAGTCGAGTAGATCGAAGTAACGCGCGGCGATCTCGCCATACCAGGCCGAGACGCCGCCGCGGGACACGACGACGACGCGGTCGGGAGTCATGCCGCGTTCGCGCAACCGCTGCCGGACGAACGGAATCCAGTAGAGAAGCTCGAAGCCGACCTCGGACGACCACGGGCCGACGATGACCGTCCGCCCATGAGTGGCCCGCCGGGCGCGGCGGATGGCCAGGTAGGCCTGGCCGTGGATCCTGACCTCCCGTGCCAGCTTCCGGGCCAGGCTATGACTCGCCGGATTGGATGCGCTCGTCTCGCGAACCGACACGGCGCGGAACTCTAGACGGACCCGTCATCGGGGCCGTGCATGTGGGATCCTGCGCGACCTAGTGATGGAGTCCCTGGCGAAGTCCAAGTCCGCGACGGCGAAGCTGAAGAGGGCCAGGCGTAAGCGGAGCCTCGACGAGCAAGTGATCCGCGTTCGCAATCACCTGGCGAGGCTCTCGAAGCACCGTGGCCCGCTGCTCGCCGGCCCATTCACCGGAAAGGTCGGGTTCGAGCTCCTCTACTGGGTCCCGTTTCTGCGCTGGGCCGTACGCGAGTTCCCGGATCTACGTGGGCGCCTCGTGGTCATCTCGAGGGGGGGCACCGAACCCTGGATCACGGGCCTCGACGCCCAGTACGTCCACATCCTCTCGCTGTTTCCCTCCGAGGCCTTTCGCCGCCACCGCGCACTCGCCGACAAGCAACGGCACGGGATGGCCGAGTTCGAGCACGCAAGTGTGCGAGGCGGTCAAACGCAGCCCAGCGGGGTCGCACGCGCCGGTGCTCCTCCCTCGCATTGTCTACCAGGCCTATTTCGCGTTCCTGAAGATCAACCAGCTCGCCTATCCGATGGCCGTGATGCGAAACGAGGCGGGCGTGGTCGAAGGCATCGACCGCGGTCTACGAGCCGATCGACGTGCCCGACCCCGGGCCGCTGGCGAGCTCGTTGCCAGACGAATATGTCGCCGTTCGCCTCTACTCGAGTTCCTCGTTTCCCGACAATCAGGAAGGGCGACACTTCGCATCGGCGGTCATCGAGGCGCTGAGCCGCAGGACCAATGTCGTGCTGCTCGGCCATCCGTTCGACCTCGACGAGCACCGCGACGTGCAGAGCGACCTTACGTCGAACGTAATCAGCATCGACCACCTCCTACGGCCCGAGAACAACCTCGCGCTCCAAACCGCCGTCGTCGGGCGCGCGACGGCGTTCGTCGGGACCTACGGCGGCTTCTCCTATCTAGCCCCGTTCCTCGGGGTCCCGTCCCTCAGCTTCAGCATCGACCGCGGCACACCCACGCCTGGCACTACGAGCTGGCCCAGCGCATCTTCGCGGGACCGGAGTTCGGCGACTTCGTTGCGCTCCGCCACAGCGACCTGTCGCTGGTCGAGCTCGTCGCTCGAGACTTCTCGTTCGAGCCGCAACCACGGCTGAAGATTCTCTTTTTCATGCCGCACGCGGGAGCGATTCGCAACTTCGAATCGACGCTCCGCGGGCTCGCGGAACGCGAGCACACGATTCATCTCGCTTTCGACCGGATGTTCAAGGGAACCTTCCAGGTCTCTGGGATCTGGCCAACGATCTGACCGCGGAGTACCCACAGCTCACTGCCGGCGAGCACCCGCAGCCGGCGAGAAGCGAGCCGTCGTTCATCGCCGCAAAGTTGCGCGCATCGCTCGATTACATGCGGTTCTTCAACCGCGAGTTCCGCGACGCTCCCAAGTTGCGGCAGCGGGCCGGGCGGTGGGTCCCGCACGCGAGTCAGGCGGCTCGCCGAGGGCGTGTTTCCGCCGAGGTCCATGATGCGCGCCGCGCTCCGTAGCGCTGAGCGAGCGATGCCGATCAGCGAGTCCGTCGAGAACTACATCCTCGAGCAGGATCCAGACGCGGTCCTCGTGACGCCGCTACTCGAGCCTGGCTCGATCCAGGTCGAGTTCGTTCGGGCAGCAAACAGGATGGGCGTCGCGACCTGTTTGTGCGTCCACAGCTGGGACAACCTCACCAACAAGGGCCTGATCCATGAGCTCCCCGACGCGGTCACCGTCTGGAACGAGATGCAACGTGACGAAGCGGTTGACCTGCACCACGTCCCCCGCGAGCGAATCGTGATCACCGGGGGGTCGCCTTACGATCACTGGTTTGGCTGGAAGCCAAGTCGCTCGCGCGAGGAGTTCGCCGCGAGCGTCGGGCTCGATCCCGAGTTGCCGTTCGTGGCCTACCTCGGATCCTCAGGATTCATCGCTCCGGACGAGGCGGGGTTCATCATCGAATGGATGCGGGAGCTGCGCGCCCAGGGCCTTGGAGACATCCGGGTGCTGGCTCGGCCGCATCCCACGAACCCGCTCGCTGGCGCCCGCGGCTCGCAGCGCGAGCTCGCCATGCTCGAGAACGTAAAGGTCTACCCCCCCGCCGGCGCGAACCCCACCGACGAGCAGTCGCGCAATGACTACTTCGACTCGCTCTACTACTGCCACGCCGCAACAGGCGTCAACACGACGGCGTTTCTGGAGGCTGCGATCATCGGACGTCCCGTCCTCACCGTACGAGCGCCAAGCGTCGAGGGCGCGCAGGACGGGATGCTCCACTTCCATCACCTGCTGAACGCCGGTGGCGGTCTGCTCCACGCGGCGGACACCTACGAGGAGCATGCCGCGGACTTGAATGCGGCGCTTGCGGCGCCCCATCCGGAGGGTTGCGTCAGCGAGCGGAGTGTCAAGTTCACGGAGGCGTTCATCCGACCTCACGGCCTCGACCATCCAGCGACCCCGGAGCTGATCAAAACGATCGAAGGGCTGCCCGGGCCGACCGAGCGGCAAGGGGTTCAGGAGTACCCTCACCGGGACGATCCTGGCGGATGCGGCGCAGCGGGCGGCGACACGCGCGCAGCGCCGCGGGCGACGGGCGAAGGCTCGAAGGAAGCGCAAGCCACGAGGGAGGCGAACCGCGCGAGGAAGCGTGCAGAGCGGGCGAAGGCCGCCGATCGAAAGCAGATCGCGAAGGACAGGGCCGCGAAGGCCAAGGCGGCGGAGCGGGCCAGCGCCGGGAAGGAGCGGCGCGCGAGGGATGAACGCGGGCCGATAGCCGTGGCGGCAAGCTTGCGGGGCTTCGGCCCGCAACCAAGCCTCCGATCCCGAAGCCGCCGGGGCGGTCTCCGGCGGGAGCGCCGTCCCACGCCGCGAAGCGTAGGCGGAGCCTCGATGAGAAACTGATCCGCGTTCGCAGCGAGCTAGCGAAGCTCTCGAAGCACCGTGGTCCGCTGCTCGCCGGCCCGTTTACGGGGGAGGTCGGGTTCGAACTCCTCTACTGGGTCCCGTTTCTGCGCTGGGCCGTACGCGAATTCCCGGATCTACGTGGGCGCCTCGTGGTCATCTCGAGGGGGGGCACCGAGCCCTGGATCACGGGCCTCGACGCCCAGTACGTCGACATCCTCTCACTGTTTCCCCTCCAGGCCTTTCGGCGCCACCGCGCGCGCGGCGACAAGCAACGGCACGGGATGGCCGAGTTCGAGCACGAAGTGTGCGAGGCTGTCAAACGTGAGCTCGGCATGCGTGACGCGGCGGTGCTCCATCCCTCGTTGCTCTACCAGGCCTATTTCGCGTTCCTCAAGATCAACCAGCTCGCATATCCGATGGCGGTGAAGCGAAACGAGGACGGCGTTGTCGCAGGCCTCACCGCGATCTATGAGCGGATCGACATTCCGACCCGGGCCGCTGGCGGGCTCGTTGCCGGACGAGTATGTCGCGGTCCGCCTCTACTCGAGCACCTCCTTTCCCGACGATCCGGAAGGGCGAAACTTCGCATCGGCGGTTATCGAGGCGCTCAGCCGCAGGACCAATGTCGTCGTGCTTGGTCATCCGTTCGACCTCGACGAGCACCGCGACGTGCAGAGCGACGTGACGTCGAACGTAATCAGCATCGACGGCCTGCTCCGGCCCGAGAACAACCTCGCGCTCCAAACCGCCGTGGTTGGGCGGGCGAAGGCGTTCGTGGGGACCTATGGCGGGTTCTCCTACCTCGCCCCGTTCCTCGGGGTCCCGTCCGTGAGCTTCAGCATCGACCGCGGGCACACCCACGCCTGGCACTACGAGCTGGCTCAGCGGATCTTCGCGGAACCGGAGTTCGGCGACTTCGTTGCCATGCGTCACAGCGACCTGCCGCTGGTCCAGCTCGTCGCTCAAGACTTCTCATTTGAGCCCACAGCCACGGCGTCGACTTGATGCGTAACCTTGGCCGCGATCAGATATCGCAATCGGACGAAGCGCTGCCGAGCGCACACCGGACGATTCATAAGCGCCCGGCGGAGGTCGAGCAATTCGCCCTGACCAGACAGCCCAGGGGGTCGCACGGGGATGATCGTCGGATGGGACAGCCTTCCCGACCTACGGGGGCGAGCGACGATGGTCGGCGGCGGATTCGACCCGATCCACGATGGCCACGTCGAGTACATCCGGGCCGCCGCAGCGCTCGGCCTCCCGGTTCTGTGCAACATCGAGCCGGATGCCTATGTCGACGGCAAGCACCCCGTGCTGCTACCCCAGGACGTGCGGGCTCGCGTGCTCGACGCGTTTCGGGACGTCGCCTACGTCCATCCGGCCAACAACAGCACCGAGGCGGTCCTCGAGCAGCTACGCCCGCGTTACTTCGTGAAGGGCCGCGACTGGCAGGGGCGCCTGCCCCCGGTCGAGCGGCGAGTTTGTACCGAACACCGAATCGAGGTGGTCTACGCCGACACGGTGATCAACTCGTCGAGTGACCTGATCGGGGACCTCGAAAAGCGCATTCGGCAACGCTAACTCGCCCCACCGCCAGGAGCGACAGCGATCGGCATAGCAGAGTCACTCGTCGTTCCGTCGATCTGGGGGTGGAGAGGTGAGGGTGCGAGGAGTTGCGCCGCAGAAGGTCGGAGGGAATGCGGGTGGCGAGAGATGGAGAGCGCTCGCCGCGCTGCCAGTCGGTTGCTTCGAGGGAGGGGGGAGCTGCGCAGGAGTGCGCGTGGCGTCGACGCCGCAAGATTGCGCCGGCGTCCTTAGGATTACGCCGCATGCTGGGGCGCGCAAATGACGATCGTCCGCTCGAGCCGTCGAATTCATCGTCTCCCACCGGCTCAATACGTTCGCCTCAGGCGTCGCGCGCTTCAACGACATCCTCGCCGAGCACCTCGGGGTCCGGGTGATCGGCCTGTTCGACGAGCGACTCCCGCTAACAGGCACACCCTTGCTGTCCTTCAAGGTCAGCGAGTTCAGCGACGTCGAACGGGAGCATCTTGCGGAGATCCTTGCGCGTAGCTCGTGGCGGATGCGCGTCTTTCTTCACGACTGGGCCGGGACCAAGGTCGAGGAGCAAATCGTTCGCGATGCAGATGTCGTCTACTGCGGCAACCACTACGTTCACGATCAGGTGCGCGAGCTTAACCCCCGCCAGGAGATCCTCTGGTCGCCGGGCCTGATTCTCGACGACCGCCGCTTCCATCCGACGGCGATCTCGGTGTTCACGTTCGGCATGGCGCACAAGCTGCGGACGAGGATGTTCCTGCGGCTTCGCGAGCTGCTCGAGCGCTCCGGGCTTGCCTGGGCCGTCTACGTCTCCAGCGCGAACCACGAGACGGCATCGATCCGGGACGCCCAGATCGTGTTCGAGGAGATGAACGAGCTGTTCCCCTCGGGGCTCTTCTTCCTCGGCAACCTCTCGGACGTTGCGGTCTACAACTACCTCCAGGACACGACCTTTTTCGCCGCGTTCTTCGAGGGTGGTGTGCGGGCGAATAACGGCACCGTCGCGGCCGCGATGGAACACGGCGCGGTGGTGATCACGAACCTGGACCGGTACTCGCCCCCCGAGTACGTTCACATGGAGAACCTGATCGACATCACTCAATGCGACGAGCTTCCGTCCGACCCGATGGTCCTGAAGTCGATCGCGGTCAATGCGATGTCGACCGCCCGCGAACGCCGATGGCCGCAGCTGATCGATCGGCTCCGGCCGGCCCCGGTCACCGATCTGGTCAGTGAATAGAGATCGGGCGGCGCCGAACGCGCCCTGTCGCGCGCGATTCACCCGGTTCCCTGGCGACGGGCGTTGGTACGCTGGCCCGTGGAGGACAAGCCCAACGGGAGCCAACGAAGGGCCAGCGAGCAGCGCCCGCCGACACGCGGATAGCCCGGAGCCCGCGGGGTCGAAAGAGTCGCGCAATGACTCAGGAGGGAGAGACGATCCCGCGGAGCGGCGCGGGGGAAGGCGAGAAGCGCCGGGCAAGAAGCAAGACGGCGCGAGGCGCACCAGGCGAACGCCCCCTCCGGACCACCGAAGGGAACTTCGACCAGCTCGTCCAGTCGGTCCGCCGGGCCCAGGTCCCGGTCAACCAGCCCGTCGCGCTGATCTCTCAGGCGCCACGCTCGGGCGGCACGCTCCTGCGCAACCTCTTCGACGGGCATCCGCAGTGCCACGTCCACCCCTAGAATGGCACTTCGGCCCGCCCCGGTTCGAGTGGCCGGAGCTCGACCCGACGATTCGCCGGAGCGCTGGTGGGCGCGTCTCCGCGAGGGGAGCTGGGGCGACGGTTCAACAAGGGGGTCCCTCGTAACCCGACGAAGTACCGCGGAGAAGGATGCCCCGTCACGGGCAGATCCTACCCCTTCCTGATCCCCCCGCTGCTGCACCGGGAGATCTTCCTCCGACCCTCTCCGAGCGCAAGGTCGTCGAGGGGGACCGGGACATTTTGAACGCCTATCTGACCAGCCTCTTCAACGCCTGGGTCAACAACCACTCGCTCGACGACGGGGACAAGCGCTGGGTGGTCGCTTTCGCTCCGCGGCTTGCATGGGGGGAGTCCCGCGACAACTTCTTCCGCGCCTACCCGGACGGCCACTTGATCGCGATCCTCCGCAACACCACCAAGTTGGATCGCATCCGCCCGCGGGCGTGGGATCAAGGGAGCCGACAAGGACGAGCGGCTGATCACGATGTGGAACCGCTCAACCATGGGATGATCGACGCCAAGCAGGAGGAGCTGCCCGTCTCGATCGTCCGCTTCGAGGACCTCGTGCGGGACGCGGCCGGGGCCATGCGAATGCTCGCGCGAAGCTCAGCATCGACTTCTCCGACTCTTATCGAGCCTACGTTCAACTCGCGGCCGATCGGGGCGAACTTCGAGCTACGTGGTCGGCAAGGAAGCCGGGGGTGATCGCGGCGCCCGTCGAGCGCCATAAGGGTGTGCTCACGGCCGAGGAGGAGAAGCGCATCGGCACGCAATGCGGCGAGCTGTACGAACAGGCGCTCGCGCTCGTCGACTAGCCTCTCACCGGGCGTGGCAGTGAAGGGGAAGAAGACAAGGAAACCCACGGGCGAGAAGGCCGCCCGGAAGGCCGCGAGGAAAGAAGCCGTCATGAGGACCGCGCAGGAGGAGGGCGCGCAGGACGAGGCCGCCATCGGGGCCCCGGAGGAGCAAGAGAGCACCAGTCGGTGGGGTTCACTGGAGCAGGCCTGGTCACGGCGGTGAAGGGGACGAAGAAGGGGACGGCCGCGGGCGCGAAGGCCGCCAAGCGGGCTCCGAAGAAGACGAAGAGCGCGATCGAGAAGCTCACTGGTCAGCCGGACGTGCTCGGGCGCTTGGTCGCCATCCGCCGCGAATACCTCATCGATGCGCCCCGCCGATGGTTCTGATCGCTCAGACGCCGCGCTCCGGCGGCACCCTCATGAGCCAGCTGGTTGATGGGCACCCGGAGCTGCACGCGCACCCGTCAGAGCTGAAGATCGGCGCCTTGGCATGGCCCTCGCTCGACGTCCGGGACCCACCAGAGGCTTTGTGGAAAGAGCTTCAGCCGAAGAACCTCATCAACGCATTTCGAGATGGCTACTCGAAGGACCGACCCGCTCCGAAGCTTCGGCCACCACGAGCAGCTGGAGCGGTTCCCCTTCATGTTCCCTCCAAGCTTGTACCGCGACCTCTTCCTCGACCTCGCCGCCGAGCGAACGATCGAGAGTCAGCGAGACGCGCTCAACCTGCATTTCACGGCGCTCTTCAACGCCTGGCTCGACAATCAGAACCTGTATGCGGGGCCGAAGCGCTGGATCGTCGCGTTTCAAGCCAGGCTGCGCACTCCAGAGAATCTGGCCAGGTTCTTCCAGGACTACCCCCGACGGTCGGCGCATCACCGTGCGTCCGCGAGCCGAAAGCGAAGCTCGCCTCCAAGCTCGTGTACGTCACCGGACGAGCGGCTGCCAGCGCGGACGCCGAAGCGGATGATCCGGAGGATGATCCTGAAACGGACGATCTACCCAGGCGCATTCGAAGCTGGCGAGCCGCCACCGAGATGCAGATCCAGGCCAAGGAGCGCTACGGAGAGAACGTATTCCTGCTCACGTTCCAGAACCTCATCACCGAAACCGAGCGGACGATGCGCGCACTCGCGGAGTGGCTGGGCATCGAGTTCGATCCGATCCTGACCCTCCCGACGTTCAACCGCTTCCCGATCAAGGCGAACTCGAGCTACAAAGTCACCGGCCACGGCGTTCGGCGCGAGACGATGGAGAACTGGAGAACCGTGTTCACCGAGGAACAGGCCGAGGAAATCGACGCCGGCACGCGCGACCTCCAGGAGCGCGTCCTCGAATACGCCTCCAACGTCTGACTGAGCCGGACCGCCTACCCCACCGACCACTCGGCCTCGGCTCGCCACGAGAAAGTGCCGTCCCGGTGAGGGGCCGGCGGCTCATCGGGCTCCGGGTGGTCCGTGTCGTTCCCCACGATTCGGACGCGACCGATCCTGGAAGCAATGACGCTCGCGCCCGGCTCATCGGGATTCGAGACCACGGCATCAGCGCGGGCGTCGTACACACCCGGTGGCAGCGTGCCTGGCGGGACTCGGGCCGCCAGCACGTACGTCCTCGGTCTGACGAACCTGAGCGGCTCGGGCGGCTCGAGCCGGATACCGGTTCCCTATCACCTCGGGGGGTAAGGCTGACGCCACAGTGCGCCTCGACATCGGGACGTGCGGTCCCGAAACGGATCTCCACCCACACCTCTCGGCTGCGGCGTCGACCTGCTTCGAGCGCCCGCTCTCGGTGCGGAGCGTAGCCGCGTGAAGGGCCGCTGAGGCATTGAACGCCGGCACAACAGCGGGGACGTGCACTTCCTCCCTTGCGACAGTCCCTGGCTGGGGCCAACGAGCCGTGCGGATCCCGGCCGCCTGGCGGCCTTCTTACCGCCCTGCGCGGGGTCATAGCGCCCCATCACCCCGTTCGCCCCGCCACGATCGACCATCGAGCCCTGTTCCAAGACGATCACCTCGTCGCACAGCTCTTGTACGACTTCCGGGGTCCGGGACGCCAGGACGAGTGAGCCGCCGCTTCGGAGCCGGCCGCGAACGCGGGAGAAGACGTCCTGTGCGAAGGCCCCGGCGAGGGGATCGTCCCCCTGCCCAGAGGCTCCTCGAGGAGAATGACGCTCGCCGGGAGGACCACGGCCGTCGCCACGGCAAGGCGGCGCATCGACGCGGGATCCGGATTGCCCTGGTGGTCCGGCTGGGTCGAGCCAGTCCGATGATCTCGGCCCGGTGGCGCTTCACCAGGTGCCCCGGAATGCCGACGTCCGGCACCGGTGAACCAGGTTGAACCTGTGGGTACCCCTGCACGTGTAGGCCAGTGCCTTCATGAGCTCGGCGGGCAGTGGCGAGACGGGGTCGCGGATCAGCACCGCCCCTCGGTCGGCGGCACCCCGCCGGAGAGAATGCGCAAAAGCGTGCTCTGCCGGAGCCGGGGCCGCCCAACACGCCCAGTGCGGCCCCCGGCGGGACGCGAAAGGAGACGTCCTTCAGCGCCCAGAATGGGCCGGTCGCGCCGGGACCCTGCTCGAAGCCGTCCTGGTCGTCGTCCTGCTCCTCGTCGTCGAGGTCGTCGTCATCTTGGTCGAGATCGCGTAAGCAGGGGTGCTCCTCGTGGTCATCCGTGAATGAACCGGCCGGTCCGCGACCCGCGTCGGCGCGCAACTCCCCATCGTCCCGCGACCTGTGCCCGAAAAGCTCGTCATTGGACGAGCGCCTGCGACCGAACCAGCCGCGGTCGAACATCGAGACCACCGGAGGAAAAAGGGGCTCAGGAATTCCGGGGTCGCTTGGAAACGCCTTCCGCCGCGATCGCCGTGTTGACAGCAGCACCGCGAGTGGCCGAGTGGACGTGCGCGAACCTGCTTTTCGCCGCCACAGAATGGATTGTAGATCGGACCGGAACGGGGACGAACTCAGTAGTAGCGCGCGATCCCCCGGCGCTCGCTGGCCAAGAAGATACGGAGGCCGATGACGCTGGCCACGAGGAGCGCCCCGAAGAAGACCGCCACGCCCAACACCGTGACCTCCCCGATGTCGAACAGGCCGAGCTTGAACGTCTCGATCGGCGCCGTGACGGGATTGAGGCTGGCCAGGAACTGGTAGCTGGAGGGGATCTCCTCAATCGGATATCACCGGCGTCAGGAAGTACCAGAAGCCCAGCACGTACCCGGCCAGGCGGCGCACGTCGCGCGCTCGCGCGGCCAGTGGCGAGAACCAGAGCCGCAGGCGAGCCCGAAGAGGATCAGAACACGAGCGCGACTGGAACGAGCAGCGTCAGTGGCTGGAGCACGAGGTAGACCGCCCTTTCGATCACGTAGAAGATGACCGCACCCACGCCTATCACCAGATAGATGAGCACACCGACGGCTGGTAGCGCCAGCGCGGCGGCGAGTGGGATGAGGCGGGGCACCCGCACTCGGCCTAGCACGCTCCGGTTGATCTCCAGGCTTCTCGTCGCGAAAAACGCCGTGGTGGAGAACGCGAACCACGCGCCCGACACGATCGTGAAGTACAGGAAATACGGGATGCCTCCCCCCGGGCTGACGCCCAGGATCCCGCCGAACAGAGCCAGCCCAGCAACACAGGAACTACGAACGGAGGAAGATCCGCAAGTAGCCCAGGAGGTCCGGCCGTAACGCCTCCGGATGTTCTCTCGCAGGAAGTAGGGCTAGGCGTGCCGATACCGCCACACCTCGCCGAGCGTCGCGCGGGTGCTCGGGGCGGCGGGTCGATCACCCACAGCCGGTGCGCGGGTGCGCCCGGGAAGCGCCGCCCCCGCCTTCCGCCTCGCCCTGCGGAACGAGCGAACCTTCTTCGCGCATCCGTCGACGCGTCGCCTGCTTGCTTGTTCGCTCCCTCGTCCCGCCGCGCGGCGGCTGGAGCCGCTTCTGTGCGCGGGGTCCTGGCCCGCCGGGAGCGGCCTGGTCGGCGTCGCCTTGTTGATCGACCTCAGCCACGATCGCCGTCGCGCTTTCTGGGTACGGCGCGTGCGACGGCGCGTCTGGCGGCGCGCTTCGAGCCCAGCGTGGATCCCTCCGCTGCGCGTTGGGCGTCCGGCTCGGCTGGTTCGGCCCGGTCGCCTCCCGTCTTGAGGTGGGCAATCTCATCCTCCAGCGCCTGGATCCTCGACTGTGCCGCGGCGAGCGCAGTTTGCAGAGCCTTGGGCCCGCCGGTGTCTACGACACGGGCCCGGCGACGGCCGATCTGCCACTCCAAGCGCAGCACCAGCGCGCGCGCATGCAGCAGCATTCGCCATTCCCCCTCATTCCCGGCGAAACCCTCGGGGGCCGGCGCCGCGAGCGCGATCGCGCCTTCGCCCTTCGCGGCGCGTAGGGCAGCGAGTCGATCTCGAACTCGAGCTCGCGACGCTCGGGGATGCTGTCAAACAGCTCTTGTGCGTAGCGGTGAGCTCGATGTCGTAGCGGTTGCAGGCTCGGCCGCCTCGCGAAGCTCCTCGGTACGTCCTGGCCCCGCGGCCGCGCGCTGTTCCTTCGGCCCTCGGTCCTATAGAGAATGCTTCGCAAGCCGAGCCGCTGCTTCGGAGCACGACCGACTCAGCGAAGCGCTCGGTCAGCCCGAAGAAGATCAGGCCGTCGCGCAAGTTGCCCTTGGCCTGTTTGAGCATCCCATCGGTGACCCCTCCGCTGCTCGGGAAGGCCGAGAGCATTCGGGTCTGCAGGTTGTCGTGGATGTAGCCGCACTCCCGCATGTTTTCAAGCGTCGGATCTGCGGGCAGCGGGGCGAGCGCGTGCTTACCGGAACCGTAACCCCGACGCTCCTCGCGAATCAGGAAGTAGTGAGAAAGGATGCGGTCCACTGGATTACGCAGGAAGGTGAAGCAGTGCACCTCGCGGCCTTCCTGGACGTGCTCACCGAGGTAGTCGCGGATTCCAAGCGGGCAGTGACCTCGCAGGATTTCGCCGTTGCGAGGTCCGTCGGGTTCCTGTTCAGGGGGCCCTTGCCGCTGCGTAGCCGCTCGATCAGGCCGGAATCGAAGCCACCCCCTCCTTTGAACACGTTGTTCAGGGCCCTGGTCCGTTCACCCGGCTCGTTCATGACGAGGAATTCCGCACCGTGGTTCCGGCGGTCTTCGGAACGTGGATGAACACGAGGAGCGGGGACCGCCGCCCCGACCCCGCTGGACAGCACGACGATCAGCCATCTCGGCTGCATTTCGCGAGCTCAGTGCTCGGTCGGCGCATCTCGACGGTTACGTGTCTACTCTGCCGCGTCGCTCTGACTTGGAGCACGATCTGGTCCATGCCGCTTACGAGCCCTGCGGCGCCGCTTCGCTCGCCCCTTGGCTTTTGCGGTGGCGTCGACCGATCGCTTCCGCTTGCTCCCGCTGTCCGCTTCGCTGGACGCTCGGGCTCACGCCCGCCCGGAACGGCAGCTTGAAGCTCGGCCGCGCGCTCACGGAGCTCGTCGTTGAGCCGAGCGTGCTCGGCGAGCTCGAACTCCCGGCGCAGGAGCGTCGCCCGTGCCTCGAGGAGCATCCGCCACGCCTCCTTATCCTCGAATCCTTCCGGAGGGGGCGCCCCGGTATCCAGCTCTCCCTCGCCCTTCGCGGCTTGGAGGGCAGCGAACTCGACCTTGAAATCGAGCTCTTCGCGCTCGGGAGCGGAGTCGAAGAGCTCGACGGCGTGGCGGTAGAGGTCGAGGTCATAGCGGTTGGCGCGTTCCGCGCTCCGGACGAGCGCCTCAGGGACGTCGTCGCCGCGGGGCCGGCCTGTGTTGATGCGACCGGAAGCCTTGTGCGAGAGACGACGCTTACGGGCGGATCTCGAGAGAATCGTGTCGAGGCCGAGACGGCGCCTCGCGAGGACAAGCGACTCATCGAAGCGCTCGCTGAGGCCGAAGAAAACGAATCCCTCGCGAAGGCTCTCCTTCGCCTGTTCGAGCATTTCGTCCGTCACGTCGCCGACGGGCTCGGGGACCCCGGAGAGCATCCGCGTCTGAAGGTTGTCGTGAATGTAACCGGCCTCGAGCATGTCGCCCAGGGTCGGCTCCGAGGGCAGCGGCGACGGGCGTACCTCCCCCGCTCCTGCACACCCTTCCGCGCATCTCGGATCGCGAAGAAATGAGAGAGCGAGCGATCGACGGGCTCACGGAGGAATGTGAGGTACAGGAGCTCCCGGCGGCCGGAAACGAGTTCGGCAAGTACTCACGGATCCCGAGCGGAAGATGACCGGTCAGGACTCTCGCCTCGTCCAGGCCCGGCGGCGCGTCTCCGTTGCGGAACCGATCGATCGCCCCCGTGTCGAGTCCGCCACCGCCCTTGAACACGTTCGCGGGAGAGCTGATTCTTCCGGGCCCGTTTGCCATCAAGACAAATCTCATGGCCGTCCCCGCGGTCTTCGGAATGTGAATGAAGACGAGGAGCGGCTGCTGAGGCTCCCGATCGGCGGCGTCGCTGTCAGCCACGTCGCGCGTCCCGCCCGCAAGATCTGAGCTGCATCATCGCTTCACCCGTTTCGCGTCCTACTCGTCGCCAGAGCCCGGAGCGGTGGCAGGCTTGAGCTGGCGCTGCTTGCGGGCGCGCTTGCCGTCCTTCCGCGAGCGCCGCGGCTCCTGAGTGTCCTCGGCCGGGGCACTGCCGCGGCGCTTCGCCGCCTTGGCGCCCACGCCTCCGGCCGGCGTGACCGCTTGACGGCGGCGACCCTTTTTCGCACCGTCCGCCTTCGTCTTGGACATCGAATCGCCGACTACCCTGGGCGTCGGGCGAACCGTTGTGCGCTCTGTTGAGGTGACCAGCTCCTCCTGGGCCTTCTTGATGCGCTCGAGCTCCTCGAGGACGTCGTCGAATCGCTCTCGCAGCTCGTAGGTGAGCGCCTTAATTTCGGCAAGTTGCTCTTCGTGACGCTTGGTGAACATTCTTCGGCCTCCCGCTAGATCAGTGCGTGCCCGCGTAGGATCGCCGGCGCCCAACTGCGGATCAAGGCTGCCGGCAGCCGATCGAGGGCACCTACGCTCGGCTAGCTTATCGTCTGTCCGGCGCTAACACCCGGACCGTGAGATGGCGGGGTGCCGCTACTGGTCGGCCGACTCCTGGTGAGCGGCCGCACACGGCTCAGGCAGCGGGTGTGCGGGCCAGCTTTTGCCGGTCGCCGAGCTCCCCGCGGGCCGCTCGATCGAGCGTCGTGGCGAGCGTCGACGCGTTGTCGTCGGAGCGGTCGACGAGCACCGGTGCGCCCGGGTAACAGTGACGCATCGCGGCGTGCAGGAAGCGCCGGGTTTGCTCGCGGTCGGGTGTGAATTCCAACAGCTCGGGCACACGGTCACGAATCTGACCGAAGTCGCTGATGTCGAGTGTTACCCCGTACCCCGCGTAGAACGGCCGCCCCAACGTCAGCACCGGCTTGTCGTAGAGCAGCGCCTCGAGCCCGACCGTCGAGGAGATCGTCGCCACCCCGGCCGAGCGGCGGATGAGGCCGAGCGAGCTGGTGTGCGGCTCGACGAGCCGGATGTTCGGGAGCTTGGCGAGGCGCCGCAGCATGCTCACCGGGTTGCGGCCGATCGACATCGGGTGCTCCTTGATCACCAGCTCCACCCCCGGAGGCAGGGCGTTGGCGACCTGGGTGATGATCGATTCCTGGTCGACGCAGTGCGGGCGCAGACGCAGGATCTTGTAGTCGTCGGTCACGTGCAGCGGGAAGTAGACGAAGCGCTGCTCGACGGGCTCGGGCGAGTACAGCGGGCGGGCGAGCCTGCTGCGCGCCATCTCCCTCACGTCGCGGGCCACCCACGCGCCCGGCGTCAGGTAGTCGTTGGAGCGATCCCAGAGCGAACGGACCAACAGATGGCGGCCGAGCATGTGGAAGCGGTGAAGGTCGACGGTCACCCGCCGGTAGTCGCGGATCGGCCGGTTTCGCTCCGTGTAGCGGGCGATGAAGTCGTCGAGCTCGGCGCCCTCCTCGGGCGCCAGCGCCCGCAGCTCGTCCTGGGCGACGATCGGCGCATCCATCGTGTCGGCGTACAGGCGCAGCGGCCGGTCGAAGATCGTGTACATGAGGAACAGCGTCGTCGCTCCCTCCGCGGTGGCCACGAGGTGGGAGACGGTGCGGATGCTCTCGTTGCCGACCTCGGGCACGACGACCTCGGGGTCGAGCCGCTCGAACAGCGCCTCGATCGCGAGGAAGTGACGCACGGTCCGCTCGACGCACCACGCCTCGTCGCTCTCGTCACGGCAGGGAGGGTCGGTGCGGTAGACCTCGTGCAGGCTGGGGATCGGATAGCGGTCGACGATCCGCGCCTCCTCCTCGCGCCAGGAGCCCAGCGGTTCCACTTCGGCCATGAGGTCGGGCAGGCAGTAGGCCTGGTCGCCGCGCCGACGCAGCACCTGCGCCGCCCGCCGCGAATAGGTGAGGTGGGCGACGTCGTGGCCCTGCCGGCGCAGGTTGCGGCCAACGCGCCCGTAGAAGTCGGACTCGATGTGCTGGAGGGTCGAGAACAGAAACCGCATCTGGGCCGATTCCATCAGTTATCCGGCCAGGTCGGTGCTCCGGTCGCGCGGGCGAGGATGGCAGCCGGGACCGCGGGGTAGCCTCGGGCACGATGGGCGCCGCTCAGCCCGAATTGGCCGAAGCTCTTCGGCACGCCATCGGGCGCCTCGTAGCGTCGTTGCCGCAGCTACAAGCGGCCCGCCGGCGGGGGACGCTGCCGCACGTCACCGACGCCAGGGGGTGGAAGCTCATCCCGCCCCTGGCGCCCGACGAAACGGCGCTCACCGGACTGCCGTGGACCGGCGGGTTCGTGGCCGGGCAGCTCTGGCTGGCGTCCCGCGTGAGCGGGAACAGACAGCTCGCGGCGGAGGCCGCCGCCGTCACCGAGTTGCTCGCCCCGCGCGCCGCCCAGCCCGACACACACGATCTCGGGTTCCTGTTCTGGCCCAGCGCGGTGCTCGGCCATCTCGTGACCGGCGATCCGAGTTATCGCGAGCTCGCGCTGCGAGCTGCGCGGTCGCTGACCGACGCGGGTCCTTCCCTCCGGCGTGATCCAGGTGATCGGCGCGCTCGACGATCCCGAGCAGCGCGGCCGCACGATCGTCGACACGCTGCCCAACCTGACGCTGCTCTGGTGGGCCGAGCGGGAGGGGATTGCGCGGGCGGGCGAGGTGGCGCGGTCGCACGTCGAGGCGAGCCTGCCAGCGGCTATCCGCGACGACGGGTCCACTTTCCACGCCGTGCGATTTGCAGACGACGGCAGCATCCTGGACCGGGGCACGGTCAATGGCCTCGCGCCGGGTCCACCTGGGCGCGTGGGCAGGCGTGGACCATCCACGGGCTGGTGAGCGCCTACCGGGCGACCGGCGATCGCGAGATCCTGGCCGCGGCGGAGCGAACCGCGAGCTTCTTCTGCGACCGGCTCCCGCCCGAGCTGATCCCGCCGTGGGACTTCGATGCCGCACCGGGCGCGCCCACCGACTCCTCGGCCGCCGCGATCGTTGCCTCGGCGCTGCTGGACCTGGGCGGGGAATGGCGGGACCGGGCCCTGGACCTCCTCCGCGCGCTCGTGACACGCTGCCTGAACCGCGGGACAGCGGACGGGCTGCTCCTTCACAGCTGCTACCGGTACACCGTGGGCGAGGGGATCGACTGCGCAACCGTCTGGGGCGACTTCTTCCTGCTCGACGCGTTGCTGCACGCGGTCGAGCCGGCATCCCGGCCCGACCCGCTCGCCGCCCCAGGCTAGCCGCGCGAGCCAAAGGCCTCAGCCGTCGAGCGCGAGCAGCTCGCAGAACCGCGCCGGGCTCGGCAGGCTTTCGAGCACGAGCCAGGCGTCCTCGGCCTCGAGCTCGTCGACGCCGTACGTCCCGGAGGCGACCGCGACCGTCCTGGCCTCGATCTCCTTTCCGCAGCGGACGTCGTGCGGCGTGTCGCCGATCACGTACGTGGACCGCGGGTCGACCGGGCCGCCCGCCCGCTCGGCGGCGACGGTCAGCGCCCGCCGCGCGATGCTGGGCCGGTCGTCGCCGTCGATGCAGAACGCGCCGCCGGCGAAGTAGCGCGCCAGCCCGTAGTGCTCCAGCTTCGCCTGTGCGCCCACCGGCGTGTTTCCCGTCAGGAGCAGCGAGATCACGTCCGGCCGCCCGTCGAGCGCGTCGAGGATCTCGATCACGCCCGGCAGCGCGCCGCCGCGGCGCAGGCCGAGCCGGTCCGGCAGATGGCGCTCGTAGGCCCGCAGGAAGGCGCTCGCGGTCGCGGCCGACTCGGGGCCTCCGCACTCGCTGATCGCCAGCACCGCCACCTCGTGGTCGGTGAGCCCGGCGGTCTGCAGCTGCGCGAAGTCGGGGGAGGTGCCGACCACCTCGCGCGCCGCCTCCTCGAGCGCGAACACGCCCGCTCGCTTCGTGGTCAGCAGCGTCCCGTCGATGTCCCAGAAGAGGATGCGGGCGTCGCTCATGCCCTGGACGGTAGCTCGGCGCGCACCCGCTCGATTCGCCGCCCCTCAGGACGCCGACACCAGCGCCCGGAGCCTGGCTCTCGCGGCCTCGGCGATGCTCTCGCCGTCGAGCCGGTGCGCCCGCAGGACCTCGTTGTTCTCGCCGCTGCGTGGCACCTCCTCGATGCCGAGCTTATGAACGCGGGAAGCCGCGTCGGGCGCCTCCGCAGCGAGGGCGGCGACGACGGCGTCGCCCTGTCCGCCGGTCACGTAGTGGTTGTCGAGGCAGAAGACCGGCGCGCCGTAGGCCACCTCTGCGATCCACGCTCCGTCCACACCGCGCAGCCACGGAAGCGAGACGACGCCGGCCTCGATCCCGTCCGCTTCGAGCAGGTCGGCAGCGTGCCAGGCGCCCCCGACCATTACCGGCCCGGCGGCGACGAAGAGCGCGTCACCACCGGCGCGCAGGACGGTCCCGCGGCCGGGGACGAGCTCGTCCACGGTAGGGGGCTCGAAGCCCACCGCCCACCCCACACTCACGAGTCGGATGTAGACGGAGGCCGGAGCGCGGTTCACGGCCCAGTCGACCGCCGCGCGGACCTCGTGCTCCGAGAAGGGCTCGATCAGCGCCATTCCGGGGACGGAGCCGAGGGCCGATATGTCGCGTACCGACTGGTGCGAGTGGCCCGGGCCTCCCGGAACGAGGCCCGCGAGCGAGCCGGCGTAGATGACCTTGGTGCCCTCGGTCGCGTTGTTGTAGATCTGCTCGTTGGGGCGCGTGGAGATGAAACAGGCGAAGGAGTGCACGACCGGAAGGAGGCCGGCAAGGGCCATCGCCCCGGCCTGCGAGACCATGTCCTGCTCGGCGATCCCGCACTGGAAGTAGCGCTCGGGGAAGCGCTCCCGGAACTCGACCAGTCCGGTGTCCTTGCGCAGGTCGGCGTCGAGCGCGACCAGCCGCGGCTCCCGTTCCGCCTGCTCGACCAGCGCCTGGCCGTAGGTGGGGACGAGCCGCTGGCGGTGCTCGGCCGCGGCCGCCAGGTGCTCGGGCGGCTCGGCCGCGACGAGCTCGACCGGTCCGGCTCCCAGCCGCGCCAGCCGCTCGTCGAGCCGGGCCCGGACCTCCTCCACCGCGCGCTCGTATTCCTCGGGTGGCGGCGCGCCCACGTGATAGGCATACAGGGCGGTGTCGGTCTCCGGGAGATGGCCCTGCGCCTCCATGAAGGAGACGCCGGCGCCCTTTCGCGTCGCGGCGATCACCAACCTCGGACCCTTCTGCGCCCGCAGCCCCTCGAGCGTCTCCGCAAGCGCGCGCACGTCGTGCCCGTCGCAGCGCCCGAGTGCCCAGCCGAAGGCCTTGAACTTCGCTTCCAGGTCGCCGAGGTCGCTCACCTGGGATACCCACGTGTCCGACTGGACCTCGTTGCGGTCGACGATGACGGTGATCTCCTCCAAGCGGCGGTTCGCGGTCGGCTGCAGCGACTCCCAGATCTGCCCCTCCTGCAGCTCCCCGTCTCCGGTGAGGACGTAGACGTCGCCCGTGCGGCCGAGCAGCCGGTCGGCGAGGACGAAGCCGCGCGCCTTCGAGATCCCCATCCCGAGCGAGCCCGTGCTCGTGACCACCTCCGGCGTGGCGGCGACGTCCGGGTGGCCGGGCAGGCCGTCCAGCCGCCGCAGCTGATGGATCAGGTCGAAGTCCAGCCGGCCGAGCGCGGTGAGGAGGGCGTACAGGCCGGGAGCGTCGTGGCCCTTGGAGGAGAAGTAGCGGTCGCCCTGGCCGAGCACCTCCAGGTGCAGCCAGCTGACGATCTCGAGCGAGCTGAAGGTGGTGCCGAGATGGCCCGAGCCGACGCGCCGGACCATGTAGAGGACGTTCAGCCGGCAGGCATCGGCGAAGGCGGCCGTCCGCTCGTAGCGGTCGCCCTCGAGCGAGCGGATCCGGTCGAACTCGGCCCGCGGGACGTACCTCAGCTCCACGTCGCGAGCCTACTCACTCTTCGATGGGCCGGCCCTGCCCCGTCATCGGCTCGGAGTCGGGATCGCGGGCAGGGTGGCGCGGCCCGCCGCGATCATCTCCTCGGCGTAGCGCCAGTCGTCGGGGTAGTCGATCGAGAAGCCCTCGAGCTCCTCGGTGAGGAACGGAGCGACCTTCTCACCCGCGATGCTGTCGTGGACGTCGACCGCTCGCGCCCACGCCATCTCGATGCTCGAGTCCTGGATGTAGACCCGCGGCAGCGACTTGTACTGGCGCGAGTGGTAGGGAACGCCTTCGGGCTGGTCGAGCAGGGGGCGCATGAGGTCGCCGTCGAGGACCCACATCTTGCCCGGGTGCTCGTGACAGAGCCTCACCGCCCGCAGCGAGTCCGCGCGGTCGCCGAGCGCGACCAGCTGCTCGAACGCGCGCCTGATCACCTCCGGCCCCCGGAACGGGCTCGTCGGCCGCAGCAGCGAGAAGACGTCGATAGCGCCGGCCATCCGCCGCGAGCTCGGCGAGCATGTGCCGGATCCACTCGATGTCGGGCGAGGTCGACGTCGCCATCTCGGCGGGGCGCAGCCCGGGGACCTCGGCGCCGTAGCTCTCGGCCACCGCGGCGATCTCGGGCGAATCGGTCGAGACGATGACCGCGTCGAAGACGCGAGCGGCCTGCGCGGCGGCGATCGTGTAGGCGATCAGCGGGTGGCCGCCGAGCTCGCGCACGTTCTTGCCGGGCACGCGCTCGGAGCCGGAACGCGCGGGGATCAGGGCGACGGCGGACGTCACGCGTCTGGTTAGGCCCGGTCGGGGTCGTGTCTGACGTAGACGGTCTTTATGTCCGAGTAGACGTCGAGCGCCTCGGTGCCCGCCTCACGCCAGCCGTTGCCCGACTGGCCCTCGCCGCCGAACGGCATGTGCGGCTCGGAGCCGTAGGTGGGGCCGTTGACCGACGCCACCCCGCTGTGCACGCGGGCGACGAACTCCTGCGCGCGGTGCACGGAATCGGTCCAGATCGCCGCCGTGAGCCCGTAGTCGGTCGCATTGGCCGCCTCGATCGCCTCCTCGAACCCCGACACCCGGTGCATCGTCGTGATCGGGCCGAAGAGCTCCTTGCAGGCCACGTCGGAGTCGAGCGGCGCGCCCTCGAGCACGGTCGGCGCCATGTAGAAGCCGCCGTCGTGGCCGTCGCCGGCCAGCCGCTCGCCGCCGGCGAGGACCTCGGCGCCCTCATTGCGCGCCTGGTCGACCGCCGCCAGCATCTGATCGAGCTGGCCCTCGTTGATCACCGGGCCGAGGTCGTCGTCGTCGGTCGGCCCGACGCGCTGGGCCGTCGTGCGCTCGATCAGCAGCTCGCGGAAGCGGTCGTACACCGAGTCGAAGACGATGATCCGGCTCGCGGCCGCGCAGCGCTGGCCGGCGTTCGAGTAGGCCGACAGCGCGGCCGCCTCGGCGGCGCCCTCGAGGTCCGCGTCGTCGCAGACGACGAGCGGGTTCTTGCCGCCCAGCTCGAGGCAGACCTTCGCCATCCGCTCGCCGGCGACCCGGGCGATCATCCGGCCCACCGCGGTCGAGCCGGTGAAGCTGACCACGTCGACGCCGGGATGCTCGACCAGCGGCTGGCCGGCCTCGGGGCCGTAGCCCTGGACGACGTTGAGGATGCCCGGTGGAAGCTCCGCCTCCGCGGCCAGCCGGCTGAACGCCAGCGCGGTCTCCGGCGTGTCCTCGGAGGCCTTGAGCACCGCTCCGTTGCCGCACAGCAGGGCCGGGAACACCTTCCATGCGACGTTTGCGATCGGCGTGTTGGCGGCGATGATCAGGCCGGCGACGCCGAGCGGCTGGCGGATCGTCATCGCCGCCCGGTTGGGGATCGCGCTGGTGGTCGTGCGGCCGTAGAGGCGCCGGCCCTCGCCGGCCACGAAGTAGCCCATCTCGATCGCCGCGCCGACCTCGCCGCGCGCGTCGCCCGGCGCCTTGCCGGTCTCGGCGGCGACGATTGCCGCCATCTCGTCCGCGTCGCGCTCGAGGAGCTGGGCGATGCGGCGCAGCACGGCGCCGCGGTCGGGGGGCGGTTGCCGGGCCCAGGCCGGCTGCGCGGCGCGGGCGGCGGCCACGGCAGCTTCGACGTCGGCGCGATCCGAGCGCGCGACGGTCGACAGCGGCTCGCCCGTGGCCGGGGCGAGCTTCTCGAAGGTGGCGTCGGAGCTCGCGCCGCGCTCCTCGCCATCGATCACGTTGCCGACGAGCTTGGTCGCCCGCTCGTCGACGGTGCTCATGCCGCGAGCCCCCCGTCGACGCGCAGCTCCTGGCCGGTGAGGTAGCGGGAGGCGTCGGAGGCGAGGAAGATCAGCGGACCGCCGAGGTCATCGGCCTCGGCGAGCCGGCCGAGCGGGACGCGGTCGACGTACTTGCGCACGAACTCGGCGTCCTGGTCGCCCCGAACGCCGCCGGGGGAGAGCGCGTTGACGCGCACCCCGCGCGGGCCCCAGAGACGGGCGAAGTAGCGGCTCAGGTTCAGCACACCCGCCTTCGAGGCGCCGTAGGCGGGAGGCTTGAGGAAGGGCGGGTCCAAGGGCATGTGATCGTAGAGCTTGGGATCGGGAGCCTGCGAGGCGTAGATGGAGCCGATGGTGACGATCGACCCCCGGCCGGCGTCGGCCATCGCCGCGCCGAAGACCTGAATCGCGTGAAAGGTACCGACGAGGTTGACGTCGAGCGTGCGCCGGAAGTCCTCGGACTCGATTTCCTGAACGAGCCGGGTGCTGGCGGCCGCCTCCGGGGGCTGGTCGATCCCGGCATTGCAGACGAGCACGTTCGCAACCCCCCAGCGATCGGCGACCCTGTCGCGGATCGCCTCGAGCTCCTCCCTGACGCCGACGTCGCCGCGCTCGTGCGCGTACTCACCCGCCGTGTCGGCGACCGCGCGCTCGAGCTCCTCCGCCCCGTCGTCGCGCAGATCGATGCCGACCACGCGGGCGCCGGACCCCGCGAGCGCACGCACCCAGATCGGCCCCAGCTTCCCCAGGGCGCCGGTGACTACCGCGATCTGACCGTCGAGCGGACCGTCACTCACCGCGACGAGGCGGTGCTCTGCGCAAGCTCGCGTTCGAGGCTCGCGAGCTCGTCGATCATCTCGAAGCTCAGCGCCTGGTCCGCGCTGACGGCCTGGCGCAGCCGGCGCCCGATGAACTTGTCGAGCTCGCAGGGCGGGACCCCGTCGCCGGGGGAGCGCGAGGCGATGTCGTCGGCGGTAAGCGTCTCGCCCGGGGCCAGGTCGCGCGCGGCAACGAGCTTCTTGCCCATCTTCACGGTCGCCGCGGTCTCCGACGGATAGATCCGCTTCTGTCCGTCGCCGAGCGCCCGGCGGGTTCGCCGCAGGTCGCGGATCATCTTCTCCAGCCCCTGCGGCTCCAGCGAGAAGCTCTGGTCGGTGCCCTTCCAGGCCCGGTTGAGGGTGAAGTGCTTCTCGACGATGCGGCCGCCCAGCATGAACGCGGCGAGCGCCATCGCGATGCCGTTGTCGTGGCTCGAGAGCCCGACCACCGCCCCGGGGAACAGCTCGCGGTAGGTCTCGATCACCCGCAGGTCGAGCTCCTCCCAGTCCGGCGGATAGACCGCGGTGCACTGCAGCAGCGCGATGTTGGGATTGACCTCGGCGACGGCCTCATAGCCGCGCCTGACGTCGGCGAGCGTCGCGGCGCCGGTCGACATGATCATCGGCTTCCCGGTCTCGGCAATCAGTCGCAGCAGCGGCAGGTTCTTGAGATCGGCCGAGGCGACCTTGTAGGCGGGCATGCCGAGGTCCTCGCAGAACTCGACGCTCGTCGGGTCGAAGGCGGTGGCGAAGAACGTGATCCCGATCTCCGCCGCGTAGGACTGCAGCTCCTGGTACTCCCCGCGCTCGAACTCGAGGAACTCGCGGTGCTCGCCGTAGGTCTGCCCGTAACTGTTCTCGTGGTCGTAGGGCCGGGTGTAGTACTCGCGCGTGTAGAGCTCGCGGTTGGAGCGCTTCTGCAACTTGACGGCGTGCGCGCCGGAGTCCTTCGCCGCCTCGAACAGCTGCATGGCCTTCTCAACCGAACCTTGGTGGTTGTGGCCGACCTCGGCGATCACGTAGCAGTCGCCGTCGTCGGCGATCCGGTCGTCGCCTATGTAGAGCTCCCTGTCCATGCTCCGCACGGGTCGATCCACGACTCCCTCCAATTCTGGGTTGCGAACGAGTTGTCCCCTTCGACCGAGGCCGAGCATATACACGTTCCGCGCCGGCGGTCAACCGTGGATTTCCCAGTCGTCAACCGCACAGATCCAGATGCAGCCGTACCACCTCGTCTGCGGCGCGAGACCACGAAAAGCGCTCCGCGCGCGTTTTTCCGCGCTCGGAGAGCTCGCCGCGCGCACTCGTATCTTCGGCCAGCCAGATGAGCGCTCGGGCCCATGCCGCCAGGTCCTCGGGCGGCAGAAGCGGTCCCGCGTCGCCGACCACCTCAGGCAGCGCGGCGGCGTCGGAGGTCAGCGTCGGCACCCCCCTTGCCATCGCCTCCAGCGGCGGATAGCCGAAGCCCTCGAGTGCCGAGGGCGTGGCGACGAACGTCGCCTCGCGGTAGAGGCGGTCGAGTCTTGCGGCATCGACCTCGCCGAGCAGCTGGACCCCGGGCTCGGCCTCGAGCGCGCGCCGGATCTCCCGCGAGCGGGGGCCCGGAGGGCCGGCAACCAGCCACCGCAGCGCGAGGCCGTGGCCCCGTGCCTCGCGAAACGCGCGCAGCAGCCCGAGATGGTTCTTGCGTGGATGGATCGTCGAGACGGTGAGGAAGTAGGGCGGGTCGCCGGCACCGGTCCACCCCATGTCGGGCCGTTCGACGCCGGGCGGGATCACCCGCAGTTCGGTGCGGCGCGCCTCCGGATGGTGGTGGACGAGGCGGCTACGCGTGTGCTCCGAGACGCACACGACGGCCGCGGGTCGCTTGCGCAGGGCGGCGCGCAGCATCCGCTGCTTGTACAGCCGCGCGCTCGCCGGCAGCCAGCGCGGCCGGTCGAGGAAGTCGACGTCATGGACGGTGATCAGGAACGGCGTCCGGGCGAGCGCCAGCGGGCGCAGGTCGCAGAGATGGAGGAGGTCGAAGTCCCGGGCCATCCGAGCGAGTCGAGCCTGCTCGTGCCAGAGGCGGGCGGCGGCGCCGGGGCCGCCGAGGACGCGAAGGCGCCCGCTCAGCCGGTCGCCCGCCGCCGGCATCTCGACGACCACGCTTCCATATGGCTCCATGGCATCCGGCAGGTGCGCGGCGAGCCCTCTGGCCATCGTCCCGATGCCGCCGACCGCGAGTCCCTGGTGAGCGGCGAGCAGCACGCGGACGCCGCTCGGTGCCTGCACCATCTAGAGCCCGTAGCTCTTGGCGATGATGTTGCGCTGGATCTCGCTGGTGCCGCCGTAGATGGTGGAGACCAGCGTCTGGCGCACGAGCCGCTCCATGTCGTACTCCGACGAGTAGCCGTAGCCGCCCATCATCTGCATCCCTTCGAGGGCAGCGCGCTGAGCGGTCTCGGTGACCTTGAGCTTCACCATCGAGGCCTCCCGCGGGAGCATCTTGTCGGGGGCCGAGTCGACCGCGGAGGCGACCCAGTAGGTCATCAGCCGCGCCGCCTCGAGCTCGGTCGCGAGGTCGGCGAGCCGGTGCTGGAGCGCCTGGAAGGAGCCGATCGGCTTGCCGAACTGGCGGCGCTCCTTGACGTAGGCGAGCGCGTCGTCGAAGGCTCGCCGGCCGAGCCCGAGCATCGTCGCCGCGAGGATGAGCCGCTCGACGTTGAGCCCGGCCATCAGCTGCATCCAGGCCTGGTCGACCTCGCCGAGCACGGCGTCCGCGGGCGCCTCGCAGTCGGTGAAGTAGAGGTAGCTCGTCTCGCGACCGCCCAGCGTGTCGATCGGGGTGATCTCCATCTGCGGGTTGTCGGTGGGCACGAAGATCATCGAGAGGCCCTCGTGCTTGGTCTCCCCCTTGCCGGTGCGGCAGACGACCAGCACGTGGTCGGAGATGTGGGCGTTGGAGCAGAAGACCTTCTGCCCGTTGATGACGAAGCCGCCGTTCACGCGCTCGGCGCTCGTCCTCAGCGAGCCGACGTCCGAGCCCGCCTCGGGCTCGGTCATCGCGATGGCCTCGACAGAGCCGGAGGCGATGCCGCCGAGGATCTCGCGCCGCTGCTCGTCGCTGCCGAAGCGCTGGACGGCGCCGGCGACGATCAGCGTCGTCGCGTAGCCGTTGATCGGCGCGAGTCCGCGCGAGGTCTCCTCCATGAACAGGCAGGCGTCGAGCATCCCTCCGCCCGAGCCGCCATGGTCCTCGTCGATCGTCACGCCGAGCCAGCCGAGGTCGGCCATCTTCGAGTAGATCTCGGCCGAGTGGGCCTCGGTGTAGCCGTTCGTCAGCCGCTCGCGCTGCTCGGGCGTGCCGCATTCGCGGGAGCAGAAGTCGCGGATGGCGGCGACGAAGTCCTCCTGCTCGTGGGTGAGTGAGAAGTCCATCGGGGCGGACCCTAGTGACCGGCCGCGTTCGACGGTTGTGGGTTGACCGCGGGGCTCAAGGCCGATTAGCTTCGCAAGTCCGAACGGAGGTTCAGGGGAACATGGGACTGGGACGGAAGGGGAACTCGATCGCACGCAGGCTCCTGGCCCGCAGCCGCGACGAGCCGCACTTCAGCCTCACCAACGACGGTCTGCGTCGGCTCTGGGGCCTGACCACCCGCGAGGACGGCCTTGGCCTCGACGAGCGCGCGATGCTCGCCCTGGCGCTGGCGGAGCTCGAGGCGCGGCGGCGCCAGCACGACTGACCGCCCAAGCCCGGAGCGGGATTCGAACCCGCGACCCCGTGCTTACCATGCACGTGCTCTGGCCTGCTGAGCTATCCGGGCGCGCCGCTCAGCCTAGACGGTGGCTGATCCGCGCGCGCGACTCCGGCGGGTGCGAGCCCGGTGCGCAGCGCGGACGCGATCTCGGCGGTCGCCTCGCGGGCGTGGCCGCCCAGCCCGACCGCGTTGATGAACCCGTGCACGAGGTCGCTCTCGCGGCGCAGGGTGGTCGGTACCCCGGCCGCGCGCAGGCGCTCGGCGTAGTCCTCGGCCTCGTCGCGAAGCGGGTCGAAGCCGGCGCTCACGATGTGTGCCGGCGGCAGTCCGGACAGGTCCTCGGCCAGAATCGGGGACGCACGCGGGTCCTCGAGATCCCCGGCGGCGGCGAAGTAGTGGTCGCGATACCAGTCCATCTCCTCGCGGGTGAGGAAGAAGCCCTCCCCGAACAGGTCGTAGGAGCGCCGCTTGGACGAGTAGTCGGCGACCGGATAGATCAGCGCCTGGAAGGCGGGCATCGGGCCGTCGCTGGCGGCGGCGAGCTGGCAGACGACGGCCGCGAGGTTGCCGCCCGCGCTGTCGCCGGCGACCGCGATCCGCTCGGGATCGGCGCCGAGACGCTCGGCCGTCGAGTGGGCCATGACGAACGCGGCGAAGGCGTCCTCGACCGCGGCCGGGAAGGGGTGCTCCGGCGCGAGCCGGTAGTCGATCGCGAGCACCAGCGCCGGGATCTCGCGGGCGAGGAACCGGCACGGCTGGTCGTGGGTGTCGAGGTCGCCGATCACGTGACCGCCGCCGTGGTAGTAGACGACGAGCGGGGCGGGGCGCTCGCCGCTCGGCGGGTCGTAGAGGCGAGCCGGGATCGGTCCCGCGGGGCCGCTCAGCTCGATGTCGGACGCGCGCTCGACCTCGATTCGCGGCCCGGCGAAGATCCGTGCCTCGCGGCGGCGCCGAGCCCGCTTCTCGGCGACCGTGGCGACCTCCGAGCCGCCGGTGAAGCCGCTCGAGCCGAAGGCCGACCTGCACCTGCGGGCTGAGCTGCTGGCCGTCGATGCGGATCGGCCGGCCGCCGAGCGCGCGCAGGAGCGGTCCGGGAAGCTTCGGGATCGAGCGCGCGACGCGGCCCTCGAATCGGTCGCGCAGCGCGGCGGGGCTGGGGATGACCATCAGCCCGTCGCTCCCTTGACCGCGGCCGCGACCGCGGCTGCAAACTCGTCGACGTCCTCGGGCGCGGTGTCCCATGCGCACATCCAGCGCACCTCGTCGGCGCTCTCGTCCCAGACGTAGAACGGGTGCTCGCCGGGAAGCTCGGCGAGCAGTCGGTCGATCGCCGCGCGGGGCAGCCGGGCGAACACGGCGTTCGCCTCGACGGGGTGGCTGATCTCGACCCCGTCGACGGCGGCCGCGGCGTCGGCCAGCCGAGCCGCCATCGCGTTCGCATGGCGGGCGCTCTGCAGCCACAGCTCCCCCCCGAGCAGCGCCTCGAACTGGACGGAGATGAAGCGCATCTTCGAGGCGAGCTGGAGCATCTGCTTGCGGGTGAAGCTGAAGTCGGCGGCGAGCCCGGGGCGGCAGAAGACGACCGCGTCGCCGACCACCAAGCCGTTCTTCGTGCCGCCGAAGGAGACCGCGTCGACGCCGGCATTCGGTGGTCAGCGCGGCGAGCGACGCGTCGAGCGCCGCCGCCGCGTTCGCGAGCCGGGCGCCGTCGACGTGCACGAGCATGCCGAGCTCGTGGGCGGTGTCGGCGATCGCGCGGGTCTCCTCGAGCGTGTAGACGGTGCCGAGCTCGGTCGCCTGCGTGATCGAGACGAGGCGCGGCTGGACGCGGTGCTCGTCGCCCGCGGTTCGCCTCCCAGCGCCGCAGGTCGTCGGGGCCGAGCTTGCCGTGCTCGGTGGAGACGGTGAGCAGCTTGGTGCCGGCGAGCCGCTCGGGCGCGCCGCACTCGTCGACGTGCATGTGGGCGACGTCGGTGCAGATCACGGCCTCGTGCGGTCCGGTGAGCGCGTCGATCGCGGCGACGTTGGCGCCGCTGCCGTTGAAGACGCAGAACCCGCGCGCCTCGGCGCCGAAGTGCTCGCGAAAGAGCTCCTCGGCGCGCGCGGTCCAGGCGTCGGCGCCGTAGCTGCCGGCGTGGCCGTCGTTGGCGGCCACGAGGGCCTCGAGCACCTCGGGGTGGGCGCCGGCGTGGTTGTCGGAGGCGAAGCCCCTCACGCTCACGGGTAGAGCGAGAGGCGCTTGCCGTTCATCTTCGCCGCCGAGTCGGAGCAGAGGAAGGCGATCGCGTCGGCGATCTCCTCGGCCG
Organism: uncultured Solirubrobacterales bacterium; assembly: GCA_963729075.1. Taxonomy (GTDB): domain Bacteria; phylum Actinomycetota; class Thermoleophilia; order Solirubrobacterales; family 70-9; genus WHSW01. The sequence continues at coordinate 129,808 of CAVSMU010000003.1, read as the reverse complement.
ACGTGAATGTCTTGTACGCCTTGTCCGGGTTCGCCTCGCGCATCTGCGGGGTGAGGATCGCGTTGACGACGAGGATGTTCGCCGTCGCCACCGACTCGTCGGCGCGAAACTGGTCGGCCAGCGCGAGCGTCCAGCTCTCCGCCGCCGCCTTGGCGGCGCCGTAGGCGGCGTTGGTGCCGGACGGCGTCTGGGCCTGCGATGAGGAGACGAGCACGAAGCGACCGTGGGCGCTCTCGCGCAGGGCCTCGTAGAAGGCACGGGTGGCGTGCTGGACGGTGCGCACGAGAAGGTCGTGCAGCCACTCGTAGTCGGAGAGCGGCGCTTGGGCGAGCGGCTCGCCGCCACGCCAGCCGCCGACGAGATGAAGGAGGGCGTCGGTGCGGCCGAAGCGCTCCTCCAGCGCATTCGCCCACTCGCGGGCGCCGTCGTCGCCGAGGAGGTCGGCGACGCGCGCGTCGCAGCGGTCGTCGGCGAGGGCGAGTTCGCTCGACCAGCGAGTCGAGGCGGCCCGTATCGACGTCGCTGAGCGCCAGGGTCGCGCCGGCGTCGGCCAGCGCGCGGGCGACGGTCGGGCCGAGGCCACCGCCGGCGCCGGCGATCGCGATCACGCGCCCTTCGAGATCGGTCATCGAGCTGCGAGCCTAACCAACGCTCGCCGCTCAACCAGCGGAGTCTTTCAGCTTGTCCTCACCCTCAGTCCTGTCCGAGCTCACGACCATGAGCCAGATGTTGCCGTACGACCTCTGCCCCGTCAGCGAAAGTCGTGGCACCGGCGGCGCGGCGAGACGGCTCCTACTTGCCCGACACTTTCCACGCCAGGCTCGTCTCCGCCCCGATCTTCGCCCTAAATCGCGCCGACTGCGGCTCAAGCTTGAGCTTCTCGGTGAACACCTTGCCGCTCGCGACCTCGCTCGCGCCCACCTGCTTCCAACCACCGCCCTTGGCTCGCTCGATCACCACGCGTCCTCCCACCGGGGCCTTCCCCCAGGCAAGCGCGCTGCGCTTCGACTTGCGGTCGACCACAAACGGAAAGCGAAAGGCCTGGAAGGCGGGCTTGCGGGTGCCGTCAGGCAGGATCAGCCCCGAGTCGATCACCTCGTCTCGATCGGCCACCATGTCGCGGACGACGAAATTGATGACGACGCCGGCACCCTGCTTCCACAGGCTGTAGAGCGCTTCGGCCGTCCACCGAGCGTGCTTGGCGAGATTGATCCCATTGCGTGAGTCGGGCGGGTCGGACTCCCACCAGAGCTCCGTCGCCCATACCGGGTGGCGCCCGCCCTTGACCCTGCCCAGCTGCTCAGCGGCGCGGAGTGTGCGCTTGACGTGTTCGAAGTCGGGGGTGGAGGCGTCATCGGGGTGAATCGCGCTTCGCCCGGGTCCGCCCGAGAGGTTGATCGGGTGGTGAGAGAGGACGTCGAAGTCCGCCCTATCCGAGCACTTCGCCGCGGTGATCTTGGCCCCCTTCTTCTGCACGCAGAGAAGGCCTCGCAGGAAGCGAAGTGGCCTCATCCGCCGTCCACCGGCTGGATCGCCGTAGGGGGCGGTCGACCCGGCGACCACGACGTTCTGTGGGTTGACCGCGTGAATCGCCGCGCTGAACGCGTTCACCATGCGCCGGTAAAGATCTGCGGCATACGGGGATTTTCCCTCCCACTGGGGCGAGAGGAAATCCGAGAGGTTGGGCTCGTTCCAAGCCTCGAAGAACCGGACCTGCGGAAGGCCCTGAAATGCTCCCGAGTAGCGGCTCGCCAGCGCGCGGCCGAAGTCGCCGAACGCCTGCGGATCTACGCGCCACGACCCGGCGGGCGCGTCGCCTGGAGGGTCGGGGCCTTCGGCGAACGATGGTGCCCGGTAAACCGTGAACATCACGGTCAGGTCCCGCTGTGCGGCATCGCGAACCGCTGCGTCGATGCTCGAGAAGTCGTAGGCAGGATCTGCTGGATTGGTCGGATCCGCCGGCTGGCCTGAGACGAGAGATCTCCAAACCACGTCGATGCGGGCGATTTCGGCGCGCGCTTCGACAGTGTTGTCGAATTCGTCGCCGCGCACCGATGCATCCGGGGAGGTGTACCCGGCACCCCACAGGCCGGTGGTGAACGACGCCGATGCAGCGCTCGCGCCAACAGCCGAACATGCCAGCGTGATGGCTGCCGCCACCGCACCGGCGCGTCCTGCACGGCGGCCTCCGTGGTGCCTGGACTCGATCACACCGGGTCCGCCCCGGCGCCATAGTGGCGGCGAATCAATACGAAGGCCACCGCTGCGAGCGCCAAAGCGCCCAGGATGATCGGAAACGCCCCGACTCCACCGGAGTCGGTCGTGCTTGACGCCGGGCCGAGCGCACCGCCGGCCGGATCCTCGCCGGAGCGCTCGGGCACGGAGGATCCACTGCGGGATTCCTTCTTATTGCGGGATTCTTTCCTGCCGGCGCGAGCGTCTGTCTCATGGGGCTCGGACTTCTCCTTCGAGGTCCTCGTCGAGTCGGACGCCGCCGACGGACCACCCTCGACGGCACCGGCGCCGGATGCCTGAGGGTCCGGGGTTGCCGGCGGTGCCGGCGCTGGTGGCACGGCGCTGCCGTCGCCCGCACTTCCCCCGCTGCCCCCGCCGGAACCGCCGCCCCCGCTGCCCCGCCGCCCCCACCCCCGCCGGAACCGCCGCCCCCGCTGCCACCGCCGGAACCGCCGCCCCCACTGCCACCGCTGTCCACACTGCCCCCGCCGCCCCCGCCGCCCCCGCCGGCACCGCCGCCCCCGCCCCCGATGCCGCCCCCCCCGCCGCCCGCCTCGGGAACGTTCTCTTGGTATTGATCGATCGCGGAGTTGTCCTGGGCCGTCGAGGTTGCCGGCAGGGCGCCGGCGACGAGGCCCATAGCAATCATCGAGCAAGTCAGCTTCCGCATACAGATCCATACGCGACCCACGCCTTGAGGCTGACAGATCAGTCAGGATTCTCGCGCCCAGCGCGTATTTCCAGGATGAGATGGCGCATCCTGGCGAGATCGATGCGCGTGGCGATGCAGTTCGCCGCCACCGTCTCGGCGAGCTCTTCAGTCTCCGGGCGGCGCGGCGTGAGGCTGGGCCGGTGCTCGCCGGGACGGTGCTGCCCTTCATCCTCATCCTGTATCTCGCTTTGCGAGGCGGTGGCTACGACGCAGTCGTCCGCAGCGAGGTCGGGGTCGCGATTTGGTGGATCGTGGTGCTGGGCGCGATCGTGGGCGTCCTCCCATCGACGAACGTGCCGCGACGCCTCTGGATCGCGCTCGCTGGACTCTGCGCCTTTGCTGCATGGACCGCGATCGGTCTCATCTGGTCCGAATCGCAGGAGCGCACCGTCGCCGAATTGGCCAGGGTGGCCACCTACGCGGGGGTGTTCACTCTCGCGCTCAACGCGTACGGCCGAGATGCGGTTCGCCGAACGGTCTATTCGGTCGGCGCCGCCCTCGCGGTGATCGGGGCGCTTGCCCTGCTCTCGCGCCTGCATCCGCCCTGGTTCCCCGCGAACGAAACAGGCAAGGCTCTCGAGATCGCAGTCGCACGGCTGAATTTCCCGGTCGACTACTGGAACGCCCTCGCAGCGCTGATGGCGATTGGCACGCCGCTGCTCCTGGCGATCGCAGTGAACTCGCGCCGGATAGCGACTCAGGCGCTTGCCACCGCGTCCGTTCCGGTGATGGCCCTCGTCGCCTTCTACACGCTCTCGCGCGGCGGTGCAATCGAGATCGGAGTCGGTCTGGTGGCGTTCGTCGTGCTGTCTCCGAAACGATTTCAAATCCTGCCAAGCGTCGCGCTCGCAGGGCTGGGAGGCGCGATGCTGATTGTCGCGGCGACCCAGCGCACGGCTCTCAAGGACGGGCTCTCCACCCAGGCGGCCCTCGATCAGGGAAACGAGATGATCGCGATCGTGCTCGTGGTGTGCACCGGCGTAGCGCTTCTGCGCGCGGCCTTCGGGCTTGCCGAGCGCCACCGGCTCCTGCCTCAGCCGCGGCTCAGTCGGAGGGCCACCGGCCGTGGACTCGCCGTCCTCTTGGTCGTCGCAATCGCCGCAGCGGCCGCCATCGACCTGCCTGGAAAACTGTCGGAGTCGTGGGAGGTCTTTAAGGAGCCAAGCCCTGCGGCCGGCGATACCGCCGGACGCTTCGAGAGCGCAAGCGGCAATGGCCGCTATCAATACTGGAGCGCAACGGTGGACGCAGCCGTGGAGAACCCGCTGACGGGAATCGGACCGGGAACGTGGGAGTTCTACTGGGCGCGCGAAGGGTCTCTGCCGGGATTCGTTCGGGATGCGCACTCGCTGTTCTTCGAAGCTCTGGGTGAGTTGGGAGTGCCCGGCCTGCTTCTGATCTCGGGGTTCATCTTTGGCGTGATCGGCTTCGGCATCCGACGAGCGTTTGCCGCACCCCTCGACACTCGACCGTGGATCGCAGCCGCAACGGCCGCCTGCATCGCGTTCGCCACGGCCGCCGCTGTTGATTGGGCCTGGGAGATGGCGCTCATACCGATTGTCTTCCTGCTTCTCGCTGCCGCCATCCTCGCTGCGAGGGATCCGAAGGAGGACGGATCGCCGAACGCCCAAGGGCCGCGGCCCCGAATTGTTCTAGGTGTTTTGGGAGCGTTGGCGCTCGCCGCCATCGGCATCCCGCTCATCGGCACCAAGGCGGTTCGCGCGAGCCAGGACGACGTGAACGCGGGTGAGGTCGATTCGGCGCTCGAACAGGCCCGGACCGCCGGAAATGTTGAGCCATGGGCCGCAACACCACCACTTCAGCAGGCGCTCGTGCTCGAGCTGCAGGGCGACCTCGGCGCCGCAGCCGAACAGGCGCGCCAGGCGACGCGGCGGGAGCCGACAAACTGGCGCACCTGGTATGTGCTGTCTCGAATCGAGGAGGCGCAAGGGGACCGCGAGGCAGCCAGGGCAGCCTATGACCGGGCGCGTGAGCTGAACCCACGCTCGGCGTTATTCAGCCGCTGATCATGCACAGGAGAACGAAATGACTACGGAACCCGAACACGACTCGGTCGCGCGACTATTGGAGTCCTCGCGCCCGGTCCCCCGCGCGGCGTTTAGGGGAGCGCTGAGGCGTCGTATCGTTAACGAGAGCCGACACAGATCCTCGACGAGGGTTCGACGGCTCATTGCCGCCTATGCCGGATCGGGTGCTCTGATGCTCACGATCGCCATTGCTGGCCTGGCTGGCACCGGCCCTCTCGCGCCCTAAATTCGAGCCGGGCTCCCGCTTCAACTCGTCGCGAAGCCGGCGGAGCGAGCGGGAGAGGATCTGGTGGACGTTGGCCAGGCTGAGACCCGTCAGACGGGCGATCTCGGGGCCATTCAAATCTCCGCCAAAGCGCAGCGCGATCAGCTCCCGCTCGCGTTGCCCGAGTTTTGCCAGCGCAGCCTCGAGCTCGGGATCGATCCCCAGCCTCTCCACAGGAGACGGCTCGGTGGTCACCCAGGGCAACTCATCACATTCTTCGAAAGATGCTCCGACCTCGGACTTATTGCTTCGGTAATGATCGATGAGCAAATTGCGGGCGATCGCCAGCAGCCAAACCCTTGCCTCACCGCGGCGGGGATCAAATTTCTCCCAGGCTCTCAGCGCCTTCTCGAAAGTCTGCTGGGTGAGATCTTCGACATCGGCACGGGAGGTCAGCCGATAGCCGATGAATCCATAGACGCTCCAGACCTCTCGGTCGTAGAGATTCGCAAAATCTTCCTTGTTGAAAGGGCTCATCCGAAGATCCGACGGAGAACGACTCCTACAGGTCGGTCAGTATGCGCCTCGCCTGCGCGTCACCGCGGAGATGGTTCGTAGCAGTAGCTTCACGTCCTCAAACAGCGACCAGTTCATGACATAGGTGTAATCGAGCCGCACCATGTCATCCAAGGGAATGTCGCTTCTCCCCAGCACCTGCCAGCGACCTGTGATCCCGGGCCTCACCTCGTATCGAGCCTCGAAGTCCTTGCCGACGCGAGCATCCTCGGCGACTGGCAAAGGCCTGGGGCCGACGAGGCTCATCTCGCCCTTCACGACGTTGATCAGCTGGGGTAGCTCGTCGATCGACCAGCGTCTGAGCCAGACACCGAACTTGGTCACGCGAGGATCGTCTGCGACTTTGAGCATCCCCGAATCCAATCCGTTCCCATGAAGCGTGAGATCGGCGACCTCGTCGAGGCGCTGATCCGCGTCCGCCACCATCGAGCGCAGCTTCAGGAGCTGGAAGCGCCGCCGGCGCAACCCGACCCGATCCTGTCGAAAAAGGACCGGGCCCTCTGAATCGAGCTTGATCTTGGCGGCGCAATAGAGCAGTAGCGGCGACGCCAATAGCAGCACTGGGACGCTCACCGCGAGGTCAAAACCACGTTTGACAAAGCCGAACGTGCGGGGAAGCGATGTCGGTAGCAGAGAAATCACTGGGAGCCCCTCGAAGTGGTGGACCTCGGCGTTTGACGTGACGATGTCGGAGTCGCCGGGGACCAGATCAACCTGCACCCCCGCCGCAGTGAGCACGCGAGCCAGGGTTGTCCGGTGACCAAGCTGGCTCGGATGAGTGGCGAATACGACCCGCGCCACCCCGGCTGTCCCTACCCAATCCAGCAGCGTCTGCGCTTGGGAGTCGACTGTCGCGACGGCCTGCGGGTCGGGCATCGTTTCGAGATCGACGGCGTACGCACCATTCGAGGCGTCCGCGACGTGTCGCCTCTCACCGCGGGCGCCAGGGAGAGCGCCGAAGCGCTGCACGCTCGGCGGGCTGCTCTGGAGATTCGCTTGCGCGACCACTTCGATGCCCCACTCAGGATGGCGGCTGATCCGGCTCATCACCCGAAGGGCGTCCTCATCATCGCCGACGACCAACGTCCTCTGCGAATACCAGGGACGTGTGCGCGCGACTGCTCGCACCGCGGCTCGCACGATCAGGACGCTCGCGATGCTGAGCCCCCACAACCCCAGCGACGGCAGCAGGAGCACGTAGCCCGATTCGAGGGCGACACGCGTCATCAGCACCACCCAACTCCAGATCGTCGCCGCGCGCAGGACCGGTCCGATCTCGTCCGCAAATCCCGTGATGTCTCCTCGCCCGGCCATCGGATACAGCCGGGCGGAGATGCCGATCGGCAGCCATAGCGGCAGAAGCGCCGCGGAAATCCCCATCGCCCACGGCTCAGGGGAGCGACCGAGCGCCGATTGGAGGAGCGCTGTTCCACCAATCGCTAGGGCGAGCGCAGCAAAGTCGCCGGCTGCGAGGGCACGACGGAGCAGGTAGTCGCGCCGGCTTGCCGGCGAGAGAGTATCTGGCACGGGCCCCTTGGGGGGCGCCTCGGCGCGTGGAACGCGCGCATTATCGATGCCGACCCGGTCGACAGATTCTCTCATCGCCATGCTTCCCCCTGCGTGCGATCCGAAAGCGTCGCGCCGCGCCAGAGCAGGGGCGATCTCGCTTGAGCTGAGCCGCTCCCGAAGGATCGGGGCAGCCTCATGCCCTGGGTTCTTTCGAGCGGGAAAACAAGCTTCGACTTCGTAACACCAGAAATCGCGTGTTGGTGCGCAGATAGCGTCGCCACATCCGGCGCGGGTAGCCAACGCCGAGGCCCGGCGCGTGGTCGAGCAGGAGCCATTCCTTTCGCGGTGACGGCAAGGCAACGAATAGAAGGTCGCTCCGGGAGTGGAAGGCCGGTGCGGAAGCGCTGGATATCCCCTACAACCCCCATCTCATCCTCCCCTACAACACGCCCATCTTATCCTTATCCCGTGCCCCGGAGCAGCGTTGCACGCAAACGTCCAAATCCGGTTTGCTCTGTGCGTGCCAGAGCTCCGGTGCTCTTTCCGAGACCCGAAAGCCCATTCAAGAATGAAGGCGTCGACCGCAATTGAGGCCCGTGGAGCGGCGTTGCGGTCAAGCCCGGCGGGCTTTCGAACGCATGACCAGCGCCTTGGCGAGCAGCACCACGAACCTTGTGTTCGTACGGAGGTATCGACGCCACATGCGGCGCGGCTCTTGGACCACCCGAAAGAGCCACTCGAGGCCGGTCCGCTGCATCCACACTGGTGCTCGGGGAATGGCGCCCGCGAGCACGTCGATCGATCCGCCCACCCCCATCGCGAATCCAACCCCGAGATCCCTCGCATGCTCGACCATGAACCACTCCTTTTCGGGGGAGGGAAGCGCGACGAACAGCAAATCGGCTCCGGAAGCCGCGATCTGCGCAACCACGGTCGGCTTCTCGGACTCGTCGAAGTACCCATTTCGATAGCCGGCCAGACGAATGCCCGGATAGTCGGCGCGGATTTTCGCAACCGCGGCTTCGAGCAGCTCTTGCCGGGCGCCGAGGACGTACAGTCCCAAGCCTTCGTCGCGAGCCGCCGCAAGCAGTTCGAACATCAGGTCGGTGCCATTGACCCGTCCGGGGAGGGGACAGCGAAGCAAGCGAGACGCCCAGACCACCGGCTGGCCGTCCGCGCTCGCGACATCGAACGAGGCGAGCGCCTGGCGAAAGCGGGCATCATTCTCAGCGATCGCAACCTTCAGTGCGTTGATCGAAACCTGAATCGCCCCCTCGGACCGCGCCATGCTTCGCCGGGCAAAGCCGACGGTGTCCTCCAGGCTCAGAGCATCGACCGGACACCCGAGGATCTCACTCCGCGGTGGGCGGTTCAGCGGTTGAAGCAAGGCGGTGGGCATGACGGTCGCTGAGTGGCAGGCGACTCGCGAGGATTCGGAAGAACCCTGCCGGCTACGGCGGATCTTAGACGCGCTCGGCGAGTGGGGCTCCGCCCGAGCTTGGATCGGCGCTGACCCCTACGAAGGTCTGAACACCACAATCTCGCCGCTGTTGCGGCATTCCAAACCAGCCCGTCAGATCGCGATCCAGGCCTATCGCCGCCTGCCCGTACCGCCACCGTGGCCACTGCACGCCGCCAGCCGCCCCAACGCCAAGGTCTCGGGCCTCGTGATCTCGGCCTACTCCTTTCCCGCCGGTAAGGAGCTGCCCGGCGCAGCCCGCTGGGTCACCGCGCTAGCCCGCCGGCTGGAGGCGTTGCGGTTGCCCCACTCGGACGCCTGGGGTTATCACTTCGATGTGCAGACGCGCCACCTCTACTATCCGGCGAGCTCGCCCAACGCGATCGCCACGTGCTTCGCGATCCGCGGGCTGCTTGATGCTTACGATTGGGGGGTGCTCCCCGACGGCCCGGAACGCGCCAGTCGGGCGCGCCCGTTCCTCGAGTCGCTGTTCCGCGAGTCCGAGCACGGTCCGTTCTTCGCGTACGTATCCGCCGGGTCGGAACTCATCCACAACGCGAACGTGATGGTCTGCGGGACGCTCACGCGGCTGCTCAGCCACCAGCCGGACCCCCGGCTGGAACGCCGACTTGATGCCGCGCTCGAAACCACGATCCGCCTGCGTGGCAGCGACGGCAACTGGCCTTACGGTGAGCGCTTCGACCTGAGTTGGCGCGACAGCTTCCACACGGCCTACATCCTGGAGGGTCTTGCTCGCGTGCACGAGCGGACGGGGAAGCACGGTTCGCTCCTCGACAGTGCTTTGCAGACCTGGCTGGACCACTTCTTCTCGCCGTCGGGTGATGCGCGGTATCACCCTCATCGCGCGTATCCGATCGACACCCACTCAGCGGCTTCGGCCATCGACGCCTTGTGCATCGTCGCCGGCGCGCGGGCGCAGACCCGCCCGCGGCTCATCGAGCTGGCAACGAGAATCGCCTCGCGGACTGTCGAGTTGCTCTGGATCGAACGTCGGCGAAGCTTCGGGAACCAGGTCAACCGCAGGTGGACGAACACACGCGAGTTCATGCGATGGACCAACGCGCCGATGTTCGAGGCGCTCGCGCGGCTACTCAGCCAGGGCTCGGCCCTTCGCTGAAGGCCGGCGCCCGCTCGACCACCCGCTCGCCGACGCCAGTCTCGAGCGATCGAGCGGCGGCAAGAGTCACCATCGTCGAGAGCAAGTAGCCCTCGGGCGCGGGCGGCTCCGCCTCGCCGGCGATCACAGCGCGGATCAGGTCGAACTGGGCGCCAAAGCCCTTGTCCTGCCTTCGCGATCCGATCGAGGACTTGCCACGGCCGCGCCAGATCGTCGCCGCGCGGAAGTCGTCGATCACCGCGTAGGCGCCGCGGGCGCTGATCTCAAAGCGCTCCTTGCCCGGGCCGCTCGGGGCGTCGGCCGCGTAGCTGATCGTCCCGACGCTGCCGTCGCTGAACTGGATCTGCAGGTTGAAGTTGTCGGTCGCCGCGAGCGAGAGCGCCGGGTTCGAGCACGAAGCCGCGAGGCGGTGACCCTGGCCGGGTCGGCCCCCGCCTGATCGCAGAGGAAATCGACGAAGTGACACCCCTCCCCCTTCAGTCGCCCGCCGCCGAGCTCGAGGTCGTTGGTCCAGTGCGCGGGCGGCACTGGCCCGCTGTTCACGCGATAGTCCATCAGCCGCGGCCCGGGCAGCAGCTTCAGCTCCCGCGCGGCCGGCGCATAGCGTCGGTTGAAGCCGACGAACAGCGGCGCAGCGCCCGCCTCCAATGCTGCCCTGACCGCGGCGAGCTGATCCCAGTCGAGCGCCAGCGGCTTCTCGACGTAGACGGCGACGTCGCGCCGCAGCGCGTCGACCACCAACTGCGCGTGGGAGTCGTGGCGGGTCGCGACCACCACCAGGTCGACGTCGCCGCCGCCGAGCACCGCCTCGGGCCCGGCCCCGGAACTCTCGAACCCGAACCGCTGGCGGGCGCTCTCGGCGCACAGTCCGGAGGCCGAAGCGACGCGGCCGGGCTGCATCCCGGCTGCGATCAGGCCGGGGATCATCCTCGCGGTGGCGAAGCTCCCCGCGCCGATCAGCCCGAAGCGCGGCTTCGCCGCGGCGCGAGCCGGCGTTCGCCTCGGTGCGATGGCCTGTCTCGCAGGTGAGGTCTCGGCGGCCGCGGGTAGGAGAGCAGGATCGCCACCGGGCGCTCGCGACTTCAGCACCTCGTACGCCTGCTTTGCCTCGCCGAACGCGAAGCGGTGGGTGACAAGCTCGCCCGGATCATCTTGCGGTCGGCCACCAGGCCGAGGAACGCCTCCATGTTTCGCTGCTCGGTCCAGCGCACGTGGCCGATCGGGTAGTCGAGCCCGTGGAGCTCGTAGTTTGGGTCATAGCGGCCCGGCCCGTAGGAGCGCGAGAGCCGCAGGTCGAGCTCCTTGTCGTAGAAGGGCGCGCGCGGCAGGTCCATGTCGACGTCGCCGACCACGACCACGGCGCACGGTCGCGAGCCAGCCTGGCGGCCAGCCGGCCGGATCGTTCTCGGTCGCCGCACAGACGAGGACCGCGTCGGCGCCGACGACGGCCACCGGCGGTCGGGTCCGAGCGGACGACCGCCTCGGCGCCCGCCGCCCGGGCGAGCTCGACCAGCTCGGGATCGAGGTCCACCCGAGGACCCGACATCCCGCCGCGCGCGCGATCCGCACCGCGAGCTGGCCGATCAGCCCCAGCCCGATCACCGCGACCGTCGACCCACCTGGACCTCGGCCCGGCGAAAGCCGTTCAGCGCGATCGCGCCGAGGGTCGCGAAGGCGGCATCCTCGCGGAGACGCCGTCCGGGACCCTCGCGCACAGCAGTGGGGACGACGTCCAGCTCGGCATGGCTCGCGAAGCCGCCGCCGGCGATCGCGACCCGGTCGCCAGGCGAGATCCCGGGTCCTCGCCCGCCTCGACCACGACGCCGGCGGCGCTGTATCCGAGCGGACCGAGCTCCTCGAGCTTCTGGCGGACGAAGTTGAGGGTCGAGCGGACGCCGTCGCGGCGCATGCGGTCGATGACCTGCCGCGCCTGGTCCGGCCGCGCCCGTGCCTTGGCGATCAGGCCCTTTCGGCGACATCCAGCGTCGCGCGCTCGGTGCCGGCGCTCAGCACCGATGCCGCACGCGCACGGGCTCCGGGCGGAGCCCGGGCTCGGGGACCTCGACCAGTCGAGGCTCCGTCCTTCAGCCGGCGTGCGATCTGGCGCATCGCGGCGGACCGCAACGTAAGCCCTCATGTGCGGGATCTGCGGCTCGGTGGGGCGCGCGGACGGCAGCTGATCGAGGCGATGAACTCGATCCAGGCCCATCGCGGGCCCGACGGCGAGGGGGTCGAGCTTTCCCGGCCGCCGACGGCGCGCTCCCGCGGCGCTCGGCCACCGCCGCCTCAGCATCATCGACCCGAGCCGAGCGCGGCGCCCAGCCGATGTCCTACGCGCGACGGGCGCTACTGGATCACCTACAACGGCGAGCTCTACAACTTCCGCGAGCTGCGCGCCGAGCTCGAGGCCGACGGCGTTCGCTTCGCGTCCGACTGCGACACCGAGGTGCTGCTGGCGATGTACGCGCGCGACGGCGAGCGGATGCTCGAGCGCCTCAACGGCATCTTCGCCTTCGCGATCTGGGACACGCGAGCGCGACGAGCTGTTCCTGGCCCGCGACCGGCTCGGCGTGAAGCCGCTCTACTACGCGCGGCACGACGGGCGTCCTCTACTTCGCCTCCGAGGTCAAGGCGCTGCTCCAGGCGCTCCCGCCGCCGTCGCTTCGACCACGAGGCGCTCTGCCGAGTACCTGACCTTCCTCTGGGTGCCCGACCCGGACACGCTGTTCGAGGGCATCCACAAGCTCCCGCCCGGGCACTGCGCGCGCGTTCGCCGACGGCCGAGCTCGAGATCGGCAGTACTGGGACATGAGCTTCGAGGTCGAGGACGGCGCTCGCGAGGCAGCAGTGGGCCGAGCGCGTGCGCGAGGACGGTCGCAGGCGGCGGTCGCGCCGGCAGATGGTCTCCGACGTCCCGCTCGGCAGCTTTCCTCAGCGGCGGCCTGGACTCGGGCGCGGTCGTCGCCGACGATGAGCGGCGGCCACCGACGACGTGACCAGCTACACGGTCGGCTTCAGCGAGGAGGACCTGGCCCACGAGATCGTCCCCGACGACCTCCGCTACGCGCGGCGCCTCGCCAGCGAGCTCGGCCTCGACTACCACGAGCGCGTCCTCGAGCCCGGACGATCGTCGACCTGCTGCCGAAGCTCGTCTGGCACATGGACGAGCCGATCGCCGACCCGGCCGCGATCACCACCTACCTGATCTGCTCCGCCGCCCGCGAGCGGCTGACGGTGATCCTCAGCGGGATGGGCGGCGACGAGATCTTCGCCGGCTACCCCCGCCACCTGGCGGCCCAGCTGACCCGGCCCGCTCGACCTGCTTCCCGCAGCGCGCCCGCGCGGCGCTGCGCACGGCGCTCGACGGCCGCCTGACGATGGGCCCGCCCGGCCGGCATGCGCGGCCCGCGCCGCAACCTGATGAAGCTGCTGCGCGGGCATCGACCAGCCGCCCTCGACCGCTACCTCACCTACTGCTCCTACTACCGGCCCGAGGAGCTCGCCGGCCTGCTCGAGCGCCGAGCTGCGCGGCGAGCTCGCGCGCGCACGACCCGTTTCGCCGCCACCGCGAGCTACGCCGACGCGAGTCGCGGACGAGCACTGGCTCAACCAGCTCCTCTACGTCGACATGAAGACCTTCCTGCCCTGCCTCAACCTCGCCTACACGGACAAGATGAGCATGGCGGCGTCGACCGAGGTGCGGGTGCCGCTGCTCGACGACGAGCTCGTCGCGCTGGCGGGGCGGATCCCCCCGGAGCTGAAGCTGCACGGGCGCGACCCGCAAGTACGTGCTCAAGCGGGCGATGCGAGGGCGTCCTCCCCGACGAGGTGATCTGGCGCCCGAAGGCCGGCTTCGGCGCCCCGATCCGCTCGTGGCTGGGCGGCGAGCCTGAGGCCGATGGTCGACGACTGCTCTCCCCCGCCGCGGTCGCGCGCCGCGGCCTCTTCGAGCCCGCGGTCGTCCAGCGGCTGATCCGCGACAACGAGGCCGGCACCGCCGACAACGCGCTGCGGATCTGGGCGCTGCTCGTGCTCGAGCTCTGGCAGCGGACGTTCATCGACACCGGCGGCGGTGGTCCCGTCGTCACCGGTGGAGCGCAGGGAGCGGGAGTCGCGTGATTGCAGCCGTCAACGGACACCGCGGCGACGACACCAAGGTCGCCACCGTTGCCGTGATCGGGCCGTTGCCGCCGCCCTTGCACGGACACATGGTCTTCACCCAGCGGCTGCTCGAATCGCAGCTGCTGGCGCGGCGGTTTCGGTTGGTCCACGTCGACATCTCCGACCACCGCGAGCTCGGCACCGTGGGCCGGCTCGAGCTCGTCAACGTGCTCCTCGCCCTGCGCCACTTCGGCCGGCTGATCAAGGTCCTGGCGACCGAGCGCCCGGACATCGTCCACGTGCCACTGGCCCAGAACCTGCTGGGGCTCGGGCGCGACCTCGTCTTCGTCGCCATCAGCCTGCTCGGTCGGACGAACGTCGTCGGCCAGGTCCACGGTGGCGGGCTCGGAGCGTTCCTGAGCACGGCGCCGCGCTGGTTCACGGCCCTGGCGCGGGTGCTACTCCATCGCTGCTCGGCGCTCGTGGTGATGACGCGCTGGCAGGCCGAGCGACTGGGGCCCGCCGTCCCGGCCGAGCGCACGGTGGTGATCCCCCATGGGACCGAGGACAACGCGAGCTCGCCCGCCGAGCCCCGGCCCGACAGCTTTCGCGCCCTCTACGTGAGCAGCCACCTACACGAGTCCAAGGGGCTGGAGGCGCTGGTCGCGGCCGCCACCCGGGCACAGGCGGCCGGCGTCGCCACCGAGTGGGAAATCGTCGGCGAGTGGCTCGATGAGACCACCAGGATCGAGACGCAGCGGCGCGTCGGCGAGGTCCCGGGGATTCACTTTCGCGGGGCCGTCGAGCGCAGTCAACTGGCTGCGGTGTATTCGAACGCAGACGCGTTCGTCTTCCCCACCGGCCACAACGAGGGCTTTGCCCTCGTGCGCATCGAGGCGATGGCCGCCGGCCTGCCGGTGATCACCACCGAGGCGGGGGGCGGCCGCGAGATCGTCCGCGATGGAGTCGAAGGCTTTATCGTCGACGTCGACGAACCCGATCAGATAGTCGACCGTCTCAAGCAGCTTCGTGAGGATCCGCGTATGCACGCGCAGATCGCCCGCCGGGCCCAGGCACGACAGCGCAGCGAGTACGCAGCGCAGGCCTTCGAGGCCTCGATGGCCGATCTTTGGGAGGCGGTCGCGGGAGGACGAGTGCCCGCCGACTCCAGCTAGGCTCGCTCGATGGTGGTCAGCCCAGGGGAGCAGCGGATAACCGAGGCGGTGCGGCGCTTCTGGGACTCCGAGCCCTGCGGCTCGGAGCTCTCCGAGGCCGACGACGAACGGCGCTACTTCGACGAGCTCACCCGGCGGCGCTATGAGCTCGAATCCCATATCCCCGAGATCGCCGACTTCGATCGCTGGCGGGGACGCGACGTGCTCGAGATCGGCCCCGGCGCCGGTACCGACGGGGAGCGCTTCGCCCGCGCCGGCGCCCGTTACACGGCGGTCGATCTCTCGCCGCAAAGCCTAAGGCTCGCCCGTCGCCGCTTCGAGCTCTACGGGCTCGAGGGCGAGTTGCTCGAACAGGGCGCGACCGATCTGCCCTTTGCGGATGGGTCGTTCGACCTCGTCTACTCGCACGGCGTCATTCACCACATCCCCGCGATCGACCAGGTCGTCGCGGAGATCCACAGGGTGCTGCGACCCGGGGGCACGGCGCTGGTGATGGTCTACAACCGCTCCTCGCTCAACTACCGCTTCTCGATCGCGGTCCTGCGGCGCCTCGGCGCCCTGGCGCTGCTGCTGCCCGGCGGTCAAGAGCTCGCCCACCGCCTCACCGGCGAGCCCCCCGACGTGCTCGCGGCCCATCGCGAGCTGCTGCGCGAGCACGGGCTGCACTACCTCACCGATCTCGATCTGTTTCTCAACCACAACACCGACGGGCCGGGCAACCCCTACTCCCGCGTCTACGGCCACGATGAGGCGGCGGCCCTGTTCGCGCGCTTCAGCCGGGTGGAGCAGGCGGTCCGCAACATCAACATGCGCTCCTATCCGCAGGTGGCGCAGCGGCTGGTGCCGCAGCGATTCGATCGCCGGTGGGGCTGGCACCGATACATACGCGCCGTCAAGTGACCGCCGGTCTGAAGCTTCCCCGTATCCGGCCCGACGACAGTGAGCGGTTGCTGGAATGTAACCGCGATCGACCAGGTGGGGATCGCGGCGCACCCGTGGCCGACGCCGCGGTGCCCGTCATCACGACGGAGGCGGGCGGAGCCGTAGATCGTGCCTTCCCCAGCTCCTTTTCGACGAGGAAATCACTGAAGGCCCCTCCATCTGAGGCCCGATGAGCGACGAATCACTTCGCCGCCTCGCACAGGATCGGCGCTTGATCACTCCCGAGCTCCACATGTCGAATGACTTCTATGGCCATGCCACGATCCTCAAGGATTACGTGGGGATCTCCCGCCGCCGATCGCTCAAGGTTGCGGTCGAGCACGGGATGGACCTCTCGCAATGGGTCTGGGATCGGGGATCTCGCGAGCCCGTTCGGGCTCTTTTTGTGTGCCTCTCAGGCTCGCGCGTCTGCGTTCGAGGCACGCGCGTCCGCCGACAAACGGGCGCTCGCGATTGGGCCGCAGACGTCCGATCGACTCGCCCAAGTCAGGGGCGGGCGCCTGAGGATTCGGTTGGTGTGAGAGTGCCACATCAGAAACGGAGGCTGCCCCGGTTGGGATGGCGGGGCGGATGCGGGCCCTTGCCCTCGCGTCCGGCCCTATCTGACCGGCAACGTCGTCGGCCAGGGACTCGCCGTACTCCTCTTCCCGCTCTACACGGAAATCGTCCCCATCTGATTACGGGATCCTAGGGGTTACGGTTGCGGTTTCCACCCGTCTGGGGGGTGTCTTCGCTCTGTCCCTGCAGGGCGCGGTCGGACGTCTGCATTTCGAAGCGGAATCCGACGAGGAGCGTCGGAGGCTCTACGGGACGGTCCTGACGTTCATGGTGATCGTCCCGGGGCTGCCGGGGTCCAGGTGGGAGGGGGTGGAGGGGGGAGCGGAACCGAGACGGGGACGGAGGCGAAAGGCGGTAGGTCCGGAGGAAGAGGGGACCTCGCAGAGGGAGGAGGATTGGCCAGCGCTGGGACGGCGGGGGCGCCACTAATTTCCGGCGGATTGGGGCCGCGGACCACCATCGATAAGGTCGGTACGCTGAGGCGATGGTTCGCTATTCGGCTTCTGGCGGCTCGACGCCGACGCTTTCGGTTATTACCCCTTCGTTCAATTCCAGCAGCTTCCTCAGCCACACGCTTGAGAGCGTCGCGGCGCTGTCAACGGCGCATGAACACCTCGTCATCGATGGAGGTTCGAGCGACGACACTGTGGAGCTGCTCGAGCATCGGCACGACCCAGATCTCGCCTGGATGTCGGAGCCGGACCGGGGTCAGACCCACGCAGTCAACAAGGGGCTCGGCCGCGCCCGCGGGAGTTCCTGTCCTGGCTCAACGCCGACGACCTCTACATTCCCGAGAATGTCGATGCGGCCATTGGCCTGCTGCGCTCGGATCCGAGCGTCGATGCGATCTTCGGCCACATGGACATCATCGACGCGAACGGCGCGACAACGGGCGCTACCGATGTGGACGGTTCAGCTGGCTTCGCTATCTGTACTTCGGCGAGTACATCCCGACCCCGACGATCATCTTTCGTCATTCAATCCTGAGCGAGGCGCTGCGGCTCGACGAGAGTTACGTCGATGCTGCCGACTACGACTTCTACCTACGCTTGCTTCGCGGGCGTTGCTTCGAAACGTGAATCAGCCGCTGGTCCGGTTTCGCTACCACTCGACCAGCAAGACCGCGTCCAACCCTGCGCTTCAGGTCGAAGAGGCTCACAGGATTCGCCTGCGCTACGCGCGCGGCGCGGGCGAGCGGTGGCTCATGGCGGCCGCCTTTCGGGTCATGCGCGCGCGTGGGGCCTTGGCCTCCCCGTGGCCCGACCTGTAATGACCGACTCGGGGCGGGCTCCCTCGTTCCCCGAACGCCTCGTCGCGAGCCCATCGAGGCATCGCTGGGCCGAGGCGTTCAACGGCCTCAACTTCGAGCTGATGACATCGCCGGCCTGTTCTTGGTGACCGCCACTTTCGGTCGCGAGTTCTCGAAACTCGAACTCGGGTTTTCGTGGCTTCATCCAACCGAGGTCGTGATCGCCGTCGCCGCCACGGTCGCTGTGATCCGCCTTGGGCCGAGCGCAGCATTGAACAGGATTCGTGCCACGGGGGCGCTGATTCCACTCGTCGCGCTGTGGCTCATCGGCGCGGTCGCGACGATTCGCGGACTTCAGGACTGGGGCTTCTCGCAAGTCCTCCACGACATCGGCCTGGTCGAGTACTCGGTCATCGTCCCGCTGATGGCGCTCGTCGTCGCTAACCGACGGCAGCTCCTATGGCTGGTGAATGTGCTCGCTCTCGGGGGACTACTCGCGCTCGTAGTGCGGGGAATCAAGTGGGGCCTCGCCGACTTCGGGCTGATCGAGGTCGCCAGCGGCATGTACATCGGGATCTACGTCGCCTGGGTGATCTCGCGTGTCGCCGCCGGCCTCGGTGTTGCTCGCTGGCACTACCTGCTGTCCGTGCTCGGCGTCGCGTTCGTGGTCATCGGCGTATCGCGGGCCGCCTGGTTCGGCCTGGTCGCGGCGCTGGTGATCGCCGTGATCCTGGCTCCGAGGGACAAGCGGCTGCTCACCGCCATTGCCGCCGCCGCGATTGTCGTGCTCGGCGCTGGATTTTCGATCCCTGCCGAGAGGCTGGATCCGCGGCCGTGATCGGGGGCGACACGCCGACTGTGATCAACGAGGTCGGCGCCAGCTTCGACTCCGCAGGTGGAGCGTAGTCGGCCCAAGCGTCGAATACGGCCTGGCGAGTTGCATTCTGGAGATTTCTGATCGAGCAGTCGGCAGACCAGCCGGTGATAGGTGCGGGCTTCGGCGCCCCCAGCAACTTCACCTGGCGCGGCACTCTCTATGACTCTCGGACCGGCGATCCGAACGATCTCTTCGACGTCACCGCTCCCCACAACTCGTTCGTCAACCTGCTTTACCGGACCGGCGTTTTCGGGCTGCTGGCAGTGGTCGCGCTGGTCGTCCTCGCCGCTTGGAGGCTGGTGCCGTTCGCCTGGCGCTCCAAGGGCGAGACGCGTGCCGTATCGATCTGGCTACTGGCCACGCTGGCGCTGACCGGCGCAGTCGCCAGTTTCGCGGTCGCGCTCGAGGGTCCGTTCCTCGGGATCTTCTTCTGGGCGGCTCTCGGCCTGGCGCTCCTCGCTCCGCGGCTGCTGTCCGAGCCGCGGGGGCACGAGGCAGCGACCTAGGCCCTGGTTGCTACGCGCTCGGCGCTCCGTGCCTCGCGGAAGCTCTCGATGGTGCGCTGAAGGCCGGTCTCGAGCGACACCTCAGCTTCGAAACCGAGCAACCCACGTGCCCGGGCAACGTCGAGGTAGCGCTTTGGCTGGCCGTCGGGGCGGGCGGTGTCCCAGGCAGGTCGCCCTCCTGCCCCGAGCTCCACGTGATCAGCGCTCTCTTCGCGGATGCCATCCCGAGGCGGAGCCTAGCCGTCCCCTCTCGCTTCCCGGCTGTGTGGCCGGAGCCCGAACCACGACTGAGAATGCGGTCGGCATCCGCATCGCGCGCGCCAAGCGATGGGTGAGCGAGAAGCGGCAGTCGTAGGTGCGCTGGTGCGTGACCACCTGGAGGCCCGCGCCGGCGAGCTCCCCGATCCGGGCGCGATCTCGAGCCCCGGTGCCTGCGTGACATTCGGCGACTGCCACGACGTTGACCCTGGCCGCCGATCCAGCACCGGGCCGGAGACGCTGTGCAACCACCCGGGGAAGCTCACCGCGAGCGTGGACGATCAGCCAGCCGACGTAGTCCAGCTTGCGCAGGATCGCCCCTAGATGGGGTAGCTGAAGCGGATCGAAGAGGTCTCGCTGAAGCCGCCAGGTGCCAGGCGGCGGGCGACCTGGCCGAGCAGTCGGCCGGGATCCTCGACGTAATGGAGCACCGACGGGAAAACAACCAGGTCCCAGCTTCGCTGATCCCCGGCAAAGCACGCCTGCAGCTCCCCCACCTGCGTCTGTGGCTCGTAGCCGAGCGCTGACGCCTTGCTCCTCCACAACGCGACCATCTCAGCGGATACGTCAACCAGCACGGGCTGCAGACCCTGCTCGAACAGGTAGCGCGAGGCGTTGCCGCTCCCGCCTCCGGCGTCCAGCACCCGAGCGTCGGGCGGCAGGGCCCCCAGCGCCGGGGCCAGCGCCTGTCTCAGCCTCTGCTGACCAAGCGCGGCGTTGGCACAGAACTCGGTTGCGTCGTAGTCGACCGCGTGCTCGGCGTAGAAGAGGCGGTTGGCCTCGGCCGGTGTTGGCGTCGTCATCGGCATGGGGAGGTCGGAAGAAATTACCGAAAGCTAAACCTGCAAGGTTGAGGACGAGGACTTTCGGGCGCCGAGCCGTGGCGCAGCACCTGTGATGACAGCTACTGACCCACCCGCAGCTTCGACGGTCTTCTGCCGGCGCTCTCCGCGCTGGCTGCGCGTCGCGCCCGCTGCGAAGGGCGCCTCCGGGCTCCTTAGCGTCCGACGCTTGTGGAAGGCATCAAGGTTCGCGGGATCCGTAAGCGCTTGAGTCCGTCGAGGCGCTCGAAGGTGTCAGCCTGGACGTCGAGCCCGGCGAGGTGGTGGCGCTGCTCGGCCCGAACGGTGCTGGAAGAGCACCCTGATCAGGATCCTTTGCCACGACCGTGGTCCAGGATGCGGGGAGCGTCACCGTGGCGGGCCACGAGGTGGTCCGCGACGCAACGTCCGCTTGAAGGACTCGCAATGTAATCGCGGCAATGATCCACAAGTACGTGGGGGCCCCTGACCGGGGCGAGCGGCAGGTCGTCCTCTGGGGAACCGGCAAGCCGAGGCGCGAGTTCCTTTTTGTCGATGATGCAGCCCGCGTGCTCGTGCTCGCCGCCGAGCGCTGCGTTCCTCGAAGCTCTTCAACGGCGGTACCGGCATTGAAACGCGGATCCGCGACTTCGTAGAGACCATTTCGCAGTTGGCCGCCGACGAGGGTGAGACTGTCTGGGACAATCGCGGCCCGACGGACAGCCCACCCGATACCTCGACGTTCAACGGAGCGCGCGACTGGCTCGGCTTCCAAGCGGCCAGACTGCCTTGGAGGAAGGGCTCCGCCGAACGATCGAGAACTTTCGGACATCGCGCCTGACGGCGGTCGCCGCCGCCACGCGGCCTAGCCGATCTCGATGCTTCATGAGCGGGTCCCGTTCGCCAACTTCGCCCGCGAGGTCGGGGGCTTCCGCGGCGAGCTCGATGCCGCTATCGACCGGCTGTACTGTCACGAGGTTGGTTCCTGCTTGGGGAGGAGGGCGATCAGCCTTCGAGCGGGAGTTCGCCGGCTGGCTTGGCGGCGATCGCACGCGGTCGGCGTCGCCTCGGGGACAGACGCGATCGAGCTCGCGCTGCGCGCGACTCGGCTCGGGCCCGGTGCCGAGGTGATCACCCAGGCAAACACCTGCGTCCCGACCGTTGCCGGGATTGAGCGGGCCGGCGCCACGCCGTGCTCTGCGACGTCGAGCCGGCGGCCGGGACGATGGATCCCGACTCGCTGGTGCAGGCGATCGCCGAGCGGACCGCAGCGATCGTTCCCGGTCCACCTGTACGGGCAGTGTGCCGACATGGACGCGGTCAGGGAGATCGCCGCCGAGCATGAGGATCCCGGTGATCGAGGACTGCGCCCAGGCTCACGGCGCCGCGTTCGATGGCCGCCGGGCGGGGACGATGGGTCGCCATTGGTTGCTTCAGCTTCTACCCGACGAAGAACCTCGGGGCGCTCGGCGATGCGGGTGCTGTGGTCACCGGCGACGAGCTGCTGGCTGAGCGCCTGCGCCTGCTGCGCCAGTACGGCCAGACCGACCGCTACCGTCACCAGGTGCGGGCGTGAACAGCCGGATGGACGAGGTGCAGGCGGCGGTCCTCCGCGTAAGCTGTCCCAGATCAATCGGCGGAAGAGCGGCGCCGTGAGATCGCCGCCGTCTACTCGGAGCCCTAGCCGGCACGGCCGCGGCGCGCTCGCGAGGCGAAAGCACCGCCTACCACCTATTCGTGGTCGAGGTCCTGGAACGCGAGGGCTTCCAGGCTACCATTGAGGAGCACGGGGTTGCGACCCTGATCCACTACCCGGTTCCGATCCACCGCCAGGCGCCTTACCGCCAGCTCGCCGGCGGCGTCCCGCTGACAGTCTCAGAGGGGCTCGAGAGCGGAAGATCGTCAGCCTGCCGATCTATCCAGAGCTGACCGACGAAGAGGTCAGCCAGGTGGCTGAGGCGGCTGTTCGGTCGCGCCGCCGAGCCAATGCGTAACGCTGACCGCGGCGGACGACGTGGGCGTTCACTGAACTCGTAGTAGCGGTGGTGGTCAACTCATGCCCTCGTGCTAGCTGGGCTCGCAGGGGCGGCCCGATCAGACCTCAACGCTGTCAGTTCTGAAACCGAGTCGCGCATGCGCAGCCTCGGACCGAGCCGTCGAGCGCGGGCGCTGAGCGTACGGCGTGTCGCACCCATCCGCTCGCGTGGCCCCGGTCCCGGCATGATCCCCGGCGAGAAGCCCGGATTGACCGAGCGCACCTCCTTTACCGCGCGGTCCAGGGCTCGAAGTAGGGTCGTAGATGAGGCGGCGGTTGCTCCGGGATATGTGGTAGCCGGGCGGCCGCCAGTCGTAGCCACCTCGCGTCTCAACTGGACCCGGTGGTAGTGGAAGAAGACGAGCGGGTCGTCGTCGACGAGCACTCGTCCGTCGCGGTCGCGCAGCGTCGTACTGGGTGATGTTCCACGGGGCGAGGCCGCCGCCCTTGTGCTCGAGGACGTGGACGCCCTCGAAGCGCTCGGGCCAGTCGTCGAGGTACTTCTGGTCGCCGAGCTTGCCGTCCTCGAGGCGGTAGTAGCACCACTCGATGCAGCGGTCGTGCCACCAGCTCGAGGCACCTCGAGCCCGCGCTCGTCGCGGCGGAAGGTGAGGAACTGGACGTTGTAGATCCCGTTCATCGCCTGGTGCGCGTACTCCGGCGCGAAGCGGTGCGGCGTGATCAGGACCGAGGCGTCGCCCATCTCCTCGAACAGCGGCTCCGGGTCGGCGAAGAAGAGGAGGTCGGCGTCGAGGTAGGTGACCTCGTCGAGCTCCGGCCGGGTCGCGAACATGTAGAGCGGCAGCGCCGGCGTCGCGGTCCAGCAGTACTCGACGGGCGTGCGGTCGGTCTTCGTCGAGAGCAGCGCGGGATCGTGTGCCTCGAGCTCGGCCAGCGAGACTAGGAGAGGCGGTCGAGCATCGAGCTGCGTCGAGCGTTTCCTTCGCGTGCTCGTCGAAGCAGAAGGCGGTGAGGTGGAACGCCGGACAGTGGCGCAGAGCGAGCGGTGCATCGCCACCGCCTTGAACAGGTAGTTGCTGTCGAACAGGGTGCAGAACTCGCGATGCATGATCACTGAGCTCGAGACGTCGCTCGAGCATCTCGGCGCAGCTCGGCCATGATCCTCTCATAGGTGTGGTCGGACAGCGTGCGCGCCTGGCCGGCCGCCGCGATCGCGCCGCTCGTCGTCGTGCTCGAGGTAATGCAGCGATCTTCTCCGATCAGGTCGTCGACGTCCTCGTAGGCGACGACCTCGTCGCCGGGCTCGAACAGCGTCGAGGTTCGTGGCTCGCCTCGGTCATGAGCAGCGCGCCGACGCCGGTCGCCTCGAAGAAGCCGCATGTTGTTGGCGTAGCCCTCGGCCGCTCGATGTGGCGATTGACCGCGATCCGCGAGTCGCGCGAGCACCCGGTACATGTCGAGGCCCCAGGCCTCGCCGTGGTAGCGGCGGAGGATCGGTGACGTCTGCGAGCGCCCCAGCGCCGTAGCCCCAGACTCGACGTCGAACGCCTGTAGCACAGCTGCTCGAGCAGGGCAGTGCCGCGCCCGTGGCACGCGCGGGTCGAGCCCGCCGACGAACGCATACATCGTAGCGCCTCGAGCGTCGGGGCGAAGCCGCTCGAGGACCTGGGCGTGAAAGCCGATCTGCAGGTACTCGCTCTCGACGCCGAGGGCTCGGAAGCGCTCGACGAAATGCGGGAAGGACGTGATGAACAGATCGAAACGGCGCAGCCGCTCTGATTCGGGCGGCGGGCTGGCGATCTGGCCCACGACGAGGCGCCTCGCCGCGCAATCGATCAAGCTCGGTCGAGCGGAAGAGCCCGAGGTCCTGGAGGTACACGACCTCGGGTCGTACTCCGCGATCTGAGCTGCGACGATCTTGTCGAGCACGCCCCGCGCGACACGGTGATCCGCCCGCCGCGGGGCAACGCCGTCGGCAGACGGCGCCGCCAACGGGCGGCGCCGCGCTCGGTCGCCCAGCGCCAGCTGGAGCGGATCGCAGTTGACGACCACGTCGTTGAGCCTCGTGGCCGAGCTCCGCAGGTCCTGCGAGTACGCGTCGGACGTCCCGAAGCAGCGCTCCATCAGCGCGGAGCTGCTCCTCGTACCAGCGGCTGCGAGCGCGGGCGATCGGCGTAATGGCGGTCGAGGAACGCCGGGTAATAGGTGTCGACGACGAGGACGCGCAAGAGCCGAAGCCCGCTAGGTCCAGTAGTGCTCGCCGTGCTCCCGGTAGAACGCGAGCGTCTCGGCCAGCCCCTCGCGGAGGTCGACACGCGGCTCCCAACCGGTGAGCTCGGTCAGCCGGGTGTGGTCGACGTAGATCGAGCCGATGTCGATCTTCTTCCGCTCCGGCGGCCACGGCACGGTCTCGACCGTTCCGCCCGCGTCAGCGAGCTCCTGGCAGAGCCGGGCGACCTCCAGCAGCGAGACGGGCTCGATGCCCGCCGACGTTCAACGCCTGGCCGTAGGCCTCGTCCGTCACGCCGACAGCCAGAAACGCATCGACCGCATCGGAGACGTAGGTGAAGTCACGCAGCTGGCTCCCGTCGCCGAAGACCCTGATCGGCTCCCCCTCGAGCGCGAGCCGGATGAAGGTCGGTGATGAAGCCCTGACGGTCGTGCTTCATCAGCAGATGCGGCCCGTAGGTGTTTGTCAGCCGCAGCGACGCGGCGCGGACGCCGTAGACCTCGTGGTAGAGGAGGTGGTAGCGCTCGCCGGCCACAGGTTGATTCCGTTGACGTCGACGGGGACGAGGGGGTGCTCCTCGGTCACCGGCACGAACTGGGGCCGCCCGTACTGCTGGCGCGAGGCGGCGAAGACCATCGCGCGCGTCGGGGTTGTTCTCCCGGCAGGCCTGCAGCAGCGAGAGCTGGCTGCGGCAGTTGATGTCGAGGTCGGTCTCCGGGTCCTCCATCGAGTCGATGTGGCTGACCTGGCCGGCGAGATTGAAGATGAAGTCCTTGCCCTGGACGAGGTAGCGGATCGACCAGGGGTCGCGGATGTCGGAGTAGTTGATCGTGCACCCGATCCGCGATCTCGCGGACGTTGTACGGGTTGCCGCCGTACTCCGGGATCAGCGAATCGACGATCGTCACGTCGGCGCCGAGCTCGACCAGCGCTTGGCCAGGTGCGAGCCGATGAACCCGAGCCCGCCGGTGACGAGGACTCGCCTCCTCGGTAGGCCTCGCCCTCGGTAGCTATTTGACTCGGCCCGAGAGCCCACATAGTTTTGCGGGGCGGTTTTTATCTTGGTTTCGACGCCATACGGTTTTTTGGCTGCGCGGGTTTGAAAAACACCGGGTGTCGTCTCAGTTGACTCTTTTGGCGGTGGATATTTTTTTTTTTTTTTTTTTTTTTTTTTTTTTTTTTTTTTTTTTTTTTTTTTTTTTTTTTTTTTTTTTTTTTTTTTTTTTTTTTTTTTTTTTTTTTTTTTTTTTTTTTTTTTTTTTTTTTTTTTTTTTTTTTTTTTTTTTTTTTTTTTTTTTTTTTTTTTTTTTTTTTTTTTTTTTTTTTTTTTCCCCCCCCCCCCCCCCCCCCCCCCCCCCAAAAAAAAAAAAAAAAAGGGGGGGGGGGGGGGGGGGGGGGGGGGGGGGGGGGGGAAAAAAACTGTTCGATTTTTGCCCCGAACATCTCCGCAGGGGCCCGCGCTTGGTAGGGGCCTTTTTTTTTTAAAAAAAATTTTTTTTTTTTTTTTTTTTTTTTTTTTTTTTTTTTTTTTTTTTTTTTTTTTTTTTTTTTTTTTTTTTTTTTTTTTTTTTTTTTTTTTTTTTTTTTTTTTTTTTTTTTTTTTTTTTTTTTTTTTTTTTTTTTTTTTTTTTTTTTTTTTTTTTTTTTTTTTTTTTTTTTTTTTTTTTTTTTTTTTTTTTTTTTTTTTTTTTTTTTTTTTTTTTTTTTTTTTTTTTTTTTTTTTTTTTTTTTTTGGGGGGGGGGGGGGGGGGGGGGGGGGGCCGCGCCTGACATCATCACGCCGTCGCTTCAACCAGGCGGCCTTCATCGAGCGGACGCTCCGCTCGGTGCTCGACCAGGGCTACCCGAACCTCGAGTACATCGTCGTCGACGGCGGCTCGACCGACGGACCGTCGAGATCATCGAGCGCTACGCGGACCGCCTCGCCTGGTGGGTGAGCGAGACGGACGGCGGCCAGACCGACGCGCTCAACAAGGGCCTGCGCCGCGCGACCGGCGACATCGTCGCGTACATCAACAGCGACGACTACTACCTCCCCGGGGCGTTCGACCGACTGGTCGCGGGCGTTCGAGCAGTACGGCGCCGCGCTGGGTCGTGCGGCGCGTGCCGGTTCGTGAACGCAGGCGACAGCTCTACGGACCGTCTGGACCCGGAGCTCCCGCAGCCAGCGCCGCCACTGGTGGATACTCAACCCCTGTGGGGTGTCCCAGCCGTCGATCGTTCTGGCGGCGCGACCTGTTCGAGGAGTTCGGCCTCTTCCGCGAGGACATGCACTACGTCTTCGACACCGAGCACGCGCTGCGGCTGCGTCGTACGCGGCGCGCAGCCCGCCCTGATCGACGCCGGAGCTCGCGGTGCGGGTGGTCCACGACGAGTGCGAAGTCGTGGGACCGGCGCACCGTTCAACGGCCGAGAGCAAGCGCTTCGTCGAGCTCTTCGCGGCCCTCGCTCGAGCCACACGAACGTTTTGATCTTGCACGGACCCGCGTCCTAGGGATCTTGGGTTGGTATCGAGCTCCGGAGCGGTTTGCGGAAGCGAGGCGTCGTGCCGTCGGCCTCGAACGCCGTGAAGAGTCGTCGGGCATCGTCCGGGTCGGTCTGTAATCGACTCGTTAGCCCGATGACTAACCTCTGAGCGATGAACGCTCCGGCCGCCACCCAAGCGGGTGCTCACAGCGCGCCATTGGAACTCGTCATTCGAAACCCGCCTGGACGTTGGCAAGGACTTGGTCTACGCGCAGCTCTGGCAGTATCGCGAGCTCCTTTACTTCCTCATCAATCGCGAGCTTCAAGTCCGTTAGAAGCAGAGCTTCGTCAGCATCGGATGGGCGATCCTGCAGCCACTCGCGATGACCGTGATCTGCGCTCTCTTCTTCGGTCGCCTCGCGCGCATCCCCTCCGACGGCATTCCCTATCCCGTCTTTGCGTTGACCGCTCTCGTGCCGTGGGTGTTCTTTTCGCAGTCGGTGACACAGTCCTCACCGAGTCTCGTGGCCGATGCGAGCCTCGTTTCCAAGGTCTACTTCCCCCGCGCCGTGATCACCGATGGCGCAGGGTGGTATCGCTGCTCGTGGATTTGACATTCACCCTGCTCGACGCTCGCCTGCCTGGCCTATGTCTATGGCGTCGGGCGTGAGCCGACCGCTCCGCTGGTGTCTCCTTTCCTGTCCCTGGCGCTGGGGACTGCGTTCGGCGTTGGTTTGTTCTTCGCGGCTCTCAATGTCCGCTATCGTGACTTCGCGGTCGTCTTACCGTTGATTGTTCAGCTGGGGCTTTTTGTCATCGTCCATTCGTCTATCCGTCCTCATTGATCTGCTGGCGCCTGGCAGTACTGTGGTATTCGATCAATCCCGTTGGTCGGAATGATTGATGGCTTGCGCTGGGCGGTGCTCGGCAGGACTGCGCCGCGATCCTCTGCGGTGCGATCTCAGTAGCGGTCGGCAAGCTTCATCGTCGCGGGCGTCGTCGTCTACTTCCGGCGAATGGAACGTACGTTCGCGGACATCATCTAGATGAGCGACTGGGGTCACGCGCAGACGCTTGAGCAAGCGTATTCGCTGGGCCGCGATGCGGGCGAGCCATGGCTGTCGCCGAAGCGCTCGGCGACGCGGCTGCGCGGTCGCTGGGCCAAGCGAGCCCGGCCACGCGGCCGACTTCTGGGCGCTGCGCGACGTCTCCTTCGAGGTCAAGCGCGGGCGAGGTCGTCGGCATCATCGGCCGCAACGGCGCCGGCAAGAGCACGCTGCTCAAGATCCTGTCGCCGCATCACCGAGCCGACCGACGGGCGCGTCGACGCTCGCGCGGCCGCGTCGGCAGCCTGCTCGAGGTCGGCACCGGCTTCCATCCCGAGCTGACCGGCCGCGAGAACATCTATCTCAACGGCGCGATCCTCGGCATGACGCGCGCGCGAGATCGAGCGCAAGTTCGACGAGATCGTCGCCTTCGCCGAGGTCGAGCAGTTCCTCGACACGCCGGTCAAGCGCTACTCCAGCGGCATGTACGTGCGGCTGGCGTTCGCCGTCGCCGCCCATCTGGAGCCGGAGATCCTGATCGTCGACGAGGTGCTGGCGGTCGGCGACGCCGAGTTCCAGAAGAAGTGCCTCGGCAAGATGGGCGAGGTGGCGCAGCGAGCGGACGCACCGTGCTGTTCGTCAGCCACAACATGGCCGCCGTCAGCGCCGCTGTGCGAGCGGGCGCTCCTCCTCTCTCGGGGAACCAAAATGACCGAGGTCCCGGCTTCGATGTGATCCAATCATACGTCCGCGGCCTTCGGCGGGAAACCGGCGTTGGGCTGCGAGAACGCACCGATCGGCAAGGCACGGGCGCGTTCCGGTTCACCGAAGCCGCACTCGTTACCGACGACGGTGTTGTGATCGATTCTCCGGCGAGCGGTCAAGACTTCTCCTTCGCCCTTCAGTATGAAACGGTCGGCAAAAAACCCCTCCACAACGTTAGTGTTGCCATTGGGGTGATGACCGTCCTGGGTCAGCTGATACTCCACCTTTATAGTCGCACGGCCGGGGTGATGTTCCGCGAGGTTCCGGGACGCGGCGAGATCCGGTGCCGGGTGCCCCGTTGCCCGTTGCCGGCCGGCCAGTACGGCGTTACTCTCTGGGCAGAGTTGGGCGGCGAACCGCTCGGACTGGGTCGACCGCGCCTTCGAACTCACCGTGCACGAGGGCGATTTCTACGGGAGTGGGCAGCCTCAACTTGCGAGTCATCCGGCGGTGCTCGTTGACCACGAGTGGTCCATCGCAACAACGCCCGAGGACATCGGGGCGGCTCCGAGCATGGGCCGGAAACAGGCGGCTACCGCCTCGTTCCGTGACTTCGGTGGGTCACCCCGCGAGCCATAGCCGACCCCGCGGATTAAGCTCCCGCCACCTGCGTTGAGATGGTCATAGGCGAGTCAAGTTCCGCACTCGAACCGCCGGCCTGCTCCTCCAGAGCGCTGAAACCAGATCGGGGATCAAGCGCATTCGCGCGACGGCCGCAAGACGAAAAAGTGGTGCCAAGGGTTCTCCGGCACCCGAAAGCTCCGGCTCACCCGCCAGCCAGCGCCCGAGAAAGTCGCGAGAATCCGTTCGAGCGGACACCCGTCCATTCCAATCTCGTACTCGTGCTCCGATAAGGGATCGAAATCCTCGAGGGGCCGTGAGGAATCGGCTGATGCTCAACTCCAACGCTTGCTCCCAGTCCCCACTCTGCCGGTATAAACCGAACGAAAAGGTAATCCGCGAAGCCGCAATTTGCCACTTAGGAGCGCGCGCAACCGTGTGAGGCGTGTTCGCGGCATGTTGTCTCGGACCAGCTTCATGTAATAGCCGTAATAGAGCGGATAGCTCGTCCCCACGTATGGTCGGGTATCGGGCAACGAGACAACCGCCCCAAGTCGTGACACGCGCCGCATCTCAGCAAGCGCCCGGCCTGCAGTCTCGAGCGGCATGTGTTCGAGAACCTGTGAGCAGAGGACCGCGTCAAACGAGTCATCCTCCTCCGGCGTCGCGGTCACCGATCCGGCGAGGTCCGGTCGGGCCGCGGGCTCCGGTCCAGGGCCGGGACAGGGAGTCCTGCCACCCTCAGCCTGCTAGTGACAATCCCAGGCCCCGGCCCGACCTCAAGCACCGTCCCCGCACCCAGGCTGAGGATCTCGTCGACTTGATGCCAGTAGCTGCAGGTGCGTTCCTTCGTGTTGTACGCTCGCGTCCAGTAGACGCGCGGATCTATCCGCTTGAGGGATTCCATGCTAGATGGTCGCGTCGCCCCCATGCGATACGCGCGTTCGATCCTCGCTCTCCTCAACCAGCCTGAGACAAGCCTGCTCCGAGTACGCGTCGAACCCATGCGGCTCGACTGGATTCCACCAATCGAGCAAGTTGATCCGATTCCTCAAGCCGTGACCGGCAATACGGCACCGGACGAAGTCCCGCTGCGATGCTCCCAAATCCGCGTACGAAACTTCGTAGCCGGAGGCTGTGAGCATCAGTCGCCAGGTTGCCGGCAGCGCCCCCGTAATCGAGCACGCGGCCTCCCTGCCGGAATATGCGTACGAACCTGTCGACAAATCCACTGCTGACGACAAGCGAGGCGTTGGCGAACAGGTAACCCTTGGAGCGCAGGTAGTACCAATGGTCAGCGCGAAGATGACCGGGAGACGCGTGCCATTCGGTCCAAAAGGAGATCTCTCGGCGACGCTCGCGCTCTCGTTCGACGAAGTCTCGGCCGAGGCCCGTGTAGCCTACGAGATCTCCAGCGACGCCTATCGGGACTCCATTCAGCTCATGCCGCGCGGGATAGGATTGCGTTCGGAGCGCCACGGTAGATGGGCGATTCGCGCAGCCGCCGGGAACAGGCGCTCCGCGACTTGACTGCGACCACATCCGCGAGTTCGGAGCCTGATGTCAAACAAACCAGAGCAGCCCACTAGGGCGGCGCCAAAACCCCTTTGCCGACCCCGATCACGAGCACGAGTCTAGCTTTCCCCCGCCAAACGCAGCGAGTTTGCGAGCAGCGTCATTGAGCCTCTCGCGGGATTCCCGAGTGTGAGTAGATTACCCGTCGCGGCAGAGGACTCTGCATGCGGCGAACTTCCCGGGCGCCCGGCGGGCGCGCGCTGCGGCCGGCCGGCTGCGCGCGGATATTCGCGAACGTCTCTGGCGGCGTCGGCTGCACTGCCGGGACGCCACGACCTTGAAAAAGCTTCGCGGGCGCACCGATCTAAGGCTCAACGTCGGTTCGTCGAGCCAGCACCTTGACGGCTGGATCAGCATCGACATACGTCCTGAGGGTGAAATCTTTGCCATGGACGCGACCTTTCCCTGGCCATTCGAAGCACGAGATCGGCCGAGGCGATCAACAGCGAGCATTTCATCGAGCATTGCTCGCTCGATGAAGCTGGTGCCTATTTCAGAGAGGCGTTTCGAGCGCTGCGCCCGGGCGGCCTGATCCGTACCTCCACACCCGATCTTCGGGGGCTCACCGAAGCGTACCTGAAGGCACATCCGGATACGCTGCAAATCCACCGGTCGCATGGCTATGGAGCGCATGACCACGGCGAGATGCTGAACAACTACTTCTACTCCTGGGGGCATCGCCACATCCACGACTTCGCGAGCCTCGAACGCCTGCTGGCGGAGGCCGGCTTCGAACAGATCACACAGGCGGGCCTTAATCAGAGTGAGCACCCGACCCTCGACGGGATCGACTGCCAGACCCTGAGGGCCTCGAGGCGACCATCCTCTGCGTCGACGCGGTGAAGCCTGCGTAAGCTCAGCGCCGCACGAAAATCCCGTCGAATTGCAGCAGGCGTCCGCTCGAGGGATCGGAGAAACCGGGCTCCAGCCCAGCGAGCGCAAAGGAGCGCTCCTCGAGCCAGTCGACGAGGGTCCGCCAGCCCGCCTCGCCCTCATACAGCGGTGTCAGCGGCAGCTCGGCCTGGATCACCTGAATGCGGTGCAAGCATCCCAGGGCGCCCTCGAGGACCATTGCCTCGAATCCCTGGACGTCCATCTTGAGCCAGACGCGAGAGCCGGTGTCGATCAGGTCATCCCAGATCGAGTCTAGGCGGGCAATCGGCACGCTCTCGGTGCCGACGTAGGCCGACTGCGGTGCGCTTCGCAGGTGCTGCGCACCCATCGGCAACAGGGAGCTGGACCACGAGTTTCCGGCGACGTTGATCTCGGCGGTGCCGTCGCGATCTCCAAGTGCGAGGCGGTGGACCTGCCAGTGACTGTCGCGCGAGGCGCGGCGTTCGAGAGCGGAGAACGCCTCGCTCAACGGCTCGAACGAGACGATCCGACCGCCGTACCGGCCATCGCGGAGCTTCGAAGCGAATTGTCCCGCATTTGCTCCGTACGTCGAGGACCACCCCTATGCGCTCGCTCTCGATCAGCTTGGAACGGCGTTGCTCGATCTCGTCGTCTCCAAACCGATGGAGCTCGTACCCGACCCGGGCTAGAGCGGTTTGAAAACGCTGCTTCGCGTGCCTGCGGGCGCTGCCTGCGAGCCGCCGGATAGTGTTGTCGGCCCGCATCACGCGGGCTAGATCCTCGAGGGCCTCGTAGAAGGCGCGGGTGGCGTGCTGGACGGTGCGCACGAGGAGGTCGTGCAGCCACTCGTAGTCGGAGAGCGGCGCCTGGGCGAGCGGCTCGCCGCCACGCCAGCCGCCGACGAGATGAAGCAGGGCGTCGGTGCGGCCGAAGCGCTCCTCCAGCGCATTCGCCCACTCGCGGGCGCCGTCGTCGCCGAGCAGGTCCGCGACGCGCGCGTCGCAGCGGTCGTCGGCCAGGGCGAGATCCTCGACCAGCGAGTCGAGCCGGCCCGTATCGACGTCGCTCAGCGCCAGGGTCGCGCCGGCGTCGGCCAGCGCGCGGGCGACGGTCGGGCCGAGCCCACCCCCGGCACCGGCGATCGCGATCACGCGCCCTTCGAGATCGATCATCCGGGCGAGCCTAGCCAACCCGATCGCACCGCGGGCGGGCGCACCAGCGCCGTCGGGTCACGCGCGCCGAGCGTCGACTCGCTTGCCTTAGCGCAACGTCAGTCGACGTTCGGTGGCTTACGGCCGGCGATCGCGCCGCGGCAGCAAGGCGGCCAGCCCCACCGCGGCGACCCCGCCGAGCGTCCCGAAGAAGATGTCGACCGCGGAGTCGCGGCGACTGGGGATCAGGCCCGTGGTGAGCACCCGGTCGCCCACGTATTCGCCGAGCTCCCACAGCACGGTGAGCCCGAACACCCCTGCCAAGGCCCCCAACGCCCAGAGCGGCCAGGTCAGGCGGCTCCGCAGGTACTCGGCCAGCGCCCAGCCGGCGAGCGCGCCGCCGACGCCGTGGGCGAGCGCGCTCGTCTGCCGCGGATCGGCCGGCGGATCGATCCAGACCCACCACAGGATCACGACGAGCCCTGCCGCGAGCGGCACCAGCGCCCGGTTGGAGAACCCGGCGAGCCGCGCGCCGAGCAGCCCGGCGAAGCAAAGCCCGCACATCACCACGGCGGCGCCGTTGCGGGTCGAGAAGAAGCCGAGCGTGAGCAGCGCGAGCGCGCCGAGCGCGAATGCGAACAGGTCGATGCGAAGCCGGCGGGCGTTCATCGGGGTGCGAGAGCGTAGGGAGCGGCGCTAAAGGCCCGCTTTGCGGCCCGTCGGATGCTCAGCGGCGCTGCAGCGAGGCGAGCGTGCGCTGCGAGTCTTTCAGTCTTTCCTTATGCCAATCCCTACGCCGGACGCTGGGCCAGGCGCTGTGGCGGACGCCGTCGCCTGATCAGGACCACTGCTCCCGAGGCGAGCAGGATGAGCACGTAGGCGCCTACCGCTCCGATCGCCGCGTCGCCCCAGTCGAATCCGTCGACCGCGGGAGGCGCAGCGGGCGGCCCGACCTGTGCGAGGAACGGCTCAGCTATCGATCCGTTGCGCCGAAGGAGAGGTGCGCCGACGACGGGATCGAACGGGACCGCGCGATCGCCGTCGCGGCGGAGTGCGATCTGGTCGCCGTGCGTGCGCTCGCTCGCGGCGGCAGAATCGGGCCCGGGCGCGCCGCCGTTCTGCGCCGCGGCCGGTGCAACGGAGACGATCGCCGCGCCGACCAGGATCGAGACCGTCGCCTTGGTGAATGTCGAGGTCCTCATTGGTCCGCTCCTCCCTTGGGTTGGTAAGCGAGCGGAGTCTGCCCCTGGGCGCTGAAATCTCACTGAAACGTGGCCGGCGCGGCTGCCGTCGACGATGCTCGAAGCGCTTGGAGAGAGCCGATCCCGGTGATAGCGTCGGCAGCGGGAGAGCCGCGATGGAGTTCCAGGTCCTCGGGCCATTCGAAGTGCGCCGCGAAGGGGGCCCGGTGCCACTGGGGCCGGCCAAGCAACGCACGCTGCTCGCAATCCTGCTGGTGCGGGCGAACGAGATCGTCTCCAGCGACCGCCTCATCGAGGAGCTATGGCCGGAGCCGCCCGATACGGCGGGCAACGCGCTCCAGGTCTACGTTCACAAGCTCCGTAAGGCGCTCGAGCCCGAGCGTCGGCGAGGGGAGTCGGGCGAGCTGCTGATCACCCGCGCCCCCGGGTACATGCTGCGCGTCGAGCCCGACCAACTCGACGCCGGTCGCTTCGCGCGGCTGCTGGGCGACGGCAGGGCGGCGGCCGAGGCCGGAGACCCGGCGACCGCGGCGAGAACGCTCGCGCAGGCCCTCGAGCTGTGGCGGGGCCCGGCCTATGCGGATTTCGCCTACGACCCGTTCGCACAGGCGGAGATCGCGCGCCTCGAGGAGCTGCGCCTGGACGCGGTAGAGGATCGGATCGAGGCCGACCTCGCACTCGGCGGAGCGGCCGAGCTGGTGGGCGAGCTGGAGGCGCTGATCGGCGACAACCCGCTCCGCGAGCGGCTGCGGGGGCAGCTGATGCTGGCGCTCTACCGCGCCGGGCGCCAGGCCGACGCTCTCGAGGCCTACGACGAGGCGCGCCGCACGCTGGATGAGGAGCTCGCCCTCACTCCGAGCCCGCAGCTTCAGCGATTGCAGACGGACATCCTGCGCCAGGCGCCGGCGCTCGAGGTCTCGATCGAGATGGCGGATCAGCCGGCCGACCTTGCCGCCAGCTTCGCCCGAGCCGTCCGAGGTCGCTGCCGCGACCGAGGTGCGAAAGACCGTGACGGTGCTGATCGCACGACGACCCAGCGTGAGAGGCGTCGATCCCGAGGCGCTCAGCCGAGACGACAAGCGCTACCGCGAACACCTCGCACGCACCGTCGACCGCCACGGCGGCACGATCGCAAGCACCCTCGGCGACGAGGTGATGGCCGTCTTCGGCGTCCCCCGCTCCCACGAGGACGATGCCGTCCGCGCCGTGTCAGCGGCGCTCGAGATCCGTGACGCGCCCGCGCAGGATGCGACGGTCGCGGGCGCCGCGCCTCGCATCGGCGTCGCGAGCGGCGAGGCCTTGGTCAGCGGTTCGGGCAGCGGCCCGCCGACGTTCGTCGGCGAGCCGGTCACCGCCGCGCGCGAGCTCCAGGTCGCCGCGGCGGCCGGGGAGATCCTCATCGGCGAGGAGACCGAGCGGCTCGTCCACGGCCCCGCCGCGGTCGAGGCCGTGGACACCGAGGCGGGCCCGGCGTGGCGAGTTCGCGAGCTGCGGCACGAACGGCCCGCAGTCGGCTCGCTCACAGCGCCGATGGTCGGCCGCGGCGTCGAGCTGGGCCGCCTACGCGACGCGTTCGAGCAGGTCACCGGCGAGCGAAGCCTTCGCCTGTTCACGATCCTGGGTACGGCGGGGATCGGGAAGTCGAGGCTCGCCCAGGAGTTTGCGGGCGAGGCCGGCGACCAGGCCACCGTGGTCGTCGGGCGGTGCGTGCCGTACGGCGAGGGCATCACGTTCTGGTCGCTGCGCGAGATCGTCGGCCAGCTCACCGCCGGCCGGCTCGGCGCCGACGGGAACGAGGCCGGACCGATCGCCGAGGAACTCCGCAACGCAATCGGCGTCGCGGACGCCTCCGTGGAACGCGAGGAGATCTTCTGGGCGACCCGGAGCCTGTTCACGACGCTGGCCGGCGAGCGCCCGCTGGTCGTCTTCTTCGAGGACGTCCACTGGGCGGAGCCCACGTTCCTGGACCTCGTCGAGTACCTGGCGGAAACGGCCGAGCGGGCGCCGATCTTCCTGGTCTGCATCGCCCGGCCGGAGCTGCTCGAGCACCGTCCGGACTGGACTCGCGAGCGGCAGAACGCCGGCTCCCTGGAGCTCGAGCCCCTCCCCGACCCGGACTGCGAGGCGCTGATCGGCAACCTCGCGGGAAGCCTGGCCCAAGAGACCAAGGCACGCGTGCTCGAGACGGCCGAGGGGAATCCGCTGTTCATCGAGCAGCTCGTGGCCATGATTGCCGAGACGCGCAGCGCGGACGGAGAGCTCTCGATCCCGCCGACGATCGACGCGCTGCTCTCGGCGCGCCTGGATCGGCTCGGGCCCGGAGAGCGCGCAGTGATCTCCCGGGCCGCGATCGTCGGCAAGGAGTTCTCGTCTGACGCCACTCTGGACCTCCTGCCCGCGGACGCGCGGGAGTTCGGCGAGCGGCACCTCGAGACGCTGTCACGCAAGGAGCTCATCCGCCCCGCGCCGGCGCCGATCGGCGGCGAAGACTTTCGCTTCCGGCACATCCTGATCCAGCAGGCCGCTTACCGCGCGACCCCGAAGAGCCTGCGGGCGGAGCTTCACGAGCGGTTCGCAGACTGGGTCGACGATCCGGCCCGCAGCGGCGTCGACGAGAGCTCTGACGTCGTCGGCTACCACCTCGAGCAGGCCTTCGAGTACCGATCCGAGCTCGGCCCCGTGGGCGAGCAGGAGCTGGCGCTGGCGCACCGCGCCGGAGACCACCTCGCCACGGCGGGTCACCAGGCGTTCAAGCGCGGCGACATGCCGGCCACGGTGAATCTGCTCGGGCGCGCGGTCGCGCTACCGACGCCGCGTGGCGGGCCGGGCCTCGCGGCGATGCCGGAGCTGGGTTACGCGCTGTTCGAGATCGGCGAGGTGGACGAGGCGAGCGCGGTGCTCGCCGGCGGTCGCGAGCGAGCGCGGGCCGACGGCGATCGCGGCATCGAGTGGCGGGTGACGATCACGCGGCCGCGGGTCGAGATGTACCGGGACCCGGAGGGGATCGACCTGGATGCGATCGCGGTCGAGACCGAAACGGCGGTCGAGGCGCTCCGCGAGCTGGGCGACGAGGCCGGGATGGCAAGGGCGCTCATGGTCCTCTCGGACATTCACTGGAGCAAGGGTCGCCTTCGCGAGGCGAGCGACACGGCGACCCAGGCGGCCGACTACGCGCGGCGGGTCGGCAATCGGCGCGAGGTCGGGTGGGCACTCGGACAGAACGCGCTCTGCGCGATCAACGGCCCGCTGCCCGTCGCCGAGGGCCTCGAGTGGCTGGAGCGGTTGCTTCAAGCCGAGCCGGAGAACCGGACCCTCGACGCGAACCTGTCCGGGTTCGTCACCGTGCTCGAGGCCATGAGCGGCCGCTTCGAGCTGGCGCGCCGCCATATCGCGGATACGCGCGCCCTCGCGAGCGACCTGGGGCTGCGGTGGCAGGGGGCGGTGCAGGAGCTGCTGAGCGGCTACGTCGAGCTGCTGGCCGGCGACCCGGTGGCGGCCGAGCGCGACATGCGGGCGGCGGATCGGGCGTTCCGCGAGATCGGCGAGGGGTGGTTCCTCTCCACCGTCGCGGTCGATCTGCCGCGCGCCGTGTACGAGCAGGGGCGCTATGACGACGCGTTCGCGCTGCTCGGGGCGATCGACGAGAACCCGGCGCCGACCGACAGCGAGTGGCTGATCAAGCGCACGGGCGTCCCGGCGCGCCTGCTTGCCCGGCGCGGACGCTTCGAGGAGGCCGAGCGGCTGGCGCGCGAGGGGGTCGCGGTCGCCGCCAACTGCGAATTCGTCGTGCTGCACGCGGACGTCCTGCTCGACCTGGCCGAGGTGCTGCGCCTCGCCGGCCGGCCCGATGAGGCGGAGGCCGCCACCGCGGAGGCGGTGAATATCTACGAGCGCAAGGGCAACGTCGCCGCGGCGGAGAGGGCGCGGGCGTTGGCGGAGACGGGCTAGGCGGCGGCCGGTGCGCACCTCCGGCAACGCGGACCTCGAGCGGCTGATCATCGACCTGCAGCGCAACGGGTTGGTCGAGCGCACGCGGTCGCAGGTGGTGCTGTCGCGCCTCGTGCACCACTGCGGCGAATAACTCGACACATTCGGCGCGCCACGGGTGACGTTGGCGAACGTATGTTCCCGTCATGCGGGAGAGGCTGATCAACCGGCGGCAGCAGGGCGATCTTGGCGAACTCTCGGCGATGGAGTGGCTTGCGCGAGAAGAGTCCGTCGTTTGGACTCCGTTCGGGAATAGCCCAGACGCGGACCTGATCGCCGAGGTCGAGGGCCGCTGCTCCGAGTGCAGGTTAAGACGACGACCTTCCGGATCAAAACTCCCGACGGCCATGAACGGTGGAGCGTCCAGCTGGCCACCAACGGGGGCAACCAGAGCTGGTCTGGAGTCGCAAAGCGCTTCTCTCCCACCAGCGTCGACCGGTTGTTCGTGCTGGTCGGCGATGGAAGGCGGTGGTTCATTCCGGCATCCGCAATCGAAGGCGGGAGCAGCATTTATCTCGGTGGGCCGAAGTACTCGGAGTTCGAGATCGAGCCCGGAGGAAGCCTCACCGAGTTGATCTACGGTGAGGCAACCACGCCATCTAGACTGATCGAGCGGCGGGGGAGCGCCGGAGCTGGAGAGCCGGGCTGGACTGTAAATTCAGTGGCACTGCCTGAGTGGGTTCGAATCCCACCTCCCCCATCTCCGGCACCTCCGCCCGACCCGAGCGCGCCGCTGAAGTTTCAGCGAACCCGGATCTCGAGCGGGCACCAGATCACGATCCCCTCCATCCCGTTCCGTGCGGCGGGGCTTCAGGTGGGCGACCGCTTGCACCTGGTGGCCAGTGGCCCCGGCCGCGTGGTACTCGAACGCATCGAGCCGCCGGATAGGCTCATCCCATGACCGGCGCGACCGACGACGCCAGCGCAGCCGCCCGCAAGGTCGCCGCCGCGCTCACCTCTCCGCCGTGGTCACGCTCGGCGTCGCCGATCCTCCTCGGCCTGCTGTTCGGCGCCGTCTACTTTCTGATCGCCGCCTTTCGCGATCGTCGACTTCGTCATCGCCCGCCTCTTCGAGACCGGCGACGATCGGCCCGCTCGCCGGCCGCCGCGAGGCCGAGGAGAGCGGCGACGCCGCCACGATCGCCGCATCCGATCCCAGCTACAACCCGTACGCGCGCGGGGACTGACCGCCCCCGCGCACGCCGGGCGCGCCCGCGCTCAGCTGCGTTTGCGCGAGACCGTTTCCTTCACCTTGTCCGCCGCACCGCCGACCTTGTCCTTCACCTCGCCCGCGGCGCGATCCACCTTGCCCTCGCGCTTGAGGTCCTTGTCGCCGGTCAGATCGCCCGCGGCCTCCTTGACCCGGCCCTTTCCCTTGTCAACGTTCTCACCCATGTCGGTCCCTTTCCGAATCGTTTACCCCCGCAAGTGGTTTCCCGCCTCGTGGGCCACGAAACTGCGACCGTGATGAACCGCGCCGCCCGCCTCGCGCTCTTCGCCGCGCTGCTCGCCCTCACGCTCGCATTCGCCGGCGCCCAAGCCACGCCCGCGGCGCCCGCCTCAACCCCCACCGACCGCGGCGCGACCGAGCGCCCCAACGTCATCGTCGTCATGACCGACGACCAATCCGTCGCCGAGCTCTCCCGCCGCACCATGCCGCGCACCATCGAAGCACTGCGCGACCACGGCACCGTCTTCTCCAACAGCATCGTCTCCAGCCCCCTCTGCTGTCCCTCGCGCGCCGGCCTGATCACCGGCCAATACCCGCACAACAACGGCGTCTACGACAACGAACCGGGTTACTCCACCCTCAACGACAAACGCTCCACCCTCTACACCTGGCTGCAGGCCGCCGGCTATCGGACCGGCCACATCGGCCGCTGGCTGCTCAACTACCACCGCCCCGCCGCGCCCGGCGACCCCGACACCGCCGGCGGCTTCGCCGCGCCGCCCGGGATCGAGCACTGGTTCGGCTTCCTAGGCCCCTCCGCCGCCTACTACAACGCCACCTTCAGCCGCAACGGCACCCCGGTCACCCTCTCCAAGCGCCCCTCGGGCTACATCACCCGCGCGATCAACCGCGAGGCGATCGACTTCGTCCGCGCCGCCAAGACCGACCCCCGCCCCTTCTTCCTCGACGTCGCCCAGATCGCCCCCCACTCCGCAAACGAGACCGGCCACGGCCCCTGCGGCGTCGGGGGCCTGCCGATTCCCGAACGTGGCGCGCTCGCACCGTGGAAGCGCGAGCCGCTCCCCGAGCCCCCCTCCTTCGACGAGAGCCGCATCCGAGACAAGCCCGACTGGGTCCAGCAGCGCTCGCCGATCGGGCGCGACCGCCGCCACGCGCTCGAATGGGGCTGGCGCTGCGCGCTCGCGACCCTCTCGACCGTCGACCGCGGGGTCGGCAAGCTCATCGACCGCCTCGCCGCCCAGGGCGAGCTCGACAACACGGCGATCTTCTTCACCTCCGACAACGGCTATCTCTTCGGCCAGCACCGCATCTTCCTCAACAAGGTCTACCCCTACGAAGAGTCGATCCGGGTACCGCTCCTCGCCCGCCTGCCGAGCAGCGCCCGCCAGCCCGCCGAGGTGAAGGTGCCGGTCAACAACCTCGACCTCACCGCCACCATCCTCGACCTGGCCGGCGCCGCTCCCTGCACCGCGAGCGGCGACTGCCGCGTCCTGGACGGACGCTCGCTGCTCGAGCTCCTGCGCGGCCGCAGTCCCGCCTGGCAACGCGGCCGCGCGCTGCTCATCCAGCTCGGCAGCGTTCGCAACTGCGGTACCCCCACCACCCAGGTCGGCGGGCTCGACACCTTCTACGACGCCGTCCGCACCCGCCGCAACCTCTACGTCGAGCTCGATCACCTCGACCGCGAGACCGGCGTCTGCGACCGGCCGGAGTACGAGCTCTACGACCTCAAGCGCGACCCGTTCCAGCTCCGCAACACCGCCGCGTACGTCCCCGAGCGCCCCGCGCCCCCGCGCCAGGCGCGCCTTGCCGCGCGCCTCGATTCGCTGCGCATCTGCAGCGGCATCGCCGGGCGCGACCCCGTTACCGCTCGCCCCTTCTGCGACTGAGCGATCAGCCCGGCGCGAGCGCTACGCCAGCTCCCGCAGCCGCTGCGCCTCGGGCAGCTGCTTGAGCTTCTTCAGCGTGTTGTTCTCGATCTGCCGGATGCGCTCGCGCGTCACCCCGAACGCCCGCCCCACCTCCTCGAGCGTCAGCGGCTCATGGCCCCGAAGCCCGTAGCGCAGCTCGATCACCTGGCGCTCGCGCTCCGGCAGCGCGTCGAGCGCCCGCTGGATGTCCGCCCGCTGCAGGTTCTCCGTCGCCGCCTCGAACGGCTCCTCGGTCTGATCGTCGGCGACGAAATCGCCGAGCTCTGACTCGTCCTCGTCGCCGACCGGCTTCTCGAGCGAGACCGGCATCTGCGCGACGCGCAGGATGTCGCGTACCTCGCGCACCGTGATCTGCAGCTCCGCCGCGATCTCCTGCGGCTCCGGCTCACGCCCGAGCCGCTGCACCAGCTGGCGCTCCACGTGCGCGACCCGGTTCAGCTTCTCCACCATGTGCACCGGGATCCGGATCGTCCGCGCCTTGTCGGCGATCGCCCGCGTCACCGCCTGGCGGATCCACCAGGTGGCATAGGTCGAGAACTTGTAGCCGCGGCGGTAGTCGAACTTCTCCACCGCGCGGATCAACCCCAGCGACCCCTCCTGGATCAGGTCGAGGAAGCTCAGGCCGCGGCCCAGATAGCCCTTGGCGATCGAGACGACCAGGCGCAGGTTCGCCTCGACCATGTGGCGCTTCGCCGCCATGTCGCCCTTCTCGATCCGCTGCGCCAGCTCGATCTCCTGGTCCGCGGTCAGCAGCTCGACGCGGCCGATCGAGCGCAGGTACAGCCGCAACGAATCGAGGCTCGGCTCGACCGTCAGATCGAGCTCCGGCTTCTTTTGCTGGCCCGGCGCGGATTCGCCCTTGCCCTCCTTGTACGCGGTGAGGCCGTCCTCGGCGATCACGTCGACGCCGTGCTCGATCAGGTAGGCGTGCAGGTCGCGGACCTGCTCCTTGGTCACCTCGACCTCCTCGAGCGCGGCCGAGATCTCCTCGAACGTCAGATAACCCCGCTCGCGGCCCTGGACGATCAGCCCGCGCAGGTCCTCCGAATCAGGGAGCGAGGACTCCGCATGGTCGAGCGCGGAACCCTCCTGG
The DNA here is from genome assembly GCA_963729075.1 of uncultured Solirubrobacterales bacterium. Classification (GTDB taxonomy): domain Bacteria; phylum Actinomycetota; class Thermoleophilia; order Solirubrobacterales; family 70-9; genus WHSW01. Next base: position 87,410 of record CAVSMU010000003.1, on the reverse strand, counting down.
GCCACCGGACCGCCCCCTTCGTCCGTTAGAAGTCCCTCCGCCTTCTGGGCCAACCGACCCCGTCCTCCTCTTCGGGCGCGGAAAAGTATAAGCAGCAGGCCGTCCGGCGGGCGCTGATCCCTACCCTGTGTGACATGACCACCACCGAGACCGGCACGATCTCGGCGAGCACGCCAGACGTCCAGGCGGGGCGTCCCGCCACCCAGGTCAGCCTCACCCGGGTCGGCGTCCGCGGCGTCGAGAAAGTGATCCAGGTCGCCGGCGATCACTTCTTCGCCGAGCTCGAATGCTTCGTCGACCTCAACCCGCAGCAGGCCGGCGTCCACATGTCACGGTTCGAGGAGATCGTCAACGAGACGATCGACGAGGTCGTGCTCGCGGAATCGCCGATCGCCGAGGGCCTAGCCGGCCACATCGCCGAGCGCATCCGCGAGCGCCAGCACGGAATGCGCGCCGAGGTGCGGATCGCCGCCCGCTATCCGGAGACCGTCCCGACCCCGAGCTCGGGGCTGGAAACCCAGGAGATCTACACCCTGCTCGGCACCGCGGTCGCCTCCGAGCGCGGCACGCGCACCCTGACCGGCGTCGAGGCGCAGGGGATGACGGCCTGCCCGTGCGCGCAGGAGCTCGTCGCCGGGCGCGCGCGCGAGCGCCTCGCCGACGACGGCTTCGACGAGGACGAGATCGAGCGCATCCTGCGCACCGTCCCGGTTGCGACCCACAACCAGCGCGGGATCGGCCAGCTGCACATCGGCCGGCCGGAGGACACCGACTTCGCCATCGATGCGCGCGACCTGCTCCACATCGTCGAGCAGTCGATGAGCTCGGAGATCTACGAGCTGATGAAGCGCTCCGACGAGGTGGCCGTCGTCGAGAAGGCGCACCTGCAGCCGCGCTTCGTCGAGGACGTCGTCCGCGAGATGATCCGCCGAGTCACCGACGCCTACCCGGAGCTGCGCGACGGCGGCTTCGTCCTCGCCCGCCAGGAGAACCTGGAAACGATCCACCGCCACTCGGTCGTCGCCGAGCGCTCAGGCATGCTCGGCGAGATCCTCGCCGAGCTCGAGTCCGGCGAGCACACCGCCCACCACACGACCACCCGGGAGTGGCTCGAGGCGCCCGGCGCTACCGCGGCTTCGTAGTCGCCGCCATCCCGGGCGCCCGCGCCTGCTCGGCCCGGTGCTCGGCGATCCGCCGGCGCAGGCCGAGGAAGTAGTCGGCGCCAGAGATCAGCGTCATCGCGACCGCGAGATAGAGCAGCACGTCGACCCACACGGGGGACGGGTAAAAGGCGATCAGGCAGATGATCGCCGCCACCTGCAAGAGCGTCTTCGCCTTGCCGAGCCAGCTCGCCGCGATGACGACGCCCTGCTCGGCGGCGACGCTGCGCAGGCCGGTGACCGCGAGCTCGCGCGCGATGATCACCATCGCGACCCACGCGGCAAGCCGGTCGAGTGAGACGAGCGAGATCAGCGCCGCGATCACGAGCAGCTTGTCGGCGAGCGGGTCCATCAGCTTGCCGAACGTCGTCACCTCGCTGCGGCGGCGGGCGATGTAGCCGTCGAGGCCGTCGGTGAGCGCGGCGAGCGCGAACACGGCCGCGGCGATCACGTCGCCGTCGGGAGTCTCCTCGAGCAGCGCGACGACCAGCACCGGGACCGCGAGGATCCGCAGCAGGGTGAGGACGTTGGGGATGTTGACCGGGAACACGGCCCCCAAGTATCACGCGCGAACCGCGCCGCGGGGCCGATGCACACCCCGGGTGCTCGCGACCGCCCGAGCCTAGGAGCCCGAGACGATGCCGCAGGCGCGCGCGAACACCGCGTCGAGCATCTCGCGGGTGAGCTTGCCGGTGAAGGTGTTCTGCTGCGAGACGTGGTAGCAGCCGAGCATCACGTAGGGACCGATCTCGACCTCGGCGCCGTGGGTGAAGCGTGGCTTCGGCCGCGGCACCTCGTGGCCCAGGCCGCGCAGCGCCAGGAGGGTGCCGTCCCAGGCGAACGCGCCCAGCGCCACCAGCACCCGCGCCCGCTCGAGCAGCGCGCAGCTCGCGGTCGAGATAGGGCAGGCAGCGATCACGCTCCGCCGGCGCCGGCCGGTTCGCCGGCGGCGCGCAGCGGACCACCGCGGTGACGTAGGCGTCGCGCAGGCGCAAGCCGTCGTCGCGGTCGGTCGAAGTCGGCTGGCTCGCGAGCCCGGCGCTGTGCATGGCCGCGTACAGCCACTGGCCCGAGCGGTCGCCCGTGAACGGGCGGCCGGTGCGATTGGCGCCGTGCGCTCCGGGCGCCAGCCCGACGACCACGATCCGCGCCCGTGGGTCGCCGAAGCCAGGCACCGGACGGGCCCAGTACCGCCACCCCCGGTAGCGTCGGGGCGGGTTTGCCGCCGCCTCCTCGCGCCAGGCCACGAGCCGCGGGCAGAGCGCGCAGGCAGCGACCTCCTCGGCGAGCAGCGCAAGCTCCTTCTGTGTGTCGGTCGGCATCCCCCCGGTAGGGTGCCGCGAATGCAGACCGTCTCGCGCCGCGGCTTCCTCGTCATCGGCGGCACCGGCGCCGCCGGCGCGGTGCTCGCCGGCTGCGGCGGCAGCGTCGACGACCCGCGCGACGAGGGCCGCGACCCGGAGCTGTTGGCCGCGGCCCTGGCGGCGGAGACCGCGCTCGGCGACGCCTACGCGATCGGCGGCGAGGGCGGCCCGGCGCCGCCGCAGCGCGAAGCGATCGAGAGCTTCATCGCCGCCTCGCGCAGGCGCGCCGAGGAGCTGACAACCCTGCTCGAGCAGGCCGGCGGCCAGCCGACGAAGGCGGCCACCCCAGAACCGGGGACCGAGCGCGAGCAGGCCAACGCCACGATCGCCGCATACCGCGCCGCCGCCGGCCCGCTGTCGACCGAGGAGCTGCGGGGAACCGCCATCGCCTTCCTCGCGGCGGTGGCCGCCGAGCTCTCGGTGATGTCCGAGTTCGCGGGCGAGGATCCCGCCCCGCGCCCGTTCGTCACCGGCCTGGAGGCAGAGCCCTACGTGGCCGCCGACGAGGACTCGGCCGACGAGGAGACGACGACCGAGGCGACCACGACCGCCGAGGGCGAGCAGACCACGACCGAGGAGCAACCGTGAGCGGCGAGGCCCGTAGCCGCCGCGAGGCGCTGCGCCTGGCCGCGCTCGGCGCCGGCGCCATCGCAGCAGCCGGGTTCGCGCGCCCGGCCCTCGCCGGCGCCCAGGCCGCGGGCGACGAGGACCTTCGCGACTTCCTCGTCGGCGCGATCTCGCTCGAGCAACTCGCGGTGCTCGCCTACTCGACCGCCGCGCGCCAGGGAGACACGGACATCGGCCCCACCCTCGAGACCTTCCGCGACCAGGAGCAGGCGCACGCCAACGCCCTGCGCCAGGCGCTCGACACACTCGGCTTCGACCTCCCCGACGCGCCCGACTCGGCCACCGACACCGGCGCCTTCGAGGACGTGGACGGGCTCGACAGCGAGCAGAGCGAGCGGCTCCTCGACCTGCTCGACGAACTCGGCGGGCTCTCCAGCCCGCGCCAGTACCTCAAGTACCTCGCGCGGCTCGAGGACGAGCAGCTCACCTACTACACGAGCGAGGGCCCCGTGGTGGACAGCGTCGACCTGACCACCACGTCGGCTGAGATCGCCGGCTGTCAGGCCCAGCATTCGGTCGTGCTCCTCACCGAGCTCGGGCGCACGGAGGCGGACGCCGCGGCGGCGCCGGCGAAGACGGCACGCGACGCCGTGCCGGCGGCGTCCTCCGGGCAGTGAGCGACGCGCGCGAGCCGCGACCGGCATCCGCCTCGCGCTCAGAGCTCGTGCGCTGGATGGGGATCGAGGACGCGAACCTGGCCGGCCTGGTTCACGGGGGCGTGGTGATGAAGATGTGCGACGAGGTCGCCGCAATCGCCGCGATCCGCCACTGCGGCAAGCGCGTCGTGACCGCGAGCGTCGACCGGATGATGTTCGTCGACCCCGTCAACGTCGGCGAGTTGCTCGCGTGCTCGGCGACCGTGAACGCCGCCTGGCGCACCTCCATGGAGGTGGGCGTCCGGGTGGAGGCGGAGAACCCGCGCACCGGCGAGCGCCGCCACACCTCCACGGCCTACCTGACGATGGTCGCGCTCGACGACCACGCGAAGCCGACGCGCGTTCCCGAGCTGCTCACCGAGACCGATACCGAGGCGCGCCGCCGCCGCGAGGCCGAGCTGCGCCGGGCGAACCGGCTCGCCGAGCGCGACCAGATCGTCGACGCGCGCGGCGAGACCGCCCAAAGCTAGTCGCGGTCGGGCTCTTCCCGCGGCTCGACCGCCATCACGTCGAGCAGCCGGCCGCCCATGAGGAAGATCGAGAGCCAGACGACGATCGCCGCCGTGGGGCTCAGCAGCGCGACCGGGCACGAGATCAGAAAGACGACGGTGATCGTGTACTCGGTCCAGCCGGCGAACCGCCGCGTGTGCGGCTTCGCCCACTCGCGGATCAGCTCGTGGCGGAGGGAGTAGCGGACGGTGGCGGCGAAGATTCCCGTGATCGCCGCCATGTTGAGCGCGTAGAGGATCACGGCGACGGTCTGGTCCGAGTAGTCGCCCAGCAGATCGGAGGTGAACGGGACCAGGGCGATGAAGGCGAGGTACAGCAGGTTCAGGGCCATCAGCCGCGCGTCGAAGCGGGCGAGCGAGCCGAAGAACGAGTGATGGGTGATCCAGAACTTGCCCAGCACCGCGAACGAGAGCCCGTAGGCGAAGAACTCCTCGGCGCGGTCGCGCAGCTCCTGGCCGAGGTCGTCGACGCCGGCCGGGATCTCGAGCGTCAGCACGAGCAGCGTGATCGCGATCGCGAACACGCCGTCGCTGAAGGCGACGACGCGGTTGAACTCGGTCTCTGCGTCTTCGCGGCTCGGGGTCGCGTAGCGCGAGATCCCTGCCCGGCCGGGCTGGTTCACACTCCCCTATACGCCGCGCTCCCGGCTGACTCCTGCTCTACCCTGACCGCAGCGACCGATGCCCGCGAGCACCGAACTCCGCAAGCTGGCGATCGTTCCCGCCTACAACGAAGAGGGGATGGTCGGCCGCGTCGTGCGCGACATCGCCCGGCTCGCGCCCGGGTTCGACGTGCTCGTCGTCGACGACGGCTCCACCGACGCCACCGCCGCCGAGGCGGAGGCCGAGGGCGCGGCGGTCATCCGCCACCCTTACAACCTCGGCATCGGGGGCGCGGTGCAGTCGGGCTACAAGTACGCGCTGCGCGGCGACTACGACGTCGCGGTGCAGGTCGACGGCGACGGCCAGCACAAACCCGAGTACCTCCCCGAAATGCTCGCCGCGCTGAAGACGAGCGGCGACGAGGCGGACATGGTCTACGGCAGCCGCTTTCGCGGCGACCCGGGCTACCGCGTCCCACTCGGCCGCCGCGTCGGCAACATGATCTTCTCGGTCGTGCTCACGGCGATCACACGTCAGCGAATCACCGACCCGACGTCGGGCTTCCGGATGACCAACCGGCGCGGCATCGAGCTGTTCGCCCGCGACTACCCGCACGACTACCCGGAGGTCGAGGCGCTGCTGATGCTGCACGCGCACCGTCTCCGGATCCACGAGGTCCACGTCCGGATGAACGCGCGCGGCTTCGGCCGCAGCTCGATCGACTATCCGCGCAGCGCCTACTACATGCTCAAGGTCCTGCTGGCGCTGTTCGTCGGCCTCTTCCGCCGTCGCGCGACGCCGGTCGAGGCGACCGGCGAGGACGAGCCCGGGATCGGCGCCGCCCCGATCGCCGACGGCGAGCGCATCCAGGGCTGACCATGCGTCGCCTCGCAGCCCTGCTCGTCGCGCTCGCGCTGATCGTGCCGACCGCCGCCCGGGCCGCGACGCTGGAGGTGACGAGCACCCAGGAGAGCGGGCCAGACTCACTCGGGGCGGCGATCCTCGAGGCCGAGACCGGCGACACGATCGAGCTCGGCCCGGGCGAGTTCCTGCTCACCAACGGCGAGTACCTGGTCGCCAAGGGCCTCACGCTCCGCGGCGCCGGCGCCGACGCGACGACGATCATCCCCAGCGGGGCCGGCGACGCGCTCGAGGACCCGGCCGTCACCGTGGTCGACGCGACCGAGGCCGAGCCGTTGCAGGCCGAGGACGAGGGCAGCTCGGGGCTCGAGACCAAGGTTCAGATCGTCGCTCTGATCGGCACCCTGGCCCTGTTCGTCCTCGTCCTCGATCTCGTCCGGCGGCGCCGGCTCGCCGAGCGCTACGCGCTGCTGTGGATGTTCGCCTCGGCCGCGCTCCTGGTGCTCGCCGTATGGCGCGGCGGCCTCGACGTGATCGCGAACGCGATGGGAGTCGAGGAGCCGGCGAACGCGATCTTCATCCTCGCCTTCGGAGTCGCCTTCCTGCTGTTGCTCAATTTCTCGGTGGTCACGACCCGCCTCTCGGAAGAGACGAAGATCCTCGCCCAGGAATCGGCGCGCCTCGAGCAGGAGTTGCGGGCCGCCCGCGGCGAAACGCCGCACGGCAACGGCGCGTCAGCGCCGGCGGCCGAGCAGCCTGAGCGCGAGCGCTCGGACGCGCACGGGTCGTAGTCGGGCGATCGCCCGGAGCCGCGGCGGCGGAAGGGTCACGTAGGGGTGGCGTCGTCGGTACCCGCCGCGTCGCCTTAACTCCCACCGTCCGGGGGTCGCGGGCCGAGCGTGCGGGGTTGGGGTCGATATGCGACCCAAAGTCCCCCCGGGCGATCGACAGCGTCGGATGGTGGGAGTTGTGGACGCCCTCGGGGTGTGGCGCCAGGGCGGGCGCTTGGCGAGTCGCCAGCACGGGGTGATCACGCGCGAGCAGCTGCTGGGACTCGGTGCGAGTGCCGAACAGGTCCAGCGCTGGTTGCGTGCGGGCCGGTTGCGCCGGCTTCATCGCGGCGTGTACCTGGTTGGCGCCGTCGCGCCGGAACGCGCTTTCGAGCACGCCGCGGTGCTCGCCTGCGGCGACTGTGCGTACGCGAGTCACCAAACCGCGGCGACCCTCTACCGCCTCCCCCTACCTGACCGACCAACCGCTGTTCACGTCACGGTCCTCAATCGCGACGTGCGCCGGCCCGGGATCACCGTCCACCGAACGCGAGCCCTGTCGCGCGAGGAGACGCAGCTGCTCGACGGGATCCCGACTACAAGTCCGGCGCGAACGATCGTCGACCTCGCCCCCGAGCTCGAGCCGGCCGACCTCGAGCATCTGCTGGCCCAGGCCTACGCGAAGAAGCGGGTCACCCGGGCCAAGCTCCTCGCCGTGGTCGCTCTCCGCCCGACCCGGTCCGGTGTCCGAACGCTGAGGCGGCTGCTCGAGCCGGACTTCCGGCCATCGTTCACCCGGTCCGAGGCGGAGCGGCGCTTCCTCGCCCTCGTCCGGAGATCGAAGCTCCCCGAGCCGCGGGTCAACGCCCGCATCCAGGGCCACGAGGTCGATTTCTTCTGGCCGCAGGCCAACCTGGTCGTCGAGGTCGACGGTCATGCGTTCCACGCCGCGAAGCCCCAACGCGAGCGGGACAGCACCCGCGACCAGATCCTGACCGCGTATGGGCACCGAGTCCTGCGCATCACCTGGCACCACATCGACAAAGAGCCGGAGGCCCTCGTGGCGCGAGTGGCCGCCGCGATCGCTAACGGGCGTCGAGAACTCGGGTGACGATCGCCCAGTAGGCACGAAGGGCGAGCCGTAACGCTCGGGAGCGCGCGGCGGCGCCGAGGTAGGGGGAGTCGAGGTCGTTCGTGAGCGCGGCGGCGAACTCGGCGGCGCCGATGGCGCGGCTGGCCTGGATCGCGCGCCGCTCGCGTAGCAGCCGGGGCATCGCGACCAGCGTCTCGCCCCAAGCGGCCAGCTTCTGCGGCAGCCAGCCACCCGCGGCGGCGACCACAACCAGCGCGAGCTCGGTCGCCAGGAGCGCCGGCACCAGCAGCGCGAGCAGGGCGGCCGGATAGGTGCGCACCAGCGTCGCCCAGCGGTTGCGCTCCAGGTAGCGCCACTTGAGCGGCCCCTTCGCGAACTCGTAGCTGTGATCGACGCGCGCCGTCGGCTCGACGCCGAGCGTCGCGCCGGCGAGGCGAAGCCGAAGCGAGAGGTCGACGTCCTCGTGGTAGAGGAAGAAGCGGTCGGCGAGCCCGCCGGCCTCGAGGTAGCGCCGGCGCGGGATCGCGAGGCAAGCGCCGGAGACGAAGCCGGGCTCAGAGCCGGTGCGCACGGACGGGTCGTCGGCCGGCTCGCCGGCGCCGCCGGCCCAGGCGATGCCGGTGAAGTGGACCACCCCACCGCGCGTGTTGACCGTGCGCCCCCCGTCCGCGGTCACCAGCGCCTGCCACGCCGACCAGCCGCTGCCGTCGGCGAGCGGCCGCTCGATCGCCTCGCGCCAGCCCGCCTGCGGGACGGCGTCGGGGTTGAGGAGGCAGAGCAGCTCACCCTCGGCGCGGTCGGCACCCCGGTTGCACGCGGCGGCGAACCCGAGGTTCGCGCCGGTCTCGATCACGGTCGCCCCCGGCGCCAGCTCGCGAACCGCCGCCGCGGTGCCGTCCGCCGAGGCGTTGTCGACGACGATCAGCTCGTCGCCGCCGCGAAGCTGCTCGACCAGCGCGGGCACCGTCGCCCCGAGCGCCTGGCGCGAATCGTGCGTGACGATGACGACGGTGAGTGTGGCCACGGAGCAGCGGACCATAATCTCAGCCGGGAAGCCCGATGAGACACCTGCTCCGACCGATATTCGACCGCGTGATCATCAAGGAGCTCGAGCCCGACCGGGTGAGGCGCTCCGGCCTCGTGGTCCCGCCCGGCTCTCACGAGCCGCCTCCCCAGCACGGGATCGTGCTCGCCATCGGCCCGGGGCTCGACTGGTGGGAGAGCGCCGGCGTGCAGATGCCGGTCAAGCCCGGCGATCACGTCGTCTTCCCCGCCGCAGCGGGAACCTGGGTCGAGGTCGACGAGGAGAAGCTGCTCGTTTGCCGGGTCGGCGAGCTCCTCGGGGTGCTCGAGGAGATCGGCACGTGCCCGTACTGCGGCGACAAGGGCCTCGCGGGAAGCGACGCGTGCCCGGTCTGCGGGCGGGAGTCCGAGCAGCCCGCCGGCTGAGCGGTTGTCCATCGGAAGCCGGCGATCGGACTCGAACCGATGACCCCTTCATTACGAGTGAAGTGCTCTACCAACTGAGCTACGCCGGCCGGTCCGAGCGATTCTAGAAAGCGTCGCTCGGCGCCGGGTGACGGCCCGCCTAGGATTCCCCGGTGGCCGCCTACGACGTTCAGGAGTGGACGGACCTCTTCGTCGCGACGACGGGGGCCGCGGCGGCGCTCGCCGGGCTCGTGTTCGTCGCCGTCTCGATCAACATCGAGCGGATCCTCAAGTTCGAGGGGCTCGCGGAGCGCGCGCTCGAGACCGTGCTCACGCTGTCGGTCGTCGTCCTGGTCTCGATCGCGTGCCTGATCCCGGGCCAAAGCGTCGCCGCGCTCGGGATCGAGCTCCTGCTCGTCGGGGGCGGCTACTCGGCGTTCGTCCTCAGGCTCTGGCCACACACGCGACCGGGGCGAGATGACCCGCTGACGTGGCTGCTCAGCCACGTCTTACTCCGGCTGATCGCCGCCGTGCCCCTCCTCGTCGGGGCGATCAGTCTGATAGCCGAGTCCGGCGGCGGCCTGTACTGGATCGTGGCCGGCATCGTCGGCGCGATCATCAGCTCGGTCGCCAACGCCTGGGTACTGCTGGTCGAGATCCTGCGCTGACCGGGCGCCCGCCCGAGCGGACGCGCTCAGCCCTCGGCGAGCTTGTAGCCGACGCCGCGCACGGTGAGCACGAGCTCGGGCTCCTGGGGATCGCGCTCGACCTTCTGGCGCAGGTTGGAGATGTGCACGTCGCACGCCCGCACGTCGCCGGAGAACTCCGACTGCCAGAGCTCCTCCATGATCTCGAGCCGGCTGAACACCTGCCCGGGGCGCTCGGCGAGCAGGCGTAGCACCTGGAACTCGGAGCGCGTCAGGTTGACCGGCTCGCCCCGGACCGAGACCAGGTGGCGGGCGAGGTCGATCCGGACCGAGCCTGCGTCGATCGTCTTGGCCTCGGTCACCGAGCTCGTCCGGTCGAGGTCGCGGCGGCGAAGCTGCGCGCGGACCCGGCCGATCAGTTCGCGGACCGAGAACGGCTTGGTGACGTAGTCGTCGGCGCCCACCTCGAGGCCGACCACCTTGTCAACCTCCGCGTCCTTCGCGGTCAGCAGGATGATCGGCACGGGGCTGCGCGCCCGCACGTCGCGGCAGATGTCGAGGCCGCTGCGGCCGGGCATCATGATGTCGAGGATCAGCAGGTCGTAGCCGGGGTCGGTGCCCCCGAGCTTGCCGTCGGCGTCCTCGCCGTCGACCGCGACGGTTACCTCGAAGCCCTCTTGGCGGAGCGCATAGCCGACCGCGTCGCGCACGCTCGGCTCATCATCGGCGACCAGGATCCTGTCGCTCATCGAAACCTCATACAACCATCACGCTACCGGGGTGGTCGCCGGTTGTGCCGCACGCAGGCGCACCCAGAAGGTCGCGCCCTTTCCCTCCACCGACTCGACGCCGATCTCCCCGCCCATCACGTCGACCATCCGCCGCGCGATCGAGAGCCCGAGCCCGAAGCCCTCCTGCTCCAGCGACCCGGAGCCGCGGTAGAAGCGCTCGAAGATGCGACTGACCTCCTCCGGCGCGATGCCGCTGCCGGTGTCCTCGACCTCGACGGTCACCTCGCCACCGGGACCGCGCCGGGCGCGGACCGTCACCTTCCCCGGCGGCGGCGTGTTCTTGAACGCGTTCGTGAGCAGGCCGATCAGCACCTGGCGCAGAAGCACGCGGTCGCCCTGGCCGACGAGGTCGTTGCCGATGTCGAAGTCGACCTCGACCCCGTCCGGGGGCACGACCGCCTCGGTCGCCTCCTCGACCACGATCGCGACGTCGAGCGCCTCGGTGCCGCCCTCCCCGACCGCCTCCATGCGCGCAAGCGTCAACAGCGACTCGGTCAGCCGGCTGATCCGCTCCGCGTCCTCGGAGAGGCGGGCGAGGAAATGCTCTCGGGCCTCGGGGTCGTCCTTGGCGCCTGCGCGCAGGACCTCGATCGCGCCCGAGATGCCGGCGATCGGATTGCGAAGCTCGTGCGCGGCGTTGGAGACGAACTCGCGCTCGGCGACCTCGCGGCGCAGCTCCTCGGTGCGGTCGCGGACGACCGCGAGCACCGCGCCCTCCGCCGGGAGCTGGCGGGCGTTGAGGCTGTAGACGCGGTCGCCCACTCGCAGCGCGTCGTTCTCCGACACGTTCCGTCGCGAAGCGCGGCGAAGCCAGGGGAGCAGCGGCTCGATCGCGCGGCCGTCCTCGCCGATCAGGTCGGCCGCCGCCGCGTTGGAGAACCGGACCTCCCCGTCGGGTTGGACCACCATCACCGCCTCCCCGAGCGCCTCGAGGATCGCCGAGAGCCGGTCGCGCTCCTCGCGCAGGGCGCTGAACGTCTGTCGCAGGGCGCCGCGCATCGTCTCCAGCGCCCGGCCGAGGTCGGTGATCTCGTCCCGCCCGCCGGTGCCCTCGAGCGGATCGTCGAGGTCGCCCTCGCTGATGCGCGCTGCGCTGTCCGCCAAGCGCTTGACCCGGGACGTGATCGCGCTCGCGATCAGGAACGACACCAGGATCGCGACGGCGACCGCCACGCCGAGCGCAGTCAGCCGGTCGCCCTGGAGCTGGGCGATCGCCTCCTCGACCTGCGGTGAGCGCACGGAGCGGCCGAGCAGCGCCCCGTCGATCGTCCCCTCGCGGAAGATCGGGATCGCGACGACCGTGACGCCGTCCGGCCGCTCGTCGACGAAGCGGCTGCCGATCAGCGCCGCGCGCACGGCCTCGCGAGCACCCGGGATCGCGAGCAGATCGACCCCGCGCGACTCCTTGGTCGTCACCAGCCGGCCGTCGGAGTCGAAGACCCAGGCGGAGTAGCCCTCCTCGGTGATCCCGGCGAGCGTCGTGGCCGCGGCGCGGTCGCGACGGCTGCCGATCTCATCGGCGAGGGTGACGGTCCGGCCGATCGCGATCTGCGTCAGCTCCTCGTCGGCGGCGCGCTCGCCGATGTCGCTGACGAGCAGGTAGGCGAGGCCCGCGGTGATCAACGCCACCGCGGCGAAGGCGACCGCCAGATACAGGCGAACGCCGAAGGGCCGTCGGCGCACCGAACGCTGCCTCGCCATGGCGGGATCATCCCATCCGGGCCAGCTGCGCGGCAATCGCAAGGGTCAGCTCGCGAGCAGGAATTCCAGGCGAAACGCGAGCGCCTCGAGCGCGAGCGTCTCGCTGACGTTGACCTGGAGGCGGCGTCGGGTGTCCATCACCAGCTCCGCCGCACGGCGTGCGCGGCGGGGATCGACCGTCCCCGCCATGGCCTCGAGCTCGGCGCGCCGGTCGGCGTTCAGGACGAGGTCGGCGGCGCCATCGCCCGCCGCCGCGAGATCGCGCAGCCAGGCGCCGAGCAGCGCAAGACCGAGGTCGAGGCTGTCGTTGCGGGCCCGCCGCGACGCGCGCCGCGCGAGCTCCTCCGCCTCGCGGGCGCGCTTGCGCGCCGCTGGGCCGGACCGCTCCGCCGCCTCCTCCTCGGCCGCCTCGGCGCGCTCGCGCACCGCGGCCGCCTCGCGCTCCCCGGCGCGGTCCGCGGCGTCGAGCAGCTCGCTCCAGGGCGCGCCGCCGAGCTCGCTGGCCGTTGCCGCCCGCCCGAGGTCCTCGGCGGCCCCGCGCAGGGCACGGCCCTCATCGCTCAGCAGGAACGCCGCCCGGCGGGGGTCGCCGTCGGCGAGGCGCGCGACGGCCCGGCGCTCGTCCGGCTCGCCCCCAGGCTGGAGTCGCTGCTCGACCGCGTCGGGAGCGAGCCGGGCGAACCGCACCGGCCGGCAGCGAGAGCGCACCGTGTCCAGCAACGCCTCGGGCTCGGCGGTCACGAGGATGAGGTGGGCGAACGGCGGCGGTTCCTCGAGCGTCTTGAGCAACGCGTTCTGGCTCTCCTCGGCGAGATCCTCGGCCGCCTCGATCACGAACACACGCCGCTCGCCCTCGAACGGCCGGTAGGGGGCCGCGGCGATCACCAGCCGACGCACGTCCTCGACGAGGTGCTGGATCCCGGGCGGGCGTAGCCAGACCAGGTCGGGGTGCGGCGAGGGATCGGCGAGCGCACGGCGCCTGGCGTCGTCGGGATCGGGCGCGCCGCCGGCGAGCAGCTCGGCGGCAAGCGCCCTGGCGGCGGCGCCCTTGCCCGAGCCGGGAGGGCCCGCCAGCAGGTATGCATGGAAGGGCTCCGCGGCCGCGGCGGCGAGGGCCATTCGCGCGGCGGGCTGATCGACCGTGACGTCCTCGATCGCCGCGGGAATCTCGGCCGCGACGCTCATCGCCGTGCATCGACCGCGTCGAGCACACGGGCGTGGACCTCGGCCGGGTCGCCGGCAGCGTCGATCGCGACGATCCGATCCGGGTCGCGGACGGCGATCAGGTCGTATGCCTCCGCGACCTCGCGCTGGAACTCGAAGCCCGCCGACTCGAAACGGTCGGCCTCGGGGCCCCGCCGCGCCTCGGCAAGCTGGGGATCGACCCGGAGCAGCACGGTCAGGTCGGGTACGCACGCGCCGACCACCAGTGCGTTCATCCGCTCGACCAGCGGGGCGCCGATCTCGAAGGCGCTTCGTCCCTCGTTCCCGGGTGCGTCGACGTAGAGCTGCCCGAGCGCAGCCGCCTGGTAGGCGACGGTCGAGTCGATGTAGCGGTCGCAGACGATCTCTCGGCCCGCCGCCTTCGCCGGCTCGATCACGCTCGCGGCGAGCTGCGCCCGCGCAGCACCGAACAGCAGTAACTCGGCCCCGATGTTCAGCTCGAGCTCGGGGTCCTTGAGCAGCTCGCGGATGCGCTCCCCGACCGGCGTGCCGCCGGGCTCGCGGAGCAACAGCGTGTCCGGCCCGAGCGCGTCGGCGAGCATCGCCGCCTGGGTGGTCTTCCCGGAGCGGTCGATGCCCTCGAGGGTGACGAACACGCGCGGCGCTAGCGCTTGGTGGAGGAGCGGGCGCGTCTGGTCCGCTTGGTGCCCGGGTCGGGCTTCTTGCGCGGCGCCCGGCGCCGACCGCCGTTCGGGGTGCCCTTGGCACTCGCGGGGGCCTTTTCGCCCTCCGGCTCGGCGCTGTCGCCGCCCTCCTCGGCTGCGGCCTTCGCCGCCTCGCGCGCCTCGCGAGCCGCCTGGCGCTCGGCCCGCTTCTCGCGCATCTCGACCATCGTCGGGCAGTCGTCGTTGAGGCAGAGCTTCCACGGCCGGCCGCGAAAGCCCTTGACCGTCAGGCGCGGGCGCTCCCCGCATACCGAGCAACGCTCCTCGAGCCGCCAGAGCTCGTACCCGCGACCCGGCAGCGGCCCGCTGACCTGGCACGAGTCGGGCGACTCGGGGTCGTCGCGGTTCCAGCCCTCGCAGCCGTACATGCGCTTCCCGCCCTTCAGATCGATGATCCGGAGCCGGTTCGGCGAGCCGTCCTCGCGGGCGCGCCCCGCCTCCTCGCAGACCTTGCACGGGCCGAGGAACTTGTCCTCGTCCATCCCCGCCCAGATCTGCTTGGCGAAGTCCTCGCGCTGGTCCTCGAGCGCGGCAGTGGTCGAGTGCAGCATCTCGCGGCTGATCGTCACCACCTCGTCCTTGGTGGTCTCCCCCGCCGCGATCTGGTCCATGTCGTGCTCGAGCTCGGCGGTCATCTCCGGGGTCGCCATCCGCGGCACGTACTCGTGGAACGCCTTGTACATCGCGATCCCGGTCTCCGAGGGCTCGGGCGGATTGGAGTAGACGTACCCGCGGTCGTACAGCTTCTGGATGATGTCGGCGCGGGTGGCCTTGGTCCCCAGGCCGCGCTCCTCCATCAGCTCGATCAGCTTGCCCTGGCTGATCCGTGCCGGCGGCTGGGTCTCCTTGTCGACGATCCACGGGTCGCCCTCCAGCTCCAGCGTCTGGCCCTGTTCGAGCTTCGGGATCTCGTCGTCGGCGGAGCGCGCGTAGGTGTAGATCGCCGCGTAGCCGGGGTCGACCACGACCGAGCCGCGCACGAAGTAGCTCTCGCTGCCGGCCTGGATGTCGGCCCGGGTCGACTCGGTGATCATCGGCGGCGCGAAGGTGGCCAGGAACCGGCGCACCACGAGCTCGTAGACGCGGCGCTTCGCGCCCTCGAGCGCGTTGGGGTAGAGCGCCTGGGTGGGGTGGATCGGCGGGTGGTCGGTGGTCTCCTTCTTGCCCCGGGTCGGGTTGAGCTCGCCGTCGAGCAGCGACTGGGCGGCGGCGAAGTCGGGGATCCGCGCCAGCGACTGGACCAGCTCCCGCGTGTTGAGCGAGCGCGGGTAGACGGTGTTGTCGGTGCGCGGGTAGGAGATGAACCCGTCCATGTAGAGGTCCTCTGCGATCCGCATCGCGCTCGCGGGGGTGATCCCGAGCCGGCTCGAGGCGTCGGTGGTGAAGGCGGTCGTGTTGTAGGGAGCCGGCGGCCGGCGGGTGTTGCGCCGCGATGTCACGTCCTTGACCACGCCGGGGCTCGTGGTGCCCTTCAGCGCCGCGTCGGCCTCCGCTCGCTCCCAGAACTTGTCGGTCTCGTGGTGGGCCTCGAAGGCGCCGTCCGGATGGGCGAACTTGGCGAACACCTCCCAGTACGGCTTCGGAACGTGCGCACGTCGCTCGAGCTCGCGCTCGACGATCAGCGCCAGGGTCGGGCTCTGGACGCGGCCGACGGAGAGGAAGTTGGAGCCGAAGCGGCGGGTCGCAAGCGATACCGCCCGGGTGAGGGTGGCGCCCCAGATCAGGTCGATGTCCTGGCGTGCCGCGCCCGCGTAGGCGAGGTCGTAGGCGAACTCGTCGAGCTGCGAGAAGGCGCGCTCGATCTCGTCCTTGGTCAGCGCCGAGTAGCGCGCCCGCTTGATCGGCGGACGGGCGGCCAGCACGGCGCCGGCGTCCTCGCCGTCGCTCGCGTCCGCGGCGACCCCCGGGTTCACCTCCAGGACCTGCTGGAGCGCCTCGAGGCCGATGAGCTCGCCCTCGCGGTCATAGTCGGTGGCGATCACCATCGAGTCGGCGTCCTTGGCCAGCTTGCGGATCGCCTTGACCACGTTCTTGTCGGTCGGCTCGGGCACGAGCTCGGCGTCGATCAGATCGTGAAGGTCGGTCTCCTGCCAGTTCGAGTACCCCTCGGGGAACGCGACGCCCATCACGTGGCCCTTGAGCCCGACGGACATCTGCTGGCCCTCGCCGTCCGACCAGGTGTAGAACGGCACCTTGTAGGTGGCGTCGGCCTGCGCCTCGCCGCCGCTGAGGATCTCGGCGATCTTCTTCGCCGAGTTGTTCTTCTCGGTGATGATCAGCCTCATCGCGGCGCGAGGGTAGCAGGGGGTGAAAACGGCTCCGCCGAGCCGCAAGCACGCACCCGAAGGGTGCGAAACCGCGATCGAGTGCCTGCCGGGGCCGGTTTTCGGGCGCGAGACTCAGCCGTCGCGGGGCAGGAGTGCTGCCCGGATCCGGGCCCCCCAGGCCTCCATCATCGCCTCGTAACCGGCCGCGAACCGCTCGAGCTCCCTCGCGGCGTCGGCGGTCATCGCGGTCAGCCGATAGGTGACCTCGACCTCGGTCGCGGCGCCGGCGGCGCGACAGCGAACCTCGACCGTGCCGACCGTGCCCCGGTGGTCGAAGCGCGCGTAGCGCCGCTCGAGCTCACCGACATGGGTGACCACCCAGACGACGTCCGCACCCTCCGCTCCCGCGGTCACGAACACGGTGCCGACCCGGTCTCGATCCTCCCCGCCGGCCGGGTACCGCGGGTCCCAGCCGTCGACCCAGCCGCGCTCGCCCTCCGCGGTGAACAGCCCGATCGCACGATTCGGCGAAACGTCGACCGTGAACCGCCCAGTGCGCGTCGTCGACTCCAGCGAGCCCACCGGGCGGGACCCTATAGCTCCCGGCTCGGCTTCAAACGGTCACTAACCTAGGGGCGTATGCCCGCCCAGGCCTACGCAGGCAAGGAATGCGTGTGCCAGCTCCGGCGTGGGATCTGCGACCAGTCGTGCGTGCGCGGGATGCTCGAGACCCCGCTCTACATCGCGTGCCTACGGCTCGCCGGCCGCCGCTGCCTGGTCGTTGGCGGCGGCGAGGTCGGCCTGGAAAAGGTCGAGGGCCTGCTCGCCTGCGGGGGCCGAGTGACTCTGGTGGCCCCGGACGCTGTGCCCGAGCTCGAGCGGTACGCCGACGAGGGCTCGATCCACTGGGAGCGCCGCGAGTACCGCGACGAGGACCTCGAGGGCAAGTTCCTGGCGATCGCCGCCACCGACGTCACCGACGTCAACATCGCCGTGTACGACGCGGCCGAGCGCCGCGCCATGCTGGTCAACGTCGTCGACGTGCCGCCGCTGTGCAACTTCATCCTCCCGGCGATCGTCCGCAGCGGGCCGCTCGCGATCGCGATCTCGACCGCCGGCGCCTCGCCGGCGCTGGCGAAGCGCATGAAACGCGAGATCGCCGACGAGTTCGGCGAGCCGTACGCGCGCCTGGCGGTGATCCTCAACGACGCCCGCGGCTGGGCGAAGGCGACGCTGCCCACCTACCAGGACCGCAAGGAGTTCTTCGAGGGGATCGTCAACGGCGACCCCGACCCGGTCGAACTCGTCCGCGCGGGCCGCGAGCGCGAGGTCGTCGAGCTGATCGAGGCGGCGAAGGAACGCCATGACGCCGCGCTGGCGCGCGGCTGATGCCGGTCAGCCGGCGCTGACGGCCTCGAAGCCGCCGCGCAGCCAGTTGCGGTCGACGCGACCGGCGATCCCGGGCACCGAGCCCGAGCTCGTGTACTGCCAGATCGTCCAGCTCTCCCCGGCCCAGTTGTCGGCCGGGACGAGGGGCGCACTGACGTCCCAGTTGGCGACCCAGAGCGCATGACCGCGCCGGGCGAAGCTGAGCGTGTCGCCCGTCTGCGCCCAGCTGGTCCTATTGGTGTAGACGATCGGTTTGCGCCCGAGCCGCCGCTCGACACGCTCGAGCCAGACCCGGATCCAGCGCCTCAGCCCGCGCCGCTTGAGCCCGTCGAAAGGGCTTTCAACGTCGAGCGCCGGCGGCAAGTCGCCGGCCTGCAGGTCACCGACCGAGTCCAGAAAGACGCGGGCTTCGGCCTGGGCGTCCCTGCGCACCTGTCGGCGCCCGGTGCCGTTGGTGAAAGCGCGGTGGTAGGCGCCGACTCGGATCCCGGCAGCCGTCGCGCCCGCATAGTTGGCGTCATAGAAGGGGTCTGCGCCGCACTGCGACGGCGCCACACCACAGTCGTCGCCAGAGCCCCGGCTCGCGGCCACGAACGCGAACTCGATGGGCGTCGTCCCGACGCGCTCCCAGTCGATCGTCTCGTTGAAGCGCGAAACGTCGATCCCGGGGATCCGCTCGGCGGCGGCGGCCGAGCTCGCCCCGAGGGCGAGGACGGCGACGCACGCCAGCAGCCCGACTGCCTGGTTTGGCTTCGGCATCGGCCCGAACTGTGCCATGCCGGGCCGGCGTGCACCGGTCCGGCGATTGCACGGTTCGGAGGTCGGCCGCGCGGGTAGGTTCGCCGTCATGCGCTACCGAAGGCTCGGCGACAGCGACCTCGAGGTCTCGGAGATCTCGCTCGGCTCATGGCTCACCTACTCGGGCGGCGTCGAACGCGAGCACACCGAGGCCTGCACCCGGGCCGCCTTCGACGCCGAGATCAACTTCTTCGACACCGCCAACGTGTACGGCACCGGCGCCGCGGAAGAGGCCTGGGGCGAGATCCTTTCCGACTACGACCGCGGCTCCTACGTGCTCGCGACCAAGGTCTACTTTTCGATGTCGGAGACCGACCGTGGGCTCACGGCCGAGCAGATCGCGAAGCAGATCGACGCCTCGCTGGGACGGCTGCGCACCGACTACGTCGACCTCTATCAGTGCCACCGCTTCGACACCGAGACGCCGATCGAGGAGACGATGGAGGCGCTGACCGCGGTGGTCGACGCCGGCAAGGCCCGCTACATCGGGTTCAGCGAGTGGACCCCGGAGCAGATCCTCGCCGCGCTCGACGTGCCCGGTGCGGCGAAGTTCGTCTCCTCCCAGCCCCAGTACAACATGATCTGGCGTGCGCCCGAGGCGGAGGTGTTTCCGGTCTGCGCCGAGCACGGGATCTCGCAGATCGTCTGGTCGCCGCTCGCCCAGGGGGTGCTGACCGGCAAGTACGCACCCGGCGAGGCGCCACCGGCCGACTCACGGGCGGCGAGCGACGAGATGAGCTTCGCGATCGAGCGCTACATGGACGACGAGGTGCTGACGGCGGTGGAGCGGGTGCGCCCGATCGCCGAGGGGGCCGGCCTGACGATGACCGAGCTGGCGCTGGCCTGGGTGCTGCGGCGCGACGAGCTCGCCTCGGCCATCGTCGGCGCCTCGCGCCCCGAGCAGGTGCACGCGAACGCCGCGGCGTCGGGGGTCGACCTCTCGGCCGACACGCTCGAGGCGATCGACGAAGCGCTAGAGGGCGTCGCGATCACCGAGCCGCGACTGGCGGGCTTCGCCGAGGAGGGCGTCAAGCACCGCTAGGCGGCGGCGCGTGCGCGAGCCCGCCGGGGCGGATCGCCACCGGCGGGCTCTCGCGGATTCGTCCGGGGAGGGGTCCCGCCTAGTTGAACGCGTAGTCCTCGTACTGCTCGACGTTGTCCTGCGTGACGACCGCAGCCGGCACGACCACCTGGCGCGGGACCTCCGGCGGCACCAGCTCGGGGAAGCCCTCGCCGAGCGCGATCAGGCGCGCCATGTTCACCGCCGAGGCGGCCATGTTCGGGTTGTAGAGGAAGGTCGCCCGGTAGAGGCCGCCCTCCTGAATCTGCGCCATCGCGTCCTGTGAGCCGCCGACTCCGGTGAGGAACATCTCGTCCTCGCGGCCGGCGTTGCGGATCGCCTGCACGACACCCTGCGCCATATCGTCGTCGTGCGTGTAGACGGCGTCGATCTGGTCCTCGGCGTTGAGGATGTTCTCCATCACCTTGAGCCCGGTGTCCGGGTTGAAGTCACCCGGCTGCGAGGCGATGATCTCGATCCCGCCGTCCGGGCAGAGCTTGTCGACCGTGTCTTCGAAGCCCTTTGTCCGGTCGGTGGTCACGGAGATGCCCGTGAGGCCCTGGATCTCGACCACATTGCCCTCGCAGTTGAGCTCCTCGGTGATGTACTCGGCCGCGAGCACGCCGATCTGGTAGTTGTCGCCGAGGATCGTCGCCGTCGCGGCGTCGGGCTCGGTGAACAGGCGGTCGACGTTGATGACCGGGATCCCGGCGTCCTCGGCCTCCTGCGCGACCGGCGTGAGCGCCTCGCCGTCCTGGGGCAACACCACCAGGGCGTCGGGCTTGTCGGAGATCACCTGCTCGATCTGCTGCGCCTGCGAATCGGAGTCGGCAGCCTCCAGCAGCTCGAACTCGACATCGTCGTACTGGTCGGCCGCCGCCTGGGCGTTCTTGGAGATCGCGCCGAGCCAGCCGTGATCGGTGGGCGGCACGCTCGCGACGATGCTCACCGTCTCGCCGGAGTCGGTGCCGGACGCCTCGGTGCCGCCCGCGGGCGCGGTCACGGTCGTGGTCTCCTCGCCACCGCCGCACGCGGCGACGAACAGCGCAACCGCTGCCGCCGTCGCGATCGAGATGGGAAGTCGCTTCAGCGACATGAGATACCTCTCTTCGTTTGGGTGGTTGAAACGCATTGCGCGAAAGCTCGATCGAGGCGGCCGGCCACTAGTACCTGGCCTCCGGGCGTTGGAGGAGCACGGCGCCGAGCACGATCGCCCCCTTGGTGACCTGCTGGACCTCGGTCGACAGGTTGAGCTGGGTCATGAGGCTGAAGATCAGCGCGAACGTCAGGACCCCGAGGAACGTGCCGACGATCGTCGCCCGGCCTCCCATGAGGCTGGTCCCGCCGATCACCACGGCGCCGATCGCGTCGAGCTCGTAGAGGTTGCCGCTCACCGGCGAGGCGCTGCCGAGTCGGGCGCAGAGCAGCACCGTGGCGATCCCGACCAGCAAGCCCGACAGCACGTAGACGCTGAAGATCACCCTGCGGACCGGCACGCCGGCGATCCGCGCGGCCTCGCGATTGCCGCCGACGGCGACCACGTGGCGCCCGTAGCGCGACCGGTTGAGCACGATCCAGCCGCCGATCGTGATCCCGAGGAAGATGTAGACCGAGACCGGGATCCCCAGGATCTCGCCGGTGCCGAACCACAGCAGCGAGAACGGGGCCGGGTCGCCGAACGAGCCCCCGTTGAGTTCGAGCAGCCCGACCGGCTGTTTGTCGTTGAGCAGGAGCGCCAGCCCCTTTCCGACCGAGAACATCGCCAGCGTGGCGATGAACGGGACCACGCGGCCGAAGGCGATCGCGGTCGCGTTGATCGTGCCCAGCAGGGTGGCGAAGCCGACCGCGCCAAGGATGAACATCCAGGTCGTGCCGTCGGGGTCGACGAGCACCCCGCCGAAGACGCCCGCCGCGGCGAGCACCGAGCCGACCGAGAGGTCGATGCCGCCGGTGGCGATGACGAAGGTCATCCCGATCGCGATCACCCCGACGACGCTCGCCTGGGTGAGCATGTTGCGGACGTTGTCCCAGGTCGGGAACGAGTCCGGCTTCAGGATCGCGCCGACGACGAACAGCAGCACGACGACGATCGCGAGCGCGTACTCCTGCAGCTCGAGAGCTCCGAAGCGGGCGCGGAGCGCGGTCATTCGAGCGGCCTCAACTCACCTGCGGCGGGCTTCGCCCGCCTCCGCCTCATTGGACCTCCTCGACGAAGTCCGTGGTCTCGGTCGGGGCGACCGCGTGGCGGAGCAGCTCGCGCTCGCTCGCGTCCTCGCCCGCGACCTCGGCGACCAGCTCTCCCTCGCGCATGACGAGCACGCGCGTGCAGAGGCCGGCGAGCTCCTCGAGCTCGGACGACACCATCACCACGCCGAGCCCGGAGGCGGCCAGGTCGGCGATCACCCGGTAGAGCTCGGCCTTGGTCGGCACGTCGACGCCCCGCGTCGGCTCGTCGAGGAGCAGCACCCGGCAGTGGCGCAGCAGCCAGCGCGCGAGCACCACCTTCTGCTGGTTGCCCCCCGAGAGCTCGCGGACGATCCGGTCCGGATCGTCGGGCACGGTGTTGAGCTCGCGCAGCTGCTCTGCCGCCGCGGCCCGCTCGGCGCGCACGTTGAGCAGCGGCCTGATGAAGCGGCCGAGGTCGGCGAGACTCACGTTCTTGGTCATGCTCCACTCCAGCAGCAGCCCCTGCGATTTCCGGTCCTCCGGGGCCAGCCCGAGGCCGGCGGCGATCGCGCGGTCGGGCCGGTTCGGCGCCAGCCGCTCGCCCTCGATCAGCACCTCGCCCTCCTCGGGCGCGTCGATCCCGTAGATCAGCCGCAAGAGCTCGCTGCGGCCGGAGCCCACCAGGCCGCCGAGGCCGAGCACCTCGCCCGCCCGGACCTCGAGCGAGACCCCGCGGACCATCGGCAGCCGGCGCAATCCGCGGACCTCGAGGAGCACCCGATCGCTGCCCGCCGGTCGGTCGGGGTAGAGGCGCTCGACCTTGCGGCCGACCATCAGCTCGACCAGCTCGTCGGTGGGGGTCGTCGACGCGATCCCGGTCGCCGCGGTGCGGCCGTCGGTGAGGACCGTGACCCGGTCGCCGATCCGGCGGATCTCGTCGAGGCGGTGGGTGATGTACACGACCCCGACGCCCTCGGTGGTGAGCCTGCGGACGACCTCGAACAGGGTCTCGATCTCGCCCTCGTCGAGGATCGCCGAGGGCTCGTCCATGATCAGCAGGCGGACGTCGTGGGAGAGCGCCCGGGCGATCGACACCACCTGCTGGGCGGCCGGAAGCAGGGCGCGGACATGGGCGCGGGGATCGATCGCGCCGTGGCCGAGCCGCTCGAGCAGCGCCGCCGACTCGCGCCGCATCCGCTCGAGGTCGAGCAGCGGCCCGCGCCGCGGCTCGTGGGCGAGGAAGATGCTCTGGGCGACGGTCAGGTCCTCGACCAGGTCGAGCTCCTGGTAGATCGTCGCCACCCCACGGCCGAGGCTCGCGGCCGGGTCGCCCTCGGGCAGGGGCTCGCCGCCGAGCACGATCTCGCCCGCGGTCGGCTCGACGGCGCCCGAGACGCACTTGATGAGGGTCGACTTGCCGGCACCGTTGGGACCGAGCAGGCAGTGGACCTCGCCCTCGCGGACGTCGAAGTCGACCCCCTGAAGGGCCTTGACGCCCGGGTACTCCTTGACGAGCCCGCGGACCTCGAGCACCGTGGCGACGGCGGGTGCCTCGACGGCGGTCATCCGACCACCAGGGGTCGCAGGTTGCGTTGGGCGATCTCGAGCCCGGCTTCGACCTTGTCCGGGCTGCCGCCCCAGACCGGGTCCTCGTGCTCGACCGAGAGCACGCCGTCGAAGCCGCCCTCGTACAACGTGTCGACATAGCGCCTCCAGTCCACCTGGCCGAGGCCGGGAATCCGGAACCGCCACCAGCCCATGTCCCACGGGTCGGCCTCGCGCGTCGCGAGGCGGCCGAAGAACCCGAAGCGGTTGCGCCGGTCAGGAAACGTCTCGGCGTCCTTGGCGTGCGCGTGGACGACCCGGTCGACGTAGGGGCGCAGCGCGGCCACCGGGTCGACGCCGATCCACAGCAGATGCGAGGGATCGAAGTTGAGCCACAGGCCGAGCTCGAACATCCACTCCCAGAGCTCGGGCGAGTAGGCGAGGTTGCCCGGGTAGCCGTCCGGGTGCCAGCCCTCCATCACGCAGTTCTCGATCATCAGCCGCACCCCCTGCTCGCCGGCGTACTCGACGAGCGGCGGGAAGACGCGCTCGGCCTCGCGCAGGTTCTCCGCGACGCTGAGCGAGTTGTCGCGGCCGACGAACGTGCCGACCGGGACCCGGCCGAGCGCCGCAGCCGCGTCGACGCAGGCGCGCAGGTGGTCGTGGATCTCCGCGCGCTGCTCGGGCTCGGGATGGAGGTTGTTGTCGTAGAACGCGAGCCCCGAGAGCTCGAGGCCGTTGCCGTCGAGCGCCGCGCGCACGCGCTCGGCCTCCGCCTCGTCGAACTCGTCGGCGGCGATGTGGCGGGCCACGAACGGGCGCTCGCCGAGCCGCGGCCAGGCCGCGAGCTCCAGCGCCTCGTAGCCGTGCTCCCCGGCCCATGCGGCGACATCCTCAAGCGAGCGCTCCGGCATGCAGGCCGTCAGCAGCCCGAGCCTCATCCCGGCACCTCGACCCAGTCGCGGCGTCGGGCCGACTCGAGGACCGCCTCGGTGATCCGCGTCGCCCGCAGCCCGTCTTCGAGGACCGGCAGGCCGTCGGCCGGTGACTCGCCGGCGATCGCCGCGTAGGTCTCGCCGACGAAGGCGTCGAAGCAGTCCGCGTAGCCCTGGGGGTGCCCACCCGGCAGGGTCACGTAGGCGGCCGCCTCGGGGGCGAGGGTCTCGGGGTCGCGCGGGATCCGCTCGGAGCTCGAGCGCCGGCCGACCCAGAGCGTCTCCGGCCGCTCCTGGTCGAACCCCACCCCCGCCTCGGTGCCGCTGAGCTCGAACCAAAGGCGGTTCTTACGTCCGGCCGAGACCTGGGAGATCACGGTCGAGCCGACGATCCCCGCGTCGGTCTCGAACATCAGGGTGGCGATGTCCTCGGTCTTCACCGCGCGCGGGGCGCCGTCGCCGTCGCCGCGCGAGAACGAGCGTCCCTCGGTTCGCATCCGCTCCGGGTGGGCGACGGCGGTGCGCGCCGCCAGGGCGACGATCCGCTGGCCGCAGACGAACTCGATCAGGTCGCACCAGTGCGAGCCGATGTCGGCGAACGCGCGCGACGGCCCGCCGAGCTCCGCGTCGACGCGCCAGTTGTCGTCGGAGGGCGCCAGCAGCCAGTCCTGCAGATAGCCGCCGTGCAGGAGCCGCAGCTCACCGAGCGACCCGGCCCGCGCTCGGGCCCGGGCTTCGCGCACCGTGGGGTAGTAGCGGTAGACGAAGGGGACCGTGGCCACCAGCTGCGTCGTGCGCGCGACCCTGACCAGCTCGCCCGCCCCGGCGGCATCGAGCGCCACCGGCTTCTCGCAGACCACGTGCTTGCCGGACTCGAGCGCAGCGCGCGCGAGCGGCAGGTGCAGATGGTTGGGGGCGCAGACGTGGACGACGTCGATGGCATCGGAGGCGACCAGCTCCTCGGCGGTGGCGAACCCGTGCGCGATGCCCAGCTCGCGGGCCGCGGCGGCGGCGCTGTCGGGCGTCGAGGAGGCGACGCCGACCAGCCGGGCTCCCGCAAGTCGCGCGGACCGCGCGTGCACGCGACCGATGAATCCGGCGCCGACGATCCCGACTCGCAGATCCGGGTACAGGCCCGCCGCGGCCGAGCCGACCGGGTCGCGGCCGAGAGCGGTCGAGGCCCTCTCCTTCTCCACGCCGCGAACCTATTGAACTTATGCTGGAGTGTCAAGCAAAAGTCTGTGGCTTTACAAACTGAAGTTGCGCAGATTCTCTGCAAATTGCGCTCTTTCGGCTGCTTGACAAGCAGAAGTACGGCTGATTGACTGAGCCCGTGACGGGGGACCGCACCAGCGTCGCCCACCCGTTCGGCGCCGGCACGTTGCTGCAGCTGATCCGCGAGGGCGACGGTGCCACCCGGGCCGACCTCTCGGCGCTGACCGGCCTCGCGCGATCGACGATCGCCCAGCGGCTGGAGCAGCTTCGCAGCCAGGGGCTGCTGCGCGAGCTCGGTGAAAGCGACTCGACCGGTGGACGGCCGCCGATGATGCTGGCCTTCAACGAGGACGCCGGTGTGGCGCTGGCCGCCGATCTCGGCGCAACGCATTCGCGCCTCGCGGTCACCAACCTCGGCGGCACGGTGCTCGCCGAGGACAGCGCGGACATGCCGATCGCCAGCGGCCCGGAGACCGTCCTCGATTGGGTGGACGAGCGGTTCCACGCACTCCTGCGGGAGGTGGGCCGGGACGACGACGTCGTGCGCGGAATCGGGATCGGAGTGCCGGGCCCGGTCGAGCACGCGACCGGCAGGCCCCGCAACCCGCCGATCATGCCCGGCTGGGACGGCTATCCGATCCCCGAGCGCTTCGCCGACCGCTATCGGGTGCCGGTGCTCGTGGACAACGACGTCAACATCATGGCCCTCGGGGAGCACTGGACGAACTGGGCCGCCGTCGACCACCTGCTCTTCATCAAGGTCGGCACCGGGATCGGCTGCGGGATCGTCGTCGCCGGGCGCATTCACAGGGGCGCCGAGGGCGCGGCCGGAGACATCGGTCACATCCGCGTGGCCGGCGGCGACGAGGCCGAGTCGATCGTGTGCAGCTGCGGCAACGTGGGCTGCCTCGAGGCGCTGGCTGGCGGCGGGGCGATGGCCGTACGGCTGCGCGATCAGGGCCTCGACGCGGCCGACTCGCGGGCCGTCGTCGAGCTGGCGCGGGCGGGAGAGCCGGCCGCGGTGCGCCTGGTCCGTGAGTCGGGACGCCTGATCGGCGAGGTGCTCGCCGCCTCGGTCAACCTCTACAACCCGTCGGTGATCGTGATCGGCGGTGACGTCGCCCAGGCGCACGAGCAGCTGCTCGCCGGGGTGCGCGAGGTTGTCTATCAGCGGTCGCTGCCGCTCGCCACCCGCCACCTGCGCGTCGTCCGCAGCCAGCTCGCCGACCGCGCCGGCGTCATCGGGGCCGCGGTGATGGTGATCGAGCATGTTCTCTCGCCGGCGGCGATCGACGCCGCGATCGCCGCCGCCCCGCCGGGGCCGCGGGAACTCGCGGGAGCGGGAGACTAGGACTCGCCGCCGCGAGTCGTTTTGGCGCCGCGGAGATTCCCGGGTACTCTCCGCGGAGCATGAGAGGGCGGTGGCGCGCAGGCCTCTGGCTGGGAGCGGCGGTCGCGACGCTGGCGCTGGGCGCCGGCGCCTCCGCGGCGGAGCTGACCGGGCGGCTCGAAGCGCGGGCAGTGCTGCCCGCGGACACGACCGCGCCGGGCCCGGAGTCCGGTGCGGCGCTCGGCCCGGGACCGATCAACGGCTTTGCAGTTCCGTTCGCGACACAGCCCGTGCAGGGCTTCTCGGGCATCCTGCGGGCGGGGCCGGGCGTCTGGTGGGCGCTGCCCGACAACGGCTACGGGCTACAGGAGCGCTCCGCCGACTGGCTGCTGCGGATCTACCGCGTGCGGCCCGAGCTCGACCCGCCGGGGGGCGGGACCGGCGGGGCGACGGTCGAGGGGTTCGTGCAGCTCGGCGATCCGGACGGCAAGTTCCCGTACCCGCTCGTCCGCCCCGACCGGCTGCTCACCGGCTTCGACGTCGACCCGGAGTCGATCCTCGAGGCCCGCGACGGGACGTTCTGGATCGGCGACGAGTTCGGACCTTGGATGCTCCACTTCGACCAATCGGGGCGCCTGCTCGATGCGCCGGTCGCGCTCGAGGGCGTGCGGTCGCCGCAGAATCCGACCCTGGCGGGCGAGAGCCCGACCCTGGATCGCAGCAAGGGGTTCGAGGCCGCCGCGCCGTCGCCGACCGGCAACCGGGCGTTCGTCTTCCTGGAGGGCGCGCTGCTCGCCGACCGCGACCAGCGCCGGCGATACGTCTACGAGCTCGATCTCGACTCCGGCCGGTTCACGGGCCGCCGCTGGGCCTACCGGACCGAGGACCCGGCCTGGTTGGTCGCCGACGCGAAGGCGCTCGACGGCCGCCGCCTGCTGGTCATGGAGCGTGACGACTTCGAGGGGACCGGGGCCGTCTTCAAGCGCGTCTACGAGGTCGAGCTGTCGCGCGCGGACGAGCTCGACGGGCCCTCCGACGACGAGTTCGTCGACAAGCGCGAACTCGTCGACTTGCTCGCGCTGCGCAACCGCGACGGCGTCGCCGCGCCGGCGGAGCCGGGCGACCGCGGCCTCGGCGACCCGTTCTCGTTCCTGCTCCGCAGCGTCGAGAGCATCCTGCCGCTCGATCGCGGGCGCCTGCTGGTCGCCAACGACAACAACTTCCCGTTCGACGCCGGGCGCCACGACGGCCGGGCCGACGGAAACGAGTGGATCGTGGTCCGGCCGACCGAGCCGCGCGTGAAGATCACCGACGTGCGCCTGCGCCCCAAGCGCGAGCGGGTCGAGCTGGCCTACGAGCTCGAGCGCGACGCCCGCCTCGAGGCCGAGATCGGCAGGCGGGGCCACACCCTCGACCGGGCGGCACGCGATGCCCGCGCGGGCGACGGCGAGCTGGACCTGCGCGCACCCGGCAAGCCGGGCCAATACAAGCTCCGCCTGGAAGCGCGACTGGGCGACACCGCCGACACCGCCCGCGCCGGGCTGGTCGTGCGCCGCTAGCGATCAGAAGCCGATCAGGCCGGAAGCGCGAAGAGCGCGATCGCGGCGAAGTGAGCCGCGGCGGCGGCGATGACCAGCGCGTGGAAGACCTCGTGGTAGCCGAATACCGCGGGGCTCGGGTTCGGGCGCTGCGCGGCGTAGATGATCGCCCCGGTGGCATACAGGGCGCCGCCGGCCGCGATCAAGAGCCCGGCGACGATCCCGGCCTCGGCGACGATCGCCGGGAACCCGATCGCGCCGATCAGCCCGACGGCGACGTAGACGATCGCCGAGATCCACTTCGGCGCATCGATCCAGATGAGCTCGACCACCGTGCCGGCCAGCGCGCCCGCCCAGACGGCAATCAGCAGCGCGGTCGCCAGCGGGCCGTCCATCACCAGCAGCGCGAACGGCGTTACGGTGCCGGCGATCAGCAGGAAGATCATCGTGTGGTCCAGGCG
The DNA here is from genome assembly GCA_963729075.1 of uncultured Solirubrobacterales bacterium. GTDB lineage: Bacteria > Actinomycetota > Thermoleophilia > Solirubrobacterales > 70-9 > WHSW01. Next base: position 58,607 of record CAVSMU010000003.1, on the reverse strand, counting down.
GCGCATCCAGCGCCGCACGGCCGGCCGCTCCCACTGCACCCGGTGATAGAGCGCGCTGACGCCGAACAGCGCCGAGAGGCTGACGGCATAGACGGCGATCGCCACCCTGGCCTCGAATCCCTTCGCGAGCACGATCAGGACGGCGCCGAGCACCAGGGAGACGAAGAACGCGTACTCGTGGGTGACGCCACGAAGCCGGGGCTTGACCTTCGCGATCTGCTCGGCCGCGGCGGCCTTCGCGTCGGCGACTCGCTCGGCGGCCGCGTCGCGCGCGTCGGCCATCCGCTCCGTGGCCGCGTCGCGCGCGTCGGCCATCCGCTCCGTGGCCGCGTCGCGCGCGTCGGCCACTCGCTCGAACGCCGAGTCGCGGCGCTCGCCCATCGCCTCGAGCGCCGCGTCGCGTCGCTCGTTGAACCGCTCTCGCGGAGTCATCTCGGCAGCCCTTCAAACATCTGCGGCGAGGGTAGCCAAGGGGGTGCGCCGGCTCGCCCGCGAGCTAGCTGCCCTCGGGCTCGGTCCGCCCTTCGCCATAGTCGGGGATCTGCTGCACGGCCCAGCCGTTCCCGTCCGGGTCGCTGAAGAAGACGAACCGGCCCCAGGGGAAGTCCTGGATCTCCGAGACCTCGACGCCGCGCCCCGAGAGCTCCTCCCGGGCCGCCTCGATGTCTTCGACGACGAGCTGAAGCCCCTCCAGCGAGCCCGGCTCCATCTCCGTGATGCCCTCCCCGATCGAGATCGAGCACCCCGAGCCCGGCGGGGTCAGCTGGATGAATCGCAGGCCCTCCTTCACCGTCACGTCGTTGTCGAGGGCGAAACCAGCCGGCCCGGAATAGAACGCCTTCGCGCGCTCGACGTCGGAGACCGGGACCGGGATCAACTCGAGCCTGAGGTCCATCCGGCGCGGCAGTCTATCCCGCTCGCGCCTGGCGGGGAGCGGAAGCGCTCGGCCACTTCCAGCCGCCTATCCGTCCTCGCAGATGTCGGCCTCGACCGCAGAGCTCGCGTGGACGATGTCGCGCGGGTCGAGCAGCACCGAGTGCTCGTGGTCGCCCCCGTTGCACAGGACGCGCTCGTGGCCGAGGATCCGCCGGTCGATGATCTCCGCGGCCGGCAGCATCTCGCCGAGCGGCGGAATCGCGCCGAGCTCGAAGCCGGGGAACTCCGCCTCCAGCTCCTGCTCGCTGGCGAGCCGCAGGTCCTTGCCGGCCCCGAGCAACTCGCGCAGCTTGTGCAGGTCGACGCGCTCGGAGGCGGGGACGACCGCGAGCCGGAAGCCGTCGGCATCGCGGAGCACGACGGCTTTCGCGGCATTCTCAGGGGTCACGCCGGCGGCGCGAGCCTCGGCCGCCGCGGTCAGGCCGCGCGGGTGCTCGACGACCTCGTAGGCGATCCCGAGCTGGTCGAGGTGGGCTGTGACGTGGCCGATCCCGTTTTCGGCGCCTGCCTGCTCGGTCATCTGAACCTCCTCATCGCGGGCTGTTCGCCGAGCCTACGGCGGCCGCGCGATCGCCGCAACCGCTCAGCACGCTAACGCTATATCTAGCGTTCGGTTAACGCAGGAAAACGCCACTGCTAGTAGAATAGGTCGCCATGGATTGTCCCCGCTGCGATCGCCCGACGCGCGTGCTCGAGAGCCGCCGCGCCGACGACGGGGCCGCCACCCGGCGGCGCCGCGAGTGCGCGAGCTGCGGCCATCGCTTCACGACGTACGAGCGCCGCCAGCGCGAGCCGCTGTTCGTCCGCAAGCGCGACGGCGAGCGCCAGCGCTTCGATCGGACGAAGCTGCGCGCGGCGCTGCTGCGCGCGACCCACAAGCGCCAGGTGAGCGCCACCGACGTCGAGGCCCTCGTCGACCGGGTCGAGCTGGCGATCGAGACCGGCGGCGGCGAGCTGTCGGCGGAGCGGATCGGCGAGCTCTGCCTGCTCGGCCTCCGCGACCTGGACTACGGCGCCTACCTGCAGTTCCTCGGGACGCTGCCGTCGCCGAACGCGGATTTTGCGGCGGCGGCGTCGGAGGGTTCTGTCCGAGCCGCGCGCGAGAGTGCATCGTTACCCGCTCAAACCGGTGAGCAGGGTGCGATCAGTCCCCGGAACAGGAGATAGAGGATGTCGAAAAGCGCTGCAAACACTGCAAATCTCGGTCAGGGGGGACTGACCTGCGACCGGCGGCACACCACCCCCGGCGTCCACCCCTTCGACGAGGTCGAGTGGGAGCTTCGCGACGCCGTGATCGGCGACCCCGACAACCCCGCCTTCGAGCAGCGCGGGGTCGAGTTCCCGAAGTCCTGGTCGCAGAACGCCACCAACATCGTCGCCCAGAAATACTTCCGCGGCCGGCTCGGATCCGACGAGCGCGAGAGCTCCGTCCGCCAGATGATCTCCCGCGTCGCCGGGACGATCGCGGGCTGGGGCCGGGACGGCGGCTACTTCGCCACCGACGAGGACGCTGAGGCGTTCGAGGCCGAGCTCGCCCACATCCTGCTGCACCAGAAGGCCGCCTTCAACAGCCCGGTCTGGTTCAACGTCGGCTTCGAGGAGCGCCCGCAGTGCTCCGCCTGCTTCATTCTCAGCGTCGAGGACACGATGGAGTCGATCCTCGACTGGAACACCAAGGAGGGGATGATCTTCCGCGGCGGCTCCGGCTCGGGCATCAACCTCTCCAACATCCGCGGATCGGTCGAGCACCTCTCCAAGGGTGGGCTCGCCTCCGGCCCGGTCAGCTTCATGCGCGGCGCCGACGCCTGGGCGGGCACGATCAAGTCGGGCGGCAAGACCCGCCGCGCGGCGAAGATGGTCGTCCTCGACGTCGACCACCCCGACATCGAGCGGTTCATCTGGTGCAAGGCCGACGAGGAGAAGAAGGCAGCGGCGCTCCGTGACGCCGGCTTCGACATGCGGCTCGACTCCGAGGCATTCGCGTCGATCCAGTACCAGAACGCGAACAACTCGGTCCGGGTGACCGACGAGTTCATGGCGGCGGTCGAGGCCGACGCGGACTGGGACCTGCTCGCTCGTCGCGACGGCTCGTCCACGAAGACGATGCGGGCCCGTGAGCTGATGCACCAGATCGCCGACGCCGCGTGGCAGTGCGCCGATCCCGGGGTGCAGTACGACACGACGATCAACCGCTGGCACACGTGCCCGGAGTCGGGGCGCATCAACGCCTCGAACCCGTGCTCGGAGTACATGCACGTCGACGACTCGGCCTGCAACCTCGCGTCGCTCAACCTGATGAGGTTCCGCCGCGCCGACGGCTCGTTCGACGCGGCCGACTTCGAGCACGCGGTCGACATCGTCTTCTGGGCCCAGGAGATCATCGTCGGCCCGTCGAGCTATCCGACCGAGGAGATCGGCCGCAACGCGCGCGCCTTCCGCCAGCTCGGGCTCGGCTACGCGAACCTCGGCGCGCTCCTGATGTCCGACGGCGTCCCCTACGACTCCGACGAGGGGCGCAACATCGCTGCCGCGATCACCGCGCTGATGACGGGTCGCGGATACCGTAAGTCCGCGGAGATCGCGGCGGCCGTCGGGCCGTACGACGAGTACGAGCGCAACCGCGAGCCGCACAACAAGGTGATGCGGATGCACCGCGACGCCGCCTATCGGATCGACGGCGACGGGATCAAGGGTGAGCTGCTCGAGGCCGCTCGTCGAAGCTGGGACGAGGCGGTCGAGCTCGGCGAGGCGCACGGCTACCGCAACGCGCAGGCAACGGTGCTCGCCCCCACCGGAACGATCAGCTTCCTGATGGATTGCGACACGACCGGGATCGAGCCCGACTTCTCGCTCGTGAAGTTCAAGGAGCTGGTCGGCGGCGGCCAGATGACCATCGTCAACCAGACCGTCCCGATGGCGCTCGAGACGCTGGGCTACTCGCCGACCGAGATCGAGCAGATCGAGGCCTACATCAACGACAAGGGCACGATCATCGGCGCGCCGGGGCTACGCGACGAGCACCTGCCGGTATTCGACGTCGCCGTCGGCGAGCGGGCGATCTCGCACATGGGCCACATCGAGATGATGGCCGCGGCGCAGCCCTTCCTCTCCGGCGCGATCTCGAAGACGGTCAACCTTCCGCAGACCGCGACCGTCGAAGACATCGCCGACGCCTACATCCAGGGCCACAAGCACGGGCTGAAGGCGCTGGCGATCTACCGCGACGGCTCGAAGACGGCGCAGGCGCTGCGCACCGACGCCAAGGACGAGGCCGAGGGGCCGCCCGAGACGCCCGAGCCGGCCCCGGTGCGCCGCAAGATGCCGCGCGAGCGCGAGTCGATCACCCACAAGTTCTCGATCGCCGGCCACGAGGGCTACATCACCGCGGGCAAGTACGAGGACGGGACGATCGGCGAGATCTTCCTCACCGACATCGGCAAGGAGGGCTCGACGCTGCGCGGGATGCTGAATGCATTCGCGACCGCGATCTCGATCGGCCTGCAGTACGGGGTGCCGCTCGAGACCTTCGTGAGGAAGTTCAGCTACATGCGCTTCGACCCCGAGGGGATCACGAACAACCCCGAGATCCCGTTCGCGAAGTCGATGCCCGACTACATCATGCGCTGGCTGGGCAGCCGCTTCATCGACGACCTCGACGAGCTCGAGGACCTCGGCATCCTCACGCCGGAGGTGCGGGCGCGCAAGGAGGCCCAGCAGTCGCTGTTCGCCGACGAGGGCCCGGCACCCGCGAACGGCGGCAACGGGCACGGCAACGGCGGCGGTTCCGCGGAACCGCCGGCCCCGCCGCGACCGGCCGCGGCCGCGCTCACCGACACGCCGCCGGTCGTCCCCGCCCGGATCACGGGCGGCGACCTCGGCCCCGCCTGCGAGCAGTGCGGCGGGATGATGCAGCGCACGGGCTCGTGCTACACGTGCTCGAGCTGCGGCAACAACACCGGCTGCGGATAGTCGCTGCGGCGTCGGTTCGGGGGCGGTCGCGCGCATCGGGGATACTCCCCGGATCGACCGACCCGAGCACTCGAACACCACCGTGACGGTCGTCGCCGCGTGTCTGGCGACCGCGATGCTGATGCTCGACATCAGCGTCATCAACACGGCGCTGTCGGATATCGCCAGCGGCCTCGACACGGGCCTCAGCGGGCTGCAGTGGGTGATCGACGCCTACACGATCCCCCTCGCCGCGACGGTGCTCACCGCCGGCGCGATCGCCGACCGGCTCGGCCGCCGCAAGCTGTTCATCATCGGCCTCTCGATCTTCACGGCGAGCTCGGCGCTCTGCGGGGCGGCGGGGGGAATCGAGGTTCTGGTCGGCTCCCGGGCGATTCAGGGTCTCGGCGCGTCACTGATGTTCGCGACCGCGCTCGCGCTGATCTCCCAGGTCACCCCGGACCGCGAGAGCCGCGTCAAGGCGCTGGCCGCGTACGGTGCGGCGATCGGCGCATCGTTCGCGCTCGGGCCGTTCATCGGCGGGGGGCTCACCGAGCTCTTCGGCTGGCGGGCGATCTTCCTGGTTAATCTGCCGATCGGAGCGGCCGTCCTCTGGATCACCTACCGCGCGGTAGCCGAGGGTCGTGACCCGACACCGCGGCGGATCGACGTGCCGGGGCAGCTGACGCTGATCGGCGGGCTCTTCCTGCTGGTCCTGGCGTTGCTGCGCGGCAACGAGGAGGGTTGGGGCAGCGCCGGGATCGTCGCCGCCCTGGCCGGGGCGGTGGCACTGCTGATCGCCTTCGTGATCATCGAGGAGCGTTCTCGCGAGCCGATGCTGCCGCTGCGGCTGATGGGCCAGCGGCGGTTCGCGGGCGCGCAGATCGCGGTCTTCGCGATCGCTGCGTCGTTCTTCGCGGTATTTCTCTACCTGACCCTGTATCTGCAGACGGTGCTCGGCATGTCGCCGATCCAGACCGGCCTCGTCTATCTGCCGGGCACCTTCCTCGTGTTCGTCGTCTCGGGGATGACCGCGCAGCTGGGCGCGAACGCCTCGCCGGCGAAGATCGCCAGCATCGGGCTGGCCCTCGTCTCGGCCGGCCTCGCGCTGATGCTGTTCGCCGGGGTCGACTCCTCGTGGACCGTGCTGCTCCCGGGCCTGCTGGTGACCAGCATCGGCACGGGCCTCTTCAATCCGACGGGGAGCGAGCTCGCCCTCAATGCGCTGCCGCCCGAGCAGAGCGGCCTCGCGGCGGGCACCAACGACACCTTCCGCCAGACCGGGGTCGCGGTCGGGATCGCGGCGCTCGGGACGCTGGTGCCTGCCGACGCGGCGCTAGGCGGCGACCTCCAGTCCTACGTCGACGGCCTCCACCATGCGTTGATCGCGAGCGCCGTCGTGGCCGCCGCGGGGACGATCGCCACGGCCTGGCTGTTGCTGCCTCTGCGCCGGCCCGCCGAGGCGGAGGCCGAGGCCGCCGCGTAGCGCAAGTCGACTACAGGCGATCGCGGGCAGAGAGGCCCTCTGACTACCCCCTTCGCTCACCTCGACGCCATGCCGGTCCTCGAGACCGAGCGCCTGCGCCTGCGTGCGCTCGAGCTCGCCGACGCCGACGCGCTCCACGAGGTCTTCTCCGATCCGGAGGTCATGCGCTACTGGACCGACCCGCCGCACGCCGACCGTGCGCAGACCGAAGCGATGATCGAGCGCATCCTCGTGGCGTTCGAGCGCAGGGAGATCCTCCAGTGGGGGATCGAGCGCAAGGAGGACGGACGGCTGCTCGGGACGGTGACCCTGATCGCCGACGGGTCACAGCCGCGAGCCGAGCTCGGCTACATCCTCGGTCGCGAGCACTGGGGGCGCGGGTTCGCCGGCGAGGCGCAGCGACGGGCGATCGACTTCGCATTCGAGGACCTCGGCCTGCACCGCCTGGAGGCCGACACCCACCCGGACAACGCGGCGTCGCTCCGCTCGCTCGAGCGCCTGGGATTCCGGCGGGAGGGCCTCCTGCGCGAGCGCTGGATCGTCGCCGGTGACGTGTCGGACTCGGCGATCCTCGGCCTGCTGGCGAGCGAGTGGCACGACGTCCGGGACGCCGCCGGGACCGGATCCGTGTGAGGATCCGCGCGGTGCGGGAGTTCGTCAAGAAGCTCGTGCTCCCCGAGGGATTCGACCCGCCGCGGCGGCTCACCCACGAGGACATCGTGGCGACCGTCCTCGGCCGCGAGGACCTCGACGACGACGTGCGCGGGATCAACGCGAGCCTCGAGCTGATCCGCCGCACGCGCGGCGGCGGCTGGCCGGAGGAGCCGGTCACCCCCGAGTTCAACTACGTCGACCTGGTCTGGCACGAGTGCGAGTTCCGCGAGGGGTTCTCGTTCTCATACGTCGTACGCGACTCCGACGCCGGCTACCTCGGCTGCGCCTACCTCTATCCGATGGGCCGACGCACGGAGCTCAGCGAGTCGCTCGTCCACCACGACGTCGACGTCAGCTGGTGGGTGACCGCCCAGGCCTACGGGGCGGGCTACTACGAGAAGCTCCACGACGGGCTGCGGCGCTGGGTGACCGAGGGCTACCCTTTCACCGACCCGTACTGGTCGAACCGCGAGATCCCTGGCCTCGATGCCTGACGTGACCTGCGACATATCGATCTGCCTCGACGGCTACGCCGCCGGTCCCAACCAGCGCGCGGATGCGCCCTTCGGGGACGGGGTCGGGGACGACGGGCAGCGCCTGCACGCGTGGATGTTCGACCGGGCGGAGGAGAACGCCGCCGAGATCGAGGCGATCACCGCGGCCGGCGCGTACATCATGGGCCGCAACATGTTCGGGCCCGACAGGGGCGATTGGGATCTCGACTGGAGAGGCTGGTGGGGAGACGAGCCGCCCTATCACGCTCCCGTCTTCGTCCTCGCCCACCGTCCTCGCGAGCCGCTCGAGATGGAGGGCGGGACGACCTTCACCTTCGTCAACGACGGCATCGAGTCCGCGCTCGCGCAGGCGCGGGAGGCGGCCGGCGATGGCACTGTCGCGATCGCCGGCGGTCCCACCACAGTCAACGAGTACCTGGCGGCCGGGCTGCTCGACGAGCTGCGGCTCCACGTCGTTCCCGCGATCCTCGGTGCCGGCGAGCGCCTCTTCGACGGCGTCGCCGACGTCGACCTCGAGCTCGTCTCACAGCGCAGCAACGACCTCGTCACCCATCTCACCTACCGCATCCCGCGGTAACCGGCCGCTCGTCGTTCTCGGCAATTAGCCGAGCCGCACGTTTGCCCTGACAGTCACGGCGAACGCGCGACTCGATGCAGCTCGTCGAGCGTCTGAAGTCTCCTGCCGCTACCACTACCCCCTAGGGGTATGATATGGTGCGACCGGATGACCGAGACCCGCCGGCCCCAGTTCGACCGGATGAGCGCGGCAGCCCGAATCGGGGGTTTCGCAGTGGTCCTGGCTGTGATCTTCGCGGCCGCGACCCTCGCCGGGGCGAAGCTTGACCCGTCCGTCGACGAGCCGGACCCCGGCCACGATTCCGCATCGGAGGCGATGGACGGCCACGAGTCGTCGTCCGGCGCCACCGCCGGCGACCTCCCCGGCCTCGCGGTCGCCGACGCCGGCTATCGCCTCGTGCCGGCCCGTACCTCGGTCGCCTCCGGACCAAGCGCCGAGTACGCGTTCCGCATCGTCGGACCCGACGGGGAGACCGTTCGCGAGTTCGAGGTCGAGCACGAGCGGCGCATGCACCTGATCGTGGTCCGACGGGACTTCGAGGGCTTCCAGCACCTCCATCCCGAGCAGCTCCCCGACGGCACCTGGGCGGTCGAGCTCGACGCTCGTCTCCCCGGAGTCCATCGCGTCTTCGCCGACTTCGCCGCCGCCGGCCGGTCGCTGACCCTCGGCACCGACCTCTTCGTGCCCGGAGACTTCGATCCCGAGCCGCTGCCGCCGGTGGCCAGCACCGCCGACGCCGGCGACGGATACGAGGTCGCCGTGGACACGCCCTCGCACGGAGAGGACGCCGGCCGGGTGCACTTCACCATCACCCGCAACGGGCGCAAGCTTCGCTCGGTCGAGCCCTACCTCGGCGCCGACGGTCATCTCGTCGCCCTTCGCGAGCACGACCAGGCCTTCCTGCACACACACCCCGAGGGCAAGCCGGGCGGCCGGGGACCGATCTCGTTCCAGGTCGAGTATCCGAGCGCCGGGCGCTACCGGCTCTTCCTGCAGTTCAAGCGCGCGGGCGAGGTCCGCACCGCCGCCTTCACGCGGGAAGTGACCGGGTCGAGCGCGGTCACGGAGGAGGCATCGCATGGCGCCCACTGAGACCACCAGGCTGGATCTGCCCGTCCAGGGAATGACGTGCGCCTCCTGCGCCAGCCGGATCGAGCGCAATCTGAACAATCTCGACGGCGTCGATGCCACCGTGAACTTCGCCACCGAGCGGGCCTCCGTCAGCTACGACCCCGGCGCCGTCCAGCCGGAGCAGCTGCTCGGCGCCGTCGAGGACGCCGGATACGAGGCCGAGCTGCCTCCGCCCCCCGGCACGCCGTCGACCGCATCGGGCCCGGCGGAGGGCGACCCCGCGGAACGCGAGCTGCGCGACCTTCGCACCCGCCTGATCGTGGCCGGGGTCCTCTCGATCCCGATCCTGCTGATCGCGATGGTCCCCGCGTTCCAGTTCGACTACTGGCAGTGGTTGAGCCTGCAGCTCGCGACTCCGGTCGTGCTCTGGGCCGGGTGGCCGTTCCATCGGACCGCCTGGCAGAAGCTGCGCCACGGCCAGGCGTCGATGGACACGCTGATCTCGCTCGGCACGCTGACCGCCTTCATCTGGTCGGTGGTCGCCCTCTTCTTCCTCGGAGCGGGCGAGCCCGACATGCGGATGAGCTTTCAGCTGATCCCCGAGCAGGGCGCCGGAACCGAGGAGATCTACTTCGAGGTCGCCGCGGTGGTGACCACGTTCATCCTCGCCGGGCGCTACTTCGAGGCCCGCGCCAAGCGGCGCGCCGGGAGCGCGCTGCGGGCCCTGCTCGAGCTCGGCGCCAAGGAGGCCTCGGTCGTCGACGAGGACGGATCCGAGCGCCTCATCGCGATCGACGATCTTAAGATCGGCCAGCTGTTCGCGGTACGACCCGGCGAGAAGATCGCGACCGACGGCGAGGTCGTCGAGGGCCGCTCGGCCGTCGACAACTCGCTGCTCACGGGCGAATCGGTGCCGGTCGAGGTCGGGCCCGGCGACGCGGTCACCGGGGCGACGATCAACTCCGGCGGCCGGCTGGTCGTTCGGGCCACCCGGGTCGGCGCGGACACGGCCCTGGCGCAGATCGCGAAGCTGGTGACCGAGGCGCAGTCCGGCAAGGCGCCCGTGCAGCGCCTGGCCGATCGCATCTCGGGGATCTTCGTCCCGATCGTCATCGCCCTCGCGACCGCGACGCTGGGCTTCTGGCTCGGCGCCGACGTGAGCACCGCGTACGCGTTCACGGCCGCCGTTGCGGTGCTGATCATCGCCTGCCCCTGCGCGCTCGGCCTCGCGACGCCGACCGCGCTCCTGGTCGGTACAGGTCGCGGCGCGCAGCTCGGCTTGCTGATCAAGGGCCCGGAGGTCCTCGAGTCGACGCGACGGATCGACACGATCGTCCTCGACAAGACCGGCACCGTGACCACGGGAAACATGAGCCTGTACGACGTCGTCACGGCCGATGGCGTCGACGAGCCGACCGCGCTGCGCCTGATCGGCGCGTTGGAGAACGCATCGGAGCACCCGATCGGCCGCGCGATCGCCGCGGCGGCGACGGAGCGCGTCGGGGAGCTGGCGGCGCTCGACGGCTTTCAGAGCCACGATGGCCTCGGCGTCGAGGGCATGGTCGAAGGCCACCTCGTCGTCGCCGGGCGGCGCTCGCTGCTCGAGGATTGGCGCTTCGAGCTGCCCGACCGGCTCGCCGACGCGCTGCGCGATGCCGAGCGCCTCGGTCGGACGCCGATCGCGGCGGGATGGGACGGCCGGGTCCAGGCGATCCTCGTGGTCGCCGACACCATCAAGCCCACGTCGGCCGAGGCGGTCGCGCGTCTGCGCGAGCTCGGCCTGCGCCCGGTCCTCCTGACCGGCGACAACCGGGCCACGGCCGAGGCCGTCGCGGCCGCGGCCGGAATCGCGGAGGTGATCGCAGACGTCCTCCCCTCCGACAAGGCCGCGGTGGTCAAGCGCCTGCAGGCCGAGGGCCGGGTCGTCGCGATGGTCGGCGACGGCGTCAACGACGCGCCGGCGCTCGCCCAGGCGGACCTCGGGCTCGCCATCGGCACCGGCACAGACGTCGCGATCGAGGCCTCGGACCTGACGTTGGTCTCCGGCGACCTGCGCGCGGCCGCCGACGCCATCCGCCTCTCCCGCAGGACGCTGGCGACGATCAAGGGCAACCTCTTCTGGGCCTTCGCCTACAACGTGGCCGCCCTGCCGCTCGCGGTCACCGGCTACCTCAACCCGCTGGTGGCCGCCGCCGCGATGGCCGTCTCGAGCGTCTTCGTAGTCACCAACTCGCTGCGCCTGCGCGCGTTCAAGCCGCAGCACAACTCACCCACCGACGCGCCGGCGCTCGACCGCCGAGCACCCGACGCTCGCGAACCGACGACAACCGCAAACCCCGCTCAGAACTGAGGAGTCCCATGGCCAAGAACACCAACCCGGGCTACATCGACAACAAGGACGAGCTGCTGAACCGGCTCCATCGGATCTCGGGCCAGGTCGGTGGGCTCGAGCGCATGGTCGAGGAGGACCGCTACTGCATCGACATCCTGACCCAGGTCTCCGCGATCCAGGCGGCGCTCGACAAGGTGTCGCTCGCCCTGCTCGACGACCACACCCGTCACTGCGTCATCGGCGCGACGAAGGAGAACCGCGACGAGATGACACACGAGATGATGGGGGCGGTCGGCCGGCTGATCCGCAGCCGCTAGGGGCGGGTCCGGCGTGAGCCCCGCGGGCGAACGGTCCGTGGCCGTGATCGAGGCCGGCGGCATGCTGCGCGCCTCGGAGAAGGCCGTGGTCGAGTCGGCGATCGCCCGCAGGCCCGGTGTGATCGAAGTGGAGGCCAACCCGGTCAGCCAAACCGCCACGGTGACCTACGACCCCGCCGAGACCTCGCTCGAGGACCTGCGCGACTGGGTCGAGGACTGCGGCTATCACTGCGCCGGCCAGTCGGTCCCCGAGCACCTCTGCGATCCGATGCTGGAGCCCGATGCGCCGGAGCCCTCCGGCGGCACCGCCGGCCACCAGGGACACGACGGGATGTCGATGGCGGACATGGCCAACGACATGCGCAACCGCTTTCTCGTCGCGGTCGCGTTCTCGATCCCGATCGTCCTGTGGTCGCCGATCGGCCGCGACGTCTTGGGCTTCGACGCGGCCGCCCCGTTCGGGCTGCGCGAGGACGTCTTCACGCTGATTCTCAGCCTGCCGGTGATCTTCTACTCGTGCGCGATCTTCTTCACCGGCGCCGTCCGCGCCCTGCGCGCGCGCACCCTGGACATGATGGTCCTGGTCGCCGTCGCCGTCGGCGCCGGCTGGCTCTACTCGGTGGTGATCACCCTGACGGGCGGCGGCGAGGTGTTCTACGAGGCTGCGACGGTCCTGGCCTCTTTCGTCCTGCTCGGCCATTGGTTCGAGATGCGGGCTCGCGGCGGGGCCAACGACGCGATCCGGACCCTCCTCGACCTCGCCCCGCCGAAGGCGCTGGTGATCCGCGGGGGCGAGACGGTCGAGATCCCGACGTCCGAGGTGAGGGTCGACGACCTGCTGCTCGCGCGGCCCGGCGCGAAGATCGCCGTTGACGGCACCGTCGAGGAGGGCGAGAGCGACGTCGACGAGTCGATGGTCACGGGCGAGAGCCTGCCCGTGCACAAGGACGCCGGCTCTGAGGTCATCGGGGCGACGATCAACGTCAACGGGACCCTGCGCGTGCGCGCGACGAAGGTGGGATCGGACACCGCGCTGGCCCAGATCGTGAAGCTCGTCCAGGAGGCCCAGAACTCCAAGGCCCCCGGACAGAAGCTCGCCGACCGAGCCGCCTTCTGGCTCGTGCTCGTGGCCCTGGTCGGCGGTGCCGCGACGTTCGCGGCGTGGATGATCTTCAGCGATCGCCCGGCCTCGGACGCGATCCTGTTCGCGATCACGGTGGTCGTGATCACCTGTCCCGACGCCCTCGGCCTCGCCACCCCGACGGCGATCATGGTCGGGACCGGCCTCGGCGCCAGGCGCGGGGTGCTGTTCAAGAGCGCGATCGCGCTGGAGACCGCCGCACGGATCGAGGTCGTGGTCATGGACAAGACCGGGACGCTGACCAAGGGCGAGCCCGAGGTGACGGACTTCGTCGTCAACGGATTCGACGAGCGCGAGCTCCTGGGGCTGGTCGCCGCGGTCGAGCGCTCGTCGGAGCATCCGCTGGCCGCGGCGATCGTCCGCCGCGCCGAGCGCGACGACGTTCCCGAGGACGCGGCCCAGGAGTTCCAGAACATCCCGGGCCAGGGAGCCGTGGCTCGCGTGGACGGTCGCAAGGTGGCGGTCGGCAGCCGCCGGCTGATGGAGAGCAGAGGCGTGGATCTCGGGCCGCTCGCCGATCGCCGTCGGGAGCTGGCGGCGGGCGGGCGGACACCGGTACTCGCGGAGGTCGACGGGCAGGCGGCCGGGCTGTTCGGGATCGCCGACGCCCCCCGCGAGACCGCGGCCGCCGCGGTCCGTGCGCTCCACGAGCAGGGCGTCGAGGTGGTGATGCTGACCGGCGACAACCGCGCCACCGCCGAGCGCATCGCCGAGCGGCTCGGCATCGACACCGTGATCGCGGAGGTCCTGCCCGGCGACAAGGCGGCCAAGATCGCCGAGCTTCAGGCCGACGGGCGCAGGGTGGCCATGGTCGGCGACGGCGTCAACGACGCCCCGGCCCTGGCCCAGGCCGACCTCGGCATCGCGATCGGCGCCGGCACCGACGTTGCGATCGAGACCGCGGACGTCGTGCTGATGCGCTCCGACCCCCTCGACGTCGCGACCGCGCTCGTGATCGGGCGCGGGACGTTGCGCAAGATGCGCCAGAACCTCGGCTGGGCGATCGGCTACAACTCGATCGCCCTGCCGATCGCCGCGGGGGTGTTCGAGCCGTCCCTCGGGCTCGTGCTCCGGCCCGAGATCGCGGCGCTGTCGATGTCCGGCTCGAGCTTCATCGTCGCCGTCAACGCCCTGATGCTGAAGCGGCTGCGGCTCCCGGACGAGCGGCCCGAGGCGGCCGGCCCCGACGCGGCCCCGCCCCCGTCCGGCGAGACGGCGCCGGCCACCGCAACGGCGGGCTGAGCGGCGGTCGCGCGCCGGGCCGGCTTTCGGCCGGGCGTATGCTGCGGCAGCCAGCACGCAACGCGATCGGAGGCCGACCACATGCCGATGCTCGAACTGACCTATCCGAAGGGGGCGATCGCCGCCGACGCACGCGAGGAGCTTCTCGAGGAGCTTGCGACGAAGATGCTCGCGGCGGAGCAGGCTCCGGACACCGAGTTCTTCCGTTCGATCACCTGGGTCTATGCCAACGAGATCGAGCCCGAGACGCTTGCGGTCGGTGGGCGACCGGGCGGCGAGCCGCGCTTCCGCATCCAGGTGACGGTCCCGGAGGGCGCGCTCTCGGACCGCCGCAAGGGCGTGCTGATGGACTCGTTCAACCAGGCCGTGCTCCGGGCGGCCGGCCTGCCCGAAGGCGAGGGCCTGCGCGTATGGACCGTAATCCGCGAGGTGCCCGACGGAAACTGGGGCGCGGCGGGCCAGCAGGTCCGCTACCAGCAGCTCGTCGAGGCCGCAGCCGCGGAGCGGGAGCGCAGCGCGGCGCCCGCCTGACGCACAACGGCGCGGGCTACGTCGGCTATCGCACCCGTACCGCCGGCTGCTGGGCGGCCGTGGCGAGCCACTGGTGCACGTCGGAGATCGCGACCGAGGCCTCGCCGACCGCGGAGGCGACGCGCTTGACGGCGCCATGGCGGGTGTCGCCGACGGCGAACACGCCGGGCACACTCGTCTCGTAGTTCAGCGGCGGCCGCTGGAGCGGCCAGCGCGCGTCGTTGTCTCCGGTGAGCACGTCGGCTCCGGTGAGCACATGTCCGCCGGGATCGAGGGCGACGGCGTCCGGGAGCCAGTCGGTGTGCGGCCGGGCGCCAATGAGGATGAAGACGGCGATGGCCGGCAGTCGATGCGTCTCGTCGGTCCGGTTGTCGCGCAGCTCCAGCCACTCCAGCCGGGCGTCGCCGCCACCGCCCACGACCTCGGTCTCCAGCATCACCTCGATGTTCGGGGTGTTCGAGATCGTCCTGCACAGGTACGCCGACATGTCCTCCGTCAGCGCCGCACCGCGGACGACGAGCCGCACGTGCTCCGCCGATCGGGCCAGGTGCAGGGCCGCCTGTCCGGCGGAGTTCCCGCCGCCGACGACGTATGCCTTCTCGCTTCCCAGCCCCAGCCCCTCGACCGTGGACGCGCCGTAGTAGACGCCGGCGCCGATCAGCTCCTCGAGCGCGGGGATCCCGATCCGCTGGTACGACGCGCCCGTGGCGAGCAGAATCGCGCGACCGCTGGCGATGTGGCCGGCGTCGCAGCTGATCCGGTACGGCGGCTCGCCCACTTCGAGCGACTCGGCCTCGCGGCTGATCGCGAAGCGGGTACCGAAGACCCACGCCTGCTGGTACGCGCGCTGGGCGAGCTCCGACCCGGCGACGCCGCGTGAGAAGCCGAGGTAGTTGCGGATCAGCGAGCTGGAGCCGGCCTGCCCGCCGATCGTGTCGCGCTCGATCACCAGAGTCCGCAATCCCTCGGACGAGGCGTAGACCGCCGCCGAGAGCCCGGCCGGGCCGGCGCCGACGATCATCAGGTCGAAGTCCTCCGCGTCCGGTTCGCCCGTGGAGACCCCGAACGCCCTGACGAGCTCTTCGTTGCGGGGATTGTGGAGCACGCGCCCGTCGTGCATGCGCACCAGCGGCAGCGAGCCGGGCTCGACGTCGGCCTCCTCGCAGAGCTCCCGGCCCTGCGGCGAGTCGGCGCTGACGAAGCCGTGCGGGACACCGCTGCGTCGCAGCAGGTCCCGCAGCTCGTGCGTGCGCGGCGAAGCCGGATCGGCGACGACCGCGAGCTCGAACGCGTCGGCGGAATGCAGGCGCGCCCACTCGTGAAGGAACTCCGAGACGATCCGGTGAAACTGCTCGTCGCGCACCCGCACCGGCCTCAACACGTAGTAGTCGGCCCGGCCGGTCGCCACCGCGTTCAGGATCGATTCGGCGATCTCGGGTTTGCCCCAGTCGCCCCAGTCGATCAACAGCGCCCGCTTCGCGTGCGGGTGCAGGCGCCGCACGAGGTCGAGGATCTCCGAATCCGCCTGCTCGGCCATGTCGACGTCGACGAGCACCAGCGCGACGGCATCGCCGTTGGCGCGCATCGCCTCGAGCTCGGCCAGGGCGCCCTCGCTGGAGGAGTCACAGACGATCCGGTACTCGTCGCCGTAGCGCCGGCGCAGCTCGCAGCCGATCCGTTCGAGGACCTCGGGCTCCTCGTCGACGGCCACCAGGACGGGTTGCGGGTCGGCGCTCACAACCTCAAGTCATACCGATCCGCGATCGCGGGCCGG
The DNA here is from genome assembly GCA_963729075.1 of uncultured Solirubrobacterales bacterium. Classification (GTDB taxonomy): domain Bacteria; phylum Actinomycetota; class Thermoleophilia; order Solirubrobacterales; family 70-9; genus WHSW01. The sequence continues at coordinate 42,083 of CAVSMU010000003.1, read as the reverse complement.
TCGCCGGTCGTCAGCCGTGGCGCCGCAGGAACTCGCGCACCCAGTCGCGCGCCGGGTAGCGCCCACCGTAGAGCGACGGGACGTGCCCTCCGCTCCGGACGACGCGCAGCCGGGAGTCGGGGAAGTCGGCCGCCACCATGCGCGCCTCGGCCACGCTCGTGACGTTGTCGAGCTCGCCCTCGATGACGAGCGTCGGGACGGCGGGCGCCTCGGCACCGGGCGGCGCCGGCGGCTCGTAGAGCTCGGTCGGCTGCGGCCAGCGGCGGCACTCGCGATAGACCGAGAACGACCCGAACGCGACCTCGCGCGGGGTGAACGGCCGGAAGGCGCCCTTGGGATAGGTGCGCACGGCGGCCTCGAGTTGCCGCTCGCGCTCGCGCTCGGAGGCCGCCTTGTCCCAGAGCATCGGATAGTCGTTGCAGCTGACCGCGAGCTCGTCGCCGCGCGAGTAGTAGCGGTAGTGGCCGTAGCCCTGGTCGTAGGCGCGGGTGAGCCGGACGTACGGTCGCCGGTCGCCCGCCAGGTAGCGGGAGATCACCGTGTTGATCTTCGTGTAGTTGCGAAGCGGCGGCTCGTAGCCGCCGGACCCGATCGCGTTGAGCAGCGGCCCCGCCCCGCGCCGCGTGTCGCGCAGCGCGCGCACGACCCGCCGCAGGCGGGCACCGGCGTTCCCATGGCAGTGAAACGGCCGCCGGCGACAGGCGATCGACAGCGAGCGGATGCCGGTCCGGATCAGGCTCGGGTACCAACCGCTCTCGCCGCGCAGCGGGTAGGCGCTGTCGAGCACCAGGGCGTCGAGAGTCTCGCCGTGGCGGAAGGCGTACGACTGGGCGAGATAGGTGCCGTAGGAGTCGCCGTAGAGGTCGATCCGCTCGACCCCGAGCGCCGCGCGAACGGCGTCGAGGTCGTCGGCGGCTGCGGAGGTCCGGTACGAGCCGAAGGTCGGCCCGAGCACCCGCGCACACCGGGCGACGCCGCGGGCATCCGAGCCGCGGCCCTCCTGCAGAGCGGGACAGTCGATCGCCTGCGAGTGCCCCGTGCCGCGCATGTCGACGAGCACCAGCTCGCGGCGGTCCAGCAGCCGCCCGAGCATGTGGATGTAGTACCGGGAGCTGGGGATCGAGCCGTAGCCGGGCCCGCCCTCGACGGCGAAGATCGTGCCGGCCGACGGGCGGTCGAGGTGGCTGCGGGACCGGACCGCGAACCGGATCGCGATCGACCCGAGCGCCGGATCGGCCCGCTCGAGCGGCACGCTGAGCCGTCCGCAGCGAAGCTTCTTCGGCCGCACCTTCTCCGGGCACGGGCCGAGCTCGGCGGGCGCCGTACCGCGCGCGCCCGCGGGCGACTCGCCCACGATCGCCAGGCCGACACCGACCAGCAGCGCGACGGTGGCGATCGCGAGCGTCAGGCGCGGCATGGCGCACATTCTCACGAAGCGGCCGAATGTGAGCATCCATTTGCATAAATCCGAAGGAATGCCTACACTGCCGCAACTCGATAACCGGTAAAGCCGAATCTCGGACGCCCCAGACAACGCTTAAGGGGCCTCGAGAGCGGGGGAACCAACGTTTGGGGCGAACTCGCCAGACCCGGAAGGGCGCGGCGGGGGCGCAGGCTCTTTCAGCGCCAGCCCGTCAGCTAACCCCGTAGGCCGACGAAGGAGACCGTTCCGTTGACCTATTCAGATCTGAAGCGCAGGCGCACGCGGGTTGCGGCCCTCTCGGCGACCGCCCTCGCCGTGGCCGCGCTGGCGCCGGTCGGTGCCTCGGCGTATCACGACACCGGCGGCATCGGGGCAGGCGGCGGACCCGGCGCCGACGCCGGCATCACGGACCCCGAGGAAACCGGCAACGGCCTGTTCCCGGTGGTCGGGAAGCACACCTACGGCGACGGCCTCGGGGCCGGCCGCGATCACCAGGGCCAGGACCTGCTCGCCGACTGCGGCAAGCGAGTCGTCGCCGCGCAGGCGGGCCGGGTGCAGCAGCGGGCGTACCACGTCGCCGCGGGCAACTACGTGGTCATCGACGGCAAGGGCCGGCTCCAGGACGCGGTCTACATGCACCTGATGCGGCGCGCCGAGGTCGGCAAGGGAGAGCGCGTGGCCGCCGGGGAGACGGTCGGCCGCGTGGGCGACACCGGCAACACCTCCGCCTGCCACCTGCACTTCGAGCTCTGGTCGGATCCCGGCTACTACGAGGGCGGAAAGCCGATCGACCCCGCGCCCTTCCTGCACCGCTGGGACCGCGCCGGCTAGGCGGCCGCCGGCGCCCGCTCGGGCGCGGGACGGCGGGCGGTGAGCACTACCGGCGTGCCGTCCTTGGGCGAGAAGGTGATGTTGCGGCGGGCGATCCGCTCGGGCGCCGAGCGCGCTCCCCGCAGCTCACAGCGCGCCAGCAGCTCGCGGAGCGCGATCCGCATCTCGAACTCCGCGAAGGCGGCGCCGAGGCAGCGGCGGACGCCGCCGCCGAACGGGATCCACGCATAGGTGTCCGGCGCGTCGGCGAGAAACCGCTCGGGCCGGAACTCGAGTGGCTCCGGGTAGACGTCCGCGCGGGTGTGGGTGAGCCAGATCGCCGGGGTCACGTCGGTCCCCGGCTCGAGCACGCGGGAGCCGACCCGCAGCTCCGATCCCAGACGCCGGCCGGCGATCGGCACCACCGGTCGCAGACGCAGGCCCTCGGCGATGACCGCGCGCAGGTACTCGTCGCCGGCGCCGTCGTCGATCTCCGCCCGCAGCCGCGCCATCGGTCCCGGGTTTCGCAACAGGAGGTCGATCGTCCAGGCGAGGGCCGTGGCCGTCGTCTCGTGGCCCGCGAGCAGCAGCGTGATGAGCTGGTCGCGAAGCTCGCCGTCCTCCATCGGCTCGCCGTCTTCGAACCGCGCCGAGACGAGCATCGAGAGGATGTCCTCGCGCTCGTCGAGCATCGGGTCGGCGCGCCGCTCGGCGATCTCGGCGAACAGCAGGTCGTCGACAGTACGCGTCTGCTGCCGTAGTCGCTCGATCGGGTCCTCGCGACCGAAGCGCTGCGCGACCAGCGCCCGAATCTGTAGCCGCGGCGACGCCATGTTCGCGAGCATCAGCGCGAGCATCGCCCGCAGGCGTTCGAGCCGGGCCGGGTCGGTGACCCCGAACACGGCGCGCAGGATCACCTCGAGCGTCACGGCCTGCATTCGCGGGTGGATCGGGAACGGCTCACCTAGCGGCCAGGAATCGATCTCGGTGGTCGCGGCCTCGGCGATCACCGACTCGTACCGGCGCATGCGCTCGCCGTGGAAGGCCGGCAGCATCAGCTTGCGCCGCGAGAGGTGCTCGGCGCCCTCGAGGAGCAGCACCGAGCGGGGGCCCATCACCGGCTCGAGCGCGACGGTGCGCCCCGGCGGCAGCCCGTTCTCGCGGCTTCGGTAGAGCGTCCGGATCGAGTCGGGGTCGGAGATCATCACCATCGGCGTCGTAAAGCCGAGGAACTTGACACTGAACGCGTCGCCGAATCGGCGCCGACAGCCGTTCATGAAGTCGATCGGGCCCAGCAGCCAGCGAATCGTCTGCACCGCGGGCGGCGCCGATGGGCCGGGCGGGAGGCTCACTGCGCCATCCTACGCCAGCGATGGCCGAGCAACTGAGCCCCGCGCTTCGAGCCGTGAGCGACGCGGTGCTCGCCGTCGCGTCCCAGCGCTCGGTCGAGGAGGTGCTGCAGCGGCTCGTCGACCGCTCGCGCGAGCTGGTCGATGCGCGCTACGCCGCGCTGGGGATCCCCGACGGCGATGGCGGCTTCAGCCGCTTTCTCGTCTCGGGGATGAGCGACGAGCTCATCGCGGCACTCGGCCCGCTGCCGCGCACCCACGGGATGCTCGGCGCGATGCTCGACACGCGGGAGCCGTTCCGGACCCCCGACATCCACACCGATCCGCGCTTTCGCGGCTGGTGGCCGGCCAGCCATCCCGACATGCGCTCGTTCCTCGGCGTTCCCATCGTCGCCGCCGAGGGTGTGATCGGCGCGTTCTATCTGACCGACAAGGAGGGCGCGGCCGAGTTCGGCGCCGCAGATCAGGAGCTGATCGAGCTGCTCGCCTCGCACGCGGCGATCGCGATCACGAACGCCCGCCTGTACGAGCGCAGCCGCGAGCTCTCCGTGCTCTCCGAGCGCAACCGGCTGGCGCTCGAGCTGCACGACGCGGTGAGCCAGAAGCTGTTCAGCGTGGTGCTCACCGCCGAGGCCGGGGCGACCCTGCTCGAGCGCGACCGCGAGGCCGCCCGCGTCCAGATCGATCGGGTCGGAGAGCTGGCGCGCGAGGCGCTCGACGAGCTGCGGTCGCTGATCGACGAGCTGCGCCCCGCGGACCTCGAGCGCGACGGCCTGGCCGGCACGCTGCGCAAGGACGTCGAGGTGTTGCGCCCGCTGCACGCGCCGGACATCGAGATCGAGATCGCTGAGGTCGCCGGCGCCGGCGATCCCGCCCGCGACCACGAGGTGCTGCGAATCGCCCAGGAGGCGATCCAGAATGCACTCCGCCACGCGGCAGCGCGGCGCGTGGTCGTGCGGCTGGCCGAGGACGGCGACCACCTCGAGCTCGAGGTCGCCGACGACGGGATCGGGTTCGATCCCTCCGCGCCGGATCTGCGAGCGCGGCGCCTCGGTCTCACGTCGATGGAGGAGCGCGCGCGGCGGATCGACGCCGAGCTCGAGATCCGCTCGGCGCCGGGCCGAGGCACCACGGTCGGGCTGCGGGTCCAACGATGAGCGCGGAGCCAGCACAAAGGAGCGATGGTTCTTGGCGAAGCGCGATCCAGATGTTGTGAGCGCCGAGACGATCCGCGTGCTGATCGTCGACGACCACGCTGTCGTCCGCGAGGGGCTCCGCACCTTCCTGCAGCTACAGCACGGCATCGAGATCGTCGGCGAGGCCGGTGACGGGGCGCAGGCGATCCGCGAAGCGGAGCGGCTCCGCCCGGACGTGATCCTCATCGACCTGGTGATGCCGAAGCTGGACGGCGCCGCCGCGATGCGCGAGCTCCGGCGTCGCCTGCCCGCGACCAAAGCGATCGTGCTCACGAGCTTCGGCGACGACGAACGGCTGCTGCCGGCGATCGAGGCGGGCGCAGCCGGGTACCTGCTCAAGGACGCCGAGCCGCAGGACGTGGTGCGGGCGATCCGCGCGGCGCATGCCGGCGAGGCGCTGCTCGACCCGTCGGTCGCCGCGCGCCTGGTCGCGGCGATCGCCCAGCCGGCCGGCGAGCAGCCGCGCGAGCGCCTGACGCCGCGCGAGCAGGAGGTTCTGGCGCTGATCGCCCGCGGGATGCCGAACAAGCTGATCGCCCGCGAGCTCGGGATCGCCGAGAAGACCGTCAAGACGCACGTCGGCCATCTGCTCGCCAAGCTTGGTGTCGCCGACCGCACCCAGGCGGCGCTCTACGCGGTCCGGGCCGGCCTGGCCGAGCCCGAGCCGGGACCCAGGTCCTAGGACCAATTACCGCTGGTAACTGCGACCGGGCCGCGCCTACATTGGCCGCATGCCCGTCGGAATCGTCACCGGAGCCTCTCGCGGCCTCGGCCTCGCCCTGTCGCGCTCGCTCGCCGAGCGCGGCTGGCGATTGATCGTCGACGCGCGCGGCGCGGCGGAGCTCGAGCGGGCGGCCGGCGAGCTGCAGCGGCTCGGTGACGTGATCGCGGTGCCCGGCGACGTCGGCGACGACTGGCACCGCAAGAGCCTGGTCGACGCCGCCGGCCCGGACATCGACCTGGTGGTGAACAACGCGAGCATCCTCGGCCCGAGTCCGCAACCCCGGCTCGCCGACTACCCGCAGGCCGAGCTCGAGCGCGTCTACCGCGTGAACGTATTCGCCCCGCTGGCCCTCAGCCAGCTCGCGATGCCGTGCCTGCGGCCCGGCGCGGCGATCGTCAACCTGACCTCCGACGCCGCGGTCGAGCCGTACGAGGGCTGGGGCGGCTACGGCTCGGCGAAGGCGGCGCTCGAGCAGCTCACCGCCGTGCTCGGTGCCGAGCGGCCCGACCTGCGCGTCTACGCCGTTGACCCGGGCGACATGCGCACCCGGATGCACCAGGCAGCCTTCCCCGGCGAGGACATCTCGGACCGCCCCCCGCCCGAGGACAGCGTCCCCGGCATCCTCGGGCTGATCGACGGCGCGCTCCCGAGCGGTCGCTACCGCGCGGCCGACCTCGCCGGGGTCACGGCGTGAGGCTGACATGAGCGCAACCGCGGCGGCGTTCGAGCTGCCGCCGGCGCTCGAGGCGCGGGAGCCACCCGAGGCGCGGGGACTGGCCCGCGACGAGGTGCGGCTGCTGGTTGCGCGCCGCGCGGACGGGAGCCTGACCCACGCCTGCTTTCGTGACCTGCCGGAGTTCCTCGAGCCCGGGGACCTGCTCGTGATCAACGACTCGGCCACCCTGCCGGCGGCCGTCGCGGCCACGCGCCCCGACGGCTCCGCTGCGGAGCTTCGCCTCGCGACCCCGGCCCCGCGGCTGCCCGGCGGCGAGCGGTGGGTCGTGGAGCTGCGAGGCGCCGATGGCGGCGCACCGCTCGGGGCCGTCGCGGGCGAGCGGCTGACGCTCCCCGGCGGAGCCGCGGCGGCGATCGTCTCCCCGTACGCCGGCGGTACCAGGCTGTGGCTGGCGCGGGTCCGGACCGGCGAGCCGGTCCCCGAGTATTTGTGGCGCTACGGACACCCGATCCGCTACGCCTACGTCCGGGCCGAATGGCCGCTCGATGCCTACCAGACCGTCTACGCGCGCGAGCCCGGAAGTGCCGAGATGCCGAGCGCGGGCCGACCGTTCACACCCGAGCTGGTGACCCGGCTCGTCTCCCACGGCGTCCTGATCGCTCCGATCACGCTGCACGCCGGGGTCTCGTCACCCGAGCGCGGCGAGACCCCGCACGCCGAGCGCTACTCGGTGCCGCGCTCGACCGCGCGGCTCGTCAACGCCGTCCACGACTGGGGCGGGCGCGTGATCGCGGTCGGGACGACGGTCGTGCGAGCGCTGGAGACGGTCGCGACCCCCGAAGGCGTCTTCGCGAGCGAGGGCTGGACGAACCGCGTGATCACCCGCGAGCACGGGCCGCAGGCGATCGACGGCCTGCTCACGGGCTGGCACGAGCCCGAGGCCTCGCATCTCGAGCTGCTCCGAGCGGTGGCCGGGGAGGAGTTGCTCGACGCCTCCTACGAGGCAGCGCTCGAGCACGGCTACCTCTGGCACGAGTTCGGCGACAGTCACCTGATCCTGCCGTGAGCGCTATGGGACCGCGGAGGCGAGGCAGGGATCGGCGGCGGCCAGCGCCTCTTCCCACGAGGCGTAGGCCGAGAACTCACAGATCAGCCCGTCGCGGAATCTGACCAGGTGCCCGGCGTCGATCGTGACCTCGACGCCGCTCCCGAGGCCGCCGCCGATAAAGCGGACCTCGGCTACGACGCAGTCGCCGGCGGCGACCGTTCGCCGAGTAGGCCGGCCCGGTATCATTACTTCAGAAAGTGAAGTAACTTCAGCGCCTGAAGCGGAGATTTCTTGATGCAGCTTCCACTGATCCCCCTCGACGACAGCATCCTCTTCCCCGGCATGACCGCCACGATTGCGGCCGACGCCGGCGATGCCGAGCGCGTCTTCGTCGTCCCCCGCCACGAGGGCGAGTACGCGCGCGTCGGGACCGTCGCCGACGTGGTCGACCGCGGCCGGCTTCCCGGCGGCATCGGCGCAGTCACGCTGACCGGCCTCCATCGCGGGCTCGCGGGAACGGCCTCACCCGGACCGGGCGGCGAGCTGACGATCGAGGTCGAGCCGATCCACGACGGCACGCCCGCCGACGAGCGCACCCGCGAGCTCGAGCGCGAGTACCGGGCGGTGGTCGAGGAGATCCTCGAGCTGCGTGGCGACGACGGCCGGATCTCCGCGTTCCTGCGGTCGATCTCCGAGCCCGGCGCGCTCGCCGACACCTCCGGATACTCCCCCGATCTTTCGCTCGCGGACAAGCGACGGCTCCTGGAGACCGTCGACGTCACGGAGCGGCTCGCGCTGGCGCTCGAGCTGCAGCGAGAGCGACTGGCCGAGCTGCAGGTCCGCCAGCGAATCCGCGACGACGTCGAGTCGGGAGCCCAGGCGCAGCAGCGCGAGTACTTCCTGCGCAAGCAGATGGAGTCGATCCGCAAGGAGCTCGGCGACGATGACGCCTCGGTGATCGAGGAGTACGAGCGCAAGATCGCCGAGTCGGCGATGCCCGACCCGGTCCGCGAGCAGGCTCAGCGTGAGCTCGGCCGGCTCGAGCGCATGGGCGAGGCGAGCGGCGAGTCATCGATGATCCGCACCTACCTCGACTGGCTGCTGGGAGTGCCGTGGGGCGAGCGCTCCGAGGAGCGGCTCGACCCGGTGCACGCGCGCGAGGTGCTCGACGCCGACCACGCCGGGCTCGAGGACGTCAAGGACCGGATCACCGAGTACATCGCCGTCCGGCGGCTGCGCCGCGAACGCGGCATGGCCGAGGAGGGCCGCGGCGCCGGCGCGATCCTCACCCTGATCGGGCCGCCCGGCACCGGCAAGACCTCGATCGGCGAGTCGATCGCGCGTGCCACCGGGCGCGAGTTCGTCCGCATGTCGCTGGGTGGCATCCGCGACGAGGCCGAGATCCGCGGCCACCGGCGCACCTACATCGGCGCCCTCCCGGGCCGGCTGGTGCGCGCGCTCAAGGACGCGAAGACGATGAACCCGGTGATCATGCTCGACGAGGTCGACAAGGTCGGCGCCGACTGGCGCGGCGACCCGAGCTCGGCCCTGCTCGAGGTGCTCGACCCCGCGCAGAACCACTCCTTCCGCGACCACTACCTCGACGTCGAGCTCGATCTGTCCGAGGTCCTCTTCATCGCCACGGGGAACATGGCCGAGACGATCCCGGGCCCGCTGCTCGACCGGATGGAGGTCGTGCGCTTCGACGGCTACACGACCGAGGAGAAGGTCGCGATCGCCCGCGGGTATCTGTGGCCGCGCCAGATCGAGCGCAACGGGCTGCGCCCGGACGAGGTCGAGATCGAGGACGAGCGCCTGCGGGAGATCGTCACCGAGTACACCCGCGAGGCCGGCGTCCGGGGGCTCGAGCGCGAGCTCGGCAAGCTGCTGCGCAAGACCGCTACCCGGCTCGCCGCCGGCGAGGCCGAGGCGCCGATCGCGATCGACGTCGACGCGGTCCGCGACGCGCTCGGGCGACAGCGCTTCTTCCAGGAGGGGGCCGAGCGCACGGCGGTCCCCGGCGTCGCGACCGGGCTCTCGGTGACGGGCGCCGGCGGCGACGTCCTGTTCGTGGAGACGACCTCGATGGCCGGCAAGGAGGGCTTCGTGCTCACCGGTCAGCTCGGCGACGTGATGAAGGAGTCGGCGCGGATCGCGCTCTCCTACGTGCGCGGGCACGCCGAGGAGCTCGGCCTCGACGAGGACGCCTTCGCGGAGCGCGAGTTCCACATCCACGTGCCCGCGGGCGCGATCCCCAAGGACGGCCCGAGCGCCGGCATCACGATGACCACCGCGCTCGTCTCGCTGCTCACCGGCCGCCCCGTCAGGCACACGGTCGGGATGACCGGCGAGGTCACCCTCCAGGGCCGGGTCCTGCCGATCGGCGGCCTCAAGCAGAAGGTCCTCGCGGCACACGCCGCCGGGCTGACTGACGTCGTGCTGCCGGAGCGAAACCGCGCCGATCTCGACGACGTGCCCGAGGAGGTCCGCGAGGCGCTCACCTTCCACCCGGTCCTGTCGATCGACGAGGTGCTCGAGATCGCGCTCGAGCCCGCCGCGGCCCGCGAGCCGCTCGCCGCCTGAGCCCGCGTCTACGCTCCCGCGGGTGAGCGCACCGAGAGCGATCGAGGCGACGACCGCGCTGGTCACCGGCGCGACGGACGGTCTCGGCCGCAGCGTCGCGACCGAGCTCGCGCGGCGGGGGGCGAGGGTTCTCGTCCACGGGCGCGACGCCGAGCGCGGCGAGGAGGTGGTCGCCGGGATCCGCGAGCGCACGGGTAACGACCGCGTCGAGCTCCACCTCGCCGACTTCGCCTCCCTGGACGCGGTCCGCGGCCTCGCCGAGGCGGTCGAGGCATCGGCTCGACGAGCTGCACCTGCTGATCAACAACGCCGGAATCGGCACGGGCCTCCCGGAGAGCCGCGAGCGCCAGGAGAGCCTCGACGGCAACGAGCTGCGATTCGCCGTCAACTACCTCGCCGGCTTCCTCCTCACCGAGCGCCTGCTGCCGTTGCTGCGCCGCAGCGCGCCCGCGCGAATCGTCAACGTCGCGTCGCTCGGGCAGCACCCGCTCGACTTCGACGACCCGATGATCGCGCGCGGCTACTCGGGAGCGCGGGCGTACTCGCAGTCCAAGCTCGCCCAGATCATGCAGGCGATCGACCTCAGCGAATCGGTCTCCGCCGCGGAGGTAACGGCCAACAGCCTGCACCCCGCGACCTTCATGCCGACCAAGATGGTGCTCGAGGAGCGCGGGGCGTCCGTCGACACGCTCGAGCTCGGCACCCGGGCGGTCCTGCGTCTCGCCCTCGACCCGGAGCTCGAGGGCGTCAGCGGCCGCTTCTTCGATCGCCTCGAGGAGTCCGCCGCCCATCCGCAGGCCTACGACGCGCAAGCGCGAGCCGAGCTCCGCCGCCTGAGCGCGGAACTCGTCGAGCCGCGGCTGAGCTGAACCGGGTGCCGCTAGGTCGCCGGCGCGCGGGCGCAGGGCATCGCGCCGGGTGACCGCGAACACCGCGCCGAGCGCGGCGACGGCGCAGCCGACGAGCACCGCGGTCGGCCAGCCCTGGGTCTCGATCACGGCTCCCGCGACCGCCGCACCGGCCGAGAGCCCGGCGACGAGCGCGGTCAGCAGCCAGGTGAAGGACTCCGTGCCGGTGCCGCGCCGCGCGACGGCGGCGACGAGCTCGTTGCGGCTGGCGATCAGCGGCGCGATCGGCGCGCCCGCGAGGATGACGAGGAGCGCCATCACCGCGGGCGAGGACGCGGCGGCGAGCGGCAGGCAGGCGATCGGGAACAGCACGGCGATCACGACGTAGGTCTCGACGAGCCCGCGGTGCGCCGATCGCAGGCCGAAGACGAGGCCGCCGATTCCGCTGGCGACCGACCAGAGCGCGAGCAGGATGCCCGCCAGCGCGGGGCTCCCGTGAGCGTCGCTGAACGCGGGTACCGCCACCTCCACCGTGCCGATGCAGAAGCCGACCGGCAGGGTCGTGATCGCGATCATCCGCAACGCCGGCTCGCTCAGCGCTCCCAGCGCCCCGGAGGCGCGGGCATGCACGGGGATCGGCCCCCGGTCGCCCGGAAGCGCGGAGAGGAAGAGCGCCGCGCCCGCGATGACGAGCCCGGCCGAGACGCCGAGCGCAATCTCGGCACCGGCGGTCGCGACGATGGCGGCCGTGATCAGGGGGCCACTGACGAACGAGACCTCGATCATCGCCGAGTCGAACGCGTAGGCCCCGCGAATCAGCTCGGGTTCGCGCAGCAGCTCCGGCCACCGCGACCTGAGCACCGCTCCGGTGGGCGGGTACACGCTGCCCGCCACGAACGCTGTCGCGGCCAGCGCTACGGTCGCAGCGCCGGCGGCGCCGAGCGCCCAGATCCCGAGCAGGGCCGCCGCGTGCACGAACGCCAGCGGCAGCACCAACCGGACGCCGCGCCGGTCCACGAGCCGGCCGGCCAGCGGGGCCCCCAGGGCGCTGCCGAGCGCCAGCATCCCCGTGGTCAGGCCGGCAATCGCGAACGACCCGGTGACGTCGCGGACGAAGAGCACAACCGCCAGCCCGTTGATCGCAAACGGGAGTCGCCCAATCGTCGTGGCGACGATCAGCACCGCAATGCTGGGACTGCGGAGGATGCGCGCGTAGACCGCCATCCGTCGAGGATGCCAGGGTTGACGCCCCGCGGACGATGAGCGCTCCCACACCCAGATCCCGGACCTCGCTCTCCGCCGCCGAGGCGCGCCGGCTGGCCCTCGCGGCCCAGGGATTCGCCGACGGGCGGACCACCGGCGAACCCAACGGCTGGGACCTGCGGCGCGTGCTCAAGCGAGTCGGCCTGCTGCAGATCGACTCGGTCAACGTGCTCGAGCGAGCGCACTACCTGCCGGCGTTCAGCCGCCTGGGCCCCTATCCCCGCGACCTGCTCGACCGTGCTTCGCAGCGAGCCCCGCGACGACTATTCGAGTACTGGGGACATGAGGCCTCGCTGCTTCCGGTCGACCTGCACCCGCTGCTGCGCTGGCGCATGGAGCGCGCGGCCGGCGACGCCTGGGGAGGGATGCGCCGGATCCAGCGCGACCGTCCCGAGCTCGTCGCCCGCGTCCTCGAGCAGGTCGCCGAGCGCGGCCCCGTGGCTGCCTCCGAGCTCGCCGAGTCCGAGCCCCGCCGCAGCGGCCCGTGGTGGGACTGGTCCGACGCCAAGCGGGCGGTCGAGTGGCTGTTCTGGAGCGGGCAGGTCTCCGCCGCCCGGCGGCGGCGCTTCGAACGCCTCTACGACCTCCCGGAACGCGTCCTGCCGCCCGCTGTGCTCACGGCGTCCACCCCGCCGGTCGCCGAGGCGCAGCGCGAGCTGGTCCGGGTCGCCGCCAGCGCCCTGGGCGTCGCCGCCGAGCGCGACCTGCGCGACTACTTCCGGCTGCCGGCAGCCGACGCGAAGGCGAGGGTGGCAGAGCTCGTGGAGGCCGGCGAGCTGATGCCGGTCGCGGTCGAGGGCTGGGGCCGCACGCGCGCCTACCTGGCCGCCGGCGCCCGGATCCCCCGCGCGATCGATGCCCGGGCGCTGGTCGGGCCGTTCGACTCGCTGATCTGGGAGCGCAGCCGGGTGCGCCGCCTGTTCGGCTTCGACTACCGCCTCGAGATCTACGTCCCGAAGCCGAAGCGCCGCCACGGCTACTACGTGCTCCCGTTCCTGCTCGGCGATCGCCTCGTCGCGCGCGTGGATCTCAAGGCCGACCGCGCGGCCTCTGTGCTCCGCGCCCAGCAGGTCCATCTCGAGGAGGACGCCCCCGCCGAGACGATCGCCGAGCTCACGGCAGAGCTCGAAACGATGGCGGCGTGGCTGGGGCTCGATCGGGTCTCGCAACCTGCCTGAGAATCCGGATTTGGGCGTAACTATCCGGGTAGTTCGGTGTTTGTACCGGCCCACGCGAGAGCTGCTTGCATGCGCAACCAATTCTCGCTATACTTTCTGAAGCAGGGGTAGGGGAAGTACCAGAGTCGGAAAGGATGCTTATGCCTCGACAGAGGGGCGCTGCTACGCAGCGCGATCAGGTACGCCGCCACCGCGGCGACCACGAAAACCAGACTTCGGCCTCACCGCGGGCGCCCAAGCGCCGCGGGGAGACCCATGCCGTCGCCGAGCCGACGACGGACAGCCTCCAGCTGTTCATCAACGAGGCGATGCGTTACCCGCTGCTCACCGCCGAGGAGGAGGTCGAGCTCGCCCAGCGCATCGAGCGCGGAGACCTCGAGGCCAAGGAGCGCCTCATCAACTCCAACCTGCGCCTGGTGATCAAGTTCGCGCGCCGCTATCAGGGCCACGGCCTGCCGATGGGCGATCTCGTCCAGGAGGCGATGCTGGGCCTGATCCGCGCGGCCGAGAAGTTCGATTGGCGCCGCGGCTACAAGTTCTCGACCTACGCCGTGCTGTGGATCAAGCAGTCGATCCAGCGCGGGCTGGACAACACCGGGCGCGCGGTCCGCATCCCGGCGCATGTCGCGCAGCGGGAGCGGACCGTGAACCGGGTGACCACCGAGCTCACCACGGCGCTCAACCGCGAGCCGACCGACGAGGAGGTCGCCGAGAAGGCGCGGCTGCCGCTCGATGAGGTGATGGCGGTCCGCGACCTGACCCGGGTCACCGTGAGCCTCGACACGCCGGTCGGCGACGACGGCGACACGACCCTGGGCGAGCTTCGCGCCGAGAGCACCGCCGACCTCGAGGAGGAGCTGCTCGAGCGCGAGCAGGAGGAGGCCGTCGACGTGGCCCTCTCCAAGCTCTCCGACGACGAGCGGCGGATCATCCAGGCGCGGTTCGGGACCGGCGGGCGCGAAGCGAAGTCGCTGCGCGAGGCCGCCCGCGAGATCGGTGTCAGCCAGGCCCGGGCTCGGGAGATCGAGGCGCGGGCGCTCCGGCGCCTGTCCGTCGACGGCGGTCTCGCCGGCTATCGCGAGGCGGCCTGAGCCGCCACCTAGTGCACGAAGGCCTTGAGCGCGACGAGCGCGAGGCCGATCACGAGCACGACGGCGGCGGCGATCGCGCTCTGTAGGCCGCGCAGTCCCGCCAGCCGGTTCGCGAGCAGCGTGTAGCCGACGAGGACACCGAGCCCGGCCCAGAAGGCGATGTCGAACGCCGTCTCGAGCTTGATCGCGCCGGCGGCCGCGAGTACGAACGGCACCGCGGTCACGCATGCTGCGACCGTCCCTGCGGCCGAGTCGGTGGCGGCCGCGCGAAGCTCCGCGCGGGTCGGGTGGCGCTGCTCGCGGATCACCTCGGCGAGGTAACCGGCGTAGAGCTCGGCGAGCTGGGCGGCGATCACTCCGCCGACCACCGCGGCGATGATCTCGCCGGCCCCGGCGCTGCCGCCTTCGAGCGTCGCGATGATCGCCAGCGCGATGATCGTTCCGTAGACGGCGCGGGCGGCGCGCTCGGCCGTTCGGTGCAGGTGCGGACGCATGGTGCGCCATTCTCTCCGTTTGTCATGGACACCGAATCGACCGCGCGCGGACGTGGGCTGGCCCGCCACCGGCCTCGCCGGCGTGCGCCGTCCGGCCGCCTGCGGCTCGCCGACGTCCGCCCGCGGCTGATGGTCGAGACCGTCCGCCGGTTCCTCGACGACCACATGATGGATTGGGGCGCGGCCCTGACGTTCTACGCCGGCATCTCGCTGCTCCCGGCGTTGCTGATCGTGATCGCGACGCTCGGGCTGGTCGGCGACTCGGTCCTCGACGAGCTGAGCCGGAACCTGATGGAGCAAGACGCCGGGCCCGTCCGCGAGATCGCGCTCGACGCGGTCCAGGAGGTGGGCGCGAACGAGACCAGCGCTGGGGTCGTCCTCCTGATCGGGATCGTCGGCACGCTGTGGAGCGCGTCGAGCTTCGTCGGCGGCTTCCTCCGCGCATCGGGGGTCGTCCACGGCCGCACAGTCCGCTACCCGATCTGGAAGCTACGGCCCTTGCAGCTGGCGCTCACCGGGGCGACGATCCTCGCGATCTCCGGCACGGCGCTGATCGTCGTGATCACCGGGCCGGTGGCGACCGAGGTCGCCGGGCTGGTCGGGCTCGAGGACGTCGTGGCCGAGATCTGGGACCTGGCCAAGTGGCCGCTCGTGGTGGTCTTCGTGCTCTCGATCTTCGCCGTGCTCTACTGGGCCTCCCCCGACGTCCGGCCGCGGGGCTTTCAGCTTCTGACCCCCGGCGGGGTGATCACGACCACCGCGTGGGTCGTCGGATCGATCGCCTACGCCGTCTACGCCCAGGCGTTCGCGAACTACAACGAGCTCTACGGGAGCCTGGGCACGCTGATCGGCTTCCTCGTCTGGCTGTGGCTCTCGAACATGGCGATGCTCTACGGGGTCGAGCTCAATGCGGCGCTCGAGCGCCAGGCAAACGCGACCGACGTCCCCGAGCCGATAGAAATCGCGTCGTGACCGCCTTTGCGCTCCCCGGCAGGACCGCGCTCGTGACCGGAGCGGCGCGCGGGATCGGCCTCGAGACCGCCCGCTTGCTGCACGCCCGGGGCGCATCGGTCACGCTCACCGACCTCGACTCCGACGAGGTCGGTGCCGCGGCGGCGGGCATCGGCGAGCGGACGCTCGCGCTGGCCGGCGACGCGACCGACCGCGACTCCGTCGACGACGCGGTCGCGGCCACGGTGGAGCGGTTCGGTGCCCTCGACGTCGTCGTAGCGAACGCCGGCGTCGCACCGCCACTTCGGACGATCGCGTCGATGGATCCGGATGCGTTCGAGCGCGTGGTCGAGATCGACCTGCTCGGCGTGTATCGCACCGTTCATGCCGCCCTGCCCCAGGTCGCGACGCGCGGGGGTCAGGTGGTCATCGTCTCCTCGGTCTACGCGTTCGCCAACGGGGCGCTCGCGAGCCCCTACGCGGTCAGCAAGGCGGCGGTCGAGCAACTCGGCCGGGCGCTGCGCGTCGAGCTCGCGCCCCACGGCGCCGGGGTCACGGTGGTCTATCCCGGGTTCGCCGACACCAAGATGGTCCGCGACGCGTTCACCGATCCCGTCGCCACCGGGCTCGAGGACCTGGCGCCCGGGTTCGTGATGCGGCGGATCAGCCCGGCGCTGGTCGCCGAGCGCCTCGTCGACGGGATCGAGCGCCGGGCCCCGCGGGTGGTGGTGCCGCGCTGGTACGCGCTCTACTCGGCCCTGCGCGGGATCCTCAACCCGCTCATGGAGGCGGGCATGGTCCGCGATCGGCGGGTGCGCGAGCTCATCGAGCGCGCCGAGCGGATCGAGGCCGAGGCCGAGCGGTCGCGCCCGGCGGTCGAGCGCTAGTCGAGCAGGCCGCGCTCGAGCGCGTAGCGAACCAGGTCCGAGCGCTTGTTGAGCTTCAGCTTCTGCTGCACGTGCGCGCGGTGGGACTCGACCGTGCGGACGCTGAGGAAGAGCTGCTCGGCGATCTCGGTGTTCGTGTGGCCGAGTGCGATCAGCCGCACGATCTCGAGCTCGCGCTCGGAGAGGCCGTCGGCCAACTCGCCTGCACCGGCGGCGAGCTTTGCGCCCAGCTCCGGCTGCAGGTAGGTCTTACCGGCCGAGGCGAGCCGGACGGCGCTGACCAGCTCCTCGTCGACCGCCTCCTTGAGCACGTAGCCCAGCACCCCGGTCTGGATCGCCTCGCGGGCGTATGAGGGGTCCGTCTCCATCGTCAGCACCACGACCGAAGTCCCGGGCGACGCCTCGAGCATCTCCGGCACGGCGCCGAGGGACCGGCCGCTTGGCATGTTCAGGTCGAGGACCAGTACGTCGGGCTTGTGCCCGCGCACGTAGCGGACGGTCGACTCGATGTCGCCCGCCTCGGCCACCACCTCGAGGTCCGGTTCTGCCTCCAGCAGGAGGCGCAGGGCGCTGCGGACGACCGCGTGGTCGTCGGCCAAGACGATGCTTACCGACTCCCCCATCCGGGGTAGAGCGTAACGCCGCCCGGGGCCTGAATGCGAGGCTCAACGCTCGCGCACCAGCAGCGTCTGAAGCGCCCGGCCGAGCGGGCCGCGCTCGTCGTGAACCGCCGTGTCGGCGAGCCCGACGCCGGTCGGCTCCGGGATCGTGACCGCTTCGAGGCAGACCCACTCCCCGGCCGGCAGGCGATGCAGGTGGACGCTGAGGTCGACGTTGATGAACAGGTAGCGCGACCAGTCGAGCGTCGCGCTGACGCCGTTGCCGGAGTCCGCCGCGATCAGCACCCGCTGGAGCGGCGACGGGCGCTCGCCGGCCACCAGCGGATGGCGCATCCGCATCCAGACGGTCGCCGGGCCCGGCTCGAGAAAGCGCCCGCGCAGGAACCGGTACTCCATGCCCGTGTGGTAGCCGACGTCGTGGCCGGTGGCGAAGAACGCCTCCTCGGCGCCCGCGGCCGGCCCCGGCAGCGGCGCCTCGCCGCGGGCGGGGCTTGCCGACTCCTCGCTCGCGAGGCCGGCGGGGAGGTCGACCCCGCGCGCGGCGATGCGCCAGGCCGAGGCGCGAATCAGCTCTCCCCGCTCGTCGGCGAGGGAGGCGGAGAGCAGCTCGACGCTGCGCCCCGCGCGGACGACCTCGGCGCTCACCGTCAGCGGCGCGATCGGGACCGAGCGCAGGATCTCGAACGTGACGCGCCCGATCTGCCAGGGCGCCTCGGGGTCAGCCGGGCTCGGGCAGCGCTCGAGCGCCCGGGCGAGCAGGGCGGCCGGCGGCCCGGCATGCTGGGCGTCGGGCGTCCCATGGCCCCCGCGTGAGCTCGGATGAAACGAAATGACCCCCATCGAAGACATAGAAGTGGGAGTTCATCGACCGCGTAACCTAGGAGACGACATGGACAAGGTTGAGAAGAGCGAGCAGCAGTGGCGGGAGGAGCTGTCACCCGAGGAGTACCACGTGCTGCGCGAGAAGGGGACCGAGCGGGCGTTCACCGGCGCCTACTGGGACAGCAAGGACGACGGCGTCTATCGCTGCCGCGCATGCGGCCAGGAGCTGTTCAGCTCCGACACGAAGTTCGACTCCGGGACCGGATGGCCGAGCTTCTACGAGCCCGCGGACGGCGAGGCGGTGGCGACCGAGGAGGACCGCAGCTTCTTCATGCGGCGCACCGAGGTCAACTGCAGCCGCTGCGGGAGTCACCTCGGCCACGTGTTCGACGACGGGCCGCACCCCACCGGTCTTCGCTACTGCATCAACTCGTGCTCGCTGGAGCTCGAGCCGGAGTAGTCGAGCTGAGCCAACCGCTCGGGCCGGACACGGTGCTCTGGCCCGGGTCGGACGCGTTCGCGACCGAGACGGTCGGCGAGATCGCCGTCGACGGCTGGTTCGGGCGCGTCCTCCGCACCCCCGAGCACGCCGGGACGCACATGGACGCTCCCGCGCACTTCGCGCGTGACGGCCGCACGGTCGACTCGTTCACCGCCGCCGAGCTCGTCGTCGAGGCGGCGGTGATCGACGCGCGCGAAGCCTGCGAGCGCGACCCGGGGCACGCGGTCGGCGTTGCCGAGATCGAGGGCTTCGAGGCCGCCAACGGACGCCTGCCCGAAGACGGCGCGGTGCTGGTCTGCACGGGCTGGGACCGCCATCGCGACGATGCGGAGCGCCTGCTCGGCGGCTCCGGTCACGGGGAGCTGCGGTTCCCGGGACTCGATCCCGAGGCCGCATCGCTGATCGTCGAGCGCGGCGTCGCGGGGATCGGTATCGACACGCTCAGCGTCGACGCCGGCGCGGCGAGCGGCTTCCCCGTGCACCACCGGACCCTGCCCGCGGGCCTCTGGCACCTCGAGGGGCTGGTGAACCTCGACCGGCTGCCGCCGCGCGGTGCGACGATCGTGATCGGCGCCGTGCCGCTGCAGGGCGGGTCGGGCGCCCCGGCGCGGGTGCTCGCGCTGGTGCCGGTCTAGCGCGTCAGGTCACCTTCGCGACGATCGACTCGTACTCCTCGCGGTTGAAGGCGCGCAGCGTCGTCGTGCGCGAGTTGCCGTTCGCCGCGACACCGAGCATCGCGGCGGCGATGCTCTCATCGTCGGGCGCCTCGATCAGGGCGACCAGGTCATACGGCCCCTGGGTCCAGTAGATCTCCTTCAGCTCGACGCCGGCTCGCTTGCGAATCTCGGCCTCGTGGTCGACCCGCTCCGTGGTCCCCGCGAAGCCGGCGACCCCTTGCTCCGTCCAGTTGACGAGCACTACGTAGGTGGGCACGGATCCTCCCTTCCTTCGGTTCGGTACTCGAGCTCACGCTACCCGCTGTCGCCGATCCGCTCCGGGGCCCCCGCCTCGATCAGGGCAGCGGGCAGCACGACGGAGCCGTCGGCCTGCTGGCCGTTCTCGATCAGCGCGATGAGCGTGCGGCCGACCGCGGTGGCGGTCCCGTTGAGCGTGTGGAGGACCTCGGGCGCCGCGTCGGGCTCGGGCCGGAAGCGAACGCCGAGGCGGCGCGCCTGGTAGTCGGTCGTGTTCGAGCATGAGGTCACCTCGCGGTAGCGGTCCTGGCTCGGGATCCAGGCCTCGCAGTCGAACTTGCGCGCCGCGGGGGCGCCGAGGTCGCCGATCGCGATCTCGACCACCCGGTAGGGGATCTCGAGGGCGCTCAGGATCCGCTCTTCGATCGCGAGGATGCGCTCGTGCTCGGCGCCCGAGCCGTCGGGCTCGACGAACGAGAACATCTCGACCTTTTCGAACTGGTGGACGCGGAAGATCCCGCGGGTATCCTTGCCCGCTGCCCCCGCCTCGCGCCGGAAGCAGGTCGAGATGCCCGCGTAGCGGCGCGGCAACTCGCCCGCCTCGAGGATCTGGTCGGCGTGCAGCGCGCCCAGCGGCACCTCGGACGTGCCGATCAGGAACAGCTCGTCGCGCTCGACCGCGTAGATCATCTCCCGCTCGGCGGGGAAGTACCCGGTGCCGTAGAGCGGTCCTTCGCGGACGAGCACCGGCGGCACGACCGGCTCGAAGCCCTCGGCTCGCAGGAGGTCGACCGCGAAGCGAATCAGGGCCAGCTCGACCATGACCAGATCGCCGAGCAGGTAGGCGAACCGGGAGCCGGATGCGGCGGCCGCCTGCTCGACGTCGATCCAGCCGTGCTCGACCCCGAGCTCCAGGTGGTCTCGGACCTCGAACTCGAAGGTCGGCGGCTCGCCGACCTGGCGGAGCACCACGGCATCGTCCTCGCCCCCCTCGGGGGCCTCGGGATGGGGGAAGTTGGGGAGGGTCGCGGCGAGCGCGTCGCGGCGCTGCTCGACCTCCGCCAGCTCCGCCTGCATCTCCTTGAGCTCGGCGGAGACCGCCTTCATCCGCTCGATCAGCTCCGTGGCATCCTCGCCCGCGCGCTTTCGCGCCGCGATCTCCTCGGAGGCCTGGTTCTGCTGCGCGCGCCGCCCCTCGGTCTCCGGCAGCAGCTCGCGGCGCCTGGCGTCAAGGGCGAGCAGCTCGTCGAGTTGCTCTGCGGCGCCGCGGCGACCAAGGGCCGCCCGGGCCGCCGCCGGATCGTCGCGGATTGCCCGCAGGTCGAGCACGGGCTCAGTTTGCTGGATCGCTCCCGCCTACGGCGACGCCGGGCGGTCGACTTCGGAGCCCGCGTACTCGGCGACGAACTCCGCGACGGCCTGCGCCTCGTCGCCGACGAGGATGTTCTGGGGCATGATCGCCCCCGAGAAGCCCCCGTTGCGGATGGCGTAGAGGACGTCCTCGACGGACTCGGTGCGCTCGTCGAGGTTCGGCCCCTGGTTGCGCAGGGTGCGGTTCGCCGACCCCTGCGCGCCGACGACGTCCATCGTGTGGCACCCCGAGCAGCGCTCGGAGAAGAGCACCGCGCCGTCGTAGTTCGGATCGTCGTCGGCGACCTCGATGCCCTCCGTGCCGCAGGCACCCAGCACCAGCGCCGCCGCGATTGCCGCCACCGAGAGCGAAGCCGAGCCGCGGCGCCGTTGAGCCGCCTTTAGTGAGGCGGAGCGAAGCGAAGCCGAGCCGCGGCGCCGTTGAGCCGCCTTTTTTGGGGAGCCAAAGCGTGCGCAAGACCGGCGGCATCATACTTTTCGCCCTCTTGTCTGCGCCGACCCCCGACGACTTCCGCCGCGCGCTGACCCGCCTGCCGACCGGAGTGACGATCGTCTCGGCGACCGGCTTCGAAGGGCCGGCCGGAGCGACCGCGAACGCGGTCGCCTCGCTGTCCCTCGACCCGCCGCTGATGCTCGCGTGCCTCGACCGTGGCTCGCGCACGCTGACCAGCGTCCGCGAGGCGGGCCGCTTTGGCATCAGCGTGCTCGCCGCCGACCAGGCCGACCTCGCCCGGGGGTTCGCGACCAAGGCGCCGCACCCCGAGAAGTTCCGCGACGTCTCGCACGTCGAGCGCCAGGGTGTGCCGCTGATCGACGGCGCGGTCGCCTGGATCGCGTGTCGCCTGCGCAACCTCCACGACGGCGGCGACCACGAGATCGCCATCGGCGACGTCATCGACCTAGGCGGCGAGGGGGGCGACCCGCTGATCTTCTACCGCGGCGACTACCGGCCGCTCGGATCCTGAGCGGTTCCTCTACTCCGCCGCGGCGAGGGCCTCGAGGGCCTCGGCGTGAGTGAACCACGACCGGCCGTGACCGGCTGGGGCGATCTGGGCGGCGGAGAGCCCGACCGGCATGGAAAACACCGCGCGCGTCGTAGTTCGAGCGACGAAAGCGGGGTTTTCCCCGCCATTTGAGGGCAACTCCGCGTTCGTCTCCCCGGTTGCGACGAAAGCGGGGTTTTCCACGCCCTCCACGCAGTGCAAGAGCGACTCGCTCGTGTCATTCGGCGCCGACTACCCCTCCGCCCCGACGGCCTCGAGTGCCTGGGCGTGCGTAAACCAGGAGCGACCCCAGACTGCGAGGCCATCGCGGAAGCGAACCAGCAGCGCGTACTCCATGTCAACCGGGACGCCCTGCCTCGAGCGGCCGCGGAGCCGGCCCAGCCCGAGCACCGCACTGTCGCCGAGGTCGCGGATCTCCTCGTAGTCCGCCGCCAGCTCATCGAAAGCGCCCACGATGTCGTTCCAGAACCTCCGCGAGCCCTCGCGGCCGTGATACGCGCCCCCCTCGACCAGCGCCGCGCTCGGGTGCCACTCGACCTCGGGGTGGAGCCACTCGAGCCATGCCTCGAGGTCGCCCCGGTTCCAGGCGTCCATGCCCCTGTGGAACGACTCGAGGTTCTCCTGCGACACCGAACGCAGTATCTCGCGGCCGCCGACAGCGCCAACCGCCGGTGGGCTAGAACAGCCCGCCGCTCGTGCCCGCCGCGCGCAGTGCGAGGAAGAGCACGACGAGGGTCGAGACGGTCATGATCCCCGTCTCGCGGCGGACGATGCCGAGCGCGAGCAGGCGCTGTCGAGCCTCGGGGAGCGAGTCGAAGTCCAGGCCGGCGAGCTCGCGCTCGGCGGCCCCGGCGCGCGCGCCCTCTCCGAGCAGCGCGACGAGCACCGGGAGCGTGCCATAGACGTAGTGGAGCCCGTCCGGCGCCTCGTCGCCGAGCAGCAGCAGGATCGAGCCGGCGAGGACCTGGATCACGACGGTCGCCTGGGCCACCCGCAGCAGGTACCAGAAGACCACGCTCGGGCGGGCCCGAAGCCAGGCGACCGCGCCCCAGACGCCGGCGATCAGGTTGCTCGCCAGGACCGCGATCCCGATCAGCAGATGGGCGGTCTCCATCGACGGATCAAAGCACTCACATACCCGCCCGCGAGGGTCGGGTTTTCCGCTTTCTGATGCGGAAGATCACTATGTAGCAACCAGGCACAAGGTGGGATAGAACTCCGGCTGCGTGCTGCGCAGCTACCTCCCCGTCCTCGTCTTCGTCGGCATCGGCGCTCTCGTCGGCGGTGCGTTTGCGGTGCTCAACTCGATCGCCGGGCGCAAGGTTCTCCGCGCGCGGCCATCGAAGGTCGACCCGTACGAGTGCGGCCTGCCGAGCGAGGTGTCGAGGACATTCCGCTTCGGCGTCAGCTTCTACATGGTCGCGATGCTGTTCATCCTGTTCGACATCGAGGTCGTGTTCCTGTATCCGGTCGGCGTGATCATCAACGCCGCGGACTCGATCTTCGTCCTCGTCGAGGTGCTGATCTTCGTGGTGCTGCTCCTCGTGGCGCTGATCTACGTGTGGCGCAGGGGCGCGCTCGATTGGAGGTGAGGCGCGAGAAGCTGCGCGGCCTCGCCCCGCTGACCGAGCCCGGCTCGCCCGAGCACCTGCGCATTCGCCAGCTCCGCGCCCGAGATCTGCTGCGGGGCGACCTCGACGACTCCGAGCTCGTCGAGCACGCGGAGCGGTCGGTGCTGACGACGACGTTCGACAAGTTGCTCGGCTGGGCGGCCTCGAACTCGATGTTCCCGCTGACCTTCGGGCTCGCCTGCTGCGCGATCGAGATGATCGCCGCGGTCGGCTCGCCCCGCAACGACCAGGCGCGCTTCGGCGCCGAGGCGCTGCGCGCCTCGCCCCGGCAGGCCGACTTCATCATCCTGTCGGGCCGGGTCTCGATCAAGATGGCGCCGGTCGTCAGGCGGCTCTACGACCAGATGCTCGAGCCGCGCTGGGCGATCTCGATGGGCGCCTGCTCGTCCTCCGGCGGGATGTTCTCCAACTACGCCGTCGTCCAGGGCGCCGACAAGTTCATGCCGATCGACATCCACATCCCGGGCTGCCCGCCACGGCCCGAGGCGCTGTTCTACGGCTTCAACAAGCTCCAGCGGGCGATCCAGGGCAGTCCCGATCAGGGCTGGCGGCGGCGCTACAACGCGATCGGCACCGAGGAGTGGGCCCGCGACGACGTCATCGCAGGGCAGCCGTCCGAGGCGTCGGAGGCGGCCTACGCCCGGGCACGCCAGGCGGTGGCGACGTCGGCGGAGAGCACGGGTCCCGAGGGGCCGGGCGGCCCGACGCAGCGCGGCGCGGGTACCCACTGATGCCCGATGCGCCCGGACTCGAGCTGATCGCCGGCGAGCTTCGCGACGCCCACCCGAACTCGGTGCCCGGCACCTACCACGAGCACGGCCAGGCCTGCCTGATCGTCGACCCCGAGCAGATCCTCGCGGTGCTGACATGGCTCCGCGACACGCCGGGCCAGGAGTACCGGTTCCTCTCCAGCGTCCATGGAGTCGATTACCTGCCGGCGACCCCCCGGTTCGGGGTCCACTACGAGTTGCTCAACCGGGATCGGATGGAGCGGATCCGCGTCCGCGCTGCGCTCGCCGATCCAGGCGGGGACGAGCTTCCGGAGCTGGACTCGTGCGTCGGGCTGTTCCCGACGGCCGACTTTCAGGAGCGCGAGGTCTACGACTTCTTCGGGATCGTCTTTCGCGGCCATCCCGACCTGCGCCGGATCCTGATGCCCGAGGTCTACGTCGGCTGGCCGCTGCGTCGTGACTTCCCGATCGGCGGCGAGCCGGTGATCTTCACGCACAACGAGCACCAGGTCCCGGGGTGGTCGCAGTGAGGCGGAGCGAAGCGAAGCCGAGCCGCGGCGCCGTTGACCCGCCTTCAGTGAGCACCGGCACCGACGCCGGCACCCGCACCCCCGGCGGCCCCTCCCACGGCGGCGACGTGCTCTCGGCGACCACGGCCGAGGTGGTCGGCGAGTCGCCGATCGAGCGCACCGAGGGCGGGATCGCGCTCGAGCCCGAGCACGAGCTGCTGACCGTGAACCTGGGCCCGCACCACCCGGCGACCCACGGCGTGCTGCGACTGCTGGTCAGCCTCCAGGGCGAGGAGGTGATCGACCTGAAGCCGATCGTCGGCTACGTGCACACCGGGATCGAGAAGAACTGCGAGGACAAGAGCTACTGGAAGGTGATCCCGTTCGTCGAGCGGATGGACTACCTCTCCTACTTCTTCAACATGCAGGCCTTCTGCGGCGCGGTCGAGAAGCTGCTCGAGCTCGAGATCCCGCCCCGGGCGGCGTACCTGCGCACGATCCACCTCGAGCTCAACCGCATCCACTCGCACCTGTTCTGGATCGGGACCACCGCGCTCGACCTCGGCGCGGTGTCGATGCTCTGGTACGCCCTCCGCGAGCGGGACACGATCATCGACCTGTTCGAGATGTCGACCGGGCAGCGGATGCACACGCGCTATTTCCAGGTCGGCGGCGTGTTCGAGGACATCCCGGTGGGCTTCGAGGAGAAGCTCCGTGCCTTCTGCGCCGAGATGCCCGTGCGGGTGAGCCAATACGAGGCCCTGCTCGACCGCAACGAGATCTTCCTCAACCGCACCCGGGGGGTGGGCATCGTTTCCCGCGAGCGGCTGCTCGACCTCGGCGTCACCGGGCCGCTGCTGCGCGCGGCCGGCGAGCCCTGGGACCTGCGCAAGGCCGATCCGTCGCTCGCTTACGGCGACGTCGACTTCAAGATCCCGATCGGCACGGTCGGTGACGGCTACGACCGCTACCGCGTGCGGATGCAGGAGATGCGCGAGTCGGTGCGGATCATCGAGCAGTGCCTCGACGGCCTGCCCGAGGGGCCGTGGATCGCCGACGACCGCAAGGTCGTGCTGCCGCCGCGCGACGAGCTCCCGACCTCGATGGAGGCGCTGATCCACCACTTCAAGCTCGTCACCGAGGGCTTCCGGGTGCCGCCCGGCGAGGTCTACTACGCGATCGAGGGCCCGCGCGGCGAGCTCGGCTGCTACGTGCTCGCCGATGGCTCCGCGAAGCCGGCGAGGGTCCACTTCCGCGACCCCTCGTTCGTCAACCTGCAGATGCTGCGCGACATGTCGGTCGGGGGCTACGTCGCCGACCTGATCCAGAACCTCGGGATGCTGGACCCGATCCTCGGCGGCGTCGATCGGTGAGAACAACTCGCGCCACGTCCTCCGCTCCCGCTCGAACCACTGGTCCGCGGCTACGCCGCGGACATCTGATGCTGCTCCCGCGTCCGGGCGTGCGCGGTCATAGGCGATGAGTTACGAAGACTTAAGACAGCCGGAGCACCTGATGCGCTCCACGGACGATCTCACGGCGGAGGAGCGGCGCCGGCTGATCGCCTCGATGCGCCCGGGCGACGCCGAGGGCGTGCCGGAGCTGCACGAGGTCGACGTACCCGGGGAGCTGCGCGAGGAGATCGAGACCGCGATGTCGCGGTACCCGCAGCTGCGCTCGGCCGCGATCCCGGTGCTCTGGGCGGTCCAGCGCCAGTACGGCTGGTGCAGCCCGGAGGGCATCCGCCAGGCCGCGGCGGTGATGGGCGTCACGCCCGCCTACCTCGAGGCGGTGGCGACCTTCTATGACCTCTTCGCCACGTCCCCGATCGGCGACCACCGCGTTCTCGTCTGCCACAACCTCTCCTGCTGGATGCGCGGCGCCGACGACCTGCTGGAGGCCTTCTGCGAGGCGACCGGCGCCGATCTTCACGACGCCGACCATCACGGCGCCAGCTCCGCCGACGGCGAGTTCTTCGTCAAGGGCTTCGAGTGCCTCGGCGCCTGCGACATCGCTCCGATGGCCTCGATCGACCAGCGCTACTACGGGCCGCTCGACGGCGCGGACGCGATCGCGGCGATCGAAGCGCTGCGCAACGGCGAGGAGCCGCTCCCCGACAAGGCGATCACCCTCCGCCCCGCGGCCGGCGAGCCGCGACTCGTGCGACGAGCGAGCGAGGACCGATGACCGACGACCGCATGCTGTTCAAGGACATCGACGCCCCCGATCTGGCGAGTATCGAGGGGTATCGCCGGCGGGGCGGCTACGACGCCGTCCGCCGGGCGTTGTTCGAGCTCGAGCCCGACGAGCTGCTGAGCTCGCTCGAGGCGTCGGGCCTGCGCGGTCGCGGCGGCGCCGGGTTCTCGATGGGCAAGAAGGGCTCCTTCCTGCCGCGGGGTGACATGGAGAAGTACCTGTGCTGCAACGCGGACGAGTCCGAGCCGGGGGCGTTCAAGGACCGCGAGTTGATGCAGAAGAACCCGCATCAGCTGATCGAGGGCTGCGTGATCGCCTCGCTTGCGGTCGGCGCGACCTACGCGTTCGTGTTCATCCGCGGCGAGTACTGGGAGATCGCCGACATCCTCGACCGCGCCGTCGCCGAGGCGTACGAGGCCAACTTTCTCGGCTCGAACGTCCTCGACAGTGGGGCCCGGGTCGAGCTGATCGTGCACCGCGGGGCCGGGGCCTACATCTGCGGCGAGGAGACCGCGCTGCTCGACGCGCTCGAGGGCAAGCGCGGCAATCCCCGCCTCAAGCCGCCGTTCCCCGCGATCCAGGGCCTCTACGGCGGGCCGACGCTGATCAACAACGTCGAGACGCTCTCGAACGTCCCGCACATCGTCGAGAACGGCGCCGACTGGTTCAAGGGCTTCGGCACCGAGCAGTCGCCGGGGACCAAGGTGGTCTCGGTCTCCGGCTGCGTTCAGCGCCCGGGCAACTACGAGATCGAGCTCGGGATCCCCTCGCGGGAGATCATCTTCGGGCTCGCCGGCGGCCCGCCCGACGGTCACCGGGTGAAGGCGTGGTTTCCGGGCGGCTCCTCGGCCCCGGTTCTGACCGAGGCGGACCTCGACCTCCCCTACACCTTCGAGGACCTGGCGGCGGCGGGCTCGATGCTCGGCTCCGGATCGATCATCGTCGCCGACGACACGGTCTCGATCCCCGAGCTCGCCCTGCGCACGGCGCGCTTCTACCACCACGAGTCGTGCGGCAAGTGCACGCCGTGTCGCGAGGGGACGAACTGGACGGCGAAGATGCTCGACCGGGTCGTGCGCGGCGAGGCGACCCCGATGGACCTCGACATCATCGCCTCGGTCCAGGACAACATCATCGGGCACTGCCTCTGCGTGCTCGGCGACTCGATGGCGATGCCGGTCGGCTCGATGGTCGCCAAGTTCCGCGACGAGTTCGAGGCCGCCATCGAGTCGGCACGCGAGCCCGGCGCCGGCGAGCTCGACCACTCGCTCATCGACCGCCCCCTGACCACGGGAGCCCGCGCGGCGTGACGAGCGCCAACATGATCACGCTCGTCGTCGACGGCGTCGAGGTCCAGGCCCGCGACGGCGAGATGCTGGTCGACGCCGCCAAGGGAGGCGACGTCGAGATTCCGGTCTTCTGCTACGAGCCGAAGCTGGGCGGCCCGGTCGGTGCCTGCCGCATGTGTCTCGTCGAGATCGAGGGCATCCCGAAGCTTCAGACCGGATGCTCGACCCCCGTCCGCGACGGGATGGTGGTCTACACCCGCACCGACCGAGTGATCGAGGCGCAGCGCGCGGTGGTCGAGTTCCTACTCGTCAACCACCCGCTCGACTGCCCGGTGTGCGACAAGGGCGGCGAGTGCCCGCTCCAGGACATCGCGCTGGGCTGGGGCCCCGGGCGCAGCCGGGTGACCGAGCCCAAGCGCCACTTCCGCAAGCCGATGCCCCTCTCGCCACTCGTCCGGATCGACCGCGAGCGCTGCATCCTCTGCTACCGCTGCGTGCGCTTCTCGCAGGACGTCGCCGAGGACGAGCAGCTCCAGCTGCTCGAGCGCGGAGCCTCCACCTACGTCGGGACCTTCGACGACCACCCGTACATCGCCCCGTTCCACGGCAACATCATCGAGCTCTGTCCCGTCGGGGCACTGACGTCGGAGGCCTACCGCTTCCGCGCCCGCCCCTGGGAGATCGAGGACTCGGGCTCCATCTGCACCCTGTGCCCGAGTCAGTGCAACATCAAGTTCACGGTCCGCGACGAGCGCGTCCAGCGGGTGCTCGCGCGCGACAACGAGGACGTCGACGCCGGCTGGCTCTGCGACAAAGGGCGGTTCGGCTTCCAGATGATCGCCGCAGAGGACCGCATCGTCGAGCCGCGCGTCGGCGGCTCGCGGGCCGGGTGGGATGCGGCGCTCGACGCGGCCGCCGAACGCCTGCGCGCAGCGGGCCCGCGGGCCGCCGCGATCGTCGGCGGCCAGGCCTCGAACGAGGAGGGCTATCTCGTCCAGCGCATCGTCCGGACGCTGGGGTCGCCGAGCGTCACCGCGATCGACGAGCTCGACGCGGCGCTCGCGCGCGACCTCGCCGCCCCTGAGCTCGCGGCATCGGTCGGCGACCTGGACACGGCCGAGTCGATCCTCGTCCTCGGCACCGACCCGCTCAACTCGATGCCGATCCTCGACCTCCGGATCCGTCGCGCAGTCCGCCACGGCCGAACGCGGCTGGTGGTCGCCTCCGAGCGCCCGAGCGCGCTCGACGGTGGCGCGGAGGAGACCGCGCGGTACGCGCCGGGCGAGTCCGCCGCGTTCCTCACCGCGCTCGCCGCCGAGCTCGGCAACGGGGCGCCGGAGGGCGAGTACGCGGCGGACGCCGAGCGCGTCGCCGGCGAGCTTCGTCCCGGCAAGACGGTGATCGTCTACGGCGAGCGCCTCGGGCGCGGCGCGGGCGGCGATGCGGCCCTGGCCGCGCTGCATCGCTGCGCGCGTGAGCTCCGCTCCGATGCCGCCGGCGCCGGCCTGATCGGGATCCCGGAGGGCGCCAACGGCCGTGGCCTGCGCGAGGTCGGCTGCCTGCCCGGTGCCCGCCCCGGGTTCGCCGAGACCGAGGCCGGCCGCGGGCTCGCGCAGATCAAGGAGGGGCTCCTCGACGGCGAGCTGGACGCCGTGATCCTGCTGCACGCGGACCCGGTCCGATACCTGGCGGACGGCCCGGGCTGGGCGGAGGCGCTGCGCCGGGCGCGCACCGTGATCGCGATCTCGGCCTTCGACGACGCCTCGACCAAGGCCGCGGACATCGTGCTCCCGGCCGAGGAATATGCCGAGAAGGAGGGCACCGTCACGCATCCCGACGGCCGCGTTCAGCGGTTGCGCCCGGCGGTTCCGCACGTGGGCGACGTCCACCCGATCTGGCAGGTGCTCGCCGAGCTCTCGGCGCGCCTGGGCGACGAGACCGGGATCGACTCCGCCCCCGAGGCGCTCGAGGCGATCGCCGCCGAGGTCCCGTTCTACCGCGGCATCACGCCCGAGGAGATCGGTGGCACCGGAGTCCGTTGGCCGGCGCGCGACGCGGCCACGGGGTTCCCCAGGCCACCCGAGGCACAATCCGCGCCGAGCGCGCCGCCCGCTGAGAACGGCGGCGGCCTGCGGCTCGGCACCTACCGGGCGCTCTGGGCCGACGCGATCACGGAGCGAAACGTGGCGCTGCGGTTCCTCGCGCCCGCGCAGACCGTCGAGCTCGCCCCCAGCGACGGCGAGCGACTCGGCGTGTCCGAGGGCGACGAGGTCGAGGTCCGCTCGAACGGATCCAGCGTGCGCGCGAGGGTCGAGCTGCGGGAGCGCATGCGTCCGGGCGCGGCGTTCTTGATCGAGGCGACGGCGACCGAGAACTCAAACGTCCTCGGAGGCGCGAGCACGGTCGAGATCGCCAGGCCGGCGGAGGGTTCGGAGTGAGCACGATCGCCGACGTCGGCTACGCGGAGGCGACCTGGATCCTGATCCTGAAGTCGATCGTGATCTTCCTCGTCGTATTCCTCATCGTCCCGGTGCTGACCGTGCTCGAGCGCAAGCTGATCGGCCGCTTCCAGAACCGCTACGGGCCCAACCGGGTCGGGCCGGTGGGGATGATGCAGCCACTCGCCGACATCCTGAAGCTCGTCGGCAAGCAGACGTTCCGCCCGGCGGCGGCGGTGCCGCTGCTCTATGCGATCGGCCCCGCGCTGGTCATCTTCTCCGGGATCACGACGATCGCGATCCTGCCGTTCGGCGACGTCAAGGACGGGGTCGGGTTCTACGGGATCGACGTCTCGATCGGGGTCCTCTACTTCTTCGCCTTCGGCTCGCTTGCCTTCTACGGGCTGCTGCTCTCCGGCTGGTCGTCGGGCTCGAAGTACAGCTTCCTCGGCGCCATGCGCTCGGCCGCGCAGCTGATCTCCTACGAGGTCTCGATGGGCCTGGCGCTCCTGGGCGCGGTGATGATGGCGGGCTCGCTGTCGCTCGTGTCGATCGTCGAGGCCCAGGGCGAGATCTGGTACGTCGTCCCGCAGTTCGTCGGCTTCCTCGTGTTCATGGTCGCGGGCTTCGCCGAGACCAACCGGGCGCCGTTCGACCTCCCGGAGGCCGACGCCGAGCTGGTCCAGGGCTTTCAGACCGAGTACGGCGGAACGCGGTTCGCATCGTTCCTGCTCGCCGAGTACCTGGAGATGTTCGTGGTCTCGGGGATCGCCGCCGCGTTCTTCCTCGGCGGCTGGATGGGACCCGGGCCCGGCTGGCTCGACCCGATCTGGATGATCGCGAAGATCTTGGCCCTGATCTTCATCTTCATCTGGGTGCGCGCCACCCTGCCGAGGCTCCGCTACGACCAGCTGATGAGCCTCGGCTGGAAGGTGTTGCTGCCGCTGGCGACCCTGAACGCCCTGGTCACGGCGGTGCTGGTGGTGGTCGCGTGAGCGACGACCTGAGCGCCCGGTTCCCGTACCTCAAGGACGCCGACGAGGTGGTCTCGGTCCAGCGTGGCCCCGAGCCCGGCGGGGCGAAGGGCGCCTACCGCGCCTTCGGGGAGACGCTGCGCGGCCTGAAGACGACGATGGCGCGGGTGATCGAAGGCCCGCTGACGATCCAGTACCCGGAGGAGAAGACGCCGGTATATCCGCGCTTCCGCGGGCGCCACAAGCTGCACCGGTTCGAGGACACGGGGCTGGAGAAGTGCGTCGGCTGCTCCCTCTGCGCCGCCGCCTGCCCGGCCGACTGCATCCGCGTCGTCGCCGCCGAGAACGACCCGGCCGACCGGGTCTCGGCGGGCGAGCGCTACGCCGCGGTCTACGAGATCAACCTCGCCCGCTGCATCTTCTGCGGCTACTGCGAGGTCGCCTGTCCGTTCGACGCGATCACGATGGGCCACGAATACGAGCTGGCCGACTACAACCGCAGCGATCTGATCTTCACCAAGGAGATGCTGCTCGCGGAGTCAATCGAGAAGACGCCCCTTCGACGCGAGGGCGAGTGACGTGGAGGAGGTCGCGTTCTTCGCGGGGGCGATCGGGGCGCTGGGAGGCGCGATCGCGGTCATCGCGCTGCGCAACCCCTTCTACAGCGTGCTGGCGCTGATCGTTCACCTGATCTCACTCGCCGGCCTGTTCCTGATCCTCTACGCCGAGTTCATCGCCGCGGCGCAGATCGTCGTCTACGCCGGCGCGGTGATGGTTCTGTACCTGTTCGTGACCGCCTACGTCGGCGGCGTAGAGGAGTCGATCTGGGAGCCGATCCCCGGGCAGCGCTTCCTCGCGCCGGTGCTGGTCGCGGCGCTCTTCATCGAGATCTCGATCGCCGTCATCGGCACCGGGCTGAAGGCGATCGAGTCCCATGGGCCGACGCTCCCGGGCGACTTCGGCTCGCCCGGGTCGATCGGCGAGCTGCTGCTCGAGCGCTTCCTGGTCGTCTTCGAGGCGGCCTCGATGCTGCTCCTGATCGCCGCGGTCGGCGCGATCGTGCTGGCCGGGCGGAGGAAGCGCGACAGCGACGAGCCCGAGGTCGCGGCCTGATGGACATCGCCTGGTACCTCGTCCTCTCCGCGCTGCTGTTCGCAGTCGGCGCCGGTGGCGTGCTCATCCGGCGCAGCCCGCTGGTGATCCTGCTGTGCCTCGAGCTCATGCTGAACGCGGGCAATCTCGCCCTGGTCGCCTTCGCGCGCTCGGCGGGCAACGAGGAGGGCCAGGTGTTCGCGCTCGTGGTGATGGTGGTCGCAGCCTGCGAGGTCGTGATCGGGCTGGGGCTGATCGTGGCGATGTTCCGGCGGCGGCTGGCCCTGGACGTGGACGCGATGCGGGAACTGAAGGGATGACGGACGCGTGAGCGCGACCGATTGGGCATGGCTCGTCCTCGCGTTCCCGCTCGCGGGCTCGCTCGTGATCGCGCTCGGCTTCCGGGTGCTGTCGGCCAAGGCGGCCGGCTGGATCGGCACCGGAGCGATCGCCCTCGCCTTCGTTAGCTCGATCGGCGCTCTGCTGATGCTGCTCGACGAGCCGACCGACGCCCGCCAGCTCACCGACTCGCTCTATCAGTACGCCTCGGCCGCCGGGCTCGAGATCGACCTCGGCATCCTCGTCGACCCGCTGTCGGTGTTCATGTGCCTGGTGGTGACCGGCGTCTCGACGCTGATTCACCTCTACTCGGTCGCCTACATGGACTCCGACGCCGGCTACCGGCGCTTCTTCTCCTACCTCAACTTCTTCGTCTTCTCGATGCTGCTCCTGGTCCTGGCGGGCAACTTCGTGATCCTGATCGTCGGCTGGGCGTTCGTCGGCTTCGCCTCCTACGCGCTGATCAGCTACTGGTACCGGCGCCACACGGCGACTACGGCGGGCATGAAGGCGTTCGTGATCAACGTCGTCGGCGACATCGGCCTCGTGTTCGCCGCCTTCTTCGTCTTCCGCGAGCTCGGCACGTTCGACTTCCTCGACTCGTTCGACGCCGCCCGCGAGACGTTCACGACCAACGAGGGCGTGGTGGTCGCGATCTGCTGCCTGATGCTGGTCGGGGCGTTCGCGAAGTCGGCTCAGGTGCCGCTGCACACCTGGCTCCCCGACGCGATGGAGGGGCCCACCCCCGTCTCGGCGCTCATCCACGCGGCGACCATGGTCACCGCGGGCGTCTATCTGATCGCGCGCATGTTCCCGTTCTTCGAGCTGGCGCCAACCGCCGCCGACATCGCGGCCTTCATCGGGCTGGCGACATTGCTGATCGCCGCGACGATTGCGCTCGCGGTCACCGACCTGAAGCGGATCATCGCCTACTCGACCATGAGCCAGATCGGCTACATGGTCGTCGGCGTGTCGATCGGCGCCTACGTCGGCGGCCTCTTCCTTCTGATGGCCCACGCCTTCTTCAAGGCGCTCCTGTTCATGGCCGCCGGCTCGGTGATCGCCGCCATGGCCAACGTGCAGAACATCGACCGGATGAGCGGCTTTCGCCGCGCGCTGCCGCTGACCTCGGGGCTACTGATCGTCGGCTGCCTGGCCCTCGCCGCCTTCCCGAGCACCGCCGGCTTCTTCTCCAAAGACGAGATCCTCGCCTTCGCCTCCGATCGCGGCGGGATGTACCTGATCTTCACCGTCGGCGGCTACATCGGCGCGTTCATGACCGCGATCTACGCGTTCCGGATCGGCTTCCGGGTGACCACCGGCGAGCCGTGCGAGGAGGCGCGGGAGCTCGAGGGCGGGCACCTCCATCACGCCGAGGCGCGCAACCCGGCGACCGGCGAGGTCGAGGACACCGACGTCGGCTTCCCCGGACCCGAGCACCAGATCGCCGAGCGCCGGCGGCCGATGGCGATCGCGATGTCGGTGCTTGCGCGTCGGGGCGCTCTTCGGCGGCCTGATCCAGATCCCGGGCGTCGACGCCGTGCTCGAGCACTTCCTCGAGGGCACGTTCGAGTCCTCGCCGCTGTTCCACATCGTGCCCTCGACCGCCGCCTCGTGGTTCGGGCTGCTGATCGGCGGCGTGATCAGCATCGCCGGGATCGCGGTCGCGTACTACTGCTACGTCGCCAACCCCGGCGTCACCGCGCGGCTGATCGCGCGCGTGCCCCGCGTGCACCGCTTCCTGCTCAACAAGTGGTACTTCGACGAGCTCCAGGACGCGCTCGTCTACCGCCCGGCGATCGCGATCGGCCGGTTCGCGAACTCGGTCTTCGAGCGGGTGGTCGTCGACGGGATCGTCAACGCGGCGACGGGCGTGGTGCGGGGCGCCGGGTCAGTGGTGCGCGGGGCGCAGTCCGGCTTCGTCCGCGCGTACGCGCTGCTGCTGATCGGCGGCTTCGCAGCGCTGGGCGTCTACTTCCTGGTGGTAAGCAGCTGATGCTGAACGTGATCCTCTGGGCGCCGCTCGCCGCCGGGGTGCTGCTCCTGATCGCGCCGCGCCCGGCGGCGCGGTGGATCGGCGTAGCGGGCGCGTTGGTGACGCTCGGGTTCGCGATCGCTCTCGTCCTCGACTTCGACTCGGCGGCGCCGGGTCTGCAGCACGTCGTCGACGAGTCGTGGATCCCCGACCTCGGCGTGCGCTACGAGCTCGGCGTCGACGGGATCAGCGTCTTCCTCGTCCTGCTGACGGCCGTGCTATGGACCGCGGGAACGCTGTTCTCGGCGCTGCGCTCCTATCCCGAGGACGGGCGGACGCGCTTCTACTACTTCCTGCTCGCGCTCGGTGAGACCGCGGCGCTGGGCGCGTTCCTCGCCCAGGACCTGCTGCTCTTCGTCCTCTTCTTCGACCTGATGCTGGTGCCGTTCTTCTTCTTGATCGGCGCATTCGGGAGCGGCGAGCGGATCGCGGCGACGACGAAGATGATCGTGTACACGCTCGTCGGCTCCCTGCTGATGCTGGTCGGCGCGATCGCGACGGCGATCCTGGTCGCCCAGGACACCGGCGAGCTGAGCTTCTCGATCGCCGACCTGCGGGCGAACCTGCTCTCGGCCGGAAGCCAGGAGTGGATCTTCTGCTTCTTCGCCGCGGCGTTCCTGGTCAAGATGCCGGCCTTCCCGATCCACGGCTGGATGCCGGACGCCTATCGCGCCGCGCCGCTGCCCGTGGTCCTCTTGCTCTCCGGGGTGCTGTCGAAGGTGGGGGCCTACGGCTTCCTGCGGATCGTGCTCCCGGTCTATCCCGAGGCGACCGTCACGTTCCAGGAGGTGGTGATGGTGATCGCCGTGGCCTCGATCCTCTACGGCTCCGTCATGGCGTTCACCCAGACGAACGTCCGGCTCGTCGCGGGCTACTCGTCGGTCGCCCAGCTCGGGTTCATCACCCTCGGCGTCTTCAGTCTGCGTGACGACGGCGCCGACGGCGCGGTGCTGCAGATGGTCAACCACGGGCTCGTGGTCGCGGCGATCTTCGTCGTGATCGGGATTCTCTACGCCCGCACGCGGACCGAGGACCTGACCGAGATGGGCGGTCAGGCGATGCGCGCACCGGTGCTCGCCGCCCTGTTCCTGGTGGTCACGCTGGCGACCCTGGCGATGCCCGGATCGGCGAACTTCATCGGCGAGTTCTACATCCTCAACGGCGCCTTCCAGTCGAAGATCGCGCTCGCCTTCGTCGCCGCGATCGGTGTCGCGCTGGCCGCCTTCTACGCCCTGCGCCTCTACCAGCGCACGATGCACAACCGCCTTCCCGAGGGCGTCGATTCGCGTGAGATCTCACTCCGCGACAGCGTCGTGCTCGCGCCGCTGGTCGCCTGCATCGTCGCGCTGGCGCTCTGGCCCGGGGTGATCCTCGACCGCGGCGAGGCATCGGTCGACCAGAACGTCGGGGCGGTCGCGGCCCTCGGGACGGACTGCAGCACACTACTCGAACGCGACCGTCGAGCCGGCGAACACCGCGGTGCTCTGCGAATGACCTTCGAAGCGCCGCACATCGACTACGCCGGGATCTCCCCCGTCATCGCCCTGACCGCCGGGCTCGTGGTGGTGCTCGTCGGGGGGCTGCTGGCGAGCGGGCGCGCGCAACGCATCGTGGTCTCGATCCTCGGCTTCGGCACGCTGGCCGCGGCCGCGGGGTTGTGCATCTGGCAGTGGGGCGAGAGCAAGGACCTGGTCGCCGGGGCCCTGCGCCTCGACGACCTCGCGCTCGCGGTGACCCTGATCGCGATCGCGGCGGCCGCCTTCTGCATCCCGCTCTCCTGGCGCGAGGAGTCGGTCGAGCGGCCGCTCGGGCCGACGGGACACGGGGAGTTCCAGGCGCTGTTGATCTGCTCGGTCCTCGGCATGACCCTGATCGCCCAGGCGCAGAACCTGATCGCGTTCTTCGTCGCCCTCGAGCTGCTCTCGATCCCCCTGTACGTGCTCTGCGGCTCGGCCCTGCGGCGGGAGGAGTCGCTCGAGTCCGGGCTGAAGTACCTGATCATCGGCTCGCTCGGCTCGGCGACGCTGCTCTACGGCCTCGCGTTCATCTACGGCGCGTCGGGCTCTACGGACTTCGGCGCCATCCGCACCGCAGTCGGCGGCTCGGTGCTCGACGACCCGCTGCTCCTCATCGGCATCGCGCTCTCGGCCGCGGGGCTCGCGTTCAAGCTCTCGATCGCCCCCTTCCACCAGTGGACGCCGGACGTCTACGAGGGCGCGCCGACCCCGGTCACCGCGTTCATGGCGGTCGCGACGAAGGCGGCGGTGTTCTGCGTGCTGGTCCGCTTCTTCGAGGTCGCGCTGGGGCCCGCGATCGACGACTGGCAGCCGGCGCTGGCGGCGCTCGCCGCCGTCTCGATCGTGGTCGGCAACGCCGGGGCGCTCGGCCAGGACTCGCTCAAGCGGCTGCTCGGCTACTCGGGCGTCGCCCAGGCCGGCTACATGCTGGTCGCGGTGGTCGCCGCGAGCGAGGCCGGGATCAGCGCCCTGGTCTTCTACCTCGCGGGCTACGCCCTGATGAACCTGCCCGCGTTCGCCGTGATCACGATCCGCGAGCGCGAGACGCCGTTCGGCGACAACATCCGCGCCGTCGAGGGCCTGGGTCGCGAGCGCCCGGCACTCGCGACCGCGCTGACCATCTCGATGCTGGCGCTCGCCGGGCTCCCGGGGACCGTCGGCTTCATCGGCAAGCTGTTCCTGATCGAGCCCGCCGTCGACGCCGACTACACCTGGCTCGCTGTCCTGATCGCGATCGGGTCCGCGATCTCGCTCGCCTACTACCTGCGGGTCGCCGCCGCCATCTGGATGCGGCCCGGGCGTGAGCGCGCCGCGCCGGCGCCCGCCATCGCGGGCGCCTCACAGGAGGCCGACGCGGCCGTCGACGGCACCCGCTGCCGGGTGATCATCGGGCTCACGCTGCTCGCGGCCGCGGCGACCGTGTTCTTCGGCGTCATCCCCTCGCCCCTGGTCGACTGGGCCGCGAACGCGGGCGAGGCGATCGGCTCGCTGCTCTAGCACGAAGGCCGCCGCCGAAACTCCTTTCGCCCGCCCGGGTTGGCGGACACGCTTGTCATCGGCGGGCGTGCGGTGATAGGGTTCAGCATAGATTGTTGAACAATTGGGCAGGAGGTCCTTCGTGGAGGTCACGCGTGCGCAGTCGAGTCGTTCCCGGTCGCTGGGGTTCGCGGCCGCAAGCATCGGCCTGGTCGCCGCCGCGGCGCTGCTGGCCGGCAGCCCGGCACCGCGCGCCGCCCAGTCGGCCCCCGCTTCCGAGGAGGTCGACGAGCGTCGTGGTGCTGATCGGCGACGGCATGGGCCCCACCCAGCGCGCCGCGATCCAGTACAAGCTCTACGGCAAGCACGAGCGCCAGCCGATCGACGACTTCGACCACTTCGGGCTGCTGCGCACCCATGCCAAGGGCGGCGGGATCGCCACCGACTCGGCCGCCGGCGCGACCGCGATGGCCACCGGGGTGAAGACGAAGCGCAACTACGCCGGCGTCGGCCCCGACGGAAAGCCGCGCGAGACGCTGCTCGAGATCGCCAAGGACGAGGGCAAGTCGACCGCGATCATCTCCGACAACGACGTCACCAACGCCACCCTGGCCGGGTTCGCGGCGCACCACAAGGACCGCGACAACAAGAAGGTGATCGCCAACCAGTACCTCAGCGGCACCCGGCCCGACCTGATCCTCGGCGGCGGCGAGGAGGTCTGGTACCCGAAGGGCCACCCGGGCAAGGTGCCGGACATGATCGAGGACGACGCCAGCTTCGGGAAGAAGAACCTGGTCGCCAAGGCGAAGCGGCTGGGCTACCAGTACGCCTGGGACCGCAAGTCGTTCGCGCGCCTCGACGGGCCGAAGGCGCTGGCGATGACGCGCACCGACGCGATCCTGCGCAGCGTCTTCATCCGCAAGTACGACTACAAGAACGACCCGTACGCGGTGCCCGAGCACCAGATGGTCGAGAAGGCGCTCGAGATCCTCGATCGGGACCCGAAGGGGTTCTTCATGGCGGTCGAGGTCGACGAGATCGACGATGCCGGACATGAGCACAGCCCGCGCCTGCTGTTCCGCTCCGGCGCCGAGATCAACCGCATCGCCACGGTGCTGAAGCGCTACCAGCGCGACCACGCGAACACCCTGGTGATCGTCACCGCCGACCACGAGACCGGCGGCCTCGGGATCGAGACCCACTACCAGCTCGGCGGCGCGGGCGAGTTTCCCGTCGCTGACTCCGCCGAGCACTTCCGCCTCGACTGGACGACGCCCGGCCACACCGCCGTGCCGGTGCCCGTGACCTCGAGCGGCCCGAGCTCGGCGCGGCTCGAGGGCGTGCGCGACAACACCCGCGTCTTCGATGTCGCCAGGAAGGTGCTGGAGGGAGAGACCGGCCGTCGCTGATCGGGTCGCGAGCCGGGTCCCAGAGCTAGCGCGGCCTGATCCGAAACCCTTGAGCAGGGTCTCGTGGACGGTCCACGTGGTCTCCGTCCCGGCGACCAGCTCGCAGACGTCGCCGGGACCGACCTCGACCTCGCCCCCGTCGAAGGCGATCGTCGCCCGCCCCTCGATGACGACGAACGTCTCGTCGGCCTCGACGTCGCTGAACGTCCCCGGGGTGCACCGCCAGACGCCTGACTCCTTGCCCAGCGCGCTGCGCGCGAGCACGAACGCGGACGTGCGCGGGTCGCCGGCGACGATCTGATCCGCGTCCAGCGGCTCGGGCTCCAGCGCGGCGTCCGGGCTGCAACGCGGACGACCGGCGGGTCAGCCACCGGCGAGCTCTGCCGCGGCCTCGCGGAACGCCTCGCTGTGGCGGTCGACGTGCGCCTCGGTGGTCGCCGGCGACATCAGCGCCATCATGTGAAACGGCGTCAGCAGGATGCCCCGGTTGAGCATGTAGAGGTGCAGCAGCGCGTCGAGCTCCGGGTCGAGAGCCGCGGCCGCCTCGCCGCCGGTGCGGGGCGGCGTCGCCTGGAACATGTACTCGGCGCGGCAGCCGAGCCGCGTCACCGACCAGGGCAGGCCGTGCTCGGCGATCGTCTCGGCGACCGCCGACTCGAACCGTTCCCCGAGCGCGACCATGCGCTCGAACGCCTCGTCCGTGAGCACCTCGCTTAGCGTCGCGCGGACCGCGGCGAGCGACAGCGCGTTGCCGGCGAGCGTCCCGCCGACACCGCCCACGTCGGCGGTCTCCCAGATCGTCGCCTCCGTTATCCGGTCGGCGACCTCCTCGGTGAAGCCGTAGGCGCCGACCGGCACGCCGCCGCCGAACCTGAAGTTCGAGAGGATGACCTCGGCGAGCCCGGCGTCCGCTCGATGAACATCGCCTGGCGCTGGCCGTTCAACCCGACGATCTGGGTGTGGAACGTCATCGACAGCTCGACCATCGGGTTGAAGCCCGGGTACGAGCCGTAGCGGGGGAACATCTCCTCGACCGGGATGCGCGAATCGCCGGTCCCGAACAGGTGGACGAGGCCGTCGGCCGCGATCGCCTCGGCGGACAGCCACTGGCTGGCCTGCTCGATGGCGGCCCCCTGGGTCGAGGCGAGGCGGTCGAGCAGTGCGGACGCCTCGCGCAGCCACTCGAGGGCAGGGAAGTCGGCCGTTGGGTCGGTGGGAGCCTGCCGGTTCATCGGGCGAGCACCGCGGCACGTGCCTCGACCGGCTCCCAGTTCCCGCTCCCCATCGAGCGATACGCAGCGTCGATGATCGCGTTCACTACGAACCCGTCGCGGAACGTCTCGCGCGGGGTGACGCCGTCCCGGAACGACTCCACTACGTGCCGCATCATCGCGTCGTGGCCGTGGGCGTACGGCTCGTGGGACCGGGAAGACCCAGCCGGTATCGGCATCGGCCTTCTCGCCGATATAGCCGGCCGGCCGCTCGATGAATGCACGCAAAGTCGTCGAGGTGATGTCCTCGACGATCCGCCCGGCGTCTCCGTATGCCTCGAAGCGGTTCTCGAGGCCACCCTTGGATGACCACGACGTCCATCGTGGCAACCCGGTTGATCCACGAACCGGACGAATACCACAGTTGTCCTCACCGGTCGTCTTGTCGCCGTGGACGAGGGTCGCGCCCCAGGCGAACACGTCGCGTGACAGGCACAGTCCTTGCCGAACAGGTTAGCGGGCGCCTTCGGCCCGTGCGGGATGCCCATGTCCAGAGAGCGCGCCGCCCCCGGCCAGATCGGCGTCCCAGAAATGCGGGGCATGTCGTCGCTGTGGCCTTCGCGCGCCCGGAACGTCGTAGGGCGGACAGTCGCGCCAGCCTCGATCATCTCGCGCATGCGCACCGTCTCGCTGGTGAAGACGACGTTCTCGAGGTATGCGTTGAGAGACGCCGGCCCGCTGGACCGAGGCGGGACCATCTCGCCGGCCTCCTCGGCGTTTGCGGCCGGCGGCTTCGTGCACGCCACGGCCTTGCCGTACAGCCGCTGCGGACGCGAACGCCCTCGACATGCAGATGGTTGGGCAGCGACACGTAAGACGAGGTCGACCGCGGGGTCCGCGCAGACGGCCTCGATCGAGATCGGACGGGCGGCCTCGCCGAAAGCGTTCTGCGAAGGCCGTCCCGACGGATCGGCACCCGCGACCGAAGTTGGCGACGACGCGGAGACGCCCCTACCACGTAGCCGCAGACCCAGAGTGCATGGAACTCGCCGATGAAACCGGACCCCAGCATCCCGATCCCCAGGAC
This sequence comes from uncultured Solirubrobacterales bacterium, assembly GCA_963729075.1. Lineage (GTDB taxonomy): Bacteria > Actinomycetota > Thermoleophilia > Solirubrobacterales > 70-9 > WHSW01. Next base: position 395 of record CAVSMU010000003.1, on the reverse strand, counting down.
ATAGGCTCCCCGGCTGAGGCATAGATACGCCCCCTCGTCGGAGTCCGGCGCCGACCCATTGGCCGGCGCCGAGAACCGGCCTTGCGTGCCTTGAAGTCGTCGAAGCATCGTCAGCCGTGGCGGTCGCCCCGACCCCCGTCGTGACGCCGAGCGCCATGACCTCGAGCAGAGCGTCCAGGCTGCACCACGCCGCCGGCCGCCTCGACCCCCACGTGCGCTGCGGTGTTGGCACGCATCAGGCGGAGGTCGTCGTGGGTCGCGCCACTCGGCGCGAACCCGGTCGAAGTCTTGACGAAGTCGCCGCCGGCAGCCTCGGTCAGGCGGCAGGCGCGGATCTTCTCGTCGTCGGTGAGGTCAGCATTCTCGAAGATGACCTTGACGATGGCCCCGGCGTG
>CAVSMU010000002.1:0-111060 GCA_963729075.1 uncultured Solirubrobacterales bacterium | reverse complement strand
GCCCGGGGGCAGCGCCATCTGGTCAGTGTAAGTCCGCAAAGGGTGCCGCCCGGGCGAGGCTCCCTAGTCCGGCGGCTTTCGCAGCGAGCCGATCAGCGGCGGCACCAGCAGTGCCAGGATCGCGATCGCCGCGATGGTGAAGATGTCGACGCCGTATTCGATCGCGACCGCCACCGTCATCGCCGCGAACAGGCCGCAGAAGATGAGGCCGCCCCAGAGCAGCGCGGTGCGGAGGTCGCGGTCCACGGGCGCGCAAGGCTAGACGGCGAGCGGTTACCCGGTGCCCCCGCCTGCGTCGGCGCTGGCCGGTTCTACGAGGCGCACCGCGCCCCGAGCCGCTACGCGGCGCGGCGCTCCGCGACCTCGGCCGCCGCCTCGTCGGCGTGGTAGGAACTGCGCACCAGCGGGCCCGAGGCGACCGACTCGAAGCCGAGCTCGTACGCCGCCTCGCGCAGCGCGTCGAACTCGTCGGGATGCCAGTAGCGGACGACCGGGAGATGCTTCTCGGTCGGGCGCAGATACTGGCCCACCGTGAGGATCTGGACCCCGTGGTCGCGCAGGACGCGGAAGGCGTCGACCATCTCGTCGAACTCCTCGCCGAGCCCGACCATGAGGCCGGACTTGGTCACGACCTCGTCGCCGCCCATGTCCTTCGCCAGTCGCAGCACGCGGCAGGAGCGCAGGAAGTCGGAGCCGCGTCGGGCGCGCGGGTAGAGCCTCGGGACCGTCTCGACGTTGTGGTTGAAGACGTCGGGACGTTCGTGGACGACCTTCGCTAGCGGCATCTCCTGGCCACGGAAGTCGGGGGTCAAGACCTCGACCTTGCACCCTGGGGCCAGCATCCGGATCGAGCGGATCACGCCGACGAACGCGCCGGCGCCGTAGTCGGGCAGGTCGTCGCGATCGACCGAGGTCACCACGGCGTGACGCAGGCCCATCTTCTTGACCTGGGTCGCGACCCGCAGCGGCTCGAGCGGATCGTTCCAGGTCGGCACTCCCGTCTGGACGTTGCAGAAGCCGCAGCGGCGGGTGCAGACGTCGCCGAGGATCATGAAAGTCGCGGTGCCGCGCTCCCAGCATTCCCCCACGTTGGGGCAGTTCGCCTCCTCGCACACGGTGTGCAGGTTGTCGGCCTCGATCGCCTGCTTGAGCTTGCGATAGGTGGGACCGCCGGGCGCGGGAACCTTGAGCCAGGGGGGCTTGCGCTCCCGGAACGGCCGGCCCTCGATGTCGTTCGCGCCGCCGGGATGCGCACGGGACCGGGTGACGTGGACGCGGTCGGAGACGGCTGTCATGCCGGCTCCAACGCTAGCGACCCGACCACGTCCTCCCACGAGCGCTCGACCGGCTTGCGTGCGTAGATGTCACCGAGCCGTCCCGCGAGCGTGGTGGCGAACGCGTCCAGGTCCTGTTCGGCGCCGAGCTCGCGCGATAACGAGGTCATGCGGCAGGCCTCGATTCCGCACGGCACCACCCATTCGAAGGGCTGCAGATCGTTGTTGACGTTGATCGCCAGGCCGTGGGTGGTGACTCCCCGGTTCACGTGGATGCCGATCGAGCCGATCTTGCGGCCGTCGCCGGCCGGCGGCTGATGCTCGCCGACCCAGACGCCGGTCAGCCCGTCGAAGAGGCGCGCCTCGACGCCCCAGTCGGCGAGCGAAGCGATGATCGCGCGCTCCATCCGGCGGATGTAGGCGTGCACGTCATCGGGCTCGGCGAGCACGCGCAGGCTCATGATCGGGTAGGCGACGAGCTGGCCGGGCCCGTGATAGGTGACCCTGCCGCCGCGGTCGGTGGCGGTCACGTCGATCCCCTGCATCCGGTACCAGTCCTCGCCCATGGGCAGTTCGTCCGCCGTCGAGCGCCTGCCCTTCGTGTAGACGGGCGGGTGCTCGAGCAGGACAAGGACGTCGCCGATCTCGTCGGACTGACGCGCGAGCTCGAGCGCCTTCTGCGCCCGGCGCGCCTCTTCGTACGGGACCATGCCCGCGCGCACGACCCATAGCTCGTCCATCGGAATCAGTTTCGCAGAGCGGCGTCGAGCCGCTCACGGGCGGCGTCGCGGGCCGCGGCGAGCGGCGAGACCCCTCGGCCGGCCGCGAGCTCGAGGATGTCCGCAAGGGTCGCCTCGATGCCCTCCGCGAGGGCGATCGCGCGTGCCTCGGAATAGCCCTTGATCTCCATGTAGACGTGGATCAGGCCGCCGGCGTTGGCGATGAAGTCCGGCGCGTACAGGACACCGTGCTCGGCGAGCACGTCCGCGAGCGCCTCGTCCGCGAGTTGGTTGTTGGCCGAGCCGCAGACGATGTCGCAACGCAACCGCGGCGCATTGTCGGCCGTGATCGCGCCACCGAGGGCACACGGCGCGAGCACGTCGCACTCGACCAGCAGCGCCTCGTCGGGCGCGGCCCATTCGGCGCCCAGGCCGCTGACCACCGCGTGCTTGCGCGCGTCGATGTCGGAGACGACGAGCTCGCAGCCGGCCGCCGCGAGCCGCCGGGCGAGCGGCCCCCCGACGTGGCCGAGGCCGACGACCGCGACCCGCCGGCCGGTCAGGTCCGAGGTGCCGTAACGGGACCGCACGCAGGCGCGGATCGCCGCCTCGACCCCGATCGCGGTGAACGGACTGGGGTCGCCCGAGCCGCCGCGCTCGGGCGGCAACCCGGTGAGATGCTCGGTGCGCTCGCCGATCGTGATCAGGTCCGAGGGCGAGATCCCGACGTCCTCGGCAGTGATGTAGCGGCCGCCCAGCGACTCCACCACGTCCCCGAAGTCGAGCAGCGCCGCGGTCCGTCGCTCACCGTCGAGGCCCCCAGCCGGCGCGCAGATGACGCCCTTGCCACCGCCGAGGTCGAGACCCGCCGCCGCCGCCTTGTACGTCATCCCGCTGGCGAGCCGCAGGGCGTCGCGGGCGGCGTCGATCGTCGCTGGGTAATGCCACATGCGCAGGCCGCCGAGCGCGGGCCCGAGCGCGGTCGAGTGGATGGCGACGATGCAGTAGAGACCGCTGCGCTCGCCACGTCTGACGGCGAGCTCCTCGTGGTCGAACGGAACCGGGGAGATGGCCGGCTGCGGGGGCGCCGTAACCGCCGCCGCCTCCGCCGTCGCCGTGGAGGTCGGGCGGCCGTTTCCCGCCCGCTTGGTCGCGGTTGACATCAGCCGACCTCCCAGCCCTCGAGCCGGGCCTTCACCCGGGAGAGGAAGCGCGCCGCGACCGCCCCGTCGAGCGCCCGGTGATCCCAGGACATCGGCAGGTACGTCATCGGCCGGATCCCGATCGCGTCACCGTCCGGTCCGTCGACGACCACCGCTCGCTTGACGATCGCCTCGAGGTCGAGGATCGCGACCTGCGGCTGGTTGATGATCGGCGTCGCGAGCACGGCCCCGAATTGCCCGGGATTGGTGATCGTGAACGTGCCGCCGTGCACCTCATCCGGCTCCAGCTGCTTCGCCCGCGCGCGGGCTGCGACGTCGGCGATCGCGGCCGCCATACCCTCGAGGCTCAGTCGCTGCGCCTTCGGGATCACGGGCACGATCAGCCCGTCGTCGAGCGCGACTGCGATCCCGAGGTTCACGTCGTCGTGGTAGACGATCTCCTCGCCCTCCACCGACGCGTTCAGCACCGGGAACTCGCCGAGCGCCTCGACCGTCGCCTGGGCGACGAAGGCCAGGTACGTGAGCGGCACGCCGCGCCGCTTCATCGCCTCCTTGAGCTCTGCTCGGCGCGCCGCCACGCGCGACATGTCGACCTCGACGATCGTCGTGCAGTGCGCCGACGTGCGCCGGCTGTCGAGCATGTGCTTGGCGATCATCTGCCGCATCGGGGTCATCGGCTCGCGGCGCTCGCCGGCCACCGGTTCGGCCTCGGCCTTCACCGCCTCGCCCTCGGCCACCTCTGCGGACTGCGGACTGCGGACTGCGGGCTCCTCGGGCCTGTACGGGGACTCGGAGTGCAGGACCGGTGCCGGCTTCGCCTGCCCGTTGCCGCCGTTCGCCTCGACGTAGGCGAGCACGTCCTTCTTGCGCACGCGGCCGCCGACCCCGGTGCCCTCGACCTGCTCGAGGTCGACCCCGTGCTTGTCGGCGATCCGCCGCACCACGGGCGACACGAACCCCGACCGATCGGGTTCGCCACCCGAGTCCTTCTGAGGCTCTGCGGACTGCGGACTGCTGACTGCGGCCTCCTCGGGCTCTGCGGACTGCTGACTGCGGACTGCGGACTCCTCCGGATGCGCCTCGCCCGGCTTCGCCTCCGCGTCGATCTCCGCGATCGGCTCGCCGACCGGCACGGTGTCTCCGGGCTCGGCGATGATCCGGGCCAGCCGCCCGCTCGCCGGCGCGGGGATCTCGACGTCCACCTTGTCGGTGGTCACGTCGGCGATCGTCTCGTCGGCTTCGATCCAGTCGCCGGGCTGCTTGCGCCACTCGAGGATCGTGCCCTCGGAGACGGAGATGCCCATCTTGGGCATCGCGACCTCGATCAGCGTCTCAGTACGCGAGGAGCTCACGGCAGGCCTCCTTCATGTCGTCGAGCTGCGGGAGAACCGCCTGCTCCAGCGGGGGGCTGAACGGGATCGGGACGTCCGGAGCGGTAAGCCGCCGCACCGGGGCATCCAGGTCTTCGAAGGCCTCGGCGGCCACCAGCGCGGCGACCTCCGCTCCCACCCCGCACGATTGGGTCGCCTCATGGGCGACCAGCACCTTGCCCGTCTTGCGTGCGCTGGCGAGGATCGCGTCGGTGTCGAGCGGACACAGCGAGCGCAGGTCGATCACCTCGATGTCCTCGCCCAGCTCCTCGGCTGCATCGAGCGCGAGGTGCACGGCCGAGCCGTACGTGATCACGCTCATCTCCTCACCCTCTCGCGCGACGCGTGCCCGGCCGAGCTCGACCGAGTGCTCGCCCTCGGGCACCTCTCCCTTCACGTAGCGATACAGACCCTTGTGCTCCATGTAGCAGACCGGGTTGGGATCCCGGATCGCCGCGGTCAGCAGCCCCTTCGCGTCGTCCGCGGTCGCGGGCGCGACCACGCGCAGCCCGGGCGACTGCAGGAACCAGGCCTCCGGGTTCTGCGAGTGGAACGGGCCGCCGCTGAAGCCGCCTCCGGAGGGCAGGCGGACCACCATCGGCACGGCCACCCCCTGTCGGTAGTGGAGCTTCGCGGCCACGTTGACCAGCTGGTCGAAGCCACACGAGATGAAGTCGGCGAACTGCATCTCGCACACCGGCCGCAGCCCCTCGGCGGCCGCCCCGACCGCGGTCCCGATGATCGCGTTCTCGGCCAGCGGCGTGTCGAGCACCCGGCCGGCCCCGAACTCCTCGATGAAGCCGTCGGTGATCTTGAACGCGCCGCCGAAAGCGCCGATGTCCTCGCCGATGCAGAGCACCGACTCGTCGCGACGCATCTCCTCGCGCAGGCCGTCGGAGATCGCTTCGAGATAGGTCATCTCGGCCATCAGGCCACGCTCCCTTCGGCGGTCCGGGTCCAGTACGACCATGGGGCCCGCCCGTCGCCCAGCTCGGTCGGAGCGTCCGCGAACACGCCCTCGGTCGCGGTCGCCGGATCGGGCATCGGGGAGGCGAGCGCCTTTTGTGCGCACTCGTCGACGTAGGTCTTGACATCGGCGCGAATCGACTCCACCTCATCGGCCGAGAACCCGTGCTCGGCGACCAGCCGCTCGGCGTAACGCTCGATCGGGTCGCGCTGCGCCCACTCCTCGAACATCTCCGGCGGCACGTAGCGCATGTCGTCGTGGGCCCCGTGACCGTGCATGCGCATGGTCACGCACTCGATCAGCGTCGGCCCCTCGCCGCTGCGCGCGCGCTCGGCGGCCGCCCTCGCGGCCTCGAAGACAGCCTCGACGTCGTTGCCGTCGACCTTCACGCCGGGGAACCCGTAGGCGCCCGCGTGCTCGATCGGATCGACCGCGAACTCGAGCTCGTTCGGGGTCGAGTAGGCGAACTGGTTGTTCTCGAGCACGAAGACGACCGGCAGGCCGTAGATGCCCGCGAAGTTCATCGCCTCGTGCCACTGGCCGTTCGCGGTCGATCCCTCGCCGAAGTAGGTCATCGCCACGCGCTGCTCGCCGCGAAGCTTGAACTTGAGGGCCATGCCCGAGGCCACCAGCGCCATGTCGGGGAGCATGGACACCATCCCTACGCAGCCGAGCTCGCGGTCGCCGAAGTGCATGTTGCCGTCCTTGCCACCGGTCGGACCGCCGGCGCGACCCATGTAGTTGGCCAGGTAGCGGTCCGGGGTGACGCCCCGGACGAAGTGCGCGCCGAGATCTCGGTGCAGGATGCACATCCGGTCGCTCGGCCCGAGCACGTAGGACGAGCCGACCGAGATCGCCTCCTGCCCGCAGCCGTCGTAGAAGCTGCCGGGGACCTTGCCCTGGCGGTACAGCGTGATCGCCCGCTCCTCGGCGGCGCGCATCATCGCCATGTAGCGGAACAGGTTCGCCCTGTCTTCGCGGGTCAGGTGCGAGTGCTTCGCCGCGCTCGCCTCGAGCTCACCGGTGCCCGCGCCGGCGCCGCGAACGCGATCGCCGACTTCGTCGCGTGCACGATCGCTCGCGACAGCGCCATTGCCTGGCTCCATTCTCTCCGCCCTTCGTGTCTGGCCGATCCTCTGGGATCTCCTCGGGCCGGCCTGGCCTTCGCCGCTTCGGGATCTCCTCCGCGACGCCTACTGGACGATGGGACCGCGGGGTTCCGCCCTCGATCCCTATGTCTCGATCCGCACGAGCGGCTGGCCCCTACGAATCGCTACGGATTGTATTCCCGATCCGCGACGTTTCAAGCCGGACGCGCTCCGTGGTCGTATCCCTTGACAGGGACGAGGCTGATCGCATAGTCCTATACCCAGCTATCACGAAGGAGAACGCATGAATGCCCTGATAACGCCCTCCCAGGCCGCCCGCGACGAGCTCTCGGACTTCAAGGGCCGGCTGATCGGACCCGAGGATCCCGACTACGAGGAGTCCCGAGCGGTCTACAACGCCATGATCGACCGCCGGCCGGCCCTCTTGGCGCAGTGCGCCGACGCCGACGACGTCGCCGCCGCGGTCCGCTTCGCCGTCGAACACGAACTGCCGCTCGCGGTTCGGGGGGGCGGCCACAACGGCGCCGGGCTGGGGACCTGCGACGACGGCGTCGTCATCGATCTCTCGCCGATGCGCTCCGTCGAGGTCGACCCCGACGCTCGGACCGTACGCGTCGGAGGCGGCGCGACCTGGGGCGACGTCGATCGAGCCACCAACGAGCACGGGCTCGCGACCCCGAGCGGGATCATCTCGACCACCGGCGTCGGTGGCCTCACCCTCGGCGGCGGCCTCGGCCACCTGACTCGCAAGTGCGGGCTTGCGATCGACAACCTGCTCGCGGCCGAGATGGTGCTGGCGAGCGGGGAGCGCGTGCGAGCGAGCGCCGACGAGAACCCGGACCTCTATTGGGCGATCCGCGGGGGCGGTGGCAACTTCGGGGTCGTCACCGAGTTCACCTTTCGCCTGCACGACGTCGACACGGTGATCGCCGGCCCAACGTTCTGGCCACTCGAGGCGGGTGCCGAGGTGCTCTCGGCCTACCGCGAGTTCATCACCGGAGCCCCGCGTGAGCTCAACGGGTTCTTCGCCTGGGCCTCGGTGCCCCCGGGGCCGCCGTTCCCCGAGGAGCTTCACCTGCGTGAGGTGAGCGGCATCGTATGGTGCTACGCCGGCGGGGAGGAGGAAGCGGCCAAGGCAATGGCACCGCTGCTCTCCAGCGTGCCCGAGCCCCTCCTTCACGGTGTGCAGCCCATGCCCCACCCGGCGCTGCAGAGCGCCTTTGACGGGGTCTACCCCAAGGGCGATCAGTGGTATTGGCGCGCCGACTTCGTCGACGAGATCCCCGACGAGGCGGTCGAGCTGCACGCGAAGTTCGGTGCCGAGCTGCCGACCTGGAAGTCGACCATGCACATGTACCCGATCGACGGGGCCGCCCACGACGCGGATTCATCGGACACGGCGTGGAGCTACCGGGACGCGAACTGGGGCTCCGTCTTCGCCGGCGTCGACCCCGACCCGGCGAACGTCGACAAGATCCGGGCCTGGACCGTCGACTACTTCGACGCGCTCCACCCGCACTCTGCCGGCGGCGCCTACGTGAACATGATGATGGACGAGGGGCAGGAGCGGGTCCGGGCCAGCTACCGCGACAACTACGACCGCCTGGCCCAGATCAAGGGCAGCTACGACCCCGACAACGTGTTCCGGATCAACCAGAACATCGAGCCGTCGGCGTAGAGAGCAAGGACGCGGCGCGGGACCGGATCCCGCGCCGCGTCGCTCGATGGCCGTGGCCCTCGGGGGTCAGGCCTCGGCCGGCTGGGTCTCCCGCTCTCGGCCGACTCGGGGCAGCCAGCGCAGAGAGTGCGGGAGATACCAGTTCCAATCGCCGAGCAGCTTCATCGCCGCCGGCAGGAGAACGCCGCGAATGATCGTCGCGTCGATCAGCACCGCGACGCCGAGCCCGACGCCGAACTGCTTGAACTCGACCGCCGACAGGGTGGCGAAGATCGCGAACACCGCCACCATCACGATCGCCGCTGCGGTCACCACCGAGGCGGTGGTCTTGATCCCGTGCTCGACCGCGTCGGATGTCGACATGCCCCGGTCATAGGCCTCCCGGATCCGGCTCAGGATGAACACGTGGTAGTCCATCGAGAGCCCGAAGAGGACTACGAACAAGAACAGCGGCAGCCATGACGTCACCGCGCCGGTCGACTCGAAACCGAGCAGGCCCTCGAGGTGCCCGTCCTGGAAGATCCAGGTCACGATCCCATACGCCGCCCCGACCGACAGCAGGTTGAGGACGATCGCCTTGATCGGGATCACGATCGAGCGGAAGGTGATCAGGAGCAGCGCGAACGCCATCGCGAACACGAACGCGAAGACGATCGGCACGCGCTCGGACATCAACTGGTTGAAGTCCTCAGAGCCGGCGGTGAAGCCGGTCACGTTGGCCTCGGCCCCGGAGAGTCCCCCCAGCGTCGCGGGGATGATCTCCTGGCGAAGCTCCGTCAGGGCCGCGTAGGAGGTCTCGTTGGTGCCGTCGCCGGCGATCGGCACATCGACGACCACCACCTCGCCGTTCGGGCTCCTGTCCACGGTCACCGGCGGCTCGTAGAGCTCGTTGTCGGCGACCGCGGCCTCGAGCTCGCCGATGGCGGCCCGCACTTCGGCCTTGGTCGCGTCGCCGCGCTCGATCACCACCTCGGCGGGGATCTGGTTGCCCGGGAACTCCTCCTGGATCGCGTTGTAGGTCTGGATCACTCCCAGGTCCTGCGGCAGCGAGTCGATGCCCGGGACCGCCATCTTCAGGTTCAGGACCGGGATGGCGAGCACGAGCAGCAGGCCGGTCGCGAGCGCGGCCGCGATTCCGGGCCGGCGAAGGACCGGCGTCAGGATCGCCGACCACACCCGCGGCTCGCGGCCCGCGCGCTCCTCGGGCCGGCGCAGGAACGGAATCCGTCCCTTGTTCACGCGGTCACCGAGCTTCGACAGCACCGCCGGCAGGACGGTGAGCGAGCCGATCACCGCCATCGCGACGACGAGGATCGTCCCGGTCGCGAACGAGGTGAACGTCGATGCTCCGGCGAGGTACATGCCGGACATCGCGATGATCACGGTCACTCCGGAGACCAGGACCGCGCGGCCCGAGGTCGCCGCGGCGGCGGCGAGCGCGGCGTCCGGCGCGTTCCCTCGGGCACGCTCCTCGCGCTCGCGGCGCAGGTAGAACATCGAGTAGTCGACGCCCACCGCGAGGCCGATCAACAGGATCACCGAGGCCGCCGCCTCGTCGACCGCCCAGACCTGGCTCAGCGGGCCGAGCAGGCCGATCGCCGCCGCGACCGCCGTCGCGGCGAGCAACAGCGGCACGAGCGCGGCGACGACCGCGCCGAATGCGAACAGCAGGATCACGAGTGTGATCGGCAGCGAAGTCACCTCGGCGCGCTGGAAGTCCTCCTCGAACGACTCGCTCAGCTGCTTGCTTGCGCTCGCGTCGCCGAACTGCCCGATCTCGAAGCCGGGGTTCGCTTCCTGGAGCGAGGCGGCGGTGGCCAGCGCGGGCTCCACCCGGTCCTCGACGGTCGCGTCGCTTGACTCGGGCGGCTCGGGGATCTTGAACTGGATCAGCGCCGCGCTGCCGTCGGCGGAGATCTGCGCCTGGTTGCCGGACGCGTAAGGGCTCTCGACCTTCTTTATGTACTCGGTGCCCTCGAGCTCGGCGACGGCGTCGTCGACGACGGCTCGGAACTCGGGGTCCGTGGCGCTCGCTCCCTCGTTGCTCTTGACGAGGAGTGTCTCGCTGGCGCGATCGGGGTAGTTGGCCGCTACTGCCTGGTCGGCCTCGCGCGACTCGCCCACGCCGTAGTCTTCGTCGGCGAGCGTCTCGGTCCCGATCGAACCACCGATCATCACCGCGGCGATTACGAACACCAGCCAGCCGCCGATCGCCTTCACCCGGTGCTCGGCGCTCCAGCGGCCCATCCGGGCGGCGAGGTTTTGCCTTGAGGTCTGTGCCGTGTCCCTGGCTTTGCTGTCGGTCGAGGCCTTCATGAGCTCTCCTTCGTTGCTCGAGTTCGGTGCCCCGACGCTATGAGCGCGGCGGCGTGAGGTCGTCGTCGTCAGGCCGGATTCGAGGTCCCACCAGCCGATGAGCCGGTGTCCTACAGAGGTCGGAGGCGGCGGTGCGGTCGGCGCCCGGCCCCCCGACACGGTGTGGAGCTTCGAAATCCATCGACGCGAAGGGTCGCGCGCCCGGAGCCGCGCTCCAATGCGGCTTTCCCGCGAAGCGCGGTGCGGTTATCCGTATTGGAAGCGCCCCTGCGCTGCTCCAGAATCGGTACGCGTGTCCAACGTGTTAACGCAATCGTGAGCAGGACCGTCCTCATCGTCGACGACCACCCGAGCTTCAGGGCCAGCGCCCGCAGGATGCTCGAGGGCGAGGGCTACCTGGTCGTCGGAGAGGCCGCCGACGGGGCCGAGGCCCTGCGCGCTGCACGCGAGCTGGAGCCGGAGGTCATCCTCCTGGACGTGCGCCTGCCCGATCTCGATGGCTTCGCGGTGGCTCGCCGGATCACCGGGCGCACGGCCGCTCCCGCCGTGATCCTGATCTCCAGTCGCGAGGTGAACGAGTGGGGCGGTGCGGTCGCCGACGCCGGCGCGCTCGGCTTCATCTCGAAGGCTGACCTCTCGGGGCCGGCGATGGAGGCCCTGTTGGCGTGATCGGACTGCGGCGCGCGCTCTGGGCGATCGGCATCGCGGCGGTGCTCGTCACCATCGTCGAGACCGACCTGATCGCCACGGCGGACTTCCACCACCCGGAGCGCGGCCTGTGGGTCGCGCTCAACGCGGTGATCGGGCTCAGCTTCGTCGGCGTCGGGCTGTTCGCCTGGTACCGACGCCCCGACACGCGCGTCGGCACGCTGATGGTCGCGACCGGGTTCGCCTGGCTCGTGGGCAACTTCGGGCTCACCGATCCGCCGCTGCTGTTCACGCTCGGAAGCCTGCTCAACAACCTCTTCGTCGCCTGCGCGATCCACCTCCTGCTCGCATTCCCGTCCGGCAGGCTGTCCTCCCGCGGTGACCGCAATCTGGTGATCGTCGCCTACGTAGTGACGACGCTGGGCTTCCTGCCGCCGTTGCTAGCCGCCGACCCGACCTACATCGGCTGCACGGACTGCCCGCAGAACCTATTGCTGGTCGAGTCGAACCCGTCGTTCGCGACGACCGCGGTCGACATCCTGGCGGTGCTCGGGGTGATCATCCTGGCGGCCGCGCTCGGGAGGCTGATCGGCCGCTGGCGCGCCGCGACGCCGCCGATGAGGCGCGTGATCACGCCCGTGTTCGTCGCGGGCGGGACGCTGATGGCGATCCTGATCGTCGCCCTGATGTTGAGCCTGCTGAGGGTCGAGGGCAGCGTGGCGGAGAACATCTTCTACGCGGCCCTGATCCCGTTCGGCCTCGTCCCCTTCCTCTTCCTCGCCGGGCTTGCGCGCGCCCGGCTGATCGTTGGCGGCGCCGTAACCGAGCTGGTCGCCCGGATCGGCGGACCGCTAGGGGGCGGCGAGCTTCGCGACGCGCTCGCGCGAGCGCTCAACGACCCCTCGCTCGAGCTGGCCTACTGGCTGCCGGAGTCCGAGTGCCACGTCGATCCGGAGGGCCGGAAGATGGAGCCGCCCGCGCCCGGCTCCGGCCGGGCGACCTCCTACGTCACGCTCGACGGCGAGCGCGTCGCGGTGCTCGTCCACGACCCACTGCTGCTCGACGAGCCCGAGTTGATCGAGGCCGTGGGGGCGGCGGCCGCCCTCGCCCTCGAGAAGGAGCGCCTCGAAGCTGAACTGCGGGCGAAGATCGGCGAGCTGCGCGAATCGCGCGCCCGCCTGCTCTCGATCGAGCTCGCCGAGCGCGGGCGCCTGGAGCGCGACCTGCACGACGGCGCCCAGCAGCGGCTCGTCTCGCTGGCCCTCGACCTCCGACTTGCCCGCGGCGCCGTCCGCGAGCAGCCGGAGCAGGCGGAGCGCCTCCTCGACGGCGCCGCAAAGGAGCTCGAGCACGCGCTCGGGGAGCTGCGCGAGCTCGCTCGCGGGATCCACCCGGCGGTGCTCTCCGACCGCGGCCTCGACCCCGCGCTCGAGGCGCTGGCACGCCGGGCGCCGCTGCCGGTCGAGATCTCCGCGCGCCTCGGGGAGCGGGTAGCGAAGCCGGTCGAGCTCGCCGCCTACTTCGTCGTCTCCGAGGCGCTCACCAACATCGCGAAGTACGCGCACGCCAGTCGCGCGGTCGTCCGGGTGGGCCGCGAGAACGGCCGCGTCATCGTCGAGGTCGCCGACGATGGCGTCGGCGGGGCCGATCCGAGTCGCGGTACCGGCCTGCGCGGCCTCGCCGATCGGGTGTCGGCGCTCGGCGGCCGGCTCGATGTCGATTCCGGGACCGGCTCCGGCACGACCGTGATCGCGAGGATCCCGTGCGAGTAGTCGTCGCGGAGGACTCGGTCCTGCTGCGCGAAGGGATCGCCCGGCTCCTCGACGATCATGGCTTCGACGTCGTGGGCCAGGCCGGGGACGCGGACGACCTCGTCCGCAAGGTCGGGGCGCACAAGCCGGACGTCGCGGTGGTCGACATCCGCATGCCGCCGACCAACACCGACGACGGCCTGCGCGCCGCGCTGCGGATCCGCGACGAGCATCCGCAGACCGGCGTCCTGGTGCTCTCCGCCTACGTCGAGGAGGCGTACGCCCTCGAGTTGGTCGCCGAGTCGGCATCCGGCCTCGGCTACCTGCTGAAGGATCGCGTGGCCGACGTCGACGGGTTCGTCGACGCGGTGCGCCGGGTCGCGGACGGCGGCTCGGCCCTCGATCCCGAGGTCGTCTCGCGCCTGGTGGGGCGCAACCGGCGCGACGATCCGCTGGCCGAGCTCACCCCGCGCGAGCGGGAGGTGCTCGAGCTGATGGCCGAGGGTCGAACCAACGCCGCGATCGCCGAGCGGCTGGTGGTCACAGAGCGGGCGGTGGAGAAGCACGTCACCAGCATCTTCGGCAAGCTCGGCCTGAGCCCCGCGCCCGAGGATCACCGCCGGGTGCTGGCGGTCTTGACGTTCCTGCGCTCTTAGCGCAGCTCCCGTGGTCCGAAACTCATCCGTACGCGTCCGTGCCACCGCAGGCCGAGCTCGTCCCTCTCCCCGGCGTCGAAGAAGATCGGGATCAGGAACCCGACGGATGTGAAGACGACTACTGCGCCGGCACCATTGGCGAGCCAGCCGATCCAGTGGACGCGGCGCGAGACCGCGTCGACGAGCTCGCGGCCCCGTTGCGGCTGGCGCGGGTCGCTGGCCACGGGCTAAGTATTACCCGGGACCCGGCCTCGGGAGTGATCGTGATGTTCCGGCGCCGGGCGTGTTCGTGACCCGGTGAGGCCGGGCGCGGGTCGTGTGCGGCGAGCACGGCCGCGATCACCAGCTTCATCTCCAGCAGCGCGAAGCCGGCACCCAGACAGCGCCTGCGCCCGCCGCCGAACGGGATCCAGGTGTAGGTGCCGGGCTTCTCGTCGAGGAAGCGCTCGGGCCGGAACGCGTAGGGATCCGGATAGACGTCCGCATCGTGATGGACGAGGTAGGCGTTCGGGACGAGGCAGACGCCCGGCTCGTATTCCCAGCCCCCGACCTCGATCGGCTGCTTGACCAGGCGCGGAGCGCTGTTCGGCAGCACCGGCCGGCGCCGCAGCGCCTCCTGGATGGTCGCGGTCAGGAAGGCTTCGCCGTCGCCGGCGGATTGCTCGGCCCGGAGGCGCTCGAGGGTCTCGGGGAGCCGCACCAGGCGCTCGAACGTCCAGGCGAGGGTGGAGGCCGTCGTCTCGTGACCCGCGACCAGCAGCGTCATCAGCTCGTCGCGGAGCTCCTGGGGCGACATCGGCTCGCCGCCCTCGTGCCGGGCCTCGAGGAGCAGGGTGAGGATGTCCCCACGCGTGGCGCCGTCCTCCTCGCGCCGCCGTTCGTCGATCAGGTCGAAGATCAGCGCGTCGGCCTGCTCCTGGAGGCGCAGGAAGCCGACGAACGGACCCACGCGCTGGAGCAGCCACTCGATCGGCGCGGGTGGCGGGGGCAGGAGGCTGATCGCCTGGTCGCCGAACGCGAGCATCGCCGACAGGCGCTCGCGCAGCCCGTCGAGGCGCTCCCCGGGGTCGAGTCCGAAGACAGCTCGCAGGATGATCTCGAGCGTCAGCCGCTGCATCCGCGGCGCGATCTCGATCGGCTCCTCGCGCGGCCAGCTCGCGACTTCGCGCTCGGCCACCTCGGAGATCAGGTCGCTGAGCCGCTCCATCCGCTCCCCGTGGAAGGCGGGAAGCATGAGCTTGCGCTGTTCGAGGTGAGCGGCCTCGTCGAGCAGGATCACCGAGTTCGTGCCGACGACCGGCTCCAGGACCCGGGCCCCCTCGCCGGGATGAAGCACGTCGGGCGGAGCGGTGAACACCTGCTTGATCTCGCCCGGGTCCGAGACCATCACGAACGGCGGGGTGAGCGGCAGCCGGACCGTGAACCGCTTGCCGTACCGGGCCCGATTGCGCTCGAGGAATCCGAGCGGTCGCTTCCAGAACCCGATGCTCTGGATCAGCGACGGATAGGACGGGCCGGGCGGAATCCCCGACGGCATCGAATTCTCCTCGGTTTCGGACTGCCGAAGCAGCCTTTCGCAGCGCGCGCCCGCCAAGTGTGACAATACGCACACATCAGGCACGCTCGGCGCGCCGGCGAACCGAGCGCAGGAACGACCTGGTGACCAGGACGTGGCCCCGCGTGCCGATGACCAGCGCTCGATAAGCCGTGCCCGCGGCGCCCGGGAACTCGGCCCGGGTCTCGGCGCCGAGGCGGACGACCCGGGCGGAGCTCTCGGTCACGGTGAGGACCAGCGCGTAGCGCGAGAACCGGTGCTCGCCCATCAGCGCCAGGACGGCCGGGCGAACCGCGCGGGCGACGACGAAGCCCGGGATCGTCGAGCCGATCTCGCCGGGCTCGCCGGTGCGCTCGGTGTGCGCGCACCCGAGCGCCCGGGCCGCGCGCGAGCCGCCCGGGCGGGAGGTGAACTCGCCCGTTACCGCGATCAGCGCGTCCCAGACTGCATCGGGGCCTGCCGCGACGTCGACCGACAGCTCGTCGACGAACGGCAGTGACTCGATCGGAACGTCGATCAGGCGTTGCGCCATCGCCTGGTCGACCGGCGAACCTAAAGCGCCAGCCCCAGCGGCTCGGTGAGCAGCGCCCGCACCCGGGCCAGGAACTCGGCCCCGTCGGCGCCGTAGAGGATGCGGTGATCGCAGGCAAGCGTGACCCCCATCCGCCGCGCGACGGCGAGCTCGCCGTCGCGCACCACCGGGGCCTCTGCGATCGCCCCGACCGCGAGGATCGCCGCCTGGGGCGAGTTGATCACCGGGTGAAAGTTGCTTACCCCGTACATGCCGAGGTTAGAGACGGTAAAGGTGGCGCCCGAGAGCTCGGGCGGGGTGATCGTTCGCTCGCGCACCCGCTCGGCGAGCGCCCGCGCCTCGGTCGCGATCTGGCGCAGGCCCTTCTTGTCGGCGTCGAAGATCGTCGGCACGACCAGCGCCTCGGCCGCGGCGACCGCGATCCCGACGTTTACCCGCGAATAAAGCTCCCAGCGGCCGTCGCGATAGGCGCCGTTGGCGCGCGGGAACTCGCCGAGGGCGATCGCGGCGGCCTTGATCACCATGTCGTTAAAGGACGGCACCACCTCCTCGGGCCCGGCGGCCGCCTTAAGCGCCGCGCGGGCCTCATAGGCGCGGGTCATGTCGACCTCGGCCTGAAGGTAGAAGTGCGGCGCGGTTGCCTTTGACTCGGCCATCCGCCGCGAGACGGTCTGCTGAAGCTTGGTGAGCTCGATCACCGAGACTGTGCCCTTGGCGGTCTCGGGGCGCTCGGCGGCCCCGGCCGGCGGCGCGGCCTGCGCGGCCGGGGCGGCGCGGGCGGCGGCCCCGGCGCCCTCGACGTCGGCCTTGATGATCCGCCCGCCCGGCCCCGAGCCCGAAAGGGTGGCGAGATCGACGCCGCGCTCGCGCGCGATCCGCCGCGCCAGCGGCGAAGCCTTGACCCTGCCATCCCCATCCCCCGAGTCCGCGGCTTGGCGCGGGCTGGGTCGGCGGGTGGGGCGTGCTCGGGCGTCGGCGGCCACGGGGCTCCGCCTTCGCCTTGGACTCGGCGGCCGCCGGCGCCTCGGAGTCAGGGGCGGGGGCGGTGCGGTCCGCCGGCGGGCTATCCGCAGCAGGGACGCGAGGACTGCCCGGCGGGGGACTCGCACCGTCGCCGCCCCCATCGCCACCGTCGGCGCTCCCGGCCTCCGAGGCCCCAGCCTCCGAAGCCTCGCCGACCCGAGCGATGACCTCGCCGATCGGCAGCGTGTCGCCCTCGCCGGCGACGATCTCGATCAGCGTCCCGGCGGCGTCTGCCTCGAAGACCATGTTCGCCTTGTCGGTCTCGATCTCGACCAGCTCGTCGCCGAGCGCGACCTCGTCGCCGACGCCCTTCATCCACTTGAGGATCGTGCCCTCCTCCATCGAGTCCGAGAGGCGTGGCATGACGATCTCCTCAGCCATCAGCGGGCTCCCTCGGTGGTCGCGAGGGCGGCGCTCACGACGTTCTCCGCGTGGGGGATCGCCGACTGCTCGAGTCGCTTCGAGTAGGGCATCGGCACATCGGCGCCGGTCACCCGCTGGATCGGGGCGTCGAGGTGGTCGAACGCCTGCTCCTGGACGAGCGCGGCGATGTTGGCGCCGACCCCGCCGTGTGGCCAGCCCTCCTCCACCACCACGAGGCGGTTGGTCTTGCGGACCGACTCGAGGATGGTGTCGAGGTCGAGCGGGCGCAGGGTGCGGGGATCGATCAGCTCGGCCTCTACCCCGTGCTCGTGGGACAGCGTCTTTGCCGCCTGCTCGGCGACGTGCGCCATCCGCAGGATCCCCACGATGGTCACGTCCGTGCCCTCGTGCCGGATCGCCGCCTCGCCGAAGCTGAGGAGGTGGTCGTCGTCCTCCGGAACGTCGCCGCGGGCACCGTAGAGCGTCTCGTGCTCGACGAAGATCACCGGGTTGTCGTCGCGGATCGCGGCCTTGAGCAGGCCCTTGCCGTCCGCCGGAGTCGACGGGCAGGCGACGAGCACACCCGGGATCTGCAGGTACATCGCCTCGAAGCTGTGCGAGTGGGTCGGGCCGAGCTGATGGCCGCCGCCGCCAGGCATCCGGATCACCATCGGCACCTTCGCCTGGCCGTTGAACATGTACGGGATCGCCGCCGCGTGGTTGATGATCTGATCGAACGCCAAGAGCGAGAAGTTCACGGTCATCAGCTCGACGATCGGACGGAGGCCGCCCATCGCCGCGCCCACCCCGGTGCCCACGATCGTGTTCTCGGAGATCGGGGTGTCGCGGACGCGCTTCTCGCCGAACTCGTCGAGCAGCCCCTCGGTGACCTTGAAGGCGCCCTGGAACACGGCCACGTCCTCGCCCATGACGAAGACCTCCTCGTCCCGGCGCATCTCCTCGGCCATCGCGTCGCGAAGCGCCTCCCGCATGCGCAGAACCGCCATCAGGCCTCGTCCTCCGCGGGCTCGCCGGCGCCCTGGTCCTCCAGCGCGTCGCCCTCGTCGCGGTCGCTGATCTCCTCGCCCTCCCGGCGCCCGGTCCGCGCCGCCTGGCCGGCGTACGCGGCGCCCGCCTCCGCGAGCTCCATCGCCTCCCCCTCGAGTCGCTCGCGCTCGCGCTCGCCGGGGAACGGCTTGGGCGCACGCTCGTCGACCGCGTACCAGCCCGGCACCTGGTCCCCGACCACGTAGAGGTTGTCGTACAGGGTGTCCAGCGGCGGCTCGGGCGAGGCGTCGGCGAACTCGACGGCGGCCATCACCCGCGCCTCGACGCGCTCGCGCATTGCCTCGCGCTGGCCCTCCTCGAGCACCCCCTCGGCCTCGAGCCGGTCGGCGAACAGCTCGACCGGGTCCTTCTTGCGCCACTCCTCGACCTCCTCCTTGGTCCGGTAGATCTGCGGATCGGCGGCGGAGTGGCCGTGGTAGCGGTAGGTGAACCCCTCGACGAGCGTCGGCCGCCGCTCCTCGCGGGCGATCCGCAGGTGCTCGGTCACGGTCTCGCGCATGGCGAGTACGTCCATCCCGTCCGCGCGCACGCCGGGCACGCCGAGGCCCTCGGCCTTCTTCGAGAAGTCGGTGACCGCGGAGTGACGCTCCACGGCCGTGCCCATCCCGTAGAGGTTGTTCTCGAGGATGAAGACGATCGGCAGGGACCACAGCGCCGCGAGGTTCATCGTCTCCCCGAAGTTGCCCGTGTTGGATGCGCCGTCGCCGAACATGCAGACGGTGACCTCGTCGGTGCCCCTGTAGTCGGAGGCCAGCGCGAGGCCCGCCGCCAGCGGCAGGTTGCCGCCGACGATCCCGTAGCCGCCCATGAACCGGCGCTCGCCATCGAATATGTGCATCGAGCCGCCGCGCCCGCGCGAGGTTCCGTCCTCGCGCCCGAAGAGCTCCGCCATCACGTTCTTCGGATCGGTGCCGCGGGCGATCGCGTGGCCGTGCGTGCGGTAGGTGCCGATCAGGTAGTCGTCATCGCGCATGACCGACGTGGTGCCGACGATCGTCGCCTCCTCGCCGATCGCGAGGTGCAGGAACCCGCCGGCCTTCGCCCGCTGGTACTGGCGCCCCGCCTCCTCCTCGAAGCGGCGGATCAGGGCCATCGTCTCGAGCAGCTCGAGGCAGGTGCCCGGATCGGGAAGCGGCCGCGACGAGCGCGTCGCGCCGTCAGGCTCCGCTGTCTTCACCGCTTCCTCAGCCACCCGGCCGCAACATAGCTGACCTGGGCTCCCGCGCTCCCGCGAGCGGCCGTCAGGGCGCGGCGATCGCGGCGGCCTCCTCGAGCCGGTCGTCGCCCCAGAGGACCTGCTCGCCGACGACGACGCTCGGCACCCCCATCACCCCGAGGTCCCCGGCGCGCTCGGTCGCTGCGCGCAGGCGCCCCTTGATCGTGTCGCGCGCGGCAGCCGCCTCCACCGCGCGCGGGTGCAGCTCGGACGACGCCGCGGCGAGGAACACGTTGTCGGGATCGGTGAGGTCGCGGCCGCCCGCGAACGCCTGACGGAACGCCGCCAGCGAGAACGACACGGCGCGCCCGATCTCCTTGGCGAACGTCGCGACGCGCATCGCGAACAGCGTGTTCCCGGGGAACGGCTCGGGCCAGCGGATCGGCGGCAGCCCGTAGGCGGATGCGCGGCGCTCGCATTCGGCCAGTCCGCGCTCCCGCTCGGGACCCTTGGCCCAGGAATCGCGGTCGAAGCGCCGGAACAGCCCGCCGAGCAGGATCGGCTGCCATTCGGGCTGCGCGGCGCCCGCCGCCTCGAACACGGAGGCGACCCGCTCCGCCGCCAAGTAGGCGTAGGGGGAGCCGAGGTCGTAGTAGAAGACCGTCCGGGCGGCGGTCATCGGACGCGGTTACTGATGGATCGCCCAGCCGTCGATCGCGCGCGCGGCCTCGAGGATCGCTTCCGAGATCGTCGGGTGCGGGTGGATGATCCGGGCGAGCTCCTGGTAGCCGCCCTCGAGCGCGATCGTGTCGACGAGCTCGGCGATCATGTCGCAGGCCCGGTTGCCGACGATGTGGGCCCCGAGGATCTCGCCGTACTCGGCGTCGGCGACGAGCTTGACGATTCCGTCGCGGTCGTCGTAGACCGTACCTGCGCCCACCGCTCCGAGCTTGAAGCGCGCGACCTTGATCTCCTTCCCCGTCTCCTTTGCCGCGGCCTCCGTCATGCCGACGCTCGCCACCTGCGGGTGGCAGAAGGTCGCGCCCGCCACCAGGTCCGGGCTCACCGGATGGGTCGGGGCGCCGGCGATCGTCTCGACCGCCACGACGCCCTCCTCCTGGGCCTTGTGGGCCAGCGCCGGTCCGCGGACCAGGTCGCCGATCGCATAGATCTTCGGGTTCGAGGTGCGCTGGAACTCATCGATCTCGACCTTGCCATCGTCGCCGGTGCCGACCCCGGCTCGGTCGAGGCCGAGCCCGTCCGTGTCGGCCGCCCGGCCGCCGGCGATGCAGAGGTAGTCGACCTCGAGCGCCACCTCGCCGACCTTCGCCTTGACCGACTTGCTCCCGGCCTCGACATCGGAGATCGGGGTGCCGGTGAGGATCTCGATCCCCTGCTTATTGAAGACCCGCTCGACCACCCGGACGACGTCCTTGTCTTCGGCCGGAAGTATCTGGGGCAGCATCTCGACCAGCGTCACCGCGGTCCCGTAGCGGATGTAGGCGGAGGCGATCTCGACGCCGGAGGCTCCGGCGCCGACGACGGCGATGCGCTCCGGCCGCTCCGGCAATGACCAGGCGCCCCAGGTGTCGACGATCCGCTCACCGAAGTCGGCCCCCGGGATCGCCAGGGCGACCGAGCCGGTGGCGAGAACGACGGCGCCGGCTTCGTACGTATCCGAGCCGACGGTGACGTTGCCATCGGCGTCGAGTGCGCCGTTCCCCTCGATCATCGTCACCTTGTTCTTGTCCCAGAGCATCTTCACGCCGCCGGCGAGGGTCTCCGAGACCTTCGTCCGGCGCTCACCGAGTGCCTTCCAATCCAGCGACGCGTCCTTAACCGTCACTCCCAGGTCGGCGGAGTTCTTGGCGTGATCGAAGATCTCGGCGGTGTGCAGCATCGTCTTCGCCGGGATGCACGCGTAGTTCAGGCAGCGGCCGCCGGGCTTGTCCCGCTCGACCACCGCCGTTCTCAGGCCGAGCTGAGCTGACCGGATCGCGGCGTGATAGCCGCCGGGACCGCCGCCGATCACGATCACGTCATAGGAGTCAGCCATGCAGCGACTCTATCTACCCCTGCTCTGGCGGCTCACTCACTCGACGGTCGCCGCGGCATCTGGATCCGCGCCATCGCCTTGACCATGAAGTAGAAGAGCGCTCCCGCCCCGGCGATGAGCGCGGTCGTCCCGACAGCCTGCGGCCATTCCGTCGCCTGAACGAGGCCGAGCGAGGCGGCGACGAGTACCAGCACGAGCAGCGCCTGGAAGCCGAGCACCGCCCAGTAGCGGGCCCGCCACATCCCCCAGGCCATCGTCCCCATCAGCGCGACGACCGCGATCACGGAGAGGATCGGCGCTTGGTCCTCACCCTGCTCGATGCCGTCGCTGCCGATCCTCGTGACCTCGACGCCCGCGGCGTAGCCCACGATCGTCGAGATCGCGATTACCGCTGAGATCACCGCGCCGATCGTCACCACGGCCGGTCGCTCACCGGGCGCCAGCGGCTCGAGCGCCGCGCGCGCGGCCTCGTTGCGCGCCTCGCTGCGGGCGGCCATCGCGTCCCGTCGCGCCTCCTGATGAACCCGGCGCTCCGCCGTGCGCTCCTTGCGCTTGCGCCGGTCGGCGCGCTTTCGCTCGCGGCTGGCCACGAACCGGAGGCTAGTCCAGCACGTCGCGTAGCCCGCGAGCCGCAGCCTCTGGGTCGGCTGCGTCGCGGATCGCACGGACGACGACCACGCGCTGTGCGCCCGCCTCGGCGACCTCGCCGATGTTGTCGGCGTCGATGCCGCCGATCGCGAACCAGGGCGCGTCGGCGCCGGCCGCCGCCGCGTGGCGAATCAGGTCCAGCCCGGCGGCGGGCCGACCCTCCTTCGTCGGCGTCGCCCAGACCGGTCCGACGCTGATCTGATCGGGCCGTTGATCGCCCTCTGCGTCAACCGCGGCTTCGAATTGCGCCGGCGAGTGGGTGGAGAGGCCGACCGCGACCGCCGCGCCGCCGACTCCGCGCGCCTCGGCCACCGGCATGTCGTCCTGGCCGACGTGGGCGCCGTCGGCGTCGCAGGCGCCGACCAGGTCCGGCCGGTCGTTGATCAGAAACAGCGCCCCATGCTCGTCGGCGGCCTCGCGAAACGTCCTCGCGGCGGAGACGAGGTGCTCGTCGTCGCTCTCCTTGTCGCGCAGCTGGACGATGTCGACGCCGCCGCGCAGTGCTGCGTCGAGCAACGGGCGCGCGTCCGCGCCGCCCGGCCGCGCCTCGCAGACGAAGTACAGGCGTGCTTCGTCGATCGCCCGCCGCCGCCCCGCGAGCAGCGCCTCGTCGAAGCTCTGGTGGAGCGTGCACCCGTTGACCAGGTCGCCGGCGAACGAGATCAGCCAGCCGCCGCGGGCGTCCATCGACAGGCCCGTCGCGGGGCCGCGCCCGCTGATCAGGGTTTCGACCACGAGCCGTCCCCCGCCGGCCGCTCGAGTTCGCAGCAGCTCCCAATGAACCCCGCCGACCTCCTCCCAGGCGCGCCGAAAGTCGCGGTAGGCCTCCCGGAACTCCTCATGGCCGGTGGTCACGGCGCGGCCCCAGGGCGCGTTCGAGTTCCGGCGGTCGATGACGACGTCATCCGTGGTCAGCGCGACTGCGGCGTCGACCTCGCCGGCCTCCATCGCCTCGAAGAACTGTCGGGCCAGCTCATGTTTCGCCGTTCCCATGCGGGGGAGTATCGTGAAAGGCAACGGGAGCCCCACCCAAGTTGGGCTGAGAGGGCGGCAACGGGCCGCCGACCGTCTGAACCTGATCCGGGTAATGCCGGCGCAGGGACGATGCGAGGTCCGCCCGCCCGGGAGAGGAGCACCGCCCGTGGCAGCATCAAACACCAACCAGCACGACGTGGTCGTCGTCGGCGCCGGCGTCATCGGTCTCGCGTGCGCGTGGCGCGCGGCCGAACGCGGCCTGCGGGTGCTCGTGCTCGAGCGCGATCGGCCCGGAGCCGGCGCCTCGAACGTCGCCGCGGGAATGCTGGCGCCCGTCGGCGAGGCCACATTCGGGGAGGACCGGCTGCTCGAGCTGGCGCTGGAGTCGCACCGGCTCTGGCCTCGCTTCGACGCCGAGCTCGCGGCCGCGGCGGGCGCTGAGACCGGCTACGCGCAGCTCGGCGCTCTTCACGTTGCCCTCGATCGCGACGAGGCGGCCGAGTTGCGCCGCCGCTTCGAGCTCATGCGCTCGCTCGACCTCGCGGGCGAGTGGCTTCGCCCGAGCGCTTGTCGCGAGCTCGAGCCGGGGCTGGCATCGGTTGCGGCCGGCGTGCTCGCTCCGCACGAGGCGGCCGTCGATCCGCGGTCCATGGTCGCCGCGCTGGTAGGGGCCTTCGAAGCCGCGGGAGGCGTGATCGAGACCGGGGAGGTCGCCGAAGCTGTGATCGACGGCGAGCGGCTCGCCGGGGTCCGCACCCGCGACGGGCGCGAGCACCAGGCGCTCACGACCGTGCTGGCCGCGGGCTCGTGGTCGGCGTCCGAGTGGCTGCCGGCGCCGGCGCGGCCACCGATCCGGCCCGTCAAGGGGCAGATTCTCACCTTGCGCGGCCCCGCCGGCGAACCGGTCTGCGACCGGATCGTGGTCACCGAGCGCGTGTACATGGTGCCGCGCGCCGACGGGAGGCTGGTGGTCGGCGCGACCGTGGAGGAGCAGGGCTTCGACACCCGGATCACCGCCGGTGGTGTCCACGAGCTGCTGCGCGAGGCCTACCGGACGCTTCCCGACGTCGCGGAGCTCGAGCTGGTGGAGGCGATCGCGGGCGTGCGACCGGCGACGCCAGACAACATGCCGCTGATCGGTCCCGGGGCGCTCGACGGCCTGGTGCTCGCCACCGGCCACTTCCGCAACGGGATCCTGCTGGCTCCCGCGACGGCGGAGCGAATCGTCGCGCTGCTGGAGGGCGAGCGGGCAGAACGGACTACCGAGGCGGTGGCGCGATGACGATCGAGCTCAACGGCGACCGGATCGAACTGCGCGCCGGCGCCTCTGTCGCCGAGCTGGTCGAGCGCACGGGCGCCGGCGGCGACCGTCGCGGCGTCGCGGTGGCGGTCGACGGCGAAGTCGTGCCGCGCAGCGCCTGGGACGAGACGGTTGTGTCCGACGGGCAAAAGATCGAAGTCGTGGGGGCGATCCAGGGTGGGTGAGCGCGGCGCGGGAGGCGGGGCACGCCCGGCGGGCAGTCCTCGCTTCGCTGATAGCCCGCCGGACGTCCCCGCCTCCCGCGCCCGGACCGATCCCGGCGCTTGGGAGTTGGGAGGTAAGCGGTGGACCTCCAGGCTCATCGTGGGCACCGGCGGGTTCCGGTCGCTGACGCAGATGGAGGCTGCGTTGAGGGCGTCGGGGACGGAGATCGTCACCGTGGCGCTGCGCCGCGTCGACCCGGCCGCCCAGGGGTCGATGGTGGATCTGATCGAGCGCCTCGGCCTCTTCGCGCTCCCGAACACGGCCGGCTGCTACACGGCCCGCGACGCGGTGCGCACCGCGCACCTGGCCCGCGAGGCGTTCGAGACCGACTGGGTGAAGCTCGAGGTGATCGGCGACGACCGCACGCTGCTCCCCGACGCGGTGGAG
Source organism: uncultured Solirubrobacterales bacterium (assembly GCA_963729075.1). Taxonomy (GTDB): domain Bacteria; phylum Actinomycetota; class Thermoleophilia; order Solirubrobacterales; family 70-9; genus WHSW01. The sequence continues at coordinate 86,121 of CAVSMU010000002.1, read as the reverse complement.
CTGGTCGCGGCGGCGGAGGCGCTGGTCGACGACGGGTTCACCGTCCTGCCCTACACCAACGATGACCCGGTGCTGGCCCGGAGACTCGAGGACGCCGGGTGCGCCGCGGTGATGCCGCTCGGCTCGCCGATCGGCTCCGGGGCCGGAATCCGCAACCCGTACAGCCTGCGGATCATCGTCGAGGCGGCGGGCGTCCCCGTGATCCTCGACGCCGGCATCGGCACCGCCTCGGACGCCGCGCTGGCGATGGAGCTCGGCTGCGACGGCGTGCTGCTGGCGAGCTCGGTCTCGCGGGCGGCGGACCCGGCGCGGATGGCGACGGCGATGCGCCGCGCGGTCGAGGCCGGCTACGAGGCGCGCCGCGCCGGCCGCATCCCCCGCCGACTGCACGCCGAGGCATCGACCCCGGAAGAGGGCCTGCCCGAGCTCGGATAGCGCGCCGAGTTCGCGGTGCCGGATCGGCGGGTACCGGTGCCTCCATGGCAACGTTGATCCTCGGACCCCTGCTGCGCTACGTCGGCGAGACCGAGGCGGTCCTCTGGGTGGAGACCGACGAGCCGTGCGAGGTCGAGGTCCTCGGACACTCGGCGCCGACGTTCTGCGTCCACGGGCATCACTACGGGCTCGTGATCGTCGATGGCCTCGAGCCGGGGTCGACGCGGGAGTACGAGGTTGCGCTCGACGGCGAGCGCCGGTGGCCCGAGTCGGGCAGTGAGTTCCCGCCCAGCGTGATCCGAACGCTGGGCGGCGAGGGACCGCTGCGATTGTGCTTCGGCTCCTGCAGGGTCTCCCTGCCCCACCATGCGCCGTACACGTTCCCCAAGGACGATTATTCCGAGGCGCGCGAGTTCGACGCACTGTTCTCGCTCACTCAGGAAATGCGCGAGGAACCGCCCGAGCGCTGGCCGCACGTGCTGATGCTGCTCGGCGACCAGGTCTACGCCGACGAGGTCTCCCCGGAGACGCTCGCCTTCATCAAGAAGCGCCGAGACGTCCGCAAGCCGCCGGGCGAGGAGGTCGCGGACTTCGAGGAGTTCGCGCGGCTCTACCAGGAGTCGTGGAGCGATCCGACGATCCGGTGGCTGTACTCGACGGTCTCGTGCTCGATGGTGGTGGACGATCACGACATCAACGACGACTGGAACATCTCGGCCGCGTGGGTCGAGGAGATGAACGAGGTCGAGTGGTGGCCGGAGCGCGAGCGGTCCGGGCTCGCCGCGTACTGGCTGTATCAGTTCATCGGCAACCTCTCGCCCGAGCTGCTGCGCGAGAGCGAGCTGCTGGCCACGGTCCGCGAGGCCGGTGACGGCTGGGAGGTCCTGGAGGCGGTCGCCGAGGACGAGCGCGGCATTCGCGATGGCGCCCGCTGGAGCTACTGCCGCGACCTCGGTCGCACGCGGCTCTTGGTGCTCGACTCGCGCTGCGGCAGGGTGCTCGAGGAAGGTCGACGCTCGATTCTCGACGACGGCGAATGGGATTGGCTCGAGCGGCACCTGGAGGGCGACTACGACCACATCCTGATCGCGACCTCGGATCCGTTCCTCCTCGCGCCCGGCCTTCATCACATGGAGCGCTGGGGTGAGGCCGTATGCACCGGAAGCTGGGGCCGGCGGGCCGCCGCCTGGGCGGAGCAGCTGCGCCGAACGCTCGACTTCGACCACTGGGCGGCGTTCGGCGACTCGTTCGAGCGCCTGGCGGGGCTGATCGAGGGCGCGGCATCCGGCCGTTACGGACCGGCGCCGGCGTCGGTGACGGTGATCTCGGGCGACGTTCATCACGCCTATCTGGCCGAGGTCGCGTTCAAGCGGTCGTCGGGGGTGAGGAGCGCGGTCCACCAAGCGGTCTGCTCGCCGTTTCGCAATGCGCTCGATGATCAGGAGCGGAAGGTGATCGAGGCGGGCAACGCGCGCGCGGGGATAGTCCTCGGCGAACGGCTTGCGCGTCTCGCGGGGGTGGCGCCCGAGCCGATCCGCTGGCGGCTGGTCGAGGGCCCGTTCTACGACAACCAGGTCGCGACGATGACCATCGATGGCCGGGCCGCCGCGATCAAGCTCGAGCGCACCGTCGGCGACCCCGAGAGCGACCGCCGCGAGCTGCACACGTCGTTCGAGCGGGCGATCGCCTGAGGGCGGACGTCAGTCGCCTGACTCGACTGGGTGGCCCTGGCGCTCCCACGTACCGACGCCGCCGTCGGCGACGTGGATCACCCCCTCGAAGCCCTCGCGCTGGAGCAGCGACGCGGCCAGGCCGCTTCGCTTGCCGCCCGAGCACACGGTGGCGATGCTGGCGTCGCGCGGGACCTCGGCGAGCCGCTCGAGCAACTCGGGGTACGGAATGCTCACGGACCCGGGAATGTGTCCGGCCGTGAACTCGGAATCCCCCCGCACGTCGAGGACAGCGATCTCCTCGCCGCCCGCGAGCCGGTCGGCGAGCGTCTGCGGATCGATCCTCTCGACCCGGTTCACCGCGCGCCCCTCCGAGCGCCACGCGGTCATCCCGCCGGCGAGGAAGCCGCGCACCCGCAGCCCCACGGACGCGAGCAGGTCGGCCGCCTCGAGCTCGTAGCCGTCGGAGGCGGCGACGACGATGAGCTCGGCCTCCGCGGGCACCACCTGGGCGACCTTGGTCGCGAAGCCGGTGTCGTAGGCGGAGGCGCTGATCGCGCCGGGGATGTGCGCCTCGTCGAACTGGTCGGTGGTGCGGGCGTCGACGAGGATCGCACCGTCGGCGATCGCCACCTCGACCGCTCGGGGTGAGAGCGGAGTCGGGGCGCCGGGCTCCTCCGTGAACGGGCCGCGGTTGAGCGCGACGATGCGCTCCGCGTTCGGCGGCCGGTCCCCGAGGCTCGCGATCGCGTCGGCGACGAACTCCGCCTCGGAGCCGAACCCGAGCGCCCGGTTGTGCGCGCGCTCGAACGCGATCGTCGAGGAGGTCTTGTGGTCGATGCCGGCGCTGCCGCACATCGAGCCGCCGAGGTGTCCGGGCCAGACCTCGACGCTGTCCGGGAGGTCGAAGAGCCGGTCGTTCAGCGAGTGGTACAGCGCGGCCGCCCCGTCGCGCGGCTCGATCGCCAGATCCGGCCGGGCGACGTCGCCCACGAACAGGGAGTCGCCGCACAACAGGGCGATCGGCCCGTCGCCACGGCCACCGTCGCTGACCAGGAATGCCGTGTGCTCGGGGCGATGGCCGGGAGTGTGGATCGCCTCGATCTCGACCTGTCCGAGATCGAGCCGCCAGCCGTCGGCGATCGCCTCGTGGGGATAGTCGGCGCCGGCGAGCTCGTGGATGTGGATCTTGGCTCCGGTCGCCTGCGCCAGGCGCCCGTGGCCGGAGACGTGGTCGGCATGGTTGTGGGTCTCGATCACGTGCTCGATTCGCACGTCGTGCAGGCGCGCCAGGCGGAGGTACGGTTCGATGTCCCACTGCGGGTCGACGACCGCCGCGACCCTGCCCCCGACGTCGGCGATCAGGTACGAGGCACAGCCGAGGTCCTCGTGGATCACCTGCCTGAACAGCATCGCCGCCGGATTCTGTCGCGTCCGCCCTCCCCGAGGCTTCCTGACTAGAATGGTAAGGAATGACCGAGACTCGGAGCTCATACCTGGTCTGCGCCACTCCGCGCAGCGGCAGCACCCTGATCTGCCAGGCACTGAAGACGACCGGGGTCGCAGGGCGCCCCGAGGAGTACTTCGAGGCGCTGCGCCACTCGGGTCGCCCGCGCCGTCCCGAGGAGTACTTCGAGGGCGTCGACGACCGCTCGATCCTCGGCCACCTCGGCGAGCGCGGCGTGGGGGACGAGCCGACGCAGCGCTCGCCGCTGTGGAGCCGCACGGCTTATGACCGTTACCTGGAGTGGGCCTTCGAGATCGGCACCACGCCGAACGGGGTGTTCGGGGCGAAGCTGATGTGGGGCTACTTCGGCGACTTCGTCAGCCTGCTTCGCAACGTCCCTGAGTACAGCGACCTGCCGCTGGCCGACGTGCTCGACGCGGTGTTCCCGGAGCTCACGTTCGTTCGCGTAGTGCGTGCCAACAAGGTTCGCCAGGCGGTCTCGCTGTGGAAGGCCGTGCAGACCGCTACCTGGCGCCAGGAGGGGGAGGCGACAGGCGACGGTGACGGCGATCCTCCGTACAAGAGCTATCTGCACGAGCACCGGCCGCAGCTGCGCTTTCACTACCGCGCGATCGAGCACCTGCTCAACCAGATCCTGATCGAGGAGGCGCAATGGGACGCCTTCTTCGAGCACGCCAGGATCAGGCCGGTGCTCGTGCTGTATGAGAACTTCGAGGCCGAGTACGAGGTGGCCACCCGCAGCGTGCTCGAGCGGCTCGAGATCGATGTGCCGGCCGACCTGCGGATCGAGCCGCGGATGCGAAAGCAGTCGGACGGGATCAACGACGACTGGACGCGCCGCTACGCCGACCTCAAGCTCGGCACCGAGTTCGACCTGGTCCCGACGGTTCCGGAGCCCGCGTGAGCGCGCTATTTCTCGACGGCGGCCCGCCGCCCAACATCCTGTACATCCACTCGCACGACACGGGGCGCTATGTGCAGCCCTACGGCTACGCCGTCCCGACGCCGAACATCCAGCTGCTCGCGGACCAAGGGGTGCTCTTCCGGCAGGCGTTCTGCGCGATGCCGACCTGCTCGGGCAGCCGCGCCTGCCTGCTGACGGGCCAGGGCGGGGCCGGGAACGGGATGCTCGGGCTCGCGCACCGCGGCTGGGTGCTCAACGACTACCGCCACCATCTGGTGCACTCCCTGCGCGGCGCCGGTTACCAGTCGGCACTGATCGGCGAACAGCACATCTCGCTCGAGCCGGGAACGATCGGCTACGACGACGTGCTCCCGGTCGACAGCAACCATGCGCACGAGGTTGCGCCGATCGCGATCGAGGCGCTGCGTGCCGCTAGCGAGCCGTTCTTCCTCTCGGTCGGGTTCTTCGAGACCCACCGCGACTTCGCTGCCCCGACCTCGGTCCGCGACACGCTCTACTCGCTGCCGCCGCCGAACCTTCCCGATACACCTCGCACCCGCCAGGACATGGCGGCGTTCAAGGCCAGCGCCCGCTCGCTCGACCAGGGCATCGGCGCGGTGCTCAACGGGCTGCACCAGCACGGGCTCGCCGAGCGGACGCTGATCATCTGCACTACCGACCACGGCCTCGCGTTTCCGGGGGCCAAGGCGACGCTGTTCGATCGCGGCACCGGGGTGATGCTCATCATGCGGGGCCCGGGCGGGTTCGCCGGCGGCAAGGTGTTCGACACGATGGTCTCGCACCTCGACATCTACCCGACCGTGTGCGACCTCGTCGGGATCGAACCGCCCGGGTGGCTGGAGGGAACCTCGTTGATGCCGCTGGTGCGCGGCCACGCGGCGCGGGTCCACGACGAGATCTTCACCGAGATGACCTATCACGCGGCCTACCAGCCCCAGCGCGCGATTCGCACCGAGCGCTGGAAGTACATCCGGCGGTTCGACGACAGCGAGCATCCCGTGCTCGTCAACTGCGACGACAGCGCGAGCAAGGAGCTGCTGGTGGAGCATGGGTGGGCGGACCAGATGTTGGCGACGGAGCAGCTCTATGACCTCGTCTTCGACCCGAGCGAGGCCCGCAATGTCGCCGGCGAGCCCGCGAACGACGCCGTGCTCGCCGAGCTCCGCGACCGTTTGCGCAGGTGGATGGCCGAGCGCGACGACCCCCTGCTCGAAGGACCCGTCCCCCCGCCGCCCGGCGCGCAGGTCAACGATCCGAGCCAGATCTCGCCGACCGAGCCGACGCGGGTCGCCACGGCGGATCCCACGGCCGCGCCATCCAGGTGAGGCAGAGCCACTCGCGGCTGGCGGGGTTTGCCGCCTCGCCCGGGCGCCGGTGCTCGAACGCGCTCAGCCCGCAGTTGAGGCTGCGCAGCTGCCACAGGTGCTTGGCCTGAGCGGGCCGGAAGTCCTCGCCGAGCAGGCAGCTGGCGAACAGGAAGCGAAGGAAGATCCCGTGGCTGATCGCGAGCACCCGATCGGCCCCGGCCTCGAGCAGGGCGGCCTTGACCCGCTCGGCGCGCGCAACGAGATCGGCGAACGACTCGCCGCCCGGCGGGGCGAAGCCGGGGTCGTCGGGATGCGCGGTCATCCATGTCGACCATCGCCGCAGCGCTTGCTCCTCGCCGGAGAGCTCGCCGAAGCCCTCGACCTCTCGAAGCTCGCGCAGATCGTCCACGATCTCGACCTCCAGGCCGAGGCGCTCGGCGATCGGCGCCGCGGTCTCGCGGGCACGGCGCAGCGGGCTCGACCACAGGCGGGTCGCGCCGAGGCCGTCGAGCTCGTTCGCGGCCTGCGCGGCCTGCTCGCGGCCGAGAGCGCTGAGGCGGTCGCCCTCGGCGTCGGGTAGGTCGCGCCCCCGCTCGGCGTTCGAGGCGGACTCGGCGTGACGAAGGAAGAAGGCGACCACTTTCAGACGAATTCCTTTTGCTACCCTGCCGCGTCGGTTTAGTATTCCGACTAAGCTAATCAAGAAAGGTGAAAAGGGAAAGAACATGACTCGCTTCCTTCAGAAGCTTCGTCGCCACGGGGCCGCGGCCCCACGCGCGGATGCGCGGCCCCGCGGCGACGTCCGGGTACTCGCCGCACTCGCGGCCACCGGGGCCCTCGCGCTCGGAGTGGCCGCATGCGGCGGCTCGAACGACGAGGCGTCGGGCAGTTCGGGCGACAGCAGCGGCGGCACGATCGACCTGGTCGCCTACTCGACTCCGGAGACCGCCTACGTCGAGCGACTCCAGCCGGGATTCCAGGAGACCGAGGAGGGGTCTGGCGTCACGTTCAAGAACTCCTTCGGCGCCTCCGGCGACCAGTCGCGCGCGGTCGAGGCTGGTCTTCCCGCGGACCTCGTGCACCTTCCGCTCGAGCCCGACATGACCCGGTTGGTCGAGGCCGGTCTGATCGCAGAGGACTACAAGGACACCGAGTACAACGGCGGGACCCAGAACTCCGTGGTCGTCATCGGCGTCCGGCCCGGCAACCCGGAGAACATCAACTCCTGGGACGACCTGGTCAGCGGCGACATCGAGGTGATCACGCCCAACCCGTTCACCTCGGGCGGCGCGCGCTGGAACCTGATGGCCGCCTACGGCAGCCAGATCGCCCAGGGCAAGTCCGAGGACGAGGCGCTCGACTTCATCGCCCAGATCCTCGAGCACACCCCCGTCCAGGACGCGAGCGCGCGGGACTCGCTTCAGACGTTCATCGGCGGCAAGGGCGACGCCTTCCTCTCCTACGAGAACGAGGCGCTCGGCGCAATTGCGGCCGGCGAGGAGCTCGAGTACTTCGTCCCGGACGAGACGATCCTCATCGAGACCCAGACGGCCGTTACCACCGAGGCCGACGATCCGGAGGCCGCCCAGGCATTCATCGACTGGCAGCTCACCGACGAGGGCCAACGCGCGCTGGGCCGAGCTCGGGCTATCGCCCGGTCAACGAGCAGATCCTCGCCGAGTACAAGGACGAGTTCCCGGACCCGAAGGAGCTCTTCACGATCGAGGAGTTCGGCGGCTGGGAGAAGGTCGCGACTGAGTTCTTCGATCCCGCCGAAGGCTCGGTGGCGGAGATCGAGCAGAATCTCGGGGTGGCGACGGAGTGAGTCAAGGGGCCGTCACCACTGCTGACGCACCCCCGAGGCCGAGTCGAAGGCTCGGCCTCGGGGGCCCGGGCCTCACCCGAGGCCTCGTCGTCGGCTACCTCAGCATCATGGTGCTGCTGCCGATCGCCGCTGTGGCGGCGACGTCGCTCGAGGGCGGCATCGGCGCCTTCTGGGACGCCGTCACCGCGCCACAGGCAGTTGCGGCCCTGAAGCTCACGGTGATCTCGTCGGTGATCGTGGTCCTGATCAACGTCGTCTTCGGCACCGCGATCGCCTGGGTGCTGGTTCGCGACCAGTTCCCCGGGAAGCGGTTCGTCAACTCGCTCGTCGACCTGCCGTTCGCCCTGCCGACGATCGTCGCCGGGCTCACCCTGCTCGCCCTCTACGGCGAGAACGGCGTGCTCGGGATCTCGGGCGTCTCGTTCACGCGTATCGGCGTCGTCATGGCCCTTCTCTTCGTCACCCTGCCGTTCGTCATCCGCAGCGTGCAGCCCGTGCTGCTCGAGCTCGACGCGGAGATGGAGGAGGCCGCGGCCTCGCTCGGCGCCAGGCCGCTCACGATCTTCCGCCGCATCGTGCTGCCGAACCTCGCCCCGGCGATCATCGCCGGCGCCGCGCTCGCCTTCGCGCGCTCGGTCGGCGAGTTCGGCTCGCTCGTGCTGATCTCGGGCAACATCCCGTTCGAGACCGAGGTCTCGTCCGTCTACATCTTCGGCCAGATCGAGAGCGGCAACACCGAGAGCGCCGCCGCGGTCTCGGTCGTCCTGCTCGCCATCTCGGTCGGCATGCTGTTCCTGATCAACCTGTTTGGACGCTGGACGCTTCGCCATGGCCGTTAGCGCTACGGACACCGGCCAGAAGAACATCGTCCAGGGCGGGCGGGTCGCCCGCTACGGGCTGCGCACGGTCGCGCTCGGCTACCTGGCGCTGCTACTGATGATTCCCGTTGCGCTGATCTTCTACAAGGCGTTCGAGGACGGGTTCGCGGCCGCCTGGGAGGCGGTGACGACCCCGGAGGCCCAGCACGCGATCTATCTCACCATCCTGATGGTCGTGATCTCGATTCCGATCACGACCGTGTTCGGGATCGCCGCCGCGCTTGTGATCGTGCGCCAGCGGTTCCGCGGGCGGGCGCTGCTCAACGCGGCGATCGACATGCCGTTCGCGATCTCGCCGGTGGTGATCGGCCTCTCGCTGGTCCTTCTCTACGGAAGCCGCGACGGCTGGTTCGGCCAGGACCTCGCGGCCGCGGGGATCGAGGTCATATTCACGCCGGTCGGCATGGCGCTTGGCGACCATGTTCGTGGCGCTCCCGTTCGTCGTACGGGAGGTGATCCCCGTGCTGCAGGAGATCGGCGACGACCAGGAGCAGGCGGCCTCGACGCTCGGCGCCGGGCCTTGGCAGACCTTCTGGCGGGTCACGCTGCCGTCGATCCGCTGGGGCGTGACCTACGGGGTCGTTCTCGCCACCGCGCGCGCACTGGGCGAGTTCGGCGCGGTCGCGGTCGTCTCGGGTCGGATCACCGGCTCGACCGAGACCATGCCGCTCTACCTGCGGCGGCTGTTCGACACCTTCAACGTCTCCGGCGCGTACGCGGCGGCCGTCGTCCTGGCGCTGCTGGCGCTGGGCGTCCTCTTCGCAATGAACTTCATCCAACGCCGGGACCGGGCGATCCTCGCCGGCCCGAACGTGGCCACCGAGCCCGGCGCGCTCGTCCCCCACCTCGACGTCACTGACGACAAGGAGAACCGCTGATGAGCATCAAGGTTGAGAACGTGCGCAAGCAGTTCGGCGACTTCGTCGCCCTCGACGACGTGTCGCTCGAGGTCCGCGACGGCTCGCTAACCGCGCTGCTGGGCCCGTCGGGGAGCGGGAAGTCGACGCTGCTGCGGGTGATCGCCGGGCTCGAGGAGCCCGACGCCGGCCGGGTGCTGATCTCGGGGAGCGACATGACCCGGGTGCCGGTCCAGAACCGCAACGTCGGGTTCTGCTTCCAGCACTACGCCGCGTTCAAGCACATGACGGTGCGCGACAACGTCGCCTTCGGCCTGCAGATCCGCAAGCGGCCCAAGCAGGAGATCAAGGATCGCGTGCACGAGCTGCTCGAGCTGGTCCAGCTCGAGGGCTGGATCGACCGCTACCCGTCACAGCTCTCCGGCGGCCAGCGCCAGCGGATGGCGCTCGCGCGGGCGCTTGCGGTGGAGCCGAAGGTACTGCTGCTCGACGAGCCCTTCGGCGCCCTGGATGCGCGGGTCCGCATGGAGCTGCGCCAGTGGCTGCGCCGGCTCCACGACGAGGTCCACGTGACGACGATCTTCGTCACCCACGACCAGGAGGAGGCGATGGACGTCGCCGAGCAGATCGTGGTCATGAACGACGGTGCGATCGAGCAGGCCGGCAGCCCGACCGATCTCTACGACCACCCGGAGACCGAGTTCGTGATGAGCTTCGTCGGCACGGCGAACAGGATCGGCTCGCTGCTCGTCCGCCCGCACGACGTCCAGCTCTCGCACCTGCGCACCGACAGTGCGGATGAGGCGATGATCGACCGGATCGTCTACCTCGGCTTCGAGGTCCGGGTCGAGATGACGCTGGCGGACGGCAATCCGCTCATCGCGCAGCTCACCCGGGCGCAGGTGGAGGAGCTCGAGCTGGCCGACGGCCAGATCGTCTACGTCCTCCCGAGCCGCGCGCGCGTGTTCGACGGCAACGGCAGCTCTCCGCGAACGGAGGAGCTCACGCTGGCCTAGCGCCGGCTGAGCAGCGCCGATGGGCCTCGCGGAGCTCGTCGCCTGGGTGATGTTCGCCGTCCTGATCGGCTGGCTCGGGTTCGTCCTGCTGGCGACCTTCCGCCAGCTCGACGGCGAGGCGAAGGCGAAGCGCGAGCAGGACGAGCGCGCTGACGGCGTCTAGGGCGTCTCGGGCCGGCCGGCGAAGCGGTCGTCGCGCTGCTGGGCCGCTTCCGGGTGCTCGGCGAGCGCCCTGATCGGCTCGGGCAGGCGCGACCCGACCACGTCCGCGAGGGTCACGGTCTCGAGCACCTGGCGGATGTTCACCCGCAGCGCCAGCCAGACCTCGCGCAGCGACTGCGAGTCGCCGCGGTACTCGATCTCGTCCGGAGACTCACCCCTCACCGTCGCCAGCGGTCCCTCGACCGCGCGGATGACCTCCGCGATCGTGACGTCGTCCGCCGGGCGCGCGAGCCAGTACCCGCCGTCGCTGCCGCGTCGGCTCTGCACGAGCCCGTGGACGCGCAGCTCGCCCAGGATGTTCTCGAGGAACCGCAGCGGGATCTTCTGCGCCCCCGCGAGGACCTCCCCCTTGGCCGGCTGCTCCTCCGAGCTGCCCGAGGCCGCGAGCTCGACCATCGCCCGCACCGCATAATCAGCTTTCGCCGAAACGCGCACGGGCTCACTCTACGAGTCGAGGCTCAGTCGGGGCGTTCGAACTTCGCCCCCGCTGACGGGCTTGGAATCAACCGGGCTTCGATCTCGCCATGGCAATTCGCGCAGACGAGCACGCACTTCTTCATTTCCTCTCGGTACGCAGCGATCGCTTTCGTGGTGTTCATGCTCAGGTCGAATGACTTCTCGGCAGGATTCACGTGGTGAAACGCGAGATTGATGATGCAGCGGTCGTATCCGCATACGGCGCAGCAGCCGCCCGCCTCCGTGACGAGAATGCGCTTCACCCGTTGCTTGCGACGGGTGACCGCCTCGCCCACGCAACGCTTGCAGCGCCAACGGCGGGAGCCGTGCCCCGCCGAGTAGAACGCGAACTCGGTCATGCCGTGATGCGTACACTCGCGGACCTCCACCGCGCATCGCCGAGTAGTCGGCGACAGCGGCCGGCCCGCCCGCTGAACGAGCGGAACCGGCGGTATCCGCTTGCGCTCAGCCACGAACACATGTTCGCACTGGAACCGGACGGCTCGGGCCAAGTAGGGCCCCACGCAATGTCAGAATCTGCGACGCGCCTCTAGCTCAAACGGCTCGAGCGGCACCCTTTTAAGGTGACAGATCTGGGTTCGAATCCCAGGGGGCGCATGACATAGGCTGCATGCCCAGCGATGGCCGGCAGCAGTCGAGGGATGTGGGTCGCGCTGGTGGCGATGACGCTCGCCAACAGCATGATCCTGGTCGACCAGACCGCGGTCCCGCTGGCGACCCCCGACGTCGTCCGCGACCTCGACGCGGACATCGACCTCGGCCAGTGGCTGCTGACCGCGAACATCCTGCCGCTGGCGGCGCTGATGGTCTTCGGCGGCCGGCTCGGCGACCTGCTCGGCCTGCGCCGCGTATTCCTCATCGGCTCGGTGATCTTCCTCGTCTCGACCGCGCTCGCCGGCGCCGCTCAGGACATCGTCTGGATGATCGCTGTGCGCGCCACCCAGGGCGTCGGCGCGGCGCTGATGATGCCGACGGCGATGGCGATTGTCAGCGCCGTCTTCCCGGACGAGCGGCGCGGCACCGCGCTCGGCGTGCTCGCCGGCGGATCCGCGTTCTTCGCCGCGCTCGGCCCGGTGCTCGGCGGGGTGCTGACCAGCATCGACTGGCGGCTCGTGTTCTGGATCAACGTGCCGATCGCTGCGGCGACGATCGGGTTCACGCTCGCCGCGGTCCCGAAGCTCGCTCCGAGCGGCGACCGCCAGCCGATCGACTACCTCGGTGTCGTCACGTTCAGCATCGGGATCGCGGCACTGGTGTTCGGCCTCAGCCAGGGGCAGCAGCAGGGCTGGACCAGCCCGGAGACCCTGATCCCGCTCGTCGCCGGCGTCGTCGTGCTCGCCGTGTTCGTGTGGATCGAGGGCCGGGTGAAGGAGCCGATGCTCAACTTCCGGCTGTTCCGCCACCTCAACTTCCTCGCCGCCAACATCAGCCAGGTGCTCGCAGGGATGGTCGAGCTCGGGCTTGGCTTCCTGCTCCCCTTCTACCTGCTGCTGGTGGTGGGCGTCGATCCGGCGGTGGCGGGTCTGGCGCTGATCCCCGGGACCGTGCCGATCGTGCTCGCCGGCCCGCTTGCCGGCAAGGCCTTCGACAAGGTCGGCGGTCGGATTCCGCTCGTCGTGGGCTTCGTCGTCCTCGCGCTCTCCGGAATCGCCCTCGCCCTCGGCACCGGTGCGGAAAGCGCCTGGGCCCTGGTGCCGGGGCTCGTGCTGCAAGGGCTCGGCCTCGGGATCGTCCTCACTGTCAACGACCCGACCGGGCTCACCGCGGTGCCCGACGAGGACAGCGGCCAGGCGGCGGGGATGATCAACACCGCGGAGCAGTTCGGCGGCGCGGTGGGGATCGCCGGCCTGCTCGCGATCGAGCTCGGCTACTACTTCCACGAGCTCGACGACCTGCTGGCAGGGCAGGGACTCAGCAACCCGACGAGGAAGCAATACGACGAGGTCCGCGACTTCGTCCTCGAGGCCGAGCAGAAGGGTCTCGAGCACGTCGAGCAGACGGGCACCGTCAAGGTCGTTGTCGGCGACCTCGTGCATGCGCACGTCGGCGCCTTCGAGCTGACCTTCTACACCACCGCCGGGATCGGGCTGCTCGGCGCGATCGTCTGCTTCATCCTCGTGCGGAAGACCACCCGCATCGCCGAGGGCGGTCCGATCTTCAGCCGCCGCTCGCGCTGGGTCTACGCCAACGTCGCCCGTACGCCGGCGGTCACGAAGCACCCTCCACCCGATAGCTCCTGACCTCTTCGAGCTCCACCCTGCCGCCCACCTCGGCCAGCCCGGACGCCAGCGGTCGCGCGTAGAGCACCGAGCCGCGGCCCTGACGGATCTCGATCGGCCGCCCGACCGCGGCCGCGAGCCGCAGCGCCGCCGACCCGGTCGCCTCGTCCTCGGCGATCCCGCCCTCGGGCACGAAGACCCGTGCGCGGATCACGCCGTCCGGTTCGTCGAGCCAGGCCCAGATCATCCGGTTCTGCGCCGCGCTGGGCTCGGCCTCGTCGACGTCGCGCGGCGCGCCGAGCTCTGCGAGCTCGAACGGCGGACCCCAGTCGGGGTCTGCGGCGATGTGCGCGAGGTCGCCCTCGAACCGCACCGGCACCTCGCCGGCCGGCGGGCGCAGCACGTCGACCGTCACGCCCTCGCGGCGTAAGAGCCACGCGGTTCCGACCAGCGGGTGGCCCGCGAGTGGCAGCTCCACCCCAGGGGTGAAGATCCGCAGCGCGCCGCGCTCGCCGTCGTCGACGAACACCGTCTCGGCGAAGCCGAGGTCGCCCGCAACCGCCTGGCGATCCGCGGCGGCCACCTCGGCGCCGTCGAGAAAGACGCCGAGCTCGTTGCCGCCGCTGCCGTCCGCGGCGGAGAACACGCGCAGCACGTGGAGCATCGGCTCAGGCTAGCCGTCGTTCGCGCCAATGCCGCATCGGTTCGAGTATCGGATCGGCTGCTGAGCCGAACCTGAGAAGGGCCTGAGAAATCTCTAATGCCGGAAGTGGCGACGACCCGTGAAGACCATCGCCGCGCCCGCCGCGTCGCAGGCCGCGATCACCTCGTCGTCGCGCTTCGACCCGCCCGGTTGAATGAGCGCCGTGGCGCCGGCGCGGATCGCAGCCTCGGGCCCGTCGGGGAAGGGGTAGAACGCGTCGGAGGCGACCGCCGAGCCGGTGAGGAGCTCGTCCGCGGCCTCCCCTCGAGCGTCCCGTGCTTTGTCGACCGCGATGCGGACGGAGTCGATCCGGCTCATCTGCCCGGCGCCGATCCCCAGGGTCGCACCGTCGCGGGCGAAGACGATCGCGTTGGAGCGCACGTGGCGGCAGACCTTCCACGCGAACAGCAGGTCGCGCCACTGCTCCTCGGTGGGCTCGGCCGCCGTGGGGACCGTCATCGAGTCGCGTCCCTCGGCGACGCGGTCCGGGTCCTGCACCAGCAGCCCGCCGCGGACCCGCTTGACGTCGCCCTCCCGCGGTGAGTAGTCGAGCGACTCGCCCGGCTCGAGCTCGAGGATCCGGACCGCCTCCTTGCGGGTCAACACCTCGAGCGCTCCGTGATCGAAGCCGGGCGCGAACAGCACCTCGATGAACTGCTGGGACAGGCGCTCTGCCAGCTCGCGGTCGACCGCACGGTTGAGCACGATCACGCCGCCGAACGCGGACACAGGGTCGCAGGCGAAGGCGCGGTCGTACGCCTCGCCGGCGGTGGCGGCGATCGCGGTGCCGCACGGGTTGTTGTGCTTGACGATCACGCATGCGGCCTCGTCGAACTCGTTCAACAGGCGCCGTGCCGAGTCGAGGTCGAGCACGTTGTTGAACGAGAGCGCCTTGCCGTGCTGCTTCGCGATCCCGGCGAGCACGTGCGTGCTACCCGCCTCGACGTACAGGGCGCCGCGCTGATGCGGGTTCTCGCCGTAGGCGAGCTCCATGAACTTCTCGTGCGGCATCACGAAGTGGTCCGGGTACGCCTCGTAGCGAAAGCCGAACCAGCGGCTGATCGCGGCGTCGTAGGCCGCCGTGTGGGCGAACGCCTCGTTGGCGAGCCAGTGGCGAGTCTCGGCCGAGATCTCGCCGCCGGACTCGCTGAGCTCTTCCAGCACGGCGTCGTAGCTCTCCGGCTTGACGACCACCGCCACCGCGCGATGGTTCTTCGCCGCCGCGCGGATCATCGTCGGGCCGCCGATGTCGATGTTCTCGATCGCCTCCTCCTCGCTCACCCCCGGCTTGGCGACCGTCTCCTCGAACGGATAGAGGTTCACGCAGACGAGATCGATGGGCTCGATCCCCTCGGCCTCCAGCGCCGCCAGGTGTGCGGGATCGTCGCGGCGGGCCAGCAGCGCAGCGTGCAGCCGCGGGTGCAGCGTCTTCACGCGCCCGTCGAGGATCTCCGGCGAGCCGGTGAAGTCGGCGACGTCGGTGACGTCGATGCCCGCCTCGCGGATCGCCGCCGCGGTGCCGCCTGTGGAGAGGATCTCGACCCCGACCCGGCGCAGCTCGCGTGCGAACTCGACCACGCCGGTCTTGTCGGACACCGAGATCAGAGCCCGCCGGACGCGGATCGGCCTGCCGGCGGGAGGTGACCCCCCCTCCTCGCGGATCGCGGCCTCGATGCTCACGGCTCGATCCTAACCCGCCGCGGCTGCGACTCGTCGACGCTCACCCGGCCGGCCGCGATCAGGCGGATGGCCTCGGGGAGCAGGGCATGCTCGACGGCGTGGATCGCAGCCTCGAGCGCCTCGCGGTCGCCGTCGGCGGGCACCGGAACCGGTTGCTGCGCGACGATCGGTCCGGTATCGACGCCCTCGTCGACGAAGTGCACCGTGACGCCGGTGACCTTCACGCCGTGCTCGAGCGCCTGGCCGATGGCGTCAAGGCCGGGGAACGACGGCAGCAATGCCGGGTGCACGTTGACGATCCGGTCGGCGAAGCGCCGGACGAACTCGGGGCTCAGCAGCTGCATGTACCCGGCGAGGACGACCAGGTCCACGTGCCACCCGCGGAGCCACTCGGCGATCGCGAGATCGCGGGCCTCGCGGTCCGGGTAGCCGTCAATCGGGAACGTCTTAGTGGCGACGCCCGCCGCGGCGGCGCGCTCGAGCGCGCCCGCCCCCGGCCGGTCCGAGCCGACCGCGACCACCTCCACCGTCTCGTTGTGCAGCTCATCGAGGATCGCCTGCAAGTTGGTGCCCGTGCCCGATGCCAGCACCCCGACCCGGAACAACGCGCTCACGAGCCGGTCCGCTCGGCGACGGGCTTGCGCCACGCATAGGCGATCGACACCGGGTGGTGACGGAACCGCTCCCACTGCGGTTTCAGCTCCAGCCACCGCTCGTCGACGACACGCTCGCGGATCTCGGCCAGCCGCCACCCGCAGTCCAGCCCGGCGCTGATCTGCTCACCGACCAGGTGCACGTGCGTGCGGATGGCGATCGGCTCGCCCCGCTCGTCCTCGAAGTGGGTCGGGATTCCCGTGGCCATGATGAAGTAGGGGTGAAAGCCGACCATCACCCAGGTCCCGCCGGGCCTCGCGAGCCGCCACGCCTCCGCGTGCAGCGGCCCAGGATCTGGGAGGTGCTCGTCGACGAGGCTGCAGATCACGAGGTCGTAGACGTCGCTCTCGAGGCCCGTGGAGCGGACGTCGCCCTCGACCAGCCGGTCGTGGGCTCCGCGGCTTCGCGCGAGCGCGAGCATCTCCGGCGTCAGGTCGACGCCATCGATCGAGCCGACGCCCCGCTCGCGCAGCCACGCACCGGTGCGACCGGTGCCGCAACCCAGATCGGCGGCCGTGCGCGCGCACTGCCAGGCCGGGGTCCGAAGCTCGCCGAGCACCGCGAGGTCCATCTCGTCCGCGACGTCGTCCTCGTAGTTCGCCGACCAGGCGCCGTAGCCGGCGCGCGGCTCCAGCGTCGCGTAGCCACGCGAGTCGTAGTCGGAGAACTCGGCCATACGCGATTGATAGTGAACGGCCGGCCGTCGCGTTCAGGCGGCGCGCTGGACCACCCGGAGCTTCGGAAAGCGTCCGCCCGTCGACCGCAGCAGGCCGCGGTCGATCAGCGTGTCGACTTCCCGCAGGAGGTCGTCGGCGCGCCAGTCGTCGAAGTCCCCGTAGCCCGGAAGCTCGTCGTAGCCGTACTTGTGCACCACCTTGCTGCGCCCGCCGCGGAGGATCTCCACCGTGCGCGTGCGGCCCACGCTCGGCTGCGCGGCGGCGACGACTCCGACGATCGCCTGCTCGACGCTCGCTCCGTCGGCCGTGCCCGGGCGCTTCGCGCCGGGTGAGACGGCCGGGGTCCGGCGCATGACGAGCGGTGCGGCCCGATCGCAGAGATCGCAGCAGCGCCCGAGCGCCTCGGGGGCCGAGCGGTCGCCGAAGTGGCGCAGGATCGCGGCGCGCCGGCAGCGCTCGCCCTCCACGAACCCCCAGACCTCTCGGTACTGGCGCCAGCGGTGGCGCTTGGCCTCGGGGTCGTCGATCTGGTTGATGAAGAAGACGTGCAGGCCCTTGTCGCGCTTTTCGGCCAGCAGCACGCAACGCGACGGCAGCCCGTCGCGGCCGGCGCGCCCGGCCTCCTGGTAGTACGCCTCGAGCGACGCGGGCACCGTCTCGTGGATCACGGTGCGGACGTCGGCCTTGTCGACGCCCATCCCGAACGCGTTCGTGGCGACGACGACGGGCGCGGTGCCCGACATGAAGGCTCGCTGGGCGTCGGCGCGCGGCTCGCGCTCCATGCCCGCGTGGTAGGCGGGCACCGGGCGGTCGAGCGAGCGCGCGAGCGCGGCGGCGGTCTCCTCGGTCTTCTTGCGCGTCCCGGCGTACACGATCGCGGGCCGGGCGCCCGGCTCAGCCAGTAGGGCGAGGGTGGCCTCGCGCTTGGCCCGGGCGGAGCCGACCGCGACCACGTCATAGGAGAGGTTGGGGCGGTCGAACCCGGTCGTGATCCGGACCGGATCGCGCAGGCCGAGCCGTCGCTGGACGTCGCCGGCGACCCTCGGGGTCGCGGTCGCCGTGGCGGCGAACAGCGAGCGGGCGCCGAGCGCCCGCGCGACCTCGCCGAGGCGGAAGTACTCGGGCCGGAAGTCGTGTCCCCACTGGCTCACGCAGTGCGCCTCGTCGACGACGAAGAGGCCGATGTCCGCGGCCCGGAGGCGGTCGAGGAAGCCGGGGCTGGCGAACCGCTCTGGCGCGACGTAGAGCATTCGCACCTCGCCCGCGAGCGCACGTGCGAGGGTCCGCTGGTTGTCCGCCGGATCGCGCTGCGCATTGATCAGCGCTGCCTGGTCGCCGAGGCCCTCGACCTGGTCCTGCATCAGCGAGACCAGCGGGGATACGACCACGGTCAGCGCGTCGCCCATCAGTGCGGGCAGCTGGTAGCAAACCGATTTGCCGGCGCCGGTCGGCATCACGAGGAGCACGTCGCGACCGGCGACGGCCGCGGCGACCGCGTCCGCCTGACCGGGCCTGAACCCGGCATGGCCGAAGTGACGCTGGAGCGCGGCGGTGAGATCGCGGTCGGTCAAGGCTCAGAGGATCTACGCTGCGGCGGCGGAGACTTCGCCCCGGGCGCGATCACCGAGCGGCCACGGGCAGCTGCTCGAGCGCGAACTTCCCGTTTCCCTCGCCGTCGTCGCCGAGCGGATAGTCGCCGGTGAAGCAGGCGTCGCAGTGGACCTCCCGCGGCGTCCCCACCGCCTCGTAGACGCCGTCGAGCGATAGGTAGGCGAGCGAGTCCGCGCCGAGCTCTTCCGCGATCTCCGCGACCGAGCGACCGTGGGCGATCATCTCCTCGCGGGTCGACATGTCGACGCCGTAATGACACGGGTGGCGGATCGGGGGCGCGGAGATCCGCAGGTGGACCTCGGTCGCGCCGGCGTCGCGGAGCATGCCGATGATCTGGCGCGTGGTGTTCCCGCGCACGATCGAGTCGTCGACGACGACGACGCGCTTGCCCGAGACGATCTCAGGCAGCGGGTTGAACTTCATCCGGAGCCCGTGCTTGCGCAGCTCCTGTCCGGGCTGAATGAACGTGCGGGCGACATAGCGGTTCTTGATCAGGCCGTCGTCCTTGGGCAGCCGGGCGGCGCGTGCGAACCCGTTGGCGGCGGCGTTGCCCGAGTCGGGCACCGAGATCACCAGGTCGGCGTCGACCGGTGCCTCGTCGGCGAGGATCTCGCCCATGCGCCCCCGCACCTCCTGCAGGACGCGGCCCTCCAGCCGCGAGTCGGGACGCGAGAAGTAGATGTGCTCGAACACGCAATGGGCGGGGCGGTCGGCGGGAACGATCTGACGCGTCTCGAGCCCGTCCTCGGTCAGCGCGACCAGCTCGCCGGGCTGGACCTCGCGCATCAGCTCGGCGCCGATGATGTCGAACGCGCAGCTTTCAGAGGCGACGCAGAAGCGGTCGCCGAGCTTGCCGAGCGAGAGAGGACGGACGCCGTGCGGGTCGCGGAAGGCGACCACGGCGCGCTTCGTCATGACCACCGTGGAGTAGGCGCCCTCGAGCCGCGGCATCACCGCGGCGACGGCGTTCTCGATCGGGCGCGCCTCCTCGACCGATAGGAGCGCGGCGATGATCTCGGAGTCCGACGTGCCGCGGAAGTCGATCCCGGCCTCCCGGAGCTCGTTGTAGAGCTCGACGGCGTTGGTCAGGTTGCCGTTGTGCGCGAGGGCGACCTCGCGCCCGTCGTCGCGCCAGACCGGCTGCGAGTTCTCCCACGAGCCGCCGCCGGTGGTCGAGTAGCGGACGTGCCCGATGGCCATGTCGCCGTCGAGCGCGTGGAGCTTCTGCTCGTCGAAGACCTGCGAGACGAGCCCGGTCTCGCGGAGCGTCGTGATGTGGCCGCCCTCGTCACAGCTCGCGATCCCCGCCGATTCCTGTCCGCGGTGCTGAAGCGCGTAGAGCGCGAAGTACGCGAGGCGGGCGGGGTCGCGCCCCGGCGCATAGACGCCGAAGACGCCGCACTCATCGCGCGGGCCGTCGCGGTCGGGAATCGGCCGCTCGGTGTGATTCATAGAGGAATCTGACTCCGAAGAGCTGAGGGCGAACCGGCGGATCGCCTACACGAAGAGGCTACCAACGGCGACGGATCGGGCCGTTAGGCGCTGGCAAGGCGCAGGGCCAGCGCAACGGCCGCGATCAGGCCCAGCAGGGCCGGCGTCGGCAGGTGCTCGGCATCGCCGGCGCGGAGGTGGAAGGCGACCGCAACGAGGAAGTAGCAGGCCACCGCGAACGCTGCGGCGATGCCGAGCGGGGCCCAGAACACGCCGGCGATCAGCCCCGCCGCGCCCGCGAAGAGGATCAGCGCGAGGCGGTCGAGCCACGCCTCCGGGACGCCCGCCCTGACGTAGGTCCGGACGACCCCCTCGTCGTGCGTGAGCTTGCGGATCGCGGAGTAGGCGAGCACCGCGGCGAGTAGTGACGACAGGATTGCGCTGGCTACGAGCATCGGTTGCTCCGGTGACGACCGGACGGTTCAATATAAACATATGTTCAATTTGATGCAGCCGGACCGGATTCCGTGAGCCCGCAGCGCAGCAACCGCGCGAACCTGATCGAGGGCACCCTGCGCTGCCTCGAGCGCCTGCCGCCGGAGCGGGTCACCGCCCGGGCGATCGCGAGCGAGTCCGGCGCCAATCTCGCCTCGATCGCCTACCACTTCGGCTCCAAGGACGCGCTCGTCACCGCCGCGGTCGTCGAGGGTCTCGACCGCTGGCTCGCCGAGATCGAGCGCGGCCTCGGCGACCTGGCGGGGCAGGATCCCGCGACGAGGCTTCGCCACGCCTGGGGGGTCATCGAGGCCACCCGCCGCCGTCACACCGGCCTGGCGAGAAACTTCGTCGGCGCGCTCGCGAAGGCACAGCACGATGCCCGGGTCAGGAGCACGCTCGCCGCCGGATTTCGGCGCACACGCTCCAGCGTCGCGGCGCTCCTGGGGCTGGGAGACGACGCGGCGGGCGAGGACGCCGGCGGGCTCGCGCTCGCGCTCTTCGACGGCCTCCTGTTCCAGGCGCTCCTCGATCCCGCACTTGCGATCGAGGGCGAGCGGATGCAGGAGGCTCAGGTGCGGTTGCGCCGGGCGCTCCCCGAGCGCCCGAATTAGGATGAGCCGCCTGATCGTCGGCAACAGGGCATCGCTCGGGTTCGTCTCGCAGGAGGAGGAGACCGAGCTGGGCAAGCTGCCGGTCGATGGCAGCCTTCCGGACTGGCTTCGGGGGGCGCTGATCAGGACCGGGCCCGCGAAGTGGGAGGTGGGCAGGCGGACGATGAACCACTGGTTCGACGGCCTCGCGATGCTCCATCGCTTCGAGGTCGCCGACGGCCGGGTCACGTACGCGAGCCGATTCCTCGAGACCAAGGCGTACCGCGCGGCGCGCGACCGGGGTGAGCTCGGCTACAGCGAGTTCGCCACCGACCCGTGCCGGAGCCTGTTCCAGCGCGTGGCGACGCTGTTCTCGCCGCAGCTGACCGACAACGGCAACGTCAATTTGACCCGGCTCGGGGAGCGCTTCATCGCGATGACCGAGACGCCGATCCCGGTTCAGTTCGACGCCGAGACGCTGGCCGCCGCCGGCGTGGCCTACGAGGTCCCCGGCGAGCTCACCACCGCCCACCCGCACCTCGACCGGGCGAGCGGCGGGTTGCTCAACTACGCGGCCAAGCTCGGGCCGCGAAGCGAGTATCGGTTCTTCCGGCTCGCCCCCGATGCCGACGAGCCGCAGGTGGTCGCCTCGGCGCCCACCCGCGAGCCGGCCTACATGCACTCCTTCGGACTCACCGAGCGCTGGATCGTGCTCGCCGAGTTCCCGTTCGTCGTGAATCCGCTCTCACTGGTGCTCTCGGGCCGCCCGTACATCGAGAACTACCGCTGGAAGCCCGACCGCGGGACGAGGCTGACGCTGCTGGACCGCGCGACCGGCTTCGTGTCCGGCCCCTTCGAGACCGATCCGTTCTTCTGCTTTCACCACGTCAACGCCTACGAGGAGGACGGCTCGGTGGTCGTCGACATGTGCACGTTCGACGACGCGGGCCTGGTCGAGGACCTCTACCTGGCCCGGCTGCGGGCCGGCAAACAGGTGCCCCGTCCCGAGATCCGCCGCTGCCGTCTCTCCATCGATTCGGGCACCGTCGCCGGCGAGCGGCTGCTGGACGAGGGCTTCGACCTGCCGCGGATCAACTACGGCCGCTGCAACGAGCGCCCATACCGGTACGCGTGGGGCGCCGGAATCGGCGACTCGGGATGGTTCGATCGGATCGTCAAGGGCGACGTCGCCGAGCGGACGACGACGGCGTGGGCGAGCGACGGCTGCTATCCGGGCGAGCCGGTGTTCGTGGCCGAGCCCGGCGCCGAGGCTGAGGATGCCGGGGCGCTGCTCTCGGTGGTCCTCGACGGGGACAGCGGATCGTCGTTCCTGCTCGTCCTCGACGCCGCCACCCTCGACGAACTGGCGCGCGCCGAGGTCCCGCGCCACATCCCGTTCGGCTTCCACGGCCAGTTCGCGCCCGCCTAGCCGGTCCTGTACCTCCTCACCTCGAGCGCGCCGCGGGACAGCACGCGGGCGTAGTCGCCCGCCCCGGGCGCCGCGAGCTTCGGCCGCAGGTGGCTGACGACGTTCACGAACATGGGCACGGGACGACCGCGCCGCCTAGGGGGCCGGCGGATCTCGATCAGGCCGGCCTTGCGCGAGATACACGGCGTTCGGTAGGCGCTCCGTCCGTGGGTGCAGTTGAAGCCGTTGCCCTCGGTGAATTGACCGCTGAGCGAGCTCACACGCCCGCTCAGGCGGTTCGCGCGGGCCGCGTCGCGCCGACCGGCCAGGATGATCCGAGTGCCGACGAACACGTTGTATGGCACCGGCGAGATGCTCGTTCGCTGCTTGGCGACGGCGACCAGGATGTCGCCCCGGCGGAGGTTGGAGAACTTGACCGAGTAGACCGACGTCCAGTCGTCACCGCGCGTGACCGGCACCCGGCCGTGAACGCGGCGCGAGGTGCGCTGATGCTGCGGTGCCGCCGAGTCCTGCTTGCTCAGCACGACGCTCAGTCGGCCCTTGTCCTGCAGGATGGAGCCGTCGGGTCGGTCGGCGCCGATGACCATGACGTTTCCAGGCACGGCCTCGGGGTTGTAGGCGGAGACGACGAGATTCACGAAGCAGCCGTCCGCCGGGCACGGAAGCGTCGTCGGGTTGACAACCCGCTTGCGGGCATGCTCGAACGTCAGAACGCAATGGTGGTTGCGGTGCGGCCGCCGCTGACCGCAATGGACCGACTTGGGTCGGGCGAGGCTCACGGCACCACGGCCCCCGGTGACGCCCTTGCCCGCCGCAACGACCAGCTTCGCGGAGGCGTACGGGCTGAACGAATAGGGCCGGCCGATGCAGCGCTCGGTGCGATCCACGCACGTCGTCGTGACCTGCACCTCGGCCAGCGCCTCGAGCATGTCCCCGGGCTCCAGCGCCGGAAGGTCCGAGGGCCCCAGTGACATCACGACCCGTGGCTCCTGCTCGGGTCTCCGCGATATGGGCAGCACATCGATCCGCTCCGAGCCGCCGCCCGTCGTCTTGGCGAAGACCGTCTGCGCAGGCTCACCGCGGCTGGCCAGCGGCTGCTCGGGCTGCAGCAGGGATGCGGATGCAACCGCACACGATGCGACCCCGGCCGCGAGGAGCCCCTGCCGCGTCAGCCTAGCCCGACTCGCCACGACGGTGCGCTAGCCGGACGGGAACCGCAGGACCCTGAGGCCGGTCAACGGGCTCACGTTGAAGACGTCCGCGGGCGTAACGTCCACCGACAGCTTCGGCGCCGCTGCCGAGACGACGTTGACGTAGAGCGGAACGGGCCGGCCACGGTTGTCGACGGCATCGCTGACGATCTGGGTGGCACCCGCCTTTATGACCGTGCACGGCGACGGGTAGCCACTGCTGCCCTGCGTGCAGTTGAACCCGTTGCCCTCGGTGGCCTCGCCGCCGAGCAGTGCGACCTGCTTGGCAAGGCCGGACGATCTGGTGGCGGTCGGGCTGGTGGCGACGATGACGCGAGTGCCGATGAACGTATTGAACGCCAGATGCTCGATGCTGGCCAAGAACGAGGTATCGAAAGCCAGCACATCGCCCCGCTTCGCCTCGGCGATCTCCACCGAGTGGATGACGCGGCGAGTCTCCTTCTGGGTCTCGGTCACCGGCACCGAGGCGTTGACGGGGGCCGTCGACGTCGATTCGGTCGGCGGCGCCGCCGCGGACGGGTCGACGACGACGTTGAGTCGCCCCTTGTCCTGAACGACCCCGCCATCCGGGAGGTCGCCCCCGAGCACCACCCGGTTACCGCGCTTCGCCTTCTTCGCCCACGCGCCGACGACCAGGTTGACGTAGCAGGCGTTCGCCGGACAGGGGAGCGCCGCGGCGTCGACGATGGGGGTCTCGAGGTTCGGCAGGGAGAGGGTGCAGTGGTGGTTTCGGTTCGGGCGCCGTTGCTTGCAGTGGGCCGTTACCTCCTGCGACAGTGAGATCCCGGCCGCGGTCGGGCTCGGCTCGGCCGCGAGCACGAGCCGCGCGGTGATCCACGGATTGAAGTCGTAGCGACGTCCGATGCAGCGCGGACCCGGCACTACGCAAGTGGTGGAGACCTGGACCTCACCGCTTGCCCACAGGCGATCCCCGCTCCCGATCTGGCCCAGCTGATCGGGGCCCACGGACATCGCGACGCGCTCGTTCACATGCGGCTGGGTTGCGATGGGAACCGCCTTCACGATCTCCGAGTCGTTCCCGGTGGTGGCCAGCCGGGAAGCGGTAGCCGGTCCGGCCGAGGCCGTTGCGGGCGGCAGCGCCGCGAGCAGTGCGGCGAGCGCCGAAACGGCGAGCGCCACCCGCCCGGCGATGTGTCCAGGCTTGCTCATGTTCCAATCTCAACACGCGAGGGACTCAAACGACGCGCCCGGCCCTCGCGGGTGAGAGCCGTCGTGCACGGAACCGCGCTATGGCACCGCGGCGGCCTCCATCCGCTCGCCGAGCGAGTGCCATGCGCGCGCGGCGTCCGCGAGCAGGACGTCGATCGTCGCCTCGGCGGCGGAGATCGCGATCCGGTCCCCGCCCGCGGTGCCGACCACGAGCAGGTCGACCGCCCCGGCGAGCGCTTCGAGCTCCGCCCTGTGCCCGGCGAGGACGAACCCTCCGGGCCCCTCGCCGAACAGACAGCTCTCGCCCGAGCAGCCGCGCAGCTCGACCAGCGGATCGAGGTCCGCCTCGAGCCCGACGCCGCCGGCGATGGCGGCCTCGGCCAGCGCGCAGGCGACCCCGCCATCGCTGACGTCGTGGGCGGCGGTCACCGCGCCGGAGCGGACCGCGTCGCGCACGAGGGCGATCGCCGAGGCCACGTCCCCGACCGGCAGCGACGGGAGGCCGGGACCGAGCTCGCCGCGGAGCTTGGCCAGCTCCGAGCCGGCGAGCGAGGGTGAGAACGGCCCGCAGACGGCGATCGCGTCCCCGTCACCGAGCGCGACGCCGCCGGCGTTCGCCGGGTCGGGGAGCTCACCGACCATGCCGACCACGGGCGTGGGGTAGATCGGGCCGTCCTCGGTCTCGTTGTACAGCGAGACGTTGCCGCCGACGACCGGGATTCCGAGCGCCGCGCAGGCGTCTGCCAGGCCCTGGGTCGAGCGGTCGAGCTGCCAGGCGACCGCGGGCTTCTCGGGGTTGCCGAAGTTCAGGCAATTGGTCAGCCCGAGCGGCTCGGCGCCCGAGCAGGCCAGGTTCTGCGCGCACTCGAGCACGGCCTCGATCGTGCCCGCGTAGGGATCGCAGGCGACGCGGCGCCCGTTGCCGTCGATCGCGACGGCGATCGAGGCCCCAGCCTCGTGGAGATGGAGCACCGCTGCGTCCGCGGCCTCCGGACGGCGCACGGTGTGCGAGAGCACCACCGAGTCGTACTGCTCGAAGGCCCACTTCTTGCTGGCGACACTCGGCGAGGCGAGCAGGGCGATCAGGATCGCCGAGGGGTCGCCCGGGTCGGCGCCGCGTCCCGCGTGCAGGGCGACGCGCGTGCCGAGCACGTCCTCGTTGGGGTAGATCCACCCCCGTGGCTCGGCCGGTTCGAGGTCGTAGAGGGGACAGCCGTCGACCAGCGCCTCGACCGGCATGTCGCCGACGACCTCGTCGCCGCGCAGGACCCGGAAGTGACGGCTCGCGGTCACGTCGCCGATCACCGCCGCCCCGGTCTCCCAGCGCCGGCAGAGCTCGAGCACCGCGTCGACGCGGGCGGGCTCGACCACGGCCAGCATCCGTTCCTGCGACTCGGAGACCATGATCTCGAACGGCTCCATGTCGGCCTCGCGCAACGGCACGCGTGCGACGTCGATGTCGATCCCGACGCCACCCTTCGCGGCCATCTCGCCGGCCGAGGAGGTGAGCCCGGCCGCGCCGAGGTCCTGGAGGGCGACCAGGAGGCCGTGCTCCACCAGCTCGAGGCAGCACTCGAGCAGCTTGGCCTCCTCGAACGGGTCGCCGATCTGCACCGACGGCCGCTTCTCGTCGCCGTGCTCGAGCTCGGCCGAGGCGAGCACCGAGGCGCCGCCGATCCCGTCGCGGCCCGTGGAGGCGCCCATGAGCACGATCGCGTTCCCCGGGCCGGCTGCGGCCGAGCGAATCGTCCCGTCGGCTGGGGCGAGCCCGACGCACATCGCGTTGACGAGGCAGTTGTGCTCGTACGGCGCCTCGAAGTAGACCTCGCCGCCGACGGTCGGGACGCCGATCGAGTTGCCGTAGTGGCCGATCCCGGCGACGACGTGGTCGAAGAGGTAGCGCGACCGCTCGGACTCGAGCTCCCCGAAGCGCAGCGAGTCGAGCACCGCGATCGGGCGCGCGCCGAGCGCGAACACGTCGCGCAGGATCCCGCCGACGCCGGTCGCGGCGCCCTGGAACGGCTCAACGGCGCTCGGGTGGTTGTGCGACTCGACCTTGAACGCAACCGCCCAGCCGTCGCCGACCGAGACCGCGCCCGCGTTCTCGCCCGGGCCCATCAGCACCCGCTCGCCCTCGGTGGGCAGGCGCCGCAGCAGCTTGCGCGAGTGCTTGTAGGCGCAGTGCTCGGACCACAGCAGCGAGAACATCGCCAGTTCCACGTCGTTGGGCTCGCGCTCCAGCAGCTCGATGATCCGTTCGTACTCGGCGTCGGTGAGCCCGAGCTCGCGGTGCCTGGCCTCGGAGACGGTCAAGGGGTCCCGGTGCAGCGGATCACGAGCCGCAGTATCGCGGCTCCGCACGTCGGCTTTCAGTCCCCTCGCGACCCAGGATGCCGGCGACCCGCACCACCTGGCCCGGCCGGCGGCTTACGCGTCATCGAGACGGCGAAGATCATCGCCGTGAGCACGAGGCGCTTGTTCGCGTCACCCTCCAACCCGGCCGGCACGTTAGTCACGGGCCCGGCTGCATTCCACGTCAAAGGAGACACATGCAAAGCGCTATCACCCACCTCTTCGCCGGTGTCCCGGTGTCCGATCTCGACACCGGCATCTCCTGGTACACGCGGTTCTTCGGACGACCCCCTGATATGCGCGTCGGGGAGGAGATGCTCTGGGAGATCGACGAGCACGCCTGGCTCTTCATCGAGCCGAACGCGGCGGAGGCCGGCGCCGGCCGGATCACCCTGTCAGTCAATGGGCTCGACGGGCTCCTGGAGCGCCTCGCTGCCCAGCGCATCGAGCACGAGCCGATCGAGACCTACTCGAACGGTGTCCGTCATGTGAACGTCCCGGATCCGGACGGCAACGCGATCGCGTTCGCCGAGCCGCCCGACGGCGCGAGCGCGTCACCGCGCTCGGCCGAAACCGGGCCTTAGCCGGGGGCGACCGCGGCCTTCTCGCGAGCGCGCTGCTCGCCCGCTTGGCTGGCCAGCTGATAGCCGGTCTGGACCAGCATGTCGCCGGCGACAGCCTCGTACTCGGCGACCTCCTCGGGCGTCATCCGCTCCCGCCACATTCCGACCCGGTCGGACCGCGGCGGCTCCGTGGCGAGGCGGTGGCTCTCGAGCCTCGCCGCGGCCGGCTGGGGCGGGCGGTTCTTGCGCGGCAGCTCGCGCGCCTTCTCCGCGAGCCGCTCCTCGGCGCGCTCGTGGTAGTCGAGCATCACGGGGTCGAAGTCGAGCTCGATGAAGTCGCAGACCCCCCGCAGCACGCCCTCGGTGTCGGCGACCAGGTCCTCGAACTTGATCTCCATGTAGTGGTTGATCGAGGGCGCCGTCTTGCGCGCCTTGCGGATCCGGTTGCGCCACAGGCGGGCCGACTGCGCATAGGTCTCGGGCCCCCAGTTCATTCGCATGTGCGAGAGCGAGACGTCGCGACCGTCGCGGATGATGTGGACGAAACGGGCCTCCGGGAGCACGCGCTGGATCCGGCGCATCTCCTGGACATAGCCCGGGGTCTTGTCGCCGTAGCGTGACTTGCCCTCGCGCTGGGCGTAGAGCATGTAGAAGGCGCGGATCGCGTCCGCCGCGGTCACCGGGTCGAGCGCGGCGAAGCGCTCGCGCAGGTCGTTCGCGTCCAGCTGGAAGTCGCCCCACCGCTTGTGATCGATGATCAGGTCCGCGAGCTCGTCCGCCGACTGCGCGCGGCGCTCCTGGGCCTTGATCAGCTTCGGCAGCCAGTGGGTTTCGCCGGGGATCGCCACGTCGGGGTGCGAGTCGAGCATGAGCCGCACGAGGGTCGTGCCCGAGCGGGTCACGCCGCAGACGAACGGTGCCGGCGCCGGCACCGGCCCGCGGCTGCGCAGGCGCCGCCCTGCGAGCACTATGCGCGCGCGCTGGCGGTAGCGGTCGAAGGTGTCCAGGAGGCCCATGGAGGCGTTCAAGCTACCCGGTCGAGCAGTTCCCCGAACCCCCGAACGGTGTCCTCCCAGCGGCGCTCGGTATCGCGCACCTCGCGGGCTCCTTCGGCCAGGCTCGCGCGCTCCGCGTCATCGGCCAGGCGCTCGATCGCGGCGGTCAGCGCGCCGACGTCGGGGTCGAGCGCCGGAATGCCCGACTTCGCCGTACCGTTCGGGTGCGACGCCACGAGCAGGCCATTGACCCCATCGCTGATCGCCTCGTTCATCGGCGGCGCATCGTTCGTGATCGACGGCATCCCGAAGGCGATCGCCTCGTAGAGGGGCAACCCGAGGCCCTCCCAGCGCGCCGGGGAGACGCACACGTCGCATGCCGCCACTTCGTGGAGGTGCGCCCGCGTCGGCCGATCGCCGACCGTGAGCTGGATCCGCGGATCGCGCTCGGCCGCCTCCGCGGCGGGCCGCACCTGCGCGCGCTCGACCTGGGCCTTGACCAGCAGGCGCAGGCGCGGGTCGGCCGTCGCCATGAACGCCTCCAGCACCGGCTCGACCGGCTTGCGGTGACCGAGGAAGCCGCCGGGGAAGACGTAGGTGACGGTGTCCGGGTGCTCGGCGCGAGGTGCGCGGTCCTCGGCGACGGCCAGGAGCTCCGGATGACAGCCCCAGCGCACGTACGGCGACTCGATGCCCATCCCGGCGTAGCGGTCCTGCTCGGCGCGAGTCAGCGAGAAGACGAGGTCGTATGCCTGCCTCGCCGCGGCGACATGGTCGGCGCTGAAGTGCTCCCAGACGAAGCGCCCGATCGTGCGCACACCACGGGCGCGCAGCGCCGCCAGCTCGGCGAATTGATAGTTCTGGTCGCAGAAGATCGCCTCGATGCCGTTATCCGAGACCCAGCGTTCGTACTCGGCGCCGGGAATGTCGTACGCGGAGGCCTCGGTGACGCCGGGCTGATCCCAGACGTCGTCGCGGTCGAGCGCTCCCGGCCGGGGCCCCCGCTCCTTCTTCGGGCGGGCGAGGACGAATGTCTCGTGACCGAGCTCCTCGAGCGCCGAGCGCGTCTGGCGCCCCACCACCGGCTGGCCGCGGTTGAACCACTTGCTCACGACGCCCAGGCGCATGTCAAGAGACCCGTTCGAGCAATCCGGCGAGACCCTCGACGGTGCGCTGCCAGCTCCGCTCGCCCTCGCGCAGCCGTAGCGCGCCCGCGGCGAGCCGCTCCCGCTCATCCAGCTCGGCGAGCCGCTCGATCGCCGCCGTGAGCTGGTCGAAGTCGGGATCGAAGGCAGGGATGCCGGAGCCGGCCTCCCCCCAACGCACTGAGTCGACGCAGATTCCGTTGACGTCGTCGAGGACGATCTCGTTCATCGGCGGCGAGTCGTTCGTGATCGTCGGGATGCCGAACGCAACCGCCTCGTAGAGCGGCAGGCCGAGGCCCTCCCAGCGCGACGGCGAGAGGCAGACGTCGCAGCTTGCGAACTGGCGCAGGTGCTCGTCGGTTGGCCGGTCCTCGAGCTCGATGATCACCCGCTCGTCACCGTCCGCCGCCTTCTCCAGCCTGCCTGCCTTGCGGTCGACCTGGCCGCGGATCAGGAGCCGCAGCCGCGGGTCGGTGGTCCGCACGAACGCCTCGACGATCTCCGGGAAGGGCTTTCGCTTGCCCATGAACGATCCGGGCACGTAGAAGCGGACCTCGCCGTCCGGCGAATCGTCCTTCGCCGCCCGCCGCTCGTCGCCGATCGCTATCAGCTCCGGATGGCAGCCCCAGGTGAGCAGCGGGCTGTCGATCCCGAAGCCGCGGTAGCGCTCCTGCTCGGCCCGGGTGACCGAGTAGATGACGTCGAACGCCTCCTTCGCGGGCACCGCGTCCTCGGGCGGGAACGACTCCCAGACGAAGCGCCCGATCGTGCGCACCCCCTCGCGTCTCACCGCGGTGATCTCCGCGAACTGGTCGTTCTGGTCACAGAGGATCGCCTCGATGCCGTGATCGCGGACCCAGGTGAGGTATTCGCGCTCGGGGATGTCGGCCTTGTCGGCGTGGGTCACACCGGGCTGGTCCCACACCGGATCGGCCACGCGCTCCTGCTGCGCCCGGGGCCCCTTGCCCTGCTTCGCGAGCACGAACGTCTCGTGCCCGAGCCCGTCGAGCGCGGAGCGCATCTGGCGCGCGACGACCGCCTGCCCACTCGCGAACCACTTGGTCACCAAACCAATCCGCACAAATCCTCCGCTTCGCGTCCGGTTCGTGCGGGTCAGCCGCCGGGCACGGGCGCCTCGTCGATCAGAGTCGTCGCCCGCTCGACGGCATCGGGCCCGGTCGGATAACCGAGCTCGTCGAGCAGGTCCCCCGCAACGCTCTCGAACTCAGTCCGCTGTTCGGCGCTCATCTCGGTGCGCCAGCGGGCGACGCGGTCCGCGCTCGGCGGCTTGGTCGTCATCGCATGGGTCGCCATCCGGCGCTCGACGCTGAGCTCCTGCGCGCGCCCGTCGCCCGGCAGCGCGCGGGCCATCTCCTGCAGCCGCTCACCCGATCGCTCGTGGTAGTCGAGCATCGCGTCGTCCCAGGGGAGCTCGATGAACTCGCAGACGCGGCGCAGGACCGGCTCCGTGTCGAGGATCAGATCCTCGTAGCGGACCTCGATGTAGTGCTCGAGCTGCGGCGAGTCCTCGCGTGCCTTGGTGATCTTTCGCTTCCAGCGACGCGCGACGTCCGCCGCGGTCAGGTCGCGAACCGTCCGGTCGAGCACCGAGAGGGCGACGTCGCGCCCGTCGCGGATCACGTGCACGAAGCGGGCCTCGGGCAACGCCCTCTGGATCAGCTTCATCTTCTGCACGTAGGTGGGCGTCTTCTCGCCCCAGCGAGGCTTGCCCTGCTGCTCCATGTACGCGTCGTAGAACGTCCGCACCGCCGGTCCGGGCTTGATCTTCGGCAAGGCGCGCAGTCGCTCGAGCATCTGCTCGTCGGAGAAGCCGAAGTCCCCCCACTCGCGGGCGGACTTCATCGCCTCGAGCGCCTCCTCGGCGGTCGCGCCGTCGGTGCGGGTCGCCTTGATCAGGTCGGGAACGAAGTGCGTCTCGGGCGGGATCGTCAGCTGTGGATGGGCGTCGAGCATCATCCGCAGCAGGGTCGTGCCCGAGCGGTTCATGCCGACGACGAATACCGCCGGCTCGCGCCCTGTCCTCACGCTGCGCAGCCGCGACAGCAGGCTCATCGGCTCAGCCACCCCCGCGGTCGGCGCGCTCCTTGGACCGCGCCCACTCCTCGGGCGGCAGCCACTCGTCGCGAGGGGTCACGGTCTCATACCCCAGCTCGTCGAGCAGGTAGCCGGCCGCCTCCTCGAACTCGGCGTTCTCCGCCTCGCTCATCTCCCGCTTCCAGACCGCGACCCGCTCGGCGTCGGGGGGTTTGGTGGTGAGCGCGTGTGCGTCGACCCGCTCGCCAGCCTCACGCTCGGGACGTCCCTTGCGCGCCGGGAGCGCCCCGGCCATCTCCTGCAGGCGCTCCTCGGCCCGCTCGTGGTAGGTGAGCATCGCCGGGTCGTAGCCGAGCTCGATCAGCTCGCAGACGCGGCGGAGGACGCTCTCGGTGTCCTCGACCAGGTCCTCGTACCGGACCTCGAGATAGCCGTCGACCTCGGCCGCGTCATCGCGCGACTTCAGGACCCGCTTGCGCCATCGGCGGGCCAGCTCGCGCGCCGGCACCGGCTCCTTGCCCCGCTTCGCGATCCGGGCGTTGTGCGAGAGCCCCGCGTCGCGCCCGTCGCGGATCACGTGGATGAACCGCGCCTCCGGAAGCGTGTTCTGGATCTTCTTCATCTTGCGCACGTAGTCGGGGGTCTTGTCGCCCCAGCGCCGCTTGCCATGCTTGTCCGCGTAGAGCTGATAGAAGGCGCGCAGCGCATCGCTGGTGTTGAACGGCTCGACCGTCTTCAAGCGGGCGAGCAGGTCGGGCTCGGCGAGGCCGAAGTCGTTCCAGCGGCGCCGCTCGTCGCGAACGATCGAGCGCGTCGCGGTTCGCGGGTTGAAGCGCAGCTTCCCCGAGGCCTGGATGAGCGGCAGCACGAAGTGCGTCTCGGGCGGTATCGCGAGCTCGGGATGGGCGTCGAGCATCATCCGCAGCAGGGTCGTCCCCGAGCGCCCGACGCCGACCACGAAGGGGGCGGGCTCGGTGGGCTCGGAACGGCTGCGCAGGCGCCGGTAGCGCAGGAGTTTGATCGAGTAGTTCAGGGCCATGGATAAACGCCGTCGCCCCCGGACCGATTGGAGGGAGCCGACGGGAAGTATTCAGGAGGATGGCACTTCGTAGCCGAGCTCGACGAGCAAACCGCCCGCGACCGCCTCGAACTCGGCCCGATCGGCGGAGCTCATCTGCTCGCGCCAGGCGCCTGTTCGGGCACTCGTCGGCGGGCCCGCGGCGAGCGCGTGCGACGCCTGGCGCTCGGCGCTCGCACGCCCGCGGCGTCCGCCCTCGGCCGGCAGGTCGCCGAGCTCCGCCAGCCGCCCACCGGCCCGCTTGTGATACTCGAGCATCGCGGCGTCGTAGTCGAGCTCGATCAGCTCGCAGACGCGCCGCAGCTGCGGCTCCGGCCGGGTGACCAGGTCCTCATAGCGCAGCTCGAGGTACCGGCCGCGAAGGCGCCGGGCCTGCGTCCTGGCCTCCTCGATCCGCCGCCGCCAGCGGTCGGCGGTGTCGGCGATCGGTTTGCCCGCGCCCATCCCCCGCGCGCGCCGCGACAGCACGACGTCGCGCCCATCACGGATCAGGTGCACGAAGCGTGCCTCCGGCAGCTCCCCGCCGATCGGGCGCATGCTCCTGACGTAGATCGGAGTCTTGTCCCCCCAGCGCGGCTTGCCCTCGCGCTCGGCGCAGAGCCCGTAGAAGGCGCGCAGGACCGTGGCGGCGCCGCCTTCCCCGAGCGCCGTAACGCGCTCGCGCAGGCGCTCGGCCTGGATGCCGAAGTCTGCCCAGGCCCGGGTGCCGACGATTTCGTCGACCAGCGCGTCGGCACCCGCACCCTCGTGCGCCCGCTCGATCAGACCGGGCGCGAAGTGGGTCTCGGGCGGGATCGCGAGCTCGGGATGGGCATCGAGCATCAGCCGCAGCAGGGTCGTCCCCGAGCGCCCGACGCCGACCACGAAGGGGGCGGGCGCCGGGACCGCGGAGCGCCGGCGACGCAGCGGTGTCACACCGCCGCGGCGGCCGTGCTTCGAACCAGCGAGTCGAACAGCTTCAGGCCGTCTGCGGAGCCGGTGAGCGGGTCCACCGCGTGCTCGGGGTGCGGCATCAGGCCGACAACGTTGCCGCGCTCGTTGGCGACCCCGGCGACGTCGGCGACCGAGCCGTTCGGGTTCTGGCCCGCGGCATAGCGAAAGACGATCCGCCCGCTCGCCTCGAGCTCGCGCACGATCTCGTCGGGGGCGAACCAGCGGCCGCTCATGTGCTTGACGGGGACCGAGAGGACCTCGCCCGCCTCGCAGGCGCCGGTTACCACTGTCTCGGTGCTCGCGACTTCGACCTCGACCTGCCGGCAGACGAAGCGCAGCCCGGCGTTTGGCAGCAGCGCGCCCGGGAGCATGCCCGCCTCGCAGAGGACCTGGAAGCCGTTGCAGATCCCGAGCACCGGCCCGCCGGCGGCGGCGAACTCGCGCACCGCCTCCATCGCCGGCGCGAAGCGCGCGATCGCGCCCGCGCGCAGGTAGTCGCCGTAGGAGAACCCACCCGGAATCACCACCGCGTCGAGGTCCCCCAGATCCGAGTCACCGTGCCAGACGAGGCGCGCGTCGCCGACCCGCTGGCACGCGAGCACGGCGTCGCGCTCATCGCAAGAGCCGGGGAACTGAAGCACGCCAATCACGGCGAAAGTCCGCAGTCCGCAGTCCGCAGTCCGCAGTGAGCAGCGCTCTGCGGACTGCAAGGCCGCGAAGCGGCCGGCTGCGGACTCCTCAACTCAACCAACGCCGGGGTCTCCCCGCACGATCTCGTAGTCCTCAACTAATGGGTTCGCGAGCAGCTTCTCGCAGAGCGCGTCGAGGTCGGCGCCCTCCTCGGCTTCCAGCTCGACCATGCGGCCGATGCGGACATGCGAGACCCCTTCGAAGCCGAGCGCGGGCAGCGCCCGCTCAACCGCTTTGCCCTGCGGGTCGAGGATGCCCTCCTTGGGCCGGATCAGGACGCGCGCCCTCACGGCTCTGACGTTACCGGGCGGCGCGGCCGCCGAAGCTCCGGGAACGGCGCCGGGCTCTGCCCATGAAACCGGCGAGCCGGGAGCGCGGCGGGGGCGGCGCGAGGTCGAGCGAAGCGCGCTCGGGGTCGAGCTCGAGGATCTCGGAGTAGCCCGCCTGCTCGAGCTGCGGCTCGAGCCCGATGAGCCGCGCCGCGCGCGCCCACCGCGGGTCGTCGGCGAGGTGCAGCCCCGCATCGCGGCGGATGTTCTCGGTCGCCCAATCGACGACCGCGTCGGGGACGGTCCGGCCGCTGAGCGCGTAGATCCGCGCAAGCTGGTCGTGCGGGGTCGTGCGCAGGTCCTCGAGCCGGACGAGCGCGTAGCGGTCGCCGAAGAGGCGCGCCCCATCGCCGGCGGTCGCCTCGAACGCCGCCTTCCAGACCAGCAGGGGCCGCAGGAAGTCGGGGATGTCGGGCGGAAGGTCGGGTGCCCCCCCGCGGGCGATCACCTCCTCGGAGAGCCTGCGGCTCGACCACAGGCGCCGGCCCGTGCGGGCAGTGAAGAAGGCGTCGGCGTCCGGATAGATGTCGGTGCGCCGCCGGCGGCCGAGCAGCATCGAGGCGGTCACCGCCCGTGGGTCGCGAACCAGCTGGACTACCGCGGCCTCCGGGTCGATCTGGGCCAGTGCCACGAGCTTGTGGTGAAGGCGCGTCTCCTTGACCATCACGTCCTCCGCCTGGCCGAGCAGCTCGGCGAGCAAATCCCGGCAGTGCTCCGGCAGGTCGGGGTCGAGCTCCAGCTCGGGTGCCCGCGGGCCACCGCAGTTGAAGAGCTCGATCGGCAGCTCCGGATAACGCCGGGCGCGAAACCGCTCCCGCTCACGCCGCGTCTCGGCGAACAGGTCCTCGTCGCGCGCCCCGCTGCCGCCGCCGATCGTCTCGGCGTCCTCGCGCAACGGCTCGTAATGACAGCGAAGCCTCGGGTCCTCACGCAGGACGTCGTAGAGGATGGTGGTGCCCGAGCGACGGAGGCCGAGGACGAACAGCTTCATCCAGTCCAGGGTACGGACCGCGCTTTGCGGCTAGAGCTCGCGTCCGGTGATCCGCTCGTACGCCTCGACGTACTTGGCGCGCGTGTTGGCGACCACGTCGTCGGGAAGCTCCGGGCCGGGGGGGCTGTGGTCCCAGCCGGACTGATCCACCCAGTCGCGCACGTACTGCTTGTCGAACGAGGCCTGCGAGCGGCCCGGCTCGTAGTCGTCGGCGGGCCAGAACCGCGAGGAGTCCGGCGTCAGCACCTCGTCGCCGAGCACGATCTCGGCGCCGGGGGAGGCGCCGAACTCGAATTTCGTGTCGGCGATGATGATCCCGCGCTCCGCGGCGTGGGCCGAGGCGTGCTCGTAGAGCTCTAGCGTCACCCGCCGCAGCTCCTCCATGAGCGCCCGGTCGCCGATGAGCTCTGCCGCGCGGTCGAAGTCGATGTTCTCGTCGTGCTCGCCGATCTCGGCCTTGGTCGCCGGAGTGAAGATCGGCTCAGGGAGGCGGTCGGACTCACGCAGGCCCGCGGGCAGCTCGATCCCGCAGACGGCACCCGTCTGGCGGTACTCGCGCCAGCCCGAGCCCGACAGGTAGCCCCGGGCCACGCACTCGACCGGGTACATGTCCAGCCGCCGCACCCGCAGCGCCCGCCCCGCCACCTCGGCGGGCGCGTCCTGGGAGAGATAGTGGTTGGGGCAGATGTGGCCGGTGGTCTCGAACCAGAACACCGACATCTGGGTCAACACCCGGCCCTTGTCGGGGATGGGCGTCGGCAGGATCACGTCGTAGGCCGAGATCCGGTCGGAGGCGACCATCAGGAGGTCGTCCTCGACCGCGTACATCTCGCGCACCTTGCCGGAGGCGAGGAGGGGGAGGTCGGCGAGCGCGGTCGTCACTGCTGGCGATGCTAACAACGCGGGCGGCGTAGCGATCGCGGCGCGGGTCATACCCCCTGGCGGTACAGTGGGCGGCCCGATGGCGAGCGCCGACACGACCGCGCAGCAGCGACCCCCGGCACCTCAGGAGCCGCCGCCATCCGCCGCGAGGCGAAACGGCGCGGTGCCGCACATCCCGCTGCCGAAGCCACTGCAGACCGCGCGCTTCCTGGTGCGGCCGATCCCGTTCATGGAGCATTGGCGCCGCGTCCTCGGCGAGACCTTCAGCGGTCGCTTCTACGGGCCCGGCGAGCTGGTCTTCATCTCCGACCCGCCGTCGCTGAAGGCGCTGTTCGCCGCCGACCGCGTCAACACGATCGCGCCCGGGCGCAACATCATCCTGCGGCCGCTGCTCGGCCCCGGGTCGCTGCTTCTGCAGGAGGGCGAGGAGCATCTGCGCCGCCGCAAGCTGATGCTGCCGCCCTTCCACGGCGAGCGCATGCGCGCCTATGAGTCCGTGATCGCCGAGGCGACCGAGCGCGCGATCGCCTCCTGGCCGCAGGGCGAGGAGTTCGCGCTTCATCCGAGCATGCAGGCGATCACGCTCGAGGTGATCCTGCGCGCCGTGTTCGGGGTCGAGGACGCGGAGCGCCGCGGCGAGCTGCGCGACGGCCTCGTCGAGATCCTCGGCGCCACCGCCTCGCCGGTCGCGGTCGGCCTGATCGCGCCGGGCACCCGGCGGCTGCCGATGTACCGGCGCCTGAACGAGCTTCGCCGGCGCACCGACGAGGTGCTCTACGCGGAGATCGCCGAGCGACGCCGCGACTCTGAGGCGGGCGCGCGCGACGACATCCTCTCGCTGCTCGTCACGGCTCGGTTCGAGGACGGCTCGGCGATGGACGACACCGAGCTTCGCGACCAGCTGATGACCCTGCTGCTCGCCGGGCACGAGACGACGGCGACCGGCCTCGCCTGGGCCTTCGACCTGCTCGTGCACCACCCGGAGGCGCTCGAGCGGCTGCGGGCCGAGCTCGAGGCGGGCGAGCGCGGCTACCTCGACGCGGTGGTCAACGAGTCGCTGCGCGTGCGCCCCGTGGTCCCGTTCACCGGACGCGAGCTCCGCGCGACGGCCGAGCTCGGCGGCTACGAGCTGCCGGCCGGCACCGTGGTCATGGCCGGAATCTATCTCGCGCACACCCGCGGCGACGTCTACGCCGAGCCGTACGCGTTCCGCCCCGAGCGCTTCCTGGGCGACGACGCGCCAGAGACCTTCGCCTGGATTCCCTTCGGAGGCGGCACGCGGCGCTGCATCGGCGCCGCGTTCGCCCAGTTCGAGATGAGGGTCGTGATCGAGACCGTTCTCCGCTCGGTCCGCATGCGCGCTGCCTCCTCGTCGCTCGAGCGCCCGGTGCGCCGCAACGTCACGCTCTCCCCGGCCAACGGGACGCGGGTGCTGATCAGCTGAGGCGCTCGAGCCGGGCGAGGACCTCGGGGACGTGCTCGAGGTAGGCGTCGACGTCGAGGACGGCCTCGAGATCCAGATCGGGCGCAGCCTCCGCCAGCAGGTCCCGGAACGGGATGCCCTCGTCCCAGGCGCGCTGCGCGGCGCCCTGGACGAGGCGGTAGGCCTCGTCGCGCGCCATCCCCGCCTCGATCAGGGCGGTCAGCGCCCGCTGGCTGAACAGGGCGCCGTGGGTGAGGTCGAGGTTGGCGCGCATGCGGTCCTCGTGCACGGTCATCCCCGCCACGACGCGCACCGCGAGGTGCTGCATGTAGTCGAGCAGGATCGTCGCGTCGGGAAGGATCACGCGCTCGGCGCCCGAGTGCGAGATGTCGCGCTCGTGCCAGAGGGCGACGTTCTCGACGCCGGCGTGGGAGTAGCCGCGCAGCACCCGGGCGAGCCCGCAGATCCGCTCGCTGACGATCGGGTTGCGCTTGTGGGGCATCGCCGAGGAGCCCTTCTGCGCCCCGGACGCGAACGGCTCCTCGACCTCGCGGACCTCGGTCCGCTGGAGGTTGCGGACCTCCTGCGCGAAGCGCTCGAGCCCGGCGCCGGCGAGCGCCACCGCGCCGAGTACCTGCGCGTGGCGGTCCCGGGGCACGACCTGGGTCGAGATGTCCTCCGCCTGGAGGCCGAGCCGGTCCATGACCGCGGCCTCGACCGACGGCGGAAGCGAGGCGTAGGTGCCGACGGCGCCGGAGAGCTTGCCGACCGCCGCCTGCTCGAACGCCGCCCGCAGGCGCTCGAGGTTGCGATCTGCCTCGAACGCGAAGCCGGCGAGCCGGAGCCCGAAGGTGGTCGGCTCCGCGTGCACGCCGTGGGTCCGCCCGACGCAGGGCGTCTCGGCATGCTCTCGCGCCCGGGCGACGAGGGCATCGCGGTAGGTGGTCGCGCCCTCGATCAGGATGGCCCCCGCCTCGACCAGCTGCAGGGCCAGCGCGGTGTCGAGAACGTCCGAGGAGGTGAGGCCGTAGTGGATCCAGCGCCCCTCGTCGCCGACCGAGGCCGCGACCACGTCGACGAACGCCGCGACGTCGTGGTTGGTCGTCCGCTCGCGTTCCTTCACCGCCTCGACGGTGAACGAGGCACGCTCGCGGCAGGCCGCCGCGGCGCCGGCCGGCACCGTGCCGGCCGCCGCGAGCGCGTCGGTCGCCGCCAGCTCGACGTCGAGCCAGCCCTGCATACGGCGCTCGTCGCTCCAGACGGCGCCCATTTCCGTTCGGGTGTAGCGCTGAATCAAATTGCGAGCCCCGTCGGCCCCGGAATCCAAGCAGAGCTTGGACCACCGGTCGCCTATCGCTCCCTGGGAGGAGCCGACGGGCATTTGCTAGGCGTTGATTATCCGAATCGCGAGGAGCCCCGCGTTCTTCGCTCCGTCGACGGCGACGCAGGCGACCGGCACGCCGGGCGGCATCTGGACCGCCGACAGCAGCGCGTCGAGGCCCCCGAGGCTCTTGCCGAGGATCGGCACGCCGATCACGGGCAGGTCGGTGTGCGCGGCGGCCACACCCGGCAGCGCCGCGGACATCCCGGCGCCGGCGATGATCACCTGGAGCCCGCGCATCCTCGCCGCGTGGCAGTAGTCGCGCACCTTCTCGGGGTCGCGATGCGCGCTCATCACCCGCACCTCGTAACGGATCCCGGCCTCGTGGAGCGCCTCACCGGCGGGCTGCAGCTTGGGCTTGTCGTTCTTGGAGCCCATGATGATCCCGACCCGGGGCGCGTCGACCTCGATCTCCTCGAAGGCCGCCTCGACCTCGGGCATCGGCTCGGTCGCGGCGTCCTGTGGCGTCTCGAGCCCCGTCTCGGTGCTCGGCTCTCGCGTCTCCAATCTTGCTCCCTTTCTAGCCGGCCACCCGCTCGATCGCTGCGGCCGCGATGTCGGTGCGCATCTGCATTCCATCGAACTCGATCAGCTCCGCGGCGGCGTAGGCACGCTCGCGCGCCTCGCCCGGCGTGGGCCCGAGCCCGGTCACGTTGAGCACTCGGCCGCCGGCAGTCACGATCTCTCCGGCGTCGTTGCGGGCCGTGCCCGCGTGGGTCACGGCGACGTCCCCAGGGACGCGGTCGAGCCCGCGGATCGGATCGCCCTTGGAAGATCCGGCTGGATACCCGGCGGAGGCGAGGACGATGGTCACGGCCCAGTCGTCGGCGAAATCGGCTCGTGCCCCCGCGAGCCCGCCCGGCTCCCGTGCGGCGAAGCAGAGCTCGAGCAGGTCACTGCGCAGCCGCGGCAGCACGGCCTGCGTCTCCGGGTCGCCGAAGCGGCAGTTGAACTCGAGCACCTTGGCGCCCGCGTCGGTCAGCATCAGGCCCGCGTAGAGCACTCCGTGGAAGGGCGTGCCGCGGGCGCGCATGAGCTCCACGACCGGGCGGTGGACCGCGTCGGCGATGTCCTCGACCCGCTCGGCGTCGAAGGCCGGAACGGGCGAGTAGCTGCCCATGCCCCCGGTGTTCGGTCCCCGGTCGTCGTCGAAGATGCGCTTGTAGTCCTGGGCGGGGGCGAGCGGAAGGACGTTCTCGCCGTCGCAGAGGGCGAGCAGCGACAGCTCCTCGCCGTCGAGGTACTCCTCGAGCACGACCTCGGTGGCGCCGAAGCGCCGCTCGACGAAGAACGTCTCGACCGCGGCGCGAGCCTCGACCTCGTCGGCGCAGATGATCACTCCCTTGCCGGCGGCCAGCCCGTCGGCCTTGAGCACCGTCGGGTACGAGCCGCCGGCGAGCTGCTCGAGTGCCTCGTCGCGATCGTGAAGGACCGCGTGCTCCGCGGTCGCGACCCCCGCCTCGGCCATCAGCGCCTTCGCGTGCACCTTCGAGCCCTCGAGCTGCGCTGCCGCCGCCGAGGGGCCGAAGGCCGGGACGCCCCGGGCCTCGAGCGCGTCCACCAGACCCTCGACCAGCGGCGCCTCGGGGCCCACGACGACCAGGTCGCAGCCCTCGGCGGCGGCGGCGTCGACGATGGCGTCGGTGCCCCCATCGACGTCGAGGCAGCGTGTGTCGGCGCAGATCCCGGCGTTGCCCGGCGTGCAGAGCAGCTCCGGGGCTCGCTTCGAGCGGGCGAGCGCGCGGATGATCGCGTGCTCGCGGCCGCCGCCCCCTACGACCAGGACCTTCACAGCAGCGACCTCAACGGCGGCCGGCCTCGGCTTCGCGCTTCGCGCTCCGCCTCACAGCGAGGAGGTGAACTCCTCGGCGTCGATTGCGGTCAGCGTCTCGTTCATCACCGTGCCGCGCGAGCCCATCTCGACCGAGAGCTTGGCCATCGTCGTCTCGTCGGGCGCCTCGACCACGCTGACGAAGTCGTACTCGCCCAGCGTCGCCCACTGGTTGAGGACCTTGACACCGAGCTGCTCGACCTCCTTCGTGACCTCGTGGACCCGCGTCGGATTGTCCTTCAGCGTCTTCACCCCGTCGGACGTCAGGCGTGTGAGCATGATGTAGGTCGGCATCCTCTCTCCTTTTGAGCGTCGGTTCTCGGCCCCCGCAGGCCACTTTCTTTCACGTCGCGCGGGATCGTGCAAGTCCGCCCGGCGTGCGGGATCATCCGGGCGTGGGCGCACACCCGATCTTCGCTCCGATCCGCGGGCCTGGGACGCCGCCCGGAGGGTAGGAGAGGGGCATGCAAAGGCTGGTCCCGCTCGTCCTGCGCTCGTGGACCCTGCCCCTGGTGGTGCTTGCGCTGGTCGCGCCCAGCATCGCGGCCTTCTCGCTCGGCGGCCCGGCACCCGGGCTTGCCGTCGGCGCCCTCACGGTGGGCGCGTTGATCGCGCTGGCCGCCCGGGCGCGCTTCGACGAGGAGATCGAGGTCGCCCCCGCTCCCGACCGTCGCTACCGGCTCCTCGTGGTCGCCCCGGAGCCGCTCGACGATCCGGCCCTGGTGAGGGAGATCGCTGCGATCGCGTCGGAGGGCGAGGTCGCGGCCGGAGCCGAGCCGGCGGAGCTGCGAGTGCTCGCACCCGCCCGATCCTCGCGACTGGACCGCTGGGCCTCCGACCTCGAGCCCGCCCGAGCCCAGGCGCAGCGCACGGTCGCGGTCTCGCTCGGCTCGCTGGCCGCGGCCGGCCTCGACGCCGCCGGCTCGGTCGGCGACGGCGATCCGGTGCAGGCGGTCGAGGACGAGCTGCGCGGCTTTCCGGCTCGCGAGGTCGTGCTCGTCGACGGTCCCGGCATCGGCTCGGGCGAGGTCGCCGAGGTCCGACGCAGGCTCGACCGCCCCGTGCGCGAGCTCGTGCGGCAGGACGGGATCGCCTCTTTCAGCTGACGGACTCGATCAGCTTCGCGTAGTCGGCGACCGTCCGCTCCCAGCGCAGGCGCTCGCGTGCCTCCCGAGCTCCGGCCTGAAGCCCGTCGAGCACCGCCGGATCGCTCACCCGGCGCATCGCGGCGGCGAGGCCGCGGACACTCGGCACCCGGGCGCGGATCCGCGACCTCGCCCGTCCCCAGGGCCAGCCGCGGACGAGCAGCCCGTTGTCCGCGTCGTAGACGACCTCGTTCATCGGCGGGTTGTCGTTCGTGATCACCGGCAGCCCCAGAGCCATCGATTCGTACAGGTGCAGGCCGAGGCCCTCCCAGCGGCTCGGCGCAACGCAGACGTCGGCGGAGGCGAAGAGCCTCAGGTGCCGGTCGGTGGGGAGGTCCTCCAGGATCACCTCGAGGCGGGGATCGCGTGTCAGGCCGCGCTCGAGCAGGTCGCGGCTGCGCTCGACCTGCCCCTTGATGGTCAGGGTTGCCGTGCCCGGAACGCGGCGAAATGCCCGCAGGACCTGCGGGACCGGCTTGCGCCTGCTGAGGAACCCGGCCGGATAGAAGAAGCGGAGCCGCTCCGGATCCGAGCGCTCGCGCTTCGCGTAGGCGAGCAGCTCCGGATGGATGCCCCAATGCACGCGCGGGCTTTCGATGCCCATTCCCGCGTAGCGCTCCTGCTCGCACGCGGTCATCGAGTAGATGACGTCGAGCGCCCCCCTCGCCCGCTCGACGTGGTCG
The DNA here is from genome assembly GCA_963729075.1 of uncultured Solirubrobacterales bacterium. Classification (GTDB taxonomy): domain Bacteria; phylum Actinomycetota; class Thermoleophilia; order Solirubrobacterales; family 70-9; genus WHSW01. The sequence goes on along the minus strand of CAVSMU010000002.1, from coordinate 42,692 downwards.
CGCGAGAACTGCTCCCAGACGAAGCGCCCGACGGTCCGGACCCCGCTGCGGCGCAGGGCCTCGATCGCGTCGAAGCAGTAGTTCTGGTCGAAGAGGGCGACGTCGAGCTCGTTCTCCCGCCCCCAGGTGACGAGCTCGGCCGGGGGGATCTCGTACTCGGACGCCTGGCTCACGCGCGGCTGGTCCCAGACCCCGGTCCGATCCACGAAGGCCGGCCGGACGTTGCTCGCCCTCGTCGGCCGCGCGAGCACGAACGTCTCGTGTCCGAGCGAGTCGAGGCCCGAGCGCAGCTGGCGGGCGACGACTCCCTGCCCGCGGTTGAACCAGTAGGCGCAGATCCCGATCCGCATCGAGCGCAGCGTAGGGAACGACCGAGCGACGATCTCAGGGGCCGGCGCTTGCGCTTCGGCCTTACGCGGCGGTCGCCGCCGTCGCCCCGGCGCGCTCGAACACGAGCTCGCCGTCCGCGGCCTCGGCCCGGATGGCGTCGCCGGCGGCGAACTCGCCCTCGAGGAGCTTGAGCGCGAGCTTGTCGACCAGCTGGCGCTGGATCACGCGCTTGAGCGGCCGGGCGCCGTAGGTCGGGTCGTAGCCGAGGTTGCCGAGCAATGTGCGCGCGTCGTCGGCGAGCTCGATCTCGATCCCGCGTTCGCGTACCCGCGTCGACAGCTGTTCGACCTGTAGGTCGACGATCTTGGCGATGTCCTCGCGGCTGAGGCGGTGGAAGATCACCACCTCGTCGATGCGGTTCAGGAACTCGGGCTTGAAGGTGGTCTCGAGCACCTCCTCGATCGCCTCGCGGATCCGCTCGTCGACCATCGGCCCGGTGATCCGGTCCGAGCCCACGTTCGAGGTCATGATCAGGATCGTGTTGGTGAAGCTGACCGTACGCCCCTGTCCGTCCGTGAGCCGGCCGTCGTCCATGATCTGGAGCAGCACGTTGAACACATCGGGGTGCGCCTTCTCGATTTCGTCCAGCAGGACCACGGCGTACGGACGCCGCCGCACCGCCTCGGTGAGCTGGCCGCCCTCCTCGTATCCGACGTAGCCCGGCGGGGCTCCGATCAGGCGCGCAACGGTGTGCTTCTCCATGTACTCGGACATGTCGAGGCGCACGATCGCCTGCTCGGAGTCGAACATGAACTCGGCGAGGGCACGCGCGAGCTCGGTCTTGCCGACGCCGGTGGGGCCGAGGAACAGGAAGCTGCCGATCGGCCGGTTCGGGTCGGAGAGGCCGGCTCGGGAGCGCCGCAGGGCGTTGGAGACAGCCTCCACCGCCTCGTCCTGTCCGATCAGGCGATCGTGCAGGCGCTCCTCCATGTGGATCAGCTTCTCGACCTCACCCTCCATCAGGCGGGAGACCGGGATCCCGGTCCAGCGCGCCACGACCTCGGCGACATCCTCCTCGGTGACCTCCTCGGTCAGCAGCGAGCCGGCCTCGTCGAGCTCGCGCATCCGGTCCTCCTGCTCGCCGACGATCCGCTCGAGCTCGGGGATGTCCGAGTACTGGAGCCTTGCGGCGCGCTCGAGATCGTTCTCGCGGTTCGCCCGGTCGAGCTCGCCGCGGGCGTCGTCGAGCTGCTCCACGGCCGCCTTGCGCGCCTCGATCGCCTCCTTCTCCGCCTGCCAGCGCGCCTTGAGCTCCGAGGCGGATTCGTTGAGCTCGGCAAGCTCGGCCTCGATCGCCTCACGCCGTGCCTTGGAGGCCTCGTCCTTCTCGCCCTTCAGCGCCTCGCGCTCGATCTCGAGCTGGAGGATGCGGCGGTCGACCTCGTCGATCTCGACCGGCGAGGACTCGATCTCCATCTTGAGCCGCGAGGCGGCCTCGTCGATCAGGTCGATCGCCTTGTCGGGGAGGAAGCGGTCGGCGATGTAGCGCTCCGAGAGCGTGGCCGCGGCGACGATCGCGGGGTCGGTGATCTTGACCCCGTGGTGGCGCTCGTAGCGCTCCTTGAGCCCGCGCAGGATCGCGATCGTGTCGCCGACGTCGGGCTCGCCGACCAAGACCGGCTGGAAGCGTCGCTCGAGCGCCGCGTCCTTCTCGATGTGCTTGCGGTACTCGTCGAGTGTCGTCGCGCCGATGCAGCGCAACTCGCCGCGCGCGAGCATCGGCTTCAGCATGTTGCCGGCATCCATCGCGCCCTCGGCGGCGCCCGCGCCGACGATCGTGTGCAGCTCGTCGATGAACAGGATGATCTGGCCGCTTGCCTCCTGGACCTCCTTCAGCACAGCCTTGAGTCGCTCCTCGAACTCGCCGCGGTACTTCGACCCCGCGAGCAGGGCGCCGATGTCGAGCGCGATCACGCGCCGGTCGCGCAGCGACTCGGGCACGTCGCCGTCGACGATCCGTTGCGCCAGGCCCTCCACGATGGCGGTCTTGCCGACGCCCGGGTCACCGATCAACACCGGGTTGTTCTTGGTCCGACGCGAGAGCACCTGGATCACCCGCCGGATCTCCTCGTCGCGGCCGATCACCGGGTCGAGCTTGTTCTGCCGGGCGTCGGCGGTCAGGTCCCGCCCGAACTTCTCCAGCGCCTCGGCCATCTCCTCGGCGTTGGGCGAGGTGACGCGGCTCGGCCCCTGGGTCTCGGCGACCGCGCGCGCGAGCGACTCGCGATCGGGCAGCAGGTCGGCGGTGGGCGAGCCCTTCTCCGCGAGCGCGAGCAGCAGGTGGCCGACGGAGATGTACTCGTCGCCGAGTGCCGCCATCTCCTTCTCGGCGCGTTGAAGCACGCTGATAAAGCTCTGCGACGGGCGAATCTCGGGCTCGGTGTCGCCACCGACCCGCGGCAGCTCGTCGACGGCGGCGCGCCCCCGGTCCGTGATCGCCGAGACGTCCGCGGACAGCTTGCGTAGCGCCGCAGGCGCGAACCCGTCCTCCTGCTCGAGCAGAGCCAGGAGGAGGTGCTGGGGTACCACCTCGGGGTTGCGGTTGGCGGCCGCGAGCCGCTGCGCGGTCGCCACCGCCTCCTGAGACTTCACCGTGAACCGATCTGCCTGCATTTGCTGCCTGATCCTAGATACTTGTTAGTGGTCTGTCAAGAAATCTTAGCGTGGCTCACTCAGATTCATGCCTCGCGGACCAGCCAGGCGCCGGCAAGCGCGGCCGGCAGCGCTGCGGCGACGCCGCGGACGGCGGCCCTGCGCTGGTCGCCGGCGCGGAGCAGGAGCGCGAAAGCGAGCGCGTCGCCCGCGTCGGCGACCGCGACCGCGGCCGAGGCCCGCCGCAGCTCGGCGGACTCGCCGAGCGAGCGGAGCTGCCAGCTTCCGAGCACGACGTCCCGCGTCGCCGCGATCCGGGCGAGCGTGAGCGCTCGGCGGTCGAGCCGCCCGAAGCCGAGCACCCGCGCACATGCGTCCGGTGCGAGCCAGAGTGCGGTGCCGATCGCGAGCCGGCCCGCTGCGAGCCCGATTGCTACGAGCGGGACCCAAGGGCCGTTCGACGATCCGTCCCGCATCGTGCGCACGGCCTGCAGACTATTGGCTGCAATTGCGTCATCGTCCAGTCGCATGCGCATCGTCGCGGTCCTCATCGCGCTCGCCGTCACGGCTCCGGCCTCGGTCGCGTCCGCGTACTACTGGGGCGTGGATGCGCCCGCCTCCGCGCACCGCCCGGGCGCGAAGGTCCCGAGCGCGGCTGCGCTGCGCGACGCCTGGGCACACGCCCGGGGCCGCGCGGGCGAGGTGTCGTTTGCGGTGGTCAACACCGACGGAAAGCTCCGCGGTCGCGCCGAGGATCGCCGCTATCCGGCCGCGAGCACTGTCAAAGCGATGCTGCTCGCCGCCGAGATCCGCCGGCTCAAGGACGCGGGGGCCGGGATCGACTCGACCACCGACGGGCTGCTGACGGCGATGATCACCCGCTCCGACAACGCCGCCGCCGATGCGATCTACCAGCGGGTGGGCGACGCCGGGCTGTTCGCGGTCGCGCGGCGCGCCGGGATGACGCGCTTCACCGTGGCGGGGTACTGGGGCAACGCGCAGATCACCGCCGCCGATATGGCGCGCTTCTTCGGCGACCTCGACCGGGCGTTCGCGCGGCGGCATCGCGTATATGCGAAGGGCCTCCTCGGGTCAATCGTCGAGACCCAGCGCTGGGGCATCCCGATGGCCGCCGAGCCGAGGTGGGCGGTGCGGTTCAAGGGAGGTTGGCTACCCGATCACGCCCTCGCCCATCAGGCGGCCGAGCTTCGGGAGCGCCACGGACCGCGGGAGCTGTCGATGGCCGTGCTCACGGATGATCAGCCGTCCCACGAATACGCGATCGAGACGGTGCGTGGTGTCGCCGAGCGGCTCCTCAGCCGTTCCCGCGGCGGCCCTTAGGGCGCTCGATCGGGATCGAGACCGAATCCTCGCCCGCCTCCGGTCTCGCCGCGCCGGATGCTCGATCGGCGAGCGGCCCCTGGTACGCGCCGTACGGGACGATCTCCGCGCGCAGCGACCTTCGGACGCGCTCGAGCTCGGCGTTCATCTCGCGCTCGAGCTCGGCGGCACGCCGGCGCATCCTCGCCATCTCCGTCCGGGCGCGCTCGAGCTCGCGCTCGAGCCCGAGCACGGTCTCGACCCCCGCCAGGTTCAGCCCGTCCTCGCCCGTCATCTGCTGGATCCGGCGCAGGCGCTCGACGTCCTCGTAGGAGTAGAGCCGCGTGTTCTTCGGCGAGCGCTTCGGCGTGATCAGCCCGCGCGTCTCGTACATCCGCAGCGTCTGGGGATGCATTTCGGCGAGCTCGGCGGCGACGGAGATCATGAACACGCCGCGGCGGCGGTCCAGTCCCTCGGTCCCCTCGCCGGGCATCCGCCGCGACCCCTTGCGACCTTCGCGGGCCATTCTCAGTCGCCTACCTTCGCCGACGCCGCGGACGCGTCGCGCAGCAGCCGCGCGCGCGGGTCCCGGTCGTTCATCGTCGCGGCGAAATCGCTCAGGGCCCGCTGCTGCTCGCCGGTGAGGTCGCGGGGCATCTGGACCTCGAGCCGGTAGAGGATGTCGCCGCGCTTACCTCCGCTCGCCTCCGGCGGCCCCTCGCCGCGCAGGCGCTGGACCGTGCCGTGCTGGGTGCCGGCCGGTACCCGGATCCGCTTGGTGCCGTTCAGGGTCGGGACCTCGACGGTGGCGCCCTGGATCGCCTCGGGCACGGTGATCGGCAGCTTCACCTCGAGGCTGCCGTCGGGGCGCTGGCGGAACACCGGCGAGGGGGTGACCCGGGTGACGACGTACAGGTCGCCGGGCGGCGCGCCGCGAGGCCCGTCCTCGCCCTTGCCGCGCACCCGGATCCGGCTGCCGTCGCGCACGCCCGCGGGAATCCGGACGCGGTAGCGCTTGCGCTGCAGGGTCAGGCCGGAGCCACCGCAGGTCGGGCACGGGTCCTCGATCACCTGGCCCGCGCCGCCGCACTGCGGACACGGCTGGCTGATCGAGAAGAACCCCTGGCTCTCCGTGTCGACCCCGCGGCCCTCGCAGCGCGGGCAGACGATGGGCATCGTCCCCGGGCGAGCGCCGGTGCCGCTGCAGGTCTTGCACGTCGCCTGCTTGGGAACGGTGACCGGGATCTCGGTCCCGTCCATGGCCTGCTGGAAGCTGAGCTGGACCTCGGTCTCGAGGTCGCGGCCGCGAGCCGGCTGCTGCTCGGGGCCCCCGCGCCGGAACAGCGTCGAGAAGATGTCCCCTAGATCGGAGGCGAAGCCGGCCGGTCCGGCCCCGGCCCCCCGCGCCCCGCCGCCGAAGCCCGAGAACATGCCTCCGGCGTCGTACTGCTTGCGCTTCTCCGGGTCCGAGAGCGTGTCGTAGGCCTGCTGGACCTCCTTGAATCGCTCCTCGGCCGCGGCGTCGCCGGGGTTGCGGTCCGGGTGGTACTCGCGGGCGAGCTTGCGATAGGCCTTCTTGAGCTCCTCGGCCGAGGCGCCGCGGCCGACGCCGAGCACCTCGTAGAAGTCGCGTGCCATCGGCGCCCTCCGCTACTCGCTGACCACCACACGGGCGGGCCTGAGGACCTGTCCGTCGAGGCGGTAGCCGCGCTCGAGCGTCTCGACCACGGTCCCCGCCTCCACCCCGTCGGCCGTGCGGGTGGAGATCGCCTCGTGCACCGTGGGGTCGAAGCGCTCGCCGGTCGGGTCGTAGGAGTCGACGCCGGCGCGGGCGAGGGTCGCCTGCAGCTCGCCGTGGACGAGCTCGACGCCGCGCGCGACCTCCGACCCCGCCTCGGCGGCGCTCAGCGCCCGCTCGAGGTTGTCGATCGAGGGGACCAGCTCGCGCGCGAGCGCGGCCTTGGCGCGCCGCTCGGCGTCTGCCGATTCCCGCGCCGCCCGCTTGCGGTAGTTCTCGAAGTCGGCCTTCGCCCGCTGGGCGAGGTCGAGGTACTCGTCGCGCTCGGCCCGCAGGCCGGTGACGAGCTCTTCGAGCTCCTCACCGACGGAGTCACCGCCCGCCGCCTCCTCGGAATCACCGCCCGCCGCCTCCTCGGAACTACCGCCCGCCGCCTCCTCAGCTCCGCTTCCGGGGGCGGCGGGGTTCGTGTCAGGACGCGACCCTTGGGCCTCTTCCGCGCGCCGGTCCTCGGTGGTCTCGTCCGGCCTAGGCGCGGTCGTCATCGACGACCTCCGCATCGACCACCTCGTCCTCGGTGTCGCCGGCGCCATTCGCGCCGGCGCCGTCGGTCGAGGCCGTCTGCTGCTGCTCCGCGGCGGCCTGCTGATAGATCTGCTCGGAGACCTTGTGGAAGGCGGCCTGCAGGGCGTCGGTCTTCGCCTTGATCTCGTTGACGTCCTCGGACTCGAGCGTTCCCCGCACCGCGGCGATCGCCTCGGTGATCTCGGTCTTCGAGGAATCGTCGACCTGGTCGCCCATCTCAGCGAGCTGCTTCTCGGCCCCATACGCGGCGTTCTCGGCAACGTTGCGGGCCTCCGCCAGCTCGCGCTGTCGCAGGTCCTCCTCGGCGTGCGCCTCGGCGTCCTTGATCATCTGCTCGACCTCGGACTCGGCCAGACCGGAGCCACCCTTGATCTCGATCGTCTGCTCCTTGCCCGTGCCCAGATCCTTGGCCGCGACGCTGAGGATGCCGTTGGCGTCGATGTCGAAGGTGACCTCGATCTGCGGCATCCCGCGCGGCGCGGGCGGGATCCCGGTGAGCTGGAACTTGCCCAGCGACTTGTTGTAGCCGGCCATCTCGCGCTCGCCCTGAAGCACGTGGATCTCCACCGAGGGCTGGTTGTCGTCAGCGGTCGAGAAGATCTCCGACTTCTTGGTCGGGATCGTGGTGTTGCGCTCGATGAGCTTCGTCATCACGCCGCCCTTGGTCTCGATCCCGAGCGTCAGCGGGGTGACGTCGAGCAGCAGGACGTCCTTGACGTCGCCGGCGAGCACCCCGGCCTGGATCGCGGCCCCGATGGCGACGACCTCGTCGGGGTTGACGCCCTTGTGCGGCTCCTTGCCGACCAGCTCCTCGACCTTCTCCTGGACCGCCGGCATCCGAGTCATCCCGCCGACGAGAACCACGTGGTCGATGTTCGAGCCACCGGCGTCGGCGAGCGCCTGCTTGACCGGCGCGACGACGCGGTCGAGCAGGTCGGATGTGAGCTCGGCGAGCTTCGCCCGCGTCAGCTTCATCTCCAGGTGCCTGGGCTCGTTGTTGATCGCCGTGATGAACGGGACGCTGATCTGCGTCTCCTGCGTGGTCGAGAGCTCGATCTTCGCCTTCTCGGCCTGCTCGTACAGGCGCTGGAGGGAGCGCTTGTCGTTGGAGATGTCGACTCCCTGATCCTTCTTGAACTCCGCGACCAGCCACTCGACGATCGCCTTGTCCCAGTTGTCGCCGCCGAGGTGGTTGTCGCCGGCGGTCGCCTTGACCTCGAACACGCCGTCGCCGATCTCGAGCACGGAGACGTCGAAGGTGCCGCCCCCGAGGTCGAAGACCAGGATCGTCTGGTCGGACTCCTCCTTGTCGAGCCCGTAGGCGAGGGCCGCGGCAGTGGGCTCGTTGATGATCCGCTTGACGTCGAGCCCGGCGATCTTGCCGGCGTCCTTGGTCGCCTGGCGCTGGTCGTCGTTGAAGTAGGCGGGGACGGTGATCACGGCGCCGTCGACCGTGTCGCCGAGCTTCGACTCGGCGTCGACCTTCAGCTTCTGCAGGATCATCGCCGAGATCTCAGGCGGCGAGTACTGCTCGCCGCGTACGTCCACGCGGACGTCGCCGTTGGGCCCGGCAACGACCTTGTACGGGACGATCGTCTCCTCCTCCTTGACCTCGGCCTCCTTGCGACCCATGAACCGCTTGATCGAGAAGATCGTGTTCTCGGGGTTCATCACCGCCTGGCGCTTGGCGACCGTGCCCACGAGCCGCTCGCCGGAGTCCGTGAACGCGACCACGGACGGGGTTGTGCGCCCGCCCTCCGCGTTCTCGATGATCTCCGGCTCGCCGCCCTCGAGCACCGCCATCGCCGAGTTGGTCGTGCCCAGGTCGATCCCGATCGTCTTACCCATTCCTGCCTGCTCCTTCTAGTTCAAGTTCTAAGAAATCTGAGTCGTAGGCTAGCAGATGTCCACCCAACCACGCACGCACTCGGCAGTGGGACCGGCCTTGCGTCCTCACCGCAGCGCCGCGTCCCGCGACCGGCGTCCCAGCACCACGCCAAGCCGACGTCAACCGGCAGCCGGCTGACAGGGAGCAGGATCCGGCTTCTTGGCCGACGCAACGTCAACCGTCGGCCCCTTGCCGATCTGCCCCGCATAGGCGGCGACGAACGCCGCGGCCTGCTTGGCCTCCTCGCCGAGCAGGATGCCCTTCGGCATCCGCCCGCCGAGCCCGCAGGTGACGGCGTTGATCACCCGCGAGTAGATGCCGTCGTACTGCTCGGCGGAGTTCGAGCCGCTGGTCACAAGCAGGTCGTCTAGATCCGGGCCGACGACGCCGTCGGTGCCCGCGGCCGCGAGCGTGTGGCAGGCGCCGCAGTTGTCGGCGAACAGCTTCTTGGCAGGCTGGTCTTGCGGCTCGACCTTCACCAGTGCGGCGTCCTGATCGCCCTCCTTGCCGAGGGCGAAGAACGGGATCACCAGGAGGCAGACCGCGGCGAGGAGCCCGAAGAGAACGAACGGCCGCTTGCTCATCGTGTCGGTGGCTCCGCGCGCACGGCCGGAAACCTACCGTTTCGCCCGGTGCCGCCGGAACCAGGGACACATCCGTCGCAGCTCGCACTCCTCGCAGCGCGGGACGGGGCGGCAAACGCGACGGCCGTGGGTGATCAGGTTCATGTGGAGCTCGTAGGCATCCTCGGGGTCGGTGATCGCGAGCATCTCGTCGTGCGCTGTCTCGAACGACGCTCGCTCCGGGAACAGGCCGAGGCGGCCGCCGACGCGAAAGACGTGCGTGTCGACCGGGACCTCCGGACGGTCGAAGCTGAAGATCAGCACGCAGGCGGCCGTCTTGCGCCCGACCCCGGGCAGCCCGGTGAGGAAGTCGAGCGCCGCCTCGCGATCGGTGTCGGCGAGCCAGTCGAGCGTCGGCTCGCCGTCGGACTCGGGCAGCCGCCGGAGGATCTCCTGGATCCGGGGTGCCTTCGTCTGTGACAGGCCGCCCGGCCGGATCGCCTCCTCGACCACGGATACCGGTGCGTCGCGGACGTCGACCCAGGTCGGCAACTCCGCGCGCAGGCGCTCGTAGGCGACGTCGCGGTTGCGGTCGTTGGTGTTCTGCGAGAGCACCGTCCGCACGAGCTCGGCGATCGGGTGGCCGTGCGGGTTGTTGACCGGGCGTCCGTAGAGCCGGCGCAGGCGGTCGCGGATCGCGCGCACGCGGGCGCGCCGCGGTCGCCGCCAGTGCTTCGTCCCGTTCGCCGTGACCACCATGGGCCGTGAGGATATTTTCCGCGGCGATGGGCACGGTCAGCGAAGCGGTGGTTCACGTCGACGGGGTCCGCACGTTCTACCGCCGGGTTGCCGGCGAGGGGGCGCCGACGATCTTCGTCCACGGCAACCCGACCCACTCCGAGGCGTGGGTTCCGTTCCTCGAGCGGCTCGAGGGACCGGCCATCGCGCTCGACCTGCCGGGATGGGGCTTCAGCGAGCGCCCCGCCGGTGATCGCTTCGACTATTCGATGCACGGCCTCGGCGCCTTCTTCGCGCGGTTCCTCGACGCCCTCGGGATCGGCGAGCACTCGATCGTCGTCCACGACTGGGGCGCCGTCGCGCTGATCGCGGAGCAGCGCCGCCCGGAGCTCCTGCGCCGGCTGGTGGTCATCGACGCGGTGCCGCTGCTTCCCGGTTATCGCTGGCACTGGGTGGCTCGCTGGTTCTGGCGCCGTCGCCTGGTCGGCGAGCTCGCGAACGCGACGATCTCGAAGGCGGGATTGCGGCTGCTCTCGGCCCAGGCGACCCCGCGGCGCGGGCGCATGCCGGAGGAGTTCATCGAGCTCGTCTGGCGCGGCCGGCGGCCGGGAAGCTGGCCCGAGATGCTGACCCTCTACCGCAGCGCCGATCCGGAGCGGCTCGCGCAGGCCGGCGAGCGGCTCGGCTCGATCGGCGCGCCGGCGCTGGTCGTCTGGGGGCCGCAGGACCCGTACCTCCCGCTGAGCTTCGGCCGTGCCTACGCCGAGCAGCTCCCGAACGCGGAGCTGCTCGAGCTCGACGGCGCCGGGCACTGGCCCTGGATCGATCGTCCCGACGCGATCGACCGGGTCGTCGGTTTCGTGGCGGGTTAGCCGTACCGATTCGGCGCTCATCGGCCTTTACACTCCCGCAACATCCCGTGCGTGCGTTCGCGTCAAGGATCAACGGCTTCCTACCCAGGGGCGTGCTCGACGCCGCCTGGCAGTTCGCGCTGTTCTTCCTCGCCTACAACGGCTATCAGGTGGTCCGCGGGATCACCGACGGGGGCCGCGACGTCGCGTTCGCCAATGCCGACCGCCTGATCGACGTCGAGCGCTCGCTCGGCACGTATTTCGAGGCGGGCTTCCAGCAGACGCTGCTCGACCACGCCTCGTGGCTCGTTGACTTCGCCAACTTCATGTACCTCAATTCGCACTTCGTGATCACGACCGGCTTCCTCGCCTGGCTGTACCTGTTCCGCAACGACCACTTCTACTTCGTGCGCAACATGTTCATGGTCGCGATGGCGCTGGCGCTGGCCTGCTACGCGTTGTACCCGACGGCCCCGCCGAGGCTGATGCCTGGCGAGGGGTTCACCGACACGATCGCCACCTTTACCGGCGTCGCGCAGGACGACAAGACCACGAGCCTGCTCGTCAACCAGTATGCCGCCGTCCCCAGCATGCACATCGCCTTCTCACTGATGATCGCTGTGCCCGCCGCGACCCTCTCGCGCCACGTCCTCACGCGGTCACTGTGGTCGGCGTACCCGCTCCTCGTCTTCTTCGTGATCGTGGCCACGGGCAACCACTTCTGGCTCGACGCAGCGGCCGGCGCCGCGGTCGCCTGCGTCGCCGCGCTGACCGCCCGCGCCCTCGCTCGCCTCCGCCCGGCCGTCTGGTCGTGGCCCGCCGGCACGCGCGAGGCGACGATCTGAATCCCGGCGACCCGCCGCGCCTACGACTTCGCGCCCGGCGCCCGGCCAGATAGCGTCTGCGCATCGCAGAGCAGCGCGTACAACCGAGAACGGCCGCGGAGTGGCGGGGATATGCCCGCGACCGCCTGATCGAGTCTCGGCTGACGCCCAACACGATCTCGATGACGGGGCTGGTGCTCAACGTGGCCGCCGCGGTGCTGGTCCTGGAGGAGCTCTTCGCCCTGGCCGGGCTCGCCTTCATCGTCGGCTCGGTGATGGACACCCTCGACGGGCGCTACTCGCGGATGTCGGGCAAGGGCACGCTGTTCGGGGCGTTTCTGGATTCCACCCTCGACCGGATCGAGGAGGGCCTGGTGCTGACGGCGGTGGCCTGGTACTTCGCCGATCGCGGCGACGCGGTCGAGGCGGCGCTCTGCGTCGCGGTCGTGCTCGGATCGCTGATGGTGTCCTACACGCGCGCCCGCGCGGAGGCGCTCGGGGTCGAGTGCAAGGTCGGGATCGCGACCAGGCCCGTGCGCGTGGTGCTACTTTCGATCGGCCTCGTGTTCGGCGCCGGGGACCTGATCTCCGACGTCGATCTGCTCCCCGCGTCGATCTACGTCATGACGGTGCTGACGGCGTTCACCGTCGGCCAGCGCGTCTGGCACGTGCGTGGCGAGCTGCGGGCGCGCGAGGCCGTCGAGCGGCCCGGAGGTGTAACCAACGAGTGAAAATCGGGTAGTTCGCCATCCACCCGCCGCCAGGAGGACGTCTTCTCAATGAGTGAACACAACGGCCACGCCGACGGCGCAGCTTCGAACGGTCACCGCGTCGACGACGGCAAGGTCCGCGTCGCGATCGTCGGCGTCGGCAACTGCGCCAACGCCTTCATCCAGGGCGTCCAGTACTACAAGGATGCCGATCCTGCCGATCAGGTGCCCGGCCTGATGCACGTCGATCTCGGCGGCTACCACGTCCGGGACATCGAGTTCGTGGCCGCCTTCGACATCGATGCGGAGAAGGTCGGGAAGGACCTCTCGGAGGCGATCTGGTCCGGTCAGAACGACACGATCAAGTTCGCCGACGTCCCCGAGCTCGGGGTCGAGGTCGAGCGCGGGATGACCCATGACGGGCTCGGCAAGTACCTGAAGCAGAGGATCACCAAGGCGCCCGGCGAGACCGCGGACATCGTCGGCATCCTCAAGGAGAGCAAGGCTGACGTGCTCGTCTGCTACTTGCCGGTCGGCTCGGAGCAGGCGACCAAGTGGTACGTCGAGCAGGCGCTTGCCGCCGGCGTCGGCTTCGTCAACTGCCTGCCGGTGTTCATCGCCCGCGAGGACTACTGGGACCGGCGCTTCGCCGAGGCGGGGCTGCCGATCATCGGCGACGACATCAAGTCGCAGGTGGGCGCCACGATCGTCCACCGCCAGCTCGCCCGCCTGTTCCACGACCGCGGCGTGCGGATGGCGCGCACCAGCCAGCTCAACGTCGGCGGCAACATGGACTTCTTCAACATGCTCGAGCGCGAGCGGCTCGACTCCAAGAAGGAGTCGAAGACCAACGCCGTGACCTCGATCATGGGGCACGAGCTGCCGGACGAGGACGTGCACGTCGGCCCGTCGGACTACGTGCCGTGGCTCACCGACCGCAAGTGGGCGCACATCCGCCTCGAGGGCCAGAGCTTCGGCGACGTGCCGCTGAACGTCGAGCTCAAGCTCGAGGTCTGGGACTCCCCGAACTCGGCCGGGATCGTGATCGATGCGGTGCGGATCATCAAGCTGGCGCTCAACGACGGTGTCTCAGGGCAGCTCGACGGTCCGTCGAGCTACCTGATGAAGTCGCCGCACAACCAGCGGCCCGACGACGAGGCGCGAGAGCTGATCGAGGCGTTCATCGCCGAGCACGCGCGCAAGGCGCCGGTGAAGCGGGCGACGGGGCTCGCCGCCGAGAGCGGCGCCCAGGCGAGCAAGCCCGCGCAGCGATAGCGGTTCTCACGGCCACGCCGGCCGGCGCTGGAGCGGCGTCCGCCGCTCGGCCCTTTCCTAGCGTGACGTTCGTCACCTAGCGCTCCAACGCGGGAATGAGACCGCCGCGGGATCGGTCCTCCGGGTCATGACAACGGCCCAATCCCAAGGAGGAGCCATGAAGTACCTGCGAATCACCGGCCTGGTCGGGGCGCTTGCCGCGACCGCCGCGATCGCGCCCGCGGCGAACGCGGCGCCGGTCGTCACCGAGGCCACCGGCGCGGACGCCGCCTCGATCCAGGCGGCGGTGGACGATTACCGCAACGCGCTCGGCACCAACAACGCGGCCAACCCGCCCGCGCCGAGCGGGCGACGGCAGATCGCCTGGGACGGCGTCCCCGACGATCGGTCGGCACCATCGTTCATGCCGGAGAACCAGTTCCGGAACGTCGGAGCCCTGTTCTCGACGCCGGGGCTCGGCTTTCAGGTCTCGGGTGACGACGACGCCGACGGCACCCCGCCGGCGCCCGACGCCGACCCGGATCAGGTCGAGTTCACGAACCTGAACGCGAACTATGCGACCGCGTTCGCCCCGTTCTCTCCCGAGCGGCTGTTCGCGCCGATCGGGTCGAACGTCACCGATACCCGGTTCGTGGTCCCGGGCACCGACACGCCCGCCGACACGAACGGCTTCGGTGCGGTGTTCACGGACGTGGACGCCGCCGAGCAGACGACCATCGAGCTGCTCGGCGCCGAAGGCGAGAGTCTCGGCACGTATGACGTCCCCGCGACCGCTGGCGACGCGAGCCTGTCGTTCCTCGGCGTGCGCTACGACGCGGGCGAGCGCATCGCGGTAGCTCGGATCACGACCGGAGCCGCTCCGCTCGTCGCCCCCGCCAGCGGGGAGGACGTCACCCAGGGCGGCCCCGCGGACATCGTCGCGATGGACGATTTCATCTACGGCGAGCCGCAGCCGCAGCAGCCTCGTGTCCAGGATCCGCCCGACACCAACGCGCCGCGGGTCCAGGTCGACGCCAAGCGCAAGATCGAGCTGCGGAAGCTGCGCCGCGGCCTCGAGCTGACCCTCACCCCGGACGAGGCGGCCTCATATGAGGTCTCCCTGGTGGGCAGGGCGCGCTCGATCGAGATCGCGCGCAAGCGCGGCGACGTCATCCTCGCGGAGAAGGCGCTGGCGCGGGCGGACGGGGAGCGCAAGCTCACCCTGAAGCCGAAGCGCAAGCTGCTCCGGGAGACCCCGAACCGGTTCAAGGTCGAGCTCCGCGTGGAGGCGACCGACGGGGCGGGCAACTCCGACACCGTGCGGAAGACGATCAAGGTCACCAGCTGACCAGGACACCGGCACCCGCCGCGCCCACGATCCTCCGGGCGCGGCGGGCCGGTGCGCCACCGGCGCTCATGCGAGGCGTAGCCGCCGAGCCGCGCCGCATTTGAGGCGCCTTGTGCGAGGCGTAGCCGCCGAGCCGCGCCGCTGTTGAGGCGCCTTGTGCGAGGCGTAGCCGAGCCGCGCCGCTGTTGAGGCGCCTTGTTCTCAGGCGCCGATCGCGTCCGCGACCCGCTCGCGGCCGCGATACAGCCGGCTCATGATCGTCCCCTCACGCGTCCCGAGCGCCTTCGCGGCCTCGCGGTAGCTGAGCCCGGCGAGGTCGACGGCGACGACCGCGTCTCGGTATTCGTCCGAGAGCGCGGCGACCGCCGCCAGCGCCTCGTGCGCCTCCACCGCGGCGTCCAGCGCCGGGCCCGTGACCCGCTCGGAGGCGGCCACGTCCTCGTCGACGCCGAGCAGCGGGCGGCGCGCCCGCTGCCTGCGGCTGGTGTAGTAGACGTTGCGGAGCACCCCGACGAGGTAGGCGAGGTCGTCCCCCGAGCGGATGAAGCGCGGCTTGCGCAGCACCTGCAGGCAGGTCTCCTGTACCAGGTCGTCGGCCTCCTCTCGCGAGCCGCACATTCCCAGCGCCGCTCGGTAGAGGCGGTCCAGGTGGGCTTCCAGCCGCTCGGGATCGAGCTTCCGCGGGCTGGCGATCATCCGCCGCTCTGCCTTGCCGCGCTCAGAACGCGACCGCCCCGTCGCCCCGCCACGCGGCGAGCTCGACCAGGGTGCTGCGGTCGACATCCTCGCCCGAGAGCACGCAGCTGTGCCCGCCCCGCAGCCAGGTCACGATCGTGCGCTCGCCGTCGCGGGCGACCGCGAACTCGACCCCTTCGACGGTCGTCGTCGCAGCGTCCGGTGGCCGGCCGAGCGAGTCGCCCGAGACGATCGTGTAGCCGATCCGGTCGCCCTCCTTCTCGTAGTAGACGGTCGTTGCGTCGCGGTCGCCCACGCGATCGGCGCGCTCGCCGGCGGCTTTCCAGCCGAACTCGCCGCTCCAGTTCGGGTAGGCGAGCCCCTCGGCCTCGGCCGCGAGGAGCGTCGGCTGGTCGGGTCGCGGCTCGGGCGCGGGCTCCGTCGGCGGCAGGGCCGCGAGGCCGGCCGCCTCGTCGATCGTCGGCGCCCCGCCTCCGCCGGCGAGCACGATCACCGCCACGGCGACCGCCGCCACCGCCGCCGCCGCGGCGCCGGCCCACGCGAGGCGCGGCCGTCGGCCGGGCCTCGGGGCCGGCCACTGGGCCGCGATCGTGTCGCGGAGGGTGGCCGGGACCGGGGCCTCGACCGCATGCAGGGCGGCGATCGCGCGCCGCTGGCGGCCCACTTTCCCGCGCAGCTCCGGCGACGCGGCGATGCGCGCCTCGACCGCGACCCGGCGCCGGTCGGGGAGGGCGTCGTCCGCCAGCGCCGTGATGTCGCGCCGATCGCGCTCGCTGAGGCTGTCGTGGGGATCGTCGGGCATGGGGGCTCCTCTTACGGGGACGCTAACGGGGGCCGGTTCATTCCCCGTCCAAGGTCGCGAGCCGGCCGCGAGCTGAACGCCTGAGTGAACCGGCGCCGCAACCGTCGCGTACAGGGGACACCGCAGCGATCAAGTCAGATGCCGGTGGGAGACCGAACGTACTGCGGCGCATCGCAAGCACTCCAGGGACGGGGAGAAGGAGAGACCATGAACCTCAAGCGAATGCGGCCGAGCGCGGCGATGATCGTCGCCTGTATCGCGTTGGTCGCGGCGATCGGCGGCACCTCCTACGCCGCCTCGATGATCACCTCCGCCGACGTCGATGATCGCTCGCTCAAGGGCAAGGACCTGGTCGACGACACGCTGCGCGGCAGGCAGATCCGCGAGCGGTCGCTGGGCCAGGTGGCGGCGGCCAGGCGTGCCGAGAGCGCGGCGAGGGCCGACAGCGCGGCGACCGCGGCGAGCGCGGACGTCGCGGCGAACGCCCAGCTGCTCGGCGGCGAGAGCGCGGCGGACCAGAAAGTCCGCTGGCTGCTGTTCAACGAGCAGGGCCAGATCGAGGACCAGTCGGGCGGCTTCCGCGTGCTCGACGCGTTCCAGACCAACAGCAACGTCTACATCGACGCCGGCGAGTCGCTCGTCGGCAAGGGTCTGACCGCCTCGATCGCGATCCAGAACCAGGTCGACGTCGACGGCATGGACGGGGACGCCGAGCCCGACTTCGACGGCGAGATCAGCGTGACTCGTTGTCAGATCCCGGGCGTGGTGGACTGCGCGCCGCCGAGTGCGAAGAACGTCAACGCTCTGGTCGTGAGCCCCCGCAACAGCGACGGGTCGCCGACCACTTCGACGACGCGCAAGCGCTTCTACGTCCAGGTCACCGAGTAGGCGGATCGGCAGACGCACGTGTGAGAGGCCCGCCGGACGGCGGGCCTCTCGCTGTCTGGTGCGGCCCGGCCCTATGCTGAGCGCGTGGCCGACCGCCCGCGTCTCTCGATCGCACAGGTGACGCCGCACCCCTGGGGCGCGCGCCACGAGATCAACGAGTTCGTGGCCCACACCTCGGCCGAGCTGGCGGCCCGCGGTCATCGCGTCGTCGTGGCCGCCCCTTCGGAGTCGCGCCGGGCGGTGCGGGAGTCGCGGCGGGTGATAGCCGCGGCGGGCGAGCGGTCGGCGGCGCTCTTCGACGGCCGCTGGGAGGGCCAGCGCGCCGGCGGCGACGGCGGCCCGCCGGTGCTGGCGCTCGGCAGCGGGATCCCGATGCCGCGCGGGCCGCGCGGCGCCGCGGCGCCGATGCCGCTCGACGCCAGCCGCGCGCTCGAGGCGCTCCTCGGCGGCGTGGAGCTGGACGTCGTCCACGTCCACGACCCGTTCGCCCCGAGCCTCGCCTCCGCGGCTCTGCGCCATTCACACTCGCTCAACGTCGGCAGCTTCCACGAGCCGAGCGAGCGCACGCTGTCGACGCAGGTCGCGAGGCCGCTCGTGGAGATCTTCCTCGGCCGGCTCGATGCGCGCACGGTGAGCTGCCGCGCGACCGCCGAGCTGCTGGAGCGCTTCTTTCCCGGCGCCTACGAGCTCGTCGAGCCCGGCGCCGACGCCGGTGTCGAGGGCTGGTGGCCGGGCGGCGCCGAGGGGCAGCCGGGAGCCGACGCCGATCGCCCCGTGCGGATCGCGTTCTGTCTCGAGGAGGAGCGCGGCGCGCTGCGCCTGTTCCTGCGCGCGATTCGGCGGCTGTCGCTGGAGCTCGACTGGGAGGCCGCCGTCTGGGTCGGCGACTCCAGCGACGTCCGGCTCTCACAGCGGTTGCGCGACCGCGTTCGGGTCGTGCGCTCCCGCGAGGTCGAGCCGGCCGCGGTCATCGCCGCCGCGGACGTCGTCTGCGCGGCCTCCGGCGGGCCACGGGTCGCGCCGGGCCTCCTGCGCCGGGCGCTGGCCTCGGGGACCGTGCCGGTCGCCTCCCACATCCCGCTCTACGAGGAGGTGCTCGAGGACGGACGCCGCGGTCTGCTGTTTCCGCCGGGCGATGCGGTCACGCTCGCCGGCCAGCTCGAGCGCCTGATCTCGAGCGCCTCGCTGCGCCGGGAGCTGGCCCGCAAGGGCCGCGGCGCGGTGCGCGACTGGGAGGCGGTCACCGACCAGCTCGACGGGATCTACGAGCGGATCGCGGCGCGGCGCCACGACCCGCGCGGAAACCCGGAGCTGCGCCGGAGGATCGGGCGCCGGCGCGAGATCAACGTCGACCTGCACATGCACACCGACCATTCCCCCGACTGCGCCACACCGGTCGAGACCCTGCTCGCGACCGCGCGCGAGGTCGGGCTCGGGGCGATCGCGATCACCGATCACAACGAGATCTCCGGCGCGGTGGCGGCACGCGACCTGGCCGACGAGTTCGGCGTCAAGGTGATCCTCGCCGAGGAGGTGAAGACCGCGGAGCAGGGTGAGGTGATCGGGCTCTTCCTCTCGGAGAAGATCCCGCGCGGGATGACGATGTCCGAGACGGTGGACGAGATCCACCGCCAGGGCGGCCTCGTCTATGTCCCGCATCCGTTCGACCGGCTGCACTCGGTGCCCGACTACGAGCACCTGCTCGACATCGTCGAGGACATCGACATCCTCGAGGTCTTCAACCCCCGCGTCGCGCTGACGGCGTTCAACGAGGAGGCGGAGCGCTTCGCCGCCAAGTACCGCATCGTGCCCGGTGCCGGCTCGGACAGCCACGTCGCCCAGGGCCTGGGCAGCGTGATGATCCGCGTGCACGACTTCGACGGGCCCGAGGAGTTCCTCGAGGCGATGCGCAGCGCCGACATCGTCCGCAAGCGCAGGAACCTGATCTACGTGCAGGCGTTGAAGCTGCTGCAGACCGGCGGCGGGCGCGGCGGCAGGCGCCGCAGCGGCGGCCCCGCCGCCCGGGCGAAGGCGGGCAAGGGCTGATGCACGCCGACCGCGTGGAAGGAGGGCGAGCGAGGCCGTCAAAGGAGTCGGGCGGCTCGGACGCGCATCGCGGCCAGCCGGGAGCGCCAAGCTTGCCGACCACCGACGACGAGATCCAGGAGAAGTACCTGGAGCGCGCGATCCGCGAGCTCAACCAGCTGACGCATCGCCTCCAGGAGTGCTCGCATTGCCCGCGCGGCAACCTGATGCCGGTGCTCGGCTCGGGCCATCCGCAGGCCGATGTCTTCCTGCTCAAGTACGCACCGACGGCTGCCGAGGTCGAGGAGGGGGTCGCCTTCTACGGCCGCTCCGGCAACGCCCTGATGAAGAGCTTCAAGCGGCTCGGGATCGACCCGCTCGCGGTCTACGGGACCCTGTGCGTCAAGTGCCCCGTCTCGGACCCGAGCCTCGCCGCGGGCGAGTGCGTCGAGCGGGTGGTCGAGGAGATCGCGATCGTGCAGCCCCGGTGCATCGTCGTCATGGGCGAGCGCGCGCTCGCCACCGTGAACGAGGTCGGCGTCCCGCTGGCGCGCGAGCTCGAGCCGGTCCTGGGGGAGATCCAGGCGATGACGCCGACGATCGACGCCCTGTACGTGCCCGACATCGACGACTCGCTGGACTCCGAGGGCGCGAAGCGTGAGTTCTGGTCAGCGTTTCGCGCGCTCGGCGACTGGTACGCCGAGCTCCCGCCGTACTAGGAGCCGGGCTCCAGCTCCTCGGCGGACTCGACTGCCGGGGACTCCTCGGCCGCGCAGACGCTGCACAGGACCGGGCTTGCGCCGCTCTCGAGCGCGAGGCTCTTCTCCGCGTCGGTCAGCGTGGCGCCGCAGTTCTCACAGCGCGCGGGGAGCGTCGCGATCGAGTGCTCCTCGAGGTCCGGCATCGGCCTCACCCTACCTGGACGCCGGATCAGGCGAGACGCTCGAAGCGAGGCGCGAGCCCGATCGCGTCGATCGCGCCGTCCACCTCCTCCGCCAGCTCCCGTTCGGTCGCGCGCTCGGCCGTGAACGTGATCGAGGTCGAGAGAGGCAGCCCGAGCGGCCCGAGCTGCGGCGAGTCCGCGATCTCGTAGGCCAGTCCGTCTTCGATCGCGACGATCGCGTGCAGCATCTCGTCGAGGTGGCGCCGATCGGAGGCGAACTTGAGCTTGACCGAGTAGTGCACCGGCACGTCCGCAAAGCCTAGAACCCGGAAACGGGGCTAGGGCTTCGGAGTGACCGCGACCTCGACCGACCGGCTACGCCGCAGGCGTTCGAGCCTCAGCACCCGGGCGCCGGGCTCGGAAACGACCTCGGCCCCGCGCGCCTGCACCGAATAGCCGTCGGGGTACTGGATCCGCGGCAGGAAGACCTCGGTGTCGACCCGCGCGTCGAGGCGCCGGCCGAGCGCGTCGCCCTTGGGGGTCCTCGCCGAGTACTCCAGCTCGAAGCGCGCGGTGTCCGGGTCGAAGCCGAAGCTGCGCGGGGTGCCGGCGACCGCCCGCGGATACGGGCGCGCGAGGACCCGCAGCTTCTCGCGCTTGACGTTGGCGCCGGTCGGCGGCTCGGAGGGGTCGACGACGACCGCCTGAACGCCCGGCCCCGACGCATCGCGATCCTCGAAGAGATCGCCCGCGACACGGAGGTCTATCCACGCGACCGAATCGCCGCGATCAGGGTGCTCGAGGAGATGGGTTCGGAGGAGCAGCGGTCGGACGGGTTCGAGGATCTCGACGAGGTATCCCAGCGCCGCGTCCGTTCGGGGAAGCCCGCCTGATCGCTCCCGAGCTCCGGGCGGTTAGAGGGACTGGCGACCCCGTGCTCTCTCGCGGGCCGGGGTCAGGGGCGTCTCAGCCCCCTTCATAGGCCTCGGCGAAGAAATCCGTGTCCTCCTGGCTGGCCGACTGGAGGACCACCGTGCCGACGGTGGTTGTTGAGGCGCCGCTCTTCTCGGCCTGCTTCGCGTAGGCGTTCGCTTTGGACGAGCTCGAGAACAGGCGCGCGGTGCCGGTCTTGTCCCCGGTGATGTTGACGCCCGTCTCGGCGCCATTCAGCGACGCCGCCGGGAGGTTGGCGACCGCCAGGCCCTGGGCCTCGAGCGCGGTCTTGAGTTCGTTGAACGCGGTGTCCGCCGCCGGTACCGCAGCTCCTCCGTCGCCGGAGGTCTTCGTCGCTTCGTCGTCACCGCAGGCCGCAAGCAACGATCCGGCCGCCAGGATGGATGCGATCAGGCGTGCTGCGGTGCTCATGACATTCCTCCCTGTATCCGTGACATTGGCAACGGCAGCCTATTCCGCGTGCCGGTTTCGCTTGCGTAGGAGGCGGGCGATCGCGCCCCTCGACCTGGTCGGCGAGATCGCCACGCGGTAAGCGGGGTCGATTGGCAAGGCTCTCGATCAGAAAAACCGCCGGTTGAGCGGCTGCGAAAAAGGCCGAAAAAAACGAAGGACGGGGCGGGCGCGCTTCACGGCGCGGCGGCCTCGGCGACCGCGGCCATCGCCTCGACGCTGGCGCTCGCGAGGCCGCGGACGACGAGCACGTCCAGGGCCTCGTAGGCCGCCAGCGCGGGCTGGGCCTCGTCCCGGTCGGCGGCGGCGACGCCCACTGTGCCCTCCGGCTCCTCGAGGCGATCGAAGTGGTTGCGGTAGCCGTCGTGCAGGTCGCGGTAGAACGCCTCCTCCTTGGCAAGCCGCTCGCTCGCGTCCGCGCCGATCGCGGCGCGGACGTAGCCGAACACGGTCGGGGGATCGCGGGGGACGTCGCCGGCGCCCCACTCGACGTTGAGCCGTGCCGAGGCGGCGAACTCCGGGGTCATCCAGTTGAAGAAGGCGCCGTCGTAGGACGACCCTGCGAGGCGGCACATTTTCGGGCCCATCGCGGCGAGCACAAGGCGGACGCCCGGCAGGGCGGAGCGCAGATCGTGCAGGGCCTGGTTCATCTTCGTCAGCGGCCGCTCCGAGAAGCCGGCGCCGACGCCGAGCCAGAGCCGCTCGCGATCGAGCCGCAGGCGGTCGATGTGCGCGGCGATGTCGGCGGGTGTATGGCGATCGAGCGCCATCACCGCGACCCCGAGCTCGAGCTCGGGGGCGGCATCGGCGAACGCGGCGACCGTCTCGAGGCCGAGGCCGCCGGGATGGTCGTTCGACCACATCGAGTCGTAGCCGAGCTCGGCGCAGCGCGCGGCCAGCGGCCCCGCTACCTGCGGATCCAGCCCCGCCGCGACCCCGAAGCCCCGCTGCCCGCTCACTTCTCCAGCACCGCGACGCATTCGACGTGCGGCGTCTGCGGGAACATGTCGACCGGCTTCACGCGGCGCAGGGTATAGCCCGCCTCGACCATCTGGGCTGCGTTCGGCGCGAGCGTCGTCGGGTTGCAGGACACGTAGACGATCCGCGGCGCCTCGATCTCCAGCACCCGGCGGACGACCTTCGAGGAAAGCCCCGCCCGCGGCGGGTCGACCACGACCACGTCGGCGCGTCCCGCACGTTCGATGAGCGGCCTGATGCCCAGTCGCGCGTCTCCGGTGACGAACCGCGCGTTCGCGATCTCGTTCAGTTCGGCGTTGTGCTCGGCGTCGGCCACCGCCTCGGCGACGCTCTCGAGCCCCCAGACCTCGCCTGCGCTGCGGGCCAGCGAGAGGCCGATGGTCCCGATTCCGCAGAAGAGGTCGAAGAGCCGTTCGCGCCCCTCGAGCTCCGCGAACTCGGCGGCGATCCCGTAGAGGCGCTCGGCCATCTCGGTGTTGGTCTGCAGGAAGGCGTTGTATGAGATCCGGAACCGCAGGCCGCAGAGCTCCTCGTGCAGATGCTCGGCGCCGAGCGCGCCGGTGGGCCCGTCGGTGCCGCCGCCCGGTCCGTCGATCACGGTGTGCAGGTCCACCGGCGGGCGCGCGAACTCGGCCGGCGAGGTGACCAGGCGCGTCTGCAGCTCGCCGGTACGCCGGCCCTCGCGAACTACGAGGTTGCGCAGCACGCCCGCCCGGTCGCGACGGTCATAAGGCGGGATCGCCTCGTCCCGAGCCCAGTCGCGAACCGCGTTGCGGGCCGCGTTGTTGGCCTCCGAGGCGAGCAGGCAGTCCTCGACCGGCACAACGTCGGCCCAGCTGCCGCGGCGGTGAAAGCCGAGCGCGAGCCCCTCGGCGCCGGGCCCGAACGAGTACTCGAGCTTGTTGCGATAGCGCCACTGCTCCGCCGCCGGCTCGATCGGCTCCAGCTCGAACCCGTCGAGGCGGCCGATGCGACGGAGCGCGTCGTCCACCTGTGCCGCCTTCTCGGCGAGCTGGCGCTCGTAGGCCATGCCCTGCCAGGCGGCGCCGGGGCAGGGCTCGCCTCCGTGCAAGCAGCGGTCGGCGATCCGCTCGGCGCTCGGGCGCACCAGCTCGACCGCCTTCGCCTCGCCGTAGTCGCGCTTGGCGCGGGTCAGGCGGGCGCGCACGCGGTCGCCCGGGAGAGCGCCGCTGACGAAGACGACGTAGCCGTTCGAGCGCGCGACGCCGCGGCCGCCCTGGGCGAGCGAGTCGATCTCCAGCTCCAGCTCCGTGCCCTGGCGAGGGCGGGGGCGGGTGGTGGTGGGGGCGTCGGGCACGCCCCTATGGTTAGCAGCGTTCCTACTTCTGCAGGCGCCGCTCGATGTCGTTGAGGATGCCCTTCCGCGCCTTGCCGCGCTTCTCCTGCGTGCGCACCTTGCGCAGCTCGGCCTTGTTCAGGTCCTTGAGCCTCGACTTGACCTGGCCCGCGGTGAGCTGGTCATAGCCGGTGATCGGCGGCCCTGGAGCGCCGGTCCGGCGCCGCAGCCGGTCCGCTTCCGCGAGCGGGCGGTCGGCGGCGTCGCGGACGCTGCGGGCCGCACGACCGGCGGCGCTGCGAGCCTGGCGGCGGGCCGGGCTGGTGCGGGAGTCGACCTCCTTGCGCGCCTGCTCGAGCAGCTTCTCGAGATCGCGCATCAGGTCGTCGCTTGCCTTGCGACCGTGGCTGACGAGGTTCGACACGAGCTTGTTCGCGTCGCCGCGCGTCATCCTGCCGCGCTCGACCGCGTCGTCGACGACCTCCTGGATCCGCTCGCGCGAGAGGGTCAGGTTCGACTCCAGCGCTCCGCGGCTGCGCTCGAGCGCGTCGCGGAACGCCTGCACGCTCTTGTCGGAACGGCCTGCCGCGGGCTGCTGCGGGCGGTCGTGCGACGGTCCCGGTTGCCGACCGCTTCGGGTTGCGCCGCTTCGGCTCGAGGACCCGCCTGCGGACCGGGTTGCGCCGCTTCGGCTCGTCGACGTCGAGCGTGACGACGTGGATCGTCTCGACTTTGCGCCTGTGGACTTGGAGCCTCCGGACCTGGAGCCTCCGGACCTGGTCGCCATCTGTTCCTCCTCGCCTCGGGCGTCGGGGGTCAGCTCTGACTATCTCATCCCGCGCGCCGCCGGGAGCCGCGCCGCGCCGGCGCAGCGACCGTTCATGCGAACGTCGCCTCGACCGGCGCGTGATCGGAGAGGCGCACGGCGAGCCCGCCAACCCGGACCTCGCGGCGCTCGGGTGGCCAGGCGGCGGGCGGGGTGACGATCGCGAGGCCGCGGACGAGCAGGTGGTCGAGCGCATCGGGCGCGGTCGGCCGGGTGAGCTCGAGGCCGCGCTCGAGCTGCTGGTAGATCGAGGTATCGCGCGGGCGCAGGTTGAGGTCGCCGCCGAAGACGAGCGGCGTCGGGCCCGCCCACTCCACCGCCCGACTCGGCGGCGCTCAGCACCTCCTCCTCGGCCGCGGCGCGGAGAGCCGCTCCGGCGCTCGCGTGGAGGTTGGCGACGCAGAGCTCGCGGTCGTCGCCGAGGCGCACGCGGGTGAACGCCATCGCCCGCCGCTCGGGGCGCGGACCCGGGCACAGCTCGAGCTCGCGGCGCTCGACGATCCGCCCGCTGCGGACGAGGGTCAGGTTCGAGCCGCCCTCGTTCGAGGCGATCAGGTCGGGGTTGACGCGGGCGGCGAGCGCTCGGAGCGCCGCGAACGAGTTGCGCGATGTGAGGACGCGATGGGCCTTGGCGCCGCAGGCGCGCGCGAGCGCCTCCGACCAGCGCGGCGGGCTCTCCTGGAGCAGCGCGACGTCCCAGGGGGCGCCGGCGAGCACGCCGGCGAACTCGTCGAAGAGGTCGCGGTTGAGCTGCAGGTGGGTGTCGTTTCGCTCGCTCCAGCACAGCAGCCGCGACCTCAGGGTCAGAAGCGACGGGTCGGGCGGGAAATCGCGGCCGTGGAAGAGGTTCCAGGTCAGGGCGCGGAGCTCCATCCACCGTAGAATGCCGCGCTTGAACGACCCGCCGCGCCACTTTCTCACCGGCGAGGAGCTCTCCGCGGCCCAGCTCGACTCGCTGCTCGCGCGGGCTGACGAGCTGAAGCGGGGGCGGGCCGAGGGGCTGGGCGCGGACGCACTCGGCCGACGGACGGTGGCGCTGGTCTTCGAGCGGCCGTCAACAAGGACGCGCATCTCGTTTCAGGTCGGGATCGCGGAGCTCGGCGGGCACCCGCTCGCACTCCGCGCCGACGAGCTGCAGCTCGGACGCGGGGAGTCGATCGGGGACACGGCCAGGATGCTGTCGCGCTACGTCCACGCGGTCGTGATCCGGGCGGGCGCGCACGCGACGGTTGCCGAGCTCGCGGACGCCGCGGAGGTACCGGTCGTCAACGGCCTCACCCCGCTGCACCACCCGTGCCAGGCGCTCGCCGACCTGCTCACGTTGCGCGAGCGCTTCGGCGACCTGGACGGAGTCTCGGTCGCGTACGTCGGTGACGGCAACAACGTCGCCCGCTCGCTGGCGATCGCCGGCCGCATCGCCGGCGTGGAGGTCCGGGTTGCGACCCCCGAGGGGTACGAGCTCGAGCCGGGGCTCGCAACGCTTCAGACCCACGACGCGCGCGAGGCCGCTGACGGCGCCGACGCGCTCTATACCGACGTCTGGGTGAGCATGGGCGACGAGGCTGATGAGGAGCGCCGTCGCTCCGACCTCGCCCCGTATCAGCTCAACGCCGAGCTGCTCGCGCTCGGCTCCGAGCGCGCGATCGCCATGCACTGCCTGCCGGCCCACCCCGGCGAGGAGATCACCGCGGACGTGCTCTACGGCGAGCGCTCGGCGGTCTGGGACCAGGCCGAGAACCGCCTGCACGCACAGAAGGCGCTGCTGGAGCGCCTAGTCGGCTGAGCGCCTAGCGCCTTCCGCGCGGCGGCCCGTCGAGCCAGCGAGGCTCCTCGAACCCGGCGTACTCCTGAATCGCCCCGTAGATGTGCTGCACGATGGCTGTGTCGTAGACGCCGAGGGTGCACGACCCCGTGCGGGAGCTTGTTCCGCTTCTTGCCGCTGCTCGAGGTCGGGTAGTGATCGATGACGTGATTGCGGAAGCAGACGCGCGGGAGATCGCAAGCGCCCGGAGCCACGAATCTTCGATCTCCTCCAGTGAGAGCCCGTTGTTCGAGATACACGTTCAGGCGCAGCCCGGACTCGTGCTCGATGAACACGAAGCACTGTGCCGAGGAATCGCCAGAAGAAGCTCGACCATCTCGCGATCCGAGTTGGCGAAGTTGAGCAAGCTACGGTCCTTGCTGCCTTCGGCCCAGTAGAGCATGCACCCCGCTTGGTGCAGGGCGATCGCCGGCTAGTGCTCGGGCGCCGCCTCCGCCTGATAGCCGAGTCGCCGCTCGCGGTTGATCTCGATCCACTCGGCGCGTGCGAAGCGCTCACGGTCCTGGGTCGCGGTTCGCGGCTCGCGGAGGTTCTCTCGCGCTGCTCACTCGGTCGATGTCGCGGGTCCACAGATGCACGATCGCCGGGGAAACCCCGAGACGGCGTGCGATCTGCTTCATCGGCATGCCCAGCTCGCGTCGGAGCCGGCGTGCCTCCTCTGTCCTCGCCGCTTCGCCATGGCACGAACACATGGTTGTCAGAATCGCAGCGCGCGCGGGGCGCGTCAATCGTGCCGAGTCGCGACAGCAATCGGGCCGTAGACTCCACGCGCACCACGGCCCCGTGGTCTAATGGGTAAGACACGGCGGTTTTCACCCATCAACGGGGTTCGAATCCGCGCGGGGTCGATACCCGTCGACTCGGTTTGGCTTGCAGTGACCGACGATCGACACCTCGACTGGCAGGGCTGTCACAACGCCCGCGACCTCGGTGGCCTTCCGACGGCCGATGGTCGCGAGACGCGCTGGGGCGCGGCGGTGCGCGCCGACGCGCCCGACCAGCTCAGCGCCGACGGCTGGGCGGCGCTCGAGGCGCACGGCATCCGCACGATCGTCGACCTGCGCAACGACGACGAGCTGCGCCCCGACCTCGTCGACAGGCCGCCCGGGCTCACGACCCTCCACCTCCCGCTCGACGGGATCGACGACCGCGAATTCTGGGACCACTGGGAACGTCAGCCTCCGCCGCTCTACTACGCGCCCTTCCTCGAGCGCCTCCCCGACCGGGCGGCGGACGTGGTCGCCGCGATCGCAAACGCCGAGCCCGGCGGCGTGCTCTTTCACTGCGTCGGCGGTCGCGACCGCACCGGACTGATCGCGTTGCTGCTCCTCGCGCTCGCCGGCGTGGCGCCCGGGGACATCGCCGCCGACCACGCGTTGAGCGACGAGCGGGTCGCCGCCGTCTACGCGCAGCGCGGCATGGATGCGGACGTCGACCTCGAGCCGCTGCTCGCCGCGGAGGGGACGAGCGGTCGCGAGGTCATCGTCTCGGTCGCGGAGCTCGAGATCGAGCAGCGGTTGCGCGAGGGCGGCCTCGGCGACGACGAGGTCGCCGCGATCCGCGCCCGGCTCGTCGGCCCGTAAGGTCCAGCGCCGATGCAGCCAGAGCTCGAGATCGGCCCCCTCACCCTGCAGACGTTCGGGATCATGTTCGCCCTCGGGTTCGTCGCGGCGGGCCTGCTGGTCGCCCGGCGCCTCAAGGAGCTCGGCAAGCCCGTGGACTGGGCGTACGAGATGATCTTCGCGGCGCTGGTCGGCGGGATCGTCGGCGCCCGGGTCGACTACATCATCCAGAACTACGACTCCGTCTCCGACGACCTGTTCGGCAACATCTTCTCGGGCGCGGGCCTCGTCTGGTTCGGCGGTGCGGTTGGGGGCGCGATCGGGGTGCTCCTGTGGGCGCGTTGGCGGCGCATGTTCAACCTCACGCTGCTCGACATCTGCGCGCCCGGGCTGGCGATCGGCTATGCGGTCGGCCGGATCGGCTGCCAGCTCTCCGGCGACGGCGACTACGGCATCGCCTGGGACGGGCCGTGGGCGATGGCCTACCCGGACGGCACCGAGCCGACCACCGAGACGGTGCACCCGACGCCGATCTACGAGACGTTGGCGATGGGCCTCGTCACCTACGTCCTCTGGCGGCTGCGCTTCACGTTTCGCCCCGGTCTGCTCTTCGCCCTCTACCTGGTGCTGGCCGGCGCCGAGCGCTTCCTGATCGAGTTCATCCGCCGCAACGACGACGTCGCCGTCGGGCTCACCCAGGCCCAGCTGATCAGCGTCGCGATGATCCTCGCCGGCGGCGTCTGGCTCGCGGTGAAGGCCAACCGCGGCGAGCTGCGCGCGGGGCCGACCCCGGCCGCCCAGACCTAGATGGAGCGCAACAGCCCGCCGTCGATCGGGATCGAGACCCCGGTGATGTAGCCGGCGCGCTCGGAGGCGAGGAAGGCGACGAGGTCGCCGTACTCCGCCGGCGTGCCCAGTCGGCCGGCCGGCACGTCGGCCGGCGCGCCGCGTTCCATCTCCTCCCGGCCACCCCAGTTCGCCGCCAGCCGATCAGTCGCAAAGCGACCCGTTGCGATGTCGTTGACGGTCACACCGTCGGCGGCCACCTCGCGCGCCAGCGTCTTGAAGAACCCGACCAGGGCGGGCCGGTGTGCATTCGAGAGCGTCAGGCCGGGGATCGGCTCCTCGGTCGAGCTCGATCCGACGTTGACGATCCGCCCCCAGCCGCGCTCCCGCATCCCGGGCACCACCGCCTCGGCCAGGACCCGCGGCGCCAGGACCAGCGACTCATACGCCTTTCGCCAGTCGTCGAGCCCGGCGTCGAGCGCCTCGCCCATCGGCGGTCCGCCGGTGTTCGTGACCAGGATCTCGACCGGCCCGAGCGATTCGGCGACCTCGTTCGGAAGCGCCGCGATCCGCTCCAGGTCGCCGGTGTCCGCCTCGAAGCCGGCGGTCTCGCCGTCGATCTCCGCCACCGCCGTTTCGAGCCGTTCCCGCGATCGGCTCACGAGGGCCACGCGCGCACCCTCGCGCGCGAGCCCCTCCGCGATCCCGCGGCCGATGCCCTTGCTGGCGCCGAGCACCAGCGCCACCCGGCCGTCGATCCCGAGGTCCATGGCCATGACGCTACCCAGTCGAAGGGATAGGGTGGCGAGGCGATGCCGGAGGGCGACCTCTACGAGCAGATCATCGAGGCGGTCCACGCAAACTTCGGCTCGCATCCCGGCAAGCGGGCGCTGCACGCAAAGGGCTCGTGGGCGCAGGGCGAGTTCACCGCAACGCCCGCCGCCGCGCGCCTCAGCCGTGCCCCTCACTTACAGGGCGAGACCGTCACCGCGCTGGTCCGCTTCTCGAATGCGAGCGGCGACCCGGAGGCCCACGATGCCGACCGGGACGGGCGCGGGATGGCGATCAAGCTGCGCTGGGACGGCGGCGAGACCGACATCCTCACTACGACGTCGCCCACCTTCGTCAGCCGCACGCCCGAGGAGTTCCTCGAGCTGATGCTGTTGCGCCGTCCCGACCCGGCGACCGGACAGCCCGACATGGCGAAGCTCGGCGCCTACTTCGGCGACCATCCCGAGTCCGTCCCGGCGGTGCAGGCGGTCCTGATGAAGGAGCCGATCGCGAGCTTCGCGACCGCCGAGTACTTCTCGCCGCATTCGTTCGGGCTGGTCGACGCCGACGGGAACCGCACCTGGGTGCGCTACCACCTGCGACCCGAGGCAGGCGAGCAGCGCCTCGGCGACGACGAGGCCAAGGCACTGGGGCGGGACTATCTCCACGAGGAGATCGCCGAGCGCCTCGGAGCCGGCAACGTCGCTTTCGACCTTCGGCTCCAGCTCGCCGGGCCCGACGACCCCCTCGACGACCCGACGGCAGTCTGGTCCCAGGACGGCGAGCTGGTCGACGCCGGGCGGCTGGAGCTGACGGCGATCGCCGACGACCCCGAGCGTGACGGACATATCGACGTCTTCGACCCGACCAGGGTCGTCGCCGGGATCGACCTCCCGGACGATCCGATCCTCCACGCCCGGCCGAAGGCGTACTCGGTCTCGGCCTACCGGCGCTGGGACCGCGACTAGCGGTTCGGCGGCGGCATCGGCTCGGGTCATGCGGGAGGACGGCTCAAGCGGGGTGCGCGCGGGAGCACGCATAGATGGACACTGCCGGCGCCCAAGCGCGGCCGTGTCCATTTGACCGTGAAATAGGCGGCTAGATGGACAAGGCGTCGCCGTGCGGCGGCCGTTGTCCATTTGCGCAGCTCCCCCCGATCCCTGTGATCCGCGCCGCCGGAGCTCCCGTAGAGGGAGGGCAAGCGGGGAGGCCACTCCCCGGGACCCGACCACGGGAGACCACAGATGAACACTTCCGCACGCAAGCCGAGCGCCCTGCGGCGCGTCGTCTCCGACCCCGTCTCGCGGCGCCGCTTCCTCGCGCTGACCGGAGGCACGACCGCGGCGGGCGCGCTGCTCGCGGCCTGCGGCAACGACGACGACGAGGGCGACGCCACCGCGGCGACCACCGAAGACGACATGGCCTCGCAGTTCGGCGAGGGCGACCTCGGGATCGTCAACTACGCGCTCACCCTCGAGTACCTCGAGGCGGCCTTCTACGCCGACGTCGCCAAGAGCGGATTGTTCAAGGGCGATGACCTGGCGCTGATCGAGCGGATCGGCCAGGCCGAGCAGGAGCACGTCGACGCGCTCACTGCGACCGCCAAGCAGCTCGGCGGCCAGCCGGCCGCGGAGCCGAAGGCCGAGTTCCCGCTCGACGACGCCAAGTCCGTGCTCGAGCTCGCGGCGACCGTGGAGAACCTCGGTGCGGCCGCGTACCTGGGCCAGGCCGCGGCGATCTCCGACCCGGAGATCCTCGCCGCGGCGCTCTCGATCCACTCTGTGGAGGGGCGCCACGCGGCGGTGCTCAACACCCTCGTCGGCATGCCCGCCACGCCGGACGGCGCGTTCGCGCAGGGGGCCGACATGCAGACCGTGCTCGAAGAGGTCCAGCCGTTCATCACCTGACGCAAGGAGAAAGGAACCAGTGATGCAGAAGCCAGTCAACGCAGCCCCGGAGCTCGCGGCGATCGAGGTCGAGGAGACCTTCAGCCGCTCGGCGCTGCTCGTCCGCGGCGCGCTTGCGGCGGGGGCGCTGTACGGCGCGACGGCCGTGACCCCGCTGATCCGCAAGGCGTTCGCGCAGGGGTCGATGGGTGACATCGACATCCTCAACTTCGCGCTTACGCTCGAGTATCTGGAGGCGGCGTTCTACGAGGAGGCCGCCGGAGTCAAGGGCCTGTCGAGCGAGGTCGCCGGCTACGTGAAGACGTTCGGCGACGAGGAGCAGGAGCACGTCGACGCCCTGACCGCGACGATCCGGGATCTCGGGGGCATGCCCGTCGAGGCGCCCGGCGTGGACTTCGGCGACGCGTTCTCGAGCGCCGATAAGTTCATCGCGCTCGCCATCACCCTCGAGGACACCGGCGTCAGCGCCTACAACGGCGCCGCGCCGATGATCGAGTCGAAGGACCTGCTGGCGACCGCGGGCGGCATCGTCCAGGTCGAGGCGCGCCACGCCGCGGCGATCCGCTACGCGGCCGGCGAGGACCCCGCGCCCGAGGCATTCGACCCGACCCTGACCGCGGACGAGGTCCTGGCGGCCGTCCAGCCGTTCGTGAAGTCGTGACCGCTCGGTCGCCGCTCGTCGTGCTCCTCGCCCTCGCGGCCGTCGCGGGCGGCGTCGCGGCGGGGTGTGGCGGGGACGACGACGACCCGGCGACGCCCGCCGCCGCCATGGCGCAGGGCGGCGGCGGCGGGGCGTCGACCGACCTGGTCGCGATCGCCGATTTCGCGTTCGACCCCGAGACCGTCACCGTCGACGCGGGCACCAAGCTCACGTGGACGAACGACGACGAGGCACCGCACACGGCGACCGCCGACGACGGCTCGTTCGACACCGGGACGCTGAAGCTCGACGACACGGGCGCAGTGGCGCTCGATCAACCCGGCACCTATACGTACTACTGCCGGTTTCACCCGTTCATGAAGGGAACGGTGGAGGTCCGGTAGGCCGATTCTCGGCTGAGGTGCGGCGGCGCTAGCGGACGACCGCCTTGCGGTTGCCCTTCCAGGCGCCGACCCGCTCGTGGGTCCTCACCTTCGCCGCCACCCGCAGCTTGCGATGGGTGCGGAAGTAGCGGCGCGCCCGCGGCGTCAGCTTCATCCTCACCGTCGTGACCCTGCCGCCGTCGGCCTCGAACCGGCCGGCAGCGACCTTGAAGCGGCCGCGGGCCCGCTTCCCGGGGGCCGAGCCGCCGGCGGCCCGGACCGCGATGGAGCCATCGGTGCAGGCAGCGAACCGGTTCGGGCATTTCACCCGCGTCCGCAGCGTCGAGCCGGTCACCTTGAGCTTGCCCTTGACCTTGGCTCCGGGCTCGGGCAGCTCGGTGAAGTCGCGCGCCAGCTCGTAGCCCTCGGGGAGGAACTTGGGGGCCGGCGCCCTGACCATGCCGTCGAAGCTGCCCGGGGGCTCGAGCACCGGGAGGCGCAGCTTCAGCTTCGCGACCGTGACCGGCTGCTGATCGTTGGACGCGCGTCCGTACGAGGTCAACGCCCCGCCCGCGGGATTCGCGTCATTGGCGAGCAGCTCGAGCTTCGGCACGTGCCCCTCTGCGAACAGCCACCCGTTCGGGTGGAGCTGAAACACCTGCTTGGCGGGACCGCCGGTCTCAGGACGCCAGAGCCCGCGCGCGACGAGCGTCTCTTGGCCGTCGGGCGCGACGTCGAGCAGCCGCGCGGCGACCTGCGAGGTATCGCCGGGCAGCGTGAAGTCGGCGATCACCGTCGGCGCGCCGATCAGCGTGTAGCCGCCGGCCGGCGCCGGGTCGAGCCGGTAGGTCGCCGAGCCGGGGATGTCCGCCCCGTCGGCGGTAGTGCAGGCACTGCCGCCCGCGATGGGGTCGAAGGTGCCGCCGCTGGTGGCGTCGGGCGCGATCGTCCGCGTGGCGCCACGAGCGACCCGGATCTCGCCCCTCGCCATCCGCGCCCAGTTCTTCGCGGTGAACGGGCCGCCGGACGGGGCGCTGGCGGGACAGGTCTCGGTCATCGCCTCGACGCCCTGGCGTGGCTCGGGCCCGGTTCCGGCGACGTAGTGGTCGAGCCAGGCGAGCTGGCGGCTCGTGAGCAGGTCGGTGACGTCGGGCTTGTTCTGGCCGCGCTGATGGCCGAAGTCGCCGAAGAACATCGCGATGTCGGCGCCCGGGTACTCGGTGCGCGTCCGGTTGTAGAACCGGATCGCCTCGTCGGCCGGGAACAGGTCGTCGGTGAAGCCGTTCGAGATCAGCAGCGGCGCCGGCTTGGTCGAGTCGTCGATGTAGTAGGAGGAATGGTGGGTGGTGATCTCGTCGACGACGGCCTGCCCGGCGGTGTACGGCTCGCCGGCGAGCAGCAGGTTGCGCCAGCCCGTGATGTCGGCGCTGGGGTCGCTTCCCTCCGGCGCGTAGTACCCGGGCGCGGCCAGGCCCGAGAGGTAGAGCCCGTTGACGAACGACTCCTTCATTACGCCGATCCGCCCCGCATACGGGGCGTCGGCGACGTAATCCAGCGTGCTCCCGTTCGGCATCAGCGAGTAGGCGAGGTCGGTCCACGGGATGTTCGCGGCCGCGGCGGCGATCGTCATCTGCTTGCCGGCCGGGCTGGTCCATGGGACGAGGGAGCCGTCCTCGAGCACTTTTCGGTCCCGCAGCGCGGCGAGCGCCATCGACATGCCGCCGCCGTAGGAGCCGCCGGTGGCCCCGATCCGTTGCCCGTCGATGAGGCCCTGGTCGGCCAGCTCCGCGGCGAACTCCTGCGCGTCTCGGACCTCGTAGCGATTGTCGATCAGGCGTACGTAACCGCGCTCGCAGCCGGAGGGGTCGGCGGTCCTTGAGGCGGCCGAGCCGCACGACTCCCGGAAGCCGCGATTGGTCATCGAGAAGGTGGCGAAGCCGCGCTCGAGGAAGGGCTGCATCGCGTTGAGCCCGAGCTTGCCCCCGCCGTAGCCGTGGAAGATCATGATCAGCGGGTAGTTGCCGTCCACCGCACCTGTCCGCTCGGGCGGGAAAGCGACGTTGACGTCGATCGGGACCCCGTCGAACGCCTTGGTCGTGCTGCGGGGGTTCGAGCTGCCGCAGAAGCGCACCCCGTCCCCCTGGACGTTGCAGCTCACGTCGCCACCGAAGACCGAGCCGATCGCCCCCGAGGCCGCCTGTGGCGCGACGAGCGCGCAACACGCGACGGCCAGCGCGACGATCGTCCTGATTTCCGACGGTCTTCCCTGCATCTCTCCTCCTTCGGCGCCGCGCCGTGCGGCGAGCTGTTCCGCGCCGCCGGAGAATAGTCGAGGGCTCGCGGAACCCCTGGTAGCGTCGGGGCCAGATGCTGCCGGCGACCGCAATCACGGAGCTCCTGGCGATCAGGCATCCGGTCCTGCAGGCACCGATGGCGGGTGCCGCGACGCCACAACTCGCGGCGTCGGTGAGCGCGGCCGGCGGGCTCGGGGCGCTGGGATCCGCCGTCCTGACGGCGGACGAGGTCCGCGAGCAGGCGGCCGCGGTCCGGTCGGCGACCGAGGCGCCGTTCAACCTCAACTTCTTCTGTCACGCTCCGATCGAGCCGGAGGCCGAGCTTGCAGAGCGAGCCCGCGAGCGGGTCGCTCCGCTGTACGCCGAGCGCGGCCTCGGCGAGCCGCCGGAACCACACGACGACGACCCGACCCGGTTCGACGGCGCCCGGCTCGAGGCGGTGCTGGAGATCCGCCCCGCCGTGGTGAGCTTCCAGTTCGGGCTCCCCGACGAGACCGCCGTCGCCGCGATTCGCGACTCGGGGATCCGCGTGATCGCCACGGCGACCACCGTCGCCGAGGCCGCCCGCCTCGAGGAGCTCGGCGCGGACGCCGTGATCGCCCAGGGCGCCGAGGCCGGCGGCCATCGCGGCAGCTTCCTGGTCGCGGGCGACGACGGGCCGGTCGGGACGCTCGCCCTGGTTCCGCAGGTCGTCGATGCGGTCGCGGTGCCGGTGGTGGCGGCCGGTGGGATCGCCGACGGTCGCGGGCTCGCGGCGGCGCTCGCGCTGGGCGCGGGCGCCGCCCAGATCGGCACGGGCTTCCTCGCCTGTCCCGAGGCCGGAATCCACCCGGCCCATCTGGCGGCGGTGCTCGGGACGCCGGCGGATGCGACCACGATCACCCGCGCCTTCTCGGGCCGCCCTGCGCGCGCGGTTCGCAACCGCGTGAGCGAGGAGCTCGCCGGAAAGGAGCTGCTCCCGTTCCCGCTGCAGCGCTCGCTCACCGGGCCGCTGGCCGACGGCGCCGACCCTGAGCGGGTGCTCGCGATGTGGATCGGTCAGGCCGCGCCGCTGGTGTCGGAGCGCCCCGCCGCCGAGGTGGTGGAGACGCTCGTCGCCGAGGCGGAGCGGCGACTCGCCGAGCTCAGCCCTCGCGCCTGATCTGCGACCCGCCGACGATCGCGTCGGAGCCGTCCGCGAAGCGGACCCAGGCCTTGTTGCCGCCGTCGTAGTCGGGGGCCCAGAGGACCAATGTCGCCTCGTCGCGGTCCTCGGCGTCGGCGGGGCCGACCGTGCACATGTCCGATCCCTCCTCGTCGACGCCGCGCCAGATGCGAACGAACGGGTTGCTCTCCCACTCCTCGCCGATGGTCGAGGGCTCGCGATGGCCGGGATGGATCCGGGTCTCGGGTGGCAGCTTCATCAGCCGCTCCATCACCGACGCACGCAGATCCTCGAACCCGGTTGCCCCCGGTGCCCGGGTGCCGCCCACCGTGCCCTTGAAGAGCACGTCGGCGGTCAGGCAGTCCGTGCCGTTGAAGTTCAGCGCCAGGTGGTCGGCGCAGTGGCCGGGCGTGTGAATCACCTCGACTCGCAGGTCGCCGGTCTCGAGCACGTCGCCGTCGGCGATCGTCTCGTCGACCTTGTCGTCGATCAGCTCGTCCGCGAGCTCGTGGGCGAGGATCGGGACGCCGAACCGGTCGGCGAGCTTGCGGGCGCCGACCACGTGGTCGTAGTGGTGATGGGTGAGCAGCAGGTGCGTGATCTCGGTGCCCTCGCGCTCCGCCCGCTCGGCGAGCGGGTCGGTGACCGTGTTCGAGTCGACCAATATCCCCTTGCCGCCCGGCTCGTCGACGATCAGATACGCGTTCGAAAGCCAGTCGCCCTGTTCGACACGCTGCAGGATCACCGCTCGCTCCTTCCTAGTTGAACTTGATCACGCTGCGGATCCCGTCCTGGTCCTCCATCAGCTCGAAGCCGCGGTTGACCTCGTCGAGCGAGATCCGGTGCGAGACGAAGGGCTCGACGTCGATGTCTCCGGCCAGGTAGCGGTCGACCAGCATCGGCACGCCCTCGCGTCCCTTCACCCCCCCGAACGAAGAGCCGGCGACCCGGCGGCCCGTGATGAGGAAGCGGGGGATGATGTCCAGCGTCTCGCCCTTGCCCGCGACCCCGGCCATCGTCGCCTGCCCCCAGCCCATGCGCGCCGACTCGACCGCCTGGCGCATCACCTGGACGTTGCCCGTCGCCTCGAACGTGTAGTCGGCGCCGAAGCCGTCGGTCTCCTCCACGATGCGCTCGACCACCCCGTCGCCGCCGATCATCGTCTCGGTGGCGCCCTGGCCGCGGGCGAGCTCGAGCCTGTCCTCGGAGAGGTCGATGCAGATGATCCGCTCCGCTCCCTGGAGGCGACACCCGGCGACGGCGCCGAGGCCGACCATGCCGGCGCCGAAGACGACGCAGGTCGAGCCCTCGCGAACCTTGGCCGTGTTCATTGCCGCCCCGAGGCCGGTCGAGAGCCCGCAGGCGAACAGGCAGGCATGCTCGAGCGGCGCCTCCGGATTGACCTTGGCGAGCGCGATCTCAGGCATGACGGTGTATTCGGCGAAGGTCGAGGTGCCCATGAAGTGACGGATCTCCTCGCCGTCGCGTTGCAGGCGAGTGGTGCCGTCCGGCAGGTAGCCCTTGTTCTGCTGCTCGCGGATCGCGAGGCAGAGGTTCGTGCGCTCGTCACGGCAGTGGACGCATTCGCCGCACTGGGGCGAGAACAGGGTGACGACGTGATCGCCGACCTCGAGCGAAGTCACCTCCGGGCCCACCGCCTCGACCACGCCCGCGCCCTCGTGGCCGAGCACCGTCGGGGCGTAGCCCGAGGGGTCGACCCCGGAGGCGGTGTAGAGGTCGGTGTGGCAGACCCCGCACGCCTCGAGGCGGACAAGCGCCTCGCCCGCCTTCGGCTCGATCAGCTCGAGCTCCTGGACGACCAGGGGCTCGCCGAACTCCTCCAGCACCGCCGCGCGCATTCTCATCGCTTTCTCTCCCGTGTTCGCCTGCGCGGCGATCGTATCCGCGCATAGGATCGTTTGGAGCCAAACCACGAGGAGGTTTACATGTCCATGTTCGATAAACGCCCATCGCCGGCGCTGGTGATCTCCGTGATCGCGCTCTGCTTCGCGATCGGCGGCGGCGCGGCCCTCGGCGCGCAGAAGGTCAACACGAACAAGATCGCCAATCAGGCGGTCACGAACAAGAAGATCGCCAAGAAGACGATCAAGAAGAGCAGGGTGGCCAACGAGACCCTGACCGGGACGCAGATCGACGAGGACACTTTGGGGACCGTCCCGAGGGCCAGCGTCGCGGGGACCGGCCGCTCGACGTTCAAGGACGGGGCGACGCAGATCGCCGCCGGAACGACGGGCACGGTCCTGAGCCTGAACGTCCCCGCCGGCAGCTACCTGTTCATCGCCAAGGGCGTGCTGGCGAAGGCGGGCGTCACGCAGATCACCTGCACCACGACCGCCGCCACCGACACCGATACCTCGCTGGCGCACATCGACGCGGCCGCGAACAACACGATCGTGAACACCGTCGTGCACACGTTCGGCTCGGCGGGCACGGTCGACGTTCGCGTGCAACAACCCCGCGGGCAACCCGCTGTTCGTCACGAACGCGAAGCTCACGGCGATCCCGTTCGCGGGACTGCAGAACGTGGCGGCGCCGTAGCGCCCTCCGTCGGGCTCGGATCGGCGACAATTCCGGCGGGCGGTTAGCTCAGTCGGAAGAGCGTCTGGTTTACATCCAGAAGGTCGCCGGTTCGAGCCCGGCACCGCCCATCGGTCGGGCCGACGCGCGCCGCTTCTACGCGGCGGCCGTCGGTATGGCCGCGGCCGCGGCGGGCTCGGCGTCCTCGGCCCGGCTTCCGCCCTTCGCGAGGACGATCTGCAGGTCGCGGATCCGGCGCTCGGTAAAGCCCGCCTCCGACGACCCGAGATAGAAGTTCCACAGGCGCGCGAAGCGCTCGTCGTAGCCATGTGGCCTCAGGCTCGGCCAGGCGTCGTTGAAGCGATCGCGCCAGGCGGCGAGCGTGCGCGCGTAGTGGGCGCTGATCTCCTCGGTCCAGTCGGTCCGCATCCCGTTCTTCGCCGAGAGGCGCGTGATGACGGCCTGCGACGGCAGGCAGCCGCCTGGGAAGATGTGCTTGTTGGAGAAGCTGCGCGCGGCCTTCTCGGCCTCGTAGAGCTCGTCCTGGATCACGATCGCCTGCAGGAACATCGCCCCGCCGGGCCGGGTCAGCTCCGCGCACTTGGCGAAGAAGGCCGGGAGGTACTGCCAGCCGACGGCCTCGATCATCTCGATCGAGACCAGCTTGTCGTAGGTCCCGGTGAGGTCGCGGTAGTCGCGCAGCAGTACCTCGACCCGCTCGTCGAGGCCGGCCTCGCGGACGCGTTCCACCGCGTAGGCGTACTGCTCGCGCGAGATCGTCGTCGTGGTCACGCGGCATCCACGCGTCGTCGCGGCATGGATCGCGAACCCCGCCCAGCCGGCGCCGATCTCGAGCACGTGGTCGTCCGGGCCGAGCTCGAGCCGGTCGCAGATTCGCTCGAGCTTCGCAAGCTGCGCGTCGTCCAGGGTCGATCCGGGTTCGGGAAAGTAGGCGCAGGAGTAGATCAGCCGCCGATCGAGGAACGACTCGAAGAGCTCGTTGCCCAGGTCGTAGTGCGCGGAGATGTTCGCCGCCGCGCCCGCCCGGGTGTTGCGGGGGATGAGGTCGACGGCTCGCTGAAGCGGGCCCACGAGCGGATGGATCCGCCGGCGCCAGCGATCCCAGGAGGGCAGGTTCCGGCAGGCGATCCGGATCACGGAGACGAGGTCGTCCGTGACCCATAGCCCCTCGACATAACCCTCGCCGAGCCCAGTGCTGCCGCGCAGCGCCCAGCCGTAGGCCCGCCGGTCGCGGACCTCGATCCGGGCGTCGAGCTCGGCGCCGGGCGTGCCAAAGGAAAACTGCTGTCCGCCCTCCTCGACCTCGAGGCGACCGCCGCGTATCCGCGAGAGCGCGGCGAAGAACGCGCGCCGGGCGAGCGCCCCCCTCACGTCTAGCCCCAGAGCAGCATCGACTTCGGGTGGTCGGGATCCACATTGACGACGATCTCGCCGCCGATCTTTTGCTGGGCGATCTTGTTGGTCTTCGCGGCCGTGTCGGCTGCGCCGCCCATGCCGCCCATGCTCGCCACCGAGCCGCCCGCCGCCTTGGCCGCATCCTGCGCCTGCTGGGCGGCGTCCTTGAACCTGTCCATGAATCCCATCCGGGCGCTCCTTGCTCGACCAGAATCGTCGGCACGGACCTTATAACTCAACCCGGAACCCTTACGCTCGCCCGCTGACGATGTGGGAATCACGCATCATGCCGGTGCTCGCCCTGGCACTGGCCGGCCTCGCGGTCACCGCCGGTTCGGCGTCGGCCGCTGACGACCCCGCGGCCCAGCCGCCCTTCGGCGGCGAGCGCCCGCCGCCGCTGGTCGAGCCCGACTCGGTCGAGAAACCGCCACCCGGGTTCGCGCTCTCCGCGCGCGAGGCGATCGATATCGCCCGGACCAGCGAGGTGGTGCGCGAGGAGCTGGCGGAGACGCCCGACGCGCGCCCGCAGGCACTGATCCGGGGCGATCGCTGGCAGGTGAATTACTTCGACGCCGAGAGACGGAAGGTCGCCGAGCTGATCGTCGACGGGACCCGGGGGGAGATCGACGAGGCCTGGCGCGATTACCAGGTGGAGACCGATCTCGCCCGCGGCTACGACGGCGCGATCGCACAAACGGTGAACGCCCCCTACGTCTGGCTGCCGCTCTGCCTGCTCTTCCTGGCCCCGTTCTTCGATCCGCGGCGGCCGCTTCGCCTCGTCCACCTCGACCTGCTGGTGATCCTCGGCCTCAGCCTCTCGCTCCTGTTCTTCAACCGCGCCGAGATCAGCGCCTCGGTCGCGCTGACCTATCCGGTGCTCGGCTACCTACTGCTGCGGATGCTCGTCGCCGGGCTGTGGCCTCGCGAGCGCCCGGGCCCGCTGCTGCCGTGGGCGCCGGTGCGCTGGCTCGCCGTCGGCGTCGTCGTCCTAGTCGCCGCGCGGATGGCGCTCAACGTGATCGACTCGCAGGTGATCGACATCGGCGTCGCCGGGGTGATCGGCGCCGACCGGATCGCCGACGGCGCGGCGCTCTACGAGGGCCACTTCGCCGACATCGCGGGACTCCGCGGGGACGTGTACGGGCCGGTCAACTACCTGGCCTATCTCCCGTTCGAGCAGGTCTTCGGCTGGGACGGCGTCTGGGACGACGTCCCGGCCGCCCACGCCGCGGCGATCGGCTTCGATCTGCTCTGCGTCGTCGGGCTCGTCGCCCTGGGCCGGCGGCTGCGGGTCGGCGCGGAGGGACGGGCGCTCGGCTGGGCCCTCGGCTTCGCCTGGGTCTCCTGCCCGTGGACGCTCTACGTCATGAACGCGAACGCCAACGACGCGCTCGTCGCGATGCTCTCGATCGGAGCCCTGCTCGCGTTGCGCTCGCCGCCCGCCCGCGGCGGGCTGATCGCCCTCGCGGCGGCCGCGAAGTTCGGCTCCGCGGCATTGGCGCCCTTGTTCGCGACCGCCGACGGAGAGCGGCGCTGGCGCGGAGCGCTGATCTTCTCACTCGCGTTCGCAGCGGTGGCGGTCGCGGTGACCCTGCCCTTCGTGCCGGACGGCGGCCTCGACGAGCTGTACGACCGCACGCTCGGCTACCAGGCGACGCGCAGCTCCCCGTTCAGTGTTTGGGGCCAGGCGCCCGGGCTTGACTTCCTCCAGCCGGTGGCCCGGGTACTGGCGGTGGCGCTGGCGGTGGGGGTCGCGCTGTATCCCCGCTTCAAGAGCCCGGTCCAGATCGCCGCCCTGGCCGTCGCGGTGACGATCGCGGTTCAGCTCACCGCGTCGCACTGGTTCTACTTCTACGTCGTCTGGTTCCTGCCCTTCGCGCTCGTGGCGAGCTTCGGCTCGCAGGAGCGGATCCTGGGGTCAGGCGATCGTCGTCCGCAGGCGCCCGAGCTGCGGTGAGCTGACCACGAGTTCGTCGGCCGGGCGCAGCCATACGCGCGGCTCACGGGCGCCGCCGACCCCGGCCGGGGTACCGGTGGCGACGATGTCGCCGGGCTCCAGCGTGAGCAGGCTCGAGAGATGGGCGATCAGGGCGGGGATCGAGAAGACGAGGTCGGCGGTGCTCGACTCCTGCATTCGCTCGCCGTTGAGGTCGAGCGCGAGGCCGAGTGCGTCGTCGGGGCCCGCCTCGTCGGGGGTGACGATCGCCGGCCCGCAAGGTGCCGCCCCGTCGAAGACCTTGCCCGGCATCCACTGCGGGGTCGCGAACTGCAGGTCGCGTGCGGAGAGGTCGTTGAACAGGGTGTATCCCGCGACGTGGTCGATCGCATCGGCCTCGGCGATGTCCTTGGCCCGACGGCCGACGACGAACGCGATCTCGGCCTCGTAGTCGACCTTGGCGCTCGCCGCGGGCAGCGTCACCGTGGCGCCGTCGGCCCGCAGGGCGTTGCGGAACTTGGCGAAGAAGGTCGGGCTCTCGGGCGGCTCCATGCGTCCCTCCGCGGCATGAGCGCGGTAGTTCAGCCCGATGCCGATGATCTTCTCCGGGTCGGGCACCGGCGTCAGCAGCTCGACGTCGTCGAGCGGCAGCGCGGTGCCGTCCGCGCCCTCGAGCTCGGCGACGCGGCCGGAGGCGAGGAGCGCCCGCATCCCCTCGCCGCCGCCCCCGAGCGCATCCCACGCGTCGATCACACCGTTGTCGCGCAGCACGCCCGCACGCGAGCCCGCCTCGGACGCATAACTCACCAGTCGCACGGCCGCCCAGGCTATCCCTAGAATCAATCGCGCGGGCTCTCCGGGCTCGCGTTTCTCTGCCCGGGGGCGTAGCTCAG
>CAVSMU010000001.1:0-100903 GCA_963729075.1 uncultured Solirubrobacterales bacterium | reverse complement strand
GCTGGTGGATGAGGATCTTCGAGTTCGGCAGCGCCATCCGCTTACCGCTCGCGCCGCCCGCCAGTAGCAGCGCCCCCATGCTCATCGCCACCCCGATGCAAATCATCTGCACGTCGGGCTTTATGTACTGCATCGTGTCGTAGATCGCCAGCCCGGCGTACACCGAGCCGCCCGGTGAGTTGACGTAGATCGAGATGTCCTTCTCGGGGTCCTCCGACTCGAGGTGGATCAGCTGGGCAACGACGAGGTTGGCGATGTCCTCGCTGATCGGCGGTGCCGAGGAAGATGGCAATCCTTTCGTTGAGCAGCCGCGAGTAGATGTCGAAGGCGCGCTCGCCGCGCGAGGTCTCCTCGACCACCATCGGAACCACGGGGCTCATGGCGGGGCAGTCTATAAACGCCCGTCAGCGACACCGCCGGGAGCGACCGCGGACGGGGGCGTCAGGCCGCGACCGCGTCCTCGACTCGGTCGCTGCTCAGCGCGGGATCCGCGTAGTCGTGAGCCGGCCGTCGTCGCCGGGACCGGCAAACGCGGTTGGGACCGCGATGCCCGGCCTCGCGCCGGGCCGCGTCATCCCAGCCGCGCGGATCGCCGCTTGGATCGAGGTGCCCGAGGTGGGCCTGAGCCGCAGCCAGGCTTGAAGGTCGTTTCCGTGTGGAGCGCGTAGCCGTACCCCCCTCGTTCGTCGCGGGCACCCGCGGGTTCGATTGAATCGAGGGCGCCGCATGACGGAGCCGCATCCGCACGCCGAGGACGTCGTTCCGCTGCTCCGCGGCGTATCGCACGCATGGGCGTTCTGGCTCGCGCTCACCGGAGCCATTGCTCCCCTGCCACTCGCCCCGGACAGCCGGGCCCGCTTCGCCGCCGCTGTTTACGGCTTCGGGCTCTGGCCCTCTTCGCGGGGAGTGTGCTGTATCACCGCTGGCCTGGCGACCCGAGCTGGCGCCCGCTGCTGCGGCGGATAGACCACAGCACGATCTTCGTGTTCATCGCCGCGAGCTACACCCCACCCTCGCTTTTGATCCTTGACGGCTGGGTCCAAG
Organism: uncultured Solirubrobacterales bacterium; assembly: GCA_963729075.1. Lineage (GTDB taxonomy): Bacteria > Actinomycetota > Thermoleophilia > Solirubrobacterales > 70-9 > WHSW01. Next base: position 99,859 of record CAVSMU010000001.1, on the reverse strand, counting down.
CGGTTGTCCTAGGCGGGCGTATGGATCGGTGCGCTCGCCGGCGTGATCTTCAGCGTCGTCTGGATCTCGGCGCCGCGGGCGCTCGTAGCCGGGGCATACCTCGGGCTCGGCCGGATCGCCCTGGTAGCGCTGCCTCAGCTTGTCGAGCGGCTCGACCCGATTCCCTTGTCGCTGATCGTCGCCGGCGGGGTCCTGTATTCGATCGGCGCGCTCGTCTACGCCCGCCGACGCCCCGACCCCTGGCCGCGCACGTTCGGATTCCACGAGGTCTTCCATGCCTTCGTGATCGCCGGCGCAGTCACTCACTTCATCGCGATGGCTGGCTGGGTGATCCCGCAAGGCGGGGGGTCGTAGCCGTGACAGCGGCTTCCGAGCAGGCGCGACGATCGCTGGCCGGTTCGGCGCGGCAAGCCACGCCGCGTTCACGCCTGCTGGCCATGACCGTCCGGTCGAGCTGGCCACCGACGTCGTCGAGACCGAGCCGGTCGAGCCCGAGGGGGTAGCCCGCCAACCAGTCGTTCAACGGCGGCCAGCCATGAGTCCGCCGACGGTCGCCTTCTAACCTCGTCACCTACATGAGCCTTACGGACCACTCCGTGGTTGACGGCCTCGTCCCCTCGGTGACGGAGAAGGCCCTGCACATCGAGGATCTGTTCAAGCGCTACCCGACCGGGGTCGAGGCGCTGCGCGGCGTCTCCCTCGAGATCGAACCCGGGGAGTTCTTCGGCCTGCTGGGCCCGAACGGGGCCGGCAAGTCGACGCTGATCCACTGCGCGACCGGGCTTGCGCAACCGACATCGGGGACGATTCGGGTGTTCGGCCACGACGCGATCGGCGACTACGCCGAGGCCCGCCAGGCCGTCGGGCTGGCGCCGCAGGAGCTCAACCTGGACTGGTTCCTCACCGTCGAGGAGACGCTCGACTACCACGCCGGCTACTTCGGAATGCCGAAGCGCGAGCGCCGCGAGCGCGCCAACGAGCTGCTGGAGACGTTCTCGCTCACCGAGAAGCGAAAGGAGCGGACCCGGACCCTCTCCGGCGGCATGAAGCGGCGGCTGATCCTGGCCCGCGCCCTGATGCACCGCCCGCGGCTACTGATCCTCGACGAGCCCACCGCCGGCGTCGACATCGAGCTGCGGCTCGAGCTCTGGCACTACGTGCAGCGGATCAACCAGGAGGGGACGACGATCCTGCTGACCACGCACTACCTGGAAGAGGCCGAGCAGCTCTGCGACAAGGTCGCGTTCATCAACGAGGGTCGGATCGCGGCCCGCGGATCGAGCGCCGAGCTGGCTGGGACATACGGAGTCGCGAACCTCGAGGACGCCTACCTGGCGCTGGTTGGGCGCAAGGAACTCTCGCGCTCGCACGTCGAGGTCGAGGTCGAGGAGCTCGCCTCGTGACCGCGGTCCAGATCCGCTTCATCACCCTCTGCCGGCGCGAGGTCAACCGGTTTATGAAGATCAAGAAGCAGACCATCGGCGCCCCGCTGCTCGAGACGTTCCTCTACATCTCCGTCTTCGGGGCGGCGCTCGGCTCGCGAATCGACGAACTGCACGGGATCGACTACGTCGTCTTCGTGATCCCCGGCCTGATCATGATGGCCTGGGCGATCAACGCCTTCTCCAACAACTCGTCCTCGATCCTGCAGCAGAAGTTCCAGGGAGCGATCCAGGACCAGCTCTCCTCTCCCGCGTCGCCGCTCGAGCTGCTGCTGGCGTTCTCGCTGGGCGGCTTCATGCGCGGCCTGGTGGTCGCTGCGCTGACCTTCACCGCCGCCTCGTTCTTGGTCGATCTCCCGGTCGACCACATCCTCGTCCTCGTACCAGCGCTGTTTCTGGTCGGCTTTTTCTTCGCCCAGCTCGGGGTCCTGATCGGCGTCCGCGCCGAGCAGTTCGACGACGTTGCGGTCGCCCAGACCTTCGTGCTCCAGCCGCTGATCTTCCTCGGCGGCGTCTTTTACTCCGCCTCCCTGCTCCCCGAGCCGTTTCAGACCCTGACCCACTTCAACCCGGTCTACTACATGATCAACCTGGTCCGCTACGGCTTCCTCGGCTTCACCGAGGCCAGCGTGGCCTTGTCGCTGTTAGCCCTCGCGGCCGCGACCACCGCCCTGTTCATGCTCAATCTGCGCCTGTTCGCGACCGGGTACCGGCTGCGGGCCTAGGGCTCGATGAGCGTCCGGATCACCGCGCCGTGCGTCTTCCGTCACCGTTACCCGCCCAAGCGGGGGCGGGCGGGCGAGGTCGGCAGACACCCTCCCCGCCGGCGCCGTGCCCCGCCCATGTCCCACACACCCTCCCGATTTCTACGCGGCGACCCTGAGATTCGGGAAGCCGTCGAGGTCCGGGCCACGCCCCGACAGCGCCGCGACCTTGCCGATCTCGGCGGTGAGCTGGTCGGCAGCCCGGGCTCAACACGCCACGACCGGTACCACGGCGCTCGGCCCGCCCGCATTCGCGTGGACGCAACCTGCCGAACGCCCGCTTCCAAAGCGGGCTTTCAGCCGATCGGGGCGACTGGATTTGAACCAGCGACCTTCCGGCCCCCAACGGGCCAGCGATCTGCATCGATGCCGTCCCTGGCCGTCCCCCGCGTCCCCACCGTCCCCGGCCCTCGGTCTACCCGAGTACTTGACGCGACATGTCTAGCGCTGGTTCGATGCGCCGATGAGCGGCGTCGATCCACTCCCGCCGACAGGACGCGATCGATTCCTTGACGTCGAGCTTCCGGACCACTTCGTCGTCGAATGCGTCACGGACGCAGGCAACTGGCTCGACGGCGCCGGTGCTCGTCGTCTCCGATCAGCTGGATCCTCGGCTCGAGGAGCTGCTCGCGCTGCGGCTGCTGCGGCTCGACGTAATGACCACGAAGGAGCGTGAATCCGTGCGTTCGGTGGCGGAGCCAGGGCTCTATCCGCTCGACCCGAAGCGAATCGAGCTACCGGATGAGAACGCCGCGATCGTCGCGGCGCTCGCCAGGGTCCACCGCAGCGCGATCGACCCGGCGCCCGTGGGCCGCCTGGATCCCGAGGGGCTGCGGGCGGTCCACAAGCGCCTGGCCACCCACTACGGTCTCGACCTGCGCGGGCTCATGCAAGCGGAGCTGAAACGCCTCGCCGAGGCGCAGCGCCGGCGCCGAAGCTAGGGCCCGTCCGGCCAGGCGTCGGGGCTCGCGCACGAAGCCGACATGCGGGGGTTCCCAACGACCTCCGGGGCGTGTGTAGCGACCCAGAGTCGCTGGACTCGGGGTCGAGCTGTTTCTACGCGCCTTCCCGGGCAATGCGGAGCTCGCTCACGGGGCTAGCTGAAGAGGCGCTGAAGGTGGTCGTTGAGGAACGTCCCGGCCGGATCGAAGCTGCGGCGCAGCTCGATGAACGTCTCGGCCCTGGGATAGCGAGCGAGGAGCTGGTCTCTCGTCAAGAAATGAAGCTTGCCCCAATGCACCCGGGCATCGAACTCGCCCAATAGCTTGTCGACCTCGCGCAGATAGCGCCAGTAGTCGGTTCCAGGCATCCCGGATACCGAGATCACTGCGGTGTCGCGACCGTAGCTATGCGAGAGGAACGCTTCTTCCCGGGCGACGCTCCGGACTTCCATCGGAAACACCGACACGGGCAATCTCGCCAACATCAACTCTCGCACCGCGGCCGTGGCATCGCGGCCGTTCTCGAAAGGAACGAAGTATTCGAGCTCGTGGAAGTTGGGCTCGAACACCATCGGATAGATCGCGTGCGCGGGACCGACCCGGCGGTCGGGCTCGTCGGTATCCGGCACCGAGTCGTCGACATCGTCATAGACCTTGACGTAGCACCGGTCAGCTAGAGACACCCCCGGCTGAGAAAGGCCGTAGAGGGCCGCGGATTCCTCCGCCGGCATCCAGAAGAACGAAAAATGCCGATGTTGCTTCGCGTGGACCTCGAAGTCCTCCCAAGCCTCCTGCCAGCTCCAGAGCTCGATCCGCTCGCGAAGCCGGTAGGCAGGGGTGACCTCGAGTTCGAGTTCGGTGACGACACCGAGCATGCCGACAGCAAGTTGCGCCGCGTGGAGTAGCTCCGGGTCGTCCTCGCCGATGTCGCGAACGTCGCCGGCCGGCGTGACCAGACGCAGGCGCCGAACCCACGAAGAGCAGGATGCGAGTCGGAGTCCGGATCCGTGTGTGCCGGTGGCGACCGCGCCGGCTATCTGCTGCGCGACGATGTCGCCCTGGTTGGCCAGGGCAAGCCCTTCGTCCCACAGCGGCTCTCCGAACTCGCCGATTGTCGTCGCCGGCCCAACCACGACGCGGCTGCGCTCACGGTCGATGCGGCGGATCCGTGGGAGACCCCGCAGGTCGAGAAGCAGGCCGTCCGTTGCAACTACTGGCGTGAACGAGTGCCCGGCGCCGGCGACCCGCACCTTGAGGCCCCGGTCGGCAGCGCCCGCGACCAACGAAGCGATCTCATCCTCGTCCGACGGGGCGGCGGTCTCGGCAGGACTACACCTTTGATTGCCGGCCCAGTTCTTCCATGCGCTTGTCATGCTCGTGCTTGCAGTCGTCATATCGCCGACGCTACACCGGGCGCTCAGGCGGGACTACGGTCATCTGTCGGGAGCTATCTGAACAGATGTTCAGCGCGGATTGCGAGGTGTGCCAATAGCCGATCCTCCCCACGGGCAAGAACAAGTCCGGTGAGCTCCTCGATGCGCTTCATGCGGTAATAGACGCCACTTCGGTGTAGCGAAAGCACCTGGGCCGTCGCCTTCACGTCTCCACCGGCGTCCAGGAACGCTTCCAGGGTCATGGCGAGAGCTGACTCCTCAACGAGCAGACGAGCTAACCGCTCCGGAACGTCATCGCGCCAGTCGGCCGGCAGCTGGGCGATGAGGCGGTCGGCACCCAGACTGCGCCAAGTCGCAGCAGTATCCCCGCTACGTCGCGACCGCGCCACTCGCAGCGCCACCCGTGCTTGGTGAAGGCCGAGGTTGAGCCTCTAACGGGACAGGGGCGGATTGTCCAACGGCGAGCCCAGCCGGAAAGCTTGCATGAAGCCACGCGGCGACCTCATCGGCGTGGACAGTCCGGACGACCGGATCGCCGGCCGAGACCACAACGGCGTCACCCTCCGCCAGTCGACCAGCGATCGCGTGGCTCACCGACAGGCGGTGGACAACCTGACGCGCGATGGCAACCGGCTCGCTCTCGTCGCGCGCGCCTGCCAGCAGGCAGAGGACCACCGGGTCCTCCAAGAGCACCCCGCGCTCGCGGAGTTCGGCCGCCGCCGCAGACCGTTCCCTGGCGCTCGACGAAACCAGTCGCCGCAAGACGCTGGTCTCGTCTGGAATCCAGCGCTCTCCCGAACGCCCGAGAAGCGTTCCAAGCTGGCGGGATGCGCGGCGGACCTGGTCGAGATCGTCGTCGCCAAGAGTTGTCTCAGGGTCCAGGATCCAGATGTATGCGACTAGTGCATCTTCCGCCCGCACCGGCATGCAGACACGTTCCGCCATCCCCAACGCGGCGTCAGGGCTCGTGTGAATGACGTCCCTCGCCCGGGCAATTCCTTGCGCGAGCAATGCCTCGCGGACGGCTGGTGGCACCCCCCGGCTGAGGATCGCGTTCGCCCTCACCTCGTCGATTTCGCCTGATTGGCGGCTGTATGCCAGCAGTGCTAACGACGGATCGTCAACAAGGACCGGCCTGCAGATAGCAATGCTGAGGGCGTCAACAATGCCCTGGATCGCTTGCTGTGTGTCAGCGTCCGCTTCCCGAGAGGACACGATCACATTCCGTCACGTCATCGCCCCGACGTCGGACGTTATGCCATCGGAATCCAAATCACCCCGAATCGTAGTCGGTGCCGGGACGCCCGAAACGGAGAAGACAACGCTGTCTTCTTGGTAGTTCGGAGCGAGCACCGGAGGAACGGGAGGGAACGCGCCCGACAGCATTCGAACCTGTGGGGCTTCGTAGGCCGACGCCCCAACTGCAGCGGTCCCGAAACAGAATGGGACGATATTGGGACGACGGGGATCGGCTGGCGACAGATCCGACCGATAGAAAACCTGCTAATTAGCGGGGCCTTCCTTGAGTAGCGGGGGTGGGATTTGAACCCACGACCTCCGGGTTATGAGCCCGGCGAGCTACCTGACTGCTCCACCCCGCGGCGAGCCAGCAAATTTAGCAGCGGACTGGCGATTTCGCGACTTTCTGCGGGCGTCGACGAGCTCGAAGGCGAGCAGGACGAGCGCCGGCGCCACCGTGCCGGGCAGCGAATCGACGACCAGGAAGAGCTGGTTGAAGGCCTGCGCGACCGCGAATGTCGCGAGGGCTGCGATCGCCTGCGGCCGACCCTCGGAGGCCAGGATCCCTCCGACCAGCCCGGCGACGAAGAAGTCGCCGTAGTCAGTCGACACGTCCCCGATGTCGGCGACCTGGAGCCTCGCGAGGTCGGCAGGTGCCGCCGCGTTGAACTGGGCGTTCTGGTCGCCGAAGAAGTCGCCGAAGATGAAGACGGCGTCGATGGTGGCCATCGCGAAGACGCCGGCCTTCAGCAGCGCCAGGGGCGCGGCGCCGGCCAACAGGCGCCCGGCCGTCACGCACGAGCCGACGATCAGGCCGAGCCTCCCGACGCGTCCGAGGGGATCGTCCGGCGCGACCAGAGCGGCGACGAACAGGGGCACGACGAGCGCCGCCATCCACGGCCGGGCGCCGTGGGCCGCCCAGCCGAGCGCGAGCGCGCAGCCGGGCGGCACAAGCACGAGCGCGATCCAGGTCAAGGCCTCCGCGCTCTCGGCCACGACGGTGATCGCCACGACCGTCGCGACGACGGAAAGCGGCGCCAAGAGCGACCAGCCGCGGCCACGGAATCGCAGCAGGAACGCAGGCAGGCCCGCCGCGGGGAGCGCGACGCAGAGCGCCTGGGCAGCGTCGAGCACCGCGGTGTCGGGCTCGAAGTACACCGCGCACAGCGTTGCAAGCCACGAGCGAGCGGTGTCATCGTAGCCCCGTGACGCCGAGGGTCAGGGTCGTCGGGCGCCGGGTGGTGGTCGTCGCAGTCGTGGTCGTGCAGCTCGTCCTGGTGGCGCGTGGCTACTGGGCCGATCACAAGGAGTTCGCGTTTCAGATGTTCCCCGAGTCGAGCACCTGGCGCGCCGAGATCGTCCGGGTCACGGCCGACGGGCAGCGTGTTCCGATCGAGGCGCCCTGGTCGGGCTACCGTTGGGAGGAGCTGGTGCCGGACCGGGGACTGGCCTATCCGTCGATCCGCCACCACGCGGACGCAGGGGCTCGACAACCAGCTCGCTTTCCTCGGCGCCGCGCTCGACTGGGTCGCGGACAACACGCCGCGCGACCATGAGACGCGCTATTTGGAGGCGAGGGTCACGTCCTGGCACAACGCCGACGCGCCCCAGGTCGAGGTGCTCCGAAGCGGTGAGCGCGAGGCCGCCGGGTGAGGGCGCTTCCGGCCTTTGACGAGCTGCTCGGCCGCGCGGTCAGCATGCGGGCGCTCGCCCTGCTGAGGGTGCTGGCCGGCCCGATCGTGCTCCTTCACCTGTGGCCGTTCCTCTCCGACGCGCTCGAGGGGCGGACCTATCGGGACGCGTTTTACGAGCCCTACGCGAGCTGGTATCCGGAGCTGCCGGACACGCTCTACGTCGGGCTGCTGTGGGTGGCGGCGGTGGCCGCCGTCGCGATGTCGCTCGGCCTGCTCACCCGCCTCGCGACGGCGGCGACGTTCGCGATCGTCGCCTACAACCTCTTCCTCTCGACCACGCACTTCCACAACAACCGGGCCTATCTGGTGATCGTCCTCGGGCTGTTGGCGGTCGCGCCGTGCGGGCGCGAGCTCTCGGTGGACGCGTGGCTTCGCCGCCGACGGGGCGAACCGGCGCTCGACCCCTCGGCGCCGGCCTGGCCACTGTGGCTCCTGCGGTTCGAGTGCGCCGCGATCTACGGAGCGTCGGGGCTCAGCAAGCTCCTCGATCCCGACTGGTTCGGCGGCACCGTCACCTGGCAGCGCGTGGTGCACGCGCGGGCGGATCTCGAATCGTGGCCGCTTCCGGATTGGGCGGTCTCGACCCTCACCGACCGGGGCTTTCACACCGGAGCCGCCAAGCTCATCGTGCTCACCGAGCTGTTCATCGCGCTCGGCCTGTGGTGGCGCGGCACCCGCTACGCGGCAGTCTGGATCGCGGTCGTCTTCCACGTCACGATCGAGACGTCGGCAGCGGTGCAGGTCTTCTCGCTGCTCGGCATCGCGGTGCTCGTGGTCTGGGCGGTCCCGTCGACGCGGGACCGGGTGCTTCGCATCGATCCGGCATCGGCCCGTCAGCGGCGACTGGGCGCGGTCGTCGGCGCCCTCGACTGGCTGGCGCGCTTTCGCGTCGAGCCGACGCCCCCCGGCTCCGCGCTGGAGGTCGTGGACCGGGACGGGGTCGCGCTACGGGGCGGGCCGGCCGTCGCCCTGACTCTGAGCCGGCTGCCCCTGACCGCCTGGTTCGCGCTCCCGGCGCTGCTGTTACCGGCCGTCCGCCGAGCGCGGCGCGCGGGAGCCCGGGAGCTCGCCGCGCCCGCCGCCGCGCACGGCCCGGGCGGTCGACGATGACCGGGACCGGGCCGACATGAGCGCCGCAGAGAAGGCGAACGGCGCGGGGCCGCGGCCCGCAACGCGCGTCTGGAGGGCCGGGCTCACCCTCGCGCTGGGCGTCGCTCTCGCGTTCGTCGTGGTGGCGCCGCCCGAGCGGTGCCCAACGGTCACAGCCGAGCAGCTGCGCAGCTCGAGTGCGGCCGCCGTCGATTGGTTCGTCCGCAACCAGGAGGCCGACGGAACGTGGCTCTACCTCTATGACGCCGACGAGGACGCGATCCCGCCCGAGTACAACGCGGTTCGTCACGCCGGCGTCACGATGGGCCTCTACCAGGCCACGGCCGCGGGGCTTCCCGGAGCGCTGCGCTCCGCCGACCGCGGCACGGAGTGGGCGCTCGACGCCCTCCTCGAGCGCGACGACTGGGCCGCCATCGAGTATCAGGGCGAGGTATCCACGGGCGCGAGCGCCCTCCTCGTGGCCGGGCTGACTATTCGCCGGGAGGCGACCGGGGACACGCGCTACGACGGCGTCCTGCGCCGGCTCGGGCGCTTCCTCCTCACCCAGACAGAGCCGTCGGGCGCGGTGCTCGCCGACTACGACCCGACGAGCGGCACGCCGGTCGCGGGCGTGTACTCCAAGTACTACACCGGGGAGGCCTACTGGGCCCTGGCACGGCTTCACCGCGCGTTCCCGGGCGAGGGCTGGGGGGAGGCGGCGGACCGCATCGGCGCCTACCTGGCGACCTCGCGCGACGAGGTCGAGGACTACTGGCCGCCCATTCCCGACCACTGGGCCGCCTACGGGCAGGCCGAGACCGTCGAGTTCCCCGAGCGTGCCGGCGCGCCGCTCATGGCGTCCGAGGCCGCCTACGCGCGGCGCCAGGCGGAGCTGTTCGGCAGCGCGACCCGGTGGGTCAGCCAACAGCTCGGCCCGTGGGGCGAGGTCGTGCGGGGCCCGGACACGCCCCGCGGCGGCGGGTACGGGGTGATCGGCGAGGCCCTGACCGGGTGGTGGCTCGTCGCGCGGCGCGAGCCCGGACTGGCCGAGCTCGAGGACCCGATCGCCGAACGCGCAGCGTGCATCGCCGGGCTGGCCGTGAGCGCCCAATCCGATAGCGAGGATGCGGCGGACGCCGCGCGGCCGGAGCTGGTCGAGGGCGCGTGGTTTGCCGACGGCGAGACCCGGATGGACGATCAGCAACACGCGCTGGCCGCACTACTGCGGACGATCCCGATCGTCGAGGCGCAGGCGTCGGTCCCGGGCGACTCCGCTCCGGGCGACGATGCGCCTTCGGGTTGGCTGTGGGCTGTCGTCCTGTTCCTGGCGCTCAACCCGGCCCGCGCCGCGTTCGGCGTCCCCCGTACCGGCCGGTCGCCGAAGGACGTCGTGGGCCTCGCCGTCGTGGGTGGCGCGATCGGGGCACTCGCCATCTGCGTCGTCGCAGCGGTCGCCGATCCGCTCCTGGACGCGCTCGAGATCAGCGAGCCCTCCTTCCGGACCGCGGCGGGGATCGTCGCCCTGATCGCGGGCATCGCCGACCTGTTCCGGCGACCGCCGCCGCCCGAACCCTCCCTGCCGGGCCGGCGCGCTGCGCTGGTGCCCGTGGCCATCCCGGTCGTCGCCCGCCCCGCCCTGTTGCTCCTCGCGATCGGCGCGGGCGCGGACCGCGGCCTGCTCGTGAGCGTGGGCGCGATGGTCGTCGGCGTCGCCCTGCTCACCGCCCTGGTCGCCCGCTGGCCCGCTGAGGGCCCAGGGCGGAGGGTGCTGCGGTGGGCCGGTCGCCTGCTGGCCGCCGGGCTCGTCGCCTGCGGGGTGATCCTCACGATCGACGGGGTCTTGGACGTCTAGAGGCGACCGATGAGTCGTTCCACTCGCGCCGGTCCTATGAGGGAAATCGAGGAAGGACGCCCATGACGGAGCCGAAGAGCGAGACGGAAGCAGCCCGGCGCACCACGACCCCGCGCATCGAGGTCGAGCTCTTGCCGGCGGCCGCGAGCGACGACGCGACCGTGATGGAACGGATCACTGACCTCACGAACGAGGTCTACGCGGTGGCCGAGGACGGCCTGTGGACCGAGGGCGCGACCCGCACGACGGTGGGCGAGGTCGCCGAGATGACGCGCGCCGGCCAGATCGCCGTGGCCCGCCTGCGCAACCGGATCGTCGGCTCGGTCCGCGTGCAGCGCCTCGATGACGGCACGGGCGAGTTCGGGATGCTCGTCGCGGATCCCGACCACCGAGGCCTCGGCATCGGCCGTGAGCTGGTTCGCTTCGCCGAGCGCAGGTGCGGCACGGACGGACTCGTCACCATGCAGCTCGAGCTGCTGGTGCCCCGGAACTGGTCGCACCCGGTCAAGGAGTTCCTGGCGGCTTGGTACACACGCATCGGGTACCGGGTAGCGCGCACCGGCACGATCGATGAGGCCTATCCCGCCCTCGCGCCGCTCCTTGCGACGCCGTGCGACTTCGTGATCTACCGCAAGGATCTGACCACGGCCGGCGAGGATTAACCGCCGGGATCGAACGGCGGCGCCTCGCCCCAGCCCCACCGCGGGACCGGCGCGTGCGGCGCGGGCCCGGCGCCCGGCTGTGAGTTCGCGAGCGCGAGGCGCGTTCCCCACTCCGCGTAGGCCATGAGCGCCGAGCGAAACTCGGGGTCATCCGGTAGCTCGGCGTCCTCGGCAGCCTGGCTGAGGAGCGTGACGAACCGGAGCCGCTGCTCGTTGGTGATCCCCAGGTTCCTGTGGGCGGCGAGCATGTGCTCGTAACCGCCGAGCTCGGACGTGTAGGCGGCCGGGCCGCCGAAGACCTCGCACCACCAGGTGGTCACGTTGCGACGGTGCTTTTTGCTCACGCCCCCCGGGAACAGGGGTGAGATGAGCTCGTCGCGCTCGACCCGGTCATAGAAGGCGTTCAACATCCGCTCGATCGCCTCGCGGCCTCCGGCCCACTCGTAGAGCGTCGGATCAGCGCGTTGCTCGGTCTCGCCCACTCGCGGCCCCAAGATAGCGGGGCGGACGTGCTTGACCCGCGCGCGGGCGCCATCGCGTGACGACGGCCCCCAGGCCCGGCGGCAGGCGCCCGTCCGTCGCCAGCCACGAGCCCGCGATGATCAGCAGCAGGCCGGCGATCGCCCCCGCCCCGGGTCGCTCGCCGAGCACCGCGACGCCGAGCGTTACTGCGACCATCGGCGCCACGTAGGTGATCACCGCCGCCCTGCCGGGACCGACCTCGGCGATCAGCCGGCCGAACAGGACGAACGCCGCGGCCGTGCAGAAGACGCCGAGGATCACGATCGCCGCGATCGCCTCGGGCGTCAGCGACTCCGTCGGCGGGGCGACGGCCGCGGCCGGCGTGAGCACCAGCGCCGCGATCGCCAGAGCGCCGGCCATCAGCGCGATCGGCTCGACGCTCGCCAGGCTCCGCTTGAGCACCATCGGCCCGGCCGCGTAGCCGAGCGCGGCGAGCAGAATCGCCGCTGCCCCGAGCAGCTCGCCGGCGTTGCCGGCGACGTCGAGGCCGACCAGGGCGACGACACCCGCGAAGCCGACGAACAGCCCCGCGAGCCTCGACCCCGTCGCTCGCTCCTCGTGGTCGAAGCGCAGCGCCAGCAGCGCCACGATCAACGGCACCGAGGCGATCAGGATCGCCGTCAGCGACGACGACACCTCCTGCTCGCCGGCAGCGATCAGGGGAAACGGAAGCGCGATCTCGACCACGGCGTAGACACCGAGCACCCGCCAGTGTCCGCGCAGCCCCGACAGCAGGCCGAGGCGCCAGGAGATCGCCCCGAGCAGCAGCTGCTGCCAGCACTACCCGCGCCCAGGCCAGGAACGCCGGCGGGACCCCGTCGTCCACCGCCACCTTGATGAAGAAGTAGGGGACGCCCCACAGGATCGAGACCGAGAGGAAGGCGATCCAGGCGCGCGGGCTCACCCGCCCGAAGATAGCCGGGTCGGCGCGGGGCGCCGCCCGGGTAGGCTGGACCGGTGAGCGCGGGCTGGCACGTCGCCCAGGTGAACATCGCGCTTCCCCGCGAGCCGCTCGACTCCCCCGCCCTCGCCGAGTTCGTCGCCAACCTCGAGCCGGTCAACGCCCTGGCCGACGCCGCGCCCGGCTTCGTCTGGCGACTCGCCGACGAGACCGGCGACGCCACCTCGATCCGGGCGTTCGACGACGAGCGGCTGATCATCAACATGTCGGTCTGGGCTTCGATCGAGGCCCTGTGGGAGTTCGTCTACTCGGGCCGCCACCTCGAGGTGATGCGGCGGCGGCGCGAGTGGATGACGAGGATCGCCGAGACCTACATGGCGCTCTGGTGGCTGCCGGCAGGCGAGCTGCCGACGATCGGCGACGCCCGCCGGCGCCTCGACCACCTCCGGGCCCACGGCCCGACCCCGTACGCGTTCACGTTCAAGCGCCGCTTCCCGCCGCCGGCGAGCGGGACGGAGCCGCGCCCGGCCCCTCGACCCGTACGCGCTGCAGCCACTCAAGCCAGCTAGTCGCGCCAGGCGGCCGCGCATCTGCGACCACGGTCGGAAGGTGACTCGGGCCCGTGGGCCGATGCGTAGTCCTTCATCGCGATCTACGTTGGGCGGGCGTCAGACCGCGATCACCCTGACCCGTTCGATTCAGGAGGCGACCGATGATCACCGGTATCAGCAAGGTGGTAGTCCCGGTGGACGACCAGGAAAGAGCGAAGGGGGAGCTGCGCGAGCGCGACGTAGCGTTTTCGGTCTCCCCGCAGCGACAGCCCTTCGGGTGGTGGTAGGGCGATGACCGAGCGGCTCGCGATCTGGAGCAGCCGCAGGCCCGGGGTCGCGCTCGCCCTCTGGGGGGTGGCGCTTGTCGCCGCGATCTCGCTCACCGCGGCTTTTCTCGGGGACGCGCTCTCCGGCGATGAGGAGCTCACGAACGACCCGGATTCCAGGCGGGCCGATGCGCTCGTCGACGAGCGCTTCGCCGACGAGCGATCCGGCGCGGAAGGGGAATCGACCGAGGTCGTCGTCGTTCGCTCCCACCGGGCGACCGTCGACGAGCCGGCGTTCCGGCGACGGGTCGAGACGATCGCAGCGGAGCTGCGCGCCGTCGGTGCCACCGCAGCCACCACCTTCTACGACACAGGGGAATCGCGACTGGTCTCGGGCGGACGCGACGCGACGGTGATCCTCGTCGCCCTCGGCCGCGACGCCGAGGACCGGGTCGACGGCGTCGTCGAAGCGGTGCGGGACGCCGACGGCCGTGAGGGATTCGACGTCACGATCACCGGCGAGTTCACGGTCGACGCCGACGAGTCGACTCTGGCGGAGGAGGATCTGCTGAACGGCGAGCTCGGATTCGGGTTGCCGGCCGCCCTGATCGTCCTGTTGATCGTCTTCGGCTCCGTCGTCGCGGGGCTGATCCCGGTCCTGCTGTCGCTCGTCTCGATCACGGTCGCGCTCGCGCTGACGGCGCTCGTCGGACAGGCCTTCCCGCTCTCGGTCTTCGCCACCAACATGCTCACCGGGATGGGGCTGGCGCTCGGGATCGACTACTCGCTGTTCATCCTCTCCCGCTTCCGGGAGGAGCGCGCTCACGGGCGGGAGAAGCAAGATGCGATCGCCGCGACCGGCGGCACGGCGAGCCGGGCGGTGCTGTTCAGCGGCTTCGCGTTCACGCTCGCGATGGTCGGGCTCCTGCTGGTGCCGAGCACGGTCATGAGGAGCCTGGCCGCGGGCGCAATCGCGGCGGGGTTGGTCTCGGTTGCCGCGGCGCTGACGCTCCTGCCGGCGCTGCTCAGCCTGCTCGGCGATCGCGCCAACGCCTGCGGATCCCTTACTTCGGGAGGGTCGCCGCCCGCGAGCAGAGCCCCTTCTGGTCGCGGACGGTGCGAGCGGTGATCCGACGGCCGGTGATCAGCCTCGTCGTCTCCACGGCGATCCTGCTCGCGATGGCCGCCCCGGTGCTCGGCCTGGAGTCGGGCCAGGCGGGCGTCAGCACGCTCCCCGACCGGCTCGACGGCAAGCAGGGGTATCTCGCCCTGAACGCGGAGTTCCCGGGCGAGACCACCGACCCGGTGGAGATCGTGGTCGACGGCGACGCCACCTCGCCGGTCGTGCAGGAGGGAATCGATCGCCTGCGGGCGCGTCTGGCGAGCGAGGATCTCCTCGGCGACGCCCAGCTGGAGACGAACGGCGCCGGTGACCTCACGGTCATCACGGTTCCGATCCAGGGCGACGCGAATGGCAGCGATGCGGTCGAGACGGTCCGGAGGCTGCGAGGCGAGCACGTTCCCGCGGCCTTCCCCGGAGGCGGGGTCGAGGTCCTCGTGACCGGCGACACGGCGGAAACGATCGACCTGTCCGACACGATGAGCGACTGGCTTCCGATCGTCTTCTCGTTCGTGCTCGGGCTCAGCTTCGTCCTGCTGACCATCGCCTTCCGCTCGCTCGTCGTCGCGGCCAAGGCGATCGTGGTGAATCTGCTGTCGGTGGGCGCGGCCTACGGGCTGCTGGTCCTGGTCTTCCAGGAAGGCTGGGGCAACGAGCTCTTCGGCTTCCCGCAGGTGGACACGATCGAGTTCTGGGTCCCCCTGTTCCTGTTCGCGGTCCTGTTCGGACTCTCGATGGACTACCACGTCTTCCTGCTGAGCCGCATCCGCGAGCGCTTCAGCCAGACGGGGGACAACAGCGACGCGGTCACCTACGGCGTCGCGGCGACGGGCCGGATCATCACCGGCGCCGCGCTGATCATCATCGCGGTCTTCAGCGGCTTTGCCCGTGGCGACCTCGTGATGTTCCAGCAGATGGGGTTCGGGGTCGCGGTCGCGTTGCTGCTCGACGCGACGCTCGTCCGCCTGGTGCTGGTCCCGGCGGCTATGGAGCTGTTGGGCGACCGCAACTGGTACCTGCCCTCGTGGCTCCGCTGGCTTCCGGACGTCCGCGTGGAGGGTGCCGGGCACGCGCCGCGGTCAAGCCTCGAGGCGGCCGGCGAGCCGGTGTAGCACCCCGCGGACGGCTATTCGGTCGTCGGCGGCGGGGTGGCGCCCGGGCTGACGACGCCGTGGTCGTAGGCGAACACGATCGCCGCGGCGCGGTCCCGGACGTCGAGCTTGCTGAAGATGCTGCCGACGTGGGTTTTCACCGTCGCCTCGGCGACGACGAGGCCGTCGGCGATCTCGGCGTTGGTCGCGCCGCGCGCCATCAGGCGCAGCACCGCGTGCTCGCGCTCGGTCAGCAGGTCGAGTCGGGCCGCGTCACGGGTCGCCGGGGCGACCACCTCGCGGTAGCGGTCGAGCACTCGCGGCGCGACCGCGGGATCGAACCAGGCGCCGCCCCCGGCGACCGCCCGCACCGCTGCGATCAGGTCGTCGGCCGAGCTGTCCTTGAGCAGGAAGCCCGAGGCGCCTGCCTCGAGCACCCCCCAGAGCACCTCGTCCTCCCCGAACGTCGTCAGCGCGAGCACCGGCGCCGGATCGTCGCCGGTGCGGAGCTGCTCGGTCGCCGCGATCCCGTCGAGCCTCGGCATCCGGATGTCCATCAGGATCACGTCCGGGCGCAGACGGGGCAGCTCCTCGACCGCCTCGCGCCCATCCGAGCACTCGGCGACGACCTCGAAGCCGTCGGCGGGCGAGAGGATCCGGGCGAGGCCGGATCGGACCATCGCCTGGTCGTCGACGAGCGCCACCCGAATCATCGTCCTGGCGCCTCCTCTCCGCTCCCCTCGGCCTGGGCGTGCAGCGGCAGGCGGCAGCTGACCAGCCAACCCTCGGGGGTCGGGCCGGCGCGGAACTCGCCGCCCAGCCCGGTCGCCCGCTCGCGCATCCCGATCAGGCCGTACCCGTGCTCGCCCGCGGCGGGCGCGATCGTCGGCCCGCGGGTCTCGGCGGACAGCGACGCTCGCCCGTTCGTGACCTCGAGTGCGAACACGGTCCGCGCCCGCGGCGCGTGCCGGGTCGCGTTCGCGAGCGCCTCCTGGGTGATCCGGTAGAGCGCGGCGCCGACGCTCGGTGTGATCCGCGACAGATCGCCGCGCGTGCGCAGCTCGACGCTCAGACCGCCCGATCGCGCGTCCTCGACCAGGGCCGGGATCGCGCGCGCCGAAGGCAGCGGCGCAGCCGCCAGCTCGTCGCCTTCGTGCCGCAGCACGGCGACCGTCCGACGCAGCTCCTGCATGCTGCGCCGGCCGCGTCCTCGGCCGAGCGCAGCGCGTCCTCGGCGGCCGCCGGGTCGCGTCGCAGCACGTGCCTGGCGCTGATGATCTGCAGCATCAGCGCCGCGATTCCGTGCCCGACGACGTCATGGACATCGCGCGCGATCTGCCGCCGTTCGGCGACCAGCGCCTGTTTCGCGAGCTCCGCCCTGGTCGCGTCGAGCTCTAACGCCAGCTCCTGCTGGCGGGCCGCCGCGCGGCCGATCACCCACGGGAAGACGATGCCGAGGAACCAGATCCCGAGCGCGATCTCGGCCGGGTCCTGGATCAGGCTGACCGCGACCGGGCTCGCCAGCGCCAGCAGCCCGAGCGCGATCGCCTCCCACGGCCATGCCGCCCAGCGCCCGACCACGAACGCGAACAGGGTCGCCTCGAACAGCATCGGCTCGAGCTCGCCGGTGCGCTCCATGAGCACGACCGGGACGAGCACGACGATGCCGACCAACGCCAGGGGCACGTCCCGCCTGTACGTCCAGATGAAGAACGCGGCGACCACGATGGCGGCGAGGGCAGCGTCGCCGAGCGTGAACGGATCGGTCGGATCGGTGAACGCGGCGACGATCGCGACGACGAGCGCGATCACCGGCACCAGCCCGCGCATCTGCTCGGTCTGCGACGAGTCCCGGACTGCCCCGGTGGACACCCCACGACGGTACATCCGCCCGCGCGCCGGCACATCCCCCCGCGGGTGGAGGCGGCCCTCAGACCGCGGGCGCAGGCACGCCGATTACGCTGACGCCGTGGCGACGATCGCCTTCTTTCCCGAGAGCGCCTACGGGCCGACGAACAACTGCGTCGGGATCGGCGACGTGCTCCGCCGCCGCGGGCACCGCGTGGTGTTCATCGCCGAGGAGTCGTTCGAGGGCACGCTCGCCGAGAAGGGCTTTGAGGAGCGCCTGATGCGGCTCACGCCGCCCTCCGAGGAGGCCGAAGACCCCGGCCAGTTCTGGAAGGACTTCATCCGCGACACGGCCCCGGTGTTCCGCAAGCCCACGATCGAGCAGCTCGAGGGCTTCATCGCCCCCACCTTCGAGGCGCTGTGCGACGGCGCCCGCTACGTCGACGAGCGCCTGGTCGAGATCATCGACGAGGTCCGCCCCGACGCGATCGTCGAGGACAACGTGGTCTCCTTTCCCGCCCTGCCGGCGTCGGGCGTCCCCTGGGTGCGAATCGTCTCCTGCAACCCGGCCGAGCTCAAGGATGCGCTCGTCCCTCCCCCCTTTTCCGGCTACCCGGCGGCAGACCGCTCGCGCTGGGACGACTATCGCGCCGAGTACGCCCGGGCGCTCGGCCCGCTGCAGCGGTCGTTCGACGAGTTCTGTCGCGAGCGCGGCGCGCCCGTGCTTCCAGAACTCGAGTTCATCCATGTCTCGCCCCATCTCAACCTCTGGCTCTATCCGGCGGAGGTGGACTACCCGCGCGAGCGCGGGCTCGGCGACGACTGGCACAACCTCGAGTCGAGCGTCCGGGCGACCGACGCCCAGTGGCGACTACCGGAGTCGCTCGCGAGCGCGGACGGCCCGCTCGTCTACCTCAGCCTCGGCTCGCTCGGCTCTGCCGACGTCGAGCTGATGCGCACCCTGATCGCGGCGCTGGCCGAGTCGGACAACCGGGTGATCGTCTCGAAGGGACCGCAGCACGAGCAGCTCGAGCTCGCCCCGAACATGGTCGGCGAGGAGTTCCTCCCCCAGACCTCGATCCTGCCGCAGGTCGACCTCGTGATCACCCACGGCGGCAACAACACGGTCACGGAGTGCCTTCACTTCGGCAAGCCGATGGTGGTGCTGCCGCTGTTCTGGGATCAGTACGACAACGCGCAGCGCATCGACGAGACCGGCTACGGCCGCCGGCTGGATACCTACGCGCACGAGCCGGGCGAGCTCCGCGACGCGATCGCCGCCCTGCTCGCCGACGAGAAGCTGCGCGCCCGGCTCGCGACCACGTCGCGCCGCCTGCAGGGCGTCCGCGGCACCGAGCGCGCCGCCGACCTGATCGAGCGGGTCGCCGGGTGAGCGCGGCCGCGAGCCCGGATAGGCATCAAGCCTGATGAGGCTCAGGCGGCCCGGCGCAGCCGCCGGCTGCGCAGGGTGCGCGAGCCGATCAGCTCCTCCCAGTCGTCCGCGTCGAGGCGGTACGGCTCGGTCGTGGCGAGGAAGTCGCCGAGGACGTCGGCGAGCCCTTCGGGGTCCTCGAGGTGGGGGAAGTGGGCGGCTCGCGGCAGGGTCTCGAAGCGGCTGTGGGGGATCGCCTCGTGAGCCGCGCGTCCGTGCTCGATCGGGATCGTGCGGTCGCGCTCGCCCCAGACGATCATCGTCGGCGTGGGCCCGAGGAGGTACAGGCGGTCAACGGCGCTCACGCGCTGGCCGCGGACATCGATGACCGAGCGCAGGGTCTGCAGGAACGCGCGCCGCTGGCCGGCGCCCTGCAGAGGACGCAGCGCCCGGACCACGGCGTCGAGGTAGACGCCCCGCTCGGAGCCGCGGCGCTCGAGCTCGGCGGCGAGCGCCGACAGCGCGCCGAGGACCCGCGGGCGCGAGGCCAGCGCGACGGCGCTCGACGCGCCCGGCATCGCCGCGACCCGCAAGAGCGGGCTGACGTTCGGGCCCAGCCCGCCGCTCGACACGAGCACCAGCCGGTCGACCCGCTCGGGGAACTGCCAGAAGAACTGCATCGCGACGCCGCCGCCGAGCGAGTGGCCGACGACGGTCGCGCTGCGGATGCCGAGCGCCGCGAGCAGGTCGCGGATCGCCGCGGCGTGGGCGCCGATCGAGTAATCGCCGCGGGGGGTCGCCGAGTCGCCGTGTCCGATCAGGTCCGGGGCGATCACGGTGTAGTCGTGGGCCAGGCGCAGGGCCAGCTCGCGCCAGTGGCGCGACGAGTTGATCATCCCGTGGATCAGCAGCACCGCCGGGCCGCTGCCCGCGGTCCGGTAGATCACCTCGTGGCCGTGGAGCTCGGCCTGCCAGGCCTCGAAGCCGTCGCTCTGCTCG
Source organism: uncultured Solirubrobacterales bacterium (assembly GCA_963729075.1). GTDB lineage: Bacteria > Actinomycetota > Thermoleophilia > Solirubrobacterales > 70-9 > WHSW01. Next base: position 80,112 of record CAVSMU010000001.1, on the reverse strand, counting down.
TGCTCGGGGGCGGGCGCCATCCGGCGCCACGCTAGCGAACGAAGACCTGCCGGCCCTTCAAGGGCACCGGGCCGTCGGCCCGAACCTCCGCCGCCCGGCGCCGGCACCCAATAGGCTCAGGCCGATGCGAGCGGCCGTGGTCACCGGGAGCTCGACCGGGATCGGCCGGGCGTCGGCGCTGGCTCTGGCGCGCGACGGCTTCCGGGTCTTCGCCGGCGTCCGCAAGGCCGCGGACGGCGAGGCGCTGGTGGCAGCCGCCGAGGGCGAGCTCGAGCCGCTGAGCCTGGACGTCGCCGACGGCGATGCGATCGCGGCGGCGGCCGAGCGCGTTCGCGAGGCGACCGGAGGCCGGCTCGCCGGGCTGGTCAACAACGCCGGCGTCGCCGTCCCGGGGCCCGTCGAGGGAGTCGATCTCGACGAGCTGCGGCGCCAGCTGGAGATCAACGTCGTCGCCCAGGTCGCTGTCACCCAAGCCTTTCTGCCGCAGCTCCGGGCCGCGCACGGACGAGTCGTCTTCATGTCGTCGATCGGCGGGCGAATGTCCCTCCCCCACCTCTCGCCGTACAACGCCTCCAAGCACGCGCTCGAGGCGATCGGGGACTCCCTGCGCCAGGAGGTCGGCCCGTTCGGGGTCGACGTGGCGATCGTCGAGCCGGGGTCGGTGGCGACCCCGTTCTGGGACAAGGGTCTGGCCGAGGCACCGAAGGCGCGCGCCGCGATGAACCCTGAGCTGCTCGAGCTCTACGGCCCCGGACTCGACCAGGTCGAGGCGGCATCCGAGAAGACGGCCGCCAGGGGCGTCCCGCCCGAGCGCGTCGCCGATGCCGTCGTCCACGCGCTCACCGCGACGAAGCCGAAGACGCGCTATCTGGTCGGCACCGACGCGAAGATCCAGGCCGGGCTGCGCAAGGTCGTGCCGGACCGCGTCCTCGACCGCCTGATCGCCCGCGAGTTGCGCCGCTAGATGTCTACTAGGCGTCAGCTCGCCGGCACGAGCTCCGCCGCGCGGCCGAGCAGCTCGGACACGGTGACGAGCTCGTAGCCGCGCTCGCGCAGCTCCTCGATCAGCGCGGAGATCGAAGCGGCCGTACCCGTCCGGTCACCGCCTCCGTCGTGCATCAGGACGATCGACGCGGGCGCCGCCGCGGCGAGCACGCGCTCGCGCAGCGCCGCCGGATCCTGATACGACCAGTCGGCGGGGTCGACGTCCCAGGTCACGGTGGTCATTCCGAGCCGGCGCGCCGTGCGCACCAGCTGGTCGCTCACCATCCCCGCCGGCGGGCGGAACAGGCACGGAGGGCGGCCGGTCGCACGCTCGATGAGCATGCTGGTCGCCTCGATGTCGGGCGCCGTCGGCAGCTCGGCATGGGTAGTCGAGTGGTTGCCGATCTCGTGGCCCTCGCGCATCGCGCGGCGCAGCAGATGCTCCCGGCCCGGGATCTCGCGCCCCAGCGGGAAGAAGGTCGCCCGCGCGTCGTGCCGGCGAAGCGCCCGCAGCACGTGCGCGGTCTGGTCGGAGGGCCCGTCGTCGAAGGTGAGCGCGATTGCCCGGGCGCCGGCGGGGCCGCGCGAGACGACTCCGGGGAGCGGCCGGGGGCACTCGAACTCGGCCGGGGCCGGCACCGCGGCCGCGGGAGCCGAGAGCGGCGGCCCATCGTCCACGACCGCGAGCACGAGGGCCACGAGCGCGATCGCGGCGAGGACCGGCGCCCACCACCCCGTACCCTGCGTCCGCGATCCGCCGATCCTTGCGCTCACGCCGCTGGTGATCGTAGGGCGCCCGGGGCCCCCGGCGTGGGCGAGGCCGCCCACGCGCGCCGGTCATAGGATCTCCGGGTTGAGGGTTGCCGTCGTCGACATGGGTACGAACTCGACGCGGCTGCTGGTCGCCGACGTCGACGACGGGCGCGTGCGGGAGGTCGAGCGCCGCTCGACGGTCACCCGCCTCGGCCGCGGCGTCGACCTGTCCGGGCAGCTCGCGGCCGAGGCGATCGAGGACGTCTGCGCCGCCGTGGCCGGTTACATCGGCCTCTATGAGGACCTCGGGGCCGAACGGGTGGTGGCGATCGCGACCAGCGCGGTGCGCGACGCCTCGAACTCGCAGATGTTCCTGGCCGAGCTGCGCGAGCGCTTCGCGCTCGACGCGCGGATCCTCGAGGGCAGCGTGGAGGGCCGGCTCACCTATCTCGGCGCCTGCGCCGAGCGCCCGCCGGCGGACAAGATGCTCGTCGTCGACATCGGTGGCGGCTCAACCGAGCTCGTCGTCGGCGACGGTCCCGCAGTCGGCTTCTACGCCTCGCTTCAGGCCGGGACCGTCCGCCACACGGAGCGCTACATCACCCATGATCCGCCCGAGGCCGCGGAGCTCGAGGAGCTCGCCCGCGACGTGCGGGGGCTGATCGACGACGCGCTCGCGGGCGCGGCGCTGGCGCAGGCCAATCAAGGCGTCGGCGTCGCGGGCACGCCGACCTCGCTGGCTGCGATCGAGCAGGGGCTCGACCCCTACGACGGCGAGCGGGTCCACGGCTACCGCCTGCCCCTCGGGTCCATCCAGCGAATGTGCTCGGAGCTCGCCTCGAAGACGCTCGCCGAGCGACTCGAGGTCAAGGGACTTCACGCCGGGCGCGCGCCGACCATCGTCGCCGGTGTCGTGATCCTGATCCAGGTGATGCGCGCCTTCGGCCTCGACGAGATCGAGGTCTCCGAGCACGACATCCTCTGGGGCGCGGCGATCGAGGCGGCGAGCTAGGGAGCGTCGTCTGGGGGATGCGAAGGGTTGGCCCCGACACCAGCGTCGGGGCCAACCAAAACCCATTACGGGTTCTTCGGCTTATTCCGGTTCGGCTGCGGACCGAACGGCGACGTGTTCGGGTTGCAGAAGAGGCCGGGATTGCCCTCGTGCGGGTCTGCGAGACCCAGCCTGTTGTCCTGCCCGAAGGACTGCGACTGACCGCCGGGGCCGTTCGGACCCGAGCCGTCCAATGGAGCGGTCGGGGTCGTCATTGAGTCCAGAGAAGGAGCACCAAGACCGACCCTGGTTTTGCTCTTCGTTCGCACCGCTCCCGGTGACTTCACCAGCCAGAGCGGGACCGGCGCTTAGACCGATGACGACAGCACACATCGAAACGGCGAGCAACGACTTCTTGATCATTGCTTCGTTCCCCCTTTCAGAGAAGACGCCCTCATGGCGTCACGACCGCCCACCCCACTACGAACCGGCGCACGCGTCACACTCGCCGGCGCGACGTCCCGCTAGGCTCTGGCGCGGTGGCGAGCGAGACCGTCCACTACCGCACCTGTCCGTTCTGCGAGGCGACCTGCGGCCTGGCGGTCACGATCCGCGACGGCGAGGTCCTCTCCGTCCGCGGCGACGAGGACGACGTCTTCTCGCACGGCTTCCTCTGCCCCAAGTCGCAGGGACTGAAGCAGCTTCACGACGATCCCGACCGGCTCACCCGCCCGCTCGTCCGCAGCGACGGCGAGCTTCGCGAGGCGAGCTGGGAGGAGGCGTTCGCCGCCGTCGACGAGGGGCTGTCGCGGGTACTGGAGGCTGGCGGGCGCGACGCTGTCGCGGTGTACCTCGGCAACCCGAGCGCCCACAGCCTCGGCCCGATGGTCTACGGCGCCGCCTTCCTCAAGGCGCTCGGCTCGAAGAACATCTACTCCGCCTCGACCGTCGATCAGATGCCGAAGCAGGTCGCGGCGGGGCTCATGTTCGGCGCCGGCCTCTCCGTGCCGGTGCCCGACGTCGACCGCACCGACCATCTGCTGATCCTCGGCGCCAACCCGCTGGTTTCGAACGGCTCGCTGCTCACAGCGCCCGACATGCGCGGGCGGATTCGCGCGATCCGCGAGCGCGGCGGCAAGGTCGTCGTCATCGACCCGCGCCGCAGCCGCACTGCGCGCGAGGCCTCCGAGCATCACTTCATCCGCCCGGGCACCGACGCCCACCTCCTGTTCTCGATCGCCCACGTGCTGCTCGCCGAGGGTCTCGCCGACCCCGGCCCGCTCGCCGACCACGCGCTCGGGGCCGAGCGGATCGCGGAGGTCGCCGCGCCGTTCGAGCCCGAGGCCGCGAGCGCCGTCTGCGGCGTTCCGCCCGAGGAGATCCGCCGCCTGGCCCACGAGCTCGCCGCCGCCGAGCGGGCGGCGGTCTATGCCCGGATCGGAACGACCACGCAGCGCTTCGGCACGCTTGCGAGCTGGCTCGTCGACGTGCTCAATTACCTCACCGGCAACCTCGACCGCGAGGGCGGCGCGATGTTCCCGCTCGCAGCGGTCGGCCAGCGAAACTCGGCCGGCACTGGCCCGCTGGGCAAGGGGGTCAAGGTCGGGCGCTGGTCGAGCCGGGTCGGCGGGCGCCCCGAGGTCTTCGGCGAGCTGCCCGTGGTCGGGCTCGCGGAGGAGATCGCCACCCCGGGCGAGGGGCAGGTGCGGGCGCTGGTCACCGTCGCCGGCAACCCGCTCGTCTCGACCCCCGACGCGGCGGCGCTCGAGAGCGCGGTCGCCGAGCTCGAGTTCATGGTCTCGCTCGACATCTACGTCAACGAGACCACCCGCCACGCCGACGTAATCCTCCCCGCGCCGGAGCCGCTGGCAAAGGCCCACTACGACTTCGCTCTCTACCAGCTCGCCGTGCGCAGCGTCGCCAACTACTCGCCGCCGATCCTGCCCCGGGCCGAGGGCCAGCCCGACGAGTGGGAGACGGTGCTGCGGCTGGCCGCGATCGCGGCCGGCCAGGGCCCCGACGCCGATCTCGAGGCCTGGGACGACCTGGTGGTCTCGACCCTGATCGGCCGCGAGGTCGCCCTGCCCGGCTCGCCGATCGAGGGCCGCGCCCCCGAGGAGCTGCTCGAGGCGCTGGGCGAGCGCCGCGGCCCCGAGCGCGTCCTCGACTTCATGCTGCGCGTCGGGCCGTTCGGCGATGGCTTCGGAGCCGATCCGGACGGGCTGACCTTCGACAAGGTCGAGGCGGCGCCGCACGGGATCGACCTCGGCCCGATGCGCCCCCGCCTGCCCGAGGTGCTGCGGACTCCCAGCGGGAAGATCGAGCTCGCGCCGGAGGATGTACTGGCCGACGTGCCGCGGCTGGAGGCTGACCTCCGCGCCGGCGCCAACGGCCAGATGGTGTTGATCGGCCGCCGCCAGCTGCGCTCGAACAACTCCTGGATGCACAACCTGCCGGCGCTGGTCAAGGGCAAGGACCGGTGCACGATCCAGATCCATCCCGACGACGCCGCCCGCCTCGGGCTCGGCGAGGGCGCCAACGCCCGGGTCAGCTCGAGCGTCGGCGAGCTCGTCGCCCCGGTCGAGGTGACCGAGGACATCATGCCCGGCGTTGTCTCGATCCCGCACGGGTGGGGCCACGACGTGCCCGGCGTGCGGCTCGGCGTCGCCTCCGAGCACGCCGGTGTGAACTCGAACCTGCTCGCGCCGGTCGACGTCGACGTCCCCTCCGGCAACGCGGTCCTGAACGGGATCCCGGTCGAGGTCACCGCCGCCGACCGCGAGCCGGCGCTCGCGTAACGGGGCGGGCATCGGGCGACGAACCGGCGTGGCACAGCTCGAGTTCGACGAGGAGACCTCGAAGGCCATCGAGGCGGCCTATGCGGGCCGCGACATGGCCCGCCGGCGCGAGCTGGTTCGCGAGGCGCTCGGGCCGCGGCCCGGGGAACGGGTCCTGGACGTCGGCTGCGGCCCCGGCTTCTACGCCGCGGAGCTCGTCGAGCAGGTGGGCCCCGACGGGTCGATCGTCGGCGTCGACAGCAGCGAGTCGATGCTGGCGCTGGCCGCGGCGCGCTGCCGTGGCCTTGCCAACGTCGAGTTCGAGCGCGGCGAGGCGACGGCCCTGCCGACCCCCGACGCCTCCGTCGACAAGGCCCTGAGCGTGCAGGTGCTCGAGTACGTGCCCGAGATCGACGTCGCGCTGGCGGAGATGTGCCGGGCTCTGCGACCGGGCGGCCGGGTGGTGATCTGGGACGTCGATTGGACGACGCTCTCGCTGCGGACCGTCGATCCGGGACGCATGCGGGCCGTGCTCGACGCCTGGGACGAGCACCTAACGCACGTGGCGCTGCCGCGAACGCTGACCGCGGAGCTGCGCAGCGCCGGCTTCGAGGACGTGCGGATGCAGGCCCACGCGTTCGCCACCAACGAGCTCGGGCCGGACAGCTACGGCGGCTTCCTCGTCCCGTTCATGGAGCAGTTCGCGCTCGACCGCGAGGCGGTCGCCGAGGACGAGGTGCGGGCCTGGGGCGACGAGCAGCGCGAGCTGGCGGCGCGCGGCGAGTTCTACGCGAGCGTGACCCAGTTCCTGTTCACCGGCACGCGGCCGGGCTAGCGGTCGTCTCGGGACACGGCGTCGACGAAGGCCGCGATCTCGTCCAGGGTCGCCGGATCGCCCTCCAGCTGCGGCAGGTGCGCGACGCCGTCGAGCCACCGCAGGCGGGCGCCGGGAATGATCTCGGCCGCGCGCTCGTCGATCTCCTTCACGTCGTCGGCGTCGAGCCTGCCGATCAGCACCAGCGTCGGCACCGAGATCTCCGCGAGCCGGGGCCAGGCCGGCGGGATCTCGGCCTGCTCACCGGGATCTTCGGCGCGCAGCTCCCGGCCGTTCATGTCGAGGAAGAGCTCGCGCATGGCGCCGCCCACGCGCCCCTCCTCGGCGCCGGGCCCGTCAAGCCACATCCACGCCTCGAGCCGGTTGACCTCATCGAGATCGCCCGCCTCGTCCGCGGCTTCGATCAGGGCCTCCAGCTCGGCGGTCGGTCCCTCGGTGCTCTCGGGGTAGGGCGCGCCGCGGATGGCGGTGCCGATGAGCACCAGCGCCGCCACGCGGTCAGGATGCGCGAGGGTGAGGTCGATCGCCGTCTGGCCGCCGATCGAGCCGGCCACGACGACGGCGCGCTCGAGGCCGGCGGCGTCTTGAACCGCCAGGGCGTCGGCGGTGGGCGACCAGCCGTCCTCGGGCTCGTAGGTCGTCTCGCCGAAGCCGCGCGCGTCGAAGGCGACGCAACGGTGACCGGGACCCAGTCGCTCGATCACCTTGCGCCAGCTGCGTCGATCGGTGACGCCGGCGTGGATCAGCAGTACGTCTGCGCCGCCGTCGCCGCCGGTCGTCTCGTACGCCAGCCGGGCGCGTCCCGAGGTCGCGAACATCCCGACTGAGACTAGCCCCGCTCGTCCCCGCTCAGGACGAGCTCGTACTCGAGGAACATCTCGGCCCGGCCGCCCATCCGGTTGTAGACGGCCTGGGCGCGGTGGTTGTCAGGGGCCGTGAGCCACTCGATCGCGGCGGCGCCGTGGCGGCGGCCCACCGCCGCGGTGGCCTCGATCAGAGCGTCGGCGTGGCCCCCGCCCCGCGCGGACTCGGCGACGAACAGATCGTCCAGGAAGACGATCCGCCGGCCGCGAAGGCTCGACCACTTCCACTGATTGTGCGCGAACCCGACAACCCGGCCGTCATCGTCGGTGCTGACGAGCAGGAAGGCCTCGTCCTCCGGCGCGACGATCGACGATCGCGCCATCTCGAGCAGGCCGTCGTCGCTGGGGCTCGACTCGTAGAAGTCGCAGTAGGCCCGCATCAGCGGGAGCAAGGCGTGGAGGTCGCCCTCGGTGGCCTCGCGGATTGCCATCAGTCGGGCTTCGGCAGGGCCTTGAACGCGTCGGCGTCGAGCCTCAGCGCCACGCCGCGCTCGTAGATCTCGTCCACCTGGTCGGCGGGCACGAGCCGATCGTCGCCCGGCAGCAGGCTGCCGTCGACGACGAGTCCGTCGAAGATGTCCTTCTCGAGGTCGGCCCTGATCTCGGTCACGCGACCGACCTTCTCGCCGTCGGCGGCATAGACGGGCGCGCCCTTCTCGAGCACGAGGTAGGAGATCGGCGGGCCGAGGTCGTCCACGCGGCGCAGGCTACCCGCCGAGGCCGCGACGCAGGATGTCGCGCAGCGCGCGCTGGTCGGCGAGCGAGAGTCGCTCGATCACCTCGGGCGGCTCGGCCATGCGGCGGTTGAGCTCGTCGCGGATCTCGCGGCCGCGCTCGGTGAGCGCGATGAGCTTCACCCGGCGGTCGCGCTCGGCCGCCGTGCGCTCGACGAGGCCGCGCTCCTCGAGCCGGTCGACGATCCCGGTCATGTTCGAGTTGTCGCAGCGCATCAGCGCCGCGAGCTCGCCCATCGGCCGCGGCTCGTCGAGGAAGCGCAACACGATCCCCTGCGGCGGTGAGAGCTCGAGCTCCTGGTTGGCATCCATCATCTTCGGCCGCCCGTGCTCGAAGAACAGCCGGGCGACCAGCGCCCAGGCCTGCTCCGCGGTGGTCGGGGATGTCTCGACACTCATTGGAGGACGATGATACTCTAACTCATGGATAGTTGATGTACTCAAATATCTGAGGTGAACATGCGAGATGACAACGGGATCGAGGTGGAGGGGCTCGTCCGCGAATTCAAGAAGGGGCCGCGCGCGGTCGACGGGATCGACCTCGTGGTCGCGCCCGGTGAGATCTACGGCTTCCTCGGCCCGAACGGCGCGGGCAAGTCGACCACGGTCCACATGCTGACGACGCTGCTGCCCCCCACCGAGGGCACGGCGCGCGTCGCCGGCCACGACATCGTCCGCGAGGGCCCCGCCGTGCGCGACGCGATCGGCGTCGCGCTGCAGGAGGCGGCGCTCGACCAGTACCTGACCGCGCGCGAGCACATGCGGCTCCAGGCCGGGATGCACGGCATCCCGAAGGCGGAGGGGCTGCGCCGCGGCGACGAGCTGATCGCCCGCGTCGGGCTCGGCGACGCCGCGGATCGCAAGGTCGGCGGCTACTCCGGCGGCATGCGCCGGCGGCTCGACCTCGCGCTGGCGCTCGTCCACTCGCCGCGCATCCTCTTCCTCGACGAGCCGACGACCGGCCTCGACGTCCAGAGCCGCACCGCGCTCTGGGACGAGGTCGCGCGCCTGGCCAACGACGAGGGCGTGACGGTGTTCCTGACCACCCAGTACCTCGAGGAGGCGGACTCGCTCGCCGACCGGGTCGGGATCATCGACACCGGCAAGATCGTCGCCGAGGGCACGCCCGACTCGCTCAAGGACGAGATCGGGCGCCCGACGGTCGAGGCGGCGCCGCTCGAGGAGGGCGACATGGAGCGGATGGGAGCGGTGCTTCGGCGCTTCGGCTCCCCGCAGCGGGCCGAGCGCAACCACCTCGCGGTGCGCCTCGACGAGGGCAGCGCCGAGCTCGCCGACGTCGTTCGCGCCCTCGACGCCGACGGGATCTCGGTCCAGGACCTGGAGATCCACGCCCCGACCCTCGATGACGTCTTCCTCGCGAAGACCGGCCGGCGCCTGGAGGGCGCTGAGAAGGAGGCGGAGGAGGTCGAGGGCGAAACCGGAGAGCTCGAGGCCGTAGGTGTGGGATGAGGTGCGTTAGCACCGAAACGAGCGTGTCAGGCGGCGAAGCCGCCGCAGGTGGTTCGTGAATGCTGCCGCCGCAACCCTGCGCGCCGGCCTCGGAGGAGTCAACGTCGGCACCCTGACCCAGGTCGGCTACCTGGCGCGGCGCTCGATCACCCGCACCGTCCGCCAGCCGATCCTGATCATCCCCAGCCTCGTCTTCCCGCTCTTCCTGCTCGCGGTCAACTCGAGCGGGCTCGAAGCCGCAACCCTCTTGCCGGGCTTTCCGACCGACTCCTACCTGACGTTCGCGCTCGGGCTGACCTTCATGCAGGGGGCGCTGTTCGCGACCATGGGCGCCGGCCAGTCGATCGCCGGCGACATCCAGCACGGGTTCTTCAACCGCCTGCAGCTGACGCCGCTGCGCGGCCCGGCGCTGATCGCCGGCCAACTCGCGGGCGTCACCCTCCAGGGCCTGATCCAGGGCGTCGCGTACCTGATCATCGCGCTCGCCTTCGGCGCCCACCTCGAGGCCGGGCCCGCCGGCGTGCCGGTGCTGTTCGCGCTCTCGGCCCTCGTCGGCGTGGCGTTCGGCTCGCTCGGGCTGGCGATCGGCCTTCGGACCGGCAACGGCGAGGCCGTCCAGGGCGTCTTCCCGCTGATGTTCGTCCTCCTGTTCCTGAGCTCGGGCGCGCTGCCACGGGACCTGATCGAAAACGACTGGTTCCAGTTCGTCGCCACGATCAACCCGGTCAGTTATCTGATCGAGGGGTTCCGAAGCCTGTTCGTCACCGGCTGGGACGGCGAGGCGCTGGCGCTCGCCTTCGGGGTCGCGCTCGGCGTGCTCGCGTTCGGCATGTGGGCCGCGACGGCAGCGCTGCGGGGAAGGATGGAGCGCACATGAACCCGTTCACGACCAGGTTCGGGCGCGCGGCGCGGTCGATCGCATGGCGCCAGCTGCGCGTGATGGTGAGCAAGCCGGCCCTCATCCTGCCCTCGGTGATCTTCCCGCTGTTCTTCTTCGCCGCCTTCGCCGGCGGGCTGTCGGCGGTTAGCGAGGCGCCGAACTTCGACTATCCGAACTACACGACCTTCCAGTACGTGTTCGTCCTCATGCAGTCGGCGATCTTCGGCGGCGTCTTCACCGGCTTCGCGATCGCCTCCGACTTCGAGCTCGGGTTCGCGCGCCGGATGCTGCTCGCGACCCACAGCCGCTCGGCGCTGATCGGCGGCTACGCGATGGCGGCACTGGCCCGGGCGCTGCTCGTCTGGGTCGTGGTCACTGTCGTCGCGCTCGCGACCGGCGCGGAGATCGCCGGCAGCGTCGGCGACCTGCTCGAGATCCTCGTGATCGCCGTGATGCTCAACTTCGCCGCGACCCTCTTCGCCTCCGGGATGGCGATGCGGTTCCGCACCCTCCAGGCTGCGCCCCTGATCCAGCTGCCTGCGTTCCTGATCATCATGACCGCCCCGGTCTACGTGCCCCGCGACCTGATCGAGGGCTGGGTCGCGACGGTCGCCAGCGTCAACCCGATGACCGCGACGCTCGAGGCCGCCCGCAACCTGATCATCGGCGCCCCCGCCGAGACCCTGCTCGCGCTCGGCGTCGCCGCCGGCCTGATCGCGGTGACGATCAACTGGGCGCGCACCGGCCTGCGGCGGGCGGAAGCGGCGGGGTAGATCCGCCCGGCGATCAGCCCGGTTCGCGGCGGTCGTCGGAAGCGGTCAGAGTCAAGTAGGGGTGGCGACGTCGATCGACGGCAGCGCCACACGAAGCCCCGCGGAGGCCTTCGGTGTTGGATTAACGACGCATAGCGACGCTAACACCACACGAACGCCCGGTTGGCAGCTTCGTGTGGTGCTGCCGCGCCCCGTCGGCACCCGCGGGCCGGCCCACACCCCTACTTGACAGACACGCTCCCGGCGCACGCAAGCGCATAGGCTTCGCCCCAATGGCCTACGACACCGTCAAGCTCGACATCACGGACGGCGCTGCGCGGATCACGCTCAACCGCCCCGACACGCTCAACGCGTGGAACGAGCAGTTCGGGCGCGACCTGCTCGCCGTGGTGGCGTCGGTCGCGGACGACGAGGCGGTTCGGGCGGTGCTGATCACCGGCGCCGGGCGGGCCTTCTCGTCGGGCGCCGACCTGCGGGAGCAACGCGCGGGCGATGACGGCGGGCCGCCCGACCTGAGCCAGCGGCTGCGCGAGCTCTACCACCCGATCATTCTCGGGATTCGCGAGATGCCGAAGCCGGTGGTCGCCGCGGTCAACGGACCCGCGGCCGGGATCGGCGCCTCGCTCGGGCTCGCGTGCGACCTGGTGGTCGCGGCGGAGTCCGCGTTCTTCGTGCTCGCCTTCGTCAACATCGGCCTCGTTCCCGACGGCGGCTCGACCGCGATCCTGCCGGCCCGCGTCGGCGCCGCGCGGGCGCTCGAGATGGCGCTGCTCGGCGAGCGCGTGCCGGCCGCCACCGCGCTCGACTGGGGGCTCGTGAACCGCGTCGTTCCGGACGACGAGCTGGAGCAATCCGCGCAGGAGCTGCTCGCCAAGCTCGCCACCGGTCCGACCCGCGCCTACGCGAACGGCAAGCGGCTCCTGAACCGCTCGCTGTATCCCGGTCTCGCGGAGCAGCTCGAGGCAGAGGCCGAGGCCCAGCTCGAGCAGGGCAGCACGACCGACTTCATCGAGGGCGTGCTCGCCTTCGCCGAGAAGCGGCCGCCGAACTTCACCGGCAGCTGAACGAGACTCGCGACGAGGAGCGGGGCGGCGGGCCTGATGCCCACCGCCCCGAATCTGCGACGCCCGACTGGCGCTCCGCGCGGGCTAGATAGCGTGGTTGGCGCGGAAGAGGCCGTCGGGGTCGTACTGGGTCCTTACCTGCCGCATGCGCTCGACAGCGCCCTGCGGGAACATCTCGTTGACGTCGTGGGGCACCTCGGTGAAGTTGAGGTAACGCCCGTCGCTCGTCGGGCTCGAACGCCGTCGCGAGCCGGGCCATGTCCGCCTCCATCGCGGACACGCTCGCCGGGTCCAGCACCGGGGCGATGCCGAACATCAGGTACTCGCCCGCAAACGACGAGATCGCGCCGTGGTCGGCGCCGTCGCGCGAGAGCGCGCCGCCGGCGTGGCGGATCTCGAACGAGACCGGCGACCCCGCGCCCGGCCCGACGGCGGCGAGCGCCTCGTCGAGCGCGCGCTCGGTGAGCTCGCCGAGCATCGTGTGGGTGCTCGTATACGGGACCGGCTCGATCGGATCCATGTGCAGCTCGGCGAGCGCCGTCGGCGGCACCATCGCGAACGTGTCCATCACCGGCCCGAGCTCGCGCAGCGGCTCGAGCAGCTCGGCGCCCTGCGCCTCGCCACCGAGGTAGGCCGCCTCGACGATCGAGAACGACTTGCCGCGGACGATCTCGGGGATGATCTCCAGGTCGGGGAGCTGGAGGGTGCGGCCGATCGAGGTGACCTCCTCGGGCAGGCCGCCCGCCGTCCACTCGCGATATGCGTTCAGCACCTCGGCGGAGCGCTCGAACGGGAAGAACAGCGCTCCGGCGTAGAGCTCGCTGAGTGGGGACGAGGCCGAACTCGATCGCGGTCACGAGGCCGAAGTTGGCCCCGCCGCCGCGCACCGCCCAGAACAGGTCCGGATCGTTGTCGGCGTCGACGCGCCGCAGCTCACCGTCGGCGGTGACCATCTCGACCGCGGTGACGTGGTTGGCCTGCAGCCCGTGCTTGCGCGCGAGCCACCCCATCCCTCCGCCGACGGAGTAGCCGACGACGTTGATCTCCGGCGAGGAGCCATGCAGGGCGGCGAAGCCGGCCTCCGAGGCTTGCGGCGTGACGTCCCACCAGCGCGCTCCCGCCTCCACCCGGGCGCGTGCCGGCCTCGAGGTCGAGGGCTGACCTCGGTCATCCGCTCGAGCTTGACGATCAGCGTCTCGTCGAGCGCACCGAGCGGGATGGTGTTGTGCGCCGACCCCTGGGGCGCGATCCGCAGACCGGCGTCGCGGGCGGCGGCGACGAGCGCGGCGGCCTCGGCGGCCGAGCGCGGCCGCGCGACCGCGGCCGGCCGCTGGTCCTGGAGCAGGTTGAAAGCCGCGCGCGCGGCGTCCCAGTCGGCGTCGTCGGCCACGATGGCGGCCTCCGGGAAGCTGGTTCGCAGGGCGGTCGCCCCCGGGGTGGTGAGGTTCTCAGTCGACATCCTTGTTCTCCTTGCCTTCCTGGTCTGAGTTGGACGGGCGCTCGGGCACGCCCCGTCGAGCAGCGAGTCGACCAGCCCGATCAGCCCGATCCAGCCGCTGAACTCGCGCGTCTGGCCGCCATATCTGTGCGGCCGGAGATCTTAGTGCGGCTTCGGCGGTTTGGGCGGCTTGTCCTTCGGGCCATTGCCCGGCTTCTCGTCAGCCGGCGTTTCCTCCGCCGCGGCGTCAGGAGGTGCCTCGCCGGCGGCGGCATAGGCCTCGTCGAGCGTCGCCTGGACCTCGCCGAGCTGTCCGTCGTCGAACTGCATTCGCTGCTCGAGCACCGGGATCGCGTCCTCGGGCCGGCCGGCGCCGAGATAGGCCACGCCGAGGTTGTAGAGCGCGTAGTTGTAGAGCGTCTCGTCGCCACCCTCGAGCGCAGCCACCGCGTCCTCGAGCACCGGGACGGCCTCCTCGTAGCGACCCTCCTGGTTGAGCGCGAAGCCCTCGTCGTTGAGCGCCTGGCCGTCGCCGGCGGGCGCCGACCCGGAATCGTCCGGCTTCGGGGCCGAGCCGCCGGTGGCCGCCGAGCTGTCCGTGTCCTCGGGCGGTGTGGGAGCGGGTGCGCTCTGACCCCCGTCGCCCGAGCTCTGGGACTGGGCGCCGTCGCCTCGCTCGCGCACGTCCACCGGAGGCGACGAGTCGTCGCCTCCCGACCCCAGCACCAAGCCGATGATCAGCGCCACCAGCAGCAACCCGACGGCGATCACCCCGATCATCGTGCGCCGCCTGGCGGGCTCCTGGACCCCGGTCGGGGACGGCTGAAACGGCCGCGGGGGCGGTGCGCCTGACGCGCCGGTGTCCTGCTCGGGGGTGACCGCGAACGGCTGCGTCGCCGTCGTCGGCCCTGGCCGGGTCGCACGGCGCTCCAGCGTCGCGAGGGCGCTCGCGGCCGACCGGGGACGGCGCTCGGGATCCGGATCGCGCAACCGGTCGGTGAGCTCCCAGAGGCTCGCGGCGGCGCCCTCGCGGGAGACATCGGCCAGCACCACCCCGAGCGCGTAGAGGTCGGCGCGCTCGCTCGCGGGCGCGCCCTCCTTGACCTCGGGCGCGAGGTAGGACTCGGTGCCGATCACCTGACCGGTCTTGGTCAGAGCGGTGGCATCGCGCGGCTGCGCGATCCCGAAGTCGGTCAGCCGCGCGTGACCGCCCGAGTCGATGAGCACGTTCTGGGGCTTGATGTCGCGATGCAGCACACCCGCGGCGTGGATGTGGCGAAGCGCCGAGAGGAGCTCGCGCGCGAGCGGCTCCGCGTCGGGGACGTCGCCGGCCTCGACCCGCTCGCCCAGGTCCCCGCCGGAGATGTACTCCATCACCAGGAAGGGGCGCTCGTCGGCCTCGAAGTCGTAGATCGAGACGAGGTTGGGGTGCTGGAGCCCCGCGGCGACGTGGGCCTCGCGCCGGAAGCGGTCTAGGTACTCGTGGTCGTGGGCGAGCGTGTCGGAGAGCACCTTGATCGCCACCGGCCGGTCGAGGCGCTCATCGGTGGCAAGCCACACGGAGGCCATGCCGCCGTGGCCGAGGGGCCGCTCGAGCCGGTAGCGGTTCCCGAGCCGCCGCCCCGAAACGAGCAGGGGCCCGTCGGCGACCGCCGCTGCAGCCTGCCGGCCCCCGAGCTCCATTTCGTCCGTCGGACGGTCCTCGGTCCCCACGCGACGTACCGTTCCCGCTGGGGACCGAACTTAACCTCGGCCCTGGCCGGGTGCCTTGTGCGGGTCGAAACGCGTCCCGACCGCCTGGGGCCGCGCCGCGCTCACCGCCGCTTCGGCGGCCGCACCTGGATCACCCTGGTCCCCGTGCCGGCGCGAGTGTCGTCGCCGATCCACTGCGCCACGGCAGCCGACGGGCGTCGGATGCCGAAGGCGCTGGTGAAGGCGCCATTGCTCGCAGCGGTCTCCACCCGCGACCGCCAGCTCCCGCGATCGCGCCAGGAGATCACGATCTGCTCGCCGCCCTCGGGGGGCGACAGCGTGCCTGCGACCTTGACCTTGCGCTGCGGTCGTGCCCCCCGGCGCTTCGGGCCGCCCTTCTGCTTCAGCGTCAGGGTGGAGGGCACGCCGGCTTGGCCTCCCGTGTGGGTGGCGAAAAACGATCCCGCAAGGGTCGCGGTGAACGCCGTCGCCCCGGCATCCCAGAGCTCCGAGAGGCCCGCCGAGCCGACCAGCTGCGGCTGGAAGCTCTTGCCGCCGTTCTCGGTGTGGAACACGAAGCCCGCGAACGTGGGTCCAAACTCGTTGGTGGTCACGTACCCGTTGCTCGGGCTCGAGAAGCTGACCCCCGTGCCACCTGTCCCGAGCGCGGTCAGCTCCTGCCACCTGCGCCCGGCGTTCTTGGTCCGCCACAGGCTCCCCTTATTGGTCAGGGCGAAGCCGACACGAGCGCTGATGAAATCGGCGTCGCGAATCTTCGCCTTTTTCTGCGGCAGCCGCACCCGCTTCCAGCTCTGACCGCCGTTGGTCGACAGCCGGAGCGCCTCGCCGCCGTACGCGAGCACCGCCGTGCCGGCAGGCTCGGCGTTCACCAGTCGAACGTTCCGAACGTCCTTGTCGGCGATGAACTCGAACGAACCGCCGCCATCGGTCGAGCGCCTGACGCCGCGCGGCCCGATCAGTAGCACGGTGCTCGGGTCGAGGGCCAGCACGCCCGCCAGACCGGTCGAGGCCCCGGGGTCGAGGATCTGCCAGCTGGCCCCGCCGTTGACCGTCTTGAACGCTCCGGCGCCCGAGTCGATTGCGAAGCCGACGTCCGGGTTCGGAAACGACGCATCCAGGACGGCGCCGGTGGTCGGCACCCCGACCGTGGTCCAGGTCGCGCCCCCGTCGAGGGTGCGCGCGAGCACTCCGTTCGCGCCCCCGGAGTTGGCGAGCGCTGCCGACGTGGCGCGCAGTCGCCCGAAGGCCGTGCCGGCGATTCGAGCGCCCACCGGTGACCAGGTCTGTCCGCCGTCGCCGGAGACCACGGTCGCGCCTTCGGCGCCCACGGCAACCGCCCGGGCCGCAGACGAGAACGCCGCGGCGGTGATCTTCTGCGAGGAGGGGCTCACGGCGATGCCCGTGGCGCCGGCGTCGGTGGTCCTGACCAGCCGGCCGCCGCTGTCCTCGGCGATGAGGCAGGTGGTGGCGTCGGCGCAGTCGATCGACCTCAGCCCGAGGGGGCCCGGAACGCCCGCGAGCGGCTCTGGGCTCCACGTCGCCCCGCCGTCAATCGTGTGTAGGAGCCTGTTGCCGTTGCCGACCGCGAATCCGTCCATCGCTGTCGCGAACGTGACCCCGTAAAGCAGCTGATTGGTGCTCGCCACCTCGACCCAGGAGTTGCCGCCGTCGGTGGTGCGAAAGATCCGCCCGCCGTCTCCGCGGGCGATCGCGAATCCGGTCGTCGCGTTGGTGAAGAAGATGTCGCTCGGCACTCGTTGGCCACCGGCGCTCGGCGTCCCCGGTACCGACGTCTGTCGCGAGAACGTCTGGCCGCCGTCCGTGGTTCGGAAGACGCTCCCATCAAGGGTCAGCAGGTAACCGACTGCGCCGTCGACGAAATGAAACGAGGCGATCGGAGAGGGACAGTTGGCGTCGCTGGCCGTCCATGGCAGGCGAGCGAAGCTCTGCCCGCCGTCGTTGGAGCGTCGGAGCGAGCAACCGCCGCCGATGACCACCGTGTTCGCATCGATTGCCCGCACTCGCACGAGGTCGGCGGTGATGCCGGTGCTGATCCCGGTCCAGCTCCCACCCCCGTCGTCGGTGCGCAGCACCGTGCCGAAGGCGCCCGCCGCGTAGCCGCGTGCGCCTGCGAAGTCGATCCCCGAGAGCGTGTTGCCCTGGGGCAGCGGATTGCCCCAGAACCAGCCTGAGTGACCGACCGAGGCTGCCGGCGCAGCGCGGGCCGAGAGCGCCAGCACCCCCACCCCGATCGCCAGCGCGAGCAGCGCCCCGCGCACGCGCATGGACATCCACCACGAGTTGCTGACCATTTTTTCGCCTCCCGACTTGAACGAGACCTTGGCGCCCCCCGTTCCGGCGCCCGTTCGTCGCAAGCCTAAACCCGCTCTACTGCGGATAGTTGCGTCGGAGCCGTGGTGACGCGATACGGGTTCAGCGCGCTAGCGCGCGACGCGCTTGAACGCCCGGTAAGCGGGCTTTGCCTTCGCTCCGGTCGTCAGCAGGCCCGAGCTCGCGCACCAGTCGCAGATCGAGGTCGCCGAGTCCTGCCAGCTGAACCAGGTCACCGTCTTGATCTTCATCCGGTTGCGCTGACGCTCGAAGTAGCGGTAGGCCTGCGTCAGCCGCTTCGCCTGGCCCTGCTGGCCGGCGTTGAGCGGATTGCCCCCGCTCGCCGAGCCCCAGCCGACCTCGGTGATCCAGAGGCTCGCGCCCTGGTCGCCGGCCTCGCGCGTGATTTCGTCGAAGCGCTCCGTCTGCTCCTCGACTGCGCTCACCTGCGCCCCGTAGGGGTGCACCGCGATGCCGTCGAAGTCGCGCTCGACGCCGGAGCGGCGATAGAACTTGTCGAGGTACTCGGGTCCCGGCACCGCCTTCTTCGACCCCGCGAGCTCGGCCATCCCGCCGAGCACCACATCGGCGCGGCGGTCCGCGGAGCGGATCGCCCGCGAGGCCGACTCGAGCAGCTTCGCGTAGGCCTTGGTCGACGGCTTGGGCGCGTAAAAGCTCTTCGAGTTCTGCTCGTTCCAGATCTGCCAGGCGCGGATCGGCTTCTTCGGCACCCGCGGATTCTCGGCCCAGAACTCGCCGCCGCGCCCGTAGCGCTCGACGGCGTCGCCCACGAACTGGCCCCAGGCGTCGAGCGCCGCCGACGTGCGCGGGGCGAAGGTCGCGCAGCGCGCGCCGGTGCAGCTGCGGCGCTCGAGGCCCTTCGCGACCCACTCCGGGCTGCCGTACACGAACGGCAGCACGGTGACGCCGTTGCGCGCCGCTTCGCCGACGATCGCGTCGAACGCCGACCAGTCGTAGTCGTCGGGCGCCTTGGTCGGATCGACCGACGCCCAGCTCAGCATCGAGCGCAGGGTGCCCACCCCGCCCTCGCCCATGCGCTTGAAGTCACCGCCGACGAGCGGTGTCTGCGGCACCACGCCATAGAACGTGCGCGGCGCCGCCTGCGCGTTGGCCGCGACGCCCACGGCGAGCGTGAGCGCGAGCGCGAGCATGGATACGACTGCTTTTGCCCCCCGGCATAGACCCATCACGATCGTCGGAACACCGGTCGGCGATCGAGGTTGCGTTTGTGCCTGGCGGCACGAGGGCGACTCAGGGGGCCAGGTCGTAGGGGTAGTCGGTGAGCGTCTCGCAGCCGCCGTCGGTGACCAGCAGCAGGTCCTCGAAGCGAACGCCGCCGAGCTCGCGGTCCCAGAGCCCCGGCTCGACCGCGATCACGTCGCCCGCGACCAGCGGCTCGTGGCCCAGCTGGCCCAGGCTCGGCGCCTCGTGGACCTGAAGGCCGACCCCGTGGCCGAGGGAGAACTGAAATCCCTCGCCCGGATCGTCGCCCGGCCCGGTTCGCTGGGTGCGATGGCCCGCGGCCTCGAACACTTCGCAGGCGAGCGCATGCAGCTCGCGCCCGGTGACTCCTGGCCGGGTCGCGTTCCGCGCGCGCTCGAGCGCGTCCCGCACCAGCGCCTCCTGCGCGCGCACCGCCTCGGGAACCTCGCCGACGACGAACGTCCTCGTCATGTCCGCCCAGCACCCGGAGCGCTCGTCGCGGGGCCAGAGGTCGACCTGGATCGGGAGCCCGGCGGGCAGCGGGCCCGAGCCCGCCTCGTGGCCGAAGCCCTGACGGACGGAGGCGACGATCACGTCCGGCGGGGCCGGAGCGCCGCGCTCGGAGCATGCCGCGCGCAGGGTCGCGCGCACGGCCTCGGCGGTCAGCGCCTCGCCGTCGACGGTGAGCGTTTCCCCGTCGTCGGGGACGGCGCGCCGCAAGAGGCGTGCCGCCGCGGCCATCCCGGCCTGCGCGGCCTCCTGGGCGCGGCGGATCCCCTCGAGCTCGGCCGCCGACTTCACCCGCCGCCGAGACTCGAACGCCTCTGCGTCCGCCGTGAGCGCGATCCCGTCGGCGCGCAGCCGATCGGCCACCAGCACGGGGAACTCGGGGTCGACGATCGCCTCGGCGACCCCCATCCGCGCGGCGGCGCGGCTGGCGAGCTCGAGCTCGAGCTCGCTCACCGAGATGCCGCTCTCCCGCAACTCGCCGAATCCGAGCTCGTCCAGCTCGTGAAGCTCGACGTCGGGAGCGACCGCGGCGATTCGGTCACGCTCGAGGATGCTGGTCATCACGTGGCGGCGCCCGTCGACGATCCCGAACAGCAGCGGGTCGCCGATCGCAAGCGGGAGCTCGTGGCGCAGAGCCGCGTTGCGTTCGGTGTCGCCGTAGATCAGGAGGTCGTCAGCCACCGGCCGACTGCCGGCCGACCTCGGCAGGAACCTCGATCTCGCGCTTGAGGATCTTGCCCGTGGGGCCCTTGGGCAGCTCGTCGACGAACCACACCTTGCGGGGGTACTTGTAGGCGGCCACCTGCTCCTTGCAGTGCTCGCGGATATCGTCCTCCGAGCACGGGGGGCAGTCCTCCTTCAGCGCGATCGCCGCGCCGACCTCCTCGCCGAGGTCGTCGTGGGGAACACCGACGACAGCCGCCTCGCGGACCGCCGGATGCTCGTAGATGACCTCCTCGATCTCCCGCGGGTAGACGTTGTAGCCGCCGCGGATGATCAGGTCCTTCTTGCGGTCGACGATGAAGAAGTAGCCGTCCTCGTCCATCGTCGCCATGTCGCCGGTCCGGAACCAGCCGTCGTCGGAGATCGACTCCGCGGTCGCGTCGGCGCGGTTCCAGTAGCCCTTCATCACGTTGTGGCCCCGGATCACGATCTCGCCCGGGTCGCCCTGAGCGACCTCGTTGCCGTCGTCATCGACGACCTTCATCTCGACCCCCTCGATCGGGGTCCCGATCGAGCCCGGCTTGCGCTCGCGGTCGGGATGGTTGAACGACGCCACAGGAGAGGTCTCCGAGAGCCCGTACCCCTCGAGGATCTTCGCGTCGAAGGCGTCCTCGAACTCCTTCATCACCTCGACCGGCATCGCCGACCCGCCCGAGGCGCAGAGCTGCAGGCACGAGGTGTCGAACTGGTCGCGCTCGGGGTGGTTGAGCATCGCCGCGTACATGGTCGGGACGCCCTCGAACACGTTGACGCGGTCGCGGTCGATGATCGCCAGCGCCTTGCCGGGGTCGAACCGCGGGATCAGGGTCAGGCAGGCGCCCGCGCGAACCGCGGCGTTGAGCCCGCAGGTCTGCCCGAACGAGTGGAACAGCGGCAGAGCTCCGAGCACGACGGAGTCCTCGCCGATGTCCGTGAAGTTCGAGAACACCTCGACGTTGCGAGACAGGTTCGCGTGCGTGAGCTCGGCGCCCTTCGGCGTCCCCGTGGTGCCCGAGGTGTAGAGGATCACCGCGGTGTCGTCCTCGTCGCGGTCGACGCTGTCGAACGAGTCGTCGTGCTCGGCCACGAGCTGCTCGAACTCGCCCGGCTTGACGAGGATCAGCTCGGCGCCCGCCTCCTGCGCGCCGGTCTCCGCCGCCTCGGCGAAGTCGAACCAGGCGAACAGCAGCTTGGCGCCCGGAGTCGCTGAGGTAGTACTCGACCTCGCGCTTCTTGAGCAGCACGTTCATCGGCACGACCACCGCCCCGGCCCGCAGGACGCCGTAGTAGCAGGCGGCGAAGTACGGGACGTTCGGGAGCATGATCCCGACCCGGTCGCCGGGCTCGATCCCCTTGCTCCGCAGCAGGTTCGCGATCCGCGACGCCGCGCAGTCGAGCTGTTGGTAGGTGAGCTCGACGTCGTCGAGCTTCATCGCGACCGCGTCGGGCCGCGCCGCCGCGGAATTGGTCAGGTTCTCGGCCAGATTCATCGTCGTCTCCTCTCTGTCGCGTTGCCGAGTCTAAATGCGCGCGGCGCCCTCCCGCCGAGCGTCCCGGAGGGACTCCCATGGCAGCCACTCCGGGACGTTCGGTGAGGTGCCTCGCGCCGAGCGTCCCGGAGGGACTCCCATAGCGATCACTCCGGGACGTTCGGTGAGGTGGGGCTCGCGGCCGGGCGAGGCCCGGGCTAGATGCGAACGGTCTCGGCTCCCAGCTCCGCGGCGATCGCGATCTCCGGCGAGTAGTCGATCGGGACGGCGATCAGCGACGGCTGGTCCAGCTCGAGCGCCTGGGCGAGCCGGCGGGCGTAGTCCTCGACCGACTCGCAGCGCCACGCCGGGAGGCCGAACGACTCGGCGAAGCGGACGAAGTCGGGGTTGGTGAAGTCGGTGCCGAAGTGGCGCCCGAAGCGCTTGTCCTGCTTCCAGACGATGGAGCCGTAC
Organism: uncultured Solirubrobacterales bacterium; assembly: GCA_963729075.1. Taxonomy (GTDB): domain Bacteria; phylum Actinomycetota; class Thermoleophilia; order Solirubrobacterales; family 70-9; genus WHSW01. The sequence goes on along the minus strand of CAVSMU010000001.1, from coordinate 58,127 downwards.
TGGCCGTCCTCCCAGACCACGTTCACAAACGCCGTTCCGAGCCGCTTCGCGGTCTCGAGCTCCTGCGCGTTCATCAGGAAGCCGCCGTCGCCGGACACCGCCACGACCTTGCGGTCCGGGCGCACCAGCTTCGCCGCGATCGCCGCCGGGACGGCGAACCCCATGCCCGCGAGCCCGTTCGCGATCAGCACCGTGTTCGGCTCGTGCGCCGGCCAGAGGCGCCCGATCCAGAGCTTGTGCAGTCCGACGTCGGAGACGAGGATGTCGTCGCGCCCGAGCAGCTTGCGGATCTCGAGCAGGGCGCGGGGCGGGCGGATCGGAAACGCGTCATCGGTGCCCGCGACCTCGAGCCGGCCGATGACCGCCTCGCGCAGCCGCGAGCCGGCGCCCGAGAGCGTCGTCTGACGGCATTCCTCGGCGAGCCGCGACAGCGTCGCGTATGGGTCGCCGACCAGCTCGACCGCCGGTATGAAGTTCTCGTCCGTCTCCGCCGGCACGGAGTCGATGCAGACGATGCGCCGATCGCGATTCGGGTTCCAGAGCGCCGGCGAGTGCTCGACCAGGTCGTAGCCGACCGTGATCACGAGGTCCGCCTCGTCGAAGCCGGCCATGTCGAAGTCGCCGGCCTGCAGGCCGACGGCGCCCAGCGCGTGCTCGGAGTCGGCGTCCATCAGGCCCTTGGCCATGAACGTCTCCGCGACCGGGATCCCGGTCGCGCGCGAGAACTCGCGCAGCGCCGGCGCGGCGCGCGCACGAACCACGCCATTGCCGGCGAGGACGATCGGGCGCTCGGCGGAGTTGATCAGCGACGCAGCCTCGAGCATCAGACGGGCGGGCGGCTCGACCGTGGTCGACGGTGAGCGCGTGAGCGGCTCCCTGGGCGCGTCGGCGGGCACCTCCGCCGCCATCACGTCCTCGGGCAGCTCGAGGTGGGTCGCCCCCGGCTTCTCCTGCTCGGCGACCTTGAACGCCTTGCGCACCGCCTCGGCGGTGATCCCGGGATCGGAGAGGCGCGCGTTCCACTTCGTGATCGGATCCATGAGGTTGATCACGTCGATGTACTGATGCGACTCCTTGTGCTGGCGCTCGAGCTCGGCCTGCCCGGTGAGCGCGACCAGCGGCGCCCGGTCGAGGTAGGCGTCGGCCACCGCGGTGACCAGGTTCGTGGCCCCCGGCCCGAGCGTGCCCAGGCACACGCCGGCGCGGCCCGTGAGGCGTCCGTACACGTCGGCGATCAAGCCGCCGCCCTGCTCGTGGCGCACCGGCACGAAGCGCACCGGGCTGTCCTCGAGCGCGGCGTTGAGGTCGAGCGTTTCCTCGCCCGGGATCCCGAACACGTACTGGACCCCCTCCGCCTCCAAACAGCGGACGAGCAGCTCGGCGGCGGTCGGACTCACCCGCCGCAGGCTACGCGGTGGTGCCCGATCCGGTGCGACCCACGGTGCGCCGCTCGGCGGGGCGCGGTGACTAGGCTGGCGCCGATGACGACCATCGCGGCCCCCGCCCTCCCGCTCACCGAGCGTTCGGCGACCGACCTCGCCGCCGCGATCGCGGCGGGACAGGTCAGCGCCCGGGAGGTCGTCGAGGCGCACATCGATGCGATCGAGCGCGGCAACGAGCGCGTGAATGCGGTGGTCGCGACACGGTTCAGCGAAGCCCGCGCCGAGGCCGACGCGGCCGACGCTCGCGTCGCCGCTACCGGCGATCCGGCCGAGCTGCCCCCGCTGCTCGGCGTGCCGTGCACGATCAAGGAGTCGTTCGCCGTCGCCGGGCTGCCGCACTCCGCCGGCCTGCATCACCGCAGGGAGTGGCACGCGCCGGCGAACTCGACCGCCGTGCAGCGCCTGGTAGACGCCGGCGCGATCCCGCTCGGGGTCACCAACCTCTCCGAGCTCACGCTCTGGATCGAGTCCACCAACCGCGTCTACGGGCGCACCAACAACGCCTACGATCGCCGCCGCACCGCGGGCGGTTCCTCCGGCGGCGAGGGCGCCGCGATCGGGTCGGGTTTCGCGCCGTTCGGAATCGGTACCGACTTCGGCGGCTCGATCCGCATTCCCGCTTTCTTCAACGGCGTCTTCGGCCACAAGCCGACCGGGAGCCTGGTGCCCCACACCGGCCACTTCCCGGCGCCGAAGGGCGAGATCGGGTCGCGGCTGCTGGGGATCGGCCCGCTGGCGCGGCGCGCCGAGGACCTGTGGCCGGTGGTCGTAGCGCTCGCGGGCCCCGACGGCGTCGACCCCACGGTCGCCGACCTCGACCTCGGGGACCCGGCCGACGTCTCGATCGAGGGCCTGCGGGTGACGATCTCAGACGAGGCCACGGTCTGGCCGGTGACCGCCGACCTGCGCAACGCGCGCATCCGGGCCGCCCGCGCGCTGGCCGAACGCGGCGCCCACGTGCGCCGTGTGTCGCTTCGCTGCCTGCGCGGCGCGATCCAGCCCTACCTCGAGGCGGTGCGTCAGGCCGGGAGCCTGACCGAGCTGCTGGAGGACGAGGGCTATCGCTTCCCACCGCTGCGCCGCCTGCTCACCGACGGGCTGCGGCGCCGCTCCGTGCACACCTCGGCCCTGGTGATCTCGCATCTCGCCGAGCGGGCATCCAGGCACATGCCGGAGCGGATGGAGCGCCGGGCCGCGGCGGCGACCGAGGCGCTCGAGGCCGAGGTCGCCGAGGCGATCGGCGACGGCGTCCTGCTGCATCCGCCGTTCGCGCGCGTCGCGCCGAGACACGGCGGGACGATCGGCAGGCCGTGGATCCTCGGCCCCATGGCGGCCTTCAACCTGCTGGGGCTCCCCGCGACCGAGGTTCCGCTCGGGCTCGACTCGCGCGGGCTGCCCCTCGGGGTCCAGGTCGTCGCCGGCAGTGGGCGCGACCACCTGTCGGTCGCGGTCGCGCTCGAGCTCGAGCGCGCGTTCGGCGGCTGGGTGCCGCCCGCCTCAATCGCCTGACGGCACCCGAGCCACCTTCAACGGATCGCCGCCCGCCTCAGCGCCCGGCGTTCCGAAGCGCTACTGGACCGTGACCGTGCCCTCCATCCCCTGCTCGCGGTGGCCGGGGATCGCGCAGTACATCTCGTACTCGCCGGGCTCCAGATTGACCGTCAGGTCGGTCTTCTGGCCGCCGTCGATCGTCTCGGAGACCTCCTCGATCCCGTTGCCCTCCACCTCGAGGTTGTGCGGGGCCGAGCCGTCGTTGGCGATCGCGAAGGTCACCTCGCCGGCCTTCGTCGTCACTTCCTTCGGCTCGATCGCGAACTCCACCTCGGAGATGTCGACCGTCTCACCCGCCTCCGCCCCCGCCCGTGGCCTCGGCGCTGGTCGTGTCCTCGGTGGTCGTCTCCTCGGTGGTCGTCGTGTCGCTGGCCGCCGTGGTCTCGTCGTCGTCGTCGCCCCCGCACGCGGCGAGCGTGAGCGGGATCGTGAGCACGACGGCGATCAGGACGAAGGATTTGCTGATCACGGCTAGCCTCCTGGAGCACCTTGGGATTGATTCCCCTGCCCGTCGATACGGACAAGCGCACGCGCGGGATTGCATCGGGCAATCCCGCCGCGGCCGCCGTCCGTAAGTCCTGATGTGGTCGCTTTCCGATGAGGCTCTCGTAGCCGGCCTCGCGGCCGGCGACCAGGGTGCCGCGACCGCGTTCGTGCGGCGCTTCCAGGCGCGGGTGTTCGGGCTCGCCATGACCATGGTCGGCAATCCCGCAGTCGCCGAGGAGATCGCGCAGGAGGCGTTCACGCGGGCGTGGCGCCACGCCGCGGCCTACGACGCGCGCCGCGGCCGCGTCGCGACCTGGCTGCTCTCGATCACCCGGAACCTCGCCATCGATCACCTGCGCGCCAAGCGAACCGAGCCGCTCGATCCGGACGCGATCGGCGCCGCCGAGCAGGCCATGTGGGCGACGGCGGCCAGATCCACCGCGGAGGCCGGCCGCGAGACCGACGAGCTGCGCGAAGCCCTCGGCGAGCTGCCGGACGAACAGCGCCGAGCGCTGCTGCTGGCGGCACTGTTCGGCTACACGGCGCGCGAGATCGGAGCGATCGAGCAGATCCCGCTCGGTACCGCGAAGACGCGAATTCGCTCCGCGATGCTGAAGGTCGGCGCCGGCCGCGATGACGAACGAAGCCAGGGAGGGATGCAATGAGCGCCGACTGCGAGCACGTGCGGGAGCTCGCCGCCGAGCTCGCGCTTGGGATCGCCGACGGCGAGGACCGGGCGCGGGCGCTCGACCAACTCGCGGAGTGCCCGGAGTGCCGGAAGACGATCGAGCAGCTCTCGTCGGTCGCCGACGAGCTCCTGCTGCTCGCGCCGGCCGAGGAGCCGCCCCCGGGCTTCGAGGCGCGGGTGGCGGAGACGATGCGCCCGACGCCGGCGCGCTCCGGCGGTTTCCGCCGCCGCCTCGCCCTGGCCACGGCTGCCGCGCTCGGCGTCGCGGCGCTGGCCGGTGGCGCGGTGTGGTTCGCGCTCGAGGACGATCGAGAGCTCGCCGACTCCTATCGCGACACGCTTGCGGTCGCCAGCGGCGAGTACTTCGAGGCCGCGCCGGTCGAGCTGCCCGGCGGCCAGAAGGTCGGCTACGTCTACGGCTACCAGGGCCGCGCGTCGTGGGTTCTGGCGCTGATCTACGACGGCGTCGAGGACGGCACCTATAGCGTCGAGCTCGTTGCCCGAGAGGGCAGGAAGCTGCCGCTGGGCGAGCTCGAGATCGTCGACGGCCGGGGCAGCACCGGCGCCGCGATCCCCGTCAACTACGAGCAGCTGACGGAGGTCCGGCTGCTCGACCACAGGACAGCCCGCCAGCGCGGGATCCCGGCCGAGGGCGCGGAGCGCAGGAGCTCGGAGCTCCTGGCACCGACGCCGCTGAAAGCTCGGCCCTTGCCGCGACGCCGAATCACAACACGGCGCATTCCGGGGCGCGGACCATCGTCGGGCCGCAGGCGATCGTCGATCTGGCAGGCCCTCGTCGAGTCGTTCGACCGGGGATGGAGGAGAACGACGGAGAGCGGCGACCTTGCGATCGGGCGTTCGAGGTCACGGACGGGGTGTGTGAGCGGCGGCTCGAGCCGGGCAGTGCGACGCGGAGCGCTTCGGCGGCCCTACGTGTCGCATTGGCGACGTATATCGACGCCAACCCCGCACGGACCGCGGCCGCAGCCCTCGTTGTCGTGTTGGCGACGACAGCACCACACAAAGGCTCCCGCACCGCTTCGTTGTGGAGTTAGCGACACATATCGACGCCAACACCACACGAAGCGCCCGCCCGCCGCTCCGTGTGGTGTTGCCGCACCGGCCCGACGTGGCGCTGCGGCCCCACAGCCCCTACCTGTCTGACAAGGCTTACGCCGGCCAGCCAGGCCCGGGCTTCCCCGCACGCCATGCGGTTGACATCCGCGCCCCCCGGGTATGAGCGGGAGCGCATGTCAACCGCGCTGGTAATCGTCATCGTGATCGCCGCGATCGTCCTGGTCCTCGCGGCGGTCGCCCTCCTCCGGCGCCGCGCCGCGAAGCGTGAGGTCGAGCGCCGGCGGCTCGCCGGCGAGGCGACCGCGCATCGCGACCAGGCCGAGTCCAACGTCTCGCGAGCGCGTGACCTGGGTCGTGAGGCCGAGCTTCACCGCCGCCAGGCCCAGGAGCACCAGGTGGCGGCCCAGCAGCACGCCGACGCGGCCGAGGAGCACACCGAGCGGGCTACCGCGCTCGACCGCAAGGTGCAGACCGCCGGCAAGGCGGCCGCCTTTCACGACGAGAAGGCCGCCGAGCGCGAGCAGAAGCTGAGCTGACCCGACTAGTGCCGCACCGGAGCGGGTAGTCGCGTGGCCATGAACGTCCTCGTCGTCGGCGGACACGGCCAGATCGCGATCCGACTGCTGCGGCTGCTCGCCGAGCGCGGCGACCAGGCCCGCGGCATGATTCGCAAGCCCGACCAGGCCGCCGATCTGGAGGAGATCGGCGCCGAGCCGGTGGTGCGCGACATCGAGGAGGCCGACGACATCTCGGCCGAGGTCGAGGGCTCGGATGCGGTGGTGTTCGCCGCCGGGGCCGGCCCGGGCAGCGGCCCCGGACGCAAGGCGACCGTCGATCTCGGGGGCGCCGTGAAGCTGATCGACGCGTGCAAGGCGACGGGCGTCGAGCGCTACCTGATGGTGAGCGCGATGGGCGTCGAGCGTCCGGACTCCTGGCAGGAGAACATGAAGCCCTACTACGAGGCCAAGCGCGACGCCGACGACGCCGTGCGCGAGGCCGGGCTCGCGTACACGATCGTCCGCCCCGGCCGGCTCACCGATGACCCCGGCACCGGGTCCGTCGCCGTCGGTACCCCCCTCGCGGAGAGCGGCGAGGTGACCCGCGACGACGTCGCGGCGACGTTGCTGGCGTGTCTCGACGAGCCGCGTACCGCCGGGCTCACGTTCGACCTGCTGAACGGCGACGTCCCAGTCGCCGACGCGATCGCCGCGCTGGTCGCCGAACGCGGCTGAGCGCCGCGCGGCATTCGACCCGCGTGCGGGCGGCGGTGCGGCCACCCCCTGCCATCAGGGCGAACCCACGTTGCGGATTTTTCGACGCCCGTACAGCCGCCCGCGGGCGCTCGATCCCTACGCTAGAAGCGGAAGATCGCCACGCATGTCTAACGCGGGGCCTCGCGTCGGGGTCCCGCTGGCCGTAAGGAGGAAGACGCAAGGATGACGACGAGGCTTCGTCAGGAGAACGTGACCGCCGCCAAGTGGAGCTCCAACGGGGGCGCGCTCGGCACCGTGGACCTCACCGAGGCCGAGAACAACCCCTTCGGCCAGAACGTGTTCTCGCTCGCGACCCAGAAGGAGCGGCTCTCGAAGGACACCTTCAAGCAGCTGCGCTCGACGCTCGAGCACGGCGAAGCGCTCGACCCGGCGCTCGCCGACGAGGTCGCCGAGGAGATGAAGAAGTGGGCGCTCGAGCGCGGCGCGACCCACTACACGCACGTCTTCCAGCCGCTCACCGGCCTCACCGCCGAGAAGCACGACTCGTTCTTCGAACCTGACGGCGAGGGCGGCGCGATCGCCGACTTCTCCGGCAAGGAGCTGATCCAGGGCGAGCCCGACGCCTCCTCGTTTCCGACTGGCGGCGTGCGCGCCACCTTCGAGGCGCGCGGCTACACCGCCTGGGATCCGACCAGCCCGGCCTTCATCCTCGAGAACCCGAACGGGGCGCTGCTCTGCATCCCGACCGCGTTCACCTCGTGGACCGGCGAGGCGCTGGACGCGAAGATCCCGCTGCTGCGGTCGATGGACGCGCTCTCGAAGTCCGCCATCCGGGCGCTGCGCCTGCTCGGCGACGAGGAGTCGAAGCGAGTCTTCACCACCGTCGGCCCCGAGCAGGAGTACTTCCTGATCGACGAGCAGTACTTCTTCGAGCGGCCCGACCTGGTGACCACCGGGCGGACGCTGTTCGGCGCCAAGCCGCCGAAGGGCCACGAGCTCGACGACCACTACTTCGGCTCGATCCCGGAGCGGATCCTCGCCTGCATGATGGAAACCGAGAACGAGCTGCGAAAGCTCGGCGTCCCGGTCAAGACTCGCCACAACGAGGTCGCCCCGGGCCAGTACGAGATCGCGCCGATCTACGAGAACTCGAACGTCGGCTCCGACCACCAGCAGCTGACGATGCAGCTGATGCAGAACGTGGCCCGCAAGTACGGGCTCGTCTGCCTGCTGCACGAGAAGCCGTTCGCGGGGGTCAACGGCTCCGGCAAGCACAACAACTGGTCGATGAGCACCGACACCGGGACCAACCTGATGGATCCGGGTGAAACCCCGGCCGACAACACCAGCTTCCTGTTCTTCTGCGCCGCGGTGATTCAGGCGGTCAACAGGCATCAGGGGCTGCTGCGTGCCTCGGTCGCCAACATCGGCCAGGATCACCGGCTGGGGGCCAACGAGGCGCCGCCGGCGATCATCTCGATCTTCCTCGGCGGCGAGCTCGAGAAGGTGTTCCAGGCGATCGAGTCGGGCGAGGGCGATCCGCACACGCCGGGCTCGTTCCTCGGCCTCGGCACCCCGGTGCTGCCGGCGCTGCCGATGCACGGTGGCGATCGCAATCGGACCTCGCCGTTCGCCTTCACCGGCAACAAGTTCGAGTTCCGCGCGGTCGGCTCCAGCGACTCGCTGGCGTTCCCGAACACGGTCCTGAACACGATCGTGGCCGAGGCGGTGGACGAGCTCGCCGAGCAGGTCGAGCGGCGGATCGAGGCGGGCAACGACGTCGCCGAGGCGGTCACCGCCGTGGTCAAGGACTCCTTTGTCGCCAACAAGGAGATCCTGTTCAGCGGCGACAACTACGACGAGGAGTGGCACGCGGAGGCCGAGCGGCGGGGGCTCAAGAACCTGCGCACGACCCCCGACGCGCTGCCCGAGGTGCTCGCGCCGGAGACCGTGGCGGCCTTCGGACGCTACGGGGTGCTGTCCGAGCGCGAGCTCGAGTCGCGGTATGAGGTCTGGCTCGAGCAGTACATCGTCCGCGCCAACATCGAGGCGGAGACCGCCGAGTCGATCGCGCGCACGATCATCCTCCCGGCGGCGCTGCGCCATCTGACGCTGATCGACGCGGCAGAGGTCGGGGAGCTGACCGGTGAGACCCGGGGCCTCCTCGACGAGCTCCTGGCGGCGATCCACACGCTGGACGAGGCCAACGCCTACCCCGACGGCGTCGAGGGCCTCGAGCTCGCCAGGTACGCGCGCGACAACCAGCTGACCGCGATGGCCGGCGTCCGGGAGGTCGCCGACCGGCTCGAGAAGGTGGTCGCCGACGACCTCTGGCCGCTGCCGAAGTACTCGGAGATCCTCTTCGTTCGCTGAGCCGCCGCCCAACGGAGGCGCAGGACTAAAGGGGGTGGATTCGGTACCGAACCTCTGCAGGAGTGACGCCCGTGTAACCGGCGGCCGGAAGGTTCGGCGGGCGGGGCCGGGGGTATTTTTCGGGCGATGGCACGATCGATCTGGAACGGCACGGTCACCTTCGGGATGGTCAACGTCCCGGTGAAGCTCTACACCGCGACGGAGTCGAAGACCGTTCGTTTCCAGGAGGTGCACCTCAAGGATGGAGCCCGCATCGAGCACCGGCGCATCTGCCCCAAGGACGAGCGCGAGATCCCCATGAAGGAGATCGCGAAGGGATTCGAGATCGACGAGGACAAGTACGTCGTGCTCGACGACGACGAGATCAAGGCGGCCGCAGGCGACCGCGGCAAGCTGATCCACCTCGAGGAGTTCGTCGACGCCGCCGAGATCGATCCGATCTTCTTCGAGAAGACGTACTACGTCGGCTCCCGCGACGCGGAGGACGTCTACCGGCTGCTTCTTGAGGCCCTTCGGCGCACCGGGCGCGCCGGCATCGGGCGCTTTACGTTCCACGACCGCGAATACCTGGTCGCCCTTCGCGCCCTCGACGACGTGCTCGCGCTCCACACGCTCCGGTTCCACGACGAGGTCGTCGACGCCCGCGACCTCGAGCTCCCGACCGGGGGCCGCAAACCGGCGAAGCGCGAGCTCCAGATGGCCGGTCGCCTGGTCGAGATGCTGCACGAGGAGTTCGATCCCGAGCGCTACGAGGACACCTACCGCAACTCGGTCCTCGACCTGATCAAGCGCAAGGCGGCGGGCAAGGAGATCGATCTCACCGCCCAGGAGGAGCCCGAGCACGGCGACGACCTGGCCGCCGCGCTCGAGGCGAGCCTCGGGGGGCGGAGCTGATCATGCCGCGCGCGCTTTGGAGCGGCTCGCTCAGCTTCGGGCTCGTCAACGTGCCCGTGCAGCTCGTCAGCGGGGCGCGCGATCTCGACTACCACTTCCACCAGCTCCATTCCAAGGACAAGGTGCGCGTCGAGCACCGCCGCTTCTGCTCCGAGGAGGACGCTGAGGTGCTCTGGGAGGAGGTCGGCCACGGCTACGAGCGGAACGGCAAGCAGGTGGTTCTCTCCGACGAGGAGCTCGCCTCGGTCGAGCCACGGAAGACGAGGACGATCGAGATCGAGGCTTTCGTCGATCTCGAGCAGGTCGATCCGATCTACTTCGACCACCCCTACTACCTGATCGCGAGCGGCGACAGCGAGGGCACGGCCCGTGCGTATCGCCTCCTTGTGGAGCTGATGGGCAAGGAGGAGCGTGTCGCGCTCGGACGCTTCGTGATGCGCACGAAGGAGTACCTGGCCGCGGTGCGCGTGCGCGACGGGGCGCTGGAGTTGACGACGATGCGCTTTCACGACGAGGTCCGCGGCACGTCCGAAATCCCGACCGGCGGCAAGAAGCCGACCAAGAAGACGCTCGATAACGCCGTGGCGATCATCGAGGAGCTCTCGACCGACTGGGATCCCGAGCGCTACGAGGACTGCTACCGCGAACGGTTGCGGCGGGTCATCGAGCGCAAGCGCAAGGGAGCGACGATCGAGGCCCCGGAGCCGGAGCGGCAGCCGAAGCCCGTACCGGATCTGATGGCGGCCCTCGAGCAGACGCTCGCGCGCGTGCGCAAGGGCGACGACATGCTCGCCGCGCGCGAGCAGGCCGAGGACGGCGACGAGCTCGAGCAGCTGAGCCGTGAGGAGCTTTACGAGCGCGCCCAGCGGGAGAAGATCCCGGGGCGTTCGAAGATGGATCGCGAGGAGCTGGCCGCCGCCCTCAGGGACGGCGACGAGTCCTGAGGTCCAGGCCGGCGGGCCTGGGCGCGCTGCGCCTAGCGGCGCTTCTTCGAGCTCGCCTCGAGCCGGCGGCGCGCCTTGAGGACCGCGGGCACCGAGCAGCGCACGACCTTGGCGATCTCGCCGTTGGGACGGTCGGGGTCGCGCCGGATCTCGAACTCGATCAGGGCCTCGGCGCGGAGCTTCGCCCGCTCCTCGCGGGTCGCGCCCGCGGGGGCGGTCTCATTCGCGGCCTCGGCCGCGATCGCGCGCCGGCACTGTAGGCAGTGGGCCTTGTCGCCGCGCCGCGTCCACCCAGCCGGGAGGCCCTTGCGCTCGTAGCCGGGCATCCAGGTGATCGTGACCGCGCAGCGGTCACACGCCCAGTCGGCGCGAGTGTCGTTTCGGGTGGGCGTGGCAGTAGCTGACATGGACGTGCAGAACTCCTTGGGTAAGCGCTGTTTCAATCAGAGGAAGAGGTCCTGAGACCCCGCGCACGCTCATAAGCGCGCGTGGCGGTACGGAACTCCTCGGGCGCCAGGCAGGCAACCCGACTCGGGGAGGATAGCAAGAGCACTAGTTCGTAACGATTGTATCTAATTGGCCGGCTGGGCCGGGAACATGCGCCGAGGGCGCAATTCGGGCGGCTCGGCAAGCGGACCGACCTGCGAAGCTGCGGGCCGTGCGATATCTCGACGTCGCCGAGCGCAGCTGGCCGGTGCTCAACCGGCTGATGGGGGTCCACACCTGGCTCTACCGCAACAGCGGCGGGCGGATCGGCGAGCACGTTCCGTTCGTCAGGGCGCCGATGCTGCTGCTCGACCACGTCGGCGCGCGCAGCGGCGTCCACCGCACCGCGGCGCTGCTCTACGTCCCCGACGGCGACAACGTCGCGATCATCGCCTCCAAGGGCGGCTATCCCCAGCACCCGGCCTGGTATCACAACCTCAGGGCGAACCCGGAGACGAGCGCGCAGATCGGCACCGAGCGCCGTCCGGTCCGAGCGCGCGAGGCGACGCCCGAGGAGCGCGAGCGGATCTGGGAGCGCGCCGTCGAGCTCTGGCCGCAGTACGCCGCCTACCAGGCACGAACCGAGCGCCAGATCCCGATCATGGTGCTCGAGCGGCGCGAGAGCTGAGCGAGCGGCCGCCTAGCGCGCGCCGCCTCCGGCACTCGCACGCCGGCGACGGCGACGGCGGCCGCCACCACCGCCTCGGCCGCCATGCGTGCGTTCGTGCGAGCCCGACGGGCGGTTGTGCGCCGGGCGGCCGCCGTCGAACTCGGACACCAGTCCGAGGCCGGCGGCGATTCGGCGCATCTCGGCGTCCTGGTCGGGCATCACGAAGCTGATCCCGGCGCCGTCGCGACCCGCGCGGCCGGATCTGCCGACCCGGTGCACGTAAGCGTCGCGATCGCCGGGCGCGTCGAAGTTGATCACGCGAGTGATCTCCTCGACGTCGATGCCGCGTGCGGCAACGTCTGTGGCGACCAGGGTGTCGATCTTGCCCGCGGCGAAGCTCGAGAGGGCACGCTGTCGCTGTCCCTGCGACTTGTTGCCGTGCATGGCGACGGCGCTGCACGCCGCGCTGCCCGAGGCGCTTCACCAGGCGATCCGCCCCTCGCTTGGTGCGGACGAAGACCAGCGTCCGCCCGCGTTCGCCCTCGCGCAGCTCGTCCACCAGCGCGCCGACCTTGTCGGCATGCTCGAGGTGGACGAAGCGGTGCTCGACCTCGCCTCGATCCTCGCGGACGGGCTCGTGGACGTGGCGGCGGGCGTCGCGCGTGTAGGCGCGGGCCACCTTGCCCGGGGCGGCCTCCAGCGTGGCCGAGAAGAAGAGCGTCTGGCGCTCGCGCGGCGTGCGGGCGACGATCCGGTCGACGGCGGGCTTGAAGCCCATGTCGAGCATCCGGTCGGCCTCGTCGATGACCAGCACGCGAACGTGATCGAGGACGAACGCGCGCCGCTGGAGCAGGTCCTCGAGCCGGCCCGGGGTGGCGACGACGATGTGGGCGCGAGCCGCCCGCTTCGCCTGCCGCTCGAGACCGACGCCGCCGTAGACGGGGGCGATCGAGAGGGCTCGGGCGGTGGCGACGTCGTGCAGCTCGTCGACGATCTGCACGGCGAGCTCGCGCGTCGGCACGAGGATCAGCGCCGCCGGGCGGCGGTCGCCGGCCTCGATCAGGTCGACGAGCGGGGCGCCGAAGGCGAGCGTCTTGCCTGACCCTGTCGGCGACTGGACGAGGACGTCACGGCCGTCGAGGACGTCCTCGATGACGAGCTTTTGGACGGCGAAGGGCGCGGAGATCCCGCGCTTTGCGAGGGCGCCCGCGACAGGTCGCGAGACGCCGAGATCGGCGAAAGACATGTGGTGCAACTCCTTGTGAGTGGTGGGAATCCTGAGACCCGGACGCACTCACGAGTGCACGGAAGAAACGGAACTCCTCGGGCGCCCGAATGGCGACCCGACGCAGATGAAGGTAGCAGGTGGGCCGGGAACGCCGCGACGGTCGCAGCTGCGCGCAGTACACTCGACTGCACCGCCGGCTGGGCCCTTTCACCTCCTCCTCCGCCCTTTGCGACCGGCTCCTGCGAGGAGAAGGGAAAGGGGTTGCCATGGGTGACCCGGAGGGCGACGTGCCCGAGACGCAGCCTAAGCCGGCGCTGTCGGACGAACTGAGCAGATCACTCGGCTCGATCTGGCGACGCCACGCCGGCGGGCGTCCGAGCGCCGCGACGATCGAGATCTCGGGGAACGTGGTCACGTTCGTGATGGTGGACGCCGTGAGCGCTCCCGCCGAGCCGGCCGAGGACGGATCGGCGCCGGACGAGGCGCTGTCGCCGGATTCCGGCGACTACAGGCTCGAGGTGATCGCCGCCGTCGCCAGGATCACCGGCCGCCCTGTGCGTGGATTCATCCCGAAGCGCGACGCGAAGACCGACGTCGCAACGGACACCTACATCCTCGAGCCGGCTCGCGCCCGCCAGTAGCACGGGCGCCCGGCACGCTCAGCCCTGCCGGGCGAGAACCCCGCGGCTGGTGACCCCGCCGCCGGTGAGGGTGGCGAGAGCACGACCTCGGCGAGCTCCTACGGCCCTGCGGGTCGCGCGTTCGCTGTCACGTTGGCGACAGCAGCACCACACGACGCGCCCCGGAGCCGCTCCGCGTTGAGTTAGCGACGAATATCGACGCGAAGACCGCACGAAGCGCCTCTCCGTCGGTCCGTGTGGTGTCGCTGCGTTGCCTTCGCGAATGGCGGTTCCGCTCGCCCCAACCACCGAACGTCCCGCAGTGGCCGTTATAGAGGGTAGTCCGGGACGTTCGGCGTGAGAATGGCGCCCGGCACGCTCAGCCCTGCCGGGCGAGCACCCCGCGGCTGGTGACCCCGCCGCCGGTGAAGACGTAGTCGACGCGGTCGTCGGTGAGCGGGGTGAGCGTGACCGTGCCCGTGCCCTTGCAGACCTTGCCCGCGCCGCGGTCGATCACCTCGCGGAAGCGGTAGGCGGTCGCGCTCGCGCCCAGGTAGTCCCAGTTTCCGGAGCAGTTGATCTCCGTGTAGTGGACCGTGTTCTGCTTCGAGCGCTCGAGCGAGGCGATCGTCGCCCGCACCACGAACGGCTTCAGCCCCTTCTGCGTGAGCCGTCCCTGCCACTCGCCCGTGATCTGGAACTCCGGCTCGGTGGACGAGGTGTCGATCTCTGGCTCCTCGCGCTCACCGCAGGCCCCGAGGACGAGGGCGAGGAGGGCAAGCGGCAGGGCGAGCAGGGCGGCGCGGCGCATCCCGTGATCTAAGCAAGTCCCGTCGGGGCGCTCGGCGATCCTCCCTCCCGTGAAGCTGATCAGCTGGAACGTCGCCGGGCGCAGCGCGCTGCTCGAGGCGCAGGCCGACGCGCTCGCGCGCCAGGACCCCGACCTCGTCTGTTTGCAGGAGGTCCGCGCGACGACGCTGCCCCGCTGGCGCGATGCGCTCATGGCGGCGGGCCTCGACGTATTCGAGGACTCGAGCGCGTTCATCGGCGAGCGCCGGTTCTTCAACCTGGCCGCGAGCCGCTGGGCGCTGCGCCAGCTGCCGCCGATCGGCGCGCCCCAGCCCGAGCGGGTGCTGTCGGTGGTGGTCGAGACGCCCCACGGCCCGCTCGAGCTCCACAACGTCCACGTGCCGCCCGCCCAGAGCGCCGGGCTCCTCAAGGTCGAGACCTGCGAGGCGATCCACTTCGCGCTCGCGCGGCCCACCGAACGCCATCGCATCCTCTGCGGCGACTTCAACGCCCCGCGAATGGAGACGGCGGAGGGCGAGGTGATCACGTTCGCCGCTCACCACCCCGATTCGCTCGCGCGCTGGGACGCGGCAGAGCGTTCGATCCTCACCGGCCTGGCCGAGTGGGATCTCGTCGACGTCTTTCGCGCGCTGCACGGCTATGAGCGCCAGGACGCGAGCTGGGTCTTCCACACTCGAAACCGCCGCAAGTCCGCCCATCGCCTCGACCACATCCTGGCCTCGAAGCGCCTCGGGCCCGTGTGGTGCGACTATCACCACGGCTGGCGCGAGTCCGGCCTCAGCGATCATTCGGCAATCGAGGGGGTATTCGAGCCCCGAGCGACCCAAGGAGAGAGATGACGACGAAGGCGGAGTTCAACGCGGAGGAGTGGGACCGGGTGCTTCAGGGCCCGGCGATCGCCGGCCTGATGGTGGTCTCCGCGCAGCGCGGCGGCACGATCCGCGAGAGCATGGAGATGGCGAAGGCCTACAAGGAGGCGCGCCAAGCAGCACGCCCGCACCGACCTGCTGGGCGAGATCGTCTCCACGCCGCCGACGCTCGATGCCCGCGAGTTCGAGTCGGTCGAGCAGCTTCGAACCGAGGGGCTGCAGCGCATCCGCGACACCGTCGCGCTGCTCGAGCTCAAGGCATCGTCCGAGGAGGTCGACGCCTACAAGGGCTTCGTGCTCACCGTCGCCGAGCGCGCCGCGGAGAGGACGAAGTCCGGCGGCGTGCTTGGGATCGGCGGCGAGCGCGTGAGCGACGCCGAGCGAGCGGCGCTCGACGAGCTCGCCGCGGCGCTCGGGGTCGAGCGCGACACCGCGCCGGACCTCGCGACGCCGGCGCCGGAGACGCCCGCCGCCTCCTCGCCGGCGGAGCCGCCCGCCGACGCGCCGCCCGCCGACGCGCCGTCGTCAGAGCCCCCCGCCGACGCCCCCCCGGACCGGCCCTCCGGCACCTAGCGGGCCTCGGGCGGCAGCCAGCGCCGGCTGAGCGGGGTCGCGGTGACCCCGTGCACGACGATCGAGACGATCACGCAGGCGATCGACGTCCAGGCGATGAGCTCGGCGTCCGCCGCTGAGAGCACGCCCGCGCCGACCGCGACGGCGACGTAGTACAGGGAGCCGACCCCGCGCACGCCGAACCAGGCGATGAACGCGCGCTCGCCGGCCGGCAGCTTCGCGCCGACCAGCGAGGCCGCCACGGACAGCGGGCGGATCGCGAGAACCAGCACCGGCACAAGCAGCCAGCCGGCCACGCCGGGCGCCTCGAGCCCAGCGAACGTGAGCATGCTGCCGAGTAGCAGGATGACCGCCAGCTCGCCGAACTTCTCCACCACCTCGGCGCCCTCGTGGACGGCGAGGTTGCGCTCGTGGGTGTGCTCGTAGCGGCGAAAGGCGACCCCGCCCACGAAGGCAGCGACGAACCCGTACGCGCCGGCGATCTCCGTCAGGCCGTAGATCGCGAGCACGCTCGGGATCGCGAGCCAGGCGTCGAACGCGGTCGCGAGCAGGCTCCGGTCGCGAAGCCAGACCGCAATCCCGCCGAGCCCGTAGCCGACCGCCGCCCCGATCGCCACCGCGACGGCCACCGCGTAGACGACGTCGGCCGCGAACCACTCGCCGAACCAGCCGTTACCGCCCTCCGCGACCGCAAACAAGCCGGCGAACAGGAACGGGAGCGCGAGGCCGTCGTTGAGGCCCGCCTCGCCGGTGATCGAGAAGTTCGGCTCGCGCTCCTCCTCGTCGCCGGGCGGCCCGACTCCGATGTCGCCGGCGAGCACGGGATCGGTCGGGGCGAGGATCGCGCCGAGCACGAGCGCGGCGCCGAGCGACAGTCCCATCACCCCGGTCCCGAAGGCGACCACGCCGGCAATCGTCAGCGGCATCGCGATTCCGAGCAGCCGCGCGACGCCCGACCACGACGCCCAGTCAAGCGGCCGATCGAGCTTCAGCCCGGTTCCGAAGAGCGCGATGATCACCGCCAGCTCGCTGAGCCGCTCGACGAGCTCCGCGTCGTCGAACGGATCGACCCACGCGATGTCGAAGAGCTCGATCGCGACCGCCGCCGCGGCCCCGAGGCCCAGGTAGATGATGCTGGCCGAGAAGGCCCGCTCGCGCTCGTGGGAGAGCGCGCCGATCGCGGCGAACACCGCCAGCGCGCAGAACAGCAGCCCGATCACGTAGGGGTCGGCGAACGAGAAGCCGCGCTCGGCGGCGATCGGCGGCGGGAGCATCACGCCCTAGTACCCGTTGTGCGCGAAGATGCGGCCATGACCGTCGATCGGATCACCCGCTACGGCATCGTCAACTGCTATCTGGTCGAGGAGCCCGAGGGCCTGACCGTGATCGACACGATGCTGCCGCGGTCGGCGAAGAAGATCCTCGCGGCGGCCGAGGCGCGCGGCAAGCCGATCGTCCGCATCCTGCTCACCCACGCCCACGGCGACCACATCGGCTCGCTCGACGAGCTCTACGAGGCGCTCCCCGACGCCGAGGCGATCATCTCCGTGCGCGACGCCCGGCTGCTGGCCAAGGACATGAGCCTCGACCCCGGTGAGCCCGAGGACAAGCTGCGCGGGGACTACCGCGGCGCCGAGACGAGGCCCGACCGCGAGATCCGGCCTGGCGACCGGGTCGGCTCGCTGGAGGCGGTCGCGTCGCCGGGGCATACGCCGGGCCACCTCGCATTCCTCGACACCCGCGACGGCACCCTCTACTGCGGCGACGCCTACGCGACGCTCGCCGGCGTCGCGACGCCGGCGAAGCTCAATCCGCGCTTCCCGCTCGTCTACATGGCGACCTGGCACCGCCCCACCGCGCTCGAGAGCGCGCGGGCGCTGCGCGCGCTCGACCCGAAGCGGCTCGCGCCCGGGCACGGCAAGGTGGTCGAGGACCCGGGGCCGGCGATGGACCGCGCGATCGAGCGCGCAGCCGGCTGAGGCGGTCGCGCCCGCGAACGTCCCGGAGTGCCCGCTATAGCAACCACTCCGGGACGCTCGGCGTGGTCCGCCTCCAGGGACCGGTCAGTCGTCGAGGATCGTCAGGTCGAGCCGGCGGAGGCGCGCGGGGTCGGCGAGGATGTCCATCGCGACGATCCTCTTGCCCCTGACCGTCACCGCACCGACCGAGAACGGCTCGCCGTCGCGCGTCGAGACCATCCCCACGGTGCCATTGATGGTCGCCGGCAGCAAGACCAGGTCGCGCCGCGCGAAGCCGAGCGCCCGGCCGGCCACCGTCTCCGCCCCACGGACCTCAGTTGTGCCGCCGGCGGCCGGGCCCATGTCCGCGCGCAGCACGACGTCCGGGTCCAGCACCTCGAGCAGCGCCTCGAAATCGCCGTCGCGCGCGGCGGCGACGAAGGCGTCCAGGACCTCGCGCTGGGTCTCGAGATCGGCGTCGGGGACGGTGTCCTCGCCCCGGATGCGGCGTCGCGCCCGGCTGGCGAGCTGACGTGCGGCTGCCGGGGAGCGATCGACGATCGGCGCGATCTCGTCGTACGGCACCGCGAATACGTCATGCAGCACGAACGCGAGCCGCTCGGCGGGGCTCAGCTTCTCGAGGACGACGAGCAGGGCGAGACCCACCGAGTCGGCCAGCAGCGCCTCGTGCTCGGGGTCCGTGCCGTCGGCACGGTCGACGATCGGCTCGGGCATGCGGACGTCGATCGGCTCCTCGCGCCGCGCCCGCCGCGAGCGCAGCATGTTGAGCGACACGCGGCCGACGACGGTCGTCAGCCAGCCACCGAGGTTCTCGATCTCGTCGGCGTCGGAGCGGCTCAGCCTCACCCAGGTCTCCTGGACCGCGTCATCGGCCTCGCTCAGCGAGCCCAGCATCCGGTAGGCGACCGCACGCAGCCGGGTGCGTTGCTCCTCGAATCGTTCAGCCAGCCAGTCGCGCTCGTGCATCGGTCACATTCCTTCGTCGCTCGGTGTCATAGCAATTGACCCCTGAGAGCCAGCCGACGTGACCGAAAGGAGACATATGCGGGTCTTCGTAACCGGGGCGAGCGGCGCCATCGGCGCCCGGCTCGTGCCTCAGTTGATCGAGGCAGGGCACGAGGTGATCGGGACGTTCATGTCGCCGTCGAGCGCCGAGCGCGTGCGGGCGCTGGGCGCGAAGCCGGTCGCCCTCGACCTGCTCGACGCGCGGGCAGTGCGCAGAGCGGTGCTCGGAGCCGAGCCGGAGGCGATCGTCCACGAGGCGACGGCGCTGGCGAACGTGCGGTTCTCCCGGAACCTGGACCGCAGCTTTGGCGAGACGAACCGGATCCGGACCGAGGGCACCGACGCGCTGCTGGCTGCCGCGCGCGAGGCCGGTGTGCGCCGGCTCGTGGCGCAGAGCTTCGCCCCCATGCGCTACGCGCGCGAGGGCGGGCCGGTCAAGACCGAGGAGGATCCGCTCGACCCCAACCCTCCGGCGGTGATGCGCGAGACCGACGCCGCGATGCGCCATCTCGACCGGGCGGTCACCGACGCTGGCGGAATCGCGATGCGCTACGGCGGCTTCTACGGTGCCGCCAACGACGGAATGGTCGAGCCGGTGCGCAGGCGGCAGTTTCCGATCGTCGGCGACGGCGGGGGCGTCTCGTCGTTCATCCACCTCGACGACGCCGCTGCCGCGACCGTGCTCGCGCTCGAGCGTGGCGCCCCGGGCATCTACAACGTCACCGATGACGAGCCGGCCCCGGTGCGCGAGTGGCTGCCGGTGCTCGCGCAGGCGCTGGGCGCGAAGCCGCCGCGGCACTTCCCGCGCTGGCTCGCGCGCCCGTTCGCGGGCCAGGCGGCAGTGATGATGGGCACCGAGTCCCGCGGCGCATCGAACGCCAAAGCCAAGCGCGAGCTCGGCTGGACGCTGCGCTATCCGAGCTGGCGGCAGGGCTTCTTCGCCGCCTACGGCTCAATCGAGGACGAGCTCGAGCCCCGCGGCGCCGCGCAGCTCGGCGAGCCGGCGAGCCTCGGGCTCTAGGTGCTTGCGCGCAATCCGGCCGAGTTTCTCGACCGTGATCTCGGCGTTCTTGCCCTGCGCCTTCGCGCGCCAGAGGCCGACGAGCCTGCCGTCTTTGAGCACCGCGCCCGGGCTCGCGACAGGGCGAAACAACCGCTTGCGAAGCTCTGCGTCCGGGGCGAGCAGCTGGCGGTTGGGCTTCTGCAGGTACGGATCGCCGGCCGGGATGAGGCGGACGTCGCTCGCCTCCGGCGGCGATTCGAGGTCGCTCAGATCCGCGCTCAACGCCCAGGCCTTGCGCTTCCCGACGCCGACCTCGGCTAGGTCGCCCTCGACCTGCTTCCAGAGGCGCTTGGCGTGCGGCTTCGCGACACCGGTCCAGTCGGCGAAGTCCCCGGGATCGGCCGGCCCGTAGAAGTGCAGGAACCGCCTGACGGCCTCGGCGGCCGCGGGGCTTCGGCCCGGTTTGCCGAGCAGGTACCGGCGCTCGGAATCGAGCCGCGCTCCGGCCTTCACCCCGCCGTAGCGCCACAGCATGGGCGCCACGTGGTGGCTCTTGCAGCCCCGACACCACGGCAGCAGGTCCGCGCGCACGCGCTCGCGAAGCTCGTCGTGGAGCTCGTTCTTGCTCAGCGCGCGACCGCCGCGCAGCGCGCCCTTAGTCGCCTCCGCCACCTCGTCGAGCGCGTCGGACGGGGCGAAGCCCTTCTCCGCGGCGAGCCGCTGGACCTGCTGGCCCAGCTGCGCCGCGAGCTCGTCGTCGTCGCTCGAGATCAGCGCGCGGCCGTAGAGCGCGAGGTCGTCGGGCGCGAGCGCATGGATCGCTCCCCGGACGATGTGAGCCACCACGAGGTCGTCGCCTGCATCGGCCGCCTCGTCGTACCCCGCGCGGGTGACGCTCTCGTCGCGCGCCGCGAGCGCGAGCAGGGCCGCGTCGCGCGCGAAGTCCGACGCCGGACAGGCCGCCGCGTCGGCGAGGGTCGCCGCCCTGCGCTCGGCCAGTCCCGAGCGGGCGAGTCGGAAGGCGAGAATCTGGTCGGCGTCCACGCCGCCGAGGCTAGCGCCGAAAGGACCGATCGAGCGCCGGCGGGCTCCGACCGAGCCTATTTGTCCAGTGCGGGAGATTTCTTTGATCCGTTGCGTTTGGATCGTGCAAGGAGTGGGTAAGCCCGCACTCATCCGAGTCACGGAAAGGGGAACGGAGGTCCACGGATGTATCACCTCAGCCGATCGCTTTATCGGGAGCTCACTGCGCTGTTGCCGGAGGATCACGCGGTGGACGACCGACAGCGAGTGCTCGAGGCCTGTGAGGCGACCATGACCCGCCTCGCGACCGACCCGGACTACTTCGCCCATCCGGACCGCTTCCTGTACCGCGAGGTGCGGACGCTGTTCGGCTTGGCCGTGCAGCGCCGCGTGTGCACGATCATCACCAACAGGCTCGCGATCGCGCGGGCGAAGATCGAGCACGAGCGGGCGCTGATGCGCCGCGACTGCGATGCGTTCACGCGCAGCGGCGGGCGATGTCAGCGCGAGGCGCTCGACGGCACCAAGTACTGCTCCTCGCATCGCCACCTCGACCCGAAGCCGGTCGAGCCAGCGGAGGCGATGCCCGAGCCGGCCCTCGCGTAGGGACTTCCCCGCGAACCCCGCCTCGGCCGGGTCAGGACGAGCCGGCACGGCGCGACGCGCCCGCGGCCCTGCCCCGGGCGACGAGCAGCACCAACGCCAGCAGCGGCAGCGACAGCGCTCCGATCCCGAGCACCCAGAAGTCGGTGCTCGTGTCGATGTTGCCGACGAGCCAGCCGAAATTCATCCCGAAGAAGCCGGTGATGAACGTGAGCGGCAGAAACACGGTCGCGACGACGCGTGAGCCGGTAGGTCGTCTCGTTGAGCTTCACCTGGAGCAGGTTCGACAGCGCCCCGCTCGCGGCGTCGATGCGGTCGACGGTGCGGTCGAGCTGGGTGAGGATGCGCTCGAAGTAGTCGGCCGGGTCGGGCTCGAGCCCCGACAGGTGGTCGATCTCCTCGCTCACCCGCTCGAACAGGCTGCGCTCGGGCCCGACCCGGAGTCGCAGCGTGGTCAGGTCCAGGCGCATCTGCCTGATCAGCCGCTGCTCGCGCGGACGCGGCTGCAGGCCCGACTCCAGCAGGGTGTTCTCGATTCGCCCGATCCCCACCTCGATCGCCGAGAGCGTCTCGAGCAGCGCGTTCGTCATCCCGTCGAGGACCACGTAGACGACGTAGCGCTCGCTGCGGCCGGCCGCGATCCCGCCCTCCGCGACCAGCTCGGGCAGGTCGAGGCGATCCTCGTGCACCGTCACCAGGAAGTCGCCGTGGACGAGGACGTTGACGCGCATCAGCGCGAGCTTCCCCGCCGGTACCTCGGCCGCCTCGTCCGGCGGGCGCGAGCACCAGAACGGGAACACGACCAGATCGCTCTCGACCTGGATCCTGCTCGCCGGCGAGCCCCCCGCGACGAAGCTCACGAGCCGCTCGGCGGCGGCGTCGGAGAGCTCGAGCGCGGCGGCGATCCTCGGCCGCCGAGACACCGTCGGCGACCGCCAGGTCGACCCAGAAGAACTGGTCCCTGGCGCGGAGCTCCCGGATCTCATCCGGGTCGAGCCGGCGCAGGATCGAGACCCGCTGCGAGGACATCTCGCCGCGACTGTAGGGGCGCGGTCGGACCGCAGCGGCGCTCAGCCCGGTTCAGCGATCTCCGCCACCGCCGCCGCGTGGCGCCGCACCTCGGCGTCGCTCAGCGCTCGCCCCGGCAGCTCGACGACGAACGCGCGCTGCTTCGCGCGGTGACCCTGCCAGCCGGTGGCGCTCCCGGGCGGCGAGGGGAAGCAGTCGCGGGGGCCGAGGCCGGAGAGGCGCGCATAGCGGAGCGCGACCCGGCGACCGCGGCGATCGCACGGGATCAGGGTGTTGCCCCACGGCTGGTGGTACCAGACCGTGATCTCGGGCTTCAGCCTGCGCAGGAAGCTGCGCATCGCCCGCGTCTCGGGCTCCGACGCCGGCCCCGGCCCGGAGTAGTAGCCGCTCGTGGGCGGGATCGCGCTCCAGTTCCAGGGGAAGTTGCGGTTGAGGTCGACGTCGTGCGCGTTGCCGCGCTCGTTTGCCGCGACCCCGTCGGGATTCGCCGTCTCGACGGTCCACAGCTCGACCCCGTCGAGGCGCTCGGCGCGGCGGCCGCTCAGCCGCGCGACGATCCGCCGCCCCTGCGTCTCGTCGCCGTGGATCGAGCCGACGACCAGGACGCGGCGCCGGCTGCCGGCGTCGCCCCACGCTCGGGCGACGATCGGCCGGTCTTCGACCGACCGTCCGATCACCTGTCCGCCGTCATCCGAACTCGCCACTGCAGCAAGCGCCGCCAGCGCAAGCGGGGCGAACGGGATCAGGACCGCTCGGCCTCCGCCTCGGCCGCGGTCTCCTCGGCCTGCTCCAGCTGGCGCTCGATCAGGTCGAGGCCGGCGTCCCAGAAGCCGGGGTCGGTGAGGTCGACGCCGACGATCGCGCCGAGCTCCTCGGGCGAGCGCGAGCCGCCGGCGCGCAGCAGCTCGAGGTAGGACTCCACGAATCCCCCGCCCTCCTCCTCGTAGCGGCGGTAGACCGACAGGGCCAGCAGGTGTCCGTACGCATAGGCGTAGACGTAGCCGGGCGTGTCGATGAAGTGCGGGACGTAGGACCACCAGGAGGCGTAGTCGGGGGTGAGCTCGACCGAGTCGCCGAGCAGATCGGCCTGGGTGTCGAGCCAGGCGGCAGCGAACCCGTCGACCGGGATCTCACCCGTGTTACGGCGCTCGCCGTGGACGCGGTCCTCGAATTGGTTCATCGCCACCTGACGAAAGACCGCGGCGACGGCCCCGTCGAGCGACTCGGCGAGCAGCGACAGCCGCGCGGTCGCGTCGGGGGCGCGCTCGAGGAGCCGCTCGAGCACGATCGTCTCGCCGAAGATCGACGCCGTCTCGGCAACGGTGAGCGGAGTCGCGAACTCAAAGATTCCCTTCGGCCGCGCCAGCGCAGCGTGCACGCCGTGGCCGAGCTCGTGGGCCATGATCAGCACGTCGATCGGCAGCGACGTGTAGTTGAGCATCACGTACGGGTGTGCGGACGGCACGGCGTAGGAGCAGAAGGCGCCGCCGCGCTTTCCCGGTAGCGGCGGGGCGTCGATGTGGTCGCCGCTGAAGAACTCCTCCACCGTGGCGCCGAGCTCGGGCGAGAAAGTGCGGTAGCAGTCGAGCACCAGCTCGCGCGCCTCGTCGTATCCGATTCGCTGCTCGGTCTCGACGACTGGCGCCATCCGGTCGTAGTGGGCGAGCCGCTCGATGCCGAGCAGCCTGGCCTTGAGCCGGTACCAGCGCCGGGCGAGCTCGTAGCGCCCGACGACCGCCTCGATCAGCGCCGCAACCGACTCGTCCGACGCCTCGTTGGCGAGGTTGCGCGAGGCGAGCCAGTGGTCGTAGGAGCGCAGCCGGTCCCTGGTCGCCTTGTCGGCAAGCAGGGTGTTGAAGACGAAGGCGCGCGTGCGCAGGTCGGGCTGGAGCGCGGCGGTGATCCCCTCGGCCGCTTGGCGCCGCGCGTCGCGGTCCGGGCCCTGGAGCAGGCTCAACGCCTCCATGAGCTGCAGCGGCTCCTCCGCGCCCGGGACGTCGACGGTGATCGCCGACGTCTGCTCGGTGAACAGGCGCGCGAAGGCGGAGCGCCCGGTGACGTCGGTCTCCGTCAGCACCCGCTCCTCCGGCTCGGTGAGCTGGTGCGGGCGGTACCGGCGCAGGTTGGTCAGGTGGTGGCGCCAGCGGTCGAGCTCATCGGAGGCGAGGAGCTCGGCGGCCGGTTGGTCGTCGACCTCGTTCCACTCCAGCTCGAAGAACAGGAGCTCGGTCTCGATCGCCGCCGCTCGCTCGCGGACCTTCTGCATCAGCGCGCCGACCTCCGGCGTTTGCGTGTCCACCGAGAACGCGAGCGAGGCGTAGGTGCCGGCACGGCCGACGCGGTCGCCGATCTCCTCGAGCTCGGTCAGCGCGCCCGCCAGCGCGCCCGCGTCGAGCTCGGGGACCTTGCCGCGGTACCGCTCGGCGAACGACTCGGCGCGCGACTGGGCCTCGTCGAGCAGTGCGATCGCGCCCTCGTCGCCCTGGCCCTCGACCAGCGGCTCGAGATCCCAGCGGGCGGACTCGAGCGCCTCGTCGACGGGCGCGGCGGTGGTCGTCTCGCTCACCGCCCACACGATACGCAGCGGCCGATCCCCGGCATCCGCGGACCCGCGCGCGTCGGATAACGTGCCACGCCGATGGGCGAGGTGCGAATCGAGCCGGGTGGCGACCGCGTGCTGCTCGCGACGATCGATAACCCTCCGCATGGCCTCATGGACAACGGGGTGGTCGACGGGCTCGAGCGGCTCGTCGAGCGCGCGGAGTCCGATCCGGGCGTCACGGGCGTCGTCCTCACCGGCTCGCATCCGGAGCGTTTCGTGGCCCACTACGACGTCGCCGAGCTGCTCGCCGCCTCGCGCGCGTCGCCCAGCGTCGGGCGCGCCACGGCGCGCGCCTCGCTCACCGCGGTCGGCGCCCTGCGGCGCCTGCCCGGGGGATCGGAGGCGCTGGCGCGCACGCCCGCCGCCGGACTCGACGCCGCCGAGCGCTTCGGCGAGGTGCTGCTGCGCTTCAACCGCGCGGGCGCGGTGTTCGTCGCGGCGATCAACGGCTCGGCGATGGGCGGTGGTTGCGAGCTGGCGCTCGCGTGCGACGTGCGGATGATGGCGGCCGGGCCATACCTGATCGGTCAGCCGGAGATCCTGTTCGGCTTTCCGCCCGGGGGTGGCGGCACTCAGCGGCTCGCGCGCATGCTCGGATCGGCCCGGGCACTGCGGCTATGCCTCGAGGGGGCGCCGCTCGAGCCGGACGATGCGCACGAGCTCGGGCTGATCGACGAGGTCGTCGGCCGCGAGCAGCTCATGGATCGCGCCCGGGCCGTCGCCGAGCGCCTGGCGCGCCGGCCGAAGGGCGGGATCGCCGGTGTCAAGCGCGCGGTGTATCTGGGCGGCTCCCAGTCGCTGCCCGCCGGCCTGCGCGAGGAGCGCGCGGAGTTCCTCGCCGCGATCGTCAGCGAGGACTCCGAGCGCGCCATGGCCGCCTACGTCGAGGGCGTCGAGCGCACCGGCGAGATGCCCGGTTACGACCGCGAGGCCCTCGAGCGTGCGCTCGATCAGGGCCGCTTCGCCTGAGGCTCGCCCCGCCTCGTGGTTGTGCGGATCGAGCCTATTGCTGTTTGGCCCGCCGCAGAGCGGGCAGGCGAGACCCGAACGACAGAAGGAGACCTCTGAGATGCTCGCCCTGACCAAGGAGGCCGCCGCGGCCGTGGAGACGATCGTTACCCAGCCGGAGGCTCCCGCCGACGCGATGATGCGGATCACCAGCGGCTCGGCCGAGAGCAACGGGACCGGGCCCGCGCGCGAGCTTCAGATGAGCGTCGTTCAAGAGCCCGAGCCCGAGGACGTGGTCGTCGAGGGCTTGCCGATGGCGGTCGAGCAGGCGACGATCGGGTTCCTCGACGACAAGGTCCTCGACGCGGAGGTGGTCGAGGGCGGCGTTCAGTTCAAGCTCTACCAGCAGCCCGAGGAGGGCCTGCCCGAGGAAGGGCTCGACGGAGGGGTCACCGGGACGTAGCCATCGGAGATGGCGTTGGGGGGCCGCCTATCCGACGACGTCGCAGCTGACGCCGTTGATCGAGTCGACCAGCCACCCGCCGCCGCTCGCGATCGCTATCGCGGTCCCGGTGCAGCGCTCGGTGCGGTCCGTATGCGTGGCAACGGTTGCGAATTCGAGCTGTGCGCTGTCACCGCTCTTCGATGTCGTGTCGAGGCTCGTGAACTCGATGGACTCGAGCGTGTCGAACACGGCATCGAGGTCGCCTAGTTGCGCGCTCAAGCTCTCGGTGCCCGCGGCCGCCGCCTGGTCGAACTTACCGGCGGCGGCGAGCTCGTAGAAGTCCTCGACCGCTCGCTCGGGGCCGGTCGATGCGGCCGTGTCGTCCGCGCCGCCGCCCGGCGCCGCTTCGCCGCCGCCGCGATCGCGTTCGGTGGCGGCATTCCGTTGGCCGCTCGGGTCGTCGCCGCCGCCGCTAGTGACTACGAACGCCAGGGCCGCGACGCCGACAATCGCTGCGAGCGCGAGCAGGGCGCGCCAGGGCACGCCGCGGCTCGCTCGCGCCGGCGTCGTTCGTGCAGCCGGTGACGCAGCGCCCGTTGCCGTCCGCGAACCGTCCTCGTGATCGGGCTCCTGGATCTCGAACGGCTGCGTCCGCTGCGCGGCCGGCGCAGCGACCAGCGCGGCAAGCCGTGCCCGTTCACCACGCGCGCCGAGGCCCCGGCTCAGCTCCCGAACCAACTCGCACGCCGTCGCCGGCCGCCGTTCGGGCTCGCGCGCCATCCCCCGCTTCAATGCCTCGGCCGCAGGCGCCGGGATCTCCGGACGCAGCTCGCGCAGGTCCGGGGGCGGCTGCTGGAGCGCCTGATGTCTCACCTGCGCCGGCGTCCCCTCGCGAGCGCGCAGCCCGCTGAGCGCCTCGTACCCGGTCAGAGCGAGGGCGTAGACATCGGTCGGCGGCCCAACCCGACCTCCCGTGAGCTGCTCGGGCGACATGTACGGGATCGAGCCGACGACCACGTGGCTCGCGGTCGTCGCCGTGTCGGCAAGCGCCTTGGCGATCCCGAGGTCACTCAGCTTGGCCCGGCCGCTTGCGCCCAACAGGACGTTCGACGGCTTGACGTCGCGGTGCACGATTCCCTGCCCGTGGGCGTGGTCGAGCGCGGCTGCGATGTCCTCGAGCGCGCTGAGCGCCTCGACCGGGCGCAGCGGGCCGCGCTTCAACGCCTGGCCGAGGTCGAGGCCGTCCACGTACTCCATCACGATCAGCACGTCGCGCCCGCCGGGGATCGCGTCGAAGACCGTGACCAGGTTCGGGTGGTTGAGGGCCGCCCCGATCTTCGCCTCGCGGACGAATCTCCGGGTCGCGTCGCCGGGACTGTCGGCGTCGAGCCGCTTGATCGCGACCTTGCGCATCAGCACCTGGTCCTCGGCCAGGTAGACGACCGCCATCCCCCCGACCCCGATCTGCTCGATCACCCTGTACCGGTTTGCGAGCAGCGTCCCGGGACCACCGGCTGTGCGTTCGTCTCCCTTGACCGATTCGTTGACGGCCACGTGAGACGAATTCCCGGCTCAGGGCGCCGTAAGCAGACAACGCCTGAACTCGGGCGGCGAGGCTTCGGTCCGCCGCGCGGTCGCGGGTAGGATCGGCGCGATGGCGCACGCGCACATGCCCGAAGAGCTCGAGCAGCTGAACCCGATCGCGCTACAGGAGTTCACCGCCCGGGCCGCGGAGGGACCGGTGGTGATGCTCAACCTGCTCGATTTCAAGCCCGCCGGCGGCGCCGAGCGCTATCTGGAGTACGGCAAGGCGGTGGCGCCGCTGCTCGAGCGGGTCGGGGCGAAGCTGGTGTACGCCGGCAACGCGGACGCGCCCGTGATCGGGCCGAGCAAATGGGACAGCGTGCTGCTGGTCGAGTACCCGACGCGCCAGGCCTTCCTCGACATGATCGCCTCGCCCGAGTACGCCGCGATCGCACACCTGCGCACCGAGGCGCTCGAGCGCTCGGAGCTACACCCGCTCGACCCGGCCGACCCGGCGCGAGAGGTCGCGGGTTAGATCGCCTAGTACGGGTACGGGTCCGGCGGGCTCGGCGGGCTCGGCGGCTCGGGAGGCGGCGGGCCGGTCGACGATCGGTTGACGCCCTTGGCGATCAGCGCGTGCGGCCAGTCGCGAATGTTGCCGCTCGACTCGCCGTAGCCGCAGGAGAACAGCGCCTTGCCGCCGCCGTGAGCGAGCGCGCACTTCCACGGACCTGGCGCCGTGCCCTTGTGGTCGTACTTCTTCGCGACCTTGCGCGCCTTGCGGCAGTTGACGCCGCGGATCGCGAAGACCTGGCCCCGGTCGAAGGTCGAGGCGCTGTCGTAGGTACCGCAGTCGGTCTTCGCGCCCGAGGCGGCGGGAGCGGTTGCGGTCGACCGCCCCGCGAGCAGCGCGGCGAAAGCGAGCGCGATCGCCGCAGCCGCAATCGCAGCCAGGCGTGGGGTCGAACGAGTCATCTCTCCTCCTTATACGAACCGGCGAGCCCGAAAGGACTGCCCTCGGAGTCCTTGCAGATCGCCCACCGCTCGCCGGGGTGGACGATGGTGCCGCCGAGCTCCTCGACTCGCTCGAGCGCCGCGGCGACGTCGGCGACCTCGAAGTAGGGCAGCGAGAAGGAATCGCCCGGGCCGCGCCCGCGCGCGTGGACGCCCACCGCCGGTGAGCCGCCATGCGTCTGCCACCCCTCTCCCTCGAGCTCACCGCGGGGCTCGAGCTCGGCGCCGACCAGTCCGCTCCAGAACCGTCGCGCGCGCTCGGGGTCGTCGGCCGGGAACTCGATGAGCGAGGGGCGCGCGTCGGGCACGCACGGACCTTAGAACCTGTCTCGAAGCCTCGCGCGGCCGCCTGGCGAGTGCCGGGCGGTGGCGGGCAAGGACGCAGCCGGTGAAGCGTGGCAAAGCCACGTGAGCCGGCGAGGACGCCACCCGGCGCCGATCCGGTGCCGCCAGGCGGTCGTGGGGGGCTTTGAGCCAGGTTCTTACCGCCGCCCCGCCGCCTAAGTTGCCCGCCGTGCGCCGCCATCCGTCCTACTACGTCGTCGCCGGGATCGACCTGCACCGCGAGATGGAGCGCCTGCGCGCGCTGCCGGTGTTCGCACGCGGCCCGCTGGCGAAGTCCTCGCCCGAGCTCAAGATCAGGCGGGCCGCGCGGCGGCCCAACCGGCTCGGCTTCGCGGTGCCTGGCGAGTGGCGGCTCTCGGTCACCGACTACCACGACATCCGCCCGGGCGACGCGCTGGAGACGCTGCTCCACGAGCTCGTCCACCTGCACGTCGGCCGGCGCCGTGGCGGGCACGCCTGGCACGGCCGAACGTTCAAGGACACGCTCGCGCGGGCCATGACGCAGGCGTACGGGATCACGGTGCGGCCACGCAACACCCTCCACGGCACCTACGCCGCGGCGCTGGAGGACCGGCGCCTGCGCGAGGGCGAGCAGCTCGAGCTGCCGCTCGCCGGCTGAGCGCTGGGCGGGCCTAGAGCTTGATGGGGGTTAGGCGTGTGCGCGGGGGCGCCGCAGGCCGAGCTGGGCGCCGCACGCGGCCGAAGCGGGTAGCAGCGCTACCCGCGAGGTCGTGGGTGGCGATCCAGCGACGGCCTGCGGCGTCATCCGCGTGCGCGGATAACCCACATCGAGCCTCTAGTCGCAGCCCGCGGCGTCCGCGCTGCTCACCCCGGGGGTCGCCAGCGCCGCCTCCCAGGAGAAGAAGGCGTCGACGCGGTCGATCCGCACGCCGCGGAAGCGAAACACGATCCCGATCGCCTGGTCGATCCTGGTGTCGGTTCCCTTGATCCGGCCCGCCTGGTTGTAGAGCCCGACGACGCGGTCGGGAGGGACCTCGATCAGCTTCCTCTCTTCCCAGTGGTATTCGTCGAAGTTCTCGGTCCACAGCTGCACGACCTTGTACAGCCCGTCCGCGCCGCGGTAGACCGGGTCCTCCGGCCACTCGACGGGCATGTGGAACTCGACGTCGGGCTCGTAGAAGACGACCCAGTCGGCGCGTTCGTTGAAGGCGACGTTGAGCCGGTGCAGGATCTCGAGCTGCGCGTCGGACATCACCTTGCAGTATTCCGCCACCGGCGATGCGGCCGCCTACCCGTCAGCCGCCCGCCCGCCTAGGATCCGCGCCATGCACAGGATGCCGATGCGTCTCGGGCTGATCGCCGCCGCGCTCGCGTCGCTGGTGCTCACGCTCGGGTTCGTCGAACAGGTCCCGTGGGCGATCGACCTCTGGCCGTGGGAGACGTCCCGCCTCTCCTTCATCTTCATCGCCTCGATCCTGGCCGCGATCGCGATGCCGGTGCTGTGGATCGGCGTCAGCGGCGAGCTCGCGGCGATGCGGGCCGGGGCGATCGACCTGGCGATCACCTACGGCGGCGCCTTCCTCTATCTGGTGACGCTGCTCGGCGACGACGGCCAGCCCGAGCTTTGGCCCTACGTGCTGGTCTTCGGGCTCGGCTTCGTGGGGATGATCGCCACCTTCACCCGCACGCGGCGCACCGGGTGGCGCGACCGGCGCCCGATGCCCTCGGGGGTGCGGCTCTCGTTCGCGGCGTTCGCCGTGATGCTGATCGGCGCCGGCACCGCACTCGTCTTCGGGGCGGACATCTTCCCCTGGGCGCTCGACGACGAGACCTCGGTGATGTTCGGGCTGATCTACCTCGGCGCCGCCGCCTACTTCCTGGTCGGGGTCGTCGAGCCCCGGTGGCCGAACGCCGCCGGACAGCTGATCGGCTTTCTCGCCTACGACCTGGTCCTGATCGGCCCGTTCGTAGACCGCTTCGGCGAGGTCAGCGGCGGCGAGCTCACCAGCCTGATCGTCTACACGGCGTTCGTCGTGTACAGCGGCGCGCTGGCGGCCTACTACCTGTTCGTCGCGCCGGCCACCCGCCTGAACGTCTCCTAGCGGCCGAGCAGCTCGGCGTGAAGCGCCTGCAGCTCGTCGCCGGGGGCGATCCCGAGCTCCTCGCGCAGGCGCCGGCGAAGCGACTCGTAGGCGAGCAGCGCCTCGGCGACGTTGCCCCGCGCGGCAAGCACCTCCATCAGCACGCGATGGCCGCTCTCGCGGTAGGGCGCCAGCTCGGTCAGCGAACGCGCGGAACGCTCCGCGAGGTCCAGCTCGGGCCCGCCCAAGCCGAGCCCGGATGCGGCGAGCGACTCGAGGCCGCGTAGGTGGACCTCCTCGAGCGCCCGGCGCTCGACGTCGATCCAGGCAGCCTCGTGACCGGCGAGGAAGCGGCGTCGGGCGATGTTGACCGCGATATGCGAGTGCACCCAGGCGCGCTGCCAGTCCGACTGCGCGACCGCGGAGTCGGCGTTGTGGATCGCCTCGGCCGCGCGCTCGGTGTCGATCGACGCGCCCGTCGGCAGCGCGAGCCGGATCTCGGCCTTGCCGTCGACGAGCTCGGCGCCGATCGCGGTGCGCAGCTTCGAGAGCAGCGCCCGCAGTGCCGGATCGGGCGCGCTCGGCAGCCGCTCGCCCCAGACCGCCTCGACCAGCTCCGCGCGTGAGTGGTGGCGGTCGCGATTGAGCGCGAGGAAGCCGAACAGGAGCCTGCCCTGGGTGCCTGGCAGCGCGTCTTCGACTCGCTCGCCGTCGATCCGCACGACCAGCTTCCCGCAGAGCTGGATCTGAGTGTCGGTCATCGCCGGGGTGCGCCAACGCTCATCCAACGCGGCATGCCGATGATTGTCCCTCCCCGAGCAAAGGAGATGCCGATGAGCAAGACCCTCAGCTGCGAGTGCGGCTTCAGCGTCCGCGCCGACTCCGACGACGAGCTGGTCGCGAAGGTCGAGGAGCACATGGCCGAGGTCCATCCCGACCTGGTCGGGAACGTGACTCGCGACGAGATCCTCGACATGGCCGAGGAGGTCTGACGCCGGGGGCGCGCCAACGATCGGCCAACGCCCCGACAACGCTCCCCGGGAGGGTTTCCGGCGACCTCGACAAGGGAGTAGCAGCCAATGCACAGGATCAGCACGTACATCCGCCGGAACCATCTCGCCGTCATCGCGCTCTTCTTCGCCGTCGGCGGCGGCGCCGCGTGGGCGGCGAACACGATCGCATCGCCAGACATCATCGACGGCGAGGTGAAGGCCGCCGATGTCGCGAGCGGCGCCGTCCGCACCGCCGAGATCGCCAACGGCCACGTGCGCGGCCCGGACATCGCCGCCGACGCGGTGGCGAGCTCGGCGATTGCCGACAACGCGGTCGGAGGACCCGAGCAGTTCCTGCTCGCCGAGGACGAGATCGCCGACAACAGCGTCGACGGCCAGGACGTCGACGAGGCGAGCCTCGACCTCGACCTCGAAAAGGCCTACCAGGAGAGCGACGACGACTCGCGCTCCTACAAGACCGCGAACGCCGAGTGCCCGGACGGCAAGCGGGTGATCGGAGCCGGCGGCGAGATCAACGGCGCCCATATCGGCATCTGGCCGAACGTTCGGACGGAGGTCGCGATCACCGGGATCGTTCCGTACGGGGCACAGGTCCATGTCGGCGCGGCCGAGATCGGCGGCGGCACTGAGGCCGACTGGCAGCTGGTCGCGTTCGCGATCTGCGCCCGGATCGGTGGCTAGGCCGACCGCTCAGAGACAAGGAGAAATGACCATGAAAACCCGCAGATTCCCGACGATCAGGGGCTACGTCCGACAGAACCTGATCGCC
This sequence comes from uncultured Solirubrobacterales bacterium, assembly GCA_963729075.1. Taxonomy (GTDB): domain Bacteria; phylum Actinomycetota; class Thermoleophilia; order Solirubrobacterales; family 70-9; genus WHSW01. The sequence goes on along the minus strand of CAVSMU010000001.1, from coordinate 24,918 downwards.
TGCGTCGCGCTCTTCGTAGCGCTCACCGGCACCAGCGCCTACGCCGCCAACACGGTGTTCAGCGCCGACATCGTCAACGGGGAGGTGAAGACCCCCGACCTGGCCGCGGCGGCCGTCGCCGACAACAAGCTCGGCGCGGACGCGGTGAACTCCGCCAAGGTGCTCGACAACTCCCTCAAGGGAGACGACATCCAGGAGTCGACCCTCGCCCTCGACCTCCCGGGGACGGCGAAGGTCCTGTCGAAGCGTGTCACCTACCCCATCGGCACGAACGGCGACCTGGTGCTCGACGTGCCGGGCTTCGGCGAGGTGAGGACCAAGACCTGCAGCCAAAAGAGCGCGCGCTCGAGCTTCTTCAACGACACGGCGAAGACCGTCGACGCGTTCGCGAACATCAGCGCCATCGTCGTTAACAGCCTCGACCCGCTGTTCGCGCAGCTCGCCCCGGGCGAGGAGCTGTACGGCTCCGAGATCGAGGGCAAGGAGAGCGCGACCTATCAGGTGGGCTTCGGGTCTGAAAGCGTGGCGACGATCGTCGTCATGAGCCGCTCCAACGGTCTCACCGGCTGCGTCTACCAGGCGCAGGCGACGATCGACTGATCGCGCGCGTGCGAGCGCGCGGCCGCCGGCATTGCTCAGCCGGCGGCCGCGTTCGCCGTTGATAATCACGACCGTGACCCCACCTGACACGACCGCTTCGAACGTCGGCGCCGGGGTCACGCCGTTTCAGACCGACGACGAGGCGACGATCCGGCTCGCGGTCGCCGCCGAGGAGCTCGGCTACGGGCGATTCGGCGCCGCCGAGGGTTGGACTCACGATGCCGTCGTCCTGATCGCCCGCATCGCCGCGGTCACGTCGCGAATCGGTCTCGCCACGGGCGTGCTGTCGGTCTGGAGCCGCAGCCCGGCGGCGATCGCGATGGCCGCCGCAAGCCTCCAGCGAGCGTGCGGCGGCCGCTTCGCCCTCGGCTTGGGCGCCAGCAGCCCGCCGCTGGTCGAGGGGCTGCACGGCCTCGTCTGGGAGCGGCCGGTTGATCGGATGCGGTCGACGCTCGTCGCCGTACGGGCGCTGCTCGACGGCGCCCGGTTGCCGCTCGACCGCGAGGGCGTTCGGCCGCTGCGACTGGGCGAGCCACCCGAACCGCGCGTTCCGATCGCGCTCGCCGCGCTCGCCCCGGCCTCGGTCCGCCTCGCGGGCGAGCTCGCCGACGCCTGGCTGCCGTTTCTCTGGGCGCGCTCACGGATCGCGGACGGCCGCGCGCTGCTCGCCGAGGGCGAGGCGCGCGCCGAGGAGTCGAGCCCAACCCGGGTCAACGTGAGCGTCCCGCTGGCGATCGCCGAGGACGAGGAGGCGGCGAGAGCGATCGCAGCCGGCTGGCTGCTCGCCTACCTGACGCGCATGGGTCCTCTGTATCCGCGCATGCTCCGCGACCAATTCGGCTACGCGGACGAGGTCGAGGCGCTGCTCGAGGCCAACGCGAACGGCGGGATGCCGCGGCTGCCGGCGAAGGCCGAGCGCCTGGCTCGGGACGTGACGGTGATCGGCACCTACGACGAGGCGCCGCAGGCCGTCCGCCTCTGGCTCGACCAGGGAGCCGACGCGATCGACCTGATCATGCCCCTCGGGCTGCCGGAGGAGCAGCTTCGCGAGATGCTCGAGGCGGCGGCGCCCGCTGGATTGCTTAAGTGACCGCCGCTCGGACCGCACGGCCGGTGAGCACCCCGATGAGGTGACGCTTGTACTCGACCGAGCCGTTCGCGTCCTCGACCGGCTCGGCGGCGTCGGCGACCAGCGCGCCCGCTCGCTCGAGCGCGTCGTCGAGTTCGCCGACCGAGGCGCCGGCGAGGAGCTCCTCCGCCGCCGCCGCCCGCGCCGCGCGCACACCCGCCGAGCCGACCGCGAGCCGCACGTCGGCGAGCCGGTCGCCGTCGCGCCGCAGATGGCAGGCGACGGTGATCGCCGGGCGCTCGTGGAGGACGAACTTGCGGTGGACGATTGCCGCCCCGGGGGTGGGCTCGGGGACCAGCACCCCGGTCAGCAGCTCGCCCTCTTCGAGCACGTTCTCGAACGGCCCGCTTACGAACTCTGCGATCTCGATTCGGCGTGGCTCGCCGCTGCCGCGGCGAGCCTCGAGCGCAGCGTCGAGCGCGAGCAGGAAGGTCGCGGGGTCGGAGTGAGGGTCGGCGAAGCAGAGGTTGCCGCCGATCGAACCCATCGTCCGCACGCGCAGGTTGCCGACCGCGCGCTCCATCTCCGCCAGCGCCGGCCAGTCGGCGCGCACGGTCTCATGGCGCTCGATCGCGCGGTGGGTCTCCGCGGCGCCGATCCGCAGCACGCCGTCGCGGCGCTCGATCCCGCGCAACTCGTCGATCCCCTTGAGGTCGATCACGTGTGCGTAGTCGGCGAAGCCGAGCTTGTAGAGGAGGAACACCTCGGTGCCGCCGACGTAGGCGATCGCGTCGTCGCCGTAGTGCTCGAGCAGCTCGGTGGCCGCCTCAACGGTCGTCGGGCGGTGGCGCTCGAACGGCGGCAGCCTGGTCACGCAGCCACGGCCGCCTGGCTCTCCGACAGCACCTGCAGCGCGGCCTCGACCCCGGCAGCGAGATCGACATCGACCCCGAGGTCGGCCAACCCCCGCCCGAACGCTGACACAGCCACCACCGGATAGAGCGATCGCGCTCCTGGCCCCATGTGCCCGAGCCTGAACAGCCGCTCGGTGAGCTCGCCGTAGCCGCCGGACAGCATCACCCCGTAGCGCTCGCGGATGTGCGCGAGCGTCGGCTTCACCTCGGCGCCCTCGGGGCAGCGGACCGCGGTCACGCAATGCGCGGCGTAGTCCTCGCTGCGGGGCCAGAGCTCGAGCCCCATCGCCTTGACGCCCTCGCGGCAGGCGCGCGCGGCGGTGGCGTGGCGGGCGATCACCTCGTCGAGCCCGTCGTCGAGGCACTCGCCGACCGCGGCGTGGACGCCGTTGACATCTGAGACCGAGGGCGTGTAGGGGTACTTCACCCGGCCGCCCTTGATCCAGGTCTCGCGCCAGTCGAGCAGCGACAGGAACGAGCCGCGGGGCGCGTTGGGGTTGCGCTCGATCGCCGCCCACGCGTCCTCGCTGATCACGCAGAGCGACATCCCTGGCGGGCCGGCGAGGCACTTCTGCGGGCCGCCGATCGCGATGTCGACGCCCCACTCGTCCGTCAGCAGCTCGGTGCCGCCGACCGCCGAAACGACGTCGGCGAACATCAGCGCGCCGGCGTCCTTCGCCATCGGCCCGATCTCGGCGAGCGGGTTCTCAACCCCTGACGGCGTCTCCGAATGCACGAGTGCGACGAGCTCGAAGTCGCCGTGGCGCTCGAGCTCCTCGCGCACCTGGGCGGGATCGAGCGCCTCGTCGTAGGGCACCTCGACCTCGACCACCTCGGCCCCGTAGTCGCGCAGCCAGGCGCCGAACCACTTCGCGTACACGCCCGAGACGAGGTTGAGGCATTTGAGCCCCGGCGTGACGACGCCGCGCGCCGCCGCCTCGATCCCGAGCACCGCCTCGCCCTGCATCAGGACGACGTCCTTGGTCGTTTGGAACAGCTCGGCGACCAGGCGCTCGGTCTCGCGGAAGCGCTCCTGGAAGACCGGGTCGTAGTCGAAGATCATCGGCCGCCCCTGGGCCTGCTGGACCCGCAGCGACGACATGGTCGGACCGGCGCTGAGCGTGAAGTCTGGCTCGTGCATGGCTCTCTCCTCGTCCGCGTCTGAGTGCTCTCCTAAGTCTGAACTCATTTCTCCCCGCGCACGTACGGCAGCGCCAGCGCCGAGGGCAGGTACGACCGCCGCGCGAACAGCACCAGCACCACGATCACGGCGACGAACGGCAGCATCTGCACGTAGTCGGTCTGGATCTCGACCCCGATCAGCTGCAGCGCGGTGGCGACCGCGAGCGACATCCCGAACAGCACCGCGCCGACGATCGTCCACGGCGCCTTGCCGCGGGAGAGCATCGCGATCACGATCGCGATGAAGCCGGCGCCCTGGGTGATGAACGGGGTGAAGGTGCCGGCCCCGACGAGCGCCAGATAGGCGCCCCCGAGCCCGGCGAACGCGCCCGCGCACAGCGTCGCCAGGGTCCGGGTGGTGGTCACGCTCACCCCGGCCGCGTCGAGCGCCTCCGGCCGCTCGCCCGCGGCCCTGATGCTGAGCCCGGCCGAGGTCCGGCGCAGCACCCAGCCGACGACGAAGGCGAGGGCGATCCCGACGTAGACGATCGGGTGCTGGCTGAAGAGGCTGTCGCCGAGGATCGGGATCTCCTTCAGCAGCGGGATCTGCAGCTCGGAGGTGGCGCCCAGCCGCGGGCGCGACTCGGCATAGGAGGCGTCGTACAGGAGGCTGGTCGCGCCCTCGGCGACGAGGATGATCGCGATCCCGATCACGATCTGATCGAGGCGAAGGCGCACGCACAGGAACGCCATCAGCGCCGCCCCCGCCGCGCCGGCGAGGATCCCGGCGCCCATCCCGAGCCACTCCGAGCCGGTGTTGTAGGCGACCACGAACGCCAGGTAGGCGCCGAACAGCATGTAGCCCTCGAGGCTCACGTTGAGCACGCCCGCCTGCTCGGAGACGAGCTCGCCGAGGCTCGCGAACAGCAGCGGCATCGCGGCGACGAGGCCGCCCGAGATCAGCGCGGTGAGGAACTCCTGGCTCAGCAGATCGCTCATAACACCTGGATCGCGCTTCGCCTCACGCAACCTCTCCTTGTTCGTGGCTCCGCGCTCATCGCCGGCCCGCCTCACCCGCCTCGACCGCCGGCCGCGGCTCGCCCGCCGGCGCGCCGCCCTCACCCGAGGGTGGGCGCAGGCGCTCGGCGACCTCCGGCGGCACAAACCGCATCCCGAGCCCCAACCGGACCCGCAGGTATTCGGTCACCGCCATGAACAGCAGCATCAGCCCGACGAGCACGAAGAGGATGTCGCTGGTGATCTCGGCCTCGCGCGCCGCCGACTCGCCGCCGATCTGGATCACCGAGAAGAAGATCACGAGCACCAGCGAGCCGATCGCGTTCAGCCGCGCGAGGAACACGAGCGGGATCACCAGCAACCCGTACGCGGGATCGAAGTCGGCCCGAAACGAGCCCTGGACGCCGAGGATCTCGACCGATCCCGAGAGCCCGATCAGGGCGCCGCTGATCACGAACGCGATCAGCGTCAACCGCACCGGGCGCAGCCCGGCGTGCAGGGCCGCGCGCGGGTTCGCCCCCAGGATGCGCAGCCGCAGCCCGAGCGAGGTCCAGGTCATCAGCACGTGGACGCCGATGATCGCCGCGACCGCGATCGCGAAGCCGAGGTGGATGCGGGTGTCGAAGAGCAGCGGGAAGCGCTCGTCGAAGGGGATCACGTCGGTCCGCGCGACGCCGAGGACCTCCGTCTCGAACGGGCCCTTGACGAGCACGTTGGCGACGCCGATGCCGATGAACGACATCATCAGCGTGGTGATGATCTCGTTCACCCCGTAGCGCCCGCGCAGGTACGCGGGGATGATCGTCCAGGCGCCGCCGACGAGCGCCGCGACCGCCATCGTGATCAGCAGCATCGGCCAGACGCCGAGCGACTCGAGCAGCGGCGGGCCGAGGCCGGCGGTGAACGCGGCGCCGAGGAGGAACTGGCCGTCCCCGCCGAGGTTCCAGAGGTTCGCCCGGAAGGCGACGATCAGCCCGGCGGCGATCAGGAGCAGCGGCGCGCTGCGGATGATGCTCTCCTGAAATCCCTCCCACTGGATCAGCCCGCGGTCGAACATGTCGCCGTAGAAGCTGAACGGATCGTGCCCGAGCGCGGCGATCAGGATGCCGATGGCGACCAGCGCGAGCAGGATCGGCACCGCCGCGGTCAGGATCGCCTCGCCGAGTCGCGCCGCCCGGGCGGTCACGCGCCGTCCCCCGTCCGGGCCACCATCAGCGCTCCGACCCGCTCCTCGACTCCGGGCGTGTTCTCGACCTCGCCGGTGAGCTCGCCGCGCGAGATGACCACGATCCGGTCGCAGAGGTCGACCAGCTCCTCGATCTCGGTCGAGATCACCAGCGCCGCCAGCCCCGCGGCGGCCGCCTCGCGGATCTGGTCGCGGACGAACTCGGCCGTGCGCACGTCGAGCCCGTGGGTGGGCTTGTTGAATACCGCCACCCGTGGCTCACCGGCGAGCTCCCGCGCCAGGAGCAGCTTCTGCACGTTGCCGCCGGAGAGGGTCGCGAGCCGGGTGTGGACGTCGGGGGTGCGCACGTTGAAGCGCTCGACCAGGCCCTCGGCGAAGCGGTCGATCTCGTCGCGCCGCTCGGTGCCGGCGCGCCAGAACGGCGGCCTGCCGATCCGCTTCAGCACCGCGTTCGTCGCCACGTCGAGGTCGGCGACCATGCCCTCACCGATCCGATCGTCGGTGATGTAGCGCAGCCCGCGGCGCTCGCGCTCACCGACCCCGAGCCGGGTCACGTCCTCGCCGAACAGCAGCACCTCGCCGGCGCGCGAGCTGCGCTGGCCGGCGATCAGCTCCGCCAGCTCGCGCTGGCCGTTGCCGTCGACCCCGGCGACGCCGACGATCTCGCCCGCCCGGACCTCGACCGTGACGTCGCGCAGCCCGACCGCGTCCTCGTCGCCGTCGAGCGCCAGCCCGCGAGTCGCGAGCGCCACCTCGCCGAGCTCGCGCCGCGGCAGCCTGCGCCGCACGGGGGTCGCCTCGACCTCGACCGCGTCGGCGAGCTCGGCCGCCTCATCGCCGAACATGATCTCGACGATCCGTGCCGAGAGCTCGGACTCGGAGCGCCCGCGGAGGTCCCCGGGGGCGAGCGAGCCGACCACGCGCCCCGCGCGCAGCACCGTCACCCGGTCGCCGAGCTCGATCGCCTCGTGCAGCTTGTGGGTGATCAGGATCACCGCCAGCCCCTCGCGCTTCAGGTTGACGAGCACGCTGCGCAGCTCCTCGTAACCCTGCGGGGTCAGCATCGAGGTCGGCTCGTCGAGGATCAGCAGTCGCGAGCCCTCGCGCCACAGCGCCTTCATGATCTCGACCTGCTGCTGTTGGCCGAGCGCGAGTCCGCCGGCTCGCGCGTCGGGCGCGAAGTCGACGCCGAGCAGCCCGGCGAGCTCGCTGAAGCGCGCTCGCCCAGCGGCGAGGTCGAGCCTGCCCCTGCCGCCGTGCGAGCCCAGCAACAGGTTCTCGAGCACGCTCAGGGTGGGCACCAGGGTCAGGTGCTGGTAGACGGTGCCGACCCCCAGCTCGATCGCGGCCCGGGGCGAATCGATCTCGGCGGACCGGCCCTCGAAGCGGATCTCCCCCGCGTCCGGCCGGTACATCCCGGAGAGGACGCTGATCAGGGTCGTCTTGCCGGCGCCGTTCTCGCCCAGCAGCGCGTGCACCTCGCCGGCCCGCAGCGAGAGGTCGATGCCGTCGTTGGCGACCACCCCGGGGAAGGCCTTGGTGATCCCGCGCAGCTCGCAGAGCGGCGGCGGCTGTGCTTCACGTCGATTCTCGTCTGCGGCGGCCACTCCGGTCCTGCGGCCGGGCCGGGGCCCGCCTCGAGCCCCGGCCCAGTCCGATTGTGCGCTCCTTGTCTAGCCCTCGGCGATCAGATCCTCGACCTGGGACTTCTCCTCGGTCAACGGCACCTTGATGTCGCCGTCGATGATCTGCTGCTTGGTGTCCTCGATCTCGCTCCAGGTCTCGTCGTCGATCAGGTCGGTCTGAAGCAACGAGATGCCGCCGTTCTCGAGGTCGAGCTCGTAGCCCTGCTCGCCGAAGGTGCCCGCGCCGATGTCGGCGATCGCATCCTCGTAGAGCCCGTCGAAGCTCCAGAGCACCGACGAGAGCAGCACGCCCTGGTCGTCGATCGAGGTCTTGTCGCCGATCACGTCGATGAAGGTGACGCCGTCGGCCGCCTCGACCGCCTGCAGCATCCCGAACGACGAGCCATCGCCCATGCCGAAGACGACGTCGGCGCCGTCGGCGATCACCGCCTCGGTGACGCGCCTGCCGCCCGCCGTGTCGGCGTAGCCGGCGGGGCCGATCTGGGCGAGCTCGATCTGGACGTCGGGGTTCTCCGCGCGGGCCCCGGCGACGAAGCCGCCGGCCTGCTTGTTCCAGTTCGTGTCGTCCGCCGAGATCACGATCCCGAGGTTGCCGCTCTTGCTCGTCTTCGCGGCGAGCACCCCGGCGAGGTAGGCGCCCTCCTGGCTCGCGGTGCCGGCGTTGGCCGAGGTTTCCGGAACGTTCGCCTCGGGGTTGTCCCAGACCAGCTCGGGCACCCCGGTCTGCGCGGCGACGTCGGGCGCGGTCGTGTTGTAGCCGGATGCCTGGGCGATGACGAACTCGGCGCCGTCGGTGGTCGAGAGCTCGCGCAGGATCGGCGAGATGTCCTCGTAGCCCGCGCCGTCGTCGACCTCGACCTCGATCCCGAGGTCGCTCGCGACCTGCTCGGCGGCCTCGACGCCCTGCTGGTTCCAGCCGTAGTCGTTGCCCTTCTCGGGGGCGACGATCGCGAACTTCGAGATCGACGCCTCACCGCCGCCGTCGTCATCGTCGTCGTCGTCGCCACCGCAGCCGGCGGCGAGGACGCCCGGGAGCAACAGGACCGCGACCACGGCGAGCCGCCGTATGCGTCTGCCCCATCGCCCATCCCCTCCCGGTTGGGATTCGCTGCGCAGTACCTCCATGACCCTCTCCATTTCAGTTGGGCGCCGAGACCGGCGCGTCGTCACTGCCGAAGAACAACCTGCGGGCGTTGAGCCCGAGCACCCGGCGTCTCGCCTCCTCGTCGAGGCCGCTGACCTCGACCTTGCGAAGCTCGACGCCGGGATCGTGAAACGGCGCGTCCGACCCGTACATCACGCGGTCGGCTCCGACGCGCTCGAAGGCGGTGCGGATCTTCGAATGCATCGGCATCCCCGAAGTCTCCAGATAGACGTTCGGGTTGCGCTCGGCGACGTCGATTGCACCGTTGATGTAGACGATGTTCCCATGTCCCATGTGGCCGAGCACGAGCCGCAGGTCGCCGAACTCGACCGCGAGCTCCTCGATGCTCCAGGGCAGGGTGAAGATCGGATGCCCGCAGTGGACCAACACCGGCATCCCGCGCTCGACCAGCAGCGCGGCGAGCGGATGGACGCTGGGGTCGTTGGGGTGATAGCCGTCGAGCAGCGGGTGCAGCTTCACGCCGAGGAACTTCGGGTGCTCGAGGAACTCGGCCGCCTCCTCGACGTAGCCGGGCTGGCGCGGGTTGGCCCAGTAGAGCGCCCACGCATTCGGCACGCGCTCGACGATCCCGCGGGTGAGCGCGTTGTCGGGGTGAAAGACGATCCCCGCCTCGTAGTCGAACTCCTCGAACAGGCCGACCAGGCCCGGCTCGTCGAGGGCGACGTCGAAGAGCGGGAACTCGCCGACGTGCATGTGGGGATCGACGATCACCCTCGATCGCCGGTCTCAGCCGCCTTGCCGATCACCTGATCCGATGTTAGAGTAATTGCTAACTGTTGACAACTGACAGTTACCATCTGCGAAAGCCCGCAGCAGAGCGCGCCAGGGTCGAGCGATGAGCAATGACACCCCTGCCACAGGCAACGGCGAGCCCGGCCCCGGCGAGGTCGCCGCGGCGCGGCGGGTCGACAACCGCACGCTCTGGGAGCAGGTCCGCGACCGGCTGCGCGAGGACATCCTCTCCGGCGAGCTCGCCCCGGGAAGCGTGCTCAGCGAGACCGCGCTGGCGGAGTCGTTCGGAGTAAGCCGCGGGCCGATCCGCGAGGCGCTCGGGCGGCTCGCGAGCGACGGCCTGGTCGCGACCACCCCCCGCCGGGGCGCGATCGTCGCCGAGCTGACCACGGACGAGTTCGTCGAGGCCTACCAGCTCCGCGAGGCCCTGGAGACGCTCGCGATCCGGCTGGCGGTGCCACGGCTCGAGGGGAGCGATCTGACGCGCCTGCGCGAGCTGCACCGGGAGATGGCCGCGCACGTCGAGCGCGACGAGGTGAACGCGTTCTTCAACGCGAACGCCGAGTTCCACGACCTCTTCGTGACGGGGTCCGGGAACCGCAAGCTGCAGGAGATGTACCGGCTGCTGATGGACCAGACGGGCCGCTATCAGGCGCGATCGCTGGCGCTGCGCGGCAGCATCGGCCGCTCGGTCGCCGAGCACGAGGCGATCCTCGAGGCCGTCGAGGCGGGCGACGCGGAACGCGCCGCGGCCCTGATGGCCGACCACATCGAGGTCCCGCAGCGCGTCGAGACCGAGACCGGCGAACATGCGGCGGTGACCGCCACATCGACCACGAACGAAGGGAGAGGCCGCTGAGCTCGAACGACGACAACGCCGGCGAAGTCCAGTTCGGAGTCAACCTCAACAACCGCGAGCCGCTGATCGCGCCCGACTACACGCTTTCTGACCTGCTCGATCTCTCGACCAGGGTCGAGGAGCTCGGCTTCGCCTCGGTCTGGGTCGGCGACAGCCTGTTCTCGAAGCCGCGCTATGACCCGATCGCGCTGCTCTCGGCGATCTCGCAGCGGACCGAGCGGGTCAAGCTCGGCACTGCGTGCCTGGTCGCCGCGACGCGCAACCCGCTCTACCTGGCGCTGGAGTGGGGCACGCTCGACGTGCTCTCGGGCGGGCGCACGATCCTCGGCCCCTGCATGGGCAACCCGGAGAAGGGCGTCGAGCGCGAGTTCGAGGCGCTCGGGCTGCCGTTCAAGAAGCGCGGTTACGTGCTCGACGAGGTGCTCGAGGTCGTGCGCACGCTGTGGACGGAGGGCAAGGTGACCTTCCACGGCGACTACTTCGACTACGACGACGTCGGCTTTCACTCCGGGACCGAGATGGCGCCGCTCGGGCCGCTGCAGAAGCCTCCGCCGATCTGGGTGGTCTCAAACCCGCGGCTGGTCGACGACTCCTCCGACGACCGGATGATGCGGATCATGAAGCGGGCCTGCCGGCGGATCATCCGCTACGGCGACGGCTGGATGACCTGCTGTCGCGCCGAGCACCCGGAGGAGCTCACCGAGCAGATCGGCTACCTCGAGGAGGCCGCGCGCGAGCTCGAGCGCGACTTCGCCGACTATACGGTCGCCTACCAGGTGACGATGAACATCGCCGACTCCGAGGAGGAGGCCAAGACCGCGTTCGGGGACTACATCTCCAAGTACTACCCGGAGCTGTCGAAGGCGATGGACCTCTCCAACTGGGGGCCGGTCGGCACCCCCGATCAGATCGCCGCCTGGCTGCGCGAGTTCGCCGGCCGCGGCGTCACGCACTTCATCTGCCGCTTCGGCGACCTCGACCAGTTCGCCCAGGTCGAACGCTTCGCCGAGCAGGTCCTGCCGGCATACCAACGCGAGATCGCGAGGTGATCAAGATGCCCACCGCCGAGGAGATCAGAAAGGACGCGGAGCTGGTCGTCGACGTCTGCATGTCCGTCGAGGAGGACGACGTGGTGACGATCATCTGCGACACCGACCACCGCGGCGAGGCCGACGCGCTCGCCTCGGTCGCCCTCGACCGCGGCGCCTGGCCGGTGATCATGGACAACGAGGCTCAGGTGCGCCGCGGCCGCGCCGACACCCACTTCCCGATGGCGCCGCCGCGCAACCTGCACCAGGCGATGACGAGCTCGGACGAGATCATCATCGTCGCCAACCTCGAGTGGGCGAACCGGTTCGCGCACGTGCCGGCGGTCAAGGAGTCGTGTCAGAACAACGCCAAGATCTGCTCGGTCGAGCCGGGGATGGGCGAGTGGGGCCTGACGGTGGAGAAGATCCACGCCGCGACCCAGCGGGCCAAGGACGCGATGGCCGCGCTCGAGGGCAAGACCGAGTGCCATGTCACCTCGCCCAAGGGCACCGACGTCAGGGTCTCGATCGAGGGGCGCCCGTCGCTCGAGGTCACCTCGATCAAGCGACGCGGCCAGATGATGGGCCCGCTGCCGCTGTGGGCGGAGGTCGCGTTCGCCGCGGTCGAGGACCGCACCGAGGGGACGATCGTCGTCGACGGGGTGATGCTCGGGATCGGGCTCGAGGGCCAGGTCACCGAGCCGATCACCTGGAAGATGGAGAACGGCCACGCGGTCTCGATCGAGGGCGGCGACGAGGCCGCGCGCCTGCGCGACGTGATCGAGGGGGTCGATAACGCGGACATCGCCGGCGAGTTCGCCTTCGGCGTCTCCGAGGTCGCCCCGTTCGGCACCCCGTCGGAGAAGGGGCGCGTGGGAACCGTCCACTTCGCGCTCGGCGACAATCACCTCGCCTACCCGGGTGGCCAGAACGTCTCCATGCTGCACCTCGACGGGGTGATCCTGGAGGCGAGCCTGCAGATCGTCGACGACGGCACCTACATCATCAAGGACGGGGAGTGGGCGCTGTGAGCGGCGTCAGCGTCGTCGCGCTGGAGAGCGTCGAGCCGATCGAGCTGCCGGGCGGCAGCTGGAGCCGGATGCTGGTCACCGGGGAGCGGGTCGGCGACAACGCGAGCTCGATCGGCTTCTCGGTGTTCAAGCCGGGCAGCGCGACGACCAGCGTCTCGCACGAGACCGAGGAGGTCGCCTACGTGGTCAGCGGCTCCGGGCGGCTCGACACCGACGACGGCGAGGTCCGCTTCGCGACCGGGGACGCGATTCACATCCCGCCCCGGACCTGGCACGCGGTGGTCAACGACTCGGACGCCGACGTGGTGATGGTGTTCGGCTTCCCCCACCCCGACTATCCGCCGACCGAGCGGCGCTGAGGGATGGCGTCGGCGGAGGTTCGCGAGCGGGTCGCGTGGGCGTGCCGGATCCTTGCCGACGAGGGCTATCAGGACCTGACCCTGGGCCACGTCAGCGCCCGCGACGCACAGCGCCCCGAGCGGATGTGGATCAAGCGCCGCGGCGTCACCCTCGCCGAGGTCACCCCCGCGGACGTGATCGAGTTCGACCTCGGCGCCGACCTGCGCGACGCCTCCGACGAGATGCACCTCGAGGCCGTGCTCCACACCGAGGTCTACCGCCGCCGCGAGGACGTGGGCGCGATCGTCCACGGCCATCCGCCCTACGCGACTGCGTTCGCCGCCACCGACGCCGACCTGCTCCACCTCACCCACGACGCGGTGATGTTCGACCGAGGGGTCGCCGTCTACGACGGCAGCGCCGATCTGATCACCGAGCCCGAGCAGGGCTCCGAGGTCGCCGAGGCGCTCGGCGCGCACTCGGTGGTGCTGTTGCGAAACCACGGGGTGCTGGTCGCCCAGCGCGACCTGGCGTGGATGGCGCTGGCGGCGGTGACCCTCGAGCGGGCGCTGATGCTGCAGTCGATCGCCGCGACGCTGGGCGGCCCGCGGCCGATCGAGCCGAACGCTGGTCGACGAGCTCAACCGCCGCAAGTACACCGACGGCCTCGTTGACGAGTACTGGGAGGCATGGGTTCGCGACCTGCGCCGGCGCGGACTCGACGACGGGATGGAGCCGGCGCCGTGAACGAGGTCGCGGATCGTCGGTCAACGGCACCCCGCGCGAGCTGGTCGTGCCGGCCAACGAGCTGCTGCTGGACACGCTGCGCGAGCGCCTGGGGCTCACCGGGGCGAAGCGCTCCTGCGACGTGCAGGTCTGCGGCACGTGCACGGTGCTGGTCGACGGCCAGCCGGTGAGCTCGTGCACCTACCTCGCCTGCGACGCGGACGGGCGCGAGGTGCTGACGATCGAGGGCTTCGCCGAGCAGGCGGAGTTCGCCGAGTTCGAGCGCGCCTTCGACGAGCGGGCCGCGCTTCAGTGCGGCTTCTGCACGCCGGGCTTCGTGCTCACGCTGAAGGCGCTGCGCGACGCCGGCGAGCTGCGCAGCCGCGAGGACGTGATCCGCGGGCTCGACGGCAACGTCTGCCGGTGCACCGGCTACAAGTCGATCGTCGAGGCGGCCGAGATGCTGGTCGGCGAGCCCGCGGCGCCACGGGGCGAGCGGTGAGCACCGCCGAGACCGCGGCGCCGACCGCGCCCGCCGACCGGATCGGGCGCTCGGGCGCGCGCAAGGACGCCGGCCCGAAGATCCGCGGCCGGGCCGAGTTCGCCGGCGACATCAACGTGCCGCGGATGGTGCACGGCAAGGTGCTGCGCGCCGAGCTCCCGCACGCACGGATCAAGTCGATCGACACCTCGGCCGCCGAGCGGATGCCGGGGGTCGTCGCCGTGCTGATCGGCCCCGAGCTCACCGGCTTCGACCCCTACTGGGGCCACGCGATCAAGGACCGGCCGATCCTCGCGATCGACCGGGTCCGCTTCCGCGGCGAGCCGGTGGCCGCGGTCGCCGCCGAGGACGAGGCGATCGCCGAGGCCGCCCTGCGCGAGATCGTCGTCGACTACGACGAGCTGCCGGTGCTCGGCACGATCGCCGCGGCGACCGCCGACGACGCCCCGCTCCTGCACGAGGGCGAGCTGCGGCCGGGGCTCTTTCACGGGCTCGGCGAGCTGCCGGCCCGCGAGGGCAACGTCTGCTACCGCTACCGGCTCGACGCCGGCTCGGTCGAGCTCGCCGAGGCGGAGGGGGAGCTCACGGTCGAGGGCGAGTACGAGTTTCCCGCCGTCTATCAGTACGCGATGGAGACCCACACCGTGGTCGCGGACTTCGGCGACGGCGAGATCACCCTCTGGGCGTCCTGCCAGCACCCGTTCCTGGTCCGCGCCGAGATCGCCGACCTGTTCAACCTGCCGATCGGCCGGGTGCGGGTGATCGTGCCCTACCTCGGCGGCGGCTTCGGCTCGAAGAGCTACACGAAGATGGAGCCGATCACCGCGGCGCTCTCCTGGAAGGCCGGCCGTCCGGTGCGGATTCAGAACAGCGTCGAGGAATCGATGGTGACCACGCGCCGCCACGGCATGCGCTGCCGGATGCGGACCACCGCCGACGGCGACGGAAAGCTGCTCTCGCGAAGCGTCCGCCTGTGGCTCGACACCGGCGCCTACGCCGACAACGGCCCCCGCGTCTGCGCCACCGCGGGCGATGCCGCCCCCGGTCCCTACCGCTGGGAGGCGGTCCACGTCGACGCCAGCTGCGTCTACACGAACACCTCCCCCGCCGGCTCCTACCGCGCCTTCGGCGCCGCTCACCTGCAGTGGATCGGCGAGCTCCAGGTCGACGAGATCGCACGCCGGGCGGAGATCGACCCGCTCGAGATCCGCCGCCGCAACCTGCTGCGCCCGGGCGAGCCGGTGCGCCCCGACGGCAGCGGCAAGCCGCTCGACGCCGACCTGGTCGGTGACGTCGAGAAGGCCGCCGCGGCGATCGGCTGGGGCGAGCCGAAGGGCGATTGGGTCGGGCGCGGGCTCGCGGTCGGGCTGCTGGCCGCCGGCGCCCATCCGGTCTCGAACGCGAGCGTTCGCATGGAGGCCGACGGCAGCGTCGAGGTCAACGTCGGGACCACCGAGATGGGCCAGGGAGCGCGCACGGTGATGGCCCAGATCGCCGCTCAGGAGCTCGCGATCGATGTCGATGGGGTGACCGTGCAGGGCGCCGACACGCGCTTTACCCCGTATGACCGCTCGACCGGAGCGAGCCGCTCGACCACGCTCGCCGGCCTCGCCGTGCAGCGCGCCGCCGCCGACCTGCGCGAGCGACTGCTCGAGACCGCCGCCGACGCCTGGGGCATCGAGCGCGCCGAGTTGGAGGTCGCCGACGGGGTCGTCCGCGGCGCCGGCCGCGAGGCCGGCTACGCCGAGCTGATCGCCGAGCGCTTCGGCTTTGTCGGCGGCGAGCTCGTCGGCCAGGGCGAGGTCCGCCCCGAGCAGGGCAGCGGCTCCTACGCCGAGGGTCCGGTCTTCTGGGAGATCTGCATCGCCGCCGCCGAGGTCGGGGTCGACCCCGAGACCGGCCGGGTCGGCGTCGAGCGGATGGCGACGATCGCCGACGTCGGCAAGGCGATCAACCCGCTGCTGGTCGAGCGCCAGGACGAGGGCGCGGTCCTGCAGGGCGTGGGCAACGCGCTGTTCGAGGAGATGGTCTACGAGGACGGCGTGCTCATGAACGACACCCTGCTCGATTACCGCGTGCCGAGGATCGAGGACATGCCCACGCAGATGACCGGGATCATCGTCGAGAACGCCGACGGCCCCGGCCCCTACGGCGCCAAGGGCTGCGGCGAGGGCGCGCAGGCGGCGACGCCGGCGGCGATCGCGACCGCGCTCGCCGACGCCGGCGTGCCGATGTACGAGCTTCCGTTCACGCCCGAGCGGGTGTGGCGGCGAATTCAAGCGATTAAGGAGAGCGAATGAGCGAGATCAGCCGGGCCGCGATGATCGGCACCGGGACGATGGGACCGGGAATGGGCGCGGTGCTCGAGCGGGCCGGAATCCAGGTGGCGATGTACGACGTCTCCGAGGAGGCGATCGAGCGCGCGAAGCAGGGCGTCGAGCTCGCCCGCGGCGTGCTCGAGCGGCTCGAGGTCGAGCGGGTCGACGGCGGCGACATCCGCTTCGAGACCGACCTCGCCGCGGCGCTCGAGGGCGCCGACCTGGTGCTCGAGGCGGTCCCGGAGAAGCTCGAGCTCAAGCAGCAGGTGTTCGCCGACTTCGAGCGCCACGTCGCCGACGACGCGATCCTGAGCTCGAACACCTCCGGGATCCCGATTACGAAGATCGCCGAGGGGCTCGAGCACCCGGAGCGGGTGGTCGGCATGCACTGGTCGAACCCGCCGCACCTGATCCCGATGATCGAGGTGATCCCCGGCGAGCGCACGAGCGAGGAGACGGTCGCCGCGGCGAAGGGGCTGATCGAGCGGCTCGGCTACCGCGCCAGCATGCTCAACAAGGAGGTCCCGGGATTCGTCGAGAACCGAGTGCTCTACGCGATCATGCGCGAGTGCCTCGCGCTCGTCGACGAGGGGGTGATCGACGCCGACGAGCTCGACCTCAACGTCAAGTGGGGGATCGGCTACAAGCTCGCCGTGATCCCGCCGATGCAGCTGCTCGACGTCGCCGGGCTCGACATCTACGAGAGCGTCGCCAACTACCTGAACTCCGACCTCTCGACCGAGCCCGGGGTCTCGGAGACGGTCACGCGGCTGACCGGCGAGGGCAAGCTCGGGATCAAGACCGGCGGCGGGCTGTTCGACTACTCCGAGGACGAGCTGGCCGAGCTGCCGAAGAAGCGGGCGGCGGCGCTGGTCGCGGTCCGCAAGACGCTCGACAACCAGGACGTCTGAGGAGGATCAGCGATGGGCGTTGAACGCGTTTGGCTGCTGGACTCGGGGTCGCTGGTCATCGACCGCTCGCACATCATGTGGAACATCGACGCGGGCAACCCGGTGCGCTTTCCGGTCTTCAGCGTCCTGATCGACCACAGCGACGGCCTGTTCCTGTTCGACTCCGGCTACGACAGGGGGACGGTGGAGGAGTTCCTCGCCTTCGAGCAGCCCGACCAGACCGAGGAGCAGATGCTGCCGGCGCAGCTCGACCTGTGCGGGTTCGGGGCCTCCGACGTGAGCGCGGTGCTCAACTCGCACCTGCACTTCGACCACTGCGGCGGCCAGCGCCACCTGCCCGACACGGTGACCTGGGTCGGCAAGGACGAGCTTCGCCACTGCCTGGTGCCGGAGCCGTTCGAGCGGCTCGGCTACGCCGACAAGGTGTTTCACCGCCCGGACTCGGCCTACCGCTGGCTCGAGGGCGACGAGGTCGACTTCGCCGACGGAATCCGGCTGCTGTTCACGCCGGGTCACACGGTCGGCCACTACTCGCTGGTGCTCGAGCGCGAGGGCAGCGCGCCGATGCTGTTTCCCGCCGACGTCACCTACACCCGCGAGACCTGGGAGAAGGAGCTGATCTCGGGCTTTCACAACGACCCGACCGCGAACTTCGCGTCCCTGCGGAAGGTCAAGCACCTCGCCGAGCGCCTCGGCGCCGACGTCTTCTTCACCCACGACATGGAGGCGTGGGAGTCCTACAAGCACGCCCCCGACCACTACTAGGACCGAAAGCGAGGAACCAGATGAAGCTCAAGGACCGGGTCGCGATCGTCACCGGCGCCGCCCAGGGAATCGGCCGCGCGATCGCGGAGAAGCTCCACGGCGAGGGGGCGACCGTGACCGTCGCCGACGTCAACCGGGAGGGCGTCGAGGAGGTTGCGGACTCGCTCGAGCGCGGCCAGGCGGTCGAGGCCGACGTCTCCTCCGAGGACTCCGTTCGCGCGCTGGTCGACGGCGTGCTCGACGAGCACGGCAAGGTCGACGTGCTCGTCAACAACGCCGCGATCGTCCCCTTCGTACCCTGGGACGAGGTCGACCTCGAGCACTGGCGCCGGATCATCGACACCAACCTCACCGGCGTCTATCTGTGCTCGCGCGCCGTCTACGTGCCGATGCGCGATGCCGGCTACGGCCGGATCGTCAACATCGTCTCGAACACGGTGCTCGCCGGGACGCCGAACATGGCCGCCTATGTCGCGGCGAAGGGCGGCGTCTGGGGCTTCACCCGGGCGCTGGCGACCGAGCTCGGCCCGTCCGGGATCACGGTCAACGCCGTCGCCCCCGGCCTGACCGCGACCGAGGGGGTGCTCGACAGCCCGCACAAGGAGGCGTTCGAGTTCGTCCAGAGCCTGCAGGCGATCCCACGCCGCGGCGAGTCGGAGGACATCGCCCCCACCGTCGCCTTCCTCTGCTCCGAGGAGGCCGGGTGGGTGACCGGCCAGATGATCGCCGTCGACGGCGGCCACACGCGCCACTGATGGCGGCGCCCACCACCAACCGGGCCGGGGCAATCCTCGCGGTCGCCGACGTCGAGGCCTCGGTCGCCTTCTATCGCGACCGGCTCGGGTTCGAGCTCGAGGCGAGCTACGACGATCCCCCCTACGCCATCCTGGCCCTCGCCGGCGCGCGCCTTTCGCTCGCCGAGCAGGGCCACGCGGCCGAGGACCGGCCCGGGGTGACGATGGTCGCGCCGGAGGATCGCTCGCGGCTCCAGGTCGCGCTCGTGCTCGAGGTCGACGACTGCCGCGGCGCCTATGAGTCGCTCCGCGCCGAGGGGGTCGAGTTCCTCGCCGAGCCGTTCTCGCCACCCTGGGGCGGCGCCCGCTGCTTCGCGGTCGACCCCGACGGCTACCTGGTGGAGCTCGAGGAGCTCGCGTGAGGGCGGTCCGGATCCAGGGCCCGGAGCAGCTCGAGCTCGACGACGCGCCCGAGCCGGCGCTGCAGGGGCCCGGCGATGCGATCGTCGAGGTCAGGCGCACCGCGATCTGCGGCGCCGACCTCTTTCCCTACCACGGCCACACGCCCGGGTTCGAGGCCGGGACGATCCCCGGTCACGAGTGGGTCGGCGTGGTGCGCGAGGTCGGCGACGGCGTCCGCGGGCTGCGGCCCGGACAGCGGGTGGTCAACGCGAGCATGATCTCCGACGGCACCTGCGGCCAGTGTCGCGCCGGGCGGCCGATGCAGTGCGAAAACCGGGCGCTGTTCGGATACAGCGGCGTCTACGAGCGACTCGACGGCGGCCAGGCGGAGCTCGTCCGCGCCCCGAACGCCGACCGCTCGCTGTGGCCGATCCCCGACGAGGTCGCCGACGACGACGCGGTCTTCGTCGCCGACATGCTGCCCACCGGGCTCTCCGCGGTGCGCCGCGGCGGGGTCGACGTCGGCGATGTCGTCGCCGTGCTCGGCTGCGGGACGGTGGGCCTGATGGCGATCCTCCTCGCCCGCCGGGTCGCCCGCCGCGTGATCGCGGTCGACGGGATCGAGGCCCGGCGCGAGCTCGCCGCCGGGCTCGGTGCCGAGGCGGTCGACCCGGACTCTGCGGCCGACGCCGTCGCCGAGGCGAGCGGCGGCCTCGGAGCCGACGTCGTGATCGAGGCCGCCGGGGCGAAGCCGGCCCTCGATGCCGCCTTCGGCCTTGCCCGCGGACGCGGCACGGTCTGCGTCGTCGGCGCCCACTTCGAGCCCGACTATCCGCTCGATGCAGGGCGGATGTTCGAGGCCGAGCTGTCGCTGCGCTTCGCGATGGGCGACCCGATCAACGACCGCGAGCTGCTGTTGGCGATGATCGCCTCAGGCGAGCTCCGCCCGTCGGAGCTGATCAGCCACCGGATGGATCTCGACGAGGCGCCCCGCGCCTACGAGCTCTTCGACCGCCGCGAGGCGACGAAGGTCGTACTCGCGCCGTAGGCGCGGCGAGTGTGCGTTCCTCTCTCGCGCTGCTCGCCGCGCTCGGCGCGACCCTCGCCCTCGCGGGGCCCGGTGGCGGAGCGGGCGATGACCGGCCCGAGCCGGGTCTTGATCCGAATGTCGCGGTAGAGATCCGGGCCGCCCGCCCGGCCCAGACGCTGCCCGGCGCGCTGCGCGGCCTAGCGTCCGAAACGGACTCGCCCGACCTCGCGCACGCGATCCTGACGGGGCTAGAGACGCCGGCGAGCGCCGGGATCGAGCTCGAGCGCCTGCTCTCGCAGTTCTCGTATCTGATCCTGCGGATCGAGGCGAGCTGCCCGCCGCCGGCGGTGCTCGCCTGCCGCCCGGCGGTCCGGGCCATCGCGATCCTCCGCGAACCGGCCACCCAGCGGCTGGAGCGCGAGCTGCAAGCGGTCCTCGTCGCGGGGCTGGGCGCGGCCGGGTTCGAGGCGCTGCGCGTACGGGAACGCGGCGACGCCGACGATCCCTCCGGCCGGATCACCTCGCACGGCGAGACGGTGGCCCGTTGGCGGATCGACGGCCGCGTGCTCGAGGTCGCCACCGGCGGGTTGGCGCTGAGCGGCGAGCGCCCAGCTCGGACCCCGCCACTCCGAATCGAGACGAACCCGGAAACGATCACGGCGCTGTTCCGCGACTATCCGAGTTCGATCGCACCTTGACGCCGACTACAGGAGGTGAGAGTCTCGCAACGAGCACGCGAAGCGCCCAAGGAGAAGCGGCCATGCCAGGCCGCTGGACCTGGGAATGGAGGAATGAACCCTGATGCTTTACGCGGGCTGCAGCCGTTGCCAGTCGGTTACCACGCTGATGTGTGGAGGGCGATTCATGCCGCACGTGCCGGTGCCAGTGGAGGCCTCGCCGATGGGGCCTGCCTGCGGATGGTGCGGTCCGTTGCCTCCCGTCTTCACGTGCATGATGTGTGGGACCACACAGGGCCTGTACCTGCCCGGGATGAGCGTCCCCCCGGCGCAGGGCGCGGGGGTCGCGCCCCTTGTCGCGCCCGTGGCCCAGGCACCCCAGAACGCGGCGCCAGGCCAGCTTCAGGGCGGGTTCGAGCAGGCAGCCAATGAGTTCGCGTCCTCATTCGGAGAGCAGCTCGGACAGAATCTTGCGAACAGCATGTCCGCCTGGATGAGTTGAGATCGTGATCTCCGGACTCCTGTCGAAAGCCCTGGCGGAGGAAGCAAGTGCGACAAGGCTCGAGGCCTCACTGACGAGCGCGGCTCTCGATACCCCCGACGCCAACGTAGGCGAGCTCGCCGAGGTGCTCGAGCGCTACCTGAACGGCGTCCCGAGCGCCCTCGACGCGCTCACCACGATGGCCAAGGAGCCACGGGTCGGGCGAAGCGTGGCCTTCGCGGCGGGCCAGGTGCTGGTGTACCTCGTTGACGAGGACGATCTCTTTCGCGACGCCGAGCTGGGTGCACTCGGCCTGCTCGACGACGCATATCTGATTCATTCATGCATCGAGGCGCTGCGCTCCGCGTTCCCGGATCTCACCGTGCCGGCGGGCTACGCGCCCCCCGACGAACGCTCCCTGGCTGCCGTGCGCGCGCTCCTTCCGGCCGGCGTCGCCGAGGCGCTGGATCGAACGGCGGAGAGCCTCGTACGGGTTGCAGCCGCTCTCTACTCCGGAGGCGGACAGGGTCCGTCTGCCGAAGGGCTGCCCCGGCCGGCCCTGCGCGTGGAAGAGGCGCTGGCCGGCCTGAACCAGCGGTAAGAACGTCCGTCGGGACTCGTCTCGAGTTCGTGGCGTGTCAGCGGTCGGCCGCGCTGTCCGCCGTGGGTCTGGTCGGCATCGAGCCGACAGACGTCAGCGCAGCCCAGGTCGCACTGCCCACTACGCCGTCATCAGACAATCCGGCTGCCCGCTGAAATGCCCGTACCGCCCCCTCGGTCTGTCTTCCAAAGCTTCCGTCTATCCGCTCGTGGAATTGACCCGCGCGGTGGAGTGTCCTTTGGAGCTCCAGAACCGCAGCCCCCTGACTGCCGGACTGAAGGAGGGGCGTCGGACTTGGTCGAGATGGCGCCGCGGCGGGCGCATCCTCTCCGAGCTTGTCCTGCTGCAGCAGCTCGAGCATCTGCAGGTTCAGGGAGTAGACCTCACGGCTCAACCAGCTCAGGCGTCGCCCTATTGGCGGCACCGAGACGTCAGGGCGATCGGAAACCGACACATCCCGCACGAACTGGTCGAGGGCACGCCCGATTGCGCTGTACTCCTCGTAAATGTGATCCTCGAGCTGCTCTCTGGCGGCACCACCGAAGAACGTCTGGACCAGAGCAAGGGTGCGGTTCAGATTGTCGTTCCAGGCTGCGATCGTCTTTCGATAGTCATCCAGCGCTTTCCGCAAGTCCGATAAGTCCGCGCCCGCCGGCGCGCATCGTTTGGCTGCCCAGAAGACGAGGCGCATGCGATACAAGCGCCGGTCCAGTGCGCTGCTCACCTCTTCAAACACCTTCAGTGCCTGCTCATGCAGCTCATCACGCCGCTGGGCATCACGCTGAAGCGTCGAGCTCCGCGTCTGAAAGAAGAATCCGAGGGCTCCGCCGAGAACGCTCGTCAGCGCGAAGCCGATCACGAGCAGCAGGACCTGATCGCCCATCGGGGCAGCATCCCTCGTTTATGACGCCGTATCAAGCGCGCAGCTTCCGCCGCGCACGCGAAGACCGGTTCGCTCCCGCCCGTGAGCTGTTCGGTGACTAGGCCACCGATCCAGCCGGCGCCGCGACGCGAAACTGCTCAGCCCTGGGTTCCCGCCGCTGCGGCGTCGGGAATCGCTCCGATGTCGCGCGGCGGCACTCCAATTGGCGCGTTAGTCGCCTCATGGACGACAAAAGCGCCAAGTGCGGACAACCGACGCCCCGCGCAGCAACGACGAGCCCTGGTGAGGCCCCGCGCCACTGGCTAGCCTGGATGCGAGGCGATGGAACTGCTTGCCGCAACCGAGGGGGGCCTGTGGGTGGTCGAGCCCGAGGCCGAGCGCGCCGAGCGCGCCCTCGACGAGCCGGTTCGCTGCGTGGCGGCGGGCCGGGACGGGATCGTCCTCGCCGGGACCGCCGACGGTCTGCGGCTGAGCGGCGACCGGGGGCGGTCGTTCGAGCGCATCGAGCTTTCCGAGCCCGACGTCTTCTCGGTCGCGGTCTCGCCCGCCGACGGCGCCCTCTACGCCGGCACCGAGCCGAGCCACGTCTTTCGGGCGACCGCCCCCGGCGAGCCGTTCGAGGAGCTCGAGGCGCTGCAGCGGATCCCCTCGCGCGAGAACTGGAGCTTTCCGCCGCGCCCGTGGACCCACCACGTGCGCTGGATCGCGCCCTCGCCGGATGATCCCGAGCGTCTGCTGGCCGGGATCGAGCTCGGCGGCGTGATGCTGTCCACCGACGGTGGGCAGAGCTTCGCCGATCACCGCCCCGGCGCCGTCGCCGACGCCCACCAGCTCGCCTGGCACCCCACCGCCGCCGGCCGCGCCTACGAGGTCGGCGGCGGCGGTGCGGCCTGGAGCATCGACGGCGGCGAGAGCTGGGAGCAGGACGCCGGCGGGCTCGAGGTCACCTACTGCTGGACGCTCGCGGTCAGCCCATCGGATCCCGATCTTTGGTGGATCGCCGCTGCGCCCGGTCCGATGCAGGCGCACCGTCGCGGCGACGCCGGCGCCCACCTCTACCGGCGGGCGGACGGCAGCTGGGAGCGGCTCGCGGGGCCGCTCGCCGAGATGCCCTACGCCCTCGTCGCTACGGACGCCGCCATCTTCCTCGCCACCCGCGGCGGTCGCTTGCGGGTCAGCGAGGACGGCGGCGAGAGCTGGATCGAGCTCGGTGCCGAGCTCGGGTCGCTCTCGGCGCTCGCCGCGCTTCCCTGAGGGGGGCCTGTGGGTGGTCGAGCCCGAGGCCGAGCGCGCCGAGCGCGCCCTCGACGAGCCGGTTCGCTGCGTGGCGGCGGGCGGGGACGGGATCGTCCTCGCCGGGACCGCCGACGGTCTGCGGCTGAGCGGCGACCGGGGGCGGTCGTTCGAGCGCATCGAGCTTTCCGAGCCCGACGTCTTCTCGGTCGCGGTCTCGCCCGCCGACGGCGCCCTCTACGCCGGCACCGAGCCGAGCCACGTCTTTCGGGCGACCGCCCCCGGCGAGCCGTTCGAGGAGCTCGAGGCGCTGCAGCGGATCCCCTCGCGCGAGAACTGGAGCTTTCCGCCGCGCCCGTGGACCCACCACGTGCGCTGGATCGCGCCCTCGCCGCACGACCCCGAGCGTCTGCTGGCCGGGATCGAGCTCGGCGGCGTGATGCTGTCCACCGACGGTGGGCAGAGCTTCGCCGATCACCGCCCGGGCGCCGTCGCCGACGCCCACCAGCTCGCCTGGCACCCCACCGCCGCCGGCCGCGCGTACGAGGTCGGCGGCGGCGGTGCGGCCTGGAGCATCGACGGCGGCGAGAGCTGGGAGCAGGACGCCGGCGGGCTCGAGGTCACCTACTGCTGGACGCTCGCGGTCAGCCCATCGGATCCCGATCTTTGGTGGATCGCCGCTGCGCCCGGTCCGATGCAGGCGCACCGTCGCGGCGACGCCGGCGCCCACCTCTACCGGCGGGCGGACGGCGGCTGGGAGCGGCTCGCGGGGCCGCTCGCCGAGATGCCCTACGCCCTCGTCGCTACGGACGCCGCCATCTTCCTCGCCACCCGCGGCGGGCGCTTGCGGGTCAGCGAGGACGGCGGCGAGAGCTGGATCGAGCTCGGTGCCGAGCTCGGGTCGCTCTCGGCGCTCGCCGCGCTTCCCTGAGGGCCGACGGCGCGCC